>NZ_DATKFQ010000018.1:0-30098 GCF_035511235.1 Dokdonella sp.
CGCCGCCGTCGAACGCTCGGATCGCCGGAAGCCGCTGAACGCCGCTGCGGCGCTCCGTTAGCGTGCGGTTAGGACATTCCAACCGCCCGGCAACCCGCCGCGAGCGACAACGATCTCGGCGTTCGGAGAATCGGACGGGCCCGCCAGTCGCGGCCGCCGGCGCTGCTCGCAGCGGCCGCGACTGGCGGGTCCTTTCCTAATACGTACGGGGTCAATCACGTGGAAACAGCAGTCAATCGATCGCCGGCCGCTTCAGCGCCGGGCAGCACGGGCAGGACGGGCAGGACGGGCCCGTCCGTCGCACGACCGGCGCGACGTGCATCCGCCTGGATGTACGGCTTGTTGTTCGCGCTGCTCGGCTGGCTGCCGCTGTCCGCGGCGACGGCCGGCACGCCGGCGCTGCAGCTGGATGTGGACACGATCGTCGAGTATTGGTTCTGGGCCGGCGGCGTCGAGGTGACCGGCAGCGGCTTCGCGGCGACGACGGCGGTCGAGGTCACGGTCACCGATCCGGACGGCGGCGTGCGCCGGTTCCCGGCGGCCACCGACGCGGCCGGCGGCTTCGTCGTGCGCGTCAATGCGATGAAACTGCGCTCGGTGCTCGGTGAGCACGTCGTCGCCGCGGCCGACGGGACCGGCGCTGCGGCACAGACGCCGCTGACGGTCATCCGCGACCCGAACGAGATCGTCGACGTCAAGGCTGCCCCGGACGCGCTGCCGATCGCGCAGTTCTTCGCCAGCGGTACCGAGGTCCGTATCGAGGGGTTGGCGCCGAACGCCCGCGTCAGACTCAATCTGTCCGATCCGGCCGAGAACATCGGCGAACTGATGACGATCGAGGAGCTGTATGCCGATGCGGCCGGTCGCTTCACGTTCGTACTCGACCCGAGCACGCAGATCTTCGGCGCCGGCGTCTCGGCGGTGCAGCCGGTCGAGGGCGTATGGCGGCTGAGCGCCCACGACTTTTCCGGCAACCAGCATCACGGCGAGGGCGTGTTCCGCATGCTGCCCGACGCCCCGAGTACCGCGCACTACTGTGCAGTCGACATGACCGAAGCGGTCGAGCCGATCACGCGCGTGCGCTTCGGCGCCATCGACAGCGTCTCGGCCGTCGATTCGACGACCGGCTACGAGGATTTCACGGCCCGTTCCACCGCGGTGACGGCCGGAGCGACCTATCCGATCGCACTGCAGGGGCGCGCGCAGTTCGCGTTCCAGGCCAACACCTACACCGTGTTCGTCGACTGGAACCGTAACGGCATCCTCGACGAGGAGGGCGAGGTCTACAGTGCGGGCGCGCTGGTCGGATCAACCGGACAGGACGGCATGGAGGTCAACTATCCGATCGAGGTGCCGGCCGGCGCCGCGGAAGGCCCGACGCGCATGCGCGTGCTGAAGGTGTGGTCGCCGTCGTCGTTCGCGCTGTACTGGCCGGGCGGCGCCTGCGGCGCGTATCGCTGGGGCCAGGTCGAGGACTACACGCTGCAGGTCACGCGATCCGAGGCGATCTTCGCGAACGGCTTCGAGGAAAGCCTCGTCGCGCCGACGGTCGACAAGCGCTTTTCGGCGGCGACGGTACCGCTCAACACGCCGACTGGCCTGACGATCACGCTGAGCAATCCGAACGCGACGCCGGCGACCCTGAGCGCCGACCTGGTCGACGCATTCCCGAGCGGTCTGGTCTCGGCGGCCAATGCCTCGACGACGTGCGCGGGTGGTGCCGGTCTGCTGCAGACCGGCAGCTCGGTGACGCTGCGCGCCGGTGCGACGATTCCGGCGAACGGCAGTTGCACGATCGACGTGCAGGTCGCAGCCGTGACGGCCGGCGAACTCGTCAATACGATCCCGGCCGGCAGTCTCGTCACCGACCTTGGCAGCCACGACGCGGATGCGGTCGCGACGCTGACGGCGCAGGCGCCGTAGCGTCGCGCGGATGCCGTACGGCCGGCCGGAGTCGGCCGTACGGCGCGCGGATCGTCGCGTCTCAGCGTTCGATCCGCAAGGCCCGGGCGCGGCGTTCGAGCAGCGCCGGCACGGTCTGGTCGTTCAGACGCAGATCGCGCAGTTCGAACGGTGCACTCAGGCCGGCCGCGCTCGCCGGAAACGCCAGGCGCAGCCGCCCGCTGCCGGGTTCGAACCAGGCCGCCGACTGCGCCGCGGCGGCCGGCACCAGGCGGCCCTGGGCGTCGGTGCCGTAGAGCACGCCGCGCGCCTCGTAGCGGCCGGCGCTGGCGACGTCGAGGTCGACGTCGATCGTGGTCGTACCGCGTCCCGCCTTGCCGTCGCGTCGCGCGGCGGCGATGCGCGCGGTCGGCACGCTGACCGCGATCGCGGTGCGCGCATCGCGCTGGAACGCCCGCGTGCCGTCGTTCGCGGCCACCGTCGTGCGCACGTCCCAGAGCCCGGCCGTCGCGGCGACCGCGTCCGGAATCCGAACGCTGCCGCGCGCGGTCGTGCCGTCGCTGCGCAGATCGAGATCGAACGCGTTGCCGTCCGGCGCCACCAGCAGAGCGGCAGCGTGGCCGATGCGGGCGCCGCCTTCGAGCGCCAGATCGACCTCGACGGTATCGCCGGCGTGCAGCGTGTCGCGCCGGGCCGACAGCGTCAGCAGTTGGTGGCTGCGCGGTTCGGCGACGTGCAGCAGGTACTCGCCGCGCGCGCCTTCGACCTGCAGCGCGGCATCGGCCTCGTAGCCGTCGCGCAGCCGGAAGCCGAGCGCGCCGGTCGCGACCTGCATGCCGGCCGCTCGCAGCGCGGCCGTATCGGCCAGCGCCTCGCCGGCCTGATCGAGCGTCGCGCGCTCCGCGCCGCGTACGATCCGGATCTGGGCCGCGTCCGGCGCCGCGGCCGATGGCGTCGGCGACAGCAGGATCAGCGCACCGGCGGACGTCAGCGCCAGCGGATAGCCCTGGCGCAGCGCGGCCGCGTCGACGCGCTGCCAGTATTCGCGGCTCTCGGCGCGGTGGATCGCCGGTTCGGCGGTCAGCGCCGCGTCGGCTGCGAGCGGCTGCGCGTACGCCAGCGGCATGCGTTCGATCGCGGCCGGCACCGCGCGGTCGACCGCACGTGCGCGCGCCGGCACCAGGTCACCGGGCTGTGCCGGCAGCAGGCCGGCGGACTGGGCCTGCACGGCGGTCGATACGAGCAGCAACAGCGAGGTCCATCGGTTCGTCTTCGTCATCGCGGCGGCTCCTACAGATCGTTGCGCAGGATCGTGTCCAGGCCGAAGCACGGACGCCGGCTCTGGTTGTGGTTGAGCACGTAGCCGCTCGAGCTGCGCTGGTAGTCGTAGAACCACAGCTGGCCGGCGGCGTTCTGGCTGGTGCAGTTGAGGAAGCCGTCGGAGCAGCCGGCCAGCCAGTTCTGCGTGAACTCCAGCCCGACGCTCTGCGCGTAGCCGCCGCAGTAGGCGTTGCCGCTGAAGACGCCGGAGCTGACGTCGCTGCCGACTACGTTCCAGAAGCCCTTCGGCAGCGCCGGACGGCCGCTGGTGCCGGCCAGGTTGTTCTGGTTGTAGTAGGCCATCCAGCTGACCTGCTGCATGCGGACCGCGTCGTTCTGGTAGCCGAGCAGCCAGCCGAGCGCGTTCTCGAACATGTTGCCGGCGATGACCGCGTCGGCCAGCGGCGTGCCGGCGCTCGAAGGCGCCAGCGCGTTGACCCAGCGCGTGCGCTGGATGATCGTCGGATAGCGGCTGTCGTAGGTCGGGTTCGACAGGATCCAGCGCATGACGTTGCCGCCGTTGGAATGCGTGATCACGACCAGGTCGGTGATGCCGCGGCCGGTGATGAAGCCGTGCAGCTGCGTGGCGAGGCAGCCGGCGGCGCGGCTGTCCCACATGTACTGCTCGAAATCGCAGTTGACGACGAGATAGTTGGCGGTATCGGGCAGTCCCTGCCGGACGGAATTGACGAAGTCTTGGGTCCAGTAGTCGTCGAGGGCATTGGTCTGGCGGCCGGTGCCGTGGACGAAGGCCACGCCGGTCACGGCATGGACCAGGCCCGGCGACAGCAGGCAGACGCACAGCAGCAGTGCGGACACGGATCGGAACATCGGATTCTCCCCAGAGCGATGAGCGCAATCGCACGGCGTGGTCGGTCCGGACGCCGGCGTATGGACGCTAGCGTCCCGCATCGGCCGGTTCCATGACCGGGTCCGCAAAACGCGTCCGGGCAGCGGCGGCAAGGCCGTCAGCCCGGACGCCGCGCTCAGCGCGGCCGGTCCGGCATGTGCGTTTGCAGCACGTACAGCGCCGACGGCACCGGCACGCCGTCGACGCAGCGACCGGTATGCCGCTGCTCCGTGCAGTGGAAGCCGAGCCTATCGAGCAGCCGGCACGAGGCGGCATTGCGCGGATCGACGTCGGCCAGCAGCGTGCGCAGACCGAGCGCACCGGAGGCGTGGGCGATCGCCAGCCGCACGGCCTCGGAGGCATGGCCGCGCCGCCATCGGGCCGATGCGATCGCATAGCCCAGTTCGGCCCGGCGACGGGCCGCATCGACCGCGAACAGCGACACCGTGCCGATGACCGCGTCCTCGTCGCGGACGACGACGCCCCATTGCCAGAACGTGCGCAGGCGCCGCCCGGCTTCGAGGTTGGCGAAGTACCAGGCCGCATCGGCGGGCGAGGCCAGCGGCGGATGGCTCCAGTGGCGCATGACGAGCGGGTCGGACAGGATGGCGTACAGGTCCGGCAGGTCATGCTCGCCCATCTGGCGCAGGATCAGGCGCGGTCCGCTCAGCATCGGCAGCGCCCCGACCGGCGGCAGCGCCGGTGCAGGCGCCGCGGGCGCTGTCCGGCCGGACCGTGCAGGTGGCGCGAGGCGGCGTGCAATTGGCATATTTCCGAGTTCTCCAACGCCCCGATACCATCGCAGCGCCGACCCTGCGGGCCGGCGGTCGCGCCGCGCACCGGAACCGCTCAGGCGCGAGTCCCGTCCGAACCACCCGATGCAGGAGCTGAGGGCCGGTGAGCATGCAATCGCTGTCGCCATTCTTGCACGACGCCTACGAGACGCTCAGCCAGACGCTCGAGCAGGCGATCGACGCGGTCGTCGCGATCGACGAAGGCAACCGCATCATCCTGTTCAACGCGGCCGCCGAGCGCATGTGGGGCTATGCGCGCGAGGAGGTGCTCGGCCGCAACGTGAGCATGCTGGTGCCGGCCGGACTGCGTGCCTGGCACGACGGCTATGTCGACACCAACCGCGCGACCGGCGTCAACAAGATCGTCGGCGCGCGCCGCGAGGTGCCGGTCGCGCGCAAGAGCGGCGAGCCGTGCTGGGGCGCGATGTCGATCTCGAAGGTCACGCTGGCCGGGCGCATCATCTATACCGCGTTCATCCGCGACGTGACGTTCGAGCGGCGCGACCGCGAACAGCTGCGCCTGCTGTCGCTCGGCGTCAACGAGACCGACAACGCGGTCATCATCACCGACGGCGCGGACCGCATCGTCTACGTCAATACCGGCTTCGTGCGCCTGCTCGGCTATACCTCGCACGAGGTGATCGGACGCCGCCAGGCCGACGTGCTGCCGCTGCCGTCGCGCGACGAGGCGAAAGAGAGCTCCGCCGCGCGCGCGTCCGCCGGCCAGGCGCTGTGGAGCGGCCGCCACGTCGAGGAGCTGATCCACGATCGCGAGGGGCAGCCGCTGTGGTGCTCGATCGTGGTCAACCCGATCACCGACGCGGCCGGTGCGCTCGTCAACACGGTCAGCGTGATCACCAACATCACCGATACCAAGATGCACGAGGTGCTGCAGCACAAGGTGCTCGAGGCGATGGTGCACGAGGCGCCGGTGCGCGAGGTCATGACCCTGGTCTGCCGCGAGGTGGAACGCATCGCGCCGGAGGTCGTCGCCTCGATCCTGAGCGTCGACGAACAGGGCCGGCTGCGTCCGCTGGCCGGTCCGAGCCTGCCCGACGCGTACAGCGACGCGCTCGACGGCGTGCCGATCGGTCCGGCCTGCGGATCCTGCGGCACGGCCGCCTACCGCGGCGAGCCGGTGCTGAGCAAGGACATCGCCACCGATCCGCTCTGGGCCGACTTTCGTCACCTGGCATTGCCGCAGGGCCTGCTCGCATGCTGGTCCAGTCCGATCAAGTCGAGCAGCGGCCGCGTGCTCGGTTCGTTCGCGTTCTACTACCGCCGCAACCGCGGGCCGAGCCGGTTCCACAAGCGGCTGGTCAGCGTCAGCGTGCACCTGTGCGCACTGGCGCTGGAGCGCGAGGAATCGCGCAGCCGGATCCGCCAGCTGGCGTTCTACGACGCCTTGACCGGACTGCCGAACCGCAGCCTGCTGCACGCGCGCGCCGAACAGGCGATCGCCGACGCGGCGCGCTCGGGCGACGCCCTGGCGGTGCTGTTCATCGACCTGGACCGGTTCAAGCAGGTCAACGATTCTCTGGGCCACACCGCCGGCGACGAGCTGCTGCGCCAGATCGCGCGGCGGCTGCAGGATCTGGTGGCGCCGTCGGACATCGTCGGCCGCCTGGCCGGCGACGAGTTCGTCGTCGTGCTGATCGGCTGCGACGCGCGCGGCGCGGCCGATCGCGCCGGCCGGATCCAGAATGCGCTGCAGGTGCCGGTGATGCTCGGCGGTGTCGGCGTGGTGCCTTCGGCCAGCATCGGCATCAGCCTGTTCCCGACCAACGGCGCCGACATCGATCTGCTGCTGCGCCGCGCCGACATGGCGATGTACCAGGCCAAGACCGCCGGCCGCCACCGCTTCGCGTTCTTCAGCAACGAGATCACCGTGCTCGCGCAGGAGCGCATCGCGCTCGAGGCGGCGCTGCGCGATGCGCTGAGCCACGAGGCGATACGTCTGTGCTATCAGCCGCAGCTGCGCCTTGCCGACGGCCGTCTGCACGGCGTGGAGGCGCTTGCACGCTGGCGGCATCCCGAGCTCGGCGAGATCACGCCGGCGCGTTTCATTCCGCTCGCAGAGGAATGCGGCCTGATCGCGGAACTGGGCGTACGGGTGTTGCGCGAGGCCTGCCGCCAGCTCGCCGACTGGCGCGCGCGCGGGCTGCAGGTACCGATGGTGTCGGTCAATCTGTCGCCGACCAGCTTCCGCGACGCCGATCTGCCGAGCCGGATCGCCCAGGTGCTGGCGGCCTGCGCGCTGACCGGCAGCGATCTGACGCTGGAGATCACCGAGAACGCGTTTCTCGACGCGGGACCGGAGACGATGCGCGTGATCCACGAGGTGCGCGCGCTCGGCGTACGGCTGTCGGTCGACGACTTCGGCAGCGGCTATTCGAGCCTGGGACTGCTGCGCAGACTGCCGGTCGACGAGATCAAGCTCGACCAGAGCTTCGTGCGCGATCTCGACGGCGATGCCGCCTCGCGCGAGCTGACGCGTGCGGTGCAGCGCATCGGCGAGAGCCTCGGTCTGGGCGTGATCGCCGAGGGTGTCGAGACCGACGATCAGCGCCGTCTGCTGCAGCAGCAGGGCTACCATGCCGCGCAGGGGCACCTGTTCGCGCCGGCGCTGGCGCCGGACCGCTTCGAGGCCTGGCTGAGCGCGCACGCGGCGGGGCCGTAGCACGGTCGCGGACCGCGCGCGATACCGGCAGCCGCGCGCGCATCGATCGGTGCAGGCCCGCATGCGGACCGGCGCCTGTCGGCCGGGCGCTGCTCCGCGGGCCGGCTGTGCCGCCGCGCTGCGCCCGCCGACCCGCCAGCGCAGCGCGTTGGCCGGGCTGGACGCTACACTGGCGCGCCTCGCCGACGATCCGCCCCGATGACGACCACCTTCATCCTCTACGCCCTGGCCGCCGCCCTGGTCCTGGTCGGCCTCGCCGGCGCGATCCTGCCGGCCCTGCCGGGCGTGCCGCTGGTCTTCGCCGGCATGCTGGTCGCGGCCTGGGCCGGCGACTTCGTCCACATCGGCTGGCCGACGCTGACCGTGCTCGGCGTGCTGACGGTGCTGGCGCTGATCGTCGATTTCGTCGCGAGCGTGCTCGGCGCCAGGCGTGTCGGCGCCAGCCGCTGGGCGCTGATCGGCGCCGCGGTCGGTACGCTGGTCGGCGTGTTCTTCGGCCTGCCCGGGCTCTTGCTCGGACCGTTCCTCGGCGCACTGATCGGCGAACTGGTCGCCGGCGGCACGCTGCGGCGCTCGACCGCGGTCGGGATCGGCGCCTGGCTCGGCTTCGTGTTCGGCACCCTGGCCAAGATCGCGCTGTGCTTCACGATGCTCGGCGTGTTCGCGCTGGCGTTGCTGCTGTGAACGCGATGCGGGCGGCCGCTCAGTCGGACGGCAGCACGTAGAGCAGCACCGCGAAGAACTGCAGGATGCTGCCGGCGAGCACGAAGACATGCCACAACGCGTGGTTGTACGGCAGCTTGCGCCACAGGTAGAACGGGACGCCGAAGGTGTAGCTCAGGCCGCCGGCCAGCAGCAGCCACAGGCCTGGTGCCGGCACGCTGTCGATCAGCGGGCCGGCGGCGACGATGCCGACCCAGCCCATGCCGAGATAGAGCGCCACCGACAGCACGCGATTGCGGACCCGGCGCATCTCCAGCGCGATCCCGATCAGCGCCAGCGACCAGACGATCGCGAACAGCGTCCAGCCCCAGGGCCCGCGCAGGCTGATCAGCGTGAACGGCGTGTAGGTGCCGGCGATCAGCAGGAAGATCGCGGCATGGTCGAGCAGGCGCAGCAGCGGCTTGGCGCCGGCGTGCGGAATGCCATGATACAGCGTGGAGGCGGTGTAGAGCAGGATCAGCGTGGCGCCGTAGATGCTGACGCTGACGATGTGCCAGACGTCGCCGCGCATCGCCGCGGCTGCCGCGAGCACCGCCAGACCGGCGATGCTGAGCACGATGCCCAGGCCATGAATCAGGCTGGAGGCGATCTCCTCGCGCAGGCTGTAGTCGGACGTCAGCGGCGGAGCGTGGGCGGCCATCGGGCGTATCGCAAGCGGCGTGCTGCGCCGCAACGGACCTTCACGGTACTCCGGCGTATCGTCAAATCCAAGCGCATCCGCGGCGCCGGCCGGCGGGTCGAGCCCGTTCGCATGCGCGCCGCGTTCGGCGATCCGGCCTGCGGCGACCGCCCGCGTGCACGAGACCGCGGCCCCGGCACCGACGCGCGACCGCCGCTGCGATTCCGACAGCGGCCCGCGCCCACCGTGCCGTCAGCAGCGGCCGACGTGTCCGGCCGCGGCGAGGCGCGCCGCGCGCCCCTGCCGTCAGGCGCGCGGTGGCAGGCTCGGCACCGCCTGCGGCGCTGCGGCCGGCCGCGATGCGCGGACCAGCAGCCAGATCAGCGCGGCGATCGCCAGCACCGGCACGAGCAGCGGCAGCAGCAGGCCGAGGCCGAGCACGACCGCCAGGACGCCTCCGGCGAGCGCCAGGGTCAGCGCGAGCACGCCGCCGAGCACCAGGCCGACGACACGCAGCACCAGACCGAGCACCGCGAACGTCAGCCAGATCGCGAAGAACGCGATCGCCAGCCCCAGCACGGCCGGCAGCAGCGCCAGACCGCCGGCGGCCAGCGTCAGCAGGCCGATCAGCATCAGTACGGCGAACAACAGGCTCATCGCAGGTCCTCCGGCCAGAGTGTGGCGCCAGCGTGCCGGCCGCGGCGGCGGCGCGCGCGTGCGGAACGTCATGGCCGCGGCCGCCGTTCACCGGGCAGCCGGCGTGGCGGCGCCGCGGCTTGCGGCGCCGATCATGCTGCGGACAGCGCGAAGCCGTATGCTGAGGCGAACGGGCCCCGGACGAGGTGAAAGCCATGCGTCACGTCGAGATCGTCACCCATCTGCGCCGCTACGGCGAGGACTCGCCCGCGGCTCTGGTCGGCCTGCAGCTCGCGCAGCGCCTGGACGCCTGGCTGCTCGGTCTGCATCTGGTGCCGATCGCGCCGGCGGCATTCGCCTCGCCCGACGCGGTGGCCCTGTATGTCCGCGATGCCGAGCAGCTGTGCCGCGATGCCGAGGCGCACGGCCCGTGGTGGCAGGCGCGCCTGGGCGCCTACGGCGTCAGCGGCGAGTGGCAGGTCGCGCAGGGCGATCCGGTCGAGGCGCTGTGCCACGCCTCGCGCTGGGCGGACCTGGTCGTCGTCGAGCGGCCGATCCTCAATCCGGACGCGCCGACCGGCTGGGGCATCGTCTCGCGCACGGTGTTCGGCGCGATGGCTCCGGTGGTCGTGGTGCCCGACAGCGCGCGCATCGACCGCGTCGGCCGCCAGATCGTGGTCGCCTACAACGACAGCCGCGAGGGCATCCTCGCGCTGCGCGGCGCCCTGCCGCTGCTGCGGCAGGCCGAACGCGTCGAGGTGCTGGTCGGCGAACCGGCGGCCAGCCCGTTCGGCCTGAACTACCTGCCGCGCTTCGATCTGCGTGCCTGGCTCGAGCGCCACGGCATCGCCGCCTCGTTCCGCGAATTTCTCGTCAGCGGCAAGGACAGCGGACCGGCCCTGCTCGACGCGGCGCGCGCGGTCGATGCCGATCTGATCGTGATGGGGGCCTGGGGCCATTCGCGCATCGCCGAGCTGGTGCTCGGCGGTTCCACGCGCTACCTGTTCCAGAACAGCGACGTGCCGCTGCTGGTCGCGCATTGATCCGCGTCCCGGCGGGCCGCGCGCTGCGCGGCCGTCCGCCGGGACACGTTCGATCACTTGGCGTTGACGAGCGCCAGCGTCATGTCGAGCATGCGGTTGGAGAAGCCCCACTCGTTGTCGTACCAGCTCAGCACCTTGACCAGGGTGCCTTCCATGACGCGGGTCTGCGTCGCGTCGTAGATCGACGACAGCGGGTTGTGGTTGAAGTCGATCGAGACCAGCGGCTTCTCGTTGACGCCGAGGATGCCCTTGAGCGGGCCTTCGGCGGCCGCCTTGATCGCCGCGTCGATCTCGTCCTTGCTGGTCGCACGCGCGGCCACGAAGCTGAGATCGACCACCGACACGTTGATCGTCGGCACGCGCATCGCGAAACCGTCGAGCTTGCCGTTGAGCTCCGGCAGGACCAGACCGACCGCGGCGGCGGCGCCGGTCTTGGTCGGGATCTGCGAATGCGTGGCGCTGCGCGCGCGGCGCAGGTCCGAGTGGTAGACGTCGGTCAGCACCTGGTCGTTGGTGTAGGCGTGGATCGTCGTCATCAGGCCGTGCACGATGCCGATCTTCTCGTGCAGCACCTTGGCCAGCGGCGCCAGGCAGTTGGTCGTGCACGAGGCGTTGGAGATGACCTGGTGCGAGGCGCTGATGCGGTCGTGGTTGACGCCGTAGACGAACGTGCCGTCCACGTCCTTGTCGCCCGGCGCCGAGATGATGACCTTCTTCGCGCCGCCGGCGATGTGCGCACCGGCCTTGGCCTTGGACGTGAACAGGCCGGTGCACTCGAGCACCACGTCGACGCCGAGATCGCCCCACGGCAGCTTCGCCGGATCGCGCTCGGCGAACACCTTGATGCGGTCGCCGTTGACGACCAGATCGCCGCCGTCGACCGAGACCTCGCCCGGGAACTTGCCGTGGGCGGTGTCGTACTGCGTCAGATGCGCATTGGTCTCGGCATTGCCGAGATCGTTGACCGCGACGATCTGAATCTCGCCGTTGCGCTTGGCCTCGTACAGCGCGCGCAGGACGTTGCGGCCGATGCGGCCGTAGCCGTTGATGGCGACCTTGACTGCCATGGAACACTCCTCAGGATGGGAACGGCGACCGTGCGCCGGGGACGGAAAGCGGGGTGGCGTGCAGTTTAACGGCCCCGGCCGGTCGGTGCTAAGAGCCATTCGGATGGAGCCATTCCGGCCAGCGCCGCGATCGGAGCCGGACGCCGCGCCGAGATGCCGGCGTTCTGATCCGCGACCGGCGCATCGCTTCTGCACTGCGACGGTATGGCACTATCGTCGCGACGAACCAGGGGCGTAGATTGTCGAGCATCGGGCCGGCTCCCCAAGCACGTTGCGGGGCGCCGCCGTGAACCCAGCCGAACGCCGATGGCGATGAGCCTGTCCGGCTGCCTGCGGGCGCGGTCTCTGTGCCGGCCCCCGGATTGCGAGGTGTGAGGATGATCTCCGATACCGTCATCGAGCTGTCGCGCTGGCAGTTCGCAATCACCGCCCTGTATCACTTCCTGTTCGTGCCGCTGACGATCGGTCTGGCGATCATGCTGGCGATCATGGAGTCGGTCTACGTCATGACCGGCCGGCCGGTGTACCGGCAGATGGTCATGTTCTGGGGCAAGCTGTTCGGCATCAATTTCGCGCTCGGCGTCGCCACCGGCATCACGATGGAGTTTCAGTTCGGCACGAACTGGTCCTACTACTCGCAGTACGTCGGCGACATCTTCGGCACGCCGCTGGCGATCGAAGGCCTGATGGCGTTCTTCCTGGAGTCGACGTTCGTCGGCTTGTTCTTCTTCGGCTGGGACCGGCTGAGCCGCCTGCAGCACCTGTTGGTGACCTGGCTGGTCGCGCTCGGCTCCAACTTCTCGGCGTTGTGGATCCTCATCGCCAATGCCTGGATGCAGAACCCGGTCGGCGCGCACTTCAACCCCGACACGCTGCGCATGGAACTGGCGAGCTTCTCGGAGGTGTTCTTCAACCCGGTCGCGCAGGTCAAGTTCGTGCACACGGTGTCGGCCGCCTACGTGACCGCGGCCTGCTTCGTGCTCGGCATCAGCGCCTGGTATCTGCTGCGCAACCGCCATCGCGCGTTCGCGCTGCGCTCGTTCGCGATCGCCTCGGCGTTCGGCCTGGCCTCGGTGCTGTCGGTCATCACGCTCGGCGACGAAAGCGGCTACGAGGTCGGCCACGTGCAGAAGGTCAAGCTGGCGGCGATCGAGGCGATGTGGCAGACCCATCCGCCGCCGGCCCCGTTCACCGCGGTCGGCCTGATCGACTCCGAGGCGATGGAAACCCGCTACGCCGTCGAGATCCCGTGGCTGATGGGCCTGATCGCGACGCGTTCGATCGACACGCCGATCGCCGGCATCCGTGAGCTGACGATCGAGCACGAGGCGAAGATCCGCAACGGCATCAAGGCCTACGCGGCGCTGCAGAAGGTCCGCGAGAATCCGACCGACCTGTTCGCGCGCCAGGATCTGCTGAGCCTGCAGGGCGACCTCGGCTATGGCCTCCTGGTCAAGCGTTATGCGCCGAACGTGATCGATGCCAGCGACGCGCAGATCGCGCAGGCCGCCCGCGACGCCATCCCGCCGGTCGGTCCGTTGTTCTGGGCGTTCCGGATCATGGTCGGCTGCGGCGTGTTCATGTTGGTGGTGTTCGTCTGGGCGTTCTTCGCATCGGCGCGGCGCAGCGTCGGGCGCAGCCGGACGCTGCTGAAGCTGGCGGTGGCGATGATCCCGGTGCCGTGGATCGCCTCGGAGCTGGGCTGGATCGTCGCCGAGCTCGGCCGTCAGCCGTGGACCGTGTCGGAGGTGCTGCCGACCTGGATGTCGGTCTCGTCGCTGACGGTCGGCGATCTGCTCTTCAGCCTGACCGGCTTCGTCGTGTTCTACACGGCCCTGCTCGTCGTCGAGATGTATCTGATGGTCAAGTTCGCGCGCAAGGGGCCGGCCGAGGAGGTCGCGCCGAGCGGCGGACCGATGCAGCCCCCGCCCGGCCGCGCCGCCCTGGAAGCGGGAGAACCGGCATGAGCGAGGCACTGACGTTCCTGATGAGCTACGAGACGCTGCGCGCGATCTGGTGGCTGTTCCTCGGCGTGCTGCTGATCGGCTTCGCGGTCACCGGCGGCTACGACCTCGGCGTCGGGGCGCTGCTGCGCGTGGTCGCGCGCGACGACGACGAGCGCCGCGTGCTGCTCAACGCGATCGGGCCGACCTGGGAAGGCAACCAGGTCTGGTTCATCCTCGGCGGCGGCGCGATCTTCGCGGCGTACCCGCTGATCTACGCCGCGGCGTTCTCGGGTTTCTTCGTCGCACTGATCCTGGTGCTGTTCGCGCTGATCCTGCGTCCGGTCGGATTCGACTACCGCAGCAAGCTGCCGCAGCAGCGCTGGCGCAACGCCTGGGACTGGTGTCTGTTCATCGGCGGCTTCGTGCCGGCGCTGGTGTTCGGCGTCGCGTTCGGCAATCTGCTGCAGGGCGTGCCCTTCCATTACGACGAGGCGCTGCGCGTGCGCTACGAGGGCGGCTTCTTCGGCCTGCTCAATCCGTTCGGCCTGCTGGTCGGCGTGGTCAGCCTGTCGATGCTGGTGATGCAGGGCGCGGCCTTCCTGCTGATCAAGACCACCGGCGTGATCCGCGCCCGCGCGCAGCGCTGGCTCGGCATCGCCGCGCTGACGTTCTGCGTGGCCTTCGTCGTCGCCGGCATCTGGGTGGCCTGGGGCATCGACGGCTATCGCATCGTCACGTTCGCGGGCGGCGATGCGCACTCCAATCCGCTGGCCAAGACGGCCGAACGCGTCGCCGGCGCCTGGTTCGACAACTACCGCGCGCTGCCGCTGCTGTGGGCGATTCCGGTGCTCGCGGTGGCCGGTGCGCTGGCTGCCTGGCGCGTCGCACCGGCACGCCCGGGCATCGGCTTCGTGCTGAGTTCGATCGCGACGGCCTGCACCGTGCTCACGGCCGGCGTGGCGATGTTTCCGTTCATGATGCCGTCGAGCCTCGAGCCTTCGCACAGCCTGACCGCCTGGGACGCGACCTCGAGCCTGCTGACGCTGCGCTGGATGTTCTGGATGACCGTGCTGTTCCTGCCGCTGATCCTCCTCTACACGAGCTGGGTGTTCCGCGTCATGCGCGGACCGGTCCACGTCGAGCATGTCCGCGGCTCGGACGCGCACTACTGAAGGAGGACGGAGCATGTGGTACTTCGCCTGGATCCTCGGCGTGCTGCTCGCCTGCGCGGCCGGCATCGTCAATGCGATGTGGCTGGAGCTGAAGGGCTATCCCGAGGACGAGGAGACCGAGTGACGGTCGCCGGCGCGGCGCGCGATCGCCGCCGCCGCGGGGACGAGCGCGGGTGGTGACCGGGACGGACCCGGCGGCCGAGGCCGCGGCGAGACGCTGGCTGGGCACGCGGACCCGCACGGTCGATGGCTGGACCGGCCTGGCCGCCGCGGCCGGTCTTGCCGCGACGCTGGCGTGGATCGGCTTCGCGGCCCTGCTGGCCGCCGTCGCGGCGCACTGGACCGGCCAGCCGGACGCGCGGCCGTCGACGCCGGTCGCGCTCGTGCTCGCACCGCTGCTGCTGCTCGCGCGCAGTTTGTCGCTGGCGCTGCGCGACTGGGCCGGCTGCCGCGCGAGTCTGCGTTTGCGCGCGGCGGTGCGCGACGAGCTGCTCGATGCGCTGGCGCGGCTCGGCCCGCTGCGCGCCGCCGCCGGCAGCGACGGTGCGCTGGCGACGGTCGTCGTCGAGCAGGTCGACGCGCTGGACGGCTACGTCGCGCGCTATCGCCCGCAGTGCGTGGTGGCGCTCGGCGTGCCGCTGCTGATCGTGCTCGCGGTGCTGCCGCAGAGCTGGCTCGCCGCGCTGATCCTGGCCGCGACCGCGCCGCTGATTCCGTTGTTCATGCTGCTGGTCGGGCAAGGCGCCGCGGCCGCGAACCGGCGCCAGGCCGAGGCGCTGGCGACGCTCGGCGGGCGCTTCCTCGATCTGGTCCGCGGCCTGCCGGCGCTGCGCCTGGCCGGCCGCACCGAGTGGGGCGCCGCCGCCGTCCGCGACGGGGCTCAGGGCTATCGCCGCAGCAGCCTGCGCGTGCTGCGTCTGGCGTTCCTGTCCTCGACCGTGCTCGAGCTGTTCGCGTCGCTGGCGATCGCGATGGTCGCGCTGTACCTGGGCCTGGCGCTGCTCGGGCGCTTTCCGGCCGGCCACTACGGCGGACCGATGCAGCTCGATGCGGCCCTGTTCGTGCTGCTGCTGGCGCCGGAGTTCTTCGCGCCGCTGCGCCAGCTCGGCGCCGACTATCACCTGCGCGCGCAGGCGCTCGCGGCGGCCACGGCGATCGCCGACCTGCTGCGGCGCGTGCCGCCGCCGCCGCCCGTCGTGCACGGAGCGAGTGCGGACCGATCGGAGCTGGCGCCGACCAATCCGGGCGGATCGAGCGCGATCGGATCCGGTCCGGCTGCGATCGAGTTCGACCAGGTCAGCCTGCGTCATGGCGACGGCCGCCTCGCGCTGGACCGGATCAGCTTCCGCGTCGCCGCCGGCGAACGCGTGCTGCTGCGTGGTGCCAGCGGCGCTGGCAAGAGCAGCGTGCTCGCGCTGCTGGCCGGCTTCCTCGCGCCGACCGAGGGCTGCATCCGCATCGACGGCCGCGATCTCGCCCGGCTGCCGCGGTCGGCGTGGTGGCCGCGGCTGGCCTGGCTCGAGCAGCGGCCGGAGTGGTTCGCCGCGAGCATGGCCGACAACGTGCGGGTCGGCCTCGACGATGCCGACCCGGCGCGCCTGTGGCGCGCCTTGACCGATGCCGGCCTCGCCGCCGACGTCGAGGCGCTGCCGGACGGTGTCCAGACGCGCATCGATGCCGACGGTGGCGGCTTGTCGGGCGGCCAGCTGCAGCGCCTCGCCCTGGCGCGCGCGCTGCTGCGCGATGCCGGCGTCTGGCTGCTCGACGAGCCGCTTGCCCAGCTCGATCCGGACACCGCCGCCGAACTGCAGCAGACCCTGGACGCAGCCAGCCGCGGCCGCACGCTGCTGATCGCCAGCCACGACCGCACGCAGGCCACCGATGCCTGGGTCGACCGGATCGTCACGCTGGCCGCCGGGCGCATCGTCGAGGATCGGCCGGTGGCGCGCAGCGCGCCGGAGTCGCGATGAGGACACCCGACGAACGCCCGGTGTGGAAGCTGGCGCTGCGGCCGCATGCGGGCCGGTTCGCATTGGCCTTCGCGCTCGGCGGATTGGCCGTGCTCGCCTCGCTCGGACTGCTCGCGCTGTCGGGCTGGTTCATCACGGCCGCCGCGGTGGCCGGTGCCGGCGCCGCCACGGCGGCCGTGTTCGACATCTTCCGTCCCGGCGCGGTGATCCGCCTCTGCGCGATCGTGCGCACCGCCGGCCGCTACGGCGAACGCCTGCTCTCGCACGACGCGGTGCTCGGTCTGCTCGCCGATCTGCGCCTGGTCTGCTATCGCGCGCTGGCGCGGCTCGCGCCCGAGCCGCTGGCGCGATGGTCCGAAGGCGAACTGCTGCAGCGCGCGATCGCCGATGTCGAGTCGCTCGACGAGGCGCCGCTGCGCGCCTGGCTGCCGCTCGGCTGGATGTTGCTGGTGCTGGCGCTCGTGCTGGTCCTGATCGGCTACGTCTCGCCGGCCTTGATGCTGGCCGCTGCGCCGTGGCTGGTCGCCGCCGCGATCGGCGTGCCGCTGGCGTCGAGCCTGCTCGCCGCTCGCGCGATGCGCGAGCTCGCCGCTCGCGCCGGGCAGCGCCGCGAGGCGCTGATCGATCTGATGCGCGGACTGACGACGCTGTGCCTGTACGGCGCGTTCGAGGCGCGCCGCGATGCCTGGCGGGCGCTCGACCAGGCCGTGATCGGCCGCCGCCTGCGTCATCGCGTGCTCGAGGCCTGCGCACAGGCGCTGATCGTCCTGCTGGTCGGCCTCGGCGGCTGGCAGCTGCTGCGCAGCGGTGACCGGCTGGTCGCCGGCGGCACCGTCGCCGCGCCATGGCTGGTCATGGCGGTGCTCGCAAGCCTCGCCACGCTCGAGGCCTTCGCGCCGGTCGCCGGTGCGCTGCTCGCGCAGGCGCGCTCGCGTGCGGCGCAGCGGCGCTTGGGCGATCTCGCCGACGCGCGGCCGGCGCTGCGCTTCGAGGGTGCCGTGCCGACGCCGGCACGTGCCGGTGCGCTGCAGCTGCGAGGCGTTGCCCGCCGCCATCCCGGCCGCGCCGACGGCATCGTCCCGTTCGACCTCGATCTGCCGGCCGGCACGCGCCTGGTCGTCGAGGGCCGCTCCGGTGCCGGCAAGTCGACGCTGCTCAAGCTGCTCGCGCGTGTCGTCGATCCGGACGCTGGACGCATCGTGCTGGACGGGGTGCCGTTGCCCGACTACCGCGAGGATGCGTTGCGCGCCAGCGTCGCGCTGCTGCCGCAGCGGCCGCATCTGTTCGCGATGAGCGTGGCCGACAACCTCGGCCTCGGCGATCCGCGGATCGACCGCGCGCATATGCGCGCGGCGCTCGAGGCGGTCGCGCTCGGCGACTGGCTGGACGGCCTGCCGCACGGATTCGACACGCGGCTCGGCGAGTACGGCACCGGCCTCTCCGGCGGCGAGGCGCGCCGTGTCGCGCTGGCGAGCGTGCTGCTGCGCGGTACGCCGCTGGTGCTGCTCGACGAGCCGTTCGAAGGGCTCGATGCCGAGACCGAGGCTGCCGTCGTCGCCGGGGTCGATCGCTGGGTCGGCGCCGGCACGCTGATCGTCGTCAGTCACCGTCCGGTGCGATTCGGCAGACCGGCGGCGCGTCTGCGCATCGAGGCCGGCCGAGTATCGCCGCTCCGGCTCGATCGGACGTGACCACGGGCCGGCGCGCGGCCCGGTGTCGCTGCACCGGCGCGGCGGCTCTCGGCATGCGTCCGGCCGCGGCGCGCACAGGGCTGCGCCTGTGGCGGGACGACGGTCTCGTCAGCCTGCCGGGCAGGGCGCGCCGGCGTCGATCCAGGCCTCGACCGCGGCGGCGGTCTGCGCCTGCGTCAGCGGCGGCGTGCTGCGCCCGCCGCCGGGCTGCCAGCCCCAGGCGACCAGCTTGTCCTCGGCGAAGTGGTGCAGCAGCTGCGCGAAATCCTTGCCGCCGTTGCTGCCGGGATCGCGCAGGCGCAGACAGGCGTCGCGCGCGCTGACGTCGACCCAGACCATCTCCTTGGGCGCCAGATGCCAGTTCGGCGCGCCCGGCGGCGCGTTCGGGCCCGCCGTTGCCGGCGCATTCGCGCTCTGGTGGCAGGTCGAGCACGGCAGGCCCGGCATGCCGCGGCCATCCGGCCCGCCCTGGACGTTCTGGCTGTGCACGCGGCTGTCGTCGTACTGCCGCGGCCGCCCGTCGGCGACGTGGCAGTTGAGGCAGCGCGGATGCTGGATCACGCTGCGGATCGGCTCGAACAGGCCGCGCGTGTCGGGCGGCGCCTGCGCGGCGGGCGCATCGGCTACTGCCGCGTTGCCGCAGAACAGGGCGAGGACGAGCAGGGCGGCGGGCAGGCGCGCCGACATCAGGTGCACGGCGTTCATGCGCGCAGCTCCCGCGGATCGATCGGCAGACGCCGCACGCGGCGCCCGGTCGCGGCGAACAGCGCATTGACGAGCGCCGGTGCGGCGACCGCGGTGCCCGGTTCGCCGACGCCGGTCGGCTTCTCGGTCGAGGCGACGATATGGACCTCGACCGCCGGCATGTCCTGCATGCGCAGGGGACGGTAGTCGTGGAAGTTGGACTGTTCGACGATGCCGTCCTTGAGCGTGATCGCCCCGTACAGCGCAGCCGACAGGCCGTAGCCGATGCCGCCTTCCATCTGCGCACGGATCACGTCGGGGTTGATCGCCACGCCGCAGTCCACCGCGCAGACGATGCGGTCGATCCGGAAGCTGCCGTCGGGCCGTACCGTGACCTCGGCGACCTGGGCCACGTAGGTGTCGAACGACTTGTGCACGGCGATGCCGCGGCCGCGACGCAGGCCGTCGGCGGCGGGCGGCAGCGGGTCGGACCAGCCCGATTCGCGCGCGACCCGGTCCAGCACGCCGAGCTCGCGCGGATGCGCGCCGAGCAGACCGCGCCTGAACCGGTACGGATCGGCGCCCGCGGCACTCGCCAGCTCGTCGACGAAGGCCTCGGTCGCGAAGCCCGAATGCGTGTGGCCGACCGAGCGCCACCACTGCACCGGCACGCCCGGATCGGGCGAGTGCAGATCCAGGTGCAGGTTCTCGACCGCATATGGCAGGTCGTCGACGCCCTCGACGGTGGTCGCGTCGATGCCGTCCTTGACCATCATCGCCTCGAACGGCGAGCCCTTGAGGATCGACTGGCCGACGATGCGATGGCGCCAGCCGGCGATCGCGCCGTTCGCGTCGAGCGCCGCGGCGACCGCATGCACGGTCAACGGCCGGTAGTAGCCGCCGCGCGTATCGTCCTCGCGCGTCCAGACCAGCTTGATCGGCACCTGCCGGCCGCGTTCGCGCGCTGCCATCGCCAGTGCGACGGTCTCGAGAATGTAGTCGGATTTCGGATTGGCGCGGCGGCCGAAACTGCCGCCGGCATAGAGCTGGTTGATCGTGACGCGGTCGGGCGCGATGCCGAGCTTCTTGGCGACCGCGCCCTGGTCGGCCGTGTGGAACTGCTCGCCGTTCCAGATCTCGCAGGTGCCCTCGCCGAGCGCGACCACGCAGTTGAGCGGCTCCATCGAGGCGTGTGCCAGGAACGGCACCTCGTAGGTGGCCTCGATCAGGCGCTTGCCGGCGAACGCGCGCTCGACGTCGCCGTGTGCGACGACGGTCTTGCCGGGCTTGGCGGCTAGCGCGCGGTACTGCGCGGAGAGTTCGTCGGAACTGGCCCGCAGCGCGTCGGCGTCGTTCCATTCGACCGTCAGCGCCTCGCGTGCGCGCAGCGCGGTCCAGGTATCGCGCGCCAGCACCGCGCCGCCGCCGGCGTACACGCCGGGCTCGCCGGGCACCACGAAGACATCGACCACGCCGGCGATCGCCTTGGCCTTGGCGCCGTCGAAGCGCGTGACGCGCGCGCCGAAGCGCGGCGGATGCGCGATGACCGCCACCAGCATGTCCGGCAGCTGCACGTCCTGCGTGAACATCGCGCTGCCGTCGGTCTTGGCGCGGCTGTCGGTACGCGGCAGCTTGAGCTTGCCGATCAGCGTGTACTGATCCGGCGTCTTGAGCTTGGGCGGCTCGGCCGGCACCGGCTGCTGCGCGGCGCGAGCGGCGAGCTCGCCGAAGCCGGCGCGGCGTCCGCTGCCGGCGTGGCTGAGTACGCCGCGGCTGACGACGATCTGTCCGGCCGGCACGTCCCAGGTTTCGGCGGCCGCGGCGACCAGCATCGCCCGCGCGGTGGCGCCGGCCTGGCGCATCTGATCCCAGGCGCCCGGCATCGCGCTGCTGCCGCCGGTGCCCTGGACCGCGCCGCCCCAGGCGGCATTGCCGTAGCGCTTGGCGTCGGCCGGCGCGCCGACGACGCGGACCTGCGACCAGTCCGCGTCGAGTTCCTCGGCGATCAGCGTCGCGATGCCGGTGAACGTGCCCTGGCCCATTTCCAGATGCTTGGAGATCACCGTGACGACGCCGTCGGCGTCGATGCGGACGAACGCGTTCGGCGCGAACGGCGCGGCCGGCGAACCGGGCGTCGCCGCTGCGGCTGCGGCGGCCAGCGTCGGCGTCGCGTAAACCGCCAGCGCCAGCCCGGCACCGGCCTTCAGGAATTCGCGGCGGCTCTCGTTGACGATGCGTGTGTTCATCGCGCGCTCCTCAGGCCAGTGCCGCGGCGGCTTCGTGGATCGCCGCGCGGATCCGCACATAGGTCGCGCAGCGGCAGACGTTGCCGCTCATCGCCGCGTCGATGTCCGCATCGGTCGGTACCGGCTTGGCCTTCAGCAGCGCCGCCGCCGACATGATCTGGCCGGACTGGCAGTAGCCGCACTGGACCACGTCGAGCTTGCGCCAGGCCTCCTGCACGGCCTGTCCGACGCGGTCGCTGCCGACCGCCTCGATCGTCGTGATCGACTTGCCCTGCGCGGCCGCGACCGGCAGCACGCAGGACCGTACCGGCTGGCCGTCGACGTGGACCGTGCAGGCGCCGCACTGCGCGATGCCGCAGCCGAACTTGGTGCCGGTCAGCCGCGCCGCGTCGCGCAGCGCCCAGAGCAGCGGGGTGTCGTCGGGTACGTCCAGCGAGAGGGACTTGCCGTTGACGTTCAATGCGATCATGGCGCCACTCCTGTTGCCGTCGGGTACAGGGCGGGCGGGAATGCCCGCTGGGCGCAGCATGCACACCGGGGCGCTTCGGCGCCAGCGCGGCGCCGGAGGTTCGGCGGATCGGGCAAGAACGATGCCGGCGGCGACAAGCCGGCGCCCGCGTTCAGCGGTCGACGAAGGCGCGCTCGATCACGTAGTCGCCGGGCGTGCCGATCCGCGGCGAGACCGCGAAGCCGGCGCCGTCGAGCCACTGCGACAGCGAGGCCAGCATCGCCGGGCTGCCGCAGATCATCGCGCGGTCGCGGGCCGGATCGAGCGGCGGCAGGCCCACGTCCCGGGCCAGCTTGCCGCTTTCGAGCAGCTGGTCCAGCCGGCCCTGGTGGCGGAACGCCTCGCGCGAGACGGTGGGGTAGTAGATCAGCTTGTCGCGGACCAGCTCGCCCAGATACGGGTGGTTCGCCAGCTCGTGTTCGAACAGCTCGCGATAGGCCAGATCGCCGACCTGGCGTACGCCGTGGGTGACGACGACCTTGTCGAATCGCTCCCAGGTCTCCGGGTCGCGTGCGATCGACAGGAACGGCGCCAGGCCGGTGCCGGTGGACAGCAGATACAGATGCGGCGCCGGCTTCAGATCGTGCAGCAGCAGGGTGCCGGTCGGCTTGCTGCCGATCAGGACCTCGTCGCCGGTCTGCAGATGCTGCAGCCGCGAGGTCAGCGGGCCGTCGGGCACCTTGATGCTGAAGAACTCCAGGTGTTCCTCGTAGTTGGCGCTGGCGATGCTGTAGGCGCGCAGCAGCGGCCGGCCGTCGACCATCAGGCCGATCATGATGAACTGCCCGTTCTCGAAGCGCAGGCCGGCATCGCGCGTGGTCGTGAAGCTGAAGAGGAAATCGTTCCAGTGCCGGACACTGAGCACGCGTTCGGTGTTGAAAGCTGCCACGGGATTACCTGTCGTGAGAACGGGAGCCGCCGGTCTGCGGCGCCGCCAGGATCGGCGGTCCACGATCGGGGCGACTTGGCCCCGATCAAAGGATCGGTCGATCGACGCGAACCGCCCCGCGGCGCTTTGCCGCGGGCACGCGGCTGCCGTCAGCGCAGGGCTGCGGCGGCGTCGGCGACGTGATCGGCGGTGATGCCGAAGTGACGGTACAGCGCATCGGCCGGCGCCGAGGCGCCGAAGCGGTCCAGGCCGACCACGGCGCCGTCCAGACCCACGTACTTGCGCCAGAAATCGGTCACGCCGGCCTCGACCGCGACGCGCTTGCGGCACCACGAGGGCAGCACGCCTTCGCGGTACTCGACCGGCTGCGCGTCGAACACGCTCGTCGACGGCATCGACACGACGCGTGCGGCGATGCCGCGGTCGGCGAGGATCCGCATCGCCTGCATCGCGACTTCGACCTCCGATCCGGTGGCGATCAGGATCAGGTCGAACCTCGCCTCCGACGGATCGGACAGCACGTAGCCGCCGCGCGCGATGTCGGCGACCTGATCGGCCGTGCGCGCCTGATGGGCGAGATTCTGACGCGAAAACACCAGGCAGCTTGGCCCGTCGCGGCGCTCGATCGCGGCCTTCCAGGCGACCGCGGATTCGACCGCGTCGCACGGACGCCACAGCGGATTGTTCGGGATGTAGCGCAGGCTGGCCAGATGCTCGACCGGCTGGTGGGTCGGACCGTCCTCGCCGAGGCCGATCGAATCGTGCGTATAGACGTGGATCGCGCGCGTCGGGATCAGCGCGCTCATGCGCACCGCGTTGCGCGCATAGTCGGAGAACACCAGGAACGTCGCATCGTACGGGATGAAGCCGCCGTGCAGCGCCAGGCCGTTGGCGATCGCGCTCATGCCGAACTCGCGTACGCCGTAGTGCACGTAGTTGGCACTGGCGTCGTCGCTGTTGACGTCCTTGGAGCCCTTCCAGATCGTCAGGTTGGAACCGGCCAGATCGGCCGATCCGCCGATCAGCTCCGGCAGCAGCGGACCGAACGCGTCCAGCGCCATCTGCGAGGCCTTGCGCGAGGCGACGACCGGTCCTTCGGCCTGCAGCTTCGCGATCCACGCGTCGGCGGCCGCGGCGAAGCCCTCGGGCAGGTCGCCGGCGAGGCGGCGCTCGAACTCGGCGGCAAGGTCCGGATGTGCGGCGCGATAGCGCGCGAACACGGCGTTCCAGGCCTGTTCCAGATCGGCGCCGCGCGGCTTGGCGTCCCAGCCCGCGTAGATCTCCGGCGGCACGACGAAGGGCGCATGCGGCCAGCCGATCCGGTCGCGCGTGATCGCGATCTCGTCCTTGCCGAGCGGGGCGCCGTGGCAGGCCTCCTTGCCCTGCTTGTTCGGCGCGCCATAGCCGATGATCGTGCGCGCGCAGATCAGCGTCGGCCGGTCCGAGCCGCGCGATCCGGCCAGCGCGGCCGCGATCGCCGCCGGGTCATGGCCGTCGACGCCGCGGACCACGTTCCATCCGTAGGCTTCGAAGCGCGCCGGCGTGTCGTCGGTGAACCAGCCGTGGACCTCGCCGTCGATCGAGATGCCGTTGTCGTCCCAGATCGCGGTCAGCTTGCCGAGCTTGAGCGTGCCGGCCAGCGAGGCCGCCTCGTGCGAGATGCCTTCCATCAGGCAGCCGTCGCCGAGGAAGACGTAGGTGGCGTGATCGACGATCGGGAAGCCGTCGCGGTTGAAGCGTGCCGCCAGCACCTTCTCGGCCAGCGCCATGCCGACCGCGTTGGCCAGACCCTGGCCGAGCGGACCGGTCGTGGTCTCCACGCCGGGCGTCTCGCCGGCTTCGGGATGGCCGGCGGTCTTCGAATGCAGCTGGCGGAAGCGCTTGAGCTCGTCGATCGGCAGGTCGTAGCCGGTCAGGTGCAACAGGGCATAGATCAGCATCGAGCCGTGGCCGTTCGACAGTACGAAGCGGTCGCGGTTGGCCCATTTCGGGTTGGCCGGGTTGTGACGCAGGAAGTCGTTCCAGAGCACTTCGGCGATGTCGGCCATGCCCATCGGCATGCCCGGGTGACCGGATTTGGCGGTTTCGACGGCATCCATCGCCAGCGCGCGGATCGCGTTGGCCAGTTCGGTACGGCTCGGCATTGATCGGACTCGACAGGCAGCGGGGCGACCGGGCGGCGGCAGGTCGCAAGGGGCGCGCATTGTCGCCGATCGGGCCGGGCTTGTCCCCCTCGTCGAGGGCATCGCGACGCGATCGGCGCGCGGCGCGCCGCGTTCCGGTGGCCGCTAACCCGCGGCTGAATATTTAGTAAACCGGCAGGTGTTGAAATGCGCGGGGTGAACCCCAGCTTAGGGCGCACGGAGCAGCGAGGAACGCCACGGCAACGGGTCGGTCGAAGCTCTCCGATCGCATACGCCACCCCGACGTATGTCGCTCATCCTCTCGAAAGTTGGAGCAGAAAATGAAAACCTCGATTCTTGCCATCGCCCTGACCGCTGCCGGCCTCGTCGCGATTCCGGCCGTCGGCCACGCTCAGGACAAGGGCGGATTCTTCATCAACGGCCAGGTCGGCCAGGCCACGCTCGACAAGGGCGTCTACGACGACGACGACACCGCCTACGGCGTCAACCTCGGCTATCGCTGGGCGCTGAACCCGGCCGTCGCGCTCGGCGTCGAGGGCGGCTACACCGACCTCGGCACGTTCGATCCGAAGTCCTCGTCGCGCGCGGTCGGCCGTGCCGACCTGAAGGGCTGGACGCTCGGCGTCAACGGCCACTTCAACATCAACGACAACTGGTATCTCAGCGGCCGCGGCGGCCTGTTCCGCGCCGACATGAAGGGCGGCTACCCCGGTGTCGAAGCGCCGGTCTACGTCGACGACACGTCCAACGGCTGGTACACCGGCGTCGGCTTCGGCTACGACTTCAGCAACAAGGCCAGCGTCGGCCTCAACTACGACTACTACAAGGTCGACGAGAAGGGTCTCAAGCTCGATCCGGGCGTGATCTCGGTCGGTGCCGAAGTCCGCTTCTGACGCAACAGCTCTCCAACGGAGCCACAGGGCAAGGACGCCTTTTCCGCCAGCCGGCCCGAGCATCGGGCCGGCTGTTCTTTTTTCCGGCTCGCGTCGAACCGATAATGCAGCGGCGCGCCTTCGCGCCGACTCGAGCTGGAACCCGACGATGAACGACACCGCTGCGCCCGGCGCGGACAGCCACGCACTGATCGGCAAGGGGCGCGACTATCTGGTGCCGGTCTACCGGCAGCGCGAGCTGATCCTCGATCGCGGCCTAGGTTCGCGGCTCTGGGATCTGGACGGGCGCGAGTATGTCGACTTCGCGGCCGGCATCGCAGTCAGCGCGCTCGGTCACGGTGATGCCGACATCCTCGCCGCGCTGCACGAGCAGGCGGCCAAGCTCTGGCACACCAGCAACGTGTTCTACAGCGAACCGCCGCTGCGGCTCGCCGAGGAGCTGGTCGCCGCCAGCGGCTTCGCCGAGCGCGTGTTCTTCTGCAATTCCGGCGCCGAAGCCAACGAGGCGGCGATCAAGCTTGCGCGGCGCCATGCCGCCGCCAGCGGGCGCCCGCCGGAGCGGCGCGTGATCCTGAGCTTCGAAGGCTCGTTCCACGGCCGCACGCTCGCCGCGGTCACCGCGACCGCGCAACCGAAGTACCAGCAAGGCTACGAGCCGCTGCCGGGCGGTTTCCGCTATGGCGTGTTCAACGACGTCGACGCACTGGCATCGACGCTGCGCGAAGACGTCGCGGCGGTGATCGTCGAGCCGATCCAGGGCGAAGGCGGCGTCGTGCCCGCGACGACCGAGTTTCTGCAGGCGCTGCGCGCGCGCTGCGACGAGATCGGCGCGCTGCTGATCTTCGACGAGATTCAGTCCGGCATGGGCCGGACCGGCCGGCTCTGGGCCCATCAGTGGCACGAGGTGGCGCCGGACGTGATGACGCTGGCCAAGGCGCTCGGCGCGGGCTTTCCGATCGGCGCGATGCTGGTCAATGCGCGGACCGCGCAGACGCTGCAGTTCGGATCGCACGGCACGACGTTCGGCGGCAACCCGCTGGCGGCCGCCGTCGCGCGCGTCGCCTTGCGCAAGCTGTCTTCGCCCGACCTGCTCGCCGACGTCGAGCGGCGCTCGATCACGTTGCAGATCGGTCTGCAGCGCATCGGCAACGAACGGGGCATCTTCACCGAGGTGCGCGGCCGCGGTCTGATGCTGGGCGCGGTGCTGGCGCCGGCATACGCGGGACGCGCCGGGGACATCCTCGATCGCGCCGCGCAGGCCGGTCTGCTGCTGCTGCAGGCCGGACCGGACGTGCTGCGCTTCGTGCCGGCGCTGACGATCGGAGAGGACGATCTGCTCGAGGGACTGGCACGTCTCGATACCGCGATCGGTCGGCTGGATTGAACCGGCCGCGCCGTGTCCGGCCGACGCGGCGTGCCGACGTCGGAGCGCGGCGAAGCGCCTGCGCGACCGGATCCGCGCCTTAGCGCGGATCCGGTCGCGGCCGCTAACCGCTCAGTGCTGCTTGACGGCCTTGAACGCCGCACGCGCCGCTTCGAGCGTATCGGCGATGACCTGTTCGCCGTGGCTGCTCGAGACGAAACCGGCCTCGTAGGCCGAAGGCGCCAGATAGACCCCATGTTTCAGCATCGCCTGGAAGAACCGGTTGAAGGCCTGGATGTCGGCGGCGGTGGCCTGTGCGTAGGTCTCGACCCGTTCGGCGTTGAAGAACAGGCCGAACATCGCGCCGACGCGCTGCGTGCTGAAGGCGATGCCTTCGCCGTCCGCGATCGCCTGCAGGCCGTCGGTCAGCAGCCGCGTGCGGCGCGCGAGTTCGTCGTGGAAGCCCGGCGCCTGGATCAGCTCGAGCATCGCCAGGCCGGCAGCCATCGCGACCGGATTGCCGCTCAGCGTGCCGGCCTGGTAGATCGGCCCTGCCGGTGCGATCTGCTGCATGATCTCGCGCCGTCCGCCGTAGGCGCCGACCGGCATGCCGCCACCGATGATCTTGCCGAGCGTCGTCAGGTCCGGCGTGACGCCGTAATGCGCCTGAGCGCCGCCGAGCGCGACGCGAAAGCCGGTCATGACCTCGTCGAAGATCAGCAGGGCGCCGTGGCGCGTGCACAGGTCGCGCAGGTGCTGCAGATAGCCGTCGCGGGGCAGAATGCAGTTCATGTTGCCGGGAACCGGCTCGACGATCAGGCCGGCGACCTCGCTGCCGATGGCCTCGAACAGCGCCGTGGCGGCCTCGAAGTCGTTGAACGGCAGCGTCGAGGTCAGATCGGCGAGGGCGGTCGGTACGCCCGGCGAGGTCGGTGCGCCGAACGTCAAGGCGCCGGAGCCGGCCTTGACCAGGAACGCATCGCCGTGCCCGTGGTAGCAGCCTTCGAACTTCACGATGCGGGCCCGCCCGGTGACACCTCGCGCCAGCCGGATCGCCGACATCGTCGCCTCGGTACCCGAGTTGACCATGCGCACCATCTCGATCGACGGAATCAGCCGCGTGATCGTCTCAGCCATCGTGACCTCGGCCGCGCACGGCGTGCCGAACGACAGCCCGTCCTCCGCCGCGCGCTGTACGGCGGTCCGTACGGCGGGATGGTTGTGGCCGACGATCATCGGCCCCCATGATCCGACGTAGTCGATGTAGCGTTTGCCCTCCACGTCCCACAGATAGGCGCCATCGGCGCGTGCGGTGAAGAAAGGCTGGCCGCCGACCGACTTGAATGCGCGCACCGGCGAGTTGACGCCGCCCGGCATCAGCGTCAGCGCGCGTTCGAACAAGGTCTGGTTGGAACTCATCGGATATCCGTTGCGTCGTTGAAGAGGGAGGCATAGCGCGCGGCCGCCGATTGCACGTCGCCGCTGCCGAACACGCCGCTGATCGCGGCGACGAAATCGGCGCCGGCATCGATCAGGCCGGGCGCATTGTCCGGCGTGATGCCGCCGATCGCCACCAGCGGACGGCCGAGGCTGCGCGCGGCACGCAGCAGCCCCGTGGATGCGTGCCTCGCTCCGGGTTTGGTCGGCGACGCAAAGAATGCGCCGAACGCGAGATAGCTCGCACCCTGCCGTGCCAGATTGGCGGCGCGATCGAGCGAGTCGTAGCAGGAGACGCCGATGATTGCGTGCGCCCCCAGGCGCTCGCGTGCTTCGGCGAGATCGGCATCGTCCTCGCCGAGATGGACGCCGTCGGCTCCGATCGCCTGCGCGAGCAGGACGTCGTCGTTGACGATCAGCGGTACGCCGTGCGTGCGACACAGGCCGAGCAGGGCGCTCGCTTCCGCGAGCCGCCGCGAAGAGTCCCCGGTCTTGTCGCGGTACTGCAGCAGGCGCGCGCCGCCGGCCAGGGCGCACGCGCAGACGTCGATCAGATCGTCGCGCGGCCCGTCGGTGATTGCGTACAGGCCTCGCCGTCGTTCGAGATGAGTGGACATGCAGGCAAGTGTAGCGGCCGCGACCGGATCGTCGGCGCGGCTTGGATCGATTCGACCGCGCTGCGACAATGCGCGCCGTTCACGCCGCATCGCAGAGCTGCCGTCATGTCCCTCGATTCCACCGTCCGCGCCGACGAGCCGCCGTACCGCACGTTCATGTGCGTCGTGTGCGGGTTCCTCTATCACGAAGCGGAGGGCTGGCCGGACGACGGCATCGAACCCGGCACGCGTTGGGAGGACGTGCCCGACACCTGGACCTGTCCGGACTGCGGCGTCACCAAGTCGGACTTCGAGATGGTCCAGATCGGCTGACGGGGGCGATCGCCCGCATTCGGCCTCTTGTCGTCAGCGCGGCGGCATCGGCCGGTCATGGCCGAGGTTCAGGTCGGGAATGGAATACATGGCGCTCCGTTCGATTCTCGACCCAGCCAGCGAGGTGCCGTCATGCAGGTGTTCGTCCCACTCGAGGAGATCCCGGAGGGGCTGATGTTTCCGGGCGCGCTGGTGCCGTATCAGGTCGGGATGCGCGTGGCGGGGCGTGCAGCGAGATCCGCCGAGATGCGGGTGCAGGCGCCACCGGTCGACTGTCCGCGCGCGGAATGCGCCGAGGCGCGCCGGGAACTCGCCTGTTGCGAAGACTGAAGGGCGCCGGCGCGCGCCGGCGGAAAAAAATTTTCGATCGCCCTCTTCCGGAAACGGAGGGATGTGGTTAGGATGCGCGCCCCTTGCAGGGAAGGCCGGAAGGCCGAAGCGGGGCGGCGCGGGAAGGGCCGGCGGGCGCGGGCGGAGCGGTTGAAGTCGAGGCGCACGCAGGTGTTGACGGACGCGAAAATGGTTGTATGATGCGCGGCTCCCTCGGACGAAATGTCGTGAGGGGCGGGACGAAGAAAGTCTCGCAAGCGAT
>NZ_DATKFQ010000019.1:0-20195 GCF_035511235.1 Dokdonella sp.
CACCCTCTCAACACCAGCGTCGTGGAAGGTATCAACAACACCATCAAGGTCATCAAGCGCCGCGCATACGGCTACCGGGACGAGGCCTACTTCTTCCTCAAGATCCGCGCCGCCTTCCCCGGTAATCCGCGATGAACCAAAAAAAAGCCGCCTACTTTAAGGGCCCCACCCATCCAGATCACGATCGAGCAGACAGTCGATGAAGCCGCGCAGCGCCGGCAGCATGTAGCGCCGGCTCGAGTAGTAGAGGTACAGACCGGGCACCGTCGGCGACCAGTCGGCGAGCACGCGCTTGAGCCGGCCCTGCGCCAGCGCCTCGGCGATGTCTTCGTCGTTGTAGGCGTACAGGATGCCGAGTCCCTGCAGCGCCGCGGGCACGATGATGTCCTGATGGTTCGAGATCACGGTCCCCTCGCCGAAGAACTCGACGGCCTTGCCTTTCTTCTTGAACGGCCATCCGGCGATCTTGCCGCTGCCGGGGAAGCGCCAGTTGATGCAGGCATGACGGCTCAGATCGGCGGGCGTCCTGGGTTCGCCGTGTCGGGCGAGATAATCGGGCGAGGCGACGGCGAGCAGCTCAAAGTCCGGCGTCAGCCGGACCGCGACCATGTCCTTCTGCAGGCGTCCGCCCACGCGGATACCGGCGTCGAAGCCTTCGCCGGCGATGTCGCTGAGGCCGTCTTCGATCACGATGTCGAGGACGACATCCGGATGCGCGCGAGCGAACCGGCCCAGCCGCGGCGCGATCACCTTCTTCGCCGCCATGCTCAGCGTGTTGATCCGCAACGTGCCCGCGGCGCGCGCGTTCGCGCCGACGGCCTGTGCGACCGCCTCGTCCATCTCGCGCAGCATCGGCGCCATCCGCTCGTGCAGACGGCGTCCGGGTTCGGTCGGCGAGACGCTGCGTGTCGTGCGATTCAACAGACGGACGCCGAGTCTCGATTCGAGCTGGCGGATGGTCTGGCTGAGCGCGGATCGGGACAGGCCCAGGTGATCGGCCGCCCGCGCGAAGCTGGCCCGGTCGACGACGGCCACGAAGGCCTTGAGTTCCGCGAATTCGGAGCCGCGCATTGTGCACTTTTCTCTACATAGCCTGATCAGATCATAGGTGATTCTCTAATCTTCGAGTACGCATCAAGCTGGCTCCGCACTCACCAACGGAGCATTGCAATGAAAGAACTGAACCTGCCCGAGCCGATCGCGGCCTACTTCGATGCCGACCGCCGCGACGGCCAGGCCGTCGCCCGCTGCTTCACCAAGGACGGTGTCGTCCTGGACGAGGGCAAGACCCATGCGGGCTTCGCCGCGATCGAGGCCTGGAAGAACGCGGCGTCCGCTCAGTACGCCTACACCGCCGAGCCGCACACGCTGCAGACGCAAGGACGCAGCCACATCGTCACCAGCCGGGTATCCGGCGACTTCCCGGGCAGCCCGGTGGACCTGCGTTACACCTTCATCCTGGAGCGCGGCAAGATCGCCTCGCTGGAGGTCGCGCCATGAATTTCGACCTCCAACTGGCCGACAAGCGCGTCCTGGTCACCGGCGGCACGCGCGGCATCGGAGCGGCCGTCGTCGAGCGGCTGTCGCAGCTCGAAGCACGGATCGTGGCGACCGCGCGCTCGGAGCCGGCGAAGCCGATCGGCGATGTGCACTATGTGGCCGCCGATCTGGCGACGGCCGAGGGGGTGCGTCAGGCCGTGGAGAAGGCGCTGCTTCATCTCGGCGGCATCGACGTCCTGATCCACGTGGCCGGCGGGTCCTCGGCACCTGCGGGCGGCTTTGCGAGGCTGGACGATACCGAGTGGGCCAAGGCGCTCGACCTGAATCTGATGTCGGCCGTGCGGATCGATCGCGCGTTGCTGCCTTCGATGATCGCGCAGGGATCCGGCGTAATCGTGCACGTGACGTCGATTCAACGCGTCCTGCCGCTGCACGACGCCACGATCGCCTATGCCGCCGCCAAGGCTGCGCTGTCGACCTACGGCAAAGCGCTGTCCAAGGAAGTCACGCCCCAGGGCGTACGCGTCGTCCGCGTCTCGCCGGGATGGGTCGAGACCGAAGCCGCGGTCGATTTCCTCGGCGGTATCGCAGCCAATGCGGGCACGGACTACGAGGGTGCCAGGCAGATGGTCATGCAGGCGCTGGGCGGGATTCCGTTGGGACGCCCGGCCCAACCCGGTGAAGTGGCCGATCTCGTCGCGTTCCTGGTCTCGCCGAGGGCCGCGTCGATCTCGGGGGCCGAATACACGATCGACGGCGGAACCGTACCGACCGTGTGACGGCGGCTGGCGGGCACATCGGCACGCAAGGGCGGCCGCGCCTGCCCCCCGGGAGCGGGCTGTCCCGCCGATGTGCCTGTCGATCCGAGATCGGCGGTCAACCGCGGCAATGAAGGACGATGGATCAAGTTATCAGGACTTTTCGTTGCTGATCGTTCGTCCTGCGCACGCAAAGTAGCTCTGCCGGCCAATGCCGCACCACGAAACGTCCCGCCACTACCGCCCGAGGATATGACCATGCTCAAGCTGATTCCCGCCGTGCTCGCCGCCGCCCTGGCCGCCAGCCTCATCCCCGCCGCTCATGCCGACGATGTCGCGTCCTCACGCGCCGGCGGACCGATCAGGAACGTCGTCCTGGTGCATGGCGCGTTCGCCGACGGTGCCGGCTGGCGGCCGGTCTACGACGATCTGACCGCACGCGGCTACCGCGTGTCGATCGTGCAGAACCCGCTGACCTCGCTGGCCGACGACGTGCAGGCCACGCGCCGTGTGCTCGACCGGCAGGACGGTCCGGCGATCCTGGTCGGACATTCCTGGGGCGGCACGGTGATCACCGAGGCCGGCGTCCACGATAAGGTGGCCGGCCTGGTCTACGTCTCGGCGCTTGCGCCGGACGCCGGCGAGACCACCGCCCAGCAGTACGAGGGCTTCGCGCCGACGCCCGAGTTCGTGATCGAGACCGGCAGCGACGGCTACGGCTTCATCAGCCCGGCCAAGTTCAAGGCCGGCTTCGCCCACGACACCACCGACGCCGACGCGGCATTCCTGCGCGATTCGCAGGTGCCGATCAACATGTCGGTGTTCGGCACCCGGCTGACGCAGGCCGCGTGGCGCACGAAGCCGAACTGGGCCGTGATCGCCACCGAGGACAAGGCGTTCGACCAAGCCATGCTGATCCACATGGCCGAGCGCATCCAGGCGCGCATCACCAAGGTCTCGGCCAGCCACGCGGTCTTCATGACCCAGCCGAAGGTGGTCGCCGATACGATCGAGCAGGCGGCCAGGCAAGCGGGTCGTCCGGCCAAGTAAGACCCGGCGTCAAACGCCGGACGCCGACACCTCCGGCCGCGTCCGGCTTTCCTCTTTCGAGATATGCGTCGCCCCACTGCGGGCGACCGCGCCCCGCTCCGGGGCGCGCTCCGTTTTCTCCCGAAATTCCTCCGCCACGCCGACGCCTTCCGTCATCCGGACCGGAAAGGAATGGAACGCTCCGCCGAAGGCCTCGAGCGCCTGTTCGTCCCCGCCTGCACGACATGACGTCGCTTTGCGCCGCGTGGGATACGCGCGCGTGATGCGGTCGCACGAGCGGCGCCGTCGTGCCCGAATCGATCGACGTCCTATCCACGCTCGGGCGCATCTGGCAGGGTATGCAACCCTGACGGCAGCCGCCCCAATCCGCCCCAGAGGCTGGCTGCCCAGACCATAAAATGTCGACCTTGATGACGAACATAGACACTTCTTCGCATACGCCCCTGATGCGCCAGTACTTCGCGGCGAAGGCCGAGCACCCGGACGTGCTGCTGTTCTTCCGGATGGGCGACTTCTACGAGCTGTTCTACGACGACGCACGCAAGGCCGCGCGCCTGCTCGACATCACGCTGACGCAGCGCGGCGCCTCGGGCGGCGCACCGATCCCGATGGCCGGCGTGCCGTACCACGCGGCGGAAGGGTATCTGGCCAAGCTGGTCAGGCTCGGCGAGTCGGTCGCGATCTGCGAGCAGATCGGCGATCCGGCGCTGGCCAAGGGCCTGGTCGAGCGCAAGGTGGTGCGGATCGTCACACCGGGCACGGTCACCGACGAGGCCCTGCTCGAGGCGCGCCGCGACAATCTGCTGATGGCGATCGCGGCCGGCAAGACCGGCTACGGCCTGGCCTGGATCGACCTGGCCGCCGGCCGCTTCCTGCTCGCCGAGGTCGCCGACGCCGAGGCGCTGGCCTCGGAGCTGGCGCGGCTGCAGCCAGTCGAGACCCTGGTCGGCGATGACGTGGCCTGGCCGAACGTCGTGACCACCCTGCCCGGTCTGCGCAAGCGCGCGCCTTGGCACTTCGACGGCCAGACCGCCGAGCGCGAGCTGTGCCGGTTCTTCGGCACGCGCGACCTGTCCGGCTTCGGCGCGACGCATCTGCCGCTGGCGATCGGCGCGGCCGGCTGCCTGCTCGGCTACGTCGAGGAGACCCAGAAGTCGGCGCTGCCGCACCTGACCGGCCTGGCGACCGAGAGCGCGACCGAGACGATCGCGCTCGACGCGGCGACGCGGCGCAACCTGGAGCTGGACAGCCACGCCTCGGGCAATCGCGACGCGACCCTGCTCGGCGTGCTCGACACCACGGTCACGCCGATGGGCGCGCGCCTGCTGCACCGCTGGCTCAACCGGCCGCTGCGCGACCGCGGCACGCTCGAACAGCGCCATCACGCGGTCGGCCTGCTGCTCGGCGGCGGTGCCGAACGATTGCGCGAGGAGCTGCGCGGCATCGGCGATCTGGAACGCATCCTGGCGCGCGTCGCGCTGCGCTCGGCGCGTCCGCGCGACCTGTCGACGCTGCGCGACGGCCTGGCGCGCACGCCGGTGCTGCGCGAGCGCCTGTCCGGCATCGACAGCCCGCTGCTGTCGGACCTGCTCGACCGGCTCGGCGAGCATGCCGGCACCGCCGATCACCTGGGGAGTGCCCTGGTCGAGCAGCCGCCGGCGCTGCTGCGCGACGGCGGCGTGATCCGCGCCGGCTTCGACGCCGAGCTCGACGAGCTGCGCGCGCTGTCGACGAATGCGGACCGCTTCCTGGTCGACCTAGAGGAGCGCGAGAAGGCCGCCACCGGCATCGCGACGCTCAAGGTCGGCTACAACCGCGTGCACGGCTACTACATCGAGATCAGCAAGGGCCAGGCCGACAAGGCGCCGGCGCACTACACGCGGCGTCAGACGATCAAGGGCGCCGAGCGCTACATCACCGAGGAGCTCAAGCACTTCGAGGACAAGGTGTTGTCGGCGCGCGAGCGCTCGCTGATGCGCGAGCGTGCGCTCTACGAGGAACTGCTCGACCTGCTCGGCGCGCGCCTGGCCGCACTGAAGATCGCGGCCGCGGCGATGGCCGAGCTCGACGTGCTGGCCGCGCTGTCCGAACGCGCCGATGCGCTCGACTGGAACCGCCCCGAGCTGGTCGAGGAGCCCGGCATCCGCATCGAACGCGGCCGCCATCCGGTCGTCGAGCGCGTGCGCGAGGAGCCGTTCGAGCCGAACGATCTGGTCTTCACCGACGCGCGCCGCATGCTGATCGTGACCGGCCCGAACATGGGCGGCAAGTCGACCTACATGCGCCAGAACGCACTGATCGTGCTGCTGGCGCACATCGGCAGCTACGTGCCGGCGTCACGCGCCGCGATCGGACCGATCGACCGCATCTTCACGCGCATCGGCGCCGGCGACGATCTCGCGCGCGGCCAGTCGACCTTCATGGTCGAGATGAGCGAGACCGCCAACATCCTGCACAACGCGACCGAGTACAGTCTCGTGCTGATGGACGAGATCGGCCGCGGCACCAGCACCTACGACGGCCTTGCGCTGGCCCAGGCCTGCGCGGCGCACCTGGCCAGCGTCAACCGGGCGTTCACGCTGTTCGCGACGCACTACTTCGAGCTGACCCAGCTGCCGGCGCAGTTCGAGACGATCGCCAACGTGCACCTGGACGCGGTCGAGTACGGCGAGCAGCTGGTCTTCATGCACGCGGTCAAGGACGGCCCGGCCAATCGCAGCTTCGGCCTGCAGGTGGCCGCGCTGGCCGGCCTGCCGCGCTCGGTGATCGGCGACGCGCGCCGGGTGCTCCAGGGACTGGAGGCCGGCGGCCATCCGGCACCGGCGGCGCAGCCGGCCGCGGCCGCGCCGCAGATGGGTCTGTTCGCGCCGCCGCTGCCGTCGCCGATCGAGGAGACGCTGCGGGCGATCGATGCCGACGAGCTGACGCCGCGCGCGGCGCTGGACCTGGTCTACCGTCTGCGCAAGATGCTCTGACGATGAGCGCCGTCTCGATCGGACCGCCCGCAGCGGCGACCGGCGGCATCGGCCGCCTCGACGGCGTGGACCTGCTGCGCGGGCTGTCGATCCTGCTGGTGGTGATCCATCACCTCTCGCTGCGCATTCCGCTGCGTGACGGCTGGCTCGAGACGTTCCTGCCGCGGCGCTTCCTGACCACGCTGATGTACGACGGCTACGAAGGCGTGTTCGTGTTCTTCGTGATCTCCGGCTTCCTGATCGCCGGCAACGCGATCGCGCGCTGGGGCAGCCTCGGGGCCATCGAGCCGCGTCGCTTCTACGCGCTGCGTGCCGCGCGGATCCTGCCGTCGCTGGCCCTGGTCGTCGCAATCCTGAGCGTCCTGCACCTGGCCGGCGTGCCGTTCCACGTGATCGACCGCGAGGGTCAGTCGCTCGGCCGCGCGCTGCTCGCAGTCGCCGGACTGCACCTGAACTGGTACGAGGGCCGCACCGGCTACCTGCCCGGCGGCTGGGACGTGCTGTGGTCGCTGTCGATCGAGGAGGCGTTCTACCTCGGCTTTCCGCTGCTGTGCCTGCTGCTGCGCCGGCAGGCGCTGCTGGCCGCCGTGCTGGCCGCGCTGGCCTTGTCGCTGCCTTGGACGCGCGCGGCGCTGGCCGGCAACGACATCTGGCAGGAGAAGGCCTATCTGCCCGGCATGGCCGCGATCGCGGCCGGCATCCTCGCCGCGCTGGCGGCGGCGCGCTGGCCGCGCGCACCGCGCGGGCTGATGGTCACGGCCGCGCTGCTCGGCAGCGCCGGGCTCGCCACTGCCCTGCTGTTCGCGTACCGGCTGTGGCCGCTGCTGCGCGACGGCTATCTGCTGGTGCTGACGCTGTCGACCGCGCTGCTGCTGCTTGCGCTGTCGTGGGAGGCGCATGGGGGGCCGGTCCGCGCCGTCCGCGGCGTCGGCTGGCTGCAGGCGATGGGCCGGCGCAGCTACGAGATCTACCTGACGCACATGTTCGTCGTGTTCGCGGTCGTCGCGATCCACCAGGCCGTCGGCGCGGGCCCGTACTGGGGCTTCCTGTGGCACCCGCCGACCGTGCTGGCGGCCTGGGCGCTCGGCGCGCTGCTGGCACGCTTCTGGTCGGACCCGATCAACCGGCGCTGGCGGGCCCGGCTGCGCCGCGGCGGCGCACCGGTCCGGAGCGCTGGCACCGCACCGAGTCTTGATGGGATCATCGCCGGCCCATCCGCATCGCGATCCTGAGACACCCGCATGGACCTGCGCGACACCCGTTCCTGGCCGGCCGCCATCACGCCCGGCGCAGCGCCTCTCGACGGCCGTTCCCTGCGATGAGCGCGGTGCTCCCGTTGTCCGCCGACGCCGCTCCGGCCCGGCCGCTGCGGTCCGGCGGCCATCCGGTCGCCGCGCCGTACGTGCCACACATCGACGGCCTGCGGGCGGTCGCGGTGCTCGCGGTGATCGTCTATCACCTGCACAAGACCTGGCTGCCCGGCGGCTTCGCCGCTGGCAACGGCCGATTCGGCCGCCGACTCATCTGACGACACGCATCTGAGAGCGGACCGCCGCGCTCCTGCTCCAATGCCTGCACCGCAGGCGCGCAATGAGATCATTCGCGACTATCGCAACGCGTACCACGGTCCGGTACCTGAGCGTCGCGGGCTCGCGTCGCTCGGCCGCGTGGCCGAGTCGATCCGGTGCTGTCTGGCCGCGCACTTTGCAAAGCCGACCCGGCCTGCGGCGCCGGCATCGCGAGGCGCTCGGCCTGACGGTCTGACTGGAGGGCGGTGCGCGCGACGGTGCGGCACGGCGGCATCGGCTGCTAGGATGCCGCGACCGCCGCACCGGAGCCGCGCGTGCCCGAATCGACCGTCGTCAACTACTGGCCGCTGCTCGGCATCGCGGTCGTCGTCGCCGGATTCGCGCTGCGCCGCAATCCGGTCCTGGTCGTCGTGATCGCCGGCATCGTCAGCGGCCTGGCCGCCGGTTTCGGCCCTGGCGAGCTGCTCGGCGTGCTCGGCACCGCCTTCGTCGAGAATCGTGCGCTGCTGATGTTCCTGCTGACGCTGCCGGCGATCGGTCTGCTCGAACGCTACGGCCTGCGCGAACGCGCGCGCGACTGGATCGCGGGCTTCCGCGGCATGAACCTGTCGCGCTTCCAGATCGCCTACCTGGCGGTGCGCCAGCTGACCAGCATGGCCGGCCTGACCCACGTGGCCGGCCATGCTCAGACCGTGCGGCCGCTGGCCGCACCGATGAGCGAGGCGGCGGCCGAGCGCGAGCTCGGTCCGCTGACGCCGGCCGAACGCGACCGCGTCCGCGCGACCACGGCCGCGACCGACAACATCGGCCTGTTCTTCGGCGAGGACGTGTTCGTCGCGATCGGCGCGGTGCTGCTGATCCAGGGCTTCTTCGCGCGCAACGGCATCGTGCTCGAGCCGCTGACGATCGCATTGTGGGCGCTGCCGACCGCGCTGGCCGCGTTCGCGATCCACGCGACGCGCTTGTGGCTGTTCCGCCGCGCCCTGCGGCGCGGCCGGCAGACGGCGGGAGCGGCCGATGCTGCGGATTGAATACCTCTATGCGCTGATCGCGGTGCTGCTCGCCTGCACCGCGATCTACAACCTGCGCGAGCGCCGCTATACGATCGCGGCGTTCTGGTTGATCCTCGGCGTTCCGTTCGCGTTCGGCGACGCGATCCTCGCCGCCACGCGCGCCGGATCGGCGTGGCCGGCGCAGGCCGCCGGTGCCGCCGTGATCGCGCTCGGCCTGCTCGCCGCGGGCGGCCGCCTGTCTGCCGAACCGGACAGCGCCGAGGCCGCCGCGCGCCGCCGCGTCTGCGCCGACCGGCTCGGCAATCGCCTGTTCTGGCCGGCCCTGGCGATTCCGCTGCTGACGCTGCTGCTGTTCTTCGGCGGCGGACATCTGAGCTGGAACGGCCGTCCGCTGCTCGATCCGAAGGCACTGACGCTGAGCGCCCTGGCGATCGCCAGCCTGATCGCGCTGGCCGCCGCGCTGCGCGTCACGCGCGCCGCGCCGCTCGAGGCGCTCGGCGAGGGCCGGCGCCTGATCGACGCGCTCGGCTGGGCCGTGCTGCTGCCGATGGTGCTGGCGACGCTCGGCGGCGTGTTCGCGGCGACCGGCGTCGGCGGCGCGGTCGCCGACCTGATCGGCCGCGTGATCCCGACCGACAATCGCTACGCCTGCCTGCTCGCGTTCGCACTCGGCATGGTCTTCTTCACGGTCGTCATGGGCAATGCGTTCGCGGCGTTTCCGGTCATGATGGCCGGCATCGGCCTGCCGCTGCTGATCCACCGGCACGGCGCCGACCCGGCGATCCTCGGCGCGGTCGGCATGCTGACCGGCTACTGCGGCACCCTGCTGACGCCGATGGCCGCCAACTTCAACATCGTGCCGGCGGTGCTGCTCGAACTGCCGGACCAGCACGCGGTGATCCGCGCCCAGGCCGGCACCGCGCTGCCGCTGATGGTCTTCAATGTCGTGCTGATGGCCTGGCTGGTGTTTCCATGACGACACGGAGGAACAGCGCCCCGGCGAGATCGGCGCCCTGCGTGCTGCTGACCGGCTTCGAGGCGTTCGACGGCGCGTCGGTCAATCCATCGCAGGCGATCGTCGAGCGGCTCGACGGCCGCCGTATCGCCGGCCGCCGCGTCGTCGGCGCGACGCTGCCGGTGGCCTTCGCGCGTACCGAGGCACGGCTGCGCGACCTCATCGAGCGGCACCGGCCGGATCTGGTGATCGCGCTCGGCCAGGCCGGCGGCCGCGCCGAGCTCTCGTTTGAGCGCGTGGCGATCAACCTCGTCGACGCACGCATCGCCGACAACGACGGCGCCCAGCCGGTCGACCGGCCGGTGATCGCCGATGCCCCGCCGGCCTACTTCTCGACGCTGCCGGTCAAGGCGATCGTCGCCGACCTGCACGCGCGCGGCATTCCGGCCGCGCTGTCGCTGAGCGCCGGCAGCTACGTCTGCAACCAGGTCTTCTTCATGCTCGCCCATCTGCTCGCGACACGGCATCCGGCCGTGCGCGGCGGCTTCGTCCACGTGCCGTGGCTGCCGCAGCAGACGGTCGGCCGGCCCGGCCAGCCGAGCATGGCGCTGGAGACGATGCTCGACGGCGTCGCGGCAGCGATCGCCTGCGCGGTATCGACGCGCGAGGATCTGAAGCTCCCCGGCGGCAGCACGCATTGAGCGCTCGCGTCGCGACCGGGGCGGGCGATTGTCGCCGGGCCGCCGCGGCCGCGCTCAGCAGCCCTGTCCGGCCTCGGCCTGCTCGCTGAGCTCGACGACCAGCTCGCCGGTGGCCGCGTACGGCAGCTTCACGCGCATCGGCTCGGTCGAGTAATAGAACTTGCCCTTGCTCGGCGCGCTCAGCTTGCCGCGCGCGGTCGCGTCGAAGGCCTTGCCGACTGCCTCGGGCGTGGTCGCCACGGCCAGCTTGCGGACCTTCTCGAGCGTCACGCAGGCGAGCAGCCGCGTCGGCTTGAACGGCCGGATGTCCAGATACAGCGGATCGACTTCCCTGGTCTCGCGCACGCGGTCCTGGTCGTCGAGCAGATACAGCACCGGCTTGTAGACCGTATTGCCGCGGCCGCGATCGTTCGGCTGCGCACGCACGCGCAGGCGCAGGCTCGCGTGCGCGACCTCGCGCGGCAGTTCGATCACGCGATAACGGCTCTTGCCCTGCGGAAAATCGCGCTCGAGCGCGGCTTCGTCGACGCGGAAGCGCTCAGGGCGGTCGAAGTCGACCTCGATCGCTTCGTACGGCTCGGCGCGCGACATCGGCGTGTCGTCGGCCTTGGAGCCGAACAGGCGGTCGCGCCACTCGACGAACGGATTGGCCGCGAACGCGGAAGCGGCGGCGAGGCAGCCGGACAACGACACGACAGCGATGATGCGACGCACGTACACCTGCACACTCACGAAAGCGGCCGGGCGGGGCAATGCTCCGGCTCGGGGAGGACGGTCGATGCGATGCGTCCTGCGCGGACTCGACGTCCGGTTCGGGCACCGGCGAGCGTCGGCAGCCGGGCGTCAGATCGCCAAGACTAAGCGGACGATCCGTGCATCGCGCTGAACGGCGCGCGCAGCCGCGCCGCGCGACGGCCGCTTCAGGGCTATGTCAGGGCTGCGGCGCGCGCAGGTCGGCGCCATCGGCATCGACCGCCTCGAGCTCCAGTGCGCGCGCGATCGAGCCGATCGCGCTGCGCTGCGCGTCGCTGGCCTTCTTGCTGCGCTTGAGCACGATCTTCTGCAGGCCTTCGCTGCTCTTGAGCTCGCTGAGGTAGCCGTAGAGCTCGGCCTTGCCCATCGTGAAGCCGTTGACCGAAAACCGGTCGTCGCGCGCCGGCTCCACCGACAGCTGGCCGTCACGCACGTCCTTGGCCAGCACCGGAACCGCGATCAACAGCACGAACAGAACGCCGAGCAGCTTCGCCACGATGCGCTTCATCGAGATTCTCCGTTCACTGCGCCCGGGCCTGGGCACGGATTTCGCCGATCTCGCCCTTCTGCTGCACCCAGGCGCGGAAGCCGAGTTCGTGGGCGACGCGCATCAGCGACAGGATATGGGTATCGGTGACCTTCTGCTTCTCGCCGCGCTTGAGCAGCACCGAACGCAGCGGCAGCGATTCGTCCTTGCGGTAGCGCATCGCGTCGCGCAGCGCCTCGGCGGTCAGCGGCACGCCGGTGAAGTCGAACTGATCGTCCTTCTCGGCCAGCAGGACGACGTCGAACTCGCTCGGAACGTCCTCGCTGCGCACCAGTTCCTCGTTGCGGGCACCGCCGAAACAGGCGGCCAGGCCGAGCAGGAGCAGCAGTGCGAGCGGAACGTGGCGCCAGCGGCGCGGATCGAGGATGGGGGGCATTGCGCGGATCTCGGGCACGACGGCGGGAAGCGGAAGCCTACCACCGGAATCAGGTTCGCGGCAGGGTCACCCCGCGCTGGCCCTGATACTTGCCGCCGCGGTCGCGGTAGCTGGTCTGGCAGACCTCGTCGGACTGGAAGAACAGCATCTGCGCCACGCCCTCGTTGGCGTAGATGCGTGCCGGCAGCGGCGTGGTGTTCGAGAATTCGAGCGTGACGTGCCCTTCCCACTCCGGCTCCAGCGGCGTCACGTTGACGATGATGCCGCAGCGCGCATACGTGCTCTTGCCCAGACACACGACCAGCACGTCGCGCGGAATCCGGAAGTACTCCACCGTGCGCGCCAGCGCGAAGCTGTTCGGCGGGATGATGCAGGTATCGCCGGTGAAGTCGACGAAATTGCCGGCCTCGAAGTTCTTCGGATCGACGATCGTCGAGTTGATGTTGGTGAAGATCTTGAACTCGTTCGCACAGCGCACGTCGTAGCCGTAGCTCGACGTGCCGAAGCTGACGATCCGCTGCCCGCCGGCATCCACCTTGACCTGACCGGCCTCGAACGGCTCGATCATGCCGTTCTGCTCGGCTTGGCGGCGTATCCACAGATCCGACTTGATGCTCACGTTCGCTCCGACGCGGGACGGGGCCGGCAATGGTACGGCATGAGTGCGCGCACAATCGACGCCCAGGGCCGCAAGACCGCCAGCAGCGGCGCGCTCGGACCGGAGCGCGAGCACGCTTTGCAGCGCGCACGCCCCGACGCCGGCGGGGGTCGGGCATGGCAGCGATGCTGCGCGGCCACGGCCGGCGTATCGGCGCGCGCGAACGCCGCTCAGGGATCGCGCCGGAACGGGCACAGGAACGACCAGGCCGCCACCAGGCCGGCCGTATCGTAGGTATGCCCGCCGGCGACCTCGGCATAGGCCAGATCGGTGCCTTCGGTCCAGCCGGCGGCCACGAACGCCGTGCGGTCGGCCCGCGCATACGGCAGCAGCGCATCGGACAGACCGATCCGGATCGCGACCGGCATGCGCGCCGGCGCGGCCGCCGGCTCGCAGTACGGACCGATGTAGTCCGGGCACAGGGCGCGCGCGGACGCGACGACCGCATAGCCGGCAAACGCCTGATAGTGCGCATTGAGCGGCGTCAGATTCAGATCGTGCATGACCGCACCGCCGGCCGAGTAGCCCCAGCCGTGGATGCGCAGGCGATCGACGTTGTAGGCGCCGGCGGCGTCGGCGATCGCGGCGGCGATCACGTCGTAGTCCGACGGGCCGCTGCCGTCGACGTCGGGCGGAATCCAGCCGCCCTGCGAGCCGCCGGCGACCGGCGCCAGCACGATCGCCTGCGCGGCCTCGGCGACCGGCCCCCAGTCCAGCGCCAGAGCCGCAGCGGCGGCCGCGGCCTGGCCCGGTCCGGCGGCGCCGTGCAGCGCGACGATCAGCGGCGCCGCATGACGCGGCGTATAGGCGGCCGGCAGATAGAGGCGGTAGCTGCGCGTGCCGATGCCGGGCACCGCGACCGAGCGGACGACCGGCCCCGGATACGCGCCGCCGCTGCCGCCCGAAGGCAGGCCGATCGCCGCGGGGCCGCCGTCGATGCCATCGACGAACAGCGCATCGGGATGCATGCAGCGCCAGTCGGGCAGCCGCGCCGCCTGCACCGATCCGGCGAGTCCGAGCACCACGGCCGCGGCGGCGAGAGGGATCGAAGCGGTGCTGGCCCGATGCCGAAGCGTCCGGAGCGGGCGGGACCGGCTGCGCGCGTCCACGACCGGTCCGATCGGCGGGCCGTCAGCCGGCCTTGCTGCGCAGGCGCGCGACCAGCGCCTGCAGCGTGGCCTGTGACTCGGCGGAGAACCAGCCGTCGACGAAGTCATCGACCGGAAACGCGGACATGTCGGCGAACACGGCGGCCAGATCGGCGCGTGCCAGCCGCCGCGTCTGCGCCATCGCCTGCGGCGGCAGCTGCAGCAGTTCGGTCAGCCAGACCAGCGCGCGCGGCACGACGTGATCGACGTCGACCAGTTCGTCGACGAAGCCGATCGCCAGGGCCTGCTCGGCTTCGATCATCGCACCGGCCACCATCAGCCGCTCGGCGCGATAGGTGCCGACCAGACGGCGCAGACCGGCCTGGATGCAGTCGGGCACCGACAGGCCGACCTGTACCTCGTTGAGGCCGATCCGGAACGGACCGCGCGCCATGATGCGGTAGTCGCAGAACGTCGCGAGTACCGCGCCGCCGGCCGGGCTGTGCCCGGTCAGCGCCGCGACCACCGGGATCGGCGAGCGCGCGATCGTCGCGCACAGGCTGAAGAAATCGACCCAGAACGCGCGCATCGCGGCGCGGTCCAGCGCCAGCAGCGCCGGCACGTCGAGGCCGGCCGAGAACAGACCCTGGGCGCCCGACAGCACCAGCGCGCGCGCGCCGTCGGACGGGGCCGCTTCGATCGCCGCGCGCAGCCCGTCGACCAGGGCCGGATTCAGCGCATTGACCGGCGGGCGCGCCAGGCGCAGTTCACGGATGTCGGCGTGGTCGATCGTGTCGAGCATGGACGTCACTCCTCGGCGGGCGTCCAACTGTAGCGCAGCGCATAGTCGAGCGTGGCCTTGCCGCCCTTGGGCACCTCGACCGCGAATTCGAGCTGGTTGGTGGTCTGGCGCGCCGGCTTCTGGCTCGAGCTGATCAGGCTCCAGCTGCGCCAGCGGTTCGGATAGGCGCGGACCGTGACCGTGCGCGCGACGTCGCCGCTGTTGGTCAGCACGACGCGGAAGCCTTCGTCCATCGTGCGGCCGCCGCGGTCGACGCTGAAAGCGGTGCGCTCGCGCTGCGCGGTGAGATCGAACGCATTGCCGAGCGTCACCGTCGCCGCGCGTCCCTTCGGCGTATCGCCGAGCTGCGATTCGGCGAGCAGCTCGAGCTGGCCGTCGCGATCGCGGGTCAGCACGCGCAGCGTGCCGGCCGGCAGGTTCTCGTCGGCGACGAAGCGCAGGGAGCTGACGACGCGCGATTCGACCGGCGCCTCGTCGTAGTCGGCGGTCAGCAGCGGCTTGGCCGGGAACCAGGCATTGCCGACGTCGAACAGCCAGCTGCGCTGACAGTCGAGCGTGCGCGGCGCATACAGCGGCACCTGGGTCACGCTGGCGTCGGGCAGGTCGAGCGCGCCGTCGAGGGCATAGCTGCGGTAGTCGCCGAGGCCGGTTTGCTCGGGCAATGCCTCGGGCGCCGCGTCGCGTCCCATCGCCGCCTTCATCGCATAGGGCTGCGGACCGTTGCCGGCGATGTTCGGCTCGCCGGCGATCAGCTTCAGCCGTGCCGCCGGATAGTCGCGGCCGCTGCGGTTGGCGATGCTGGCCAGCGCCTCCAGGCTCAGGCTGCAGCCGCTGCCGTCGGCCAGCACGGCGGCATAGGCCGCACGCCAGCCGAGGCCCGAGGTCGGATAGGTCAGCGCGGCCTGGCTGGTGCCGGCGGTGCCCTCGACGACCAGCTGCAGCGTGCTGCCCGGCTGACCGGTGCGATCGAGAAAGCGCACGACCGCGAAGTCGCGCACGTAGCGCATGTCGCCGCCGTCGTCGCGCACGGTCAGGCCGTTGCCGTCGGCTCCGACCAGTACGCCGCTGACGATCGGACTGCCGTCGGTGCGCAGCAGCTGCACGCGCTCGCCGCGATGTGCCGACAGCGTGCCGCCGTCGCCGGCCGACAGCACGCGCTGCGCGAGCACGCGCGTGCGCCCCAGATCGAGCGCGACCGCTTCCGGATCGAGCGTCGTCGGCAGGCCGCCGAGGGATAGCGATTCGCGGCCGCCCGACAGCGTGATCGAGCGTCGCTCGCGCACGACCGCATAGCCATCGGCGACCGGCGAGCCGCCGCCCTCGAACAGGCTGCCGCCGCCGTTGCGGTAGATCGTCAGCCCGATGCTGTCGGCGGCGGTCGCCGGGGCGGCGGCGGCCAGGCTCAGCCCGGCGGCGAGCAACGTGCGGTGCATGGTCGCGTATCCCTTGAGTGGCGAAGTGGCCGGCTATGATACGGACCGCAACGGAGGGTCCGATGAATCGATTGCAACAAACCATGGCGCTGCTCGCGGCGACGCTCGCGTTCGGCGCAGCCGGTGCCGCCGCGGCAGCCGGTTCGCTAGCCGTCGAGCAGGCCTGGATCCGCGCGGCGCCGCCCGGCGTGCCGATGCTGGCCGGCTATGCCGATCTGCGCAACGACGGCGACGCGCCGCTGCGCATCAGCGCGGTCGAGAGCGCGGCGTTCGACAGCGTGTCGCTGCACGAGACCACGGTCGTCGAGGGCGTGTCGCGGATGCGGGAGCTGCCGGGACTGGCGATCGATGCCGGCGCCACGGTGCGCCTGGCGCCCGGCGGCAAGCATCTGATGCTGATGGAACCGCGGCAGCCGGTCGATGCGCGCGCGCCGGTCAAGCTGCGCTTCGTGCTCGAGGACGGCCGCCGCGTCGAGGCCGACTTCGTCGTGACCGACCAGGCGCCGGCCGATGGCGGTGGTCACGACCAAGCCGGCCACGACCACCACGCGCACTGAGACCGGCGGCGGCGCTCAGCCGCTGCCGGTCCGCTCGCAGGCGGCGAGGATCGCCGGCGGCAGCGGCGTCGACCGGCCGCTGGCCGGATCGATCCAGACCACGACGACGTGACCGTCCACGTACAGCAGCGAAGAATCGTCTCTCGCGACGATGCGGTGCCCGACCGTCAGTGACGAGCGGCCGACGCGCTCGGCATAGAGCTCGACGTCGATCTCGGCCGGCCAGCCGAGCTGGCGCCGGTAGTTGGCCTGGATCGCCGCGACCACCGGCATGCTGTGTTCGTCGAACCACGGCCCTTCGATCGCCGACAGCCAGCGCAGCCGCGCCTCCTCGAGCAGGGTCAGGAAGTTGCCGTTGTTGACGTGATTGAACGCGTCGAGGTCGCGCCAGCGCAGCGCGACCGGAAAGCGGCCGAGCAGCGGCGCGGCTGCGGCGGCGTCGGTCCGCGCATCGGAGGTATCGGGGCCGCTCATCGCGCGGCCTTCTTCTTGGCACCGGCGCGCTTGGCCGGTGCGGCGGCAGGCGTGGTCTTCCTGGTGCGGCTCCGGACGGCGGCGGGCGCCGGCGCGACGTCCGGCGTAAGCACGCGGGCGAGGAAATGGCCGGTATGCGAGGCCGGATGCGCGGCGATCGCCTCGGGCGTACCGGTCGCGATGATCGTACCGCCACGGTCGCCGCCCTCGGGGCCGAGATCGACGATCCAGTCGGCGGTCTTGATGACGTCGAGGTTGTGCTCGATCACGACCACGGTATTGCCGTCGCGGCTGAGCCGGTGCAGTACCTTCAGCAGCTGCTCGATGTCGTAGAAGTGCAGGCCCGTGGTCGGCTCGTCGAGGATGTACAGCGTGCGTCCGGTATCGCGCTTGCTGAGTTCGCGCGAGAGCTTGACGCGCTGCGCCTCGCCGCCGGACAGTGTCGTCGCGCTCTGGCCGAGCTTGATGTAGCCGAGGCCGACGTCGATCAGCGTCTCGAGCTTGCGCGCCAGCGCCGGCACCTTCTCGAACAGCTTCATCGCGTCCTCGACGGTCATGTCGAGCACGTCGGAGATGTTGTGGCCCTTGTAGAGGATTTCGAGCGTCTCGCGGTTGTAGCGTTTGCCGTGGCAGACGTCGCAGGGCACGTAGACGTCGGGCAGGAAGTGCATCTCGACCTTGATCAGGCCGTCGCCCTCGCAGGCCTCGCAGCGGCCGCCCTTGACGTTGAAGCTGAAACGCCCCGGTCCGTAGCCGCGCGAGCGCGCCTCGGGCACCTGCGCGTAGAGCTCGCGCAGCGGCGTGAACAGGCCGGTGTAGGTCGCCGGATTCGAGCGCGGCGTGCGGCCGATCGGCGACTGGTCGATGTCGACGACCTTGTCGAACAGCTCCAGCCCCTGCACCTCGCGATACGCGGTCGCCTTCTCGTTGGCGCCGTTGAGCTCGGCCGCGGCGAGCCGGTACAGCGTGTCGTTGATCAGCGTCGACTTGCCGGAGCCCGAAACGCCGGTCACCGCGACGAACAGGCCGGCCGGGATCTCCAGATCCACGTCCTTGAGGTTGTTGCCGCTGGCGCCGAGCACGCGCAGCATCGCCTCCGGATCGGGCACGCGGCGCTCGGCCGGCACCTCGATGCGGCGCGCGCCGGACAGGTACTGGCCGGTCAGCGAGCGCGGCGCGGCCAGCACGTCGGCCAGCGAACCCTGCGCGACGACCTCGCCGCCGTGGACGCCGGCGCCGGGGCCGATGTCGACGATGTAGTCGGCCAGCCGGATCGCATCCTCGTCGTGCTCGACGACGATCACGGTATTGCCGAGGTCGCGCAGCCGGTTCAGCGTGCCCAGCAGGCGCTCGTTGTCGCGCTGGTGCAGGCCGATCGACGGCTCGTCCAGTACGTACATGACGCCGACCAGGCCGGCACCGATCTGCGAGGCCAGGCGGATCCGCTGCGCCTCGCCGCCGGACAGCGAATCGGCCTGGCGGTCCAGCGTCAGATAGTCCAGGCCGACGTCGACCAGGAAGTGCAGGCGCTCGCGGATCTCCTTGACGATCTTGGCCGCGATCTCGCCGCGCCAGCCGGCCAGCGCCAGGGTCCGGAAGAAGTCCAGCGACTGGTCGATCGGCAGCGCGGTCAGCGTCGGCAGATTGCGCTCGCCGACGAAGACGTTGCGCGCACTGCGGTTCAGGCGCTGGCCCTCGCAGTCCGGGCACGGCTGCTCGCTGACGTACTTGGACAGCTCCTCGCGCACGGCCGAGGATTCGGTCTCGCGATAGCGCCGCTCCAGATTCGGGATGATGCCCTCGAAACGGTGCTTGCGCGTGACCGTGCCGCCCGATTCGCTGAGATAGCGGAAGCCGATCGGCTCGTCGCCGGAGCCGTACAGCACGTGCTGGCGGATCTTTGCGGGCAGCTCGTCCCACGGCGTATCGACGTCGAAGCGGTAGTGCCGCCCCAGCGACTGGATCATCTGGAAGTAGTAGGCATTGCGGCGGTCCCAGCCGCGCACCGCGCCGGCCGCGAGGCTCAGCCGCGGGTGCACGACGACGCGGCCCGGATCGAAGAACTGGGTGACGCCCAGGCCGTCGCAGGACGGACAGGCGCCGACCGGCGAGTTGAACGAGAACAGCCGCGGCTCGAGCTCGGGCAGCGCGTAGTCGCAGATCGGGCACGAATAGCGCGACGAGAACGTGGTTTCCGCCCCGCCGTCCAGATCGGCCAGCAGCGCGATGCCCTCGCCGAGGCGCAGCGCGGTCTCGAACGACTCGGCCAGCCGCTGCTGCAGGTCCGGCTTCGGGCGGAAGCGGTCGATCACCGCCTCGATCGTGTGCTTCTGGCGCAGCGCCAGCGGCGGCACCGCGTCGAGCTCGTAGACGACGCCGTCGACGCGCGCGCGCACGAAACCCTGCGCGCGCAGCTGGTCGAAGATCTGCACGTGCTCGCCCTTGCGTTCGCGCACGATCGGCGCCAGCAGCGCATAGCGCCGCTCCGGGTCGAGCGCGAGCGTGGCGTCGACCATCTGGCTGATCGTCTGCGCCTCCAGCGTGATGCCGTGGTCCGGACAGCGCGGCGTGCCGACGCGCGCGAACAGCAGGCGCAGATAGTCGTAGACCTCGGTGATCGTGCCGACCGTCGAGCGCGGGTTGTGCGACGTGGACTTCTGCTCGATCGAGATTGCTGGCGACAGCCCCTCGATATGGTCGACGTCGGGCTTCTCCATGACCGACAGGAACTGCCGCGCATAGGCCGACAGCGATTCGACGTAGCGGCGCTGGCCTTCGGCGTAGATCGTGTCGAATGCCAGCGAGGACTTGCCGGATCCGGACAGGCCGGTGATCACGATCAGCTGGTCGCGCGGCAGCTCCAGGTCGAGGTTCTTGAGATTGTGGGTGCGCGCACCGCGGATGCGGATGGTGTCCATGGACGGCTCGGGGGAGAGGCGAACTGGGCACTATAGCGTGCACGCGCGGCGCGCGAACCCCGTGACGGCATGGGCGATATCAAGGGGGCGGCGCCCCGGGCGCGACAG
>NZ_DATKFQ010000020.1:0-123081 GCF_035511235.1 Dokdonella sp.
AAAGGCGGGGGTTTTTTGTTGCCTCGCCGCCCGGCCTGCCGCAGCCACCACCCCTGCCGCCCCCAACCCGGCCTGCCGCTCCACTCCTCCCCAAGCCCTCGGACCGGCGCGAACTGCTATCTTTCTGCTTCCCCGCTGCCAATCCCCTTGCCGAGCTATCTCCCGTACTGCATGGGCGTAGCGCGCCGCGGATCAGTGGAGCAGCAATTGCGTCGTTGCGCAGGCATCAGGCGGATCGTCTTCCCCTGAGCACCCTCAGAACAATGACTTGCGGGCAGGGCGCGCGCCTTCGAAAAAAAGTTCCGCAAACGTGTCCGCTCGCTGACTTGTGCTGCGTTACTGATACACGTGGGCCGGAGGCGAACCTTGCGGGGTTGCCGTGGGGCGGGGAGCAGGGGAAACCCTTCTAGTCGCCACAAACACCGGTCAGGACTTGCCGGACCCACGTTCGAGCGCTTGACGCAGCATGGGCTGAACACCTATTCTCGCGAGCGATCGGGCTTGGTTGACGGTTTCTTATCAATCAGGGGAAGGGGCGTGGGCCCCGCCCGACAACTCCTTGGAGACTCCAAATGAAAGTCAATGCGAAGATGAAGTCGCTGTCGCTGGCCGTCGCGGGTCTGGTCGGTTTCGCTTTTGCCGGCAGCGCGCTGGCGCAGTGCCCGGCGCTTCCGGGTGCGTGGTCGGGCCAAGTGTCGGCGGGCGGTTCGCTCGTGACCTCGACCCCGGGTTTTTCCGGCACCAACTGCAAGCTCGATGCTCAGATCACGGCCAACCTCGGCTCGGCGTCCGCGTTCGTGCGTGATGACACGCCGGCGGCCGAAGAGCGCTACCGCGCTCAGTTCCTGATCAACGTCGATGCGCTGGCTAGCCTGAGCTCGGCGCAGCCGGTGCGCGTGTTCGCGGCGATCACCGATGTGCCGGCGTCCGGCGTCTCCGAGCTCGTAAAGCTGACCGTGTTCGGCAATGCTGCCGGTACCTCGAAGTCGCTGGGCATTCTCGTGGCCGCTTCCAACCCGACCGCGATCGGCGGTTTCGTGTCGTCGGCGGTTCCGCTGACCGGTGGTACGGCGGGCGTGCATCGTGTCGAGATCGATTGGTCGAAGGGCTCGGGTCTCGCCGGTGACGGTTCGGGTTCGGGCGGCGTGAAGGTGTGGGTCAACAACACGACCGAGGCTACGCCGAGCCAGATCGTCTCCGCAGACAATACGGCATGGACGGGTGGTGTCGATTCGGCAGCCCTGGGTCTCGCTCAAGCCTCGCCGGCCTTCCGTACGGTCCAGGCCAACCGCATCGTCAGCTTCGACCAGTTCGATTCGCGTCGTTCGACGTTCATCGGCTCGCCGTAACCGACGACCTGAAGATTGAAGTCACATAACAAAATGAGGAACTTGACAATGAAGCGCGCTCTGCTCGCGGCCATCGTAATGGCTGCTCTTCCGGTGGCTGCTTTTGCTCAGACCTGTGAGAGTCCGACCAGCCTGCACCCGCAGCTCGGTGGGACCTTCACCGGCACGACCTGTGGTGGTCAGTCTGGCATCCCGCTCGGTGGTGCCGTTGCTGCCCATCCCAGCGTCGTCTACCAGTTCACCTACAACAACAGCGAAGCGGGCAATATTACGCTGACCGGTGCGGAGCGCGAGATCGTCATCGCAGCCAACTGCACCAGCGCTCCGCTGACGGGCGTTGCACCGGGGGGTACGCTGAACCTGCAGGGTGTTCCGGGCATCACCAATGGCCAGAACTACCTGCTGATCGTCACGTCAGACTCCGGTCTACCGACCACCACGCCGCCGCGTTGTGGCGAGTTCTCGTGGGGCTACACGGCGCTGCCGGTGGCACTGCAGAGCTTCTCGGTCGAGTAAGACGGGATCCTCTGCCGCAGGCAGAGAGAAGAAGTCAGAAGCCCACCCGGCAACGGGTGGGCTTTTTTCGTTCTCGTCGGTCGCGGCTGTCGGCATGCCGGCAGTTGGCGCGGTCGCATGTTCCCGCTAGCATTTCTTGATCACTTCCAAACGTACGAGACCATGCTGCTCACTTCGCTTGCCCCCGCCCTATTGACGGTCGCGTCGGCCGCCACGCCCGCACCCCAACTGTCCGTCCAGAGCTGCCAGTTCGGCGAGGTATTCGTTTTCTCGACGGCGCAGTGCGAGATCGAGGTCAAGAATGCAGGGCGCGAGAAGGTCCGTATCGGCAAAATCCTCCCGAGCCAGCCGACCGATACGATCGAGCCGTCCAGTCTGTCTTTGGCGCCGGGCGAGACCGCCAAGCTGAAGGCGGTGATCAAGCCCGAAGTGGCGGTCGGTCTGACCAACCGGATGTTCCTGCTCGATACCGGCGAGTCGAAATCGGTTCCGACCTATGCGTATGCGCAGGGCTTCGTCGGCAGCGTGCTGGACGATCCGCGTCCGACGATCGATCTCGGCGAGGTCGTCATCGGCGGCGTTCTGCCATCGCGTCAGATCGAGCTGACGAGTCGTGATCACGGCAGCTTGCGCGCGACCGGTATCGTCGAGTCTCCCGACTTCGTCGATGCCAAGCTCGAGAATGACGGGCGTACGGTGCGGGTCGCGTACAAGGCCTCTGCGCCTTGGGGACAGCGTTCGGATGATCGTATCGTCGTGTCGCTCGATACGCCGCAGCAGAAGAAGGTCGCGATCGTGTTGAACGCGCACATCGTCGGCGACGTCGCGCCCGAGCGCCAGCCGGTTTCGCTGGGCGTCGTGCGTACCGACGCAGACCGTGAGTACTTCGTTCCGCTGCGAAGCCGCAGCGGCAAGCCGTTTCGCGTCGGCAAGGTCGAGCTCGAAGCTTTTAAGGGCGCGAAGACGGATGTGGTCGATTGTTCGCCCGCCGCGGACGGCTGCAAGCGCATTCGCATCAAAGGCGGCAAAGGCATCGGATTCGGGCCCTTGGAGGGCATGCTGCGTGTCGAGCTGCCGGACTACGGCCAGGTGCTCCCGGTGCGGCTGACCGCCACGGCGTTGCCGCCCGGCGTCGAGCCCGCAGAAGAACCCTCCGATCAGGCGCCGACCGCGGAGCAGAAGCGCCTGATGGCCGATCCGAAGGCGCGCGGCGCCAACGACATCCGCGAGGTGCTCAAGGCGAAGGTGCGGGAGATCCAGGGGCCGCCGCCGGCCGGGCGTGGCCCTCTGCTGAAGTGGTCGGTCGCCAACGAGGAGGCCGTATACGGCTACGTCATCCTGCGCGGCGACAGCGAGGCCGGCCCCTTCGAGCGGATCAACAGGGACACCATTCCGGCGGGCACGTTCGAGGAAGGTTATGCGAACGCCTATCAGTGGCGTGACACTTCGGCCGTGGTCGGTCAGACCTACTGGTATTCGATTGGCCTGATCAACAAGGACGGGACCAAGGACAGCCTGACGGGGCCGCAGCGCGTCGTCGCAAAGTAGAGGTCCGTGTTCGAGCACGCGCCTCCCGATGGTGTTCCGTCGGGAGCCGCCGTAAGCTCGGTGCGACAGCAATGTGGATCCGCAGACTCGTAGACCGTGGACAACTCGGTATCCCCGGCCATGAACGAGCCGCCCGTCATGCAGGCTGTTCGCGACGAGCCCTGGTGCGATCGATGCTTCGGAAGCCGGAACAAAGGGCTTCCACGCAGACGCTTCAGCTGTCGAGGCGATGCCAAAGCATCCGTGGCACGTCGCTGCGTCAGGGGGCCGGAAGTGCGCGGAGCGTGATCGCGTCGGAATCGATTCTCAGAACGCTGCCTTGCTCGTACCAGTCGCCGAGCACGATTCGTTGTGCCGGCGCCCCGGCCAAGTCGAAGGTGTGAATGCAGGGGCGATGCGTATGCCCATGGATGAGCCTGCGCGCTCCGAAGCGTTGCAGGGTCGCGCGGACCTGCTCTTCATTGACGTCCATGATCGCGTTGTTCGCAGGGTCGGTCGTGTAGCGCCGGCTCTCCGCACGCGCCTCCGCTGCGAATGCACGGCGTTCGGCGAGCGGCTTCTCGAGGAAGCTGCGCTGCCAGTCCCGCGCGCGCAGCATCGTTCTGATCGCCTGGTAGCGCGCATCGTCCGTGCAGAGCGTGTCGCCGTGCATCAGCAATGTCGGTACGCCTTCCACGTCGATCAACGACGGGTCGTCCAGCAGCGTCACGCCGGCGCGCCTGGCCCAGGCGTCGCCGAGCAGGAAGTCGCGATTGCCGGCGATGAAGAAGCAAGGGACGCCTGACCGCCTCAACCCACTCAGGACCGTCGCGACTCGAGCGCCGGTTTCGTCGTCATCGTCGTCGCCGATCCAGGCCTCGAAGAGATCGCCGAGGATGTAGAGCGCACGGACTGCTTTTGCCTGGCTCTCGATGAAGTCGGCGAACAGGTCGATAATGCCGGGGCGCGCCGCATCCAGATGCAGATCGGAAATGAACACGGTGGCCATCGGGACCTCTCGAGCGTCGCTCCGTCCGTCGGCACGCGTATCGCGACGTACCAGGGGCGATAGGGGAGCGCAATGCCGCGTCGCCTTGCACGTCCTACACGCGGCGATCGTGCGGAAAGATGCGGTATCCGGCGAGCGGTGGAAACCCAGCCGCTCGCCGGACCAATCGTAACGCTGCGTTACTGGACGACTTCGGCTTTCTCGATCACGACCGCCGTCGTCGGCACGTCGCTGCGGAACGGTCCTTGCGGTCCGGTCTGCACGGCCTTGATCTTATCGACCACGTCCATGCCGGCGACGACCTTGCCGAACACGGTGTAGCCCCAGGTCATCGGGCTCTGGTCGCTGACGTAGTCGAGATTGCGATTGTCGACGACGTTGATGAAGAACTGCGCGGTGGCCGAGTGCGGGTCGCCGGTACGCGCCATCGCGATCGTGCCGCGCGTGTTGCTGAGGCCGTTGTTGGCCTCGTTGGCGACCGGTGCCTTGGTCTGCTTCTGGCGCAGATCTGCCGTGAAGCCGCCGCCCTGGATCATGAAGTTGCCGATCACGCGATGGAAGATCGTGCCGTCGTAGAAGCCGCTGCGCACGTAATCGAGAATGTTCTCGACGGTCTTGGGCGCCTTGTCCGGATACAGCTCCACCGTGATGTCGCCGAGCGTGGTCTTGAACAGGACCTGGGGCGCGGCCGGCTTCTGTGCTGCGGCGGTCGTCTTGGCGTCGGTGGTCTGCTTGGAACTGGAGGCATCCGACTGCGCGAAGCCGAGCGTCGGCAGCAGCAGCGAGGCGGTTAACAGGAACGATTTGAACACGGCAAGTCCTCGATGGGGTCGAAACGGCAATGATAGCGCGCAACATCGCGGGGGATCGGCAACGCCGATCTCGGCCAGATCCAGCCTGTCAGTAAGCGGTTGAGCGGCCTGGACTGCTCTCGCGGCACAAGATCGAGCCTTGCCGCTATACCCCAGCATTCTGGAGTGCCCGAAACTATTCCGGCGCCCTCCCTCATCGGACCCGTAACCATGCCGGGTTTCGGAGAGCGGGCTGATATCGATGGACCGCCGTTGCATGCCGCGCCGGATTGAATCGGCACATTTGCACAGAACGACCGTTCCGGGACTCTGGCCGTGCGAGGATGCAGGCTACTCGTCAGCTGGCCAGCGCCAGATCGTCCAGCATCGCCTTCAGGAAGCGCGCCGCCTCGCCGCCGGTCGCGGCGCGGTGATCGAAGGTCAGCGACAGCGGGATCACGCGGTGCGACTCGAAGCCGCCCATGACCGGCGTCATCTGGTGGCGGCCCTTGCCGGCCGCGACGATCGCGACGCACGGCGGCACCACGATCGGCGTCGCGTAGCGGCCGGCGAACACGCCGAAGTTCGACAGGCTGATCGTATAGCCGGAGAGCTCCGACGGCGGAATGCTGCGATCCTCGACCTGGGTACGCAGCCGGTTGATCGCGGTGCGCAGGCCGGCGGCGTCGAGCGCGTCGGCATTGCGCAGCGCCGGCACGAACAGGCCGTCGTCGGTGTCGACCGCGATGCCGATGTCGACGTGCGGATGCAGCGTGCGCGTCAGGTTCTCGCCGTCAAACCAGGCATTGAGCGCCGGTACGGTCTTGCAGGCCCGGACCAGGGCACGGATCAAGCGCACCGTGATGTCGTTGCCGGGCAGCCAGGCGTGGATGTCGGCATCGTCGGCCAGCGTGGTCGGAACCACCTTGGCGTGCGCGTCGGCCATGACACGCGCCATGTTGCGGCGCACCCCCTTGAGCTGCTCGGGCTGGCCGGTCGCAGCGACCGACGGCGGCGTGGTGCGGATCGGCTTGCCGGCGGCCGACAGCGTCGTGCGCTGCGCCGGTGCGGTGGGCGGAACCGGTGTGGTAGCGGCAGGCGCAGCCTGCGCCGGCTGGGTGGCGGCGCGTGCCGGGGACGCTGCGCCGCCGGCGCGTGCGGTCCCGGCCGCGGCGGCCTGCTTGACGTCCTGGGCGGTGACCACGCCGTCGGCGCCGCTCGGCGACACCCGCGCCAGATCGACGCCGAGTTTGCGCGCCAGCGCGCGCACCGCCGGCACGGCCTTGACGCCGCCGACCTGGGTCAGCGCCTCGCTGTGGACGCGGTCGCCAGCCTCCATCGCGCCGACGACGGTGCCCGAATCGGCCCTCGGTGCCGCGCCGCCCTCGCGGATCTCGCCGCCTTCGTCGGAGGCCACCACCTTGCCCGGTGCGGCCGGCGCCGGCGCACCGGTGGCCGGCTTGGCCGGTGGCGGGCCGTGATGATGTCCGGTCGCCTCGGCGTCGGCGCGCTGCGGCGCGGCCGGGTCGATCGCGATGTCGACCAGCGGCGCGCCGGTCACGATGACGTCGCCGTTGCCGCCGTAAAGCCGCGCCACGGTGCCGGAGTACGGCGACGGCACCTCGACGACCGCCTTGGCGGTTTCCATCGAGACCAGCGGCGCGTCGAGCCGGACCGTGTCGCCCTGCTTGACGAACCATTCGACGATCGTCGCGTCGGGCAGGCCCTCGCCGAGATCCGGAAGATGAAAGGTCTTGGTTTCGCTCATGGGACTTGGATTCCGTCGTCGATCAGCTGGCCGCGAGCGTGCGCTTGGCGGCGGCGACGATCTTGTCGACGCCGGGCAGGTACTTCATCTCGAGCCGGAACAGCGGGATGTGGGTGTCGTAGCCGGTGACGCGCTCGACCGGCGCGAGCAGGTCGTACATCGAATGCTCGGCCAGGCGCGCGGCGATCTCGGCGCCGAAGCCGGCGGTGCGCGGCGCCTCGTGCACGATCACGCAGCGACCGGTCTTGGCGACCGACTCGGCGATCGTGTCGAAGTCGAGCGGCTTGAGCGTGGCGACGTCGATGACCTCGGCGCTGATGCCGTCGGCGGCGAGCGCCTCGGCGGCCTCCAGCGTCTCCTTGACCTGGGCGCCCCAGGTCACCAGGGTGACGTCACTGCCGTCGCGGAGCACGAAGCACACGTCCAGCGGCAACGCTTCGCCGTCGTCGGGCACTTCTTCCTTGTACTGGCGGTAGATGCGCTTGGGCTCGAAGAAGATGACCGGATCGGGATCGCGGATCGCCGCCAGCAGCAGGCCGTAGGCGCGCGCCGGCGAGGACGGCAGCACGACGCGCAGGCCCGGCACGTTCGTGAACAGCGCCTCATTGGCTTCGGAATGGTGTTCGGGCGCGCGGATGCCGCCGCCCCACGGTGCACGGAACACGGCCGGCACGCTCATGCGGCCACGCGTGCGGTTACGCAGGCGCGCGGCGTGGCAGATGATCTGCTCGAGCATCGCGTAGATGAAGCCCTCGAACTGCGCCTCGGCGACCGGTTTCATGCCCTGCGCGGCCAGGCCGACGGTGAGGCCGGCGATCGTGGTCTCGTCCAGCGGCGTGTCGAGGACGCGTCCTTCGCCGAACTGCTGCAGCAGGCCCTGCGTGGCGCGGAACACGCCGCCGTTGACGCCGACGTCCTCGCCGAGGACGAGGACGCTGCTGTCGTGCTTCATCTCCCAAGCCAGGGCCTGGGTGACGGCTTCGATCAAGGTGATTTGTGCCATTGGAAAATCGTCGGATTGCGTGGACGGGCGAACCGCGGCCTCAGCCGCCGTGCTCGCGTGCGATCGCTTCGGCGCGCTGGGCGGCGAGGTCGGGCGGCAGCTCGGCATAGGTGTAGTCGAACATCGCCTCGACCGGCTGCGACTTGGTCTCCAGGTAGGCGTTGACCTCGGCGTCGACCAGATCGGCGCACTGCGCCTTCCAGGCCGCCTCCTCGTCCTCGCTCCAGGCGTTCAGCGACGAGAGGTACGCGCGGATGCGCTTGAGCGGCTCGCGCTCCCAGGCGTCCTTGACCTCGGCCTCGGGCCGGTAACGGCGCGCGTCGTCGGCCGTGGTGTGGTCGGACAGGCGATAGGTGACGGCCTCGATGACGGTGCCGCCGTGGCCGTGACGGGCGCGCTTGATCGCGTGATCGAGCGCGGCGCGCATCGCGATCAGGTCGTTGCCGTCAACCTGGATGCAGTCCAGGCCGGCGGCGATGCCCTTCTGCGCCAGCGTCTTGGCGCCGGTCTGCGCGCTGCGCGGTACCGAGATCGCCCACTGGTTGTTGACGATGACGGCGACCAGCGGCAGCTGCATCGCGCCGGCGACGTTGATCGCGCTGTTGAAGTCGGCCTTCGACGAACCGCCGTCGCCGACCGTGCAGACCGCCACGCGTGGTTCCTTGCGCAGCTTGAATGCCAGCGCCGAACCGGCCGCGTGCAGGCACTGCGTGGCGATCGGCACGCACCACGGGAAGTCGTGCGCGGGGCCGGCGAAGTCGCTGCCGCGCTCGTCGCCGCCCCAGTACATCAGCACGTCGCGGGCGCGCACGCCGCGGAAGAACTGTGCACCGTATTCGCGGTAGCTGACGGCGAGGCTGTCGTCCTCCTGCATCGCGCTGCCGATCGCGACATGCGCCGCTTCGTGGCCGAGGCAGGACGCATAGGTGCCGAGCTTGCCGGTGCGCTGCAGCGCGACGGCCTTGCCGTCGAACACGCGCAGGTAGGTCATCAGCTTGTAGATGTCCACCAACTGCCGGATGTCGCGCGCGAACGCGGGGAGATCCTCGCGGATCAGACGGCCCTCGGTGTCGAGGTACTGGAGATATTCGATTTCGAAAGTGGCGACGACGCTCACGGTGGCCCTAAGTCGGTTCGGCGAACGGATGGAGGCCCGTCGATCTCGAGGCTGGCTGGAAAGCTCGCGGGCTGCCGCGGAACGCTGCGCGGAAGCTCGGATCCAGTGCCGGCGTGCGCAACGCTGCGGTCGGAGGTGAGCCCGGGTCGACGGCGTTGGCGGCTAGATAGCAAGCCTGTGCCGGAGGCGCAAGGACCGGCGCAGCACGCGCCGCCGCTGCGGCGCATGCGCGGCGAGGCGGGCGGCGCCGATTTGGCCGTCCAAATCGCAACGGCGGCCGGACCGCTGGCGGCCGTCGCGCGCCGCTGCCGGCCGGGCGCGGCTCGAGGCGCGGCGCGGTGCGCAGGTTTTCCTCGAAACGGCGGCCCCGGCCCCAGTACACTGCGCGTCCCGCCGCGCTCGGGACACAGCCGGGCGGGCCGCTTTTCCGTGGATCGGCAATGACATCCAGCGACAACAAGCGTGACCTCGAAGCCGGGATCGAACTCGATCTGGCCGACCGCCTCACCTACGGCGGCTACCTGCAGCTCGACACGCTGCTGTCGGCGCAGCAGCCCCTCTCCGACCCGCCGCATCACGACGAGATGCTGTTCATCGTCCAGCATCACGTCTCGGAACTGTGGATGAAGCTGATCATCCACGAGCTGCGCGCCGCGGTCGCCAATCTTTCCCGCGACGAAATCGATTCGTGCCTGAAAATCCTCGCCCGGGTCAAGCAGATCCAGCGCCAGTTGTTCGAGCAGTGGGCCGTGCTCGAGACGCTGACGCCGTCGGAGTATCTGCAGTTTCGCGACGTGCTCGGCCCGGCCTCGGGCTTCCAGTCGCACCAGTACCGCACGATCGAGTTCCTGCTCGGCAACAAGAACGCACAGATGCTGGCGGTGTTCGACTACGACCCCGAACGCCAGCAGGCGTTGCGCCAGGTGCTGGAGGCGCCGAGCCTCTACGACGAGTTCCTGCGCCATCTGGCCCGCCATGGCCACGAGGTGCCGCACGCCTGCATCGAGCGCGACTGGTCGCAGCCGTACCAGCGCCACCCGGAGCTGGTCGCGGTGTTCCGGCGCATCTACGAGAACGCCGATGCGCACTGGCGTGCCTACAACCTCTGCGAGAAGCTGGTCGACGTCGAGGAGAGCTTCCAGCTGTGGCGTTTCCGCCACATGAAGACCGTCGAGCGGATCATCGGTTTCCGCCGCGGCACCGGCGGCTCGTCGGGCGTCGGCTTCCTGCGCAAGGCGCTGGATCTGACGTTCTTCCCGGAGCTGTTCGAGGTGCGCACCGTTATCGGCACGCGCTGAACGCGCCGGCCCGGATTTGACGCGGCGCGATTTGACGCCGCATTCATCTGCGGTTAAACCTGTCGGCCGGGGCAGGGACCGGTCGTCCGCTCGCGCGCTTCGCTTTCTTCCACCCTTTCCAGCAGGAGAATCCGCCTATGAGCGGTACCGCCACGTCGCCCGCGGGCGACGCGCTTCCACAGTTTCCGCAGACGATGGGGCATCCGCGTCCGTTGTGGATGCTGTTCATGACCGAGTTCTGGGAACGCTTCGCGTTCTACGGCATGCGCTGGGCGCTGGCCCTGTACATCGTGGCGCAGTTCTATGCGGGCGATGCCGCCGGCGAGGCGCCGGCCAGCCGGCTCTACGGCGCCTATCTGGCGCTGGTCTATGCGGCGGCGCTGTTCGGCGGTTACGTGGCCGACCGCGTGATCGGCTATCAGCGCTCGATCCTGCTCGGCGCGGTGATCATGGCGGCCGGCCTGTTCCTGATCATGATGCCGAACGAGGCACTGTTCAAACTCGGCCTGGCGACCGTGATCGTCGGCAACGGCCTGTTCAAGCCGAACATCTCGACGATGGTCGGCAAGCTCTACGCGACCGGCGACGAGCGTCGCGACTCGGGCTTCACGCTGTTCTACATGGGCATCAATCTCGGCGCGATGCTGGCGCCGTGGCTGACCGGCATCCTCGCCGAGCGCGTCATGGGCGGCACGCCGCAGATGCCGGCCTACAAGGTAGTATTCCTGGTTTCGGGCATCGGCATGCTGATCAGCCTGGTGTGGTTCTGGTTCGGCCGCCGGCAGCTGCTCGGCATCGGCCGGCCGCCGGAAGGCGCCGAGGGCGGCGGTCGCGTGCTGGCGACGGCGATCTGCGCGCTGGTCGCGATTCCGGTGTTCTACTTCCTGCTCTCGATCGGCGCCGGTGCGCTGCAGTGGATTCTGAGCGCGCTGTTCGTCGGACTGTGCGTGCTGATCCTCAAGGAGGGCTTCAAGGACGGCGCGATCCGGCGCGACATGGCCGTCGCGATGCTGATCATCTTCGTCTTCAACGTGCTGTTCTGGTGCTTCTTCGAGCAGGCCGGCAGCTCGTTCAATTTCCTCGCGCAGAACATCATCGACCGCGACTTCAGCGGCTGGATCTTCCCGGTCGGCTGGTTCCAGTCGGTCAACTCGCTGTCGATCATCACGCTGGCGCCGCTGCTGGCCTGGCTGTGGGTCAAGATGGGCCGCCACAATCCGTCGATCCCGCGCAAGTTCGGCCTCGGCCTGATCTTCAATGCGCTGGCGTTTCTGCTGCTGATCTTCGCGCTGTCGAGCCTGGTCGATCCGCAGTCGCTGAAGATCCCGTTCTGGACGCTGTTCATGGTTTACGTGATCCAGTCGGTCGGCGAGCTGTGCCTGTCGCCGATCGGCCTGTCGATGGTGACCAAGCTGGCGCCGGTGCGCCTGGTCGGCTTCGGCATGGGCGGCTGGTTCCTGTCGACCGCGATCGGCAACAACCTGTCGGGCATCTTCGCCAGCCACGTCAGCGGCGAGGGCGGCATGAATGTGGAGTCCGCGCTCAGCGGCTACACGTTCGGCTTCTGGGCCCTGGTGATCCCGGGCGTGCTGCTGTTCGTGATCGCGCCGCTGATCCAGCGGCTGATGCACGGCGTCAAGTAAGGCTTCGCTCGTCTGCGCCGGCGCTGCCGGCGCAGACGATGCCATGCCCGATCCGGACCGGCGTCGCGCCCGCGGCGGATGCGGCGATGTTAGCGTCAGGATTCCAGCGCGCTGCGCTCGACCTGCCAGAGCTTGTCGAGGATGCGTGCCAGCCACTGCTTCTCCTCGGCGTCGAGATGATCGAGCAGCCGCTGCTCGTGCTCGAGCGCGAGCGGCGCGACCTGGTCGTAGATCGTCCAGCCGGCCTCGGACAGCTGCAGCACCGACTGGCGGCGGTCGTGCTCGGCGGTATCGCGTTCGATCAGGCCCTTGTCGAGCAGGCGCGCGACTGCGCGGCTGACCGCCACCTTGTCCATCGCCGTGCGCAGCGCGACCTCGCGTGCCGAGATGCCGCTGTAGCGGCCGAGCACGGCCATCGCACGCCATTCGGTCACCGACAGGTCGAAGCGCGCCTCGTAGATGCGGGCGATCGCCTGGCTGACGGTGTTCGACAACACCGAAAGCCGGTACGGGAGAAAGGCCTCCAGCTCCAACAGGACGCGTCCGGGCATGCTGCACTGCCTCTTGCAATTGGTTTCATATGAAACTATAACACGCCGATTGCGCCGCCCGCACGGCGCCTCGTTCCCACGGAGCCGCCATGAACGCCCAGCCCCATCCGACCGTACCCAATACCGGCATCGAGGTCACCACGTTCGAGAACCCGATGGGCGTGGACGGCTTCGAGTTCGTCGAATTCGCCGCGCCCGATCCGCAGCTGCTGCACGAGCTGTTCGGCAATCTCGGCTTTACCGCGGTCGCCCGTCATCGCACGCGCAAGGTGACGCTGTACCGCCAGGGCGACTGCAACTTCCTCGTCAATGAGGAGCCCGATTCGTTCGCGGCCGACTTCGCGGCCCAGCACGGCCCGAGCGCCTGCGGCTTCGCGATCCGCTTCCGCAAGCCGGCCGACGAGGTGCTCGCCGCCACGCTCGCCAACGGCGCCGAGAAGCTCACGCACAAGGCCGACACCGGCGCCGTCGATGTGCCGGTCATCAAGGGCATCGGCGACTGCATGCTGTATCTGGTCGATCGGTACGGCGCCGGCGGCTCGGTCTACGACGCCGACTTCGACTGGCTGCCGGGCGTGGACCGCCACCCGAAGGGCTTCGGTCTGACCTTCATCGACCACCTGACCCACAATCTCTATTTCGGCAACATGGAGCGCTGGGCGGACTATTACGAGCGGCTGTTCAACTTCCGCGAGATCCGCTACTTCGACATCAAGGGCGCCAAGACCGGCCTGGTGTCCAAGGCGATGACCGCGCCGGACGGCATGGTGCGCATCCCGCTCAACGAGTCCTCGGACGCCAAGTCGCAGATCAACGAGTATCTGGACGAGTACAAGGGCGAGGGCATCCAGCACATCGCCTGCTTCACCGACGACATCTACGCCACGGTCGAGGCGATGCGCGCGCGCGGCGTGGCCTTCCTCGACACGCCGGAGACCTACTACGAGGTCGTCGATCAGCGCATCCCCGGCCACGGCGAGGATCTGCCGCGCATGCAGCGCAACAAGCTGCTGATCGACGCCGACCCGGAGACCAAGAAGAAGCTGCTGCTGCAGATCTTCACGCAGAACTGCATCGGTCCGATCTTCTTCGAGATCATCCAGCGCAAGGGCAACGAGGGCTTCGGCAACGGCAACTTCCAGGCGCTGTTCGAGAGCATCGAACGCGACCAGATGCGCCGCGGCGTGCTCTGACCGCTCCACGGCGGACGATCCAGGAGGCGGGCCGGCACTGATGTCCGGCCCGCCGTTCAACGGCAGTGCGCCGCGGTCGCGGCGCTCCGAGGTGTCGGCATGTCTTCTTCTCGATCCAGCGGCTACCAGACCGGCTTCGGCAACGAGTTCGCGAGCGAGGCCCTGCCGGGCGCGCTGCCCGAGGCGCGCAATTCGCCGCAGCGCGCCGCGTACGGGCTGTACGCCGAACAGATCTCCGGTACCGCGTTCACCGCGCCGCGCCATGCCAACCGGCGCAGCTGGCTGTACCGGATCCGGCCCGCGTCGATGCACCGGCCGTTCGAGGCGCTGGCGCATCCGCATTTCCACAACCGCTTCGACGAGGTGCCGGCGACGCCGAACCAGCTGCGCTGGGATCCGCTGCCGCTGCCGGATGCGCCGACCGACTTCGTCGACGGCCTGGTCTCGGTCGCCGGCAACGGCGGCGCCGCTTCGCAGGCCGGCATCGGCATCTATCTCTACGCGGCCAACCGGTCGATGCAGGGGCGCTATTTCTACAGCGCCGACGGCGAGCTGCTGATCGTGCCCGAGCGCGGACGGCTCCACATCGCGACCGAACTCGGCGTCGTCGAGGTCGAGCCGCAGCAAATCGCAGTGATTCCGCGCGGCATTCGCTTCCGCGTCGACCTGCCGGACGGCGAGGCGCGCGGCTACGTCGCCGAGAATTTCGGCGCTGCGCTGCGCCTGCCCGATCTGGGCCCGATCGGCTCCAACGGCCTGGCCAATCCGCGCGACTTCGAAACGCCGCACGCGGCCTACGAAGACGTCGAAGGCGCGTTCGAGCTGATCGCCAAGTTCCAGGGCCGGCTGTGGCGCGCCGCGATCGGCCATTCGCCGCTGGACGTGGTCGCCTGGCACGGCAACCATGCGCCGTACCGTTACGATCTGCGCCGCTTCAACACGATCGGCTCGATCAGCTACGACCATCCCGATCCCTCGATCTTCACGGTGCTGACCTCGCCGAGCGACACGCCGGGCACTGCGAATCTGGATTTCGTGATCTTTCCGCCGCGCTGGCTGTGCGCCGAGGACACGTTCCGTCCGCCGTGGTTCCACCGCAACGTCGCCAGCGAGTTCATGGGCCTCGTGCACGGCGCCTACGACGCCAAGGCCGGCGGCTTCGTGCCCGGCGGCAGCAGCCTGCACAACTGCATGAGCGGCCACGGACCCGATGCGGCCAGTTTCGAGAAGGCCTCGGCGGCCGACACGTCCAGGCCCGACCACATCGTCGATACCATGGCCTTCATGTTCGAGACCCGCGCGGTCATCCATCCGACCCGGCAGGCGCTCGAATCGCCGCAGCTGCAGCGCGACTACTATGCCTGCTGGCAGGGCCTGGCCAAGCATTTCGACCCGGGCCGGCGCTGAGCGCCGGCCGACCACTCAACCGGAAGCGACCCACATGAAGCTTGCAAGTCTCAAGGAAGGCGGCCGCGACGGCACGCTGATCGTCGTCGACCGCGCGTTGACCCGCGCCGTGCGCGCGACCGGCATCGCCGCCACGCTGCAGGCCGCGCTCGACGGCTGGGAAGCGGTCGCACCGCGACTCAACGCGCTGTACGAGGCGCTCTCGGACGGCCGCGCCGCCGATGCGTTCGACCTCGACGTCGACGCGCTCGCCGCGCCGCTGCCGCGCGCCTACGAGTTCGTCGACGGCAGCGCCTATCTGCCGCACGTCGAGCGCGTGCGGCGCGCGCGCGGCGCCGAAGTGCCGGCCAGCTTCTACACCGATCCGCTGATGTACCAGGCGACCAGCGCCGGCTTCCTTGCGCCGCGCGATCCGGTCCTGGTCGCCAGCGAGGACTACGGCATCGACCTCGAGGCCGAGGTTCTGGTCGTGACCGACGACGTGCCGATGGGCGTCACGCCGGCCGAGGCCGCGCGTCACATCCAGCTGGTCGGCCTGGTCAACGACGTCTCGCTGCGCGGGCTGATTCCGCCGGAACTGGCCAAGGGCTTCGGCTTCCTGCAGAGCAAGCCGCGCTCGGCGCTGTCGCCGGTGCTGGTCACGCCCGACGAGCTCGGCGACGCCTGGCGGGACAGCAAGCTGCACCTGCCGATGCGCACCTGGATCAACGGCCGCTGGTTCGGCGAGGCCGAGGCCGGCGTCGACATGCAGTTCAGCTTCGCCGAGCTGATCGCGCACGCGGCCAAGACGCGGCCGCTGACCGCCGGCACCCTGGTCGGCTCGGGCACGATCGCCAACGAGGACACTGCCAAGGGCGCCTCCTGCCTGGCCGAGCAGCGCACGGTCGAGACGCTGCGTGACGGCAAGCCGGCGACGCCGTTCCTGGCGTTCGGCGACACGGTCCGCATCGAGATGACCGACGCGCAGGGCGCCAGCCTCTTCGGCGCGATCGAGCAGCGCATCGAGCGCTATCGGCCGCAGGGCTGAGGGGGCGCGGCGCAGCGGCGTGCAGGCGCGGGCCGTCGCCGCTGCGGCCCCCGGCGGCCACCGAGCCCATGACCCTCCGGGGCAGCCGTCGCAACCCGGACGGCCCTCGGCCGCACGGCCGCCGCTGCGGCGCCGACGCGGACCGGACCGCGGCCGGACGAGGGCCGGCGCTCAACATCGCGGCGATTCGCTGAGATAATCGGGCCGGCCGTTCACGTGAAGGGCGCAGGGGAGGCACCGTCATGAGCGAGCGTTTGACCCTCTACAGCTACTGGCGATCGAGCGCGGCCTATCGCGTGCGCATCGCGCTCAATCTCAAGATGCTGCCGTACGACCAGGTACCGGTCCATCTGGTCAACAACGGCGGCGAGCAGCACGACCCGATCTACCACGAGCTCAATCCGCAGGAGCTGGTGCCGGTGCTGATCGACGGCCGCCGCGTGGTGCGCCAGTCGATGGCGATCATCGAATACCTCGACGAGGCTTACGACGGCGCGATCAAGCTGCTGCCGGCGATGATCCGCGACCGTGCGCGCGTGCGCGCGCTCGCGCAGCTGATCGGCTGCGACGTGCATCCGCTGAACAATCTGCGCGTCATGCAGTATCTGGAGCGCGAGCTCGCGGTCGATGCCGAGCAGCGCCAGCGCTGGACCCAGCACTGGATACGCGAAGGCCTGCGCGCATTCGAGGAGATGCTCGCCGAGCATCCGTCGACCGGCCGCTATTGCGAAGGCGACCAGCCCGGCCTCGCCGACGCCTGCCTGATTCCGCAGGTCTACAACGCGCATCGCTTCCGCGTCGATCTGGCACCGTATCCGACGATCGCCCGGATCGAGCAGGCCTGTCTGGCGCTGCCGGCATTCGATGCGGCGCGGCCGGAGAATCAGCCCGACGTGCCCGGCACGGCCTGAGCGTTCCGCGCGGGCGCGCAGCGGCAGGGACGGGACAGCGGCACCGCCCGGCACGCCGCGCCGGCGGCCGGGCCGATCGCGCCGCGCCGTCGTTCGATCAGGCGGCGATCTTGCGGCCGGGCGCGCGCGGCCGCAGCAGCATGTCCTCGGCGAATGCCTCGGCCGTATGCGCGTCGGCTTCCTCGGCGCTCCAGTGGATCAGTTCGAGCTGGCCGTCGTGGTGCTCGACGATCGCCGTGCAGCTGTCGACCCAGTCGCCGCAGTTGACGTAGCGAATGCCCTCGATGTCGTGCATCGCGGCGACGTGGATGTGCCCGCAGATCACGCCGTCCAGGCCGCGCTCGCGCACCGCGCGCGCGACCGAACCTTCGAAGTCGCCGACGAAGCTGACCGCCACCTTGACCTTGCGCTTGGCATAGCCGGCCAGCGACCAGTAGCCGGCGATGCCGAGCTTGCGGCGCAGCCACGACAGCCAGCCGTTGGCGTGTACGAGCCAGGTGTAGCCGACGTCGCCGAGCACCGCGAGCCAGCGGTGGTAGCGCGTGACCTGATCGAACTCGTCGCCGTGCAGCACCAGATAGCGCTTGCCTTCGGCGGTGGTGTGAACCCATTCGCGTTCGAGCCGGATGTCGCCGAAGCGGATGCCGGTGTATTCGCGCAGTGCCTCGTCGTGGTTGCCGGGGATGAAGACCACCTGCTCGCCGTGGCGCGCACGGCGCAGGATCTTCTGCACGACGGTGTTCTGCGCCGGCGTCCAGCGCACGTCGCGCCGCATCGCCCAGAAGTCGACGATGTCGCCGACCAGATAGAGATATTCGGCCGGATAGGCGCGCAGGAACGCGAGCAGGCGCTCGGCCTGGCAGGCACGCGTGCCCAGGTGCACGTCCGAGATGAAGACCGAGCGCACCCGATGGACGTTCACGGCTTGGTCCCCAAGAAGCGGTAATAGGGCACGCGCAGCAGCGGCAGGTATGGCACCTGGCCGCGCGACTCGACCCGCACGTGGTCGGGCAGGACGCTGCACAGCGTCGGCAGGTGCTCCGGATCGAGCCGGACCCCGTCGTGGCCGAACCAGGCCGGCCAGAAGCGCCGCGTCGCCCAGCCGTGACGCTGGCAGCCGTCGGGCGGGGACTCGGCCGAGACGTAGAAATCGACCACGGCCAGCGTGCCGCCGGAAGCGAGCATCGCGATCGCCGAGCGAATCGCGGCGCGCCAGTCGGGCATCATCGTCAGCGCGTAGGACAGGATCACGACGTCGACCGGACGGTCCGGCCGCCATTGCGTCGCGTCGGCCTCGATCGCGCGCAGCTGCGCAAAGCGCGCCGCCCGCGCCCGTGCCCGTTCGAGCAGCGGCGCGCACAGATCGACGACCTCGTAGCGTGCGATGTCGGCGGCGCGCGCGCCGAAGTGTTCGAGGTTGCGGCCGGTGCCGCCGCCGAGATCGACGACGCGGGCGCGGCGCGGCAGCGGAATCATGTCGATCAGCGCCTGGCGTCCATGCAGCAGCCGCTCGCGGAAGCGGTCGTAGTGCTCGGCCTGCGGGGCATAGAACGCGGCCAGCCGCGCCGCTGCGCTGTCGCCGGTCGGCATGCCGCGCGTCATCGCGCGCAGCACGGAGAAGTCGGCACGCAGCGTCTCAAGCCGGTGCATCGGCGATCACCAGGCCGGGATAGGTATGCACGCGGTCGCGCGGCTGCAGCGCCGCGGCCAGTGCGCCGTCGAAGCGCAGACGCTGCTGCAGCGTCGCGCCGTCGGCCAGGCGGACCTGATCGAGCCAGGCCGGCCGCGTCTGCGCGCTGCGCAGCAGGATCCGCGCCCGCGGCGCGGCCCGCTTCAGGATCGCCTGCCACTCCGCGTCGAGCGCCGCCGGATGGTAGGAGCCCATCCAGTCCATGTGGTCGAGCAGCACGAAGCGCGAGATCGGCGCGTGGCCGCTCTGCAGGAATGCGGTGACGGTCCCTGTGTGCACGCGGATCGACTCGGCGAGGCCGCCCTTGAGGCGCAGGAAGTTCTCGCGCTTGAGGTATTCCGGACAGCAGTCCGGCGCGTAGCGGCCGGTCAGATAGACGCGATAGAAATAGTTGTCGGCCAGCGGCAGCTCGCGGAACACGTATTCCAGCGCTGCCCGGATGAATCCGGACACGCCGTCGGCATGCTCGGCCTGGACCAGCCGCCGCTGCGGATGCGGCACGCCGAGCAGGTTCATGACCAGCTGCCGCGAGATCGTCCAGTTGACCGCGCGGTTCCACAGCAGCGGCGCGACCTGCCGGTCGTAGATGTGGCGCTGGCTTTCCAGGTCGCCGGCCGCGAGCAGGTCGAACATCGCCACGCGCAGGCGCGGCTGCGCGCGGAACCAGGTGCGCACGCCGCGCGCGACCAGGCCGGAGAGGCCGTGGAAGTAGAAGCTGCCGCGCGCGCTGGCGAACCACTGCGTATGGCGGTCCCACCATTCGCGCGCGAACGGCGACAGCCGCTCGCGCAGATGCGTCCGGTACAGCCGCGCGAAGTCCGGATGGTGGCCGTCGCCGAAGATCGCGTAGAAGTCCTCGAATCCGAGCGCGGCGATGCCGGCGAGCTTGAGTTCGAGCAGCGCGTTCTGGCGCGGATTGGCGTCGACGCAGTCGATGCGGCGCGGGCCGGCCAGCGCATAGTCCAGCGCATTGCAGCCGGCGCTGGTGATGACCAGTACATGGTCGTCGGCACCGAGGCCGAGCACGACGCGGTCGACCGCCGGGTCTTCCCAGCAGGTGTTGTAGACCAGGCTGCGCGACCAGATCGCGTCGAAGATCCGCTGGTCGACGCGATCGCGCAGGCTCGGCCGCGTGGCGGTCCGGTGGGCGGGCTGGATGGCGGGCATTCCGGAAGTCCGGTCCGATCGTTCGCCGCCATCGTGGCCGGCGCAGATGACACCGGCGTGATGCCCGTCGTCACGTGCCTGCAACGAGCCGGTCCTAGCGTGCCGGCACTCAGGCGACCAGGAGGCCGTGTCCATGCTCGATCTGGAAGGCAGGATCGAGGCGCGATTCCCGCAGTGGTTCACCGGCCGCCGCGCGCCGTTCTCGCGCCAGCTGATCCGTTCGCTCGCGCGCATCGCGCGCCTCGACGACATCGACGCCTTCATGCGCGAACATGCGCATCTGCGCGGATTCGCGTTCGTCGAGGCCGCGCTCGAGCGGCTCGACTGCCGCTTCCTGGTCGATCAGGTCGAACGCGAACGCATCCCCGAGACCGGGCGCGTGGTGATCGTCGCCAATCATCCGATGGGCGCGCTCGACGCGCTGGCGCTGCTGGCCTTCGTCGGCAGCGTGCGCCGCGACGTGCGCGTCGTCGCCAACGATTTCCTGTCCGCGTTCGAGGGTCTGTCGGACTTGCTGATTCCGCTGCGCGTGTTCGGCGGGCGCGCCGGTGCCGACAGCCTGCGCCAGGTCGACCGGGCGCTCGACGCCGAGCAGGCGGTGATCGTGTTCCCGGCCGGCGAGGTGTCGCGGCTGACGCCGATCGGTGTGCGCGACGCGGCCTGGCGGCACGGCTTCCTGCGCTTCGCCGAACAGGCCGCCGCACCGGTGGTGCCGGTGCGCATCGAGGGCCGCAACTCGGCGCTGTTCTACGGCATGTCGGCCTTGTTCCGGCCGCTCGGCACCGGCCTGCTGCCGCGCGAGATGTTCGCGCGCCAGCGCAGCCGCCTGGTGATCCGCGTCGGGGCGCCGCGTCCGATCGGCGAGGTCATGCAGGGCTTCGCCGATCGGCGGCGCATCTCGCGCGAGGTGCGCCGCGCCGTCTACGCGATCGGCCGCCGCGGCGACCGCTGGTCGGCGCTGCAGGCGCCGCTCGCGCACCGGCCGGCGCCGGCGGCGATCCGCAGGGACCTGGAACGGCTGCCGCTGATCGGCGAGAACGCCGAGGGCCTGCGCATCCATGCCGGCCGCCTGGTCAGCGACTCGCCGCTGCTGCGCGAGATCGCACGCCTGCGCGAGCTGACCTTCCGCAGCGTCGGCGAGGGCACCGGCCGGCGGCTCGACACCGACGTCTACGACAGCTGGTACGACCACATCGTGGTCTGGGACGGCGCGGCCGGCGAGGTGGCCGGCGCCTACCGGATCGCCGACTGCGCACGCGTGCTGGCCGAGCGCGGACCGGCCGGCCTCTACGTGCGCAGCCTGTTCGACCTCGACGAACGGCTGCGGCCGGTCCTCGAATCCAGCGCCGAGCTCGGCCGCAGCTTCGTCCAGCCGCGCTACCGCAACACGCGCAGCCTGGACTGGCTGTGGCAGGGCATCGGGGCCTGGCTGCGCACGCATCCGCAGGTGCGCCATCTGTATGGCCCGGTCTCGATCAGCGCCGAGCTGCCGCTGCCCGCGCGCGAGCAGATCGTCGCGTACTACCAGCGCTACTTCGGCGATGCCGGCGGTCTGGCGCGCGCGCATCATCCGTTCCGCTACGCCGGCGACGCGCCGTCGTTCGGCGACTGCGATGCCGACCAGGCGATGGTGCTGCTGCGCGCCCGGCTCGACCAGGCCGGTGCGCGGCTGCCGATCCTGTATCGCCAGTACACCGAGCTGTGTGATCCCGGCGGTGCGCGCTTTCTCGCGTTCGGCGTCGATCCGGCGTTCCGCAACAGCGTCGACGGCCTGATCCTGCTCGATCTGGATCGCCTGAGGGCGCGCAAGCGCGCGCGCTATCTGCGGCCCGGCACTGCGGCCGCGCTGCCGGCCTGATCGGCGGCGTACTCGCCGTTCCATCGCGCGCCTTGCCGCACGCGCCGGCCGCTGCGGGGCGCCATCAGCGCCGCGCCGGCGGCCGGCGCATCGCGTTGAGGCGCACGCCGACGAAGTCGATGTGGCCGCCGGCCTGGCGGCGGGCGCGCTCGGCGTCGCGCGCGAGGATCGCCTCGGCCAGCGCGCGGTGCTGCACGCGCAGCTGGCGCGCCGTGTCCGAATGCGGTGCGACGCCGGCCAGGCTCAGCTGCACATGCTCGTGCAGCAGGCGCAGCAGCGAGTTCATCAGGTATGCGAACAGCGGATTGTGCGTCGCCTCGGCGATCGCGCGATGGAACGCCACGTCGCTGCGGATCTGCGCGGCGCGATCCTCGCCGTTGTAGGCCGCGTCGACCGCGGCGAGCGCCGCCAGCAATCGCTCGCGGTCGGCCGCGTCGTGGCGCGTCGCGGCCAGCTCGGCGGCGCGGCTCTCGAGCATCTCGCGAAATTCGATCAGATCGCCCTGCAGCGCCGGATGGCGCTCGGCCATGTCGACCCAGACCTCGGCCATCTGCCGCTCGGCCTGGTCGTTGACGTAGGTGCCGTCACCGTGGCGGCGCTGCAGCAGGCCGCGGCTGACCAGGGCGGCCAGCGCATCGCGCACGGTCGCGCGCGAGACGCCGAGCGCAGTGCCGAGCGCGCGTTCGCCGGGCAGGCGCGTGCCCGGCGCATAGACACCCTGGACGATCGCCGACTCCAGATGGTCGACCACCGTTTCGACGCGGCGCGACATGGCCTGATCCGCAAAATTGGTCTGACCAATATACCGGCCGGCGTGACCGCGCGCACACTCCGGCGCGCACTCAAGGTCACCGGATGCACATGGCAACGATCCCGGCCCCAGCGACGCAGCCCGACCCGGCGCCCCCGGCGGACGTCTACCTGTTCGCGACCTGCCTGCTCGACCTGTTCGCGCCGCAGGCCGGACTCGACGCGATCGAGGTGATCGAGCGGCTCGGCGTGCGCGTGAGCTTTCCCGAAGGCCAGACCTGCTGCGGCCAGCCGGCCTATACCAGCGGCTTTCCGGACGATGCGCGCGCGGTCGCGGCGGCGCAGCTCGACCTCTTTCCGCAGCCCTGGCCGATCGTCGTACCGTCCGGCTCCTGCGCCGGCATGATCCGCCACCACTGGCCGCGGCTGTTCGCCGGCGATCCGCTGCGCTCGGCGAAGGCCGCCGCGATCGCCGCACGCACGGTCGAGTTCACCGAGTTCGTCGCCGGTCTGCTCGGCGAGGAGATCGCATCCGCTGGAACCGAAGAGACGCTGTGCCTGCATACCTCGTGCAGCGCCCGCCGCGAGATGGGCACGCACATGGTCGGTCGCGACCTGCTGGCGCGCCTGCCCGGCGTGACGCTGGCGGTCCACGACCACGAGCCGGAATGCTGCGGCTTCGGCGGCACGTTCTCGGTCAAGCAGCCGGACATCTCCGCGGCGATGGCCGCCGACAAGGTCGAGGCGATCCTCGCGACCGGCTGCGACCGCTTCGTCAGCGCCGACTGCGGCTGCCTGATGAATCTCAATCTGACGCTCGAGAAACGTGGCGCGGCGGTGCGCGGCGAGCACATCGCGAGCTTCCTGCTGCGCCGGCTCGCGGCCGGCGAGGAGCCGGCACGATGAACGCGACGATCGACGAGGCCAGCCGGCGCGCGCGTGCCGCGATCTTTGGCCGCCTGCGCGCGGCCGGCCCGGCCGCGGTGCCGCCGGTGCCGGACGTCGCCACGCATTTCCGCGTCCGCCTCGCGAATGCCGATGCGGCCGGACTGGCCGCGACGTTCGCCGAGCGCGCGCGCGGCTGGCGCGCCGAGGTCGTCGAGACCGGTCCCGACGACTGGGCCGATGCGGTGGCCGAGGTGGTCCGCGCCAAGGGCCTGCGCCGCGTGCTGGCCGGGCGCGACACCGCACTCTCGGCTGGACTCGCCGCGCGCATCGATGCGGCGCGGCTGGCCTGGTACGACGCGCCGATCGAGCGCTGCCGCGAAATGCTGTTCGACGGCGTCGACGCGGGCATCACCACGACGCGCGGCGGCATCGTCGAGACCGGCACGCTGATCGTCTGGCCCGACCGGCACGAGCCGCGCACGCTGTCGCTGGTGCCGCCGGTGCACATCGCGGTGCTGCGTGCGAGCACATTGTTTGCGGACCTGTTCGCCGCGATGGACGCCCAGCGCTGGGCCGGCAGCCTGCCGACCAATGCGCTGCTGGTGACCGGCCCGTCCAAGACCGCCGACATCCAGCGCCTGCTGGTCTACGGCGCGCACGGACCCAAGGAGCTGATCATCGTGCTGATCCGCGACGAGGTGAGCCCGTGAGCGCGACACGCCCGGTCGCCGATCCGACCGCCTTCAAGGACAACGCGCGCCTCGTGCTGGCCGATCCGGTGCTGCGCCGCAGCTTCCGCGGCGCGATGGACTTCCTGATGGACAAGCGCAGCGCGCAATTTCCGGACACCGAGGCGTTCGAGCGGCTGCGCGGCCTCGGCGAGCGCGTGCGCCAGCACGCGCTGGCGCAGCTGCCGGACCTGCTCGAACGGCTGGAAGCCAACCTGACCGCCAACGGCATCCGCGTGCACTGGGCCGAGAACGCCGAGGACGCCAACCGGATCTTCCTGTCGATCGCGCGCAGCCACGGCGCCACACGCATGGTCAAGGGCAAGTCGATGGTCAGCGAGGAGATCGAGCTCAACCACCGCATGGCCGAGGCCGGCGTCGAGTGCGTCGAGACCGACATGGGCGAGTACATCCTGCAGCTCGACGACGACCGGCCCAGCCACATCATCATGCCGGCGATCCACAAGACCAAGGAGGACGTGGCGCGGATCTTCGCCGACCGCATCGACGGCGCGCCGTACACCGAGGACGTCAACGCGCTGATCGCGATCGGCCGCCAGGCGCTGCGCAATCTGTTCCGCGACACGCCGATCGGCGTCTCCGGCGTCAATTTCCTGGTCGCCGAGACCGGTTCGCTGGTGCTGGTCGAGAATGAGGGCAACGGCCGCATGAGCACGACCGTGCCGGACGTGCACATCGCGATCACCGGCCTGGAGAAGGTCGTCGAGAAGCTCGAGCACGTGGTACCGCTGTTCGCGCTGCTGACGCGCTCGGCGACCGGGCAGGCGGTGACGACCTATCTCAACGTGATCTCCGGCCCGCGCCGCAGCGGCGAGAAGGACGGCCCGCGCGAGGTGCACCTGATCCTGCTCGACAACGGGCGCACCCAGGCCTACCGCGACGAGCGCTTCCGCGCGACGCTGCAGTGCATCCGCTGCGGCGCCTGCATGAATCACTGCCCGGTCTACGCGCGCGTCGGCGGCCTGTCCTACGGCACGACCTATCCCGGCCCGATCGGCGCGATCATCGAGCCGCACCTGCTCGGGCTGGCCTCCACCCGCGACCTGCCGACCGCCTCCAGCCTGTGCGGCGCCTGCGGCGAGGTCTGCCCGGTGCGGATCCCGATTCCGGACATGCTGATGCGGCTGCGCGAGGCGGCGCGGCACGAGGCGCCGTCGGCGGCCGGCGCGCCCGCGTTGAAGGGGCAGGGCGCAGCGCGTACGATCGGCGAGACGCTGGCCTGGAAAGGCTGGCGGCTGCTCTACGCGCACCCCGCGCTGTATCGTTTTTTTGCATGGATCGCGCCCCGTCTGCGCGGTCTGGCCCCCCGCAACCAGGCAGGATGGACCCGGTCGCGCGCGCCGCTGCGGCCGGCGCGCCGTTCGCTGCGCGAGCAGCTGGCGCAGCGGCGGGCCGGGCGGACATCGCGCAGGCCGTGAGCAGCGGCGGTGGCCGGCAACGGGAACGTCGCGCTGACAGGGACGATCGGAGTGTCGCCGGAGGGCCGGCGGCAGTGTGTACGCGGCGCTGGCGCCGCCGGACCGGTGATGCCGGCCCCCCTACAACGAATGCCGCCGCATGCTGAAGGCGGGCGGATACGCAGGAGGTAACCCGATGACCCTGTCGCAGCACCATGTCGACACCGTTCTGGGCGTCGTCGCCGGCACGCTGCCGGCCGCCGGCGGCGAAGGCACGTCCCTGATTCAGCGCTCGTGGCTGCGCTGCGTCGAGCGCTACGGCCTCGACCCCGCGCGCCGGCCGGATATCCGCATCGAGAACCCGAGCCGGGTTCGCGAGTGCATCCAGCAGAACGAGGAATACCTGCGCGTCGCGCGCGCCGGCATGGAGCAGCTCTACAAGCACGTGTCCGATCTGGGCTACGTGCTGCTGCTGACCGACGCCGAAGGCATCGGCGTGGACTACATCGGCAACGACACCTGGGACATCGCGCTGCGTCGCGCCGGCCTGACGCTCGGCGCGAACTGGAGCGAGCTCTACGCCGGCACCAACGGCATCGGCACCTGCCTGGCCGAGCGCACCACGCTGACCTGCCATCGCGACGACCACTTCTACATCGGCAACGTCGGCCTGAGCTGCACGACCACGCCGCTGTACGATCCGCACGGCAACCTGCTCGGCGCGCTCGACGTCTCGGCGCTGTCCTCGCCGGCCGAGCGCGAGAGCCAGCACCTGGTGCGCCATCTCACCATGCTCTACGGCCGCATGATCGAGGACGCGAACTTCATGCAGCAGTTCCGCGACCGCTGGATCCTGCGGCTCGGCACGGTCGGTCCGCTGGTCGACGTCAGCGGCGAGCTGATGCTCGCGTTCGATCGCGACGGCGTCATCGTCGGCGCCAACGCCGGTGCGCGCCGCCATCTGCGCCTGCTCGACTGCGCGCGGCTCGACGAGGCGCAGCGCGCGAAGCTGGTCGGCAGCCATCTCAGCGGCGTATTCGGCACGCGCATCGACGACATCTGGCGCCTGACGCGCGGCGGCGGCCGCGACGATCCGGCGATCGTGACCACCTGGGACGGCCACGGCTATCACGCCTCGGTGATCGCGCCGCGGATCGCACCGGCGGCGCGCATCGCCGCCGAGGCCGAACCCGTCCCGGCCCGCGGCGAGGTGCTGGCGCGGCTGGCCGGCAACGACCCGCGCATGGGTCAGCTGCTCGACCGCGCCGCGCGCCTCGTCGACAAGCCGGTCAGCATCCTGATCCAGGGCGAGACCGGTACCGGCAAGGAAGTGCTGGCGCGTGCGCTGCACGAGTCGAGCCGCCGCGCCGGCAACGCCTTCGTCGCGGTCAACTGCGCGTCGATCCCCGAATCGCTGATCGAGAGCGAGCTGTTCGGCTACACGCCCGGCACGTTCACCGGCGCGCGCAGCAAGGGCATGAAGGGCCTGATCCAGCGCTCCGACGGCGGCACGCTGTTCCTCGACGAGATCGGCGACATGCCGCTGACGCTGCAGACGCGACTGCTGCGCGTCCTGTCCGAGCGCGAAATCCTGCCGCTCGGCGCCGACCGGCCGATCCGCGTCGATCTCAACGTGATCGCCGCCTCGCACCGCGACCTGCGCAAGCAGATCGTCGCCGGCACGTTCCGCGAGGATCTGTACTACCGGCTCTGCGGCGCGACGCTGCTGCTGCCGCCGCTGCGCGAGCGTCAGGACCAGACCTATCTGATCGACCTGATCCTGCGCGAGGAAGCCGCCGCGCAGGACACCGCGCCGGCGATCAGCGAGGCGGCGCAGGCGCTGCTGCTCGGCCACGACTGGCCCGGCAACGTGCGCCAGCTGCGCAACGTGATCCGCTTCGCGCTGTCGATCGCCGACGGCGAGTGTGTCGACGTCGGCCATCTGCCGCCGGAGATCGCCGATGCCGGTGCAGAGATTCCGTTCGGCACGGACGAGGCGTCGGCCGCTGCGCGCGGCGCGACGGTCGTGCCGATCGGCAGCGCGCGTGGCGACGCCGGCGTCCTGCTCGAGGCGCTGCGCCGCCGCCGCTGGAACGTCAGCGACGCGGCCCGCGACCTCGGCCTGTGCCGCGCGACGATCTACCGGCGCATGAAGCGCTACGGCATCGTCTCGCCGCTGGACATGGCCTGAGCCCGGCTCGGCGCGGCGCTCGTCCGCGCCTCGATCCACGGAAAGGAGCGGCGGCCCGTGCGGTTTCGTCGGATCGTCCGGCGGCTTTGGCCGATACGGCAGTTCCGGCCGGCTCGCTCCATGTCTGCCCGCCGTGGCGCTTCCGAGTGCGCCGCGCATGCAGTCGCGAGTCCCTTCTTCTCGGTACGAAATGTCCTGGGTTGCTCCGAGTCTCAAAGACACTTTCCAGCCTCACCCCCCCGGCCTGTTCGAAAGCCTCGGGACTGATGCCGCCCAGAGGGCTGTAACGGCGGGTTCGATTGCAGAAGGCCTGGACGTCGTCGAAGACGTCGGCGCGCGCCCATTCTCGGGTCTTATAGACGCGCTTGCGGCTGCGCTCCTTCGCCAAGCTGCTGAAGAACGACTCGGCAATTGCATTGTGCCCCAGCAAGGGGCGCGCGCATCCAGCCGTTGCCGCGCCGGCTCATGCCCGGCTGAAGGCCGAACTCAGCGAGCGACCCAAGGAGCGCGACATCCCAAAAAACAGATCCGCGCCTCATGCCGACGGCGCGGATCGAAGTGGAGCGACGGCGGCGGGCGCGGCCGCCGTCTTGAAGCGAGGGATCAGTCGCCGAGTGCGAACACCCAGACCGAACCGCCTTCGGGCACCTTCTCGTCCCAGCCGGCCAGCGTGTGCATCTTGCCCTGGATCCACTGGGCGTCGACACCGTAGCCGGACACGATCGCGACGTACTGCTTGCCGTCGATCGAGAACGTGGACGGCGGCGAGATGATGCCCGACGGGGTCGGGAACTCCCACAGCAGCTTGCCGCTCTTGGCGTCGTAGGCGCGGAACATCTTGTCGTTGGTGCCGCCGGCGAACAGCACGCCGCCGGCCGTGGTCATGATCGAGCCCCAGTTCCACGAGTGCGGATACTTCTCGCGCCACACTTCCTTGCCGGTGTTGATGTCCCAGGCCTGGATGCCGCCGATGTGGTCGAAGCCTTCCTTGACCGAGAGATCGAGGCGGTTGATGTCCACGCCGGCCGACCACTGGCCCGGGATGCGCTCCTGGACCATGCCGGTCAGGGTCAGGCAGTGGTTGTCGTTGTACGGGATGTAGAGCATCCCGGTCTGCGGGTTGTAGGCCTCGTACGGCCAGTCCTTGCCGCCCCACAGGCTCGGGCAGTAGGTGCGCGTCTTGCCGGTGGCCGGCTTGGCGTTCTCGTCGTAGGTCGGACGGCCGGTCTTCGGGTCGATGCTCGTGAAGACCGTGTTGGTGACGTACGGCTCGGACTTGTTGTAGGTGATCTTGCCCTTGGCGTCACGGTCCAGCCAGTACAGGCGGCCGTTGCGCTGCGCGCTGATCAGGCCGCTGACCTTCTTGCCGCCGCGGTCGAACTCGACCAGGGTCGGCGCGTTCATGCCGGCCCAGTCCCACGAGTCGTTCCAGTGGTACTGGAAGTGGCCAATGATGTTGCCGTTGGCCGGATTGAGCGAGAGCACCGAGGCCAGGTACAGGTTGTCGCCGGGGCGCTGGTCGCCGAGCCACGGCGCGCCGTTGCCGACGCCCCAGTAGATCACGTCGTTCTTGGCGTCGTAGTTGCCGGGCATCCACATCGTGCCGCCGCCGTTCTTCCACGCGTCCTTCCACTCGCCGGTCTGCGGCCAGGTCTCCGAACCCGGCTCGCCCGGCGCCGGCACGCTGTAGCGCGTCCAGGCCAGCTTGCCGGTCTCGGCGTCGAACGCCTTGAGGAAGCCGCGCACGCCGAACTCGCCGCCGGACGGGCCGATCATGACCTTGCCCTTGACGACCAGCGGCGCGGAGGTGATGTACGCGCTCTCGGTCTCCCAGTCGCAGACCTGCGCTTCCCAGATCAGCTTACCGGTCTTGGCGTCGAGCGCGCTCAGCATGCAGTCGACGCTGCCGACGTAGACCTTGTCGTTCCATAGCGCGACGCCGCGGTTGGTGCGGTGGAGCGCGCCGATGCCCTCGGGCACTTCGCGCTGGAAGTGCCACAGCGGCTTGCCGGTCTTGGCGTTGTACGCGAACACGTGGTTGTGCGGCGTGGCGACGAACATGTACTCGCCGTTGACGATGGCCGGCGCCTCGTGGCCGGAGTTGACGCCGGTCGCGGCCGACCAGACCGGACGCAGCTTGGTGACGTTGGACGTGGTGATCTGGTTCAGCGTGCTGTAGCTCCAGCCGGCGTAGTTGCCCTTGGTCAGCAGCCAGTTCTCCGGTTCCGGATTGGCCAGGCGCTCGGCGGTGACCGGCTTGTACTCGGCGGCGGCGCCGATGCCCGAGGCGAGTGCCGCGGTCAGTGCGACGACGATCGTTTGCAGCTTCATGGATGTCTCCTCCCGGTGTCTCGTAGGTTTCTTGTGGTTATGGGCCGGTACGGCATATGCCGCGCCGGTCACGTCGGTGGCCCGAGCGGGCCGTCGAACTTGCCTGCCACCACCAGCGCCCCGTCCTTGATCGCCAGCGGCAGCATCGCGAGCCGGCGCGTGGCCGGCCCGTTGGTGACGACGCCGCGATCGGCCGCGTTGAACACCGACCCGTGGCAGTTGCAGACGATCTGGCTCTGGCTCGGGTGCAGCGTCGTGATCGGACAGCCGTAGTGCGTGCAGATCGCCGAGAACGCCACGATGCCGTCGGCGGCGTTCTTCTGGCTGGCCGGCTTGAGGTCCTCTGCCTTGAGCTTGACCACGGTCAGCAGGTTGACGCGCGAGACCAGGACCTTGCCGGTCGCCGGATCGAGGGGATAGGCCAGCGTCGGCGCCTCACCGGCGAGGAGGTCGCCGGGCTTGATCTCCTGATCCTTCTTGTCGCCCATCATGTAGGCCAGGCGGTCGCCCGGCTCGGGCTTCTGGGTGCGGCCCGGAGCCTGCGCGAGCGCGGGTGCGCCGAGCGGGGCCAGGGCCAGGGCGAGGGCGCCGGTCAGCACGCTGCGCCGGGCCGGGTCGTGGGTCGCGCACGCACAGGCGCACGGTGGAGTCTTGTCGGTCATGCGGTATCTCGCGGTGCCTGGCGGCCGTCCGGGGGACGGGCGGCGCGCGTGGGGCCGGTGGTTCGTTGGGGCTTGGGGGTGACGGGGGCGCGGTCAGGGCGTCTGCAGATAGACCACGTGGGTTTCGGTGAACTCGTACAGGCCGTGCTTGCCGTCCGCGCCGCCGATGCCCGATTTCTTGCGGCCGGCATGGAAGCCCTGCATCGCCTCGAAGTGCTCGCGGTTGATGTAGGTCTCGCCGAAGCGCAGCTCGCGTACGGCCTTCATCGCCGAATTGATGTTGCGCGTGAAGATCGAGGAAGTCAGACCATAGTCCGAATCGTTGGCCAGCGCGATCGCCTCGTCCAGGCTGTCGACCGCCTGGATCGGCAGCACCGGTCCGAAGATCTCCTTGCGCATGATGTCCATCTCGGCACGCGCGCCGGTGATCAGGGTCGGCTCGTAGTGGAAGCCCTGGCCGAGGTCGGCGCGCTTGCCGCCGGTCACGACGGTGGCGCCGTCGCGCTTGGCCTGCTCGACCATCGCCTCGACCTTGTCCAGGCCGATCTGATTGACCAGCGGACCCATATGCAGGTCGGCGTCGACCGACGGGTCGCCGTAGCGGGTGGCCTTGAACAGCGCGGTCAGGCGCTCGACGAAGGCGTCGTGCACGCTGCGTTCGACATAGACGCGCTCGGCGCAGTTGCAGACCTGTCCGGTGTTGATCACGCGCGAATCGTAGATGGCCTTGGCCGCAAGATCGAGGTCGGCGTCGGCCAGCACGATCGCCGGCGCCTTGCCGCCGAGCTCGAGATTGACGCGCGTGAGGTTCTTGCCGGCGGTCTGCATGATGCGGCTGCCGGTCGCGACCGAGCCGGTGAACGTGATCAGGTTGACGTCCGGATGCGAGACCAGCGCGTCGCCGGCGATCGCGCCGCGGCCGCCGACCAGGTTGAACACGCCCGCCGGCAGGTCGGTCTCGGCGACCAGCCTGGCGAACTCGTAGGCATTGATCGGCGTTTCTTCGCTGGGCTTGATGACGATCGTATTGCCGGTCACCAAAGCCGGCGCCAGCTTGCGCGCGATCAGGAAGAACGGGAAGTTCCACGGCAGGATGCCGGCGACCACGCCGACCGGCTTGCGCAGCAGGAAGATGCTCTCGTTCGGACGGTCGCTGGTCAGCACCTCGCCTTCGAGGCGGCGCGCCCACTCGGCCATGTAGTCCATGTAGTCGGCGGTGAAGTCGACCTCGACCTGCGCTAGGCCCTGCACCTTGCCCTGCTCGCGCACGATGATGCGCGCCAGTTCGGTGCGGTGCTCGCGCAGCTTGGCCGCGATCGCGCGCAGGTAGCCGGCGCGCTGGATCGCCGGCAGCTTCTCCCAGGCCGGCTGGGCGCGCTTGGCGGCGGCGACCGCCGCGTCGACCGCGGTCGCATCGCTGTCGGGGACCAGGGCCAGCAGCGCGCCGGTCGCCGGATTGGTCACCTCCAGCGTCGCCGCGGAGCGCGCGGTGAAGGCGCCGTCGATGTAGTTGGTGTACTCGGTGGTCATTGCGTTTCCTCGAGATGACGTTCTTGCAGTTATCCGTTCGCGGCGGCCGGCTTGCTGAGCCGGGCTCCGAACCGCTCCGATACATAGCCGAAGGCCACGCCGACGATCCACGACACGATGACGAAGCCGATGCTGTCGTCGATCTTGCCGCCGGTGCCGAAGTAGGTCGCCGCGCCCAGGAAGGCGGCCGGCGTATAGGCCAGGAAGCGATGGCCGGCCATGAAGACCAGCACGAAAGCCAGGACCGCGATCAGCACGATCAGCGCGGCCAGTCCGCCGCCGGCGTGGCCGACCGCGAACATCGTCAGCGCGGTCAGCAGCACCGCGGCGATCGCTGGCGGCAGCGTGCGTGCGATCGCGGCCCTGCCGCCGCCGGCGGCGAAGAAGGTCGCCCAGGCGACGAAGCCGATCCACGGGATCAGCTTGAGCGCCGGCAGGCCGATGCTCAGATACACCCACACCGCGACCAGCACGGCGATCGATACGGCCAGAGCAATCAAGGGTTTCATGTCAGCCTCTCTCGTTGAGGGATCGGGAGCCGCGGATCCGCGCAGCGCGAGGCTGCGCGGATCGTGCGCGGCCGCTTACCAGACGTAGGCGTACTTGATGTTGAAGCTGTCGTTGACGCTGTGGTTGCGGCCGTCGACCGAGGTCGAGTAGCGCAGCGTGATCGACTGGTTGTCGAAGGTGTGGAACATCAGGCCCGGGCCGGCGTCGACCACGTGCGCGCTCGGCGCGCCGTCGCGCGATTCGAGGTATTCCGCGTCGATCGCCAGGAACGGCTCCAGGCGCTTGGACGCGCGCCAGCCGAAGCGGTTGTTGGTGTGCCAGACCATGCCGGGCCGGGTGCCGTCGTCGCGCCGCGTCTGGTAGACGATGCCGGCGTCGCCGGTCCAGCCGAACTTCTCGCCGATGCGCCAATCCCAGAAGAAGCTCGAGAGGTTCTTCCAGTTGGTGTCGCTGACGCGATCGGTGCCGACCGGAATCTGCAGGAACGACTGGAAGCCGAGGGTCGCGTTGGCGCTGGGCTTGTACCAGATCGCAAAGCCGGTCAACGGGTCGCCGATGCCGCTGACGTGGCGGTCGCCGTCGGCCAGGCTGCGGTTGCGGATCGCCACTTCCGGCACGATCACCTCCCAGGCCACGCCGATGTTGCGGTTGGACTCCGGCGACCAGAAGCGCACGTACTTGGACATGCCGACGATGCGCTGGGCGCCGGAGCCGTCGATGCGGTCGCCGTCGCGATTGAAGAAACGGTCGTCCTCCTGGACCATGCCGTACTGCACGAACACGTTGAACGGATCGAAGTCGACCGGCAGGTCGTATTCGTGCGGACCGATCACGTCGAACGTGATCTGCGCGGCGGCATGGCCGGCGTGGACCAGCGCCAGCACGCAGGCGATGCGAAGGGCCAGATGGCGGCGGGGCGCGCGCGGCGTCCCTTGGATCGGATTCATGATTGTCCTCCCGGTTTTTGTGTGCCGGCGCTCTCGACGGCCCCGAGGGCGCGATCCGAGCGTCGGCTTGTCTTGGTCGGCGAGCGGTCCCGAGGGCGCCGTTCGGCTGACGCGCTGATGAAGTGCAAGTCCCGTTCCACGCCGTGCCAGCTTCGTCCGTGGTGCGCAGCCGCGAATGGCAAGCGTCTGATACGGGTCCGGTTCGGTTGGGAATGTGGTGCGATGCCGCAGAGCGCGGGCGCTGCGACAGCAGCGACAGCGGCGACAGGTGTCGAGGGGCGCCTGCGACATCTGTCGCAGGCCGGGCCGCGTGCGCGCGCCGTCGCGATGCCGCAGCGCACCGCTGCGCCCGGCCGCGTTCCGGTACAGTGCGCCGCGCCGTCGGGGGACGGCCGTCACGAGGCCGGGGAAGGGGGCGGCCGCCGATGAAGACGATCCTGATGTTTCCGTACGCCCATCACCTCGGCGGCACGCAGCCGCTGATCGCGATCGGCGAGGGATTGCGCGCGGCCGGTCACCGCGTCGTGTTCGCCGGGCGCGGCCGCTGCCTGTCCTTCGTCGAGGCCGCCGGCTTCGACGCCGAGGACCTGATCGAGCTGGACTCGTGCCGGGCGGTCGCCCATTTCAACCGTTCCAATCTCGACTACCACACGCCCGAGAGCGTCGCCGCCTTCGTCGACGCCGAGTGCGCGCTGATCGGCCGCTTCGCGCCGGATGCGGTGGTCGACCTGCACCGGCCGACGCTCGGCCTGTCGGCGCGGCTGACGCGCACGCCGCGCGCGGTGCTCTGCAACACCGTGCTGACGCGCTACTACCGCGGCGAGCGCCTGCTGCCCGAGTCGCACCCGCTGGCGGCCTGGGCCCGGCCGCTGCCGCAGCGCTGGCTGCGGCCGCTCAGCCATTGGGCCGAGCGCCAGCTGTTCCGCGCCTGGGCGCGGCCGTACAACGCCGTCCTGCGCGCGCGGGGGCAGGCGCCGATCGATTCGCTGCAGGACCTGTTCGAGGGCGACGCGACGATCCTGATGGACGCGCGCGAGCTGATGCCGGTGGACGGTCTGCCCGCACACGTCCACGCGGTCGGGCCGCTGCTGCACGAGTCGGCGGCGGCGCGGCCGGCGGCGATCGGCGCCGCGGCCGGCCGGCGCACGCTGTTCGTCTATCTGGGTTCGTACGGCGAGCAGTTCACGCGCGTCGTCGGCTATCTGGCACACCTGTTCGGCGGCCGCGATGACTATCGGGTGATCGCGGCGACCGGCGGCCTGTACGGCTACGCAGGGGCGCCGCTGCCGGGCAACGTCGTCGTGACCGACTACGTGCCGGCCAGCGCCGTGCTCGCCGACGGCTGCGCGGCGATGGTCACGCATGGCGGCCGCGGCTCGATCTACTCGGCGCTCGGCCACGGCGTGCCGCTGATCGGCCTGCCGAACCAGGGCGAGCAGGAGTGGAACCTCGCGGCGATCGAGCGGCTCGGCCTCGGCCGCCGGCTGTCGACGCGGCGCGACGGCTACGCGGCGTTCGCCGAGGCCGTGACCGCGGTGATCGACGATGCCGGCTATCGCGAGCGCGCCGCGCGCTTCGCGCGGCTGCTGGCCGGCTACGACGGCGCGGCGACCGCCGCCCGCGTCGTCGCATCGCTCTGAGCGCGGCCTCCGGCCGGGGGACGGGCCGCGGGGTGCCATGATCGGGCCCGTATTGCGCGGCCGCGGTCATCGGCGGGCGGCCGCGGATGCGTTATCGTGTATCGAGCCCGCGCCATTCCCTTCGCGGGCCGCCCCCGATGGAGCGCTCGTGATCAAGTGGACCCTCATCGCCGCGTTTCTCGCCGCGGCGCTCTACGTGCATCTGCGCGGCCGCGTGCGCCATCGCCTGTCGCGGCAGATCACCGACCATTCGACCTTCATGGCGCCGATCAACGTCGTGATGTACGCGTTCTCGCGCGTGCCGACCACGCCGTTCGTCGATCCGGATCTGTTCCCGGAGCTCGCCCCGCTGCGCGCGCGTTGGCGCGAGATCCGCGACGAGGCGCTGCACCTGCGCGACCTGCAGAAGATCAAGGCCGCCGACGGCTACAACGACGTCGGCTTCAACTCGTTCTTCCGCCGCGGCTGGAAGCGCTTCTACCTCAAGTGGTACGACGAGGCGCATCCGTCGGCGAGTACGCTGTGCCCGGTCACCACGGCGCTGCTGCGCGAGATCCCCAGCGTCAAGGCCGCGATGTTCGCCGAGCTGCCGCCGGACGGCCACCTGCATCCGCACCGCGATCCGTTCGCCGGTTCGCTGCGGCTGCACATCGGCCTGCAGACGCCGAACGACGACGGCTGCTGGATCGAGGTCGACGGCACGCGCTACAGCTGGCGCGACGGCCAGAGCGTGATGTTCGACGAGACCTACATCCATACGGCGAAGAACGAGACGCGCGAGCAGCGCGTCATCCTGTTCTGCGACGTCGAGCGGCCGATGCGTTATCGCTGGGCGCAGGCGCTCAACCGCTGGGTCGGCCGTCATTTCGTCGCGGCCGCGGCCTCGCCGAACGAGACCGGCGACCGCACCGGCGCGCTGAATCGCGCGTTCGGCTCGTTCTATGCGCTGCGTCTGCGTGCCAAGGAGCTGCGCAAGCGCAACAAGACGCTGTACTACGCATTGAAGTGGGGGCTGCTGCTGGCGCTGGTGGTGCTGATCGTTCGGCTGTAGGCGCGTTCCCGGCGCTGCGTCCGGATATTCCGGGCGGTCTTCGATCGCGCTTGACGCGCGCGGAAATGGCATGCAGCACGCCGCGCTCCGGCGTCCGGCCGGGTGTGGCGGCCGCGCGCCCCGGTTGACCGGCCGGCCGACGGCTGGGACGCTGCACGCGCCGGCGACCGCCGGTGCGGAAGGGCGGGGCGCAATGGCGACACCGTGGCTGTCCTGGCACGCGCTGGCCGTGATCGGCGCTCTGCTGGTCTACGTCATGGTGACGCGGCTGCGCCGCGACCGGCGCCCTCCGGTCGCGGCGATCGCCTGGGTGCTGGCGCTGCTGCTTGCGCCGTACCTGGCCCTGCCGCTGTATCTGATCTTCGGCGGCCGCAAGCAGCGGCCCGTCACGCCGCGGCCGGCGCGGTCCGTACCGGCCGATGAGCACTGGACCGCGGCCTATGCGCGCGGCTTCGGCCTGGCCGGACCCGCGACCGGCGCGGTTCGCTTCCATGCCGACAGTACGGCTTCGCTGCGCGCGCTGATCGCGCTGATCGGCAGCGCGCGCTCGACGCTGGATCTGGCGACGTTCGTATTCGCGGCCGATGCCGACGGCGAGCGCGTCGCCGCGGCGCTGATCGAACGGCAGCATGCCGGCGTGCGCGTACGCGTGCTGATCGACGGTGCCGGCCTGCTGCTGGCGCGGCGCGGCATCGTCGCGCGGCTGCGCCGGGCCGGTGTCGGCGTGCGCGTGTTCCAGCCGCCGTGGGTGCCGCGCCTGGGGCAGGCGCGCAACCTGCGCAACCATCGCAAATGGACGATCGCCGACGGCGAGCGCGTCTGGATGGGCGGGCGCAATCTGGCCGCGGAGTATTTCTCGAGCGACCGCGGCGGCCCGCCGTGGATCGATCTGACGTTCGAGCTCGACGGTGCGATCGGTGCGGTCGTCGCGCGCCAGTTCGAGCGCGACTGGGCGCGCGGCGGTGGCGGCGCGGTCGCGGCTGCATCGCGAGGCGAACCGGCCGTGGTGGCGGCGACCGCTTCCGATGCGAACCTGGCCGCTGCCGGTTCGAGCGCGCGCGTTCCGCGTGGGCCGGCAGCACAGACCGCCGGGCCTGGCGGGAGCGTGTCCGCCGACGTCCCGGCCGATCGGACCGGATCGGCTTCCATCGGGTCCGGCGCGATCGCATCCGATGCCGGCGCGGCCGGCCTGCTGTTCGTGCCGAGCGGCCCCGACCAGGCCGAGGACACCGTGCTGGCCCTGCTCGAGGCGGCCTGTTCGCGCGCGCGGCAGCGCATCGTCGCGGTGACACCGTACTTCGTGCCCGATCCCGGCCTGCTGCAGGCGCTGCGGCTGGCCTGTCTGCGCGGCGTGACGCTCGATCTGGTCGTGCCGGCGCGCTCCAATCACCGCATCGCCGATCTCGCGCGCAGCCGTGCGCTGCGCAGTCTGGCCGCGGCCGGTGCGCGCATCCATCTGAGCGCCGGCATGGTGCACGCCAAGGCGATCGTCTTCGATGCCGGGCTCGCGCTGGCCGGTTCGGTCAATCTCGATACGCGCAGCCTGCTGCTGAATTACGAGTCGATGCTGCTGATCCGCTCGCCCGAGGCGATTGCCTGGCTGGCGGACTGGATCCTCGCGCAGGCCGTGGCGGCGCAGCCGTACGTCGCGACCGAACCTTCGCTCGCGCGCGACGTCGGCGAGGGCCTGCTGCTGGCGCTGACGTTCGAGGTCTGAGCGGGATCTCCGAAGCGGCATCCACGTGCCCGTGCGCACGCGTTCCGAACGGTGTTCGCAGTGCTCGCCGGATACCGCGACGGCACCGTCGCCGGCCGCGGCACCGGCTTCGCCGCAGCGCGTGCCGGGCACGCGGCGGCGGTTTGCAAAGGCGCCGGCCAGTCGCTGTAATGGCGCGCCCGGACCGGCCACGAGCGGCCGCCGTCCCGCTGTCCTTTTCCGGAATTCCCGCAGGAGTGTTGCATGTCCATCGTCCGCATGAGCGATCTCGACCTGTCCGGCAAGCGCGTGCTGATCCGCCAGGATCTCAACGTGCCGGTCGAGGACGGCCGCATCACCTCCGAGCAGCGCATCACCGCCTCGCTGCCGACCCTGCGCCTGGCGCTGGAGCGCGGCGCGGCGGTGCTGGTGATGTCGCACCTGGGGCGGCCGAAGGAAGGCCAGTGGAGCGCCGAGGATTCGCTGGCGCCGGTCGCCGCGCGGCTCGGCGAGCTGCTCGGCCGCGAGGTACCGCTGGTCCGCGACTGGGTCGACGGCGTCGACGTCGCGCCGGGCGACATCGTGCTGCTCGAGAACTGTCGCATGAACGTCGGCGAGGCCAAGGACGAGGAATCGCTGGCACGTCGCTATGCCGCGCTGTGCGACGTGTTCGTGATGGACGCGTTCGGCACCGCGCACCGCGCCCAGGCCTCCACGCATGGCGTGATCCGCTACGCCAAGGTCGCCGCCGGCGGCCCGCTGCTGATGGCCGAGCTCGACGCGCTGGCCAAGGCGCTGGAGCAGCCGGCGCGGCCGCTGCTGGCGATCGTCGCCGGCTCCAAGGTCTCGACCAAGCTGACCCTGCTCGAGAACCTGCTCGGCAAGGTCGACCAGCTGATCGTCGGCGGCGGCATCGCCAACACCTTCCTGGCGGCGGCCGGCCACGCGGTCGGCCAGTCGTTGTACGAGCCCGACCTGATCGAGACCGCACAGCGCATCGTCGCGGCCGCGGCGACGCGCGGCACGGCGATTCCGCTGCCGGTCGACGTCGTCGTCGCACCGCGCTTCGCGGCCGACGCGCCGGCGACCGTCAAGCCGATCGAGGCGATCGCCGCGGAGGACATGGTGCTCGACATCGGCCCGCAGACCGCCGCGCGCTACGCGGCGCTGATCGCCGCGGCCGGCACCGTGGTCTGGAACGGTCCGGTCGGCGTGTTCGAGTTCGACGCGTTCGGCAACGGCACGCGCACGCTGGCGCAGGCGATCGCCGACTCGCCGGCGTTCTCGATCGCCGGCGGCGGCGACACGCTGGCTGCGGTCGACAAGTACGGCATCGCCGACCGCGTGTCCTACATCTCGACCGGTGGCGGCGCGTTCCTCGAGTTTCTCGAAGGCAGGACGCTGCCGGCCGTCGCCGCACTGCTCGAGCGCGGTGACTGATCGCGATCGGCGCGGCCGCAGCGGCGCCGGCGTGAATCCGGCGCTGGTGCTGTTCGACCTCGACGGCACCCTGGTCGATTCGGAGCCCGGCATCGCCGCATCGGTCGCGCATGCGCTCGATCGGTTCGGCCTGGCGCCGCCGACGCGCGAGGCGCTGCGCGCGTGGATCGGGCCGCCGCTGCGCGAGAGCTTCGCGGCCGTGCTCGGCGCCGGCGATTCGCGCGTCGACGCCGCCGTTGCGGCCTATCGCGAGCGCTACGTCGCTTCGGGCTGGCGCGAGCTCAGCGTCTATCCGGGCATCGCCGAGACGATCGTCGCCCTGCGCGCGGGCGGCAGCCGCCTGGCCGTGGTCACGACCAAGATCGAGGACCAGGCGCGCCGCATCGTCGCGCACCTGCCGTTCGGCGAGGCGTTCGAGGCCGTCTACGGCGCGCCGCCCGGCACGGTCAGCGGCGACAAATCCGCGCGCATTGCGCGCGCGCTCGGCGATTTCGGCGTGGCCGCCAGCGCCTGCGCGATGGTCGGCGACCGCCATTTCGACGTGCTCGGTGCCCGCGCCAACGCGGTCTATGCGATCGGCGCGGCCTGGGGCTTCGGCAGCGTCGAGGAGCTGCGCGAGGCCGGTGCCGATGCGATCGCAGCGCAGCCGGACCAGCTGCTGCCGCTGCTGCTGGAACCGCGCATCGCATGAAGCCGCTCGTGCGCGCGCTGCTCGACCGTCCGTGGCTGCCGGTGGCGCTGCTGCTGCTGCCGGTCGTGTTCGCGCTGCCGCCGCTGCCGATCGACGAGACGCGCTATCTGAGCGTCGCCTGGGAGATGCGCCAGAGCGGCGATGTCCTGGTGCCGCATCTGAACGGCGAGCTCTACGCGCAGAAGCCGCCGCTGCTGTTCTGGCTGATCAATGCCGGATGGTCGGTGACCGGCGTCGCGGGCTGGACCGGGCGCGCGCTGGCGCTGGCCTGTTCGCTGCTTGGCCTGGTGCTGATCCGGCGCATCGTGCTGCGCCTCGGCGAATCGGAAGCCGCCGCGCGCCATGCGATGTGGATCATGGCCGGCATCGCCTGGTTCGCGCTGTTCTCGACCGCGATCATGTTCGACGTGCTGCTCGCCGCGTGCGTGCTGGTCGCCCTGCTCGGCGTGCTCGATCTGGCCGACGGCCGGATCGCGCGCGGCGTGCTGGTCGCCGGATTCGGCATCGGCCTGGGCGTGCTGGCGAAGGGGCCGGTCGCGCTGCTCGACATCGTATTCGCCGCTGCGAGCGCGCCGCTGTGGAGCGCGACCGCGCGCGACCGGCCGGGCCGCTATTACGGCGCGTTCGCGCTCGCGATCGGCCTCGGCGCGGCGATCGCGCTGGCCTGGGCGATACCGGCCGCGCTGCGCGGCGGCGCGGCCTATGCCGATGCGATCTTCCTGAAGCAGACCTTCGGACGCGTGACCGAGAGCTTCGCGCATCGGCGGCCGGGCTGGTGGTACGCGCTGATCCTGCCGCCGATGCTGCTGCCGTGGCCGCTGGTTTTGCGTGGCCGCTGGGCCGACTGCCGGGCGGCCTGGGCGCGTCCGGCGATCCGGCTGGGCCTGGTCTGGCCGCTGGCGACAGTGTTCGCGTTCTCGTTCGTCAGCGGCAAGCAGGGCCACTACCTGCTGCCGGTGCTGCCCGGTTTCGCGATCGCGCTCGGCGTCGCGCTCGCGCACGGCTGGCTGCGCGTCCGCATCGGCCTGCTCGCGGTCGGCATCATCGCCGCCGGCCTGCTGTTCGCGGCGCTGCCGTCGTGGGGCGGCGCGCGAGCGCATCTGCTGTGGCTGCGCGCGATCTGGCCGGGCTGGGGCATCGCCGCCGCGATCGCCGGCGTGGGCCTGTGGCTCGCGCGCGCACGTCTGCGCGAGGCGGCCGTGCCGGCGCTGGCGATGCTCGGCCTGGTGCTGATCTTCAAGCTCGCGATCGTGCAGGGCACCGGCAGTCACTACGATCCGCGTGCGATCGCGGCCGAGGTGCGCGCGCTGCAGGATCGCGGCGTGCCGCTGATGCAGATCGGCTGGCATCATGGCGTCTACGGCTTCGCCGGCCGGCTGAGCCGGCCGGTGCCGTTCGTGCTGGACCTCGAGGCCCTGCGCGCCTGGGCGGCGGCACATCCGGACGGCCGCGTGATCGCGCTCGAGCAGCGCTTCGACTTCCGCGCCGAGCCGGCCTACCGGACCGCGTTCCGCGGCGGCAGCGCGGCGATCTGGCGCGTGGCCGATCTGAGCGCCGACGGCTTCGCGCTCGAGAGCGGTGCCGGCGGCGCGGCCGCGGCACCGGCCGACGACGAGTAGCGGCCGCGGGCCCGGCGCCCGGCCGCTGCCGGGCCGGCCGACCCGGACCGGTCTGGCGCGGCGCGGCCGGCCGGAACATGGCACGATGGCGCTTTTCCGACCGCCTTCAGGGCCCGCGATGATGCTCCGATCCCTCTGTGTGTTGCTGACCTGCCTGGCCGCCGCCGCGGTGGCCGATGCCGCACCGGCGCGGCGTGCCGATCCGGCCTATCTGGCGGGCATCGTCGACGACGAGGCCGACCCGCTGCCGCGCGGCCTCAGCGCGCGCGAGCGGGCGATCTGGCCGCCGCCGCAGTGGCCGTCCGCACCGCTGGCACCGCCGGCCGGTCCGGTGCGTGCGCAGGCCGAATACGAGGCCAATCACGGCCTGATGATCCGCTGGGGCGCCTACAACGCGCTGCACACCTCGATGGTCGTGCCGATCACGACGGCCGATCCGCCGTCGGACGTCTGGGTCGTGGTGTCGGGCGCGAACCAGGAGACCTCGGCGCGCGACGTGCTCGCCGGCGGCGGCGCCGACATGGACCACGTCCACTTCGTCATCGCGCCGTCGGACAGCGTCTGGATCCGCGACTACGGCCCGCGCTTCATCGACGACGCCGGCCGCCGCGCGATTTCCGACCATACCTACAACCGTCCGCGGCCCAACGACGACCACGTGCCGCAGGCGATCGCCGCGCAGTGGAACGAGACGCTGTACGACCTGCCGTTGACGCACGGCGGCGGCAACTTCCATCTGTTCCGCAACCGCGACGCGTTCATGACGCGGCTGATCGTCAACGAGAACCCCGGCGTCGGCGAGCAGCAGATCAAGGACGATTACGCGGCCTATCAGGGCCTGAACCTGACGCTGACCGATCCGTTCCCGGCGAGTTACGACAGCACCCAGCACATCGACATGTGGATGCTGCCGCTGGCCGACGGCAAGGTCATGATCGGCGAATACGCGGCCGGCGAGGGCGGCGGCGTACCCAAGACGGTCACCGACGCGACCGCGGCGCAGATGCAGGACCGCGGCTACACGGTCTACCGCACGCCGGGCTGGCGCGCCGGCGGCGCGCATTACACCTATACCAATTCGGTGATCATGAATCGCCTGGTGCTGGTGTGCCAGTTCAACGGCTACGCGACGCAGAATGCCCAGGCCGTGGCCACGTTCCAGTCCGCGCTGCCCGAGCACGAGATCGTACCGGTCGACTGCAGCTCGATCATCGGCCTGTCTGGCGCGATCCACTGCATCGTCATGCACGTACCCGACCTGCTGTTCCGCAGCGATCACGATTGAGTTAGCGCTGCCGGCGCACCGGCGGCGGAGCCGCGGTGCGCCGGCGCAATCGGCGTGCCGCGGTGCATCCGGTCGAGGCGGCGCCGCGCAGCGGGATCTCGCGGGCCGCGATCGCCGGGTAGGGTGTGCCGCCGCGCAGCCGTTGCATCGGCAGGATTGGGGAGTCGATGCCGATGAGAAACCGTGTCCGATGCTGCCTGCTGTTCTGCGCCGCCGTGGCGGCGAGCGTTCACGCCGCGCCGGCGCGGCGCGCCGATCCGGCCTATCTGGCGACGATCGTCGATGACGAGGCCGACCCGCTGCCGCGCGCGCGTGCCGCGCACGAGCGGCGTGCCGCACGGCCGCCGCTGGGCGGCTCCGGTGCGCCGCTGGCTGCGCCGCCCGGGCCGGTGCGCGCGCAGACCGAATACGAGGCCAGCCAGGGCATGATGATCCGTTGGGGCGCGATGAACAGCGTGCACGCGGCGATGGTCGTGCCGATCACGACGGCCGATCCGCCGTCGGACGTATGGATCGTCGTCTCGGACGCGACCCAGGAAGCCTCGGCGCGCAGCGTGCTGGTCGGTGCCGGCGCCGATCCGGCGCATCTGCACTTCATCACCGCCGAGTCCGACAGCGCCTGGATCCGCGACTACGGTCCGCGCTTCATCGACGATGCCGGCCGCCGCTCGATCTCCGACCACGTCTACAACTACGCCGCCGGCCGCCCCAACGACGATCGCGTGCCGCAGGCGGTCGCCGCGCAGTGGAACGAGGCGATCTACGACCTGCCGCTCTATCACGGCGGCGGCAACTTCCATCTGTTCCGCAACCGCGAGGCGTTCATGACGCGGCTGATCGTCGGCGACAATCCCGGCGTCGGCGAGCAGCAGATCAAGGACTACTACCTGCTGCATCAGGGTCTGGACGTCACGCTGACCGATCCGTTCCCGTCCTGGTACGACGGCACCCAGCACATCGACATGTGGATGCTGCCGCTGACCGACGAGAAGGTGCTGATCGGCCAGTACGGGCCGGAACAGGGCGGCGGCGTGCCCAAGACGGTCACTGACGACACGGCGGCGCTGATGCAGGCGCGCGGCTATACGGTCTATCGCACGCCGGGCTGGAACAGCAACGGCACGCACTACACCTATGCCAACTCGGTGATCATGAATCGCCTGGCCCTGGTCTGTCAGTTCAACGACTACCCGATCGAGAACGCCGAGGCCATCGCGACCTACCGATCGGCGCTGCCCGAGCACGAGATCGTGCCGATCGACTGCACCGGCATCATCGAGCTGGCCGGCGCGATCCACTGCATCGTCATGCACGTGCCGGATCTGGTGTTCCGCAACGACTACGACTGACCGGGGCGCGGTGCGCCGCGCCCGGCCGCGACGGCGCGCCGCCCGATTGCGCGGACACAGCGCGGGTGTTCGCGATGGCGGCCGGCCGTGCCCTGCGCTCGCACCTGCGCAGGTCCATCGACAGGCAGCGCGACATGCGGATGAAGGCCAGCGGCGCCGGGCCGAGCGCCGCGACGACCTGCAACGACGCCCAGGCCGATCGGCCGGCGCCGCGGCGGCGCGATTCAGTCCAGCGGCGCCGGTTCGCTGTCGCTGGCGCGCCGCGGCGCGCCGGGCCAGCGCGCGAACAGCTCCAGGCCCCAGCCGCGCTCGGTCAGGCCGCGGCGCACGCGCGGCGTCGCCTGACCGGCGACCAGCGCGGTCTTGTCGCGCAGGCGGAATTCGGCGCGGTCGAAGAAGGCTTCGACCTCCGGCGTCCAGCTCAGGTAGTCGACCGGCAGCGGCAGCAGCACGCTGCCGTCGGCGCGCTGCCAGGCCAGCGCGGCGCCGATCGTGCGCAGGCGTCCGGCGCCGCTGTCGACGCTCGGGTCGGCGGCGAGCAGCCGCAGCGCGTTGACGACGAAGCGTGCCTCGAGCTCGGAGCGCGCGCTCATCGCCAGCTCGAGCAGGGCATCGCCGCCGGCGGCCGGGCGCAGCGTATCGAGCGATTCGAGCAGGCGGCCGTGGAAGGTCGGGGTGAAGGTGCCGCGGCGCAGGAACTGGCGCACCAGCAGGTCGTCGGCACACCAGCGACCGAAGCGCTCTTCGTTGCGCGCGCGCAGCGCATCGCCGTCGAGCGACCAGACCGCCGAGTCGATCTGCAGCGTCGTCGCCATGGCCGCGGTGCCGCCGACGCCGCCGAGCACGGCGGCGGCCGACAGACGGCCGCCGACGCCGGCCCAGGCCAGACGGTCGAGCTGGTCGTGCAGATACGGGTTGGACGTGTACGGATCGACGCCGAGCTGGCGCGCGAGTTCGCGCTTGGCCTGGCCGTACTCGGCCTGCCGCTTCAGTTCGCGCCCGGCCTCGGCGCCGACGCCGGCGTACCAGCTGCGGCCGGGCCGCTCGCCGCGCGCCTGGCGCGCATCGGTCATCGGACCGTCGGCCGCCGGATACGGATTGCCGGCGGTGCCCCATTCGCGCGCGACCCGGTCCGACAGCGACTGCGCCTGCCGCCCGAGCTTGACGAACGGCGCGGCGAAGAAGCGCGCGACGCCGGCCGGCAGGCCGCGCAAGGTCTGGATCGGATGCAGCATCACGTTGCCGACCGCGCGCGCGGTGCCGCCGAGCGTGCCGCCGGCCGACCGCGTGAATGCGTCCGATCGCGTCAGCCGCTCCAGCGCCAGCAGCACCGGCAGCTCGTCCTCCCGCTCGGCGAGGATCTCCACGCTCTGCGCCTGCAGCGGCCCGGCCGGCGTGTCGAGCGTGAAATGCGCCATGTAGCCGCGGATCTCCACGTGCGGATCGACCGTGAAGCCGGGGCCGCCCAGCCGCTCGGGCGGCACCAGGGTGGCCGCCTCGAGCACCGGTTCCTCGTCGTAGCGCGGCGCCTCGCCGGCGTGCGCGGCGGCGACCGGCGCCGACAGGCAGGCCAGGACGGCAGTGCGGTACAGAACGGCCATCGAGATCGGGCGGCGAAGCATCGGCATGGTGGGCGCATCATCGCAGGGACGGCGCCGCCGCCCCGCTGAACGCACGATCCCGCTGCGGGTCCGGCGTCTATTGCTCGGTATAGGCGCCGTAGCGGCGCAGGCGCTGGTAGCGGTTCTCGAGCAGGGTGTCGGCGTCGATCCCGCCCAGCGCGTCGAGCTCGTTCAGCAGCACGGCCTTGAGCCGTACCGCCATCGCGCGCGGGCTGCGGTGCGCGCCGCCGAGCGGCTCGCGCACGATCTTGTCGATCAGGCCGAGCTCGAGCAGGCGCGGCGCGGTCAGGCCGAGCGCCTCGGCGGCGTCGCGCGCCTTCTCGGCGCTCTTCCAGAGGATCGAGGCGCAGCCTTCGGGCGAGATCACCGAATAGGTCGAGTACTGCAGCATCAGCGTGCGGTCGCCGACGCCGATCGCCAGCGCGCCGCCGGAGCCGCCCTCGCCGATCACCGTGCACACGATCGGCACGCGCAGCTCGGCCATCTCGAGCAGATTGCGCGCGATCGCCTCGCTCTGGCCGCGCTCCTCGGCACCGACGCCCGGGTAGGCGCCGGGCGTGTCGATGAACGTCAGGATCGGCAGCTGAAAGCGCTCGGCCAGCTTCATCAGCCGCAAGGCCTTGCGATAACCCTCCGGGCGCGGCATGCCGAAGTTGCGGCGCACCTTGGTCTTGGTGTCGCGGCCCTTCTGGTGGCCGATCACGACGACGCTGCGGCCGTCGATGCGGCCGAGGCCGCCGACGATCGCCGCATCGTCGGCATAGGCGCGGTCGCCGGCGAGCTCGTGGAATTCCTCGCAGATCACGCCGACGTAGTCGAGCGTGTACGGACGCGCCGGGTGGCGCGCCAGCTGGGCGATCTGCCAGGAGGTCAGGCCCTTGAAGATCTCGTGCGTCTTGAGCTTGAGCTTGTCCTGCAGGCGCCTGATTTCCTCGTCGATATTGAACGCCTGTCCCTGGCTGGCGTGACGAAGCTCGTGGATCTTCGCGTCCAGCTCGGCAATGGGTTGTTCGAAATCGAGGAAATTCGGGTTCATTCGACGCTGTTCGAGCGAAAAGATCCGCAGTATAGCCCGATCGGCTCGACCGGTCGCCGGCCGTCGGTCAGGCCTGTCGCCGGCCTCAGCCGAGCACGAGCTGGGTCGCGAGCACGCCGTCGATCGCCTGCAGCGCACGCTGCAGCTCCGGCCCCGCGCGGACGCGCCACGGTGCGCCGAGCTCGACGTCGCCCTGGCCGAGCGCGGTGCTGACGGTCAGCCGCACCGGCGTCGTGCCGCCGCGGTACGGATCGAGCGCGGCGCGCAGGCGCGGCACGAAATCGCGGCCGATGCCGTTCAGGCGGACCTGGACCAGGCGCACCTGCGCCTCGCAGGCCGAGGCGATCGTCGAGACGCGCTGCACCCGGATCTGGTAGCCGCCGCTGAAGTCGTCGACCGACAGGCCGCCCTCGAACACCAGGATCGCGTCGCGCGTCAGCAGGGCGCCGTACTGGACCAGCACCTCGCTCCACAGGCTGGCCGTGAAGCGGCCCGAATGGTCCTCGACCTCGACGAAGGCGCGGCTGTCGCCGGCCTTGCGGATGCCGACCACGGACCCGGCCAGCACGAACGGCTGGTCGTTGAAGCGGCTGCGCCGCTCGCCGGGCGCCGGTGGCTTGTAGTGCTTGTCGATCTCGCCGATCGGGCAGGTCGTGATCCTGGCGAGCAGGTCGCGCCAGGCGTCAGTCGGATGCCCCGACAGATAGTGGCCGAGCGTCTCGCGCTCGCCGGCGAGCTTCTGTTCGAGCGGCCAGTCGTCGACTTCGACGCGCTCGACCGGCGCGGCCACGGCCGGTCCGGCCGAGCCGAAGATGTCGCCCTGGCCGTGCTCGATGTCGCGCGCGTGCTGCTCGGCGGCGCGGATCGCCTCGGGCAGCTGCGCCATCAGGCTGGCGCGGTTGGCCGCCAGCGCGTCCATCGAGCCGGACAGGATCAGCGCCTCGAACACGCGCTTGTTGATCTTCTGCGGATCGACGCGGCGGCAGAACTCGGGCAGATCGGAGAACGCGCCGCCGCGGTCGCGCGACTCGACGATGTTCTCGACCGCGCCGCGGCCGACGCCCTTGACCGCGCCCAGACCGTAGCGGATCGTCTTGTCGTCGGCGGCCTCGAACATGTAGCGCGAGGCGTTGACGTCGGGCGGCTGCACGGTCAGGCCGAGCGCGCGCGCCTCGTCGAGGAAGGTGACCACCTTGTCGGTATTGTCCATGTCCGAGGACAGCACCGCGGCCATGAACTCGGCCGGGTAATGCGTCTTGAGCCAGGCGGTCTGGTACGAGACCAGCGCGTAGGCGGCCGCGTGCGACTTGTTGAAGCCGTAGCCGGCGAACTTCTCCATGAGGTCGAAGATCGCGTCGGCCTTGGCCTCGCCGATGCCGTCCCGGGCGGCACCCTCGCGGAAGATCGCGCGGTGCTTGGCCATCTCCTCGGCCTTCTTCTTGCCCATCGCGCGGCGCAGCAGGTCGGCGCCGCCGAGCGAGTAGTGGCCCACGATCTGGGCCATCTGCATGACCTGTTCCTGGTAGACCATGATGCCGTAGGTCTCGCGCAGGATCGGCTCGACGCGCGCGTCGGGATAGTCGATCTCCTCGCGTCCGTGCTTGCGGTTGCAGAAGCTCGGGATCAGCTCCATCGGGCCCGGCCGGTACAGCGAGACCAGCGCGATCAGGTCCTCGAAGCGGTCGGGCTTGGCGTCCTTGAGCAGGCTCTGCATGCCGCGCGACTCGAACTGGAACACCGCGACCGTATCGCCGCGCGCGAACAGCGCGTAGCTGGCCGCGTCGTCGAGCGGCAGCGTGGTGATGTCGAGCGGCGCCTCGCCGGCGGCCGCGCGGCGCTGGTTGATCGCCTTGACCGCCCAGTCGATGATCGTCAGCGTGCGCAGGCCGAGGAAGTCGAACTTGACCAGGCCGATCGCCTCGACGTCGTCCTTGTCGAACTGCGTGACCACGCCGGCGCCGCCGTCTTCGCAGTACAGCGGCGCGAAATCGGTCAGCGGACCGGGCGCGATGACGACGCCGCCGGCGTGCTTGCCGGCGTTGCGCGTCAGATCCTCGAGCTTGAGCGCCAGGTCGACCAGCTCGCGGACTTCCTCGTCCTCGGCGTACTGCGCGCAGAAGTCGGCGACGACGCGCTCGGGCTCGATGCGCGACTTGTCGGTGCGGCCGAGCGCGTCCTCGAGCGAGAGGTCGAGCGGCCGCGGCGGAATCAGCTTGGCGATGCGGTCGACCTGGCCGTACGGCATGCCGAGCACGCGCCCGGTGTCGCGCAGCACCGCCTTGGCCGCCATCGTGCCGTAGGTGATGATCTGGCTGACGCGGTCGCGGCCGTACTTGCGCGCGACGTAGTCGATGACCTCGTCGCGGCGGTCCATGCAGAAGTCGACGTCGAAGTCCGGCATCGACACGCGTTCGGGATTGAGGAAGCGCTCGAACAGCAGGCCATAGCGCAGCGGGTCCAGATCGGTGATGCCCAGCGCGTAGGCGACCAGCGAGCCCGCGCCGGAGCCGCGGCCCGGGCCGACCGGGATGTCGTGGTCCTTGGCCCAGTTGATGAAGTCGGCGACGATCAGGAAGTAGCCGGGGAAGCCCATCTGCACGATGACGTCGACCTCGCGCTCGAGCCGCGCGACGTAGTCGGCCTCCTCGAAGCCCGGTGCCGGCGGCTGCTTGGCCAGGCGCGCGGCGAGGCCGCGCCGGGCCTGCGAGCGGATCCACGAATCGAGCGTCTCCTCGGCCGGCACCGGAAACGCCGGCAGATAGTAGGTGCCGAACGAGAGCTGCAGATTGCAGCGCCGCGCCAGCTCCACGGTGTTCTCGAGCGCGCCGGGCAGATCGGCGAACAGCGCGGCCATCTCGTCGGGCGACTTCAGGTACTGCTCGGCCGAGTATTCGCGCGGGCGCTTCGGGTCGGCCAGCACGCGGCCGCCGTGGATGCACACGCGCGCCTCGTGCGCCTCGAAATCCTCGCGTTCGAGGAAGCGCACGTCGTTGCTGGCGACCACCGGCACGTCCAGGCGCGCGGCCAGTTCGAGCGCGCCGGCGATGAAATCGTCCTCGCCGCTGCGCTGCGTGCGCGTCGCTTCCAGGTACAGACGGCCCGGAAACGTGCGACGCAGATCGGCCAGACACGCCGCCGCGGCGGCGTCGTTGCCGGCCAGCAGGTGGCGGCCGACCGCGCTGTCGCGGCCGGCCAGCGCGATCAGGCCCTGATTGGCCTGCTCGAGCCAGTCGGCCTCGACCAGGGCCAGATCGCCGTGACGGCCCTCGGCCCAGGCGCGCGAGACCAGGCGCGAGAGGTTGAGGTAGCCGTTGCGGTCGCGGCACAGCACCGTCAGCCGGCTCGGCCGCGCGCGGTCGGCCGGATCGTCCAGCCACAGGTCGCTGCCGGCCACCGGCTTGATGCCGGCGCGCTCGGCGGTCTGCTGGAACTTGACCAGCGCGAACAGGTTGACCTGATCGGTCACGGCGACCGCCGGCATGCCGAGCTTCGCGCAGGCCTGGACCAGATCGCCGATGCGAACGGTCGAGTCGACCAGCGAGTACTCGCTGTGGACGTGCAGGTGGACGAATCGGGAGGACATGCGGCGGGCCGGGATCCGGTCCGCCAGGGTAGCGGCCGGACCCCGGGCCAACAAGCTTGAAATTCGCCGCGGGCCGGCGCCTGGCTGCACCGCGGCCGACGGACGGCGCCGCGGGGCGGCGCGGCGCTACAGCAGGGCCGGCGCGATCAGCCGGCGCACCGGCGCGAAGCTGGTGCGGTGGATCGGACAGGGGCCCAGCCGCTCCAGCGCGTCGAGGTGCTCGGGCGTCGGATAGCCCTTGTGGCGCGCGAAGCCGTAACCGGGATGGACCGCATCCCAGTCGCGCATCAGGCGGTCGCGCTCGGTCTTGGCGAGGATCGAGGCAGCGCTGATCGCCGGCTCCGAGGCATCGCCGCCGATCACCGCGCGGCCCGGACACGGCAGGTCCTTGGGCAGATGGTTGCCGTCGACCAGCGCCAGCAGCGGCGCCGGCGACAGCATCGCCAGCGCGCGCGTCATGCCGACCAGGGTCGCGCGCAGGATGTTGATGCGGTCGATCTCGACCGGGTCGACCACGCAGACCGCGAATGCCAGCGCGCGTGCGCGGATCAGCACCGCCAGCGACTCGCGGACCGGCTCGGCCAGCACCTTGGAGTCGTCCAGGCCGTCGATCGGCCGCGCCGGGTCGAGGATCACCGCAGCGGTCACGACCGGGCCGGCCAGCGGTCCGCGGCCGGCTTCGTCGACACCGGCGATCAGCAGCAGTCGTTCGGGCGTCATTCGTCGCGCAGTACGTCGAGGCGGTTGAACAGGTAGTCGTGATAGGAAGCCAGAATGCGCGTGTCGATGCAATCGAGATAGCGTCCCTTGCAGCGTTCGCGCAGCAGCGAGTTGGCCTGGTAGAACGCATTGCGCGGCACGCCGGCGCTCTCGAGCAGCAGCGACCCCAGATAGACGATGTCGGTCACCGTGTGGTCGGCGCGCAGCGGGATCGGGTAGTTGGTCTTCAGCATGAAGTACGTGACCAGGCTGCTGTTGGGGCCGGCACCGCGCGGCAGCTTCTTCGGGATCACCTGGATCGCGCCGTCGAACGAGGGCTGATGGTCGCCGAAGTGCAGCAGCACGGTCGGCAGGCGCCGATCCAGCACGAAGCGCTCGAGCTCGGCCAGCACCGCATCGGACTGGCGCAGGCGCTCGAGATAGTTGCCGATGTTGAGGTTCAGCCATTCGTCGAGCTTGCGCGGCGTGAATGCGCCCGGAAACAGCGGCTGGTCGAACGGGGCTGGCAGCAGCGCCAGCGGCGTCATATGCGGGCCGTGCTGGTGCAGCGTCAGCATGAAGACGAACAGCGGGCGGTCCGGATGCTCGGCCTTCTCCTTCGCGTAGACCTGGCGGAACACCGACAGCAGGTCCGCGTCGCTGCTCTCCCAGCCCAGGCCGTAGTCGCTGCCGTCGTGGAACGCGTCGAAGCCGTACAGCGCGTAGGCGTTGCGCGCGTTGAGGAAGTCGCCGGTGACCGGATAGATCGCCACGGTCCGGTAGCCGGCGGCCGCGAACGCGCGCGGCAGCGTGAACGAGACGCGCGGCGCGAGGTTGTACGGCGCGTACAGTCCGGCGTTGCCGAACAGCTTGTCGGCCAGCCCGGTCAGGAACGCGAATTCGCTGGTCCAGGTGCCGCCGCCGAAGGTGTGCACGTTGAGCAGGCCGCCGGCGCGGGTGCGGCGATCGCGCTCGAACATCCGGTAGCGGCAGGCCGGCACCGTGCACAGGCGCAGGATGCGCGGATCGAACGTGCTCTCCTGGAGCACCGCGATGACGTCGGGCTTCTGCGGTGGCGCGCGCAACGGGCGGTCCAGCCGCCAGTCGATGCTGCGGTCGACGCCGGCCGGAATCGCCGGCTCGGCGATCTGGGTATCGTTGAACGAGGTGAAGAAATTGGTGACGAAGCTGCGGTCGTTGATCGTCACCCACATCGGCTTGTTGAATACCGCGCGGAACGGCCCCTCGGGCATCGCGCAGGCGCTCAGCAGCATCAGAGCCGCGAACGTGCCGACGAGGCGCGCGCAGCGCCGCTCGCCGCGCGGACGGTCCGGCATCAGGCCGTCGCGTTCGGCCAGCAGTGCCAGCGTCGGCAGCAGCGGAAGCGCGACCGCCGCCGCGATCGAGGCGGCCAGCAGCGGCGGATAGCGCGCGAGGACCTCGATCGTCTCGCGGTTGACGAAATACTTGAGATCCGGCGCCAGCAGCGGCGTCGTCAGATACGCGAACTTCAGCGTGCCGGCCAGGCTGATCGTGCCGAACACCAGGCCGCTCGTCAGCAGCGAGAACGCGACGCGGCCGGTCGCCAGCAGCAGCGCCGCGGCGCAGGTCAGCAGCAGACAGGCGGCGAACAGCTTGTCGGCCGGACCGTACTCGGTCAGCGGACCGAGGATCAGCGCGGCGCCGAACACCGCCGCGGCGAAGCAGCGCCAGATCCACGCGCGGCGGCGGCCCGGAGCGATCGGCGGCATGCCTGTCTTCAAATGGTCACAATGGCGGGCGCGCATCCTGCGTCGGACGCGGCATCGCGTCAATGCGCATTGCGGCAGACCGCAGCGGCGTTGCGGTCCGCGCCGCTGCGCCGATGGCCGGAACGCGCTTCGGCCCGGCCCGGCGAGCCGTTCGCGCGCGACCGGACGGCAGCGCCGTGCGTCGGGGGCTCCGCCCCGCGCGATGGCCTATCGGGCTGCGATCAGCTCCGCGATCGCGGCCGCGGCCGCATGACCCGGATCGCCGATCAGCGCGCGGTGGATGCGCGCGTAGGCCTCGGCCAGCTCCGGCGTCAGGCCCGGGGCGAGCAGCCACGGCCGCAGCGAGGCGGCCAGCGCCTCGGGCGTGCAGGCGTCCTGCATCAGTTCGGGTACCAGGTCGCGTCCGGCCAGATGGTTCGGCAGCGAGTAGCGGTCGACCTTGAGCAGACCCAGCCCCTTGACCAGCCGGTACGTCCACGGCGCCAGCCGGTAGGCGACCGTCATCGGCCGCTTGGCCAGCAGCGCTTCGAGCGCGGCGGTGCCCGAGGCCAGCAGTACCGCGTCGGCGGCGATCATCGCCGCATGCGCCTGTCCATCGAGGATGCGCAGGTTCACCGCGCCGGCGCGTGCGGCGGCGAGGTCCTCGAACGCGGCGCGGCAGGCCGCATTGGCCATCGGCGCGAGCACCTGCAGGCCCGGCAGCTCGCGCGCGAGCAGGGCGGCCGCATCGAGGAAGTCGGTGCCGAGCCGGCGGATCTCGCCGAGCCGGCTGCCCGGCAGCAGGGCCAGCACCGGGCCGTCGGCAGGCAGCCCGAGTGCCGCACGCGCGGCGGCCCGGTCCGGCGTCATCGCGAACGCATCGGCCAGCGGATGGCCGACGAAGCGCGCATCCACGCCGTGCCGTGCGTAAATCGCCGGCTCCATCGGGAACAGGCACAGCACGCGGTCGGCGCTGCGGCCGATCTTTTCGGCGCGTTGCTCGCGCCAGGCCCAGACCGACGGACTGACGTAGTGGACGGTGCGGATGCCGGCGTCCTTGAGGCTGCGTTCCAGTCCGAGGTTGAAGTCCGGCGCGTCGATACCGATGAAGACGTCCGGGCGCAGCGCCAGCGTGCGGCGGCGCACGTCGCGGCGGATCGCGAGCAGCCGCGGCAGATGGCGCACCACCTCGACCAGGCCCATCACGGCCAGATCCTCGGCCGGGTGCCAGGCTTCCAGGCCGGCGGCGACCATGCGCGGTCCGCCGACGCCGGCGAAGCGCGCATCGGGGAAGCGCGCGCGCAGGCCGGCGATCAGGTCGGCGCCGAGCAGGTCGCCGGAGGCTTCGCCGGCGACCAGGACGAAGGAAGGAGCGGCCGGCGGCGTCTTCATCGCGGCAGCCGCGGCGACGCCGGGATCACCGCGCCAGTCCGCGCTCGCCGGCGTCGATGAAGGCGAGCAGGGCGGCGACGTCCTCGCTGTCGCGGGCCTGCTCGGCCAGCTGCTGGCGCGCCTCGGCCAGCGGCGTGCCGGCGACGTACAGCGTGCGATACGCGCGCTTGATCCGGCCGATCCGCTCGGCCGTGAAGCCGCGGCGCTTGAGACCTTCGGCATTGATGCCGCGCGGGCGCCCGTAGTCGTCGGCCATCATCACGAACGGCGGCACGTCGCCGTTGACGAGGCAGCCCATGCCGATGAACGCATGCGCGCCGATCCGGCAGAACTGGTGGATGCCGGCGAAACCCGAGAGGATGACGTGGTCGCCGATCGTCACATGCCCGGCCAGCGTGGCATTGTTCGAGAACACGACGTGGTTGCCGACCTGGCAGTCGTGCGCGATGTGCGAATAGGCGAGGATCCAGTTGTCGCTGCCCAGGCGCGTGATGCCGCCGCCGGCGCCGGTGCCGCGGTTGATCGTGACGAACTCGCGGATGTGGTTGCGGTCGCCGATCTCGAGCCGGGTGTCCTCGCCGTGGAACTTCTTGTCCTGCGGGTCGGAGCCGACCGACGCGAACTGGTAGAAGCGGTTGTCGCGGCCGATGCGCGTGCCGGCGTCGATCACGACGTGCGGACCGATCCAGGTGCCGGCGCCGATCACGACGCCGCCGCCGACGATGCTGTAGGCGCCGACCGACACGCCCTCGCCGAGTTCGGCCGACGGATCGATCTGCGCGGTCGGGTGGATCATCGGCCGTTCCGCTCCGCGCACAGCAGCTCGGCCTCGGCGACCAGCTTGCCGTCGACCAGGGCCTCGCACCAGTACTTGCCCATGCCGCGCATCAGGCGCTTCTGCTCGACCTGGAAGATCAGCTGGTCGCCGGGGCCGACGATGCGGCTGAAGCGGGCCTGGTCGACGCGCACCAGGTAGAACAGCTTGGGCTGGTTCGGATCGTGCTTGATCGACAGATGTACCAGCAGGCCCGAGGTCTGCGCCATCGCCTCGATCATCAGCACGCCGGGCATGACCGGATGGCCCGGAAAATGGCCCTGGAAGAACGGCTCGTTGATCGTGACGTTCTTCATCGCCGTGATCTTCTTGCCGGGCGTGTAGTCGAGCACACGGTCCACCAGCAGGAACGGATAGCGGTGCGGCAGGATTTCGGCGATCCGTTCGACGCCGATCGGCAGGGCCTCCGGAGCCGCGGCCGTGTTCACAACATCATTCATCGAGGCGAGTCCTTGTTTGCGAGCTGGGCGACACGCCTTGCGAGCTCGTCCAGGTGTTTGAAGCGCGCCGCATTACGCCGCCAGAGACGATTCTCCTGGATCGGCGTGCCGGAGGAGTATTCGCCCGGCTCGCGGATCGAATGGGTCACCAGGCTGCGGGCCGTGACCGTGACCCGGTCGGCGATTTCGAGGTGGCCGAGTATGCCAGCGCCGCCGCCGATCAGGCAGTAGCGCCCGATACGGGCACTGCCGGCGACGGCCGCGCAGCCGGCCAGGGCGGTGTGCGCGCCGATATGCACGTTGTGGGCGATCTGGATCTGGTTGTCGAGCCGCACGTCGGCCTCGAGCACCGTGTCCTCGATCGCGCCGCGGTCGATCGTCGTGTTGGCGCCGATCTCGCAGTCGTCGCCGACGCGCACGCCGCCGAGCTGCGGCACCTTGATCCAGTGGTCGCGCTCGAACGCCAGACCGAAGCCGTCCGCGCCGATCACCGCCCCGGGATGGACCAGCACGCGGCGGCCGAGCTCCACGCGCAGCACCAGCGTCACGCGCGCGACCAGGCGGCTGCCGGCGCCGACGCGGCAATCGGCCCCGATCGTGCAGTGCGGACCGACGACGGCGCCGTCCTCGACCACGGCGCCGGCCTCGACGACGCAGAACGGGCCGATCGAGGCGCCGGCGGCGATCCTCGCCTCGGCCGCGACCACGGCGCTGGGATGGATGCCCGGCGCCGCCGCCGGCACATGGTCGAACAGCGCGGCGATCCGCGCGTAGGCGAGGTACGGATCGGCGGCGACCAGTGCCGGCACCGGGCACGCCGCCGCATCGGCCTCGCGCACGATCACCGCGCCGGCGCGCGTCGATGCGAGCTGGCCGCGGTACTGCGCCGAGGCCAGGAAGCTCAGCTGCTCGGGCCCGGCGGCGCCGAGCGTGCCGACGCCCTCGATGGAGCCCCGCCCGTCGCCGTGCAGCGCCAGATCGAACCGCTCGGCCAGCTCGGCCAGCGCGTAGCGCGGCCTCATCGGCCGGCCTCGCGCGTCTGATACTGGCGGCGCAGCCGTTCCAGCACGCGGTCGGTCACGTCGATGCGCGGGTTGGCGTAGACGACCGGGCTGCTGACGATCAGGTCGTAACTCTCGCTGCGCGCGAACTCCACGATCGTGTTCTCGATCTCGCGCCAGTTGCGGTCGGTCTCCTGGTCGGTGCGCGTCTTGAGCTCGTTGCGCAGGTTGTCGCGGCTGCGCCGGATCAGCCGCTCGAGCGCGTCGATCTCGCGCTGCAGCGCGTCGGCGGCGTCGAGCGTCAGGATCGGCGCGTCGCGGTTCTGCCGCGAACGCAGTTCCTCCAGGCGCGTCTCGTCGGCGCGCAGCGCGGCATCGCGCTGGGCGAACTCCCGCTCGAGCTTCTCGCGCGCGGCGACGGTCTGAGGCATGTTGTCGATCAGCCGCTTGGTGTCGAGATAGCCGATCCGCGCGGCGGCGGGAGGCGAAGCAGGGGCCTGGGCCTGGGCCGCGACGGCGCCTATCGCCAATGCGGCCAGCAGCGCGTGCGCCGGAAGAAACCGATTTGCGCGCTGCCTCACCTGCCGTCCCCCCGGGTCAAGTCATTGCGGACGGGCACTCCCGCGCCCCACGAACTTAGAACATGGTACCGAACGTGAACTGGATGGTCTCGGTCTGATCGCCGTCCTTCTTGCGCAGGGGGCGCGCCAGGTTGATCACGATCGGGCCGACCGGTGCCTGCCAGCGGAACGACAGACCGGTGGACGCGCGCAGCTCGCTGGCCGAGAACGCGTCGTAGTTCTGGAACACGTTGCCGACGTCGAGGAACCACGACAGACGTGTGGTCTCGCTGTTCTCCTTCATGAACGGCGTCGGGAAGATCACCTCGACCGAACCGACCGTCTTGAACGCGCCGCCGATCGGCTGGCGGCAGTAGCGGCTCGGCCGCGTCGTGTTGCCGATCGGGCCGATCTGGTCGCCGGTACAGCCCGGATAGAGCTCCCACGGGCCCAGCGTGTTGTCGCGGAAGCCGCGCACGTCGGCGACGCCGCCGGCATAGAAGTTCTCGTAGAACGGCAGGCCGTTGATCTGCATGTAGCGCGGATCGCTGCGCGGCAGCACGCTCTTCGGATCGCGATAGCTGTCGCCGTAGCCGAGGCTGAGGTTGCCGAAGAACGTCAGCTTGTCGGTGATCGGAAAGTACTGGCCGTACTTGTAGAACAGCTTGTAGTACTCGACCGTCGAGCCGGGCAGGACGATGTTGAGCGAGATCTGGTGCACCGAGCCGCGCGTCGGGTTCCAGTAGCGGTTGCGCGTATCGTGCACCCACGACAGCTGCGTGTCCCAGCTGTGCAGCGTGCGATTGCCGAGGTTGTGCAGGTAATTGATGATGCGGTCCGGCGTGATGCCGCTGTAGGCGGTGATGCTGGTCTTGCTGAGGCCGATCTGCGCGTTGATCGTGTCCGACTCGCTGATCGGAATGCCGAGATAGGTGCTGAACGCGTCGCGGTTGGTCAGGTACGAGGCGAGGTTGGCTTCGCCCTGGTCCATCTCGCTGTGCGAGATGTTGTAGCCGAGGCCGAGGCCGTCGTCGTTCAGATACGGCTCGAAGTACGACAGGTCGTAGCGCGTGTAGTACGAGCTCTGCTGCGCGGTCACGCTGACCCGGTTGCCGGTGCCGAACAGATTGTTCTGCGTGACCGACACGCTGCCGATGATGCCCTGCAGCTGCGAGTAGCCGAGGCCGAAGTTCAGCGAGCCGGACGACTGCTCCTCCACCGCGACCTGCACGTCGATCTGGTCGTCGCTGCCAGGCACGCTCGGCGTTTCGATCGTGACGGTCTTGAAGAAGCCCAGGCGCTGCAGGCGGATCTTCGAGCGGTCGATCGCCGCCTGCGAGTACCACGAGCCCTCCAGCTGGCGCATCTCGCGGCGCAGAACCTGGTCCTCGGTGGTCGTGTTGCCCTTGAAGGTGATGCGGCGCACGTAGACGCGCTTGCCCGGATTGACCAGGAAGGTCAGGCCGACCTCGCGGCTGTCCTTGTGCACGTCCGGCAGCGGCACGACCTCGGCGAACGCGTAGCCGATGTTGGCGAGCACCGCGGTCATCGCGTCCGAGGACTGCTCGACCTTGCGCCGCGAGAACGTCTCGCCGACGCTGATCGTCAGCAGCTTGCGCAGGTCCTCCTCGTTGAGGACCAGGTTGCCGGTGATCTTGATGTCGTTGACGGTGTAGATCTCGCCCTCGCGGATGTTCGCAGTGACGAACATGCGGCGCTTGTCGGGGCTGATCGAGACCTGGGTCGAATCGACGTTGAAGTCGACGTAGCCGCGGTCCAGGTAATAGGACGCGAGCTTCTCGAGGTCGCCGGACATCTTCTCGCGCGAGTACTGGTCGTTGCGCGAATACCACGAGGTCCAGTTGGTCGTGCCGGACTCGAACTGGTCCTTGATCGTGCGGTCCGGGAACGTCGTATTGCCGACGATGTTGATGTGCTTGATCTTCGCCGGCTTGCCCTCGGCGATGTTGATCGCGACCTCGATGCGGTTGCGGTCGAGATTGACCGTCGCGGTCTTGATCGAGACGTTGTACTTGCCGCGGTTGTAGTACTGGCGCGTCAGCTCGGCCTGCACCTCGTCGAGCTTGAGCCGGTCGAAGGTCTCGCCCTCGACCAGGCCGATGCCCTTGAGGCCGGTGCGCAGATCCTCTTCCTTGAGGTCCTTGTTGCCGCGGATCGAGATCTTGGAGATCTGCGGCCGCTCGCGCACCGCCACGACCAGGATGTCGCCCTGGCGCGAGAGCTGGACGTCGTTGAAGAATCCGGTCTTGTAGAGCGCGCGGATCGCCTGTTCGGCGCGCTCGGCGTTCATCGTGTCGCCTTTCTCGACCGGCAGATACGTGAAGACCGTGCCGGCCGCGATGCGCGAGAGGCCGTCGATACGGATGTCGGACACCGTGAACGCGTCGAAGGCCAGTGCATCCTGGCTCGACAGCCAGGCAAACAGGATCAGGGCAGCTATACGCTTCATCGTCACTTCCGTAGAGGCACGCTCGGTCCCGTGGCAGGGGCGCGCGCCACGGGTTCGTTATTGTCGGGCAGTCCGCGGTTCTTAGGACGCGAGCCGCAGGATGTCGTTGTAGAACGCCAACCCCATCATCGCGACCAGCACGATCAGGCCCACGTACTGGCCGGCGATCTGGGTCCGTTCGCTGACCGGGCTGCCCTTTATCAGCTCGATAAGGTAATACAGCAGATGTCCGCCATCCAACACGGGCACCGGCAGCAGGTTGAGGATCGCCAGGTTCAGCGAGATTACCGCCAGGAACGACAGGAACCAGGCGATGCCCATCTGGGCCGAGGAATTGGCGACCTGGGCGATCGTGATGACGCCGGACAGATTCTTGGCCGAGACCTCGCCGGTGACCATGCGGGTGATCACCGAAACGGTGTTCTTGGTCGATTTCCAGGCGTCGGCCAGGGCTGCCGGGACCGCCGCCAGCGGCCCGTGCCGCAGCACCGCGTCGTGGGCGTCGGGCGCTTCGATGCCCATGACCCAGCGCCGGCTGCCGTCGGCGCCCTCGTGCGGGCGCACCGTGACCGGTACGCTCAGGCTCGCGCCGTCGCGCTCCACGCGCACGGCCAGGGTCGGATTGGCGGCGGCCTGCTGCTGGATCAGCGGGCTGATGTCGGCATATTGGCGGACCGGCTGCTCGTTGATCGAGACGATCCGGTCGCCGACCTCGATGCCCGCCGCCGCGGCCGCGCCGTCGCCGGCCAGGCCGCCGACGGTGGCCGCGATCCGGGGCGCGCGCAGCTGCAGGCCGACCGCGTCGAGCGCCTGGCTGCCCTCGATGCCCTCGGGCAGGCGGCTCAGCTGCAGCGTACGGTCGCGCCGGTCGCCGCCGGCGTCGCGCACCTCGACCTGCACGTCGCGCCGGGCCAGCGCCGAGTGCGCGATCGACATGATCGCCTCGCTCCAGGCCTCGACCGGCTCGCCGTCCAGCGCCAGGAAATGGTCGCCGGCCGCGAAGCCGGACTCGGCCGCGAGGCCGGCCGGCTCGGCGATGACCGGCTGGTAGTCCGGCCGGCCGACCATGAACATCAGCCACAGCGCGGCGATCGCGAAGATCAGGTTGAACGCCGGTCCTGCCGCGGCGATCGCCATGCGCTGCAGCACCGGCTTGCGGTTGTGGGCGCCGGCCAGGTCCTGCGGCGCCACGTCGCCTTCGCGCTCGTCGAGCATCTTGACGTAGCCGCCGAGCGGGATCGCCGAGATCGTGAACTCGGTGCCCTCGCGGTTGTGGCGCGACCACAGCGGCTTGCCGAAGCCGATCGAGAAACGCGTCACCTTGACGCCGAAATAGCGCGCGACGACGTAATGGCCGTATTCGTGGAACGTGATCAGCAACCCGAGGGTCACGATCAGCCACCAGACCGAGCCGAAGAAGGTTTGCATAGGCGCAATCAGCTGAACCGGGCAGCAATGATACGTTGCGCTTGCCGACGCGCAGTTAAATCGTCGTCAAACAAGGCCTCGAGCCCGTCCACGCCACGATGCGGGACGTTCTGCAGGGTTTCCTCGATGATCGCGGCAATGCCGGGAAAATCGAGGCGGCCGTCGAGGAACGCGGCGACCGCCTCCTCGTTGGCGGCGTTCAGCACGGCCGGCGCGTTGCCGCCGGCGCGCAGCGCTGCGTACGCCAGCGGCAGACAGCGGAACGTCTCGCCGTCGGCCGCTTCGAAGTCGAGCCGCGCCAGCGCGACCAGGTCGAGCGGGCGCACGCCGGCCTCGATGCGGTCCGGCCAGGCCAGGCCATAGGCGATCGCGGTGCGCATGTCCGGCTGGCCGAGCTGGGCCAGCACCGAGCCGTCCAGGTACTCGACCAGCGAATGCACGATGCTCTGGCGATGGACGACCACGTCGATCGCGTCGGCCGCCGCGCCGAACAGGAAGTGCGCTTCGATGACCTCCAGGCCCTTGTTCATCAGGGTGGCCGAGTCGACCGAGATCTTGCGGCCCATGCGCCAGTTCGGATGCGCGCAGGCCAGCTCGGGCGTGACCGTGCGCAGGCGCTCGGCGTTCCAGCCGCGGAACGGGCCGCCCGAGGCAGTCAGCAGCAGGCGGCGCACGCCGGCCGCGCCTTCGCCGGCCCGGCGCTGCGGCAGGCACTGGTAGATCGCGTTGTGTTCCGAATCGATCGGCAGCAGATCGCCGCCGCCGGCCGCGAGCGCCGCCAGCAGCAGCGGACCGGCCATGACGATCGCTTCCTTGTTGGCCAGCAGCAGGCGCTTGCCGGCGCGTGCGGCGGCCAGCGTCGAGGGCAGGCCGGCCGCGCCGACGATCGCCGCGACGACGATGTCGGCCGCATCGCCGGCGGCCGCCTCGACCAGCGCATCCGGTCCGGCCAGCACGCGGGTGCGGACGCCGGCGGCGACCAGCCGCGCGCGCAGCTCCGGCTCGCAGGCCGGATCGGCGATGACCGCCAGTTCCGGCCGGAACCGGACGCATAGCTCGGCCAGCGCCTCGACGTTGCGGTGCGCGGCCAGTACGCTGGCCTGGAAACGCTCCGGGTGGCGCGCGACGACATCCAGCGTGCTGGTGCCGATCGAGCCGGTCGCGCCGAGGACGGCGACCCGTTTCACGGTCCGGTCATCAGGTCGAGCGCGGCCTTGCCGACGGCGAACACCGGCAGGGCTGCGAAGACGCTGTCGAGCCGGTCGAACAGGCCGCCGTGGCCCGGGAACAGGCTGCCCGAGTCCTTGGTATTGCCCTGGCGCTTGATCAGGCTTTCGAACAGGTCGCCGACGATCGAGAACACCGTGGTAATCAGGGCGACGAGGATCAGCAGCGCCAGCGCGATGCCGCGCTCGCCGAGCAGCCAGCCGCCGACCACGGCGACCAGCACGGTGCCGGCCAGGGCGCCCCAGGCGCCGGCGATGGTCTTGCCGGGGCTGATGCGCGGCGCGAGCTTGGCGCGCCCCCACTGCCGCCCGGCGAAATACGCGAAGGTGTCGGCGGCCCAGACCAGCAGCAGTGCGAACAGCGTCCACAGGTGGCCGCGCGGTTCGCTGCCGTGGATGTGCAGCAGTGCGGTCCAGGCCGGGGCGATCGCGACGACGCCGGCGGCCAGCTTGATCGCGGCGTTCTCGGGCGTCGGCGCCGCCGCGAACGAGAAATGGCGCAGCCAGACCAGCGCGAGCAGCCACCACGCCGCGCCGGCGACGACCGCACCCCAGCCGACCGCGGTATCGCGCTGCCACCACAGCAGGGCCAGCAGCGCCGCGAACGCGGCCAGTGCAGCCGCGCGCGCGAAGCGCGAGGACATGCCGATCATGCGCGTCCATTCCCACAGCGCCATGCCGAATGCGGCGGCCGCGACGAGGGCGATCGCGCCGGTCGGCAGCAGCACGATCGCGGCGACCGCGAGCGGCGCCAGCACCAGCGCCGTTCCGACGCGCTGACGAAGCGCGCTCATCCGGCCCGGCGCGCCTGGGACGGGGTCTGGCCGAAGCGGCGGTCGCGTCGCGCGAACACGTCGAGCGCCTGTTCGAGCACGCCGGCGTCGACGTCCGGCCACAGCACGTCGGTGAAGTAGAGCTCGCTGTAGGCGGCCTGCCACAGCAGGAAATTGCTGATCCGCTGTTCGCCGCCGGTGCGGATGAACAGGTCCACCGGCGGCAGGTCGGCCAGGCAGAAGAACGGTGCCAGCGTCACCTCGTCGAGCCGCTCCGGATCGAGCCGGCCGGCGGCCGCTTCGACCGCCGCGCGGCGGGCCGCCTGGACGATGTCCCAGCGTCCGCCGTAGTTGACCGCGATGTTGAGCCGCAGCACCGTGTTGGCGGCGGTCTTGGCCGCCGACTCGGCCATGCGCGTGCGCAGCTCCGGTGCGAATGCGCTCAGATCGCCGATGAAATCGATGCGCACGCCGTGCTCGTGCAGCTCGGCGACTTCCTTCTCGAGCGCACGCAGGAACAGCTGCATCAGCGCGCCGACTTCCTCTTCCGGCCGTTTCCAGTTCTCGCTCGAGAACGCGAACAGCGTCAGCGCCGCGATGCCCTGGCGCATGCAGAACTCGATCGCCGTGCGCACGGCCTTCTGGCCGGCGCGATGGCCGAAGCTGCGCGGCCGATGGCGACGGCCGGCCCAGCGTCCGTTGCCGTCCATGACGATGGCGATGTGGGTCGGCTTCGAGGCCGTCGGCGGGGCGGTCATCGGGCGGTCGGCGCTGCCGCTCAGACGGCCATCAGCTCGTCTTCCTTGGCCTTGACGACGGCGTCGACCTCCTTGACGAAGCGGTCGGTCAGCTTCTGGATGTCGTCCTCGGCGCGGCGCTCGTCGTCCTCGGAGATCTGCTTGTCCTTGAGCAGCTCCTTGACCTGCTGGATCGCGTCGCGGCGCACGTTGCGGATCGCCACCTTGGCGTTCTCGCCTTCGTGGGCGACGTGCTTGGACAGCTCCTTGCGGCGCTGCTCGGTCAGCGCGGGCAGGTTGATGCGGATCACGTTGCCGACCGTGGTCGGCGTCAGGCCGAGGTCGGAGGCGAGGATCGCCTTCTCGATCGGCGCGACCATCTGCTTCTCCCACGGCGTGACCGTCAGCGAGCGCGCGTCGGAGACGGCGACGCTGGCGACCTGGCTCAGCGGCATGTCGCTGCCGTAGTAGGACACCTTCAGCGGCTCGAGCAGGGAGGCGCTGGCCCGGCCGGTGCGCAGCCGGGTCAGGTCGTGGCGGAGCGCGTCCACGCTCTTGTTCATGCGCGTCTGCGCGTCGTTCTTGATGTCGTTGAGCATGATGCGGCCACCCCAAGTGCTTGAGTCTTAGCCGACGGAGTATAGCAACGCCGCCGTCCGCGGGAATGCGGCGGCGCGGCGAGGCTCAGCGGCCGAACATCAGATTGACCGCGATCAGCGTGGTCACCAGCATCAGCAGCGTCAGCGGGATGCCGACGCGCAGGAAGTCCCGGTTGCGGTAGCCGCCGGGGCCGGCCACGACCAGCAGCACCGGGTTCGCGCTCGGCAGAAAGAACGTATTGGACGTGGAGATCGCGACGATCAGCGCATAGGCCGCCGGATTGCCGCCCGAGGCCAGCGCGATGTTGATCGCCATCGGCACCATCATCACCGCCGCGCCGACGTTCGAGATGACCTGCGCGAACAACAGCGTCAGCACCGCCAGCGCAGCCTGGATCAGCCACTGCGGCATGCCGTCCAGGTGGACCATCACCTCCTGGGCGAGCCAGGCCGCGGTGCCGGTGGAGTCCATCGCCCAGCCCAGCGGGATCAGGCAGGCCAGGATGAAGATCGTCTTCCAGTTGATCGCCTTGTAGGCCTCGTCCATGCTGAGGACGCCGGCCAGCAGCATGCCGACCGCACCGGTCATCATCGCGACCGACAGCTTGAGGTCGGTGAACAGGCCGAGCGCCAGCGCCAGGCCGAAGAACGCCGTGGCGTACCAGATCCGGCTCGGCCGCTGCTCCTCCTTCGGATAGTCGGTGACGACGAGGAAGTCGCGCGACTCGGAGGCCGGCGGCAGATCGCGCCAGAGGCTGTGCAGGACCAGCATGTCGCCGGGACGCAGCGTCAGGTGCCGTACGTCCTCGCGGAACACCTCGCCGCCGCGCGTGACCGCCAGCACGCTGATGCCCAGGCGCTTGCGGATGCGCAGGTCCTCGATCTTCTGGTTGATCCAGTGCGAGGTCGGCGGAATCACCGCCTCGGAGATGCCGGCGCGCGTCGGATTGAACATGTCGCCGAAGTTGCGCAGGCGCACCTGCATGCGGCACAGATGGTTGTCGGCGAAATCGGCGACCGCGTCGCGGCGGCCGAGCACGCCGATCACGCTGCCGACCCAGATCATCTGGTCGGCCGGCGGCGCCAGCCGCGCCTCGTTGCCGGTCTTGAGCGCCAGGATCAGCGGCGCGTCGTGCAGCTGTTCGGTCTCGCCGACGCTCATGCCGACCAGCGGGCTCTCGGCGGTGACGGTCAGCTCGAAGACGTCGCCTTCGATGCCGTAGGTATCGGCGAAGTAGCTCTCGGTGCGCCCCGGCGTGACGTTCTGCTTGTCCTCCTCGTCGGGCAGCAGGCGCCGGCCGAGGACCGCGAAGAACGCGACGCCGACGATCAGCAGCGGGATGCCGACCGGCGCGATCGCGAACAGGCGGAACGGTTCGATACTTTGCGCGCCCGGCGGCAGGTTGCGGTTCGCGCTGGCGATCAGGTCGTTGAGCAGGATCAGCGGCGAGTTGGCGATCATCGTGATGTTGGTGCCGCACAGGATGCAGCAGGCCATCGGCAGCAGCAGCCGGCGCAGCGGCACGCCGGTACGCGCGCTGACGCGGCTGACCACCGGCAGGAACAGCGATGACAGCGCCTGGCTCTGGATCACCGCCGACAGGCTGCCGACGATCGTGTTGATCGCCACGGCCAGGCGCTGCTCGACGCCGCCGGCGAGGCGGATCACGAACGAGGCGGCCTTGCCGAGCACGCCGGTGCGGTCGAGTCCGGCGCCCATGATCATGACCGCGATCAGCGAGATCACCGCGTTGCCGGCGAAGCCGTCGAACAGCTGTTCGACCGGCATCAGCCGCGTGATGCCGATCACCACGATGACCAGGAGGGCGACCAGATCCGCCCGGATCCATTCGAGGATCAGCATGAGGACGGTGAAGACCACCAGCCCGAGCACGAGCATCATCTCGGTGGTCAGCGTCAGGCCGGCATCCATCAGAGCATCGGTTCTGGTTGTTCCGGCCGTCTAGGGCGGTGATCGTCAGGGCAGCCGCGAAAGGATAGCGCTCATCGGCGGCGCTGTCCGGCATCGGACGCCGGCTGCGTCGCCGTCGCGAGCGTCCTCAGCTACCGGTCCGTTCGTAGAGCAGATCCCAGACGCCGTGGCCCAGACGCGTGCCGCGCCGTTCGAAGTGGGTCTCGATGCGCCAGTCGGGACACGGGCTGTAGTGACCCGGACCGGCACGGTTCGACCACGACGGCGATGCGTCCACGGTCGCCAGCATCTGCTCGGCGTAGTCGGCCCAGTCGGTCGCCAGATGCAGCAGGCCGCCCGGCGCGACGCGGCCGGCGAGAAACTCGACGAAGGCGGGCTGGATCAGCCGCCGCTTGTGATGACGCTTCTTCGGCCACGGATCGGGGAAGTAAATGCGCACCTGCGCCAGCGACGCCGGCGCGATCTCGTGCTCGAGCACCTCGACCGCGTCGTGGTTGTACAGGCGCACGTTGTCGAGGCCGGCCGCGGCGAGGCCGTTCATCAGGCGGCCGACGCCCGGGCGATGCACCTCGATCCCGATGAAATCGTGGTCCGGCTCATGGGCGGCGGCGTGCAGCAGCTGCTCGCCGTTGCCGAAGCCGATCTCAACCACGCGCGGCGCGCGGCGGCCGAATGCCGCGTCGAGGTCGCGCGTGTGTCCGGTGTAGTCCAGGCCGTAGCGCGCCCAGTGCGCGTCGAACGCGCGCGCCTGCGCCGGCGTGATGCGGCCCTGGCGCAGCACGAAGCTGCGCAGGCGGCGCTGCCGGTCGTGTTCGGCGATCGGCTCCTCCGGCGTCATCCGATCGTCCCGTCGATCGGGCTCGAGGCCGAGGCATAGCGCTTGCGCGGAATGCGGCCGGCGCGAAACGCGCTACGGCCGGCCTCGACCGCCAGCTTCATCGCATGCGCCATCAGCACCGGATCGCGGGCGCCGGCGATCGCGGTGTTCATCAGCACGCCGTCGCAGCCGAGCTCCATCGCGATCGCCGCATCCGAGGCGGTGCCGACGCCGGCATCGACCAGCACCGGCACCTTCGCGTTCTCGACGATCTCGAGCAGGTTGTAGCGGTTCTGGATACCCAGGCCCGACCCGATCGGCGCCGCCAGCGGCATGATCGCGACGCAGCCGATCGCTTCCAGCCGCCGTGCCAGCAGCGGATCGTCCGAGGTGTAGACCATCACCTCGAAACCCTCGGCGACCAGGCGCTCGGCCGCGGCCAGCGTCTGCACGACGTCCGGGAACAGCGTGCGCTGGTCGCCGAGCACCTCGAGCTTGACAAGGGTGTGGCCGTCGAGCAGCTCTCGCGCGAGCAGGCAGGTGCGCACGGCTTCCTCGGCGGTGTAGCAGCCGGCGGTATTGGGCAGGATCGTGTAGCGCGACGGCGGCAGCACGTCGAGCAGGTTCGGCTGGCCCGGATCCTGGCCGATGTTGGTACGCCGGATCGCGACGGTGACGATTTCGGCACCGGCGGCCTCGGTCGCCCGGCGCGTCTCGTCCAGATCGCGGTACTTGCCGGTGCCGGTCAGCAGGCGGGATCGATAGGTGCGGCCGGCGATGACGAACGAGTCGTCCGCGGTGCCGGCGGAAGGGGCAGGCGTCATGACGGTGAGCGTGGTCGGAAAGCTAAGGGAAGGGACGGCGGCTCAACCGCCGCCGATGGCGTGCACGATCTCGACGCGGTCGTCCGGTTCGAGCTCCAGCGCGGCATGATGGCTGCGCGGCACGATGCGCTGGTTGACCTCGACCGCGACGCGCTTGTGGCCGAGGCCGATCGCCTCGAGCAGCGCGGCGACGGTCGTCGGCGCGGGACACTCGTACGGTTGGCCGTTGAGCACGATATGCATCGGCCTATTGTAGCGGCGCCGGTCCGGCATTGCCTGGAACGAAACAGGCCGCCGCATCGTCGACGCGGCGGCCCTTCGATCCAGCCCGAACCGAGCGCCAGTCTCAGCGATCGTCTTTGCCCTTGCCGTCGTTGTCGCGCGACCGCTCGACGCGCTGCTGCTTCTGCGGCGGCGCCGCCTGCTGACGCGGTTCGGGCGCGCGCTTCTGTTGCGGCGGCGGCGCGACGCGTGGCGCGGCCTGCGGGGCGCTGCGCTCCATGCGCTGCGGCGCCGGCTCGGCGCGCGGCTGCGGTTCGACGCGGCGCGCCGGGGCCTGCTCGATCCGGCGCGGCTCAGGGGCCGCCTGGCGGTAGCTGCGCGCCGGCGCCGGTTCGCGTACGGCCGGTTCGGCCTTGCGCGGCTCGTACTGGCGGCCCGCCGGCGCCGGCGCCCGCTGCTGCGCCGGTTCGCGCGGCTGCATCGTGCGCGCTGGGCGCTCGCTCGGCGTCGGCTGCTTGCGGGTCTCGACCGGCGGACGCGCCGCCTGGGGCGCCCGCTCGACGCGCGGCGCCGCCGCCGGTGCGCGTTCGGTGCGCGGGGTGGCCGCCGGTGTGCCGCCGCGCTCGATCTTCGCAGCCGGCGCCCGCTCCCCGCGCGGCGCATAGCCCGACGAGGGCAGCGCACGCTCGCTGCGCTGCGTCGCGGTCGGCGCGCGTTCCGGTGCCACTGCGCGCCGATCGGGCGTGGCGGTGGCCGGTGCTCGCGACGGATCCGTCGCCGGCGCTTTCGCGCCGACTGCGGCCGCGCGCTCCGGCGCGCGTTCGATGCGGCCCGGTGCCGCGCTCTTCGGCGGCAGCGCCTGCGGTGCGCGCTGTGCCGCCCCGTTGCCGACCACCTGGATGCGCTCCTGGCGCGACGCCGCTGCGGTCTTCGGCGCGCGATCGGCCAGCTGGCGCAGCTCCTGGGTCTGCAGCGGCTGACCGCCGTTGCGTTCGATCGCGAGCTTGCGCTGCTCGAACGGTGCCGGCGCCGGCGGTGGCGCGTTGCGGGCGATGACCGCCCGGTCGAACGAGGCCGCGCGCTGCGGCAGGTCGCGGGCGCCGCCGCGCGGCGCCAGGCTGGCCTGGGTCGGCAGTACCGGCACGCGGCTGACGACCTCGGCGCGCGCCAGGCTGTTGCGGTCGAGATTCAGGCGCGCCGAGCCGACGCGGCCGGAGCTGTTGAACACGTTGTCGGGCACCGCGGTCACCGCATGGACATCGCGGCGATACGCGTAGTCGATGCCGGCCGGCCGGCCCGCCGCATAGTTGTTGTAGACGTTGGTGATGTAGGTGTTGTTGATCACCGTCGTATTGCGGATGTTGGTCACGTTGACGTTGGTGAAGTACGTGCGCGAGCTGCGGTACCACGGCACGTAGACATCGCGCGGACCGAGCGGGAACCAGCCGACCGGTCCGCCGCCGCTGGAGATCGATACGCTCCAGTTGCGCCCGCCGATGAAGCCGACCAGCGCCGGCGCATAGACCGGCCGCAGATGGCGCGGACCCGGGCACCAGCCCCAGCGGTTGCCGACGTAGACCCAGCGGCCGTAGTGGGAAGGCGCGAAGCCCCACGGCGCGTCGTCGACCCAGCTCCAGCCCCACGGATCGATCCACGACCAGCGGCCGTAGCGATACGGTGCCCAGCCGACCGCGACCGTGGTCGGGAACCAGACCGAGCCGTAGCTGGCGTGCGAGGTCCAGCTGCCGTAGCCGTCGAGGTCGGCATAGCCGATGACTTCCTCGGATACGTACTGACGTGCGACCGAGCGCTGATAGCGGTCGGCGCGCTCGAAGCACCAGCGATCGAAGTTGTCGCTGCGCGGCAGATCCATGACCTCGTAATCGCGTAGCGAGGCGTCGTGGAACCGGTAGGACTGGCGGTCGTCGACGCGATAGCTGGCACCGCCCTGGCCGTAGACCGAGCCCGCGCCCTCGAACACCGTGACCATCGTCGAGTCGCCCTGCGGCGCGATGTCGATGCGGTAGTTGCCGGGGCGGTCGACGACGAACGCCAGCGTCGGCGTGTCGACCTCGTAGGTCTGGCCGTCGAACAGGCGCTTGACCTGCAGATTCAACGTGCCCTGGGTCAGTTCGACCTGGACGATGTCGTCATTGACGTCGAGGAAGGCCAGGCTCGTGCGATCGTCCATGCGCAGCACCGCGGTGCCGACCTCGAGCTCGACGCGCGAGTCGCTGTCGGTATAGAGACGGTCGCCGGTGACCAGCGGGCGGTTGATCATCGCCTCGCTCCAGCGGTCGTCGCCGCCGGGCTGGAAGCTCGCGTTGCCGCTGATGTAGCTCATCCGGGCCACGCGGCCGGGCGGATCCGCCAGCGCAGCGCCGGCCAGGACGGTGAGGGCCAGCGCCAGCGCCGCCCGAACCATCGGGAAGGGCGAGCGGGGTCGCATATTCATGGAGTGACTCCTGCAAGGATCGGCCGTTCTGGGCGCGTCCGGTGTACTGGCCACAGCCCGCGCCCGGGGCCGCCGAACGCGCTGCTAGTTCAGCCGACGGCCGCTGAACGATCACCTTCCCGAAGCCGCCCGACACCCGCGTTTACCGAGCGCTGCGCTTCTTTACATTTGGCTTGCAGGTGCCGGGCAGGCACCGCTACTCTTCGCGTCCGGACCGCCCATCGGCGCGGTCCGGCCGGGCGGGTGTAGCTCAATGGTAGAGCTGTAGCTTCCCAAGCTACTGACGAGGGTTCGATTCCCTTCACCCGCTCCATTTGACCGTTCCGAGATTCCGCGCCGCCGCAAGCTCCCTGCCTCCCATATCTCGATCGTCAAGCAGGCCGAGGCCGGGGGCAGCCGGTGCTGTACGACTTCCCCCGGGCTGCTGCCCTGACGCCATCGCTGGGCGGTGCCAGTACACCGGGCATTCCAAGGCCGCTGACGCCGCTGTTCTCCGGCGAGCCGCATCCGGTGTGCGAGACGCAATTTCTCCGAACTCGAGCAAAAGCGGGCGTTGCGCATGGCGCGAGGCCGCTCGGGGCGGGCCGGGCGGGCGGAATCGAACCTCAGGGTGGCGGAACGTGAGGCTGCGGAAGTGGCGCTGGCTGCGTGAGCGACAGCCGAAGTGCTGGAACCCGTCGAGTCGTGACGTCGAGAGGTCGCGAGGAGCGGCAAGGCCCGTCATGAGGCGCCCGGCTGCTTCGCGGACAGCAGGATCGGATCCTGATTGGCCAACTGCTCGGTGATGCGCGCAAACATCGATTTGCCCGCGAGCGCCACTTCGAGCCTGTCGAGTGTCGCCACCACGAAGCCCGCCTCTTCATCGACCTGTCGAGCTGCGGCATCCATTGCTTGCCAAAGGGCGGCCAGTCGATCGACCAGCCTTCTGCCCTTCGGCGTCAACGACAGGTTGCGCTGCCGTGCATCCGATGGATGGTCGCGCGAGATCACCAATCCGGCGTCTTCCAGCGACTGGCGAGTCTGACTGACCGAAGCTCGCGTGATGAGCAAGGTCTGGGCCAGCTCGCTGACCGTCATGGTGCGATTGATCGCCAGCTGATTGAGCACTCCGAACCATCGCTGCTCGAATTCGATCCCGAGCGATGCGTAGACGCGCGTCGCGTCACGGTCGATTTGCTCCGATACCCGCCGCAGGCGCGCGCCCAGTGCGGCTCCGCCCTTCGTTCGGCTGTAATCCATACCCTCGGCTCCCGTTGTCGGGTTGACAAATGTTAGGCGCCTACCTATATTTTTCGCAAGTGCGGCGGCTCATTGACCGCGGACTTGGATGTGCACATCTCGGAGTACCCGTGACCAGCCGCCGCAGCTTCCTAACGCATGTCCTCGCGTTGTCATGCCTTCCCGGCAGCGCATTGGCTGCGCCTGACCGGGCATCTCCGGTCGCGGCGGTACGCTGGTTCGAGCGTTGGCTCGCTGCATTCAACGGTCCCAGGCTCAGCCAGTACGCCGCCTTCGTGCGGTCCCACATGCCGGCGCTCGTCCAATTCCTGGACGACGACTTGGGTATGCGCGAGGTGTCCGGTGGCTTCGTGCTGCTGCGGCAGGAGCAGACCGGCCCCGATGAGATCACGGCCTGGGTGCGCGACCGCCGCTGGGATCGCTACTCCAAGGTGGTGCTGACAGCGGGAGACGGTCGCATCGATGACCTCGTTTTCAGCGGGGCGCCAGCGCCTGCAGATTTTCGCGTGATGCGGCTCGATGAAGAGGCCGCGCTGGAAGCGCTCAATCGAAAGCTGAGCACCGAAGCGGACGCGGGGCGATTCTGCGGCGCCGTGTTGGTGGCTCGCGGTCAAGAGGTATTGTTTCAACAGGCGTACGGTCTGACGTCCGTCGCGTCCGCGATCCGCACATCGACCGGGACGCGGTTCTGCATCGGTTCGATGGGAAAGATGTTTACCGCCGTGGCGGTGCTGCAACTGATCCAGGACGGACACCTGAAGCTGACCGACACCCTCGCCACGCTTCTGCCCGAGTATCCAAACACAAGGCTTGCTCGCCAGGTGACGGTCGAGCACCTGCTCTCGCATAGTGGCGGTACTGGAGATTTCTTCGGAGAGGAGTACGAGAAGAGGAAGCCGGAGCTTAGGCGGCCATCCGATTACGTCAGGGTTTTCGGCAGGCGTGAGGCGCTTTTTCCGCCGGGGTCTCGCTGGGGATACAGCAACTTCGGCTTCATGTTGCTGGGCGCGATCATAGAGCAGGTCTCGGAAAGGAACTGGGAGTCCTTGATCAAGGAGCGCGTTTTCGACGTGTCGGGGATGCACGCCACGTCCTCTGCCGCAGAAGCGTCCAACACGGCCCGTCCGCTCGTCGGCGCTCGAGAAACCGGACTGCGCGATCTTCCTTTCTACGATGGGTCTCCGGCTGGTGGTGGCTACTCGACCCTTGGTGACCTGCATCGCTTCGGCAATGCATTGACGGATGGCCGTCTGCTCGATGCTGCCGGCTTCACCCGATTGACCGAAGGGACGATCCAGGCGGGAGCGGCAAAGTGGTCGCGGGGACTGCGGGTTGCGCAGCGCAACGGAGCGCCATGGTACGGACATGGCGGGGGCGCGCCTGGGGTCAACGCCGATTTTGCAATCTATCCGAAGTCCAATTACCGCACCGTAGTGCTCGCCAACCGCGGTCACCCCAGCGCGTCCAATGTGGCCGACTACATCGGTGCACGCCTGCCCTACGCCTAGCGCTGCTCCGAGCCCCAAGCGGATAGCTACGTGAATGTCGCTTCGTTGCGCGCCGGGCGGCCCAGTACCGGCACCGGTCACCGCGTTCAATAGCGCGTCTGGCACCGGCTGCAGAAGAACGTGCGTCGCCGCGTGGTGCCCGGATAGATCTTGGTGATCGGGCCGCCGCAGCGGGGACAGGTCCGCTTGGTGTGGACGAGCCAGTGCTGGCGCAGCACGAAGCGTTTCTTCCATTCGAGGAAGTCGAAGCTGTATTGCCGTGCCTCGGCGATCAGTTCGCCGAGCTTTCGCGGCGGCAGGTCGCCGATGCGCGATTCGGGATGAACGCCGATCCGGAACAGCACCTCGTTCTTGATGATGTTGCCAACGCCGGCGAAGACCTGCTGGTCGAGCAGGGCATCGCAGACCAGCGTTTCGGGTTGCGCCTTGAGCTTGCGCCGGGCCAGCTTCGGATCCCACTGCGGATCGAGTACGTCCGCGCGCCAGTCGTAGGTGTCCTCGAGTGGGCCTTCGATGTACTTGACGGACGCCGAATAGAAGTTGAGCTCCCCATCGTCGAACCGCAGCGCCACGCGGGCGGGTGCCGGTTTGCGCTCGTCGATCCGATACGTGCCGAACATCAGCAAATGCACGCGCAGGCTGAAGCCGCGGAACTCGATCAGGAAATGCTTGCCCCAGCCCCTCAACGCGACGACGCGGCATCCTTCCATGCGGGTCAGGTCGAGCGCGCTGTTGCCCGATGCGCGGCGCACGGTCTTGCCGCGGAACTTGGCCGCCGCTTCACGCAGGATCACGATCGACGGACCTTCGGGCATTGCGGTTCGGTGACGAGGCAGGTTGCAGATGACGTCGTGGGCGATGGCATGCCGCCTCGACGTGACGGCACCTTAGCCGGCGCGGGATGTCCGCCGAGTTAACGCCGGCCCGGCACGCGGATCGCGTTCGGCGACCAGCCGATGGCTCGCCGAGACGGCCGGCAGGGGCATGCCGGATGGTGCCTGCTCGCGCGGACGAGCCGCGTGTCCGCGACAGACATCAGGACCAGCAGCGGGTCGCGATGCCGCGGCCCGCTCCCACGCCGCGTACGCCGCATGTGATAATCGCCGCCGGACGAGCCCGCAGATCCTCGGGCGCGCCACGAAGCATCCGCCCCGATGGGGTGGGCGGCGGACCGCCGCAGCGCTCGGCTTCGCCACGTCCCACGGATCGCTCCGAGCTGCCCCCGATGAAGATTGCGATCCTGTCGCGCAACGCGTCCCTGTACTCGACGACACGGCTGGTCGAGGCGGCGCGCGCGCGCGGCCACCAGGCGCGCGTGCTCGATCCGCTGCGCTGCTACCTGCGCATCGCGCCCGGCGCGTTCGAGATGCACTACAAGGGCCGCGTACTGGGCGGCTTCGACGCGGTGATCCCGCGCATCGGCGCCTCGATCGCGTTCTACGGCACGGCCGTCGTGCGCCAGTTCGAGATGATGGGCGTGCGCGCCGTCAATGGCTCCGACGCGATCCTGCGCGCGCGCGACAAGCTGCGCTCGCTGCAGCTGCTCGCGCGCGAACGGATCGGCCTGCCGACGACCGTGTTCGGCGACAACCCGGACGACACGGCCGACCTGTTGGCGATGCTCGGCAGTCCGCCGCACGTCATCAAGCTCAACGAGGGCGCGCAGGGACAGGGCGTGCTGCTGGCCGAGAAGCGCTCGGCCGCGCAGGGCGTGATCGAGGCGTTTCGCGGCCTGTACGCCAATTTCCTCGTGCAGGAGTTCATCGCCGAGGCCGGCGGCGCGGACCTGCGCTGTTTCGTGGTCGGCGGCAAGATCGTCGCGGCGATGCAGCGGCAGGCGCCGGAGGGCGAATTCCGCGCCAATCTGCATCGCGGCGGCAGCGCAACCGCCGTGACGCTCTCGGCCGAGGAGAAGCGCACCGCGCTGAAGGCGGCCCGCGCGATCGGTCTGGACATCGCCGGCGTCGACCTGTTGCGCTCGCAGCGCGGCCCCCTGGTCCTGGAAGTCAACGCCTCGCCGGGACTGGAAGGCATCGAGGCAGCCACGGGCATCGACGTCGCCGCCAGTGTCATCCGTCACATCGAGGCCGGCGCCACGCCGGCACCGGGCAAATCCGCGCGGCGCGCGCGCACTTGACATCTACGAAGATTGTCGTTGACAGCCGTCGCGAACCGGTCCTACGATGGCCGAGTCCGGATTCTGGGGTAGCGCATCGTCGCGTCCGGCATCGGGCCCGCCGTAGCAGCCGTAAGCGCAATGGACCTGCGCCGGCAGTCGGGGGCTGTCCCGGTCACTCGTTCAAGAGATGTCGCATATTTCTGTCAGGAGAGTTTCCATGTCGTTTCGAGTCATTTCATTGGGTCTGGCCGCGCTGATCGCGGTGTCGGCCCCGGCTTTCGCCGCGCGCAAGAGCAATACCGAGAACGCCATCGCCGCCACCACGCCCGAAGCCTTCGCCGCCCAGGCCGCCGAGGTCCGCAAGGACATGCAGGCCGGTGGACGCTACGGCAACATCAGCGCCGCCAACCGTCAGAAGGTCGACGCACAGCTGGACTTCATCGGCAGCCTGCTGCAGCGCAAGGGTTCGCTCGATGCGATGAACGACCAGGAAAAGGTCCAGCTGATGAACGCCCAGGAAGAGGCCAATTCGATCCTCGTCGGCTACGACGACCAGCAGCTCGTCTGCGAGTACCGCAAGATCGCCGGCTCCAACCGCAAGGAAAAGGTCTGCCAGACCAAGCGTGAGATCGCCAAGGCGCGCGAGGACTCGCGCGAGGCCTATCGTCGCCAGACGACCGGCCACCAGAACCAGGAAGGCATGCGTCCCGGCGGCGGTTTCTGAGGAAGCCCGGCCCGTGCCGAGGCCCGCGCGCTGTTCGCGGGCTTCGGCAGCTCCACGCACCATCGAAAAAGGGATGGATCGGCCCGAGTGGACGCCGCCCGGAACTTGGCATACGCTTGGGCGCATCGATCCGTTAAGTGCTTGTTTCAATCGGGGAACCAAGCTTCGTGCGAAAGCGCCTTGATCCACCCAAGCCGACCGAGGCCGAGCTCAGCATCCTGGGCGTCCTCTGGGACAACGGACCCTCCACGGTCCGCGACGTCCACGAGGCCCTGCACGGCGGAGACGGTGTCGGCTACACGACCGCCCTGAAACTGCTGCAGATCATGCACGTGAAGGGTCTGGTCGAACGCGACGATTCCCAGCGGGCCCACGTCTACCGCGCCGCCGTCGACAAGCAGCGCACGCAGAAGCGGTTCCTGAGCGACATCGTGCAGCGCGTGTTCGACGGGTCTTCCTCGCAGCTGGTATTGCAGGCTCTCGGCGGCAAGCCGCGCGCGACACGAGAGGAACTCGACGAGATCCGCGCGCTGCTCGACCAGATGGAGCGTCGATCGCGGTGAACGCGTTGCCGCCGTTCGACTGGCTGACGCTGGTCCATGCGCTCGGTTGGTCTCTGCTGCACTTCCTGTGGCAGGGCGCACTGATCGGTGTCGCCTATCTCGGCGCGAGGCGGCTGGCGCGCGAATCGAACCCGGAACTGCGCTACGCATGCGGCATGGGCGCGATCGTGCTGGCGGCGCTGTGTCCGATCGCGACCTGCCTGCTGATACTCGGCGCGCAGGATGCCGGGCCCGCTCCTGCCGCAGCCATGGCAGTGGCCTCCGGGTTCGCGGTCGGCGCCGCGCGAGCGGTACAGCCCGGGCTGTCCGGGCAGGCCTTGTCCTGGCTGGTGGCCCTCTGGCTCTCCGGCGTACTGGTGATGGCGCTGCGCAGCTTCCAGCAGTGGCGCAGCCTCGATCGCGTCGTGCGCTTCCATGCGATTCTCGATCCCGAGCTGCAGCGCATGGGCCGCACGCTGGCCGCCAAGCTCGGCTATCTGCGCGACCTGCGCGTACGGGTCACCGACCGCATCGACACGCCGACCCTGGCCGGCTGGTTCCGTCCGGTGATCCTGCTGCCGGCGGCCCTGGTGCTGCGCTTCCCGCGCCAGCAGCTCGAGCTGATCCTCGCCCACGAGGTCGGACATCTGCGCCGTTTCGACCACTGGGCCAACCTGCTGCAGGCCGTCGTCGAGACCCTGCTGTTCTATCACCCGGTCGTGCACTGGATCTCGCAGGAGGTCCGCAACGACCGCGAGCTGTGCTGCGACCGGTTGGTGCTGCGTTCGACGCGGCACGAACCGTATCTGTATGCGCGCACCCTGGCGGAGCTCGAGGAATGGCGGCAGCGCCCGGCGCGGCTGACGCTGGCCGCGACCGGCGGCCATCTGCTCGATCGCGTGCGCCGGATCGTCGGCATCATCGAGTCGGACCACCGGCCCGCCGCGCTGCGCCCGTCGCTGCTGCAGGGCATCGCGGTGGCGGCGCTGCTGGCCGTCGTCGTGACCGCGGTCGATCGCGGGCGCACTGCCGGAACCGGCCCGGCCGTCGAGGTCGCGGCCGCGCGGCCGCTGCCGTTCGCCTCGCTGCGGATCGCCGCCGATTTCGACGTCGCCGCCGAGCCGGTCGCGTTCAACATCGTCATACCGGAGCTGGCGGCGACCGAAGCCGACACGGCTGAGCCCGTCGCAGCGCCGCCGGCGGATGCGGACTCGACGGTGGCGGCGACGCTGCCCGGGAGCGGTGCTCCGGCTCCGGCCGCTGCCGCGGCGGCTGCAGCGCCGGTCTCGGCAGCGCCGCAGGCCGCTGCAGCCGGTATCGCGGCGGAATGGCCGACGCTGCAGCTCGAGTCCTCGGCCGCGGCTCCGAGCGCGGATACCGAGGCGCAGGTCGCAGCCGGATCCGGCCAGGCGGTCTGGGCGACGCCGGACCTGATGGCCTCGGGCGAGGCGTTCGCCGATGGGATACAGCCGGTCGAGCTCGAGCTGCACCTCACCGATCAGGGCCGCGTGCTCGGCTCGCGCGTGGTCCGCGGCGATCCGTTCAGTCCGCTCGCGGTCCAGGCGCGCCGCGAGGTCAAGCTGTGGCAGTTCGAGCGCGAGGGCCCTCTGCTCGATCGCCGCGCAGTGGTCCGTCCGGTGTTCGTGCCCGACGGCAGCGAGCCGCGCCTGATCGAGACGCGCATCGAGGTGCCGTGCCAGTCGCGTACCGGCACGCGCATCTGCCGGCCGTGGACGCCGGTCGAGACGACCGTCGAGTTCATGCGCGGCAGCGAGCTGCTGACCGCCGACGCCTTCCTGGTTCTGCGCGGCGCGGCCGGTTAACGCAACGCTGAAGCGCACTTAACGGCCATTTAAGCCGTTTCTCCTTACAGTCCACCCACTGTAGTCGTGGCCCGACGCTTCACTTCATCAGCGACGGGTCGATTACGGTAATCGGGGCAGTAGCTTTATTCGGCCCAAGCGAAGCGCGTTCCCCCAATGGCGCTTCCTTGGGCCATTTCTTTTGCTGCATTCTCGTGTCGTGCACGCGCTGCGGCCCGCGGGAAACTCCGCTCCGGCGCGGCGGTCTATCCACAGCCCACGACCTCCGGCTATTCTCCTGCCCATGCGCATACTCGTCATTGAAGACAATAGCGACATCGCCGCGAATGTCGGCGATTTTCTGGCCGACAAGGGACACGTCGTGGATTTCGCCGGCGACGGCGTGACCGGCCTGCATCTGGCCGTCGTCAACGATTTCGACGTCATCGTGCTCGACATCGGCCTGCCCGGCATGGACGGTCTGGAGGTCTGCCGCAAGCTGCGCCAGGACGCGCGCCGGCAGACGCCGATCCTGATGCTGACCGCGCGCGACGCGCTCGAGAACAAGCTGGTCGGCTTCGAGGCCGGTGCCGACGACTACATGGTCAAGCCGTTCGCGCTGCAGGAGCTGTCGGCGCGCATCGAGGTGCTCGGCCGTCGCGGCAAGGGGCCCAAGAGCCGCCTGCTGCAGGTCGCCGACCTGACCTTCAACCTCGACACGCTGGTCGTCGTCCGCGAGGGCAAGTCGATCCAGCTCAACCCGATCGGCCTCAAGCTGCTGCAGGCACTGATGGAGGCCTCGCCGGCCGTGGTGACGCGTCAGGATCTGGAAACCCGGGTCTGGGGCGAGGAGCTGCCCGACAGCGACTCGCTGCGCGTGCACATCCACGGTCTGCGCGTGGCGATCGACAAGCCGTTCGACAAGCCGCTGATCCAGACCCGCCACGGCATCGGTTACCGCATGGTCGATCCGGATGCGGTACCGGCGTAGGCTGCGCAGCCGCATCATCATCTCGTTCACGGTGTTCGGCCTGGGTCTGACGGCCCTGTTCGCGGTCGCCAGCCTGTACATGCGCGCGCGGCTCGAGGACCAGCTGATCAACCGGACCCTGCTGCGCGAAGTCGCGAACTTCGTCGAGTTCAAGCGGCAGAATCCGTCGCCGGACGCGGCCTACAAGATCTCGCTGTTCGATGCGGAGATCTACAGCGCGCGCAAGTTCGCGAACGTCCCGTTCGACGCGCAGAAGTACGGCACCGGCGTCTACGACATCGCCGACTTCGACGGCGACGGCAAGCTGCGCTCGTACAAGCTGGCCGTCTACAAGTCCGACGAATACTGGGCCTTTCTGCGCTTCGACGTCGGCGCGCAGAAGCTCAGCGCGCAGCAGCTGCTGGTCGTGCTGGCCGGCGTCGTGCTGTGCTTCATCGTGCTGTCGTGGCTGATCGGGCGCTGGCTGTCGGTCCGCGTGATGAGTCCGGTCAGCGACCTGGCCGCGCGGCTCGAGCGCTTCCAGCGCACCGGCCTGCGCGAGCCGCTTGCGCCGCATTTCGCCGACGACGAGGTCGGCCAGCTGGCGCGCGCGCTCGACGACTACGCCGATCGCCTGACCGACCTGGTCGAGCGCGACCGCGAGTTCAACGCCGACGTCAGCCACGAACTGCGCACGCCGCTGGCGGTCATCGCGACGACGACCGAGCTGCTGCTGGCGTCCGAGCTGCCGGACAAGGCGCGCGACCGCATGAAGCGGATCGAGCGCGCGGTGCGCCAGTCGACCGAACTGACCGATGCGCTGCTGCTGCTGTCGCGGCGCGAACGGCGCGGGCCGTCCAATGGCGAGATCACCGACGTCGGTCGCGTCGTCGAGCAGGTGGTCGACGTCAACCGGCCGCACCTGGGCAGCAAGCCGGTCCAGGTGCACGTCGTCAACGAGGAGCCGATCACCGTGTCGGCACCGTCCTCGGTGGTCGCGGTCGCGCTCAGCAACCTGATCGGCAACGCGTTCAAGTACACGCAGCAGGGCGAGGTGACCGTCGTGGTCGGCCACGGCCGCGTCGCGGTCGAGGACACCGGGCCGGGAATCAAGGCCGAGGACGCGCAGCGGCTGTTTCAGCGCGGCGTGCGCGGCGATGCCGGCGGCAAGGGCGCCGGACTCGGGCTGGCGATCGTGCTGCGTCTGTGCGAGCTGTACGGCTGGACGGTGTCGCTGGCGCCGCGGCCGCAGGGCGGCGCGGTCGCGGTGCTGCAGTTCGATCGCCGCTGATCGAGCCGGCGGCGGGCGGTCGCCGCCGCGTCGCCGATGCCGATGTCCCCCTCGTGGTCGGCCGCGTCGAGGTGTCTTTGCTCGTAGGAGACTCGACGTAGCGGACTCGACGGGCGGCCGAGCGGCCGCCCGTCCTGCGTCTGGCTTCAGCCGACCGGCTCGAGCCAGCCCCAACGGTCATGCGTGCTGCCGTCGAACAGGCCGAAGAACAGCTGCTGCATGCGCCGCGTCGTCGCGCCGACCGTGCCGTCGCCGACCGGCTTGCCGTCGACCGAGCGGATCGGCGTGATCTCGGCGGCGGTGCCGCACATGAACAGCTCGTCGCACAGATACAGATACTCGCGCGGCAGGTCGCGTTCGACGACCTCGATGCCGGCCTCGCGCGCGAGCGTGATCAGCGTATTGCGCGTGATGCCGTTCAGCAGCGCGGCGCTGACCGGCGTGGTGTGCAGCGCGCCGTCGAAGACCAGGAACAGGTTCTCGCCGGCGCCCTCGCTGAGCAGGCCGGTCGAGGCCAGCGCGATACCCTCGCCGAAACCGAGGCGGCGCGCCTCGCGCGCGACCAGCTGGCCCGACAGATAGTTGCCGCCGGCCTTGGCGCCGGCCGGAATCGTGTTCGGCGCGAAGCGCTGCCAGCTCGACACGCAGGCGTCGATGCCCTTCTCGAGCACGTCGGCGCCCAGATACGCGCCCATGTTCCAGCACGCCACAGCCACCTCGGTCGGCGTATCGGCCGACAGGCCGAAGCCGCCGAGTCCACGGAACGCGAACGGACGCAGATACGCGCGCTCGAGCTGGTTGGCCTTGATCACCTCGCGGCAGGCCGCGTTGATCTGCTCGATCGTGTACGGGATCTCGATGTCGTAGATCTTGGCTGACTGGAACAGCCGCTTGATGTGGTCGGTCAGGCGGAAGATCGCCTGGCCGTCCGGCGTCGGATAGCTGCGGATGCCTTCGAAGACCGAGGAGCCGTAGTGCAGGGCATGCGCCATGATGTGGACGGTGGCCTGCGCCCAGGGCTTGATCGCGCCGTTCTGCCAGACGAATTCGGGGTAGGAAACGCTCATCGGGGGTCCTCGAAGGGGCGAAGAAGCTCGAACGGCCATGATAGCGGCCCGGCCGACGGCGGGGCCGGGGCGCGGGAAAAAGAAGCTTTCCGATTCGGCATCAACGCCGCGGCCGCAGCGCCGTACGGACAGCGCCGCGTGTCAGGGAATCAGCCACCAGCAGCCGAGCACGCGCTGCAGCCGCCAGGTGCGCGTCCAGATCGTCCGGGTGCCGGCGCGGACCGTCAGCTCGGCCGATTCGGCGTCGAACGGCACCAGCTCGGCCGCCAGCAGCGGTTCGCGCAGCTGCGCCGCCAGCATTTCGAGTTCGGCACGCGCGGCCTGCGCGCCGTGGCCGTCCCAGAGGATGAGGCCGCTGAGTTCGATCGGATTGCCTTGGCGCCAGGCGCGCGCCAGACGGTTGCGCAGGTCGGCAGGCGAGTCGGTGCAGTCGCCGGCGCGCGCCGACGCCGTCGCACCATCCGGCACGGCATCGGCCGCGCCGCCGGCGAGCGCATCCTCGCAGCGCCGGTCGGTGAAGACCTTGCGTCCATCGGGACCGATGCAGCGGCGCACCGCGGCGTCCTCGGCCGCCGCCGCGCCGGCCAGCAGCAGCGCCGCGAGCGTCAGGACGGCGCGCATGCGCCGGCTCAGTCGAGCGCGCCGAGCCGGTCGAGCACCGACAGTGTCGGCCGGGCCCGATTGAGCGTGTAGAAGTGCAGGCCCGGCGCGCCGCGTTCGAGCAGGGTGCGGCACAGGTCCGCCACGACGTCGGAACTGAACTCGCGGATCGCGTCGGCGTCGTCGGCGTACGCGGCCAGCCGTTTGGCGAGCCAGCGCGGAATCTCCGCGCCGCACAGTTCCGAGAAGCGCTTGAGCTGCGAGAAGTTCGAGATCGGCATGATGCCCGGCACGATCGGCGCGTCCACGCCGAGCCGCTGCGCCGCCTCGACGAAACGGAAATAGCCGTCGGGATTATAGAAGTACTGCGTGATCGCGCCGTTCGCGCCGGCATCGATCTTGCGCTTGAAGTGCAGCAGGTCGGCATGCGCATCGGCGGCTTGCGGATGCACTTCGGGATAGCAGGCCACCTCGATGTGGAAATGGTCGCCGCTCTCGGCCCGGATGAACTCCACCAGATCGCTGGCATAGCGCAGGTCGCCGAAGCTCGCCATGCCCGACGGCAGGTCGCCGCGCAGCGCGACGATGCGCTTCACGCCGAGTGCGCGGTAGCTCTGGATCAGCTCGCGGATCTCGGCGCGGCTGCCGCCCATGCACGACAGATGCGGCGCGGCGTCCAGACCGTGGCCCAGCAGGTCGCGCACGGCCTCCAGCGTGTAGCTCAGCGTCGAGCCGCCCGCGCCGAACGTCATCGAGACGTATTGCGGCCGCCGCGGCTGCAGCGCGGCGACGGTCTTCTCCAGCGTCGCGCGCTGCTCGTCGGTCTTGGGCGGGAAGAACTCGAAACTGATCGGGGGCATGGGGGGCGTCACTCGGTGGTCATCAGGGCGAGCCTGGCGCGGACCTTCTCGGCATAGCGGTCGTAGTGCTTGCCGAGCAGACCGCGCAGCTCGGCGTCGGTCACGTAGTCGATCGAACGGCGGTACTCGGCCTTGAGCTGGTTCGACTCGATCCACTGCCCCTCGATCGCGTCGAGCGTCGTCGGCACGTCGACGGCCGATCCGGGCAGGTCGGCCAGACGCTCGCGCACGCGCGCCGCGTGGCGCTCGGCGACCGCGCGCGGACCGCTGCCGTCGGCGAGCTTCTCGAGGTGGAACGACTCGGCGGCGGCGTAGTCGAACACGTCGGCGCCGGCCTCGCGCGTCGCGAGGAACGTACCGTCGGCGAAGCGCGATACGCATTCGAGCATGCGCTGCGCGCGCCACTTGCCGGTCAGCAAGAGGGCCAGGAAGCCGAGCAGGCCCGGCCATTTCGGACGCATCGCATAGGCGGCGGCGGTGCCGTACTGCGGATGCACGTAGAGCCCGATCAGCACGCGCTGGCCGAGCGTCTGGCCGAGATTCTTCGCCTCCGCATCGGTCAGATGGACGTAGCCGAGCGGCTCGATCGTGCGGCGCACGGCGGCTAGGTGGCGTTGCTGGTAGCCCGGGAACTCGCTGGCGAGGGCCGGCTCGAGACCCGGCGGCGGTTCGTGGGCGAGGTTGTGGATCTGATGGGCGATGTAGGCCGCGCTGGCGTCGTCCGGCGACTCCGGCACCGAGGTCTCCAGTGCGGAGGAGAGATCGGCGCCCTTGCGGATCTGGTCGGCCGCATGGCGCAGGGCCGCGTGCGCCACATCGTCCTGCAAGCTGCGGTCGGCGCCGCCGGCCTCGCCGAGCGCCGCCTCGATCATCCGCGCGTAGTGCTCGCGTTCGCCGTCCGGACCGGCGGCCGCGCGGTCGCGCAGCTCCTGCACGTGCGGGCGCACCGGATCGTCGACGGCCAGACGCGCCAGGACCGCGTCGCCGTGCACGACCGCCTCCTCGTAACGGCCCAGCCGCTGCGCGACGTCGGCGATGCGCAGGTCCACGCGCAGGTCGTCGGCGATCGCGGCGGCGGCCTGGTAGTCGGCCAGCGCGGCCTCGAGCTGCGTCCGGTCGTAGCGCATGCCGAGCGGATCGCCGACGACGTCCGCGTCATCGGCCGGCGCCGATGCCAGGCGGTGGCGCAGGTCGGCGCGCAGACGCCAGGCCTCCTGCCGGCTCGGGTCGGTCGCGATCGCACGCGTCAGCAGGGCGATCGCCTCGTCGGGCGCCTCGGCCTGATCGGCCAGCAGCAGGGCCAGCCGGAACGCGACATCGGCATCGCCGGCGTCGATCGCGTGCGCGCGCCGCAGCAGCGCGATGGCTTCGTCGCCGGCGTCCTCGGCTTCTGCCAGCTCGGCGCGCGCGACCAGGGCCGGCACGTAGTCGGGCCTGAGCGCGAGCACCGTGTCGAGATCGGCGACCGCCTCCGCGTCGCGGTCCAGCGCGCGCAGGCAGCGGCTGCGATGCCAGCGCAGCGCGGCCGAACGCGGATGTACCGCGATCAGCGCCTCGAGCGGAATCAGTGCGCCGCCGAAGTCGCCGTCGCGGATCAGCTGACGTGCTTCGTCGAAGACGATCTGGTCGTCGCTGCGCATGCTCAGGCCTCCTCGGGGCGGCACGGAACGGCGCGGCCCGTACGCACATGGACGTGCGCGGCGGAACGGCCTCGCCGGCCGGGGCCGGTCGTGGCGACGCAATGGAATCGGCGGAGCGTCAGCAGCGGATCGATCATCGTATGCCCCCTGGCGAACGACGGAAAACAGGCGTCGCAGCGCAGGATACGACGCCTCGCCGCGTCCAGCGACCGGACCTGAAAGGCGCCGGATCCGTGCGGTCCCGTACCGATCGGTGAGCGGGTCCGGCGAAGGGCCGGACCCGCGACCGGACCGGTCAGTAGCGGTAATGGTCGGGCTTGTACGGGCCTTCGACCGGCACGCCGAGGTAGTCGGCCTGCTCGGCGGTCAGGCGCGTCAGCTTGACGCCGATCTTCTCCAGGTGCAGACGCGCGACTTCCTCGTCGAGCTTCTTCGGCAGGATGTAGACCTTCGGATCGTAGAAGTCCTTGTTGGCCCACAGGTCGATCTGCGCCAGCGTCTGGTTCGAGAACGAGTTGGACATCACGAAGCTCGGATGGCCGGTCGCGCAGCCGAGGTTGACCAGGCGGCCCTCGGCCAGCAGGAAGATCGAGCGGCCGTCGCCGAACGTGTACTTGTCGACCTGCGGCTTGATGTTCAGGCGCACCGCGCCGGAGGTGTTCAGCGCGTCGACCTGGATCTCGTTGTCGAAGTGGCCGATGTTGCAGATGATCGCCTGGTCCTTCATCTGCTGCATGTGCGCGAGCGTCAGCACGTCCTTGTTGCCGGTCGTGGTGACGTAGATGTCGCCGACGCCGAGCGTGCTCTCGACGGTGTTGACCTCGAAGCCTTCCATCGCCGCCTGCAGCGCGTTGATCGGGTCGATCTCGGTGACCACGACGCGTGCGCCGTAGGCGCGCAGGCTGTGCGCCGAGCCCTTGCCGACGTCGCCGTAGCCGCAGACCACCGCGACCTTGCCGGCCAGCATCACGTCCATCGCGCGCTTGAGACCATCGGCCAGCGACTCGCGGCAGCCATAGAGGTTGTCGAACTTGCTCTTGGTGACCGAGTCGTTGACGTTGATCGCCGGCACCAGCAGCTTGCCGGCCTGGGCCAGCTGGTAGAGACGGTGCACGCCGGTCGTGGTCTCCTCGGAGACGCCCTTCCAGTCCTTGACGACGCGGCCCCAGAAGCCCGGGCGCTCCTTGGCGACGCGCTTGAGCAGGTTCTTGATGACCTGCTCCTCGTGGTTCGACGAGGGCGTGTCGACCCAGGTGCCGCCGTTCTCGAGCTCGTAGCCCTTGTGGATCAGCAAGGTCACGTCGCCGCCGTCGTCGACGACGAGCTGCGGGCCGAGGAAGCCGCCGGCGCCGTCCGGGAAGCTCAGCGCGTCGAGCGTGCAGTCCCAGTACTCCTCGAGCGTCTCGCCCTTCCACGCGAACACCGGCGTACCGGTGGCGGCGATCGCGGCGGCGGCGTGGTCCTGGGTCGAGAAGATGTTGCACGAGGCCCAGCGCACGTCGGCGCCGATGTCCTTGAGCGTTTCGATCAGCACCGCGGTCTGGATCGTCATGTGCAGCGATCCGGTCACGCGCACGCCCTTGAGCGGTGCAGTGGCGGCGTACTTCTTGCGGATCGACATCAGGCCCGGCATCTCGTGCTCGGCGATGTCGATTTCCTTGCGGCCCCAGTCGGCCAGCGCGATGTCGGCGACCTTGTAGTCCTGGCTGGGGGTGTTCTTGACGACAGCGTTCATCGGGAAAACTCCGTGCGATCGGCAGGCGCGGTTTGAAAGGGACGGCTCACCGAGCCTGGTCGTCGGCGGAGCGACGGTCGCAGCGCCCCTCGGTGGGCATTGAAGGTCGCGGAGTATATCGCTTATTCGCGATGGAAGGATGAAGGGTGCCGGCGGGGACCGCGCCGGTTCCTTCGCGGCGCCGCTCGTGGTTGAATGCGGCTCGAGAAGCGGGGGTGCCGGCGCAGGCCGGCTGAGAGAGTCCCTTCGAACCTGATCCGGTTAGCACCGGTGTAGGGAGTCTTCGCCGGCACGGGTCGCACCGTCGCCGGCGCCCCGGCTTCGTCCTCGTGTCGTCTCCCTGCGTGCCGTCCGCCGGCGCGCGCCTCCCAGACAGGACGCATCGCCGATGAACGCCGTTCCCGCCCCGCTGCTGCGCCAGGCCGAAGCCCTTTCCGAAACCGTGACGCGGCCGATTCCCGGCTCGCGCAAGATCTACGTCGAAGGCTCGCGCGGCGACCTGCGCGTGCCGATGCGCGAGATCGCGCTGGCCGACACGCCGAGCCTGTTCGGCGCCGAGTCGAATGCGCCGTTCACGGTCTACGACACCTCCGGTCCGTACACCGATCCGGACTACCGCGTCGACCTGGTGTCCGGGCTGCCGGCGCTGCGCGCGGCCTGGATCGAGGAGCGCGCCGACACCGTGCGCCTGGCCGATTTCAGCTCGCCGTTCACGCGGCGGCACGCGACCGCGCCGCAGCTCGACGCGGTGCGCTTCCCGCACGTGCCCAAGCCGCGCGTCGCGCGCGCCGGCGCCAACGTCAGCCAGATGCACTACGCGCGGCGCGGCATCGTCACGCCGGAGATGGAGTACGTCGCGATCCGCGAGAACCAGCGGCTCGAGGCGATCGGCGAGATGCACCTGCTCAAGCAGCACCCCGGGCAGAGCTTCGGCGCGGCGATCCCGAAGATCATCACGCCGGAGTTCGTGCGCGCGGAGATCGCGCGCGGCCGCGCGATCATCCCGAACAACATCAACCATCCCGAGAGCGAGCCGATGATCATCGGCCGCAACTTCCTCGTGAAGATCAACGCCAACATCGGCAACTCGGCCGTGACCAGCTCGATCGCCGAGGAGGTCGAGAAGATGGTCTGGGCGATCCGCTGGGGCGCCGACACGGTGATGGACCTGTCGACCGGCCGCCACATCCACGAGACGCGCGAGTGGATCATCCGCAACTCGCCGGTGCCGATCGGCACGGTGCCGATCTACCAGGCGCTCGAGAAGGTCGGCGGCGTCGCCGAGGACCTGACCTGGGCGCTGTTCCGCGACACGCTGATCGAGCAGGCCGAGCAGGGCGTGGACTACTTCACGATCCACGCCGGCGTGCGCCTGCCGTTCATTCCGCTGACCGCCGGCCGCGTCACCGGCATCGTCTCGCGCGGCGGCTCGATCATGGCCAAGTGGTGCCTGGCCCATCATCGCGAGAGCTTCCTCTACGAACGTTTCGAGGAGATCTGCGAGATCATGAAGGCCTACGACGTCGCGTTCTCGCTCGGCGACGGCCTGCGTCCCGGCTCGATCGCCGACGCCAACGACGCCGCGCAGTTCGCCGAGCTCGACACGCTCGGCGAGCTGACCCAGGTCGCCTGGAAGCACGATGTGCAGGTCATGATCGAGGGCCCCGGCCACGTGCCGATGCAACTGATCAAGGAGAACATGGAGCGCCAGCTCGAGAAGTGCCACGAGGCGCCGTTCTACACGCTGGGGCCGCTGACCACCGACATCGCGCCCGGCTACGACCACATCACCAGCGCGATCGGCGCGGCGATGATCGGCTGGTACGGCACGGCGATGCTCTGCTACGTGACGCCGAAGGAGCACCTGGGCCTGCCCGACAAGCAGGACGTGCGCGACGGCATCATCACCTACAAGCTGGCCGCCCACGCCGCCGACCTCGGCAAGGGCCATCCGGCCGCGCAGGCGCGCGACAACGCGCTCAGCAAGGCGCGCTTCGAGTTCCGCTGGCAGGACCAGTTCAACCTCGGCCTCGATCCGGAGAAGGCCAAGGAGTTCCACGACGAGACCCTGCCCAAGGACGCGCACAAGACTGCGCATTTCTGCTCGATGTGCGGGCCGAAGTTCTGCTCGATGAAGATCACCCAGGATGTGCGCGACTACGCCAAGGAGCACGGCACGGCCGCGCAGGTCGACGAGGCGATGGCGGCCAAGGCGGCCGAGTTCCGCGCGCAGGGCGGCGAGATCTACCGGCCGGACTGATCCGGCCGGCGGCACTCCTCACGGCCGCGCGGGCGGCAGAGCCCGCGCGCGCGACGCCGACGAAGCGCGCAATCGCATCCGCGGTGCCGGCGCGGCACGCGCGCGATCGCGCCGCCCGTTCACGTTCCTTTCGCGCGTGGCGGATTAACGTGCCTGAACGCGTCCGGCCCGACCGACCGGTCCTACGGCGGCGCGACCCCACCCACCCAGGAGGCAGGTATGGCATCGCAACCGAATCGAAGTCCGGCGGCCGGCGAGAAGCCGTTTCTCACCGACATCGAGACGATCCGCAGGCGTGCGCGCGAGCACATCGAGCAGGGCGCGGTGACCGCCGGCTATTCGGCCGATCGCCAGACCGTCATCAAACTGCTCAACGAGGCGCTGGCGACCGAGATCGTCTGCGTGCTGCGCTACAAGTACCACTACTACATGGCCTCGGGCATCCACGCCAAGAGCGTCGCCGCCGAGTTTCTCGAGCACGCCGGCGAGGAGCAGGAGCACGCCGACCGGATCGCCGAGCGGATCACCCAGCTCGACGGCGCCCCGAATTTCTCGCCGGAGGGTCTGCTGACGCGCAGTCATTCCGAGTACGTCGAAGGCCGCGATCTGATCGAGATGATCAAGGAAGACCTGGTCGCCGAGCGCATCGCGATCGACAGCTACCGCGAGATCATCCGGTACCTCGGCGACGACGATCCGACGACGCGGCGCATGCTCGAGGAAATCCTCGCGGTCGAGGAGGAGCATGCCGAGGATCTGGGCACGATGCTCGAGAATCTCGGCCGCAAGGGCGAGCCGGCAGCGGCGAACGTGGTCTGAGCGGCGCGGCGCCCGCCGGATCGCCGGGCCGGGCGCCGCCGGGGATCGGTCGCAGCCGGCGGCGGGTTCGTCCGGTGCGACTTCACTGGCAAGGTGACCGGATGCGGCGAGATCGCGTGCGCTGCCGTACGAGCGTTCGCCCGATCTGCGCCACGGCGCCGGCATCCGGTCGCCGGCGCCGCCGTTACGCCGGATGGGCGGCCGAATGCGCAGGATCCGTCGACCAGCCGGCGGCACGCAGCCGCCTTGGCAGCGCCGACTCGGCTGGCCTCGCCGGCGCCGGCCGTACAGGCCTCGCCACGGTGGCGGTCTGCTAGTCTGTCCTTCTTCTCGCGACATGTCCGGAGGTGTTCGATGCAATCGACCGTTCCGTCTCGCCGGTTCCGTTGGCTGCGCCCGCTCCTGATCCTGCTCGCGGTCTACGCGCTGGCGATCATCGCGCTGATGATCTGGTGGGACCACGAGCCGGCCCGTTTCGATGTGGCGCCCTCGGCACAGGCGCGCCTGCAGCCCGGCCAGTCGCTCGCCACCGGCTACGTCACCGTCGCCACGCTGATCCGCTCGGCCGAGACCCTGCTCGACAAGCGCGGCGGCTATCTCAGCAACGACAAGCTGCCGCCCGGCGTGCTGATGGACAACGTGCCCAACTGGGAATTCGGCGTGCTCACCGCGACGCGCGATCTGGCGCGCGCGCTGCGCAACGATTTCAGCCGCTCGCAGAGCCAGTCGGCCGAGGACAAGGACCTGCAGGAGGCCGATCCGCTGTTCAGCTCGCCGAACGACCGTTGGCTGCTGCCGAGTTCGGAGGGCCAGTACCGCAAGGCGATCAAGCTGGTCGAAAGCTATGCCACCCGCCTGGCCGATCCGGGCCGCGGCAATGCGCAGTTCTTCGCGCGTGCCGACAATCTGGCCGACTATCTGCAGGTCGCGTCCGGCCGCCTCGGCTCGCTGTCGCAGCGCCTGTCGGCCAGCGTCGGTCAGGTGCGACTGGAAACCAGCCTGGGCGATCCCGGCGACGGCGCGGCGACGTCGGGCGGCCCGCTGCTGGTCAAGACGCCGTGGCTGAAGATCGACGACAACTTCTACGAGGCGCGCGGCTACACCTGGGCGCTGCGCGAGCAGCTCGAGGCGATCGCGATCGACTTCGGACCGGTCCTGCGCGACAAGAACGCGGTCGCCAGCCTCGAGCAGGTGATCCGCGAGCTGGAGGAGGCGCAGCACCGCATCTGGAGTCCGATGATTCTCAATGGTTCGCCGTACGGATTCTTCGCGAACCACTCGCTGGTGCTCGCCAACTACGTCTCGCGCGCCAATGCCGCGCTGATCGAGCTGCGCACGCTGCTGCGGCGCGGCTGAGCGCGGGCGCGCCGAGGCGTGCGTCCGGTGCGCCGGGCCGAGTCGCCGCGTCTGACGCGGTGCCCCGGCACGCAGCGTGCGTCCAGGCCCGCGGCGGAGGCCGGTGCTGCGCGCTGCGATGTGCGAGGGAGCGCCCTCGATCCGCGCCGCTTCGCATGCGTCCACCGCGGCGTTCGTCAGCCGTGACTTCGGGCGCGCTGCATGCGGCCGGCCGCCGGCGACGCGCCCGGTTGAGCGCGCCGGTTGATCGCGCATCCGGCGCCCCCATAGCGGGACCGTCGCGGCGCGGTGCCGCTCCGCCGAGGCGATCACCCGATGTCCGTCACCGATATTCCCGTCCGCGTGCGGATCGATGTCGTGCTCGATCCGGTCTGCCCGTGGTGCGCGATCGGCCTGCACGCGCTCGAACGCGCGATCGAGCGCGTCGGCGATGCGGTCGCCGTCGATCTGCATTTCCAGCCGTTCGAGCTGAATCCGGGTCTCGGCCCGGACGGCGAGGATCTGGTCGAGCATCTGGTGCGCAAGTACGGCATCTCGCCGGCCGAAATCGCGCGCAACCAGGCTGCGATCGCCGCACGCGGCGCAGCGGTGGGTTTCGCGTTCGGGCCGCGTACGCGGATCGTCGCGACGTTCGATGCGCACCGGCTGCTGCGCGCGGCCGCGCAGATCGGCCCGGACACCGCGCGCACCTTCGCCCATGCGCTGCTGAAGGCCTATTTCACCGAAGGCGAGGACATCGCCGCGCCGGCGACGCTGGCGCGCCTGGCGGTCGCGTCCGGCATCGACGCGCAGACGGTGCGCGACGTCCTCGGATCGGACCGTTACGCGGCCGAGGTCCGCGAGCGCGAGGCCTATTACGCCGAGCGCGGCATCCGCTCGGTACCGGCGGTGATCCTCCAGGAACGTCACCTGATCAGCGGCGGGCAGCCGCCCGAGGTCTTCGAGCAGGCGCTGCGCCAGCTTGCTGGCATCGCCTGACGCCCGGTGACACGCGCCAGCCGCGCGTCGCCGGGCTGAGGGAACGGGCGACGCCGACCTTGCTGTCGCTGGTGATGCAGCGCGTGTTCGAGAGCGATCAGGCCAGCTGCAGGGGGCCAACATGAGCGTGGCCAGCGTTGCCGCGGGCTCTCGCCGCTATGCTTCGGCTGGGTTTGCGATGTCGGTCGACGTCGATTCGGCTCTGGCGCTGCCGGGTGCGGCGTTCCTGCTCGCGGCGGCGTGTTGCTGGCCGCGGCGCTGCTCGGCTGGCGCGCCTCGCGCAACCGGGTAGCGCGAGCGGAAACACGCGGCGGACCGAAGTCCGCCGCGTGCCGTCAGCGAGGCGCGCGCCTCGCGGCCGGACCGCCGCTCAGCGCGGCGCGGTCGAGGCGACGCCGCGGTCGGTGAGGGTCCAGCGCGTCTGCGTCGAACCGTCGCCGGCGAACGACGGATACCAGTCCTCGCGCGTGCTCAGCAGGAAGCGCTGCAGGCACAGCCGGTCGCCCGACTGGCCGTCCTCGGGACAGCCGGCGACGACCAGCAGACGGTCGGCGCCCTCGCCGTCGGCCGCGGCCTTGAACGCCATGCCGGCGCCGATCACGTCCTGCGACGGACCGGGATGGATCACGTTGAAGTGGCCGCCCTTGAACTCGCCGGCGGTGCTGAACGTCAGGATGTCGGTGCTGCGCCGACTGGCGCCGTCGCCGTCGACCACTGCCGAGTCGGCCAGCACCCACAGATGATCTTTGAACACCTGCACGTCGCGGATCGCGGTGAAGTGCCAGGCGCTGTTCGGGAACACGATCGCGGCGCCGCCGCCCGGATTCCAGGCACCGGCGCTGCGCCAGGCGACCGGGGTGCCGTCGGCGCCGTAGCGCGTGATGCCGACGTTGTCGGCGCGGGTCTGGCCGTCGGCTGCGACCAGGCTGACGACGATCACGTCGTCGCCGACCTGGACCACCTTGCGCACCTGCGCGGTCGCCATGGCCGGGATGTCGGACGCCAGCGGTGCGGCCTGCACGGCGCCGGCGCAGAGCAGGCCGATCGATGCGGCCAGGGGCTTGACGATGTTCATGGAACGTCTCCTCGATGCGGAAAGGCGGACATCGCGTGGCTCGTTGATTTTGGTGCTATGCACCATTGTCAGAATGAGCGCTGTTTCGCGAATAAACAAACTTCTCGCGATCCATATTGCTGCATCGCAGCTCATTTCCAGGACGGCAAATTGTCGCGACGCCCAGGGCGGCCGGCGGTCGTCGTCCGCCGGCGCCGATCGGTGCCGCGGCCGGCCACCGCCATCGAGCCGGCCGCCCTCCGGAGGGGCCGGTCGGGCGCGGCGCTCGGCGCCCTGCGCGGCGGCCGGTGCAGTCCGCGCCCTCGGCGGCGCGCCCGACCGCGGCAAGAGCGCGCAGCGGTCCGGCCGGTCACGGCGCTGTGCTAGGTTTGGGCGCGATCCCGCGCGATAGAGGAATGCTGCCGCATGACGACGCAACTGCGCCGCACGAAGATCATCGCCACGCTCGGGCCGGCGACGGATGCGCCGTCGATGCTCGAACGCATCCTCTCCGAGGGCGTCGACGTGGTCCGGCTCAACTTCTCGCACGGCCAGCCGGACGATCATCGCGCGCGCGCCGAAGCGGTCCGTGCGGCCGCCGCGGCGCTCGGGCGCGAGGTGGCGATCCTCGGCGATCTGCAGGGCCCCAAGATCCGCGTCGAGCGCTTCGCGGCCGGCAGCGTCGATCTGGAGGCCGGCGATTCGTTCACGCTCGACTGCCGGCCCGACGCGCCGGCCGGCGACCGCCACCGCGTCGGCGTCGGCTACCACGACCTGTGGCGCGACGTCATTCCCGGCGACGTGCTGCTGCTCGACGACGGCCTGATCGCGCTCGAGGTCGCCGCGGTAGCCGATCAGGAGATCCGCTGCCGGGTGACCGTCGGCGGACGGCTGTCGGACCGCAAGGGCATCAACCGCATGGGCGGTGGCCTCAGCGTCGCGGCGCTGTCGGACAAGGACCGCGCCGACATCCGCCTGGCCGCCTCGATCGGCGTGGACTTCCTCGCGGTGTCGTTCGTCAAGAATGCCCAGGACATGGACCAGGCGCGCGCCTTGTTGCGCGAGGCCGGCGGCTCGGCGGCCCTGGTCGCGAAGATCGAGCGCACCGAGGCGATCGGCGTGCTCGGCGAGATCATCGACGCCAGCGAGGTGGTCATGGTCGCGCGCGGCGACCTCGGCGTCGAGATCGGCGATGCCGAGCTGCCGGGCCTGCAGAAGAAGATCATCCGCGAGACGCTCGAGCGCAACCGCATCGTCATCACCGCCACGCAGATGATGCAGTCGATGGTCGAGTCGCCGATTCCGACGCGGGCCGAGGTGCTCGACGTCGCCAATGCGGTGATCGACGGCACCGACACCGTGATGCTGTCGCAGGAGACCGCCGCCGGCCGTCATCCGGACAAGGCGGTCGCCGCGATGCGCCGCGTATGCCTCGGTGCCGAGCGCCAGTTCGAGCCGCAGGAGGACCTCGGGCCGCGCGCGGCGACGATCGAGCGCACCGATCAGGCGATCGCGCTGGCCGCGATGGTGCTGGCCGGGCGCGTCGGTCCGCGCGCGATCATCGCCTTGACCGAATCGGGCGAGACCGCGCGCTGGCTGTCGCGGCATCGCTCGAGCGTGCCGATCTTCGCGCTGTCGCGGCATGCCGCCTCGCGGCGTCGCATGCTGCTGTATCGCGACGTCTATCCGATCGATTTCGACCCGCAGAACGTCGGGCCGATGCAGGCCGCGCGCGCGGCGATCCAGCACCTGTTCGGCCTGGGCCTGCTGGCCGAAGGCGATCGCGTGATCCTGACCACCGGCGACCACACCGGCCAGCTCGGCGGCACCAATACGCTCAAGCTGCTGCGGGTCGGTCCGGACGGGCTGGCCGAAGGCCTCGGCGACCTCTGAACGGCGGCTCGACGCACGCACGAAGCGCGCGGCCGCCGCATCGCGAAGCGCTACAATCGCGCTCTCGTTTTTTTGCGCCGGAGCAGGTCATGTCCCGTTCTTCCCCGATCCGCCGCCCGCTCGCGTTCGCCGCCGTCGCGACGCTGGCGCTCGCGTCCGCCGCGGCGTCCGCGCAGCGGCAGCCGCGCGTGGTCGCGCCGGACGATCTGGCCAAGTACTGGGTGCTCGTCAACGAATCGGTGCAGGGCGACGCGCCGATGTTCGGCAAGGGCATGGACGTGCCGACCTGCGCGACGGTGTCGTTCGTCGTCGACGGCACCGGCAGCACCCGTTCGGTCAAGGTGCAGCGCATCGTGCCGGAGGGGCCGGATCTGGCCAAGCTCGCGCTCAGCATCGGCGCGCATCTGAAGTTCGAGCCGACGGCCACCAACGGCGGCCGCGATCCGGTATTCAGCTGGCTGATCTTTCCGCTGAACCTGCCGTCCGACCCGGCCGCGCGTACCGAGCTGATGAAGCCCTGCGTGATCGAGAAGCTGCGCTACGCCGACCGCTGAGTATCGGCGCTCACGGCGGCGGCAAGGACGTATCGCCCTCCGGCCGCCGCTTGCGGAAGATCCAGAACCGCGACGACACGAAGTTGACGACCATGCCGGCCAGCGAGCCGGCCGCGACCGCGATCACCGGCTGCTCGCGGATCGCCGGATGGTGGAACACCAGGAACGAATACGTGCCGTAGTTGACCGCAAAGCCGCCGCTCATCGCGAGCAGGTAGCGTGCCCATTCGCCGAACAGCCCGTAGCGGCGGTCGGCGCTGAACGTATAGGTGCGGTTGAACAGCCAGGTGCCGGTCGCAGCGACCAGGAACGACAGCAGGCGCGTCGCGTAGGGATTCCAGCCGCTCCACTTGACCAGCACCTGCACGATCGCCGCGTCGATGACGAAGCCGATCACGCCGCCGACCGCGAACAGCACCAGCACGCGCACGGCCGCGGCCCGCCGCATGCGCGGATCGAGCTCAGACCTCATCGCCGCGGTTCGCTGCCGTGGTGGGCGTCATGCCGGCATGCGCGCTTCAAGCGGCGCCGGCCGCATACAGGCCGGCCATGCCGTGGCGCGCCGGCTGCTCGACGACGCCGCGCTCGGTCACGATGACGTCGATCAGCTCGGCCGGCGTGACGTCGAAGACCGGATTCCAGGCCTGGGCGCCGTCGACCACGGTGCGCTGCCCGCCGTAGCCGAGCAGCTCGGTCGCGGCGCGCAGCTCGATCTCGATCGCCTCGCCGGTCGGCGTGGTCAGGTCGACCGTCGAGGACGGCGCGACGACCATGAAGCGCACGCCATGGTGGCGCGCCGCGATCGCGAGCTGGTAGGTGCCGATCTTGTTGGCGGTGTCGCCGTTGGCGGCGATGCGGTCGGCGCCGACCACGACCCAGTCGATCGCGCCGGATTTCATCAGGTGCGCGGCGGCCGAGTCGGCGATCAGCGTGGCCGGGATCGCGTCGCGGGTCAGCTCCCACATCGTCAGCCGCGCGCCCTGCAGCCAGGGTCGCGTCTCGCCGGCATAGACGCGCGCGATCCGGCCTTGCGCGTAGCCGGCGCGGATCACGCCGAGCGCGGTGCCGTAGCCGGCGGTCGCCAGCGAGCCGGTGTTGCAATGGGTCAGCACGCCGACCGGCGCGTCGCCGAACTGCGCCGCGCCGAGCTCGCCCATGTGGCGGTTGGCGGCGAGGTCCTCGTCCTGGATCGCCTGCGCCTCGGCCGCCAGCGCGTCGGCATCGGCGCCGTCGGCGATCGCGCGCTTCATGCGGTCCAGTGCCCACATCAGATTGACCGCGGTCGGCCGCGCCGCGCGCAGCCGCTCCAGCGCGGCCGGCAGCGTGCCCGGATCCTGGCGCGCCGCCAGCACGACGCCCCAGGCCGCGGCGATGCCGATCGCCGGCGCGCCGCGCACGACCAGATCGGTGATCGCCTGGGCGACCTCATCGGCGCTGCGGCAGTCGATCGCGGTCTCCTCGAACGGCAGGCGGCGCTGGTCGAGCAGGCGCAGATGGTCGCCCTGCCAGAGCACGGCGCGGATGGAGTCATGCGAGTCGGTGGCGATCATCGGCAGCGAAGGCGGGCGGAAAGTCGATCGGGCAGGGCGGCCGGTCGCCGGCGCGCTGCCGTATAGTGTCAGGCCCTATTGTGACGCATCCGGCGCAGGCCGCGTGCGAGGAGTCCGGTGATGCGAGGTCTGACCGCAGTGATGACGGTGGTGATGTCGGTGGCAGCGGTGTTCGGCGCGCCGGGGCCGTCGGCGGCGGCCGAGAAGACGATCTCGGCCGAGGCCCTGGCGGCGCGTCTGGACGGACCGGCGCCGCCGACCGTGCTCGACGTGCGCAGCGCCGAGGAATTCGGCGAAGGCCGGCTGCCCGGCGCGCTGACGATTCCGCACGACCAGGTGCCGGCGCGTCTGGGCGAGCTCGGCGCGCCGCGCGAGATCGTGCTGTACTGCCGCAGCGGCCGGCGCGCACGGCTGGCCGGCGCCTCGCTCGAGGCGGCCGGTTTCGACGTGGCGTATCTGGAAGGCGACTATCCGGGCTGGGCCGCCGAGGGCCGTTCGGTCGAACGCGGCGCGGCGCCCGGTCCGGGCGGTCGCTGAGCGGACAGGCGCGCGCGATCCGGCGCCGGCGCCCCGTTCAGTCCATCTCGCGATCGCCGATCAGCACGACGTCGGCCGGCCGGCGCGCGAACAGTCCGACGCAGACCACGCCGGCGATCTGGTTGAGCTCGGTCTCCAGCGCGACCGGATCGGTGATCGACCAGTGGTGCACGTCGAGGATCCAGTTGCCGTTGTCGGTCACGACGCCGTCGCGCCAGACCGGCTGGCCGCCGCGCGCGACGATCGCACGGGCGACGTGGCTGCGCGCCATCGGGATCACCTCGACCGGCAGCGGAAAGCGCCCGAGTACGTCCACGCGCTTGGCCGGATCGATGATGCAGACGAAGCGCCGCGACGCGGCGGCGATGATCTTCTCGCGCGTCAGGGCGCCGCCGCCGCCCTTGATCAGGCGCTTGTGCGGATCGCATTCGTCGGCGCCGTCGACGTAGAGCGGCAGCTCGCCGGTCGCGTTGAGATCGAGCACCGGAATGCCGTGTTCGAGCAGCAGGCGCGTGGACTGCTCGGAGCTGGAGACCGCGCCCTCGATGTCGTGGCGGCGCTCGGCCAGCGCCTCGATGAAGTAGCCGACCGTCGAGCCGGTGCCGACGCCGACGACGCTGCCGGGTTCGACGTAGCGCATCGCCGCGCGTCCGGCCAGGCGCTTGCCTTCGTTCTGGATCGTGTTCATGGCGTCCCCTTCTTCTCGAGCGACAGGATGAAGTCCCACTGCGCGCGCGTGACCGGCAGCACCGACAGGCGGTTGCCGCGCCGGGTCAGCGCGAAATCGCCGAGCTCGTCGCGGTCCTTGAGTTCGGTCAGCGTGACGACGCGCTCGAGCTTGCGCCGGAAGCCGACGTCGACCAGCAGCCAGCGCGGCGACTCGCGCGTGCTGGCCGGGTCGTAGTAGTCGCTGCGGCGCTCGAACTGGGTCGGGTCCGGATAGGCCTCGCTCCTGACCTCGGCCAGGCCGGCGACACCCGGTTCGGCGCAGTTGGAGTGATAGAACAGGATGCCGTCGCCGATGCGCATGCCGTCGCGCATGAAGTTGCGCGCCTGGTAGTTGCGCACGCCGCTCCACGGCTCGACGCCGACGCGCTCGAGGTCGTCGATCGAGAATTCTTCTGGTTCGGACTTCATCAGCCAGTAGCGGCTCACGGCGTTTCCTCGGGCCAGCAGGCGATCAGTTCGCGTTCGGTGGCGACGTAGTCGAGCGGGACGTCCCACGGCGCCGGGGCGATCGCGGGCAGCTCCTGCACCGAATGGGCGACGCCGACCAGCAGCGTATCGGCCGGCTCGGTGCGCTCGCGCAGCCAGGCGAAGCTGCGGTCGTACCAGCCGCCGCCGTAGCCGAGGCGGCCGCCGCGGCGGTCGAAGCCGAGCAGCGGCACCAGGACCAGGTCGAGCCGGTGCGGCGGCAGCAGGGCCTGCGCGTCGACCTGCGGTTCGGGGATGCCGTAGCGGTTCGGTGCCACCGCGGTGCCGGCCGACCATGGCGCGAAGCGCAGGCGGCGGTCGGCGTGCACGACCGGCAGGTGGTACTGCTGGCCGCGTTCGCGCAGGCCCGGCAGCAGCGCGTGCAGCGACAGCTCGCCGTCGACGGCCCAATAGCCGGCGATGCGCACGTCGGTCAGGAAGTCGGGCAGCTGGTGCAGCTGTTGCGCCAGCGCGTCGGCGGCGGCGATGCGCTCGCGCGGACTCAGCGCGGAGCGGCGTTCGCGCAGACGGCTGCGCAGGGCCTGTCGATCGTCGGCGGTGTTCATCGCGTCGCAGGCGGGAAGAGGGGTGGCGTCCTCCGCGCTGTGGCGGTGCGCATCAAACGACCTTGATCCAAAGGATCAGGTGGGAAGAGTCGGCAGCGCCTTCAGGCTTTCCGCTCGTGGCGGACATGCGCACCGGCAGCTGCGTGGTCGTCCCGGAGTCGTTCAATAGGAGCAAGGCAATATGTAAGGTGCGCGATCGCACACTGCAGAGGACACCGGGGTCTATTGTAGTGACCCGGGGAAAGCGGCATCAAGCCTCGATTTGAGCGAACGCAGATCCTGAGCCAGCTGATCTTCACGACTGGCGCTGCTGCGCTGCTGGTTCAGCAGTTCGTGCGCGATGTTGAGGCCGGCCAGCACCGCGATGCGGTCCATGCCGAGCGCGCTGCTGCGGCTGCGCATCTCGCGCATCTTGCCGTCGAGATAGGCGGCGGCCGCGATCAGGCCGGGCCGTTCCTCGGGCGTGCAGGCGATCAGGAACTCGCGATCGAGGATGCGGACGGTGACCGGTTCGCTCATCGGGTCCTACTGCTCCAGCGATTTGAGGCGCAGGATCATCGCCTCGACCCGGCTGCGCGCCTGCTCGTTGCGCGCGAGCAACTGCGCGCGCTCGGACGCCAGGTGTTCCTGGCTCTGCCGCAGCACGCGATTCTCCTCGCTCAGCCGCCGGCACAGCTCCACCAGGCGATCGACGCGCTCGGTGATCTCGGCCAGTTGCGTCTGGGTGGGGTCGGTGGCGGACATGGCCGGGACTATAGCACCGGACCCCGGCGTTTTTTCCGGGCGCCGCTGCGCCCGGGACGGACCGCGCCCGGCCGGTCGCGCGGACGTTCCGGCGCCGCCGCGCGGGGCCGTTCGCGCGCCGGCCAGGATCGCCGTGGCACAGTCCGGGATCATCCGTCCCGAGACCTGCAGGAGCCTGCCATGATGCGTCCCGTTCTTTCGCTCGCGCGCCGCCTCGGTGCCGCGGTCTTGGCCGGCGCTGCCGCGCTCGCCGCCGCCGTCCCGCCGGTGCAGGCTGCCGCGGCGCTCGACACGCTGCAGCTGGCGCCGGGCTTCCGCATCGAGCTGTGGTCGGACCGGGTGCCGGATGCGCGCGCGATCGCGCTCGGCGCGCGCGGCACGGTCTTCGTCGGCTCGCGCCAGGCCGGCAAGGTCTACGCGGTCGAGCCGGCCGAGGACGGCCGCCGCGGCGGCCGTGTGTACGTCGTCGCCAGCGGGCTGGAGCAGCCGGTCGGCGTCGCGTTCCACGACGGCGATCTGTACGTCTCGGCGATCGACCGCATCGTCGTGCTGCGCGACGTCGAGCGCGACCTGGCCAAGCCGCCGAAGCCCGAGCTGGTCAGCGACGCGTTCCCGAAGGACAAGCATCACGGCTGGAAATTCATCGCGTTCGGGCCCGACGGCAAGCTCTACGTGCCGATCGGCGCGCCGTGCAACATCTGCGACCGCGGCGACGACTACGCCAAGATCGTGCGCATGAACGCCGATGGCAGCGGCCGCGAGGACGTGGCCCTCGGCGTGCGCAACAGCGTCGGCCTGGCCTGGCATCCGGCCACCGGCAGGCTGTGGTTCACCGACAACGGCCGCGACATGCTCGGCGACGACGGGCCCGGCGACGAGATCAACCGCGTCGACCGCCGCGGCGCCCACTACGGCTACCCGTACTGCCACCAGGGCGACCTGCCCGATCCGGAGTTCGGTGCCGGCAAGGCCTGCAAGGACTTCGTCGCGCCGGTGCGCGTGCTCGGCGCGCACGTCGCCGCGCTCGGCCTGCGCTTCTACACCGGCACGCAGTTCCCGGCGGCGTATCGCAACGCGCTGATCGTCGCCGAGCACGGCTCGTGGAACCGCTCCAAGAAGTCCGGCTACCGCGTCATGGCCGCGCGCCTCGACGGCGACCACATCGTCGGCTACGAGCCGCTGGTCGACGGCTTCCAGAAGAACGAGCAGGCGCAGGGCCGGCCGGTCGACGTGCAGGTGATGCCCGACGGCTCGCTGCTGGTCTCCGACGATCTGGCCGGGGCCCTGTACCGGATCAGCTACGGCGGCTGAGCTGGCGACTTTGCGCCGCGCGCGCGGCGCCGCCGCGGCCTGCGGCCGCTGCCCGTTTCGCGCGGAGCGTTCCTCGCGTAGGCTTCGTGGCGTTTCCGGCCCGTGCCCCGCGATGACCACCGTTTCGACTCCTTCCGCGTTCCGTGAGCAGCGGCTGCCGTCCTGGCGGCGCGTCGTCGTCAAGATCGGTAGCAGCCTGCTGACCGGCCCGGGCGGCGTCAGCACGCGCCACGCCCTGCGCATCGGCCACGCGCTGGCCGGCCTGATCGAGAGCGGCCGCGAGGTGCTGATCGTCTCCTCCGGCGCGGTCGCCGCCGGCCGCGCGCTGCTGCAGGCGCGCATGCCCGATGCCGGCGCGCTGTCGGCGCGCCAGGCGCTGGCCGCGGTCGGGCAGACCAGCGTCGTTGCGCTGTGGCAGCGCTTCTTCGACCGGCCGGTCGCGCAGGTGCTGCTGACCCACGACGACCTGCGCAGCCGCAAGCGCTATCTCAATGCGCGCAGCACGCTGCGCGCGCTGCTCGCGATGGGCGTGGTGCCGATCATCAACGAGAACGACACCGTCTCGGTCGACGAGCTCAAGCTCGGCGACAACGACAATCTGGCCGCGCACGTGGCGATGGTGATCGGCGCCGACCTGGTCGTGCTGCTGACCGACATCGACGGCCTCTACGACGCCGATCCGCGCCGTCATCCGGATGCGCGGCCGCTGCATCGCGTTGCCCGGATCACGCCGACGGTGCGCGCGATGGCCGGCGCCGCCGGCAGCGCGGTCGGCACCGGCGGCATGGCGACCAAGCTCGACGCCGCCGCGCGCGCCGCCGACGCCGGCATCCCGACCGCGATCGTCAACGGCACCTCGGCGCGCTCGATCGACGCATTCGCGCGCGACCGCCTGGTCGGCACCCTGGTCGCCGCCTCGCGCAGCCGGCCCGGCGCGCGCAAGACCTGGCTGCGCAACGCGCCGCTGGCGGCCGGCCGCGTCTGCATCGACGCCGGTGCCGCGCGCGCGCTGGCCGAGCGCGGCGCCTCGCTGCTGCCGCGCGGCGTGGTCGAGGTCAGCGGCGAGTTCGTGCGCGGCGACGTCGTCGAGATCGGCGTGTCGAGCCGCCGCGGCGTGCGCGCGGTCGCGCGCGGCGTCGCCCAGTACGGCGCCAGCGAGATCCGTGCGCTGATCGGCGCGCGCAGCGAGGAGATCGGCGCGCGCCTGGGCTTCAGCTACGGACCGGAGATCGTCCATCGCGACGATCTGGCGCTGGCATGAGCGCGCCCGCGTCCGCCACCGTTCCGCTGCGCGACCGGCTGATCGCCGCGCGCGAGGCCGCCATCGCGGTCGCCGCGCTCGATGCCGGCCAGCGTGCCGGCCTGCTGCGCGCGATGGCTGCGGCATTGCGCGCAGCCGCCGACCCGATCCTCGCCGCCAATGCGCACGACGTCGAGGCGGCACGCGAGCAAGGCCGCGCGGCGGCCCTGGTCGATCGCCTGCGGCTCGATCCGGGCCGGCTCGCGTCAGTTGCCGATGCGGTCGAGGAGGTCGCCGGCCTGCCCGATCCGGTCGGCGTCGTCACGCGCAGCGAGATCCGCCCCAACGGCATCCGCGTCGAGCGCGTGCGCATCCCGCTTGGCGTGATCGCGATGATCTACGAGGCGCGTCCGAACGTGACCGCCGATGCCGCCAGCCTGTGCCTGAAGGCCGGCAACGCGGTCGTGCTGCGCGGCGGCAGCGAGGCGCGCGCGTCGAATCTGGCGATCGTCGCGGCGCTGCACGGCGCGCTCGACGCGGCCGGCGTGCCGCGCGCGGCGCTGAGCTTCATCGACGAGCCCGAGCGCGACCGCATCCGCGAGCTGGTGCAGGCCGAGGACCTGCTCGACCTGGTGATTCCGCGCGGCGGCGAAGGCCTGATCCGCTTCGTCGCCGAGCACGCGCGGGTGCCGGTCATCAAGCACTACAAGGGCGTATGCCATCTCTACGTCGACGCCGCGGCCGATCTGGATCTCGCGCTGGCACTGCTGATCGACGGCAAGACGACGCGTCCTTCGGCCTGCAATGCGCTCGAGACGCTGCTGGTGCACCGCGACGTCGCGGCCGCGTTCGTGCCGCGCGCACTGGCCGCGCTGCGTGCGCACGGCGTCGCGGTGCGCGGCTGCGAGCGCACGCGCGCGGTCGATGTGGACGTCGCCGCCGCGGACGAGGACGACTACGCGGCCGAGTACCTGGACCTGATCCTCGCCGTGCGCATCGTCGACGATCTCGACATGGCGATCGCCCACATCCGCCGCTACGGATCGGACCATACCGAGGTCATCGCGACCGCCGATGCGGACGCGGCGCGCCGCTTCGAGCGCGCACTGCGCTCGGCGGTCGTCATGATCAACGCCTCCTCGCGCTTCAGCGACGGCGGCGAGCTCGGCCTCGGCGCCGAGATCGGCATCTCGACCACGCGCCTGCATGCCTACGGCCCGATGGGGCTGGAGGCGCTGACGATCGAGCGCACGATCGTGCGCGGCGAAGGCCAGGTCCGCCATGCGCCTCCTGTCGCTCGAGGGTAAGCTCGCCGCGGCGATGGCGTCCGCGGCCGCGCTGGCCGCGGGCCTGACCGCCGCGCTGCTGGTCTGGCTGCCGCTGCCCTGGGCCGCCGCAGTGGTCGCATTCGCCGTGGTGCTGCCGGTCGCGATGCTGGCGGCGCGGCTGATGGCGCGGCCGGTGGTCGAGCTGATTCGCGCCCTGTCCGGCAGCGCGGTCGCGTTCCGCGACGGCGACTTCAGCTTCTCGATCGCCGATCGCCGCCGCGACGAGATGGGCGATCTGGTCGCCGCGCACAACCAGCTCGGCCAGGTGCTGCGCGAGCAGCGCCGCGGACTGGTCGAGCGCGAGCTGATGCTCGACACCCTGGTGCAGCACTCGCCGACGGCGATGGTGCTGATCGAGTCGGGCGGTCACGTCGTCCACGCCAATCTGGCCGCGCGCGCGCTGCTCAACCACGGCCGCGCACTCAACGGCGAGCGTTTCGACGCGATCGTCGCCGATGCGCCCGAGCAGCTCGGCGCGGCGCTGGCCGATCGCGAGGATCGCCTGTTCTCGGCCGAGATCGACGGCGAGGAGGAAACCTTCCATCTGTCCCAGCGCGACTTCAAGCTGCAGGGGCGCGCGCATCGCATGGTCATGCTGCGGCGGATGACGCGCGAGCTGTCGCGGCAGGAAGTGGCGACGTGGAAGAAGGTGATCCGCGTGATCAGCCACGAGATCAACAATTCGCTGGCGCCGATCAGTTCGCTGTCGCATTCCGGGCGCGAACTGGCGCGCCGCGGCGACATCGCGCGCCTGGCGACGGTGTTCGAGACGATCGAGGACCGCGCGCGTCACCTGGAATCCTTCATCCAGGGCTATGCGCGCTTCGCGCGGCTGCCGCAGCCGCAGCCGCAGGCGGTCGCCTGGGCGCCGCTGCTCGAGGCGCTGGCCGCCCAGTACGCATTCACGCCGGCCGGGCCGCCGCCCGCCGAGCCGGGCTGGTTCGACCGCACCCAGATCGAGCAGGTGCTGATCAACCTGCTCAAGAATGCGCACGAGGCGGGCGGTCCGCCCGAGGGCGTCGAGCTGCGCGTGTCGCGGTCCGGGCGCGAGCTGCGCATCGACGTGCGCGACCGCGGCCCCGGCATGAGCGAGACCGTGCTGGCCCATGCGCTGCTGCCGTTCTATTCGACCAAGCGCAGCGGATCGGGTCTGGGCCTTTCGTTGGCGCGCGAGATCGCCGAGGCGCACGGCGGCCGCGTCCAGCTCGCCAATCGCGTCGACGGCGGCCTGGAGGTCAGCCTGCTGCTGCCGCAGCCGGACTGAGCGGTGCGCGCAATGCGCTCCAGGCGCGCCTCCGGCGGCGGTCGCGTCGACCGGTACCGGCGCCGGCCGATCGCATGCCGCCGATCGGCAGGGCACCGCTCGCGCCGCTGCATCGCGCCTTTTTCGCGCAACGCGCGCCTGCTATCGTGACGCACAGTCACGCAGGAGCCGACCATGCCGTACGTCATAGCCGCGATCGTCGCGCTCGCCGCGATCCTCTTGTTCAAGCTCGTACGCATCGTGCCGCAGGGCTGGGAATGGACCGTCGAACGCTGGGGCAAGTACACCCATACGCTGACGCCGGGCTTCCATCTGCTGGTGCCGATCATCCAGAACGTCGGCCGCAAGATCAACATGATGGAGCAGGTGCTCGACGTGCCCTCGCAGGACGTCATCACCAAGGACAACGCGGTCGTGCGCGTCGACGGCGTGGTGTTCTACCAGGTGCTCGACGCCGCCAAGGCCGCCTACGAGGTGTCCAACCTCGAACAGGCCGCGCTGGCGCTGATCATGACCAACATCCGCACCGTGCTCGGCTCGATGGACCTGGACGAGTCGCTGAGCCAGCGCGACGCGATCAACGCCAAGCTGCTCGGCGTCGTCGACGAGGCGACCCATCCCTGGGGCGTGAAGGTCAACCGCATCGAGATCAAGGACATCTCGCCGCCGCGCGATCTGGTCGATGCGATGGCGCGGCAGATGAAGGCCGAGCGCGAGAAGCGCGCCAACATCCTCGACGCCGAAGGCTTCCGCCAGGCGGCGATCCTCAAGGCCGACGGCGAGAAGCAGTCGGCGATCCTCGAAGCGGAGGGCAAGAAGGAGGCCGCGTTCCGCGAGGCCGAGGCGCGCGAGCGTCTGGCCCAGGCCGAGGCCAAGGCGACCGAGATGGTGTCGGCGGCGATCGCACAGGGCGACATCAACGCGATCAACTACTTCGTCGCCAACAAGTACGTCGAGGCGCTGCAGGCGCTGGCCAGCGCGCCGAACCAGAAGACGCTGATCCTGCCGATCGAGGCGACCGGCGTGCTCGGCTCGCTGGCCGGCATCACCGAGATCGCGCGCAGCGCGCTCGACCGGCAGGCCGCACCGCCGCCACCGCCGCCGGGCCGCGTACCGCCGCCGCAGGTCCGTTGAGCGGCGGGCGTGCGGCCGTACGCGTCATGCACGAAACGCAGCGGCATCGCGTTGCGCAGGCGAACGATCCGGAGCGGACGCGCTGGCATCGCGTGCCCGGTTCGACCGGGCTGCGGACACCGTCCGCGGCTCAACACACCGCTACAGGAGCGTGAACGATGAACTGGCTGTCCGACGGTCTGTCGCTGCACTACGGCTGGTGGCTCGCGGCCCTGGTGCTGATCGGCGCGGAGATCATCGCGCCGGGCTATTTCCTGCTGTGGATCGGCCTGTCGGCGGCGCTGATGGGCGTGCTGACGCTGCTGTTCCCGGATCTGGCGCCGCTCGTGCAGGCGATCGCGTTCGCGCTGCTGTCGCTGGCGACCTGCGTGGTCTACTGGAAGTACATCCGGCCGGCCGCCGAGCAGCGCGACGATCAGCCGCTGTTGAACCGCAAGGGCGAGCGCATGCTCGGCCGGCAGCTGGTCGTCGCCGAGGCGATCGTCCACGGCCGCGGCAAGGTCCGCGTCGGCGATACGGTCTGGCTCGCCGAGGGCGTCGATGCGCCGGTCGGCGCGACCGTCGAGGTGGTCGGCATCAACGGCACCACGCTGAAGGTGCGCGTGCCCGCGACGCCCTGAGCCCGCCCGGATCCGCCGCGCAGCGGCGCGCTCAGACCCGGCCGGCCGCCTGCAGCGCCGCGAACTCGGCGTCGTCGAACAGGCGCGAGCGGACCAGGAAGCGGACGCCTTCGCCGTTCTCGAGCGAGAACATGCCGCCGCGGCCCTCGACGACGTCGATGATCAGCTGGGTGTGCTTCCAGTATTCGAATTGCGGCCGGCTGATGTAGAACGGCGCGCCGCCGATCGCGCCGAGCTCGACGTCGGCGTCGCCGATCAGGAACTCGCCCTGCGGATAGCACATCGGCGAGGAGCCGTCGCAGCAGCCGCCGGACTGGTGGAACAGCAGCGGACCGTGGCGCTCGCGCAGGCGGTCGATCAGGGTGAGCGTCGCCGGCGTCGCGGTGACCTGGGACGGAGTCGGAGTCGGGGTCATGGGCTCGATCGTGCCGGTGCGGTCGGTCCGCGGCCGGATCGGCCGCGGACCGCGGGGGCGTCAGAAGAACACGATGCCGCCAAAGGACGCACCGTTCATCTTGACGGTTTCCCCGTCGAATCCCTTCGAGCGGGTCTGGCTGAGTTCGAACGCGAACGTCACGCTGCTGGTCAGCGCATAGTACGCGCCCGCGGTGGCGTTGCTGTTCTGCTTGAGGCCGCCGGTGGCTGGCTCGTCGTCGCGGTTGCGGCTGACGCCGTAGTTGAGGCCGAGCTTGAGCTTGTCGGTCGCCGCGAACGTGCCCTGCGCGAGCCAGTTGGTCGACTTGGTGTCCTCCTGGTCGCCGTCGGCGAGGATGCCCAGGCCCTTGCCGCTCTGCACGTTGGCCAGCGCCGCGAAACGGCCGGCCGTGAACGATGCGCCGACTTCGGCGCCGGTCATCGTGAACGCCTCGAGCGCCGGATCGGCGTCCTCGGCCGGATGGAAGCGCTGCGTCTTGGCACCGGCCCAGACCTTGAAGCCCTCGTTGCTCCAGGCCAGCTGGGCCTGCAGCTGCGGTTCGGACTTGGAGACGTGGTCGATGCCGTTGTCGACCGGGCTCATCAGGCCGGCGCTGAAGACGAAGCCGCCGGCCGGTGCCGAGGTCCAGGTCATCTGGCCGTAGTTGCCGAGCCAGCTGTAGCCCGAACCGATGTGGCCGAGCGTGACGCGGCCGCGCTGGGTGGCCTGGATCGGCATGCCGACGCCGAGCAGGGTCATGTCGGTGAGGATCGCGTTGGCGCCGAAGATGCCGTAGTCGCGGCCGAGCTTGAACGTGCCGATGCGGTCGTCGCCGATCGTGAAGAACGCCTGGCGTACGTCGACGCCGCTGTTGGCATCGATCGAGCTCGACGTCGCGGTATGCGCCATGATCGCGATCGTGCCGCCGATGTCATAGCCGCCCTGCGAGGTGCGGAACTTGGTGACCAGTGCATTGGGGAGCAGGCCGTTGCCGATCGTGGTGCGCTTGTCCTCGCCGCCGCAGCCGAGCGCTTGCCCCGCCAGCGCGAGTCCGCCGACCATCTCGTTGCCGCAGTCGGTCGCGGTGTAGTAGGCATTGATGAAGCCGCCGACGTCGATCGTCCAGTCGCCGGCTTCGATCTCGACCGCCTGCGCGGCCGGTGCGGCGCACAAGGCCGTCACGGCCAGTGCCAGCGCATGGCGCAGTGCGCAAGAATGACCGGCGCGCTCGGCGCGAATCGGACGCGTCGAGGCCGTGTGCTGTATCTGACTACGCATAGGATGATCCCTCCCAAGGGCTCGGATTGAACCCGGTGGTCCTCTACGCAAGCGATGTGCCACGGCAGCGCGTGTTGCAGCGAGTCATCGACTGCACGGGCGCACGGGCCGAATCGCGGGGTCGGCATGCTGTCATGCGTCATCGGCACTTGTTAGCGCGATGTTGGATTCCTGCACAGTAAACGTTCATGACTGTTTCGTTTCCGGGCCGTTGCGGGCCGGCGACGCCGACGCGGCGCGGCGCGGCTCTGACGGCAGACGCCGCGCCGTTCGCGTCATATTGCGATGCGACAGGATTTTTTCCTGTCGCCCGCAGAAGCCCCGCACGTGCACGCGGCTGCAGTGGCGACGCGGCCGCTGCCAGGTGGCCGCGCAGCGGCGCGCGGCGACGTCCGGAGCGGCGGAACGCCTCTGCCCGCCGCCGATGTCGCGCAGCGGACCGGCACCGATCGAGGCCCGCGGCGCCGCTCGCGGCGCCGCGGGCCTCCGCTCAGAAGAAGCCGAGCTTCTTCGGGCTGTAACTGACCAGCAGGTTCTTGGTCTGCTGGTAGTGGTCGAGCATCATCTTGTGGTTCTCGCGGCCGATGCCCGACTGCTTGTAGCCGCCGAACGCGGCATGCGCCGGATAGGCGTGATAGCAGTTGGTCCAGACGCGGCCGGCCTGGATCGCGCGGCCGAAGCGATAGGCCCGGTTGCCGTCGCGGCTCCATACACCGGCACCGAGGCCGTACAGCGTGTCGTTGGCGATCGCCAGCGCGTCCTCGTCGTCCTTGAAGGTGGTCACCGACAGCACCGGGCCGAAGATCTCCTCCTGGAAGATGCGCATCTTGTTGTGACCTTTGAACACGGTCGGCTTGACGTAGTAGCCGCCGGCGAGCTCGCCGCCCTGCACGTTCTGCTCGCCGCCGATCAGCACCTCGGCGCCTTCCTGCCTGCCGATGTCGATGTAGGCCAGGATCTTCTGCAGCTGCTCGCCGGAGGCCTGCGCGCCGACCATCGTGTCCGGATCGAGCGGCGAGCCGAGCCTGATCGCGGCCACGCGCTCGAGCGCTTTCTCGATGAAGCGGTCGTAGATCGACTCCTGGATCAGTGCGCGGCTCGGGCAGGTGCAGACCTCGCCCTGGTTGAGCGCGAACATCACGAAGCCCTCGATCGCCTTGTCGAGGAAGTTGTCGTCCTCGGCCATGACGTCCGCGAAGAAGATGTTCGGCGACTTGCCGCCGAGCTCGAGCGTGACCGGGATCAGGTTCTGCGAGGCGTACTGCATGATCAGGCGGCCGGTCGTGGTCTCGCCGGTGAAGGCGATCTTGGCGATGCGCGGGCTCGACGCCAGCGGCTTGCCGGCTTCCAGGCCGAAGCCGTTGACGACGTTGAGCACGCCCGGCGGCAGCAGGTCGGCGATGATCTCGACCAGGACCAGGATGCTGGCCGGGGTCTGCTCGGCGGGCTTGAGCACCACGCAGTTGCCGGCGGCCAGTGCCGGCGCGAGCTTCCACACCGCCATCAGCAGCGGGAAATTCCACGGGATGATCTGGCCGACCACACCGAGCGGCTCGTGGAAGTGATAGGCGACGGTGTCGTGGTCGATCTCGCTGATGCCGCCTTCCTGCGCGCGCACCGCGCCGGCGAAATAGCGGAAGTGATCCACCGCCAGCGGCAGGTCGGCGTTGAGCGTCTCGCGGATCGGCTTGCCGTTGTCCCAGGTCTCGGCGTGCGCGAGCAAGGTCAGGTTCTGCTCGATGCGGTCGGCGATCTTGTTGAGGAGGTTGGCGCGCTCGGCGGCACTGCTGCGGCCCCAGGCATCCTTGGCCGCGTGGGCGGCGTCGAGCGCGGCTTCGATGTCGTCCTTGTCCGAACGCGGAATCTCGCCGCAGGGCTGGCCGGTGACCGGCGTGACGTTCTGGAAGTAGCGGCCGTTGATCGGATCGCGCCACTGGCCGCCGATGAAGTTGCCGTAGCGCGCCTTGAACGGCGGACGCTGGGTCAGTTGCTGGAGTTCGAGCTTGGTCATGGGGTTCTCGCCGGGTCGGGATGACGGACAGCGACGGAGCAGGGAACGTGCCATGCGTCCGCTGGCAGTCGCCGTGCTGCAGCGTGTCAAACCCCAGCGCGTGCCCTGCCGAGCGCGACGGGTCGTACGCGCTGCGGCGCAGCAGGTGTCGCCGTCGGCGGCCTCTTGCGCCGCCGCGGGCGATGTGTTGTCTATCGGAACACCCGCCCGGACACCTGTCGCAGATTGCGACACCCGATGAAACGACCCGCTTCCGCCGGCACCCTCGAGACCGCGCGCCGCCGCTTCTTCGACGCCGGCCTGCTGCCGCACGGCCTGGTTCCGGAGCTGATCCTGCAGTCGTGGCGGCGCTGCCGCGACCACGGCCTCTCGGCCGACGAACGCCTGCACGTGGAGCCGGCCGCCGGCGCCGCGCTCGGCGAGTTCAAGGAGCGCCACGAGCGCCTGCAGCAGCTGTGCCGGCCCGAGGTCGAGGCGCTCTACGCCGACGCGCGCGCGACCGGCAGCATCGTCGTACTGACCGCGCCGGATGGCGTGATCCTCGACGCGCTCGGCCATGCCGATTTCCTCGACAAGGCCGCGCGCGTCGCGCTGCGGCCCGGCGTGCCGTGGAGCGAGACGGCGATCGGCACCAATGCGATCGGCACCGCGCTGGTCGAGCGCCGCGCGGTCGAGGTGCGCGGCGGCGAACACTACTTCCGGCCGCATCGCATGCTCAGCTGCTCGGCCGCGCCGATCCTCGATCCGACCGGCCAGCTCGCCGGCGTGCTCGACCTGTCCGGCGAGGCCTCGGTCCATCACACGCATGCGCTCGGCATGGTGCGCTTCGCGGTCGAGCAGATCGAGCACCGCCTGTTCATGCACAGCTTCGCCGGCGGCCACGTCGTGCGCCTGCATGCCGTGCCGGGCCTGATCGGCACTCCGCGCGAGGGCCTGCTGGCGTTCGACGGCGATCGCATCGTCGGCGCCAACCGGCACGCGCTGGCGCTGACCGGCCTGTCCTGGGACGAGCTCGGCCGCCGCCGCTACGCGGAGCTGTTCGCCTCGCCGATGCCGCGCGGCGAAGAGCCGGTCGAACTGCGCAGCCAGGCCGGCACCACGCTGCACGCCTGCCTGCGCAGCGGCGGTTCGCGCACGCGCGCGACGATGGCGGCTGCGCCGCACGGCACCGCCGCGCCGGCTGCGGTCCGCACGCCGCCGGCACCGCTGTTCGACGCCGAGCAGAGCCGCGTGCTCGAGCTCGCGCTGCGTCTGCTCGACGCCGATCTGCCGTTCGCGCTGATCGGCGAGACCGGCACCGGCAAGGAAGTCTTCGCGCGCGAGATCCATCGGCGCAGCCGGCGCGGCGACGGCCGTCTGGTCGCGATCAACTGCGCGGCGTTTCCGGAGGGCCTGATCGAGGCCGAGCTGTTCGGCTACGTCGGCGGCGCGTTCACCGGCGCGCGCCGCGAAGGCGCGCCCGGTCTGCTGCGCGAAGCGGATGGCGGCGTGCTGTTCCTCGACGAGATCGGCGACATGCCGCTGGCCTTGCAGAGCCGCTTCCTGCGCGTGCTGCAGGAACGCTCGGTTTCGCCGCTCGGCGGCGGACCGGCGGTGCCGGTCGACTTTGCGATCATCTGCGCGACCCACCGCGACCTGCAGAGCGAAGTCGAGGCCGGCCGCTTCCGCGCCGATCTGTACTTCCGCATCGCCCAGCACGTGCTGCGGCTGCGGCCGGTCCGCGAGCTGGACGACCGCGCCGGCCTGATCCGCCGGCTGTGGCGCGAGCTCGGCGGCGAGGCGGCCGGCATCGCGATCGGCGACGCTGCGCTGGACGTGCTGTGCGCGGCGCCCTGGCCCGGCAACTACCGCCAGCTGACCGGGACCCTGCGCGCGCTGCGGATTCTCGCGCCGGCGGCCGTGATCGAGCCCGAGCACCTGCCGGCCGAGCTGCGGCGCCTGCCGCCGCAGCCGCCCGCGAGTCCCGATGCCCACGCCGATCTGCATGCGCTCACCGAGGCGGCGATGCGGCACGCACTCGATGCCTGCGGCGGCAACGTTTCGGCCGCCGCGCGCCGGCTCGGTGTCAGCCGCAGCACGCTGTACCGGCGCGTCAGGCCCTGACGATCCGCCTTTGACGCAGGCTCGGCGGCGCGGCTAGGCTGATCCGATGCGCATCACGATCGAACTGGAACCGGCCGACCTGGAGCTGCTCGCGCACGCGCTCGAGGCCTCGCGGCGGACCGCCGCCCAGGTCGAGGAAGTGGACGTCATCGACGGCGCCAAGCACGCGCTGGACGGCCTGTGCGCCGGCTCGGTGCCGAGCTACATCCGCAAGCGTCTGGTCCATGTGCAGCGCCTGATCGTCATGCTCGAGGACGAGGCCTGGGCGCTGCCGGCGCCCGAGCGCCAGGAGGTGCTGGCGACGCTGGCCTACTTCAGCGATCCGGAAGACCTGATCGCCGACGACATCCAGATCATCGGCCTGCTCGACGATGCGATCGTGCTCGAGCTGCTGGTGCGCCGCCTGCGCCGCGTGCTGTCGGCCTACGAGCGCTTCTGCTCGATGCGGCGCACGCTGAGCGCGGCGCTCGAGGACCGCCTCGCGCTGGCGCGGCGTCTGGCCGCCGAGCGCGCACGCCTGCACGCGCGGATGCGCCGGGCGAGTGCGGCGGCGCGCGTGCCGGCGCCGGTCTGAGCCGGTGTCTGCCGCGGCGATCGCCGGCGGGGCCTGGGCTATACTCGCGCGCCCTTTTGCCGGTACGGTCCCATGCAGGTCGAGAACAACAAGGTCGTCGCCTTCCACTACAGCGTCAGCGCCGACGGCGATCCGGTCGACGGTTCGCGCGAGCGCGGCCAGCCGCTGGAAGTGCTGATCGGCCACGGCGGCATCATCCCGGGTCTGGAGAACGCGCTGATCGGCCATGCCGTCGGCGACCGCTTCGAGGTCAGCGTGCCGCCGGCCGAGGCCTACGGCGAGCGTCAGGCCGACTCGATCCAGCGCGTGCCGAAGAAATACTTCCAGAACGCGCATCAGCTGCGCCCCGGCTCGGTCGCCGTGCTCGCGCTGCGTGAAGGCGGCCATCGCCAGGTCAGCGTCGTCAAGGTCGGCACCAGCGTGATCGACGTCGACGTCAACCATCCGCTGGCCGGCCGCACGCTCGCGTTCGACATCGAGATCACCGCGATCCGCGACGCGACGCCCGAAGAGATCGCGCACCGCCACGTGCACGGCCCCGGCCACGCGCACTGAACATCCGCCGGGCATGTGATCGCGCCGTGCCCGGCTCTCGCCGCGCTGCGCGGCCGCGCAGCGGCTGCTCGCGCGCACCGCGCCGTCCCGCTTGACGGCACCGCTCCGTGCGGCATCCGCGATGCCGCGCGCCTGTACGCCGTCCTCCGTCGGCGCGCCGCGCCGACGCGGTTTCGCCTGCCGTATCCGATCCGCCGCTCGATGGCTCGCCGATCGCGTCGCCTCGCGGCTTGCCGGACATTGTGCGGCTGCGGTGAAAGGTCCGTCGGTCCGGCGCGGCTTTATCGGCCCGGACCGGTCGCCTAGGGTAACGGGCCGTCGTTGGTCCGCCATTCCGAGGAACCGTCCATGTCCGATCCGATCCGCGTCGTCGGCGTCGTCGCCAGTCTGCGCCAGGGCTCCTACAACCGTCTGCTGATGCGCGCCGCGGCAGAGGAACTGCCGCCGGACATGCAGCTGGAGCAGGCCGAGATCGCCGACATCCCGTTCTACGACGGCGATGTCGAAGCGGCCGGCCTGCCGGCGCCGGTCGAGCGTTTCAAGGCGCAGATCCGCGCGGCCGATGCGCTGCTGATCGCGACGCCCGAGTACAACTACGCGATTCCGGGCCTGCTCAAGAACGCGCTGGACTGGGCCTCGCGGCCGTCCGGCCAGAGCGCGCTGGCCGGAAAGGCGATGGCGGTGATCGGTGCCAGCACCGGCGTGCTCGGCACCGCGCGCGCGCAGATGCAATTGCGCCAGCTCGCGCTCGGGCTCGACGTGCAGATCGCGAACCGGCCCGAGGTTCTGCTCGGCCAGGCCGCGTCGAAGTTCGACGAGCACGGGCGCCTGATCGACGAGAATGCGCGCAAGCTGCTGCGCAGTCTGCTGCTGACGCTGCGCACGCTCGCCCTGCGCCTGCGCGGCTGAGCCATCGGGCGGCCCCGCGGCAGCAGCGGCAGCCGTCGCGCACCCGGTCGCCAGTCCCGAGCGCCGCAATGCCGCGCCTGCATGTCGCGGTGCCGGGCCGAATCGATCGCCGTGCCGAGGCACAGTGTCGCGTTGCCGTGACGGTGCGTCGCGCGCCGCGACGTCAGTCCAGCACGCGCTTGCCGTAGACGAAGTGCTCGCGCCACCAGGCGCCGTCGAGGCTGTCCAGGCGCACCGTGCCGCCGCTGTTGGGCGCGTGCACGAAGCGCTGCTCGCCGACGTAGATGCCGACGTGGCTGACTTCGCGGCCGGCTGCGAAGAACACCAGGTCGCCGGCCTGCAGCCGGTTGCGGCCGAGCGTGCGCCCGCCGAGCTGGGCGATCTGCCGGGAGCTGCGCGGCAGCTCGACGCCGGCGGCGTCGCGGAACACGTAGCCGACCAGTCCGCTGCAGTCGAAGCCGCCCTGCGGCGTGTTGCCGCCGTAGCGGTACGGCGTGCCGACCAATGCGATCGCACGGAACAGCACGGCATTGGCGGCATCGGCCTGCGCGCTGCCGGCGCGCGGCGGCGGAGCCTCGCGGCGGCCGCCGGCCGAGCAGGCGGCCAGCGCCGCGGCGATTAGGATCAGCAGCCAGCGTCCGCCCCGCATCGCGGTGACGGGGCGGCCGGCATGGCGGGGCGGGATGGACGGCGCGGTTGCGTACATCGGCCTACCGTCGCGTCCCGCTGCAGGCCTGTCAATCGCTGCACGGCGGCCGCTGCGCGGCCCTGCAGCGAAAGTGATCGGTTTCACGCTCCGCGGCCCGCGGTTGGCGCGGGCCTGCGCGTCACGCAGCCGAACCGCCGCAAACTGTCAGGTTCGGACGCCCGACGATGGTCTCGGTCTCGACCGCGGGGATCGCATCGAGCATCGAATCGTAGAGCGATTGCACGGCCTTCTCGAACGCATGCAGGCGCGCGGTGGCGGCATCGGCGACGGCGGCCGGGATCGTCTCGGCCTCGAGCAGGCGACGCAGCAGCAGGCGCTGCGGCTCGCCGAAGTCGGGGTCGCGCATCGCTTCGTCGAGGGCGCAGACGACGGCGGCGAGCCAGCCGGAGTTGGGCGCGCGCAGTGCGAGCAGCAGTTCGTGCGTGGGAACGGTCATCGATCGGCCTCCTGGGGAACGACCAGGATCGAAGCACGCTCCATGCCAAACGCAGCCGGAGCTGAATGCGCTACGCTTGCGGTTTGATCGTCGCGAGGCGCAGTCATGCGGGCCAGTTCGGTTGCCGGTCTCCCACGCAGCGTGTCGCCGCGGACCGCTGCCGGCGTGAGCCGGGGCTGTCTGCTCGCGCTCGCGGCCTTCCTGGCCGGCGCCGGTACGGCCGCGGCGCAGGCGCCGGCCGAGCCGACGCCGCAGCCGGTGCAGGCGGCGCCGATCGAACCCGCTCCGAGCGCCGCGACCGACGGGCCCGAGGCGCTGCCGCCGTCCGTGCCGTCCCCCGCCGCGGACGCGCTCGGCGCCTATGTCGACGGCCTGGTCGATGCGTACCGGCGCCGCGACGGTATCGCCGGCGTCGCCGTCGCCGTCGTCGACCGCGACGGCGTGCGCCTGCTGCGCGGCTACGGCTTGGCCGGCCTCGACCCGGCGCGGCCGGTCGATCCGGACACCACGCTGTTCCGGCTCGGCTCGATCTCCAAGACCTTCACCTACCTCGCCGCGATGCAGCTGGTCGAGCAGGGCCGGCTCGACCTCGACGCCGAGGCGAATCGTTATCTGCCGCCGGAGCTGCAGCTGCCCGACGACGGCTATGCGCCGGTGCGCGTGCGCCATCTGATGGAGCACACGGCCGGTTTCGAGGACAGCGCGTTCGGCCACCTGTTCGCGTTCGCGCCCGACCAGGTGCTGCCGGTCCGCGAGTACCTGCGGACCTGGCGTCCGCGCCGGGTCCGCGCGCCGGAGCAGTACGCGGTCTATTCCAACTATTCGGTCGCCCTGCTCGGCGAGCTGGTCGCCAACGTGGCCGGCCAGAGCTTCGAGCGGCAGATCGAGCGCGCGATCCTGGACCCGCTCGGCATGCGCCATGCGACCTTCCGCGAGCCGCTGCCGGCGGCCGATCCGCGCGCCGCGCCGGAGGCGCTGGTGCCGCTGTGGACGGCCGGTTTCGAGCGTACCGACGGCGGCTACACGGCCAAGCCGTTCGAGTACATCAGCCACGGTGGCGGCGCCGGCGCCGGATCGGCCAGCGCCGCCGACATGGCGCGCTACATGCGCATGCTGATCGGCGGCGGCACGCTGGACGGCGCGACGATCCTGGCGCCGGCCACGTTCCAGACGATGAGCCAGGTCGACTTTCGCAATGCCGAAGGCGTCGGCGGCATCGCACACGGCTTCTTCCGGCGCCCGTACGGCCGCTACGAAAGCCTCGAGCACGATGGCGCCACCTTGTTCGCGTTCGCGTCGATGGTCGTGCTGCCCGACGCCGGTGTCGGCGTATTCGTCGCCGCCAACACCGACACCGGCCGCCGCCTGGTGCGCGAAGTACCGCCGCAGATCCTGGCGCGCCTGGTCGAGGGCGCCGCCGCGGCGCCGGCGCCGCTGCCGCCGCCGGGCTTCGCGGCGCAGGCCGAGCGCTACGCCGGTCACTACATCGACGAGCGGCGCGCCCACACCACGCTCGAGAAGCTGCTGCTGACCGACGCCGACGAGGTGCGCGTGACCGGCGAGGGCTATCTGATCGTCGGCAGCGGCGAGCGTGCGCGCCGCTACGTCGCAGACGGCGAGGACGTGTTCCGTTCGGTCGAGGACAGCCAGCGGATCGCGTTCCTGCGCGACGCCGAGGGCCGCGTGACCGGCTATGCGAACGGCTATGGCCACACTGTCTCGCAGCGCGTCGGCGTGCTCGCGACGCCCGCTGCGCTGGCCGCCGCGGCCGCCGCGGTTGCGCTGCTGAGCCTCGGCGTGCTGCTGACCAGCTGGCGTCGCGCCGGCCGGCCGCAGCGCAGCCTGGCCCGCTCCGGGCGCGGCAGCGCGGTGCTGGTCAATCTGGCCGCGCTGGCCTGGCTGGCGTTCTTCGCCGGATCGGCGGTCGCGCTGGTCTCGTTGCAGGCACTCGGCGAGCAGGCGATCCGCGCCTATCCGACCCTGGCGATCCGTGTTGCGGTGGGGCTGGCCTACGTGGCCGCCCTGCTCAGCGTGCTGGCCGCGCTCGGCCTGCCGATCGCGCTGCGTGCGCGGACCTGGAGCCTCGGCCGCAAGCTGCGCCATCTGCTCGTCGTCGCCGCGATGGTCGCGATGGTGCTGTTGCTCGTGCACTGGAACGTGCTGCTGGCGCCGCTGGCGCTGGCCTGACGCGCGATGGCGAACGCCGGCGGCGACGTGCTGATCCTCGGCGGCGGCGTGATCGGCCTCGCCTGCGCCTGGTACCTGCTCGGCGAGGGGCGCCAGGTCACGGTGCTCGAGCAGGGCCAGCCCGGCCACGGTGCCTCGCACGGCAACTGCGGCACGCTGACGCCGAGCCATGCGCCGCCACTGCCGATGCCGGGCCTGGTCGGCACCGCATTGAAATGGCTGTTCAAGCCCGATGCGCCGCTGCGGATCCGGCCGCGCCCGGATCCGGCGCTGCTGCGCTGGCTGTTCGGGTTCGCGGGCCGCTGCAACTGGGACGACTTCCACCGCGGCACCGCGCTCAAGGCGCCGCTGCTGCTGCGTTCGTGCGAGCTGATCGCCGGTCTCGTGCGCGAGCAGCGCCTCGACTGCGAGTATCGCCACGACGGCACGCTCTACGTCTACCGCGACGCCGCCGCGTTCGAGGCCTCGGCCTGGCTGCTCGACGCGCTCGGCGCGGTCGGCGTGCCGGTCGAACGGCTCGACGGCGCCGCGCTCGCCGCTTGCGAGCCGGCGCTGCTGCCCGGCATGGCCGGCGGCTACCGCCATCCGGCCGACGCGCACCTGCGCCCCGATCGCTACGTCGCCGAGCTCGCGCGCATCGTGCGCGAGGCCGGCGGCGTCATCGAGACCGAGGCGCGCATCGAGTCGATCGAGCGCGACGGCCGCCGCATCGGCCGCGTGCGCACCACGCGCGGCGACTACGCCGGCCGCGAGGTCGTGCTCGCGCTCGGCGCCTGGTCGCCGCTGCTGGCGCGCCAGCTCGGCCTGCGTCTGCCGATCCAGCCCGGCAAGGGCTACTCGATCACCTACGCGCGTCCGGCCCTGTGCCCGACGCTGCCGATGGTGCTGCGCGAACGCAGCGTCTGCGTGACCGCCTGGAGCAGCGGCTACCGGCTCGGCAGCACGATGGAGTTCTCCGGCTACGACGCGCGCCTCAACCGCGTGCGGCTCGACGCGCTGCGCCGCGGCGCGGCCGAGTACCTGCGCGAGCCGGAAGGTCCTGCGGTCGAGCAGACCTGGTACGGCTGGCGGCCGATGACGCCCGACGATCAGCCGATCCTCGGCCGCGCGCCCGGCCTCGACAACCTGACGCTGGCGACCGGGCACGGCATGCTCGGCGTCACGCTGTCGGCGGTGACCGGCCAGCTGATCGCCGAGCTGCTGAGCGGCCGTGCGCCGTCGCTCGATCTGGCGCCGTTCTCGCCGGCGCGCTTCTCGTAGCGCGCGTTCGTCGCGCGTCCGGTTTTCGCGCCGCCGCGGCGTGCGATCGTGGCGCGTTCGTCGCGCGCTGCGCCGGTGCGGCGTCGCGCTCGCCGCGCCGTTCGCGCACGGATCGAACGCACAGGCCCGTGTCAGCGGCGCGTCCGGCAGCGGCGAAGATCGGGCAGGGCCCGTCCGGTCCGTCCCGGAGCGCGCCAGCGCCCGTGCATCGCGTTCGGCGCCAACGGGCGCATCGTTCCGCAGGGCCTTCCGACGCGTCAGCGGCGCGCCGCTGCGAGATCCGTGCCGATGGCGCGGCCCTTTTTCATGAATCGGCAAGTTTGAACCAGTTCGCATCCGGTGCGCGGACCCCACGCTACCTTCGTCCCATCCACGACCGTACGGAGTAGGAGACTAGGGGCAGGAAGCGGCGCGGGGTGACCGCTTTCGTCGCAGCAAGACCGGCAGGCCACGACAGGGATAGGGGGCGTGGCCGGCTGCGGATGCGACTGCGGTGTGGACGGAGCCTCATGACGGAGCCGCCGAGCGGCTCTTCTGGATTCCATACATGGTGAGGATTCAACTGATGAGGAAGTCGAAGACAAGCATTGGCATTTCCCGTACCGCGCTCGCGGCCGCCTGCATGATGCTCGCGGCTGCCGGCGGCGTCGCCCAGGCGGCCGTCAAGATCACCGCCGAGGAGATCGCCCTCTACGCCGACCGCGCGAATTTCGCCGTCGCCGATGCACCCGGCAGCGAGTCGCGCTTCATCGTGACCTATGCCGAGGGCACCGCCGAAAGCGGATCGGCGCTGTCGCGGCAGGCCGACTTCGCGCGCGTCGCCGCGATGACGGGACTGGAGATCGCGCACGTGCGCACGCTGGCGACCGGTGCCGAGCTGATCCGCATCGACGGTTCGCGCACGCGCCTGACGCGCGCCGACGACCTGGCGCGCGAGGTCATGATCGCGTTCGCGCGCAACCCGGCCGTCGCCTACGTCGAGCCCGATCGCCTGATGCGCGCCACGCTGACGCCCAACGACACCAACTGGTCCGGCCAGTGGGACCTGTGGGAAGCCACCGCCGGCATCAACGCGCCGGGCGCCTGGGACATCGCCACCGGCACCGGCGTGCGCGTCGCGGTCATCGACACCGGCATCACGCCACACAGCGATCTGTCCGGCCAGACGGTCGGCGGCTACGACTTCATCTCCAGCTCGACCACCGCGCGCGACGGCAATGGCCGCGACAGCAATCCCAACGACGAAGGCGACTGGTACGGCAACAACGAGTGCGGCATCGGCTATCCGGCGTCCAACTCCAGCTGGCACGGCACCCACGTCGCCGGCACGGTGGCCGCGGCCGCCAACAACGCCAAGGGCGTCGCCGGCGTCGCGTTCGGCGCCAAGGTCGTACCGGTTCGCGTGCTCGGCAAGTGCGGCGGCTCCACGTCCGACATCGTCGACGCGATGGTCTGGGCCTCGGGCGGCTCGGTCAGCGGCGTGGCGGCCAATGCCAATCCGGCCAAGGTGCTGAACCTGAGTCTCGGCGGCGGCGGTTCGTGCGGATCGTTCCAGGCCGCGGTCAACACCGCGCGCAGCAACGGCGCGATCGTCGTGGTCGCCGCCGGCAACGACAACGTCAACGTCTCCAACGCCTCGCCGGCCAACTGCGCCAACGTCATCGCGGTGGCCGCGCTGAACCGCTCGGGCAGCCGCGCGTCCTATTCCAACTACGGCGCCGGCATCACGCTGTCCGCTCCGGGCGGCCAGGGCGGCACCAATGCCGGCATCCTGTCCACGCTCAACACCGGTACCACCACGCAGGGCAGCGAAGCCTATGCCTGGTACCAAGGCACGTCGATGGCGGCACCGCACGTCGCCGGCCTCGGCGCACTGGTGTTCTCGAAGAATCCGGCGCTGACCGTCACCCAGGCCGAGAACTACCTCAAGAACAACGTGCGGCCGATTCCCGGTTCGTGCTCGGGCGGCTGCGGCCTGGGCCTGATCGATGCGCAGGCCACGCTGCAGGCGGTCGCCAACGACATGGGCGGCGGTTCCAACGCACCGCCGGTCGCGAACTTCACGTACACCGTCAGCGGCCTGACCGTGCAGTTCACCGACACCTCCACCGACAGCGACGGCAGCATCGTCGGCCGCGCGTGGACGTTCGGCGACGGCGGCACCTCGACCGCGGCCAACCCCAGCCGCAGCTACGCCGCGGCGGGCACCTACACCGTCAACCTGACCGTGACCGACGACGACGGCGCGACGCATACGCGTACGCAGTCGGTGACCGTCAGCAGCGGAGGCGGCGGCAACGTGCTGCAGAACGGCGTGCCGGTGACCGGGCTGTCCGCGTCGGCCGGGCAGGCGCTGACCTATACGATGGTCGTGCCGGCGGGCGCCACGGGCCTGAGCTTCCAGATCTCCGGCGGCAGCGGCGATGCCGATCTCTACGTCCGTTACGGCAGCGCGCCGGGCACGACCACCGGCACCTACGACTGCCGGCCGTACCTCAACGGCAATAACGAGACCTGCAACATCAGCAACGTCCAGGCCGGCACCTACTACGTGACGGTGCGCGCCTACTCGGCGTTCTCGGGCGTCAGTCTGGTCGGCAGCTACACGGCCGGCAGCGGCGGCAACGTGCTGCAGAACGGCGTGCCGGTGTCGGGCCTCGCCGCGACGCAGGGCAATGCGCTGCGCTACACGATCACCGTACCGTCCGGCGTGTCGAGCCTGGTCGTGACGACCAGCGGCGGCAGCGGCGACGCCGATCTGTACGTGCGCCAGGGCACCGCGCCGACGACCTCGAGCTACACCTGCCGCTCCTGGGCCAGCGGCAACACCGAGAGCTGCACGATCAACGCGCCGAGCGCGGGCACCTACCACATCATGGTGCACGCCTACTCGACGTTCTCGGGGCTGACCCTGCGGGCGACGTACTGAGGCTCCTCCGGCGTCCGGCTGCGGTCGGGCGCTTTCGACTCGCGGCGGGCAGCGATGCCCGCCGTTTTTTTTGGGTTCATCGCAGAAAACCGTGGACCGTTTGAGGCCCTATTCTGGTGCTTTCTTGGCCAGAGTCGGGGGGCGGACGTGTTCGATCGCAAGACGCTGCAGGCGCTGGGCTGCTGGACCGGCTATCGCCTGGAGCGGGTGGAGTGGCCCGATGGAGAGGCCCGCACGCTCTCGTTGCATCTGAAGCCGACCGGCAAGGTCATGTGGTGCGAAC
>NZ_DATKFQ010000021.1:0-106279 GCF_035511235.1 Dokdonella sp.
CCTGCGTCATGCCCTGATAGTCGTCGGCCTCGATCCGCGCGATCAGCCGGACCGGCAGCTTCAACCGTGCCGCGACCTCATCGCGCGTCCAGCCCTTCGCCTCGCGGGCGGCACGCAGGTGCTGCCCCAGCGAACCCTCACCGGCGTCGATGTCCCCCTGAGCAGACGCCGCCGCCGGTACTCCGGTTGCGTCCGCAAGACTTTCCGATTCGATAGCCATTGCTGTGCCTGTGCTCTCGATTGTGTCCTGGCCAGTCTCCAGGTGCAGCGGCAGCTGGCCGTTGTCGTTGTCGTCGCTGGATCGTTCTCGCGCACGCGTCCCCCCTGCGACATCCCCGCGCGAGCCTGGGAGTGTCCGGTTGTTCATGTCACGACGTCCCCGGTGCATCCAGCATGCGAGCCTGCTGCGAGTTGGGGAAATCCTGCAGCAGGCGGCGGGTGTAATCCCTGACGCCGTCGGCATTGCCGAGCTGCAGTTCGATGTTGCGGCCGAGCATCAGCGTCTCCGGGCGCGCGCGCGCCATGCCCTCGTAGCGCTGCATGAACGCGCGCGCGCGAAAATACTCGCGCCGCGCATAGAGCACCGAAGCCATCTGGAACAGCGCCTCGGTATTGTTCTGGTCCTGCTCGAGCGCCACGCGCAGCTTCTGCTCGGCCTCGTCGTAGCGGCCGGCACGCGCCAGGCAGATGCCGGCATTGCCGAGCGCCAGCGCCGGCGTGCGGTAGAACGGGTCGGCGATCGCGCGGTCGAAGTACGCCGCGGCTTCTTCCGGCTTGCCGTTGTTGCACAGATACCAGCCGTAGTTGTTCGCCTCGGCGCCGCTGTCGGGCTTGAGCTGCGCGGCGCGGCGATAGTGCTCGCCGGCCTTCTGCGGATTGCCGATGCGCTCGTAGAGCACCGCGATCACGGTATGCGCGTCGGCATAGGCGCCGTCGGCCTCGAGCGCGCGCGTGAGCTTTTCCATCGCCAGTTCGAGCTGCCCCTGCTGCATGTAGCGCTGGCCGAGCTCGGTGTTGGTGCGCGCCGCTTCCTGCTTCCTGGTCGGGTTGTTGTTGTTCGATACGCCGCCGCCGCTGGTGGCGCAGCCGACCGTGCCGCACAGCAGCAGGGCGATCAGGGCCGGCCGGAGGCTAGGCCGCATCGGCCACTCCCCGCTCCAGCGTGCGCCGGAATTCGGCCTGGCGGCGCGTGCGGTCGACCACCTGCCCCTTGAGCTGGCCGCAGGCGGCGTCGATGTCGTCGCCGCGCGTGCGGCGCACCATCGTCAGCACGCCGGCGTCGAGCAGGATCTTCTGGAACGCGCGGATCGTGGCCTCGTCGGAGCGCTCGAAGCGCGTGCCGGCGAACGGGTTGAACGGAATCAGATTGACCTTGCTCGGCACCGTGCGCATCAGCTTGACCAACTGGCGCGCGTGCTCGGGCAGGTCGTTGACGCCCTTGAGCATCGTGTATTCGAACGTGATCGTCGTGCGCGGCCGCTTGGCCGCGTAGCGCCGGCACGCGGCCAGCAGCTCGGCAATCGGGTACTTCTTGTTGAGCGGCACGATCTCGGTGCGCAGCTCGTCGACCGGCGCGTGCAGCGAGACCGCGAGCGAGACGTCGCTGGTTTCCGACAGCTTGTCGATCATCGGCACCAGACCGGCCGTCGACAGCGTGACGCGCTTGTTGGCGAGGCCGAAACCGAGGTCGTCGCGCATGATGCTCATCGCGCGCACGACGTTGTCGAAATTCAGCAGCGGCTCGCCCATGCCCATCATGACGACATTGGTCAGCTTGCGCTGATGGTGCGGCACGTTGCCGAGATGACGCGCCGCCACCCAGACCTGGCCGATGATCTCGGCCGTGGACAGGTTGCGGTTGAAGCCCTGGGTCGCGGTCGAGCAGAACTGGCAGTTGAGGCCGCAGCCGACCTGCGAGGACACGCACAGCGTGCCGCGCGAGGTCTCCGGGATGAACACGGCCTCGATCGCGTTGGCGCCGTCCATGCCGAGCAGCCACTTGTGCGTGCCGTCGGCGGACTGCTTCTCGAACAGGACGTTCGGCGGCACGATCTCGGCGACCGCCTGCAGCTTCTCGCGCAGCGCCTTGCCGACGTCGCTCATCTGCGCGAAGTCGGTGACGTGACGGTGATAGACCCACTTCATGACCTGATCGGCCCGGTACGGCTTCTCGCCGAGCTGCGCGAAGAACGCACGCAGCTCGGCGCGATCGAACCCGAACACGTTGGTCTTGGGGGTCGTCACGGCGTCCATCTCAGCGCGAGACGACCTCGGTCGCCGCGAAGAAGTAGGCGATCTCGGCCGCGGCGGTGTCGGCCGCGTCGGAGCCGTGGACGGCATTGGCGTCGATCGAATCGGCGAAGTCGGCGCGGATCGTGCCCGGGTCGGCCTTCTTCGGATCGGTCGCGCCCATCAGCTGGCGGTTCTTGGCGATCGCGTCCTCGCCCTCGAGGGCCTGGATCATGACCGGGCCGGAGATCATGAACTCGACCAGCGCGTTGAAGAACGGACGCTCGCGGTGCACCGCGTAGAAGCCTTCGGCCTCGGCGCGCGACAGCTGCTTGTAGCGGGCGGCGACGATCCTGAGGCCGGCCTTCTCGAAACGCGTGTAGATCTCGCCGATCACGTTCTTGGCGACCGCATCGGGCTTGATGATGGACAGGGTGCGCTCCAGCGCCATGAAATGGTTTCTCCGGAAAGTGAATGCGTGGCCGCGCTGCGAGTGCGCGGCCGTGGGCATATGAAGAATCCGCGAACTTCCGCGGGGTTAGCAGATGTATGAACGGAAGATTCTAGCCGGTTCCGCCGCCCGGCGCCATGCCGGAATGGCGACTGAGCCACGTTTTTACACGCGCGGTGCCGCCCGGCGCGGGCGCACCGATGCTGCAGCGCGGTTTGACGGGGGTGACGGGACTGGCTTAGATTCAAACGGTCGTTTGATTCATCTCTCATGGGACCACCCGTGGACCTGACCCCGTTCTCGACCCGCCAGCGCATCCTCGGCGCTGCCGAGGAGCTGTTCGCCCGTCACGGCTTCGCCGGTGCTTCGCTGCGCCAGGTGACCGCCAGCGCCAAGGTCAATCTGGCCGCGGTCAACTACCACTTCGGATCGAAGGAGAACCTGATCGAGGAGGTGTTCCGGCGCCGTCTCGACGAGCTCAACGCACGCCGCACCGAACTGCTCGCGCAATGCCGCGAGCGCGTGGACCTGAGCCTCGAGGACGTGCTCGACGCGTTCGTGCGACCGGCGCTGGAGCTGTCGCTGAGCGATGCCGGCGGCGCGGCGTTCGTGCGCGTGCTGGCGCGTGCCTACGCCGAGCACGACGAGCGCCTGCGCCGCTTCCTGTCCGACAACTACGGCCACGTGCTCAAGGAGTTCGCGGTCGTGTTCGCGCGGCTGCTGCCGCAGCTCGACAAGGAAGAACTCTACTGGCGGCTGGACATCGTGTCCGGCGCCCTCACCTACGCGATGGCCGATTTCGGCGTGCTCAAGCGGCGCGGCGACGTCAGCGAACAGGAACATCGCGAGCGCACCGCGTCCCATCTGATCCGTTTCGCCGCCGCCGGCCTGCGCGCCGCGTGAGCGTCCCGCCTCTTTCACCATCCGCATCGGAGAGCTCGATGTCCGTCACCCCTCTGCTGATCCGCAAAGCCGCCGTGCTCGGTGCCGGCGTCATGGGCGCCCAGATCGCCGCCCACCTGACCAATGCCGGCATCGACACGATCCTGTTCGACCTGCCGGCCAAGGAAGGCGACAAGAACGGCATCGTCGCCAAGGCCCTGGCCAACCTGACCAAGCTGTCGCCGGCGCCGCTGGCCGATCCCTCGCTGGCCGCCGCGATCACGCCGGCCAACTACGAGGACGACCTGGAGCGCCTGCGCGGTTGCGACCTGATCATCGAGGCGATCGCCGAGCGCATGGACTGGAAGCTCGACCTGTACCGCAAGATCGCGCCGTACGTGTCGGACAGCGCGTTCATCGCCAGCAATACCTCGGGCCTGTCGATCAACACGCTGGCCGAGGCGCTGCCGGCCGCGCTGCAGCCGCGCTTCTCGGGCATCCACTTCTTCAATCCGCCGCGCTACATGCACTTGGTCGAGCTGATTCCGGCACGCGCGACCGACCCGTCGCTGCTGGCCGGGCTCGAGGCGTTCCTGACCACCCGGCTCGGCAAGGGCGTGGTCTACGCGCGCGACACGCCCAACTTCATCGGCAACCGGATCGGGGTGTTCTCGATCCTGGCCACGATGCACCACACCGAGCAGTTCGGCCTCGGCTTCGACGAAGTCGACGCGATCACCGGTCCGGCGATCGGGCGTCCGAAGAGCGCGACCTACCGCACCTCCGACGTGGTCGGCCTCGACACGATGGCGCACGTCATCAAGACGATGGCCGACACCCTGCCCGACGATCCGTGGCATGCCTACTTCAAGGCGCCGGCCTGGCTGCAGGCGCTGATCGACCAGGGTGCGCTCGGCCAGAAGACCGGCGCCGGCTTCTTCCGCAAGGTCGGCAAGGAGATCCGCGTACTCGACCTCGGCCTGCACGACTACCGCGCGGCCGACCGCGGCGCCTCGCCCGAGGTCGCCGCGATCCTCGCGATCCGCGATCCGGCCGAGAAGTTCGCGAAGCTGCGCGCCTCGCAGGACCGCCAGGCGCAGTTCCTGTGGGCGACGTTCCGCGACCTGTTCCACTACGCCGCGTATCACCTGGCCGACATCGCCGATACCGCGCGCGAGGTCGATTTCGCGATCCGCTGGGGCTACGGCTGGAAGCTCGGTCCGTTCGAGACCTGGCAGGCAGCCGGCTGGCGCCAGGTCGCGCAGTGGATCAACGAGGACATCAGCGCCGGCAAGGCGATGAGCACGGCGCCGCTGCCGGCCTGGGTCACCGACGGCCGCGACGGCGTGCACGGCGCCGACGGCTCGTGGTCGGCCAGCGCCGGCAAGCCGCTGCCGCGCTCGGCACATGCGGTCTACCGCCGCCAGCGCTACCCCGACGCGCTGCTCGGCGAGCGCTTCGACACCGGCACCACCGCCTGGGAGAACGACGGCGTGCGGCTGTGGCATCTCGGCGACGAGGTCGGCATCGTCTCGTTCAAGACCAAGATGAACACCGTCAACGACGCGGTGCTCGACGGCATCCAGCGCGCGATCGACGAGGCCGAGAAGGCGTTCAAGGCGGTCGTGCTCTGGCAGAGCGGCGAGCCGTTCTCGGCCGGCGCCGACCTCAAGGGCGCGCTCGGCCTGTTGCAGGCCGGCAAGATCGACGCGTTCGAGGCGATGGTCGCCAACTTCCAGGCGACCAGCCAGCGCATCAAGTATTCGCTGGTGCCGGTGGTCGCCGCGGTGCGCGGCATGGCGTTCGGCGGCGGCTGCGAATTCCAGATGCATTCGGCACGCACCGTCGCCGCGCTGGAGAGCTACATCGGCCTGGTCGAGGCCGGCGTCGGCCTGCTGCCGGCCGGCGGCGGACTCAAGGAGATCGCGTTGCGCGCGGCCAGCGTGCCCGGCGCCGATCCGTTCGACGCGATCAAGCGCATGTTCGAGACCGTCGCGATGGCCAAGGTGTCCGGCTCGGCGATCGAGGCCAAGCGCCTGGGCCTGCTGCGCGCCGACGACGTCGTCGTGTTCAACGCCTACGAACTGCTGCACGTCGCCGCGGTGACCGCCGCGGCGCTGGCCGACCAGGGCTACCGGCCGCCGCTGCCGGCCCGCGCGATCACGGTCGCCGGCGACGTCGGCACCGCGACACTGAAGATGCTGCTGGTCAACATGCTCGAGGGCCGCTTCATCTCGGCGCACGACTTCGACATCGCCAGCCGCATCGCCGACACGCTGTGCGGCGGCGCGATCGAGCGCGGCTCGCAGGTCGACGAGCGCTGGCTGCTCGACCTGGAGCGCCGGCACTTCGTCGAACTGGCGCAGACCGCCAGGACCCAGGAGCGCATCGCGCACACGCTCGCCACCGGCAAGCCGCTTCGCAACTGACGAGGGGCCCGGCGCAGGCGCCGCACGGCGCCGCGCCGGACCGCTTCCCGATCTTCTTCGGAGACTTCCAGATGACCAAGCAAATCCAGGATGCCTACATCGTCTCGGCGGTGCGCACGCCGGTCGGCAAGGCACCGCGCGGCGTGTTCCGCAATACGCGGCCGGACGACCTGCTCGCGCACGTGCTGCGCGGCGCGCTGGCCGCCGCACCGGGCGCCGATCCGGCCGAGATCGCCGACGCGGTGATCGGCTGCGCGATGCCGGAGGCCGAGCAGGGCATGAACGTGGCGCGCATCGGCGTGCTGCTGGCCGGCCTGCCCGACACGGTGCCGGCGCAGACGATCAACCGCTTCTGCTCCTCGGGCGTGCAGGCGATCGCGCTGGCCGCCGACCGCATCCGCACCGGCGACGCCGATCTGATGCTGGCCGGCGGCACCGAGTCGATGAGCATGGTGCCGATGATGGGCAACAAGATCGCGATGAATCCGGCCGCGTTCGCCGACGAGAACGTCGCGATCGCCTATGGCATGGGCATCACCGCCGAGAAGGTCGCCGAGCAGTGGAAGGTCAGCCGCGAGGACCAGGACGCGTTCGCCGCGGCCAGCCATGCCAAGGCGCTGGCCGCGATCGCCGCCGGCGCGTTCGCCGACGAGATCCTGCCGGTCACGCTGGACGACCATTATCCGGATCTGGCCCGGCGCACGATCATCACCGACGGCCGCACGATCGGCACCGACGAGGGTCCGCGTCCCGGCACCAGCGTCGAGACGCTGGCCAAGCTGCGTCCGGTGTTCCGCAACGGCGGCAGCGTCACCGCCGGCAACGCCTCGCAGATGTCCGACGGTGCCGGCGCGCTGCTGCTGGCCAGCGAGAGCGCGCTCAAGCGCTATGGCCTGACGCCGCTGGCGCGCTTCGTCTCGTTCGACGTCGCCGGCGTCAAGCCGGAGATCATGGGCATCGGGCCGATCGCGGCGATTCCCAAGGCGCTGAAGCTGGCCGGCCTGACGCGCGACCAGCTCGACTGGATCGAGCTCAACGAAGCGTTCGCCGCGCAGGCGCTGGCGGTGATCCGCGACGTCGGCCTCGACCCGGCCAAGGTCAATCCGCTCGGCGGCGCGATCGCGCTCGGCCATCCGCTCGGCGCCACCGGCGCGATCCGCGCCGCGACGCTGATCCACGGTCTGCGCCGCCGCAAGCAGAAGTACGGCATGGTGACGATGTGCATCGGCACCGGCATGGGCGCTGCCGGCATCTTCGAGGCGCTCTGAGCGAACCAGACCGGATGGCGGCCGACCGGGCCGCCATCCCGGGCAAGGCATCGCGGCGCCGATCAGCCCTCGACCGATCGACCGCCGCGCGTGCCGAGCCAGGCCCCGGCCAGCAGCACCACGAACGCCACCGCCTGCGTCCAGTGCGGCCGTGCCGCGCCGAAGACCAGCAGCAGCAGCGTCGACAGCAGCGGCGCCGCATACGACAGCGCGCCGAGCAGCGCGATGTCGCCGTGCTTGGTGCCGCGATCCCAGAGCAGGAACGCCGCGCCGACCGGCCCCAGCCCCATCACCAGCAGCACCGCCCACTGCATCGGCGTCGGCATCACGAACGATTCGAACAGGCCGTGCGCGGCCGCGCCCGCTGCGGCCACCAGCAGGCAGCTGCCGGCCAGTGCGCTGCTCGGCACGCCGGCGTAGCGGCGGTTGAGCACCGAATAGGCGGCCCAGGTCACGGCGGCAGCGGCGGCTGCGAGGTAGCCGGGCGCATATGCCGGATCGAGGCCGAGCCGCTCGCTGCGCGTGACCAGCAGCACCGCGCCGCAGAGGCCGAGCAGGGCGCCGCCGATCTGCCGCCAGCCCACGCGCGTGCCCGGCAGCAGGCCGGCGAACAGCACGATCAGCAGCGGCCACAGATAGTTGATCAGGTTCGCCTCGACCGCCGGCGCGCGCTTGAGCGCGATGAAGTACAGCGCGTGGTAGCCGAACAGCGCCGCGGTCGACAGCGCCAGCGCGGCGGCCGGCTGACGCAGTCCGGCCAGACCGGCGCGACCGCGCGCGAATGCCCAGCACGTGCCGGCGAGGCCGGCGATCGCGAACGTCGTGGCGAGCACCTGGAACGGCGGCAGGCCGTCGGTCGCGGTCGTCAGCACCGCCAGCGCGGACCACAGCACGATCGCCGCCAGGCCGCTCAGCGTCCCGCCGCGCAGCGCATGCTGCGCCGGCGAGGCCGCTGTCGCTACACTGTCGTCGCCTCGTCGCATCGATACGCCCCTGCACGGCCGGCGCGCATCTTGCGTCGCCGCGCCGATGCCGGCAACCCGTCCCGTCCTGCAACGCTCGAAACCATGCCCTATACGCCCATCGTCGCCACGCTCGGCTACGTTCTGTCGCCGGATCGCTCGCAGGTTCTGCTGGTCCATCGCAATGCGCGGCCGGACGACCAGCACCTGGGCAAGTACAACGGCCTGGGCGGCAAGATGGAGCCGGACGAGGACGTCGTCGCCTGCATGCGCCGCGAGATCCGCGAGGAGGCCGGCATCGAATGCACCGACCTGCGCCTGCGCGGCACGATCAGCTGGCCGGGGTTCGGCAAGCACGGCGAGGACTGGCTCGGCTTCGTGTTCCTGATCGACCGTTACGAGGGCGAGCCGCTCAACGAGAATCCCGAGGGATCGCTGGAGTGGGTCGCGATCGAGCGGATCTTCGAGCTGCCGCTGTGGGACGGCGACCGGCACTTCCTGCCGCTGGTGTTCGACGCCGACCCGCGCGCGTTCCACGGCGTCATGCCGTATCGCGACGGACGCATGGTGTCCTGGTCGCACAGCCGGATCTGAGGCGCCGGCGCGGTTCCGCCGCCGCTCAGCACGGCCGGCGCAGGCTGCCGCGATGACCGCGCCCGCCCCACCGCGTCGCCACGCCCGCACCAGTCGACGCGCAATCCGCCGGGCGGACCGCTACAATGGCGGGCTCACTCCGCTCACCGCGCTGCCGTTCCGGCGGCCCTCCAGGTGATACACCATGTCCGATCCCATCGCCGGTGACGCCACGGCAGCCGTCTCGTTTCGCGATCTCGCTCTCGGAGATGCCCTGCAGCGGGTGCTGTCCGAGGTCGGCTACGAGGCCCCTTCGCCGATCCAGGCGGCGACGATCCCGCATCTGCTGGCCGGTCGCGACGTGCTCGGCCAGGCCCAGACCGGCACCGGCAAGACCGCGGCGTTCGCGCTGCCGATCCTGGCGCGCCTGAAGACCGACGCGGTCAAGCCGCAGGCCCTGGTGCTGGCGCCGACGCGCGAACTGGCGATCCAGGTCGCCGAGGCGTTCCAGCGCTATGCCGCGCATCTGCCCGGCTTCCACGTGCTGCCGATCTACGGCGGTCAGAGCTACGGCCCGCAGCTGGCCGGCCTCAAGCGCGGCGCGCACGTGGTCGTCGGCACGCCGGGGCGCGTGATCGACCATCTGGAGCGCGGCTCGCTCGATCTGTCGCAGCTGACCACGCTGGTGCTCGACGAGGCCGACGAGATGCTGCGCATGGGCTTCATCGACGACGTCGAGACGATCCTCGCCAAGACGCCGCCGCAGCGCCAGGTCGCGCTGTTCTCGGCGACGATGCCGGCGCCGATCCGGCGCATCGCCCAGACCCATCTGCGCGACCCCGCCGAGGTCACGATCAAGACGCGCACCACGACCGCCGCCAACATCCGGCAGCGCTACTGGTGGGTCAGCGGACTGCACAAGCTCGACGCGCTGACGCGCATCCTCGAGGTCGAGACCTTCGACGCGATGATCGTGTTCACGCGCACCAAGCAGGCCACCGAGGAACTCGCCGAGCGGCTGCAGGCGCGCGGCCTGGCCGCCGCGGCGATCAACGGCGACATGCAGCAGCAGCAGCGCGAGCGCACGATCCAGCAGCTCAGGGACGGCAAGCTCGACATCCTCGTCGCCACCGACGTGGCCGCGCGCGGTCTCGACGTGGAGCGGATCAGCCACGTGCTCAACTACGACATCCCGCACGACACCGAGTCCTACGTGCACCGGATCGGCCGCACCGGCCGCGCCGGCCGCAGCGGCGAGGCGATCGTGTTCGTGACGCCGCGCGAGAAGCGGCTGCTGCAGGCGATCGAGCGCGCGACGCGCCAGCCGATCGAGGAGATGCAGCTGCCGACCGTGCAGACCGTCAACGACAAGCGCATGGACCGCTTCCTGCAGAAGATCACCGACACGCTCGCCGCCGGCGAGCTTGGCCTGTTCCAGTCGATGGTCGAGCGCTACCAGCAGGAGAAGAACGTGCCGGCGATCGAGATCGCCGCGGCACTGGCGCGCATCGTCCAGGGCGACAAGCCGCTGCTGCTCGAGCCGCCGGCGCGTCCCGAACGCAAGCCGTTCGCGCCCGCCGCCGGCACCGAGCGCGAGCGTCCGGAGCGGCGCGAGCGCCGCGAGCCGGGCGCGCGTCCCGAGCGCGCGGCACCGCGGCACGAACGCACGCCGCATGAGCGTGCGCCCCTCGAGCGCGCGCCGCGCGACACGCCGGCGTTCGCGCCGGCGACCTCCGGGGACGGTTTCGCGGCCGGGCCGGGCGATACCACGCGCACCGAACGTCCGCGCCGGCCGGCCGCGGCGCGCGCGCCGGAGCCGGGCATGGAGACCTTCCGGGTCGAGGTCGGCCACGTGCACGGCGTCAAGCCCGGCAATCTGGTCGGCGCGATCGCCAACGAGGCCGGGCTCGAAAGCAAGTACATCGGCCGCATCGAGATCGAGCACGACCACAGCCTGATCGACCTGCCCGAGGGCATGCCGCCGGAGCTGCTGTCGCACCTCAAGAAGGTCTGGGTGTCCGGTCAGCGGCTGCGCATCAGCCGCGTCAAGAGCGGCGGCGACGAAGGCGGCCGGCCGCCACGCCGGCCGGGTGCGGCGCCCAAGCGCAGCGGGCCGCCTAAGCGGCCGCGCTCGGACGGCTGATCGCGCCGACTTCACCCCGGCCCGGGTGTCGCGCGGCGCGGCGACGCCTCCTCGCCGGATCGCGCGCGCATGATGGGCATGGGACATGCCGCTGCATAGCAGACGCTGCGAATCTCATGGCCTTCCGCGAGCGCCGCGAGCCCGGTCGCACGATCGCAGCGATCGCGCCTGACAGGTGCCGCGCCCGGCGCCGACGCGCCGGATAGACCGGGATCATCACCGGCCGCCGCCGTGCGATCGCCGGCGGCGCAATCGTTCGAATGCCCGAGGCTGCGATCGAGCGCCTCGGGCGGGCAGCGCACACGCCGTGCAAGCGCGCCGCGACCACGCAACCGCCTCTGCACACGAGCGGCCTTTTCGTGTACCTCGAGCCCACTCGAAGCGGCGGCGAGGGATGCTACGGCCCGTCGAATCCGTCGCGCAGCAGGATGTCGTCCGGCTCGCGCACGTCCGGGACCGCGAACGGCGTGCCGAGCGTGCCGGGGCCGAGCGTCTCGCCTTCGATCACCTGCAACGGCGCGACGTCGCCGTCGGCCGTCGCATCGAAGACCAGCAGGCGGTTCGTCGCCGGATCGCCGTTGGAACTGATCGCGACCATGATCCGGTCCAGATCGGCGTCGTAGCCGAGCCCGGTCGGGTAGTACGACGTCGAGCTCGGAATCGACAGCTGCGTCGCCGGTCCGGCGATCGTGCGCAACGGCGCAGCGGTGCCCGCGGCGGCGGCGTCGAAGATGCGGATCAGCGCATGCCGGTCCGCGCCGGTCGTCTCCTCGGCCAGGATCATCAGCGTACCGGCGGTTGGATCATGCGCCATGCCGCGCGCATTGGCGGTGTGCGCGCTCTTGAGCACGCGCGTCGGCGCGACGAAGCCGTTGGCGGTGCGTGCGTGGAACACGATCTGGGTCGTGCCGTCGCCGTCGTAGTCGAGCACCGCGGCCTCGTCGCTGGCCGGCAGGTAGGTCAGCGCGAACGGATTGGCGAGCCGGGTCAGGCTGCCCTGCACGCCGCCCCAGTTGATCCGGCGCAGCGGCTCCACGTCGGCGCCGTCGCCGTCGATCGGATAGGTGTAGATGCAGCAGTTGGTCGAGATCACCAGCAGCTCGCCGTGCGCCGGCACCGGCGCGCTGGCGCGGGTCTGGGAGAGCGAAGGCGGATTGAGCACGCGCAGCGGCGCGACGTCGCCGCCGGCGCGCGCCGGATAGACGCGCACCGCCTCGCCGTAGAAGTCCGAGACGTAGATGACGCCTTCGCCCGGTTCGTAGACGCCGAACGCCGGCGTCAGCAGCTGCGTCGCCGGGCCTTCCAGCCGGCGCAGCGGCGCGGCGCTGCCGGTCGCGTCGCTGGCGAACACGCTCAGCGGATGCGTGGTCTGCTCGAACGGCGGGAAGCCGCCGATCAGGATTTCGGCTTGCGCCGCCGGCAGCGCGCCGGCCAGCATCCAACCCAGCAGCATACGGACTCGCATCGCGGCACTCTCCGATCGGATCATGCCGTCCTCTACGCAGATCGGTACCGCAAATCCCAACGCGGCCGCGCCGCGGCGCTGCGAGAAACCGCGCCGGCGCGCGATAATCGCGACCTGCCCCGTTCCGGAGAACCCGATGTCCGCCACCGGCAATCGCCTCGATCCCACCCGCACGATCCGTGCGCCGCGCGGCAGCCAGCTGTCGTGCCGCAGCTGGCTGACCGAGGCGCCGTTCCGCATGCTGCAGAACAATCTGGACCCCGAGGTGGCCGAGAACCCGGCCGCGCTGGTCGTCTACGGCGGCATCGGCCGCGCCGCGCGCGACTGGGCCTGCTACGACGCGATCCTCGCCGCGCTGCGCACGCTCGGCGACGAGGAAACCCTGCTGGTCCAGTCCGGCAAGCCGGTCGGCGTGTTCCCGACCCATGCCGACGCGCCGCGCGTGCTGATCGCCAACTCGAACCTGGTCCCGCACTGGGCCACCTGGGAGCACTTCAACGCGCTCGATCGCCAGGGCCTGATGATGTACGGCCAGATGACGGCCGGCTCGTGGATCTACATCGGCTCGCAGGGCATCGTCCAGGGCACCTACGAAACCTTCGTCGAGCTCGGCCGCCAGCACTACGGCGGCACCTGGAGCGGCCGCTGGATCCTGACCGCCGGCCTCGGCGGCATGGGCGGCGCGCAGCCGCTGGCGGCCTCGCTCGCCGGCGCCTGCAGCCTGACGATCGAATGCCAGCAGAGCCGCATCGACTTCCGCATCAAGACCCGCTACGTCGACGAGCAGGCGACCGACCTGGACGACGCGCTGGCGCGCATCGCGCGCTACACCGCGGCCGGCGAGGCCAAGTCGATCGCCCTGCTCGGCAACGCCGCCGAGGTGCTGCCCGAGCTGGTGCGCCGCGGCGTGCGTCCCGACGCCGTCACCGACCAGACCAGCGCGCACGATCCGGTGCACGGCTACCTGCCGATCGGCTGGAGCGTGGAGCGCTGGCAGGCCGAGCAGACCACCGATCCGGGCGCGGTGCGCGACGCGGCGAAGCGCTCGATGCGCGTGCACGTCGAGGCGATGCTCGCGTTCCATGCGCAGGGCATTCCGACGATCGACTACGGCAACAACATCCGCCAGATGGCCAAGGACGAGGGCTGCGAGAACGCGTTCGACTTCCCGGGCTTCGTGCCGGCCTGCGTGCGGCCGCTGTTCTGCCGCGGCGTCGGCCCGTTCCGCTGGGTCGCGCTGTCGGGCGATCCGGAAGACATCTACAGGACCGACGCCAAGGTCAAGGAGCTGATCCCGGACGAGCCGCATCTGCACCGCTGGCTCGACATGGCGCGCGAGCGCATCAGCTTCCAGGGTCTGCCGGCGCGGATCTGCTGGGTCGGCCTGGGCACGCGCCACAAGCTCGGCCTGGCGTTCAACGCGATGGTCCGCAACGGCGAGCTCAAGGCGCCGGTCGTGATCGGCCGCGATCACCTCGACTCGGGCTCGGTGGCCAGCCCGAACCGCGAGACCGAGGCGATGCTCGACGGCAGCGACGCGGTCTCGGACTGGCCGCTGCTGAACGCGATGCTCAACGTCGCCGGCGGCGCGACCTGGGTCTCGCTGCATCACGGCGGCGGCGTCGGCATGGGCTACTCGCAGCACAGCGGCGTCGTGATCGTCTGCGACGGCAGCGAGGCGGCCGACCGGCGCATCGCACGCGTGCTCTGGAACGATCCCGGCACCGGCGTGATGCGCCATGCCGATGCCGGCTACGAGATCGCGATCGACTGCGCGCGCGAACAGGGCCTCAAGCTGCCGATGATCTGAGCGCATCGATCGACCGCGCGCCCGGCGCGTACCGGGCGCCGGACGCTCAGGAACCGCAGCGCGCCGCTCAATCGGCGCCGCGCTGCGCCAGCCAGCGATCGAGCTGGTTCGCGAAGGCCTGCCGCTCGCGCGGTCCGAGCGGCGGCGGACCGCCGGTGGCGACGCCGGCGCCGCGCAGCTCGTCCATGAAGTTGCGCATCGACAGGCGCTGGCCGATCGTGTCGGCGGTGTAGCGTTCGCCGCGCGGATCGATCACCGCGGCGCCCTTCTCGACCACGCGCGCGGCCAGCGGGATGTCGGCGGTCACGACCAGGTCGCCCGGCTCGCAGCGCTGCACGATCTCGGTGTCGGCGACGTCCAGACCGGACGGCACCTGGATCGCGCGGATCCACGGCGACGGCGGCGTGCGCAGCCACTGGTTGGCGACCAGCAGCAGCGGCAGCCGCGCGCGTTCGGCCGCGCGGAACAGGATGTCCTTGATCGCGTTCGGACAGGCGTCCGCATCCACCCAGATCGTCATCGTTGATCCCGCCACCAGGGGCCGCGATGGTACGCGCTGCCGGCGCGGGCGCCAGCCCGGCGCAGGCGGCGCCGCCCCGCGACTTTCACCGGCGCCGACTTTTGCGCACACTCGCCGTTCCGGCCCGCCCGAGCGGCGGCCGGCCCGTTCCCGCAGCCGCCCAGGATTCCGGATGACCCCAGCCCGCCCCGCGACCGACCCGGCCGCGCGCATGCCGCGCCAGATCCCCTTCATCATCGGCAACGAAGGCTGCGAGCGCTTCAGCTTCTACGGCATGCGCAACATCCTCACGCCGTTCCTGATCACCTCGCTGCTGCTGCAACTGCCCGAGAGCGAACGCGCCGGCGCGGCCAAGGACGTGTTCCACACGTTCATGATCGGCGTCTATTTCTTTCCGCTGCTCGGCGGCCTGATCGCCGATCGCCTGCTCGGCAAGTACCGCACGATCCTCTGGTTCAGCCTGATCTACTGCCTCGGCCATGCCTGCCTGGCGCTGTTCGAGGACAACCGCGACGGCTTCTTCCTCGGCCTGGGACTGATCGCGCTCGGCGCCGGCGGCATCAAGCCGCTGGTCGCCTCGTTCGTCGGCGACCAGTTCACGCAGTCCAACAAGCATCTGGCCAAGATCGTGTTCGACGCGTTCTACTGGATCATCAACTTCGGCTCGCTGTTCGCCTCGATGCTGATGCCGATCTTCCTGCGCAGCTACGGCCCGGCCGTGGCGTTCGGCATTCCGGGACTGCTGATGCTGATCGCGACGATCGTCTTCTGGGCCGGCCGCCGCCGCTACGTGCTGGTGCCGCCGGCGCCGCCGAGCCCCGATTCGTTCTCGCGCGTGGTGCGCTCGGCGCTGCTGGCCGAACGCGCCGGCGCCGGCCGGCCGGGCCTCTGGTTCGCGCTGACCGGCTGCGTGCTCGCGCTGGCCTCGTTCGCACTGATGCCCACGCTCGGCTTCGTGATCTGCGCCTGCGTCGCGCTGGTGCTGTTCCTGGCCGGCATCGGCGGCGGCGCCTGGCTGCAGCTCGAACGTGCACGCGGCCTGCATTCGGACGCCGCGGTCGACGGCGTGCGCGCGGTGCTGCGCGTGCTGGTGATCTTCGCGCTGGTCACGCCGTTCTGGTCGCTGTTCGACCAGAAGGCCTCGACCTGGATCCTGCAGGGCAACCAGATGGCGATTCCGGGCTGGCTGCCGGACTGGCTGAACCAGCCGGCGCAGATGCAGCTGATCAATCCGCTGCTGGTGATGATCCTGATCCCGTTCAACAACCTCGTGCTGTATCCGGCGCTGCGCCGCATGGGCTACGAGCCGACCGCACTGCGGCGCATGACCGTCGGCATCGCCTTCAGCGGCCTGGCCTGGATCGCGGCCGGCGGATTCCAGCTGCTGATCGACGGCGGCGACCCGCTGTCGATCCTCTGGCAGATCCTGCCGTACGCCCTGCTGACGTTCGGCGAGGTCCTGGTCTCGGCGACCGGCCTGGAGTTCGCCTACAGCCAGGCACCCGCAGCGATGAAGGGCGTGATCATGAGCTTCTGGAACCTCACCACGACGGTCGGCAATCTGTGGGTGCTGCTCGCCAACGCGGCGGTGCGCAACGACGCGGTGATCGGCTCGATCGAACGGACCGGCCTGAGCGAGGCGGCGTTCCTGATGTTCTTCTTCGCCGGCTTCGCGCTGCTCGCGGCGCTCGCGTTCGGCCTGTATGCGCGGCGCTACCGCGAGGTCGACAACTACCGCGCAGCCTGACCGACGCCCCGGCACGCCGTCGCGAGGCGGCGCGCCGGGGCGATCTTCGCACCGACGGCCAACGGCGCGCAGCGCCGCGCCGCGGTCAACGGTCAGCGGTCAGGCCTGCCAGGGGTCGTAGCTGCCGAACCACCACAGATGCCCCTCCGGATCGCGGCACAGATAGCCGCGCCCGCCGTAGTCCTGGCCCGCGATGCCGATGAGGATCTCGGCACCGGCGGCCTTGGCGGTCGCGTAATGGGCATCGGCATCGGCGACGACCACGCAGCAGCTCTGCGTCTCGCGGCCGCCGATCTGGTCGGGCTGCACGATGTGCCTGCCCCATTCGCCGGCGTTCTGCGCCGAGCCGAGCATGATCATGCCGGCGCCATGCACGAGCTGGGCATGATGGACCACGTCGCCGTCGGCATAGACGGCCTGCTTCTCGAAGCCGAACGCGCGGCACAGCCAGTCGATCGCCGCGAGCGCGTCGCGGTAGCGCAGGCACGGAATGATCGTGGAGCCGGATGTGGTCATGGCATCTTCCTCGCGCGATGGCATGCGCGCGATCTTACTCCGCAGCCGGCTCCGCCGCGGCCCGCCGCGTCAGCAGCGGATGGGCGAACACCGCGCCGACGATGATCGCCACGCCGGCGTAGAACGCGGCACCGAGCTCGCGCTGCTCGTCGAGCAGGACGATCGCGAGCACGACCGCGTAGACCGGCTCGAGATTGACCGCGAGCTGCGCCGAGAACGCGCTCAGATGACGCAGCGCGACCAGCGACAGCGCGAACGGCAGCAGCGTGCACGCCAGCGCCAGCACGACCAGCAGCCAGGCATCGGTGCCGGTGGGCGGCGTGAACGTGGTCATGGCGCCCGGCCAGACCAGGGCCAGCAGGCCGAGGAACACCACGCCCGCGCCGAGCTCGACGCAGGTCACCGACAGCGGCGCGGCCTGCTCGACCAGGCGCTTGTTCAGCGCACCGAACAGCGCGACCAGCAGCGCCGAGACGATGCCGACCGCGATGCCGAGCCGCATGCCCGAGGGCACGGCGCCGACCACGCAGGCGACGCCCGGCACGACCGCGAAGCCGATGCCGAGCTCGCGCCAGTCGAACCGGCGCCGCGCCAGCAGCGGCTCGATCAGCGCCAGGAACACCGGCGCGGTCGCGATGCAGGTGGCCGCGACCGACGCGTTGGCGAGCTTGATCGCGCCGTAGAACGTCAGCCAGTGCAGCGCGACCAGGACGCCGATGCCGGCATAGGCCAGGATCAGGCGCACCGGCATCGCGCGCAGCCCGCGCCAGACCCACGGCAGCGCGATCAGCACGCCGACCACCAGCAGCATGCGCCACCAGACCAGGGCCAGCGCCGGCAGGCTGATCAGCTTGCCGAGGATCGCCGTGAAGCCCCAGAGCAGGACGCAGAAGTGGATCTGCCATTGGGCACGCGTATGGGCGCGCATCGAAGCTCCGCGGCTTGGCATCGGGGCGAGGGAAGGACCGGGCATCGCCGGCCGCCCGAAGACCCGCCTGCTCCGGCGGCGATTCTCGCAGAAGGCCTGCGCGCGCGGCACGTGCCGCCCGGATGGTGCGCTGGATCCCGGCGCGTAACCGGCCGGCGCGGCTTTCTTCAGTCCACGCGGACCCGGTAGCACGGCACGTAGCGCGTGCCGGGCAGCTTCATGCGCTGCTGCACGACGAAGCTGGCCAGCATCGCGTCGAGCGCGTGCATGACCTCGCGGTCGCCGTCGATCTCGAACGGGCCGTGCCGCTCGATCGCGCGCATGCCCTCCTCCTTGACGTTGCCGGCGACGATACCCGAGAACGCGCGGCGCAGATCGGCGGCCAGCCGGTGCGCGGGCTGGTCGCGGTGCAGGTTCAGCGCGGCCATCGCCTCGTGCGTCGGCCGGAACGGCACCTGGAAATCCTGCTCGATCGTCAGTGCCCAGTTGAAGAAGAACGCGTCCTTGTTGTCGAGGCGGAACGCGCGCACGCGCTCGATGCCCTTGGCGGCCTCGCGGCCGACTGCGGCCGGATCGTCGATGATGATGCGGTAGCGCCCGCTCACCGCATCGCCGAGTGCGAGCCGCAGAAAGCGGTCGATCTGCTCGAAGTACGCCGCCGACTCGCGCGGGCCGGTGAAGATCAGCGGGAACGGCATCGCCGCATTGACCGGATGCAGCAGGATGCCGAGCAGGTAGAGGATCTCCTCGGCCGTGCCGACGCCGCCGGGAAACACGACGATCGCGTGCGAGATCCGCACGAAGGCCTCCAGCCGCTTCTCGATGTCCGGCATGATGACCAGGTGGTTGACGATCGGGTTCGGCGATTCGGCCGCGATGATGCCCGGCTCGGTGATGCCGATGTAGCGGTTGCTGCGGCGGCGCTGCTTGGCATGGGCGATCGTCGCGCCCTTCATCGGCCCCTTCATCGCGCCGGGACCGCAGCCGGTGCAGATGTCCATGCCGCGCAGGCCGATCTGGTAGCCGACCTGCTTGGTGTAGTCGTACTCGCTGCGCGGAATCGAATGGCCGCCCCAGCACACCACCAGGTTCGGATCGACATTGGCGCGCAGCACGCGCGCATTGCGCAGGATCTCGAACACCGCGTGCGTGATGCCGACCGAGCTGCCGAGGTCGAACGCCTCGGCCTCCAGCTGCGCGGAGATGTAGACGATGTCGCGGATGACCGCATGCAGCAGCTCGTTGACGCCGCGGATGATGCGTCCGTCGACGAAGGCCTGCGCCGGTGCGTCGATCAGCTCGACCTTGAGGCCGCGGTCCTGCTGCAGGATCTGGATGTCGAAGTCCGGATAGCGCTCGAGCAGCGCGCGCGCGTCGTCGCTGTCGCTGCCCTGGGTCAGCACCGCCAGCGCGCAGCGGCGCAGCAGCGGATGCAGGCCGCCGGCGCTGGCGTCGCGCAGCCGCGCGACTTCGTGGCGGGACAGTATGTCCAGGCCGGGCGCGGGCGCCAGGCGCGCGCTGACCGTGGCGGTCGCCGGTATTCCGGCTGCGGTGGGCATCGTCATCGAGGTCTTGGAGTCCTTTTCGGGCCGGACATCCTACAACGTCGGCGCCGGCCGGGCCCGGCGGCAGCGGGCACGAAAAAGCCGGCGTCCTCGCGGACGCCGGCTCGGGTGTGGTCGAGCGGTCGAGATCAGAACCGGTAGCGGAAACCGACCTGGAGCGACCAGCGCGAGACGCCGGTGTTGACGCCGTCGCCGTTGACCTCCTGCGTGGTCAGGCGCTGCGCACCGGTGAAGCGGTAGACGTAGCGGCCGGTTTCCGGATCGATGCCGGCGAAGTTGGCGACCGCCAGGTTCGAGTTGAAGCCGGCGTCGTCGATCTGGCCCCATTTCTTGTTGAGCAGGTTGCCGACGTTCATGATGTCGAACCAGAACTCGGCCTTGTGCCCGTCGAAGAAGCCGGGCAGCTCCTGGCTGAAGCGCAGGTCGAACATGTTGAGCCAGCCGGCGCGCATCGCATTGGCCGGCATCACGCGGCCGCCGTAGCGCGCCACTTCCGGATGGTCGGCCAGCCACTCGAAGAACGCCGCTTCCTCGGCCGGGTTCGAGAAGATCACGTCGCCCGGACCCGACGGCACGTAGAACAGATCGTTGAACGAACGGCCGTCGCCGTTGACGTCGTTCCAGAACACGTAGCTGTACGGACGGCCGGTGCGGCCTTCGTAGACCAGCGAGGCGATCGTCTTGTTGTCGCCGAAGAAGTTGAACTCCTTGGTCAGCACGCCGGTCACGCGGTGCTTGAACGCATAGCGCGAGTCGTAGGCGACGTTCTCGTTGGCCTGGTAGATCAGCGTGTTGTTCCAGTTCGAGGTGTTCTGCGAGCTGGTCAGCGGGCTGACTTCCTTGGCCTGCGTGTGCGTGTAGGCGGCCATCCACGACCAGCCGCCGTCGTTCATCGGCTGGGCCAGGCTCAGCGTGATCTGGTTGCCGCCGCCCTTGTCGGTGTTCTTGGCGAGCATCACGTCGCCGATGTCAGACGGACGGTTGGCGCGCGCGAAGCCCGACGAGGGGCTGCCGAGGCAGCTCGAGCAGGTCCAGTTGGCCGGGTCCAGCGCGGCCGAGCTCCAGTAGATCGTGCGGCCGTCCGGGCCGGTCGCGGTCGGCGCGCCGAGATCGAGGCGCTCGAAGTACAGGCCGTCCTTGTTCCAGTACGCCAGGAATTCCACCGAGGCGACGATGCCGTTCCACGGCAGCTCGTGGTCGAGCGCGACATTGGCCTTCCAGACCGAGGGCATCTTGAAGTTGGGGTCGATGATGTCGACGTTCTGGCGCGCGCCGACGTTGCCGCTGATCGGCTGGTTGCGCGGATCGGGACTGAAGATCGGGCCGAGGCCACCGCTGTTGTTCTCGGTGTACTCCAGATAGTTCAGACCGGTGTTCTGGTAGACGCCGGCCAGCCAGACGTTCGGCGGGGCGCCCATGAACAGGCCCATGCCGCCGCGGACCTGGGTCGGACGGTCGCTGTCGAAGCTGTAGTTGAAGCCGAAGCGCGGCTGGATCACTTCCTTCTCGGGCAGGTGCGTGTTGTCGTAGCCGTACAGCTGCTGGATGCGCGCGTTGTACAGCGGCGTGCCCTTGAAGTCCGGCTTGTCCACGCGCACGCCGAAGGTCAGGTTGAGGTTGTAGTTGACGGCCCAGCTGTCCTGCACGAACAGCGCGTTGTTGGCGAGCTCGTAGGCGGCCGGGATGTCGGCCAGGCTGCCGCCCGGACGCGGTGCGCGGTAGGCGTACTCGCGCGGAATGCCCTGCTCGAACAGCTCCAGGCTGCCGAAGCGGTACACGCCGTTGAGGTTGCGGCCGTAGAAGTTGAAGATGTCGTTGTTGCTCCAGTCGAAGCCGAACTTCACCGTGTGGTCGCCGAGGAACAGGTTGCCGGCGAAGAACGCGCTCTTCTCCTTGGTCTGCACCGCGTTGACGTGGGTGTTCTGCTCGGTGCCGAACAGCAGCTGCTGGTTGCCGAAGTCGACGCGGATGTGCGGCAGGTACGAGTTCGGCTCGCGGATCGACTCGTAGTCGCGATAGGAGACCTTGATCTCGGTCGAGAACACGTCGCTCCAGTCGCTGAACAGCTCGCCGACGTAGCTCTCGAACGTCTTGGCCTGGTTGTACCAGTACGAGTTCAGCGAGATCTGGTTGTTGCTGAAGCCCGGCAGCTTGGCGACGTTCTGGTCCATCTTGCTGTAGCGGAACGAGGCGCGGTGGTTCTCGTTGATGTTCCAGTCGATCTTGCCGGCGTATTCCTCGATGTCGGTGCCGAGGCTGTTCACGCCGTCGAGCGAACCGGCGTCGAAGCCCCACACGTCACGCGCGATGCGCTGCACTTCGGCGATGTCCTCGGCGCTGATCGCACCGGTGCCGAACGGCGAGTTCAGCAGGTCCGGACCGGGCGCGCGGCGCTTGAACTTCTCGTAGTTGAGGAAGAAGAACAGCTTGTCCTTGACGATCGGACCGCCGAGCGTGAAGCCGTAGGTCTTCTCGTCCTTGAAGCCGGTGAAATCGCGGCCGTTGCGGTCCTCGCCGACCATGTTGTGGTCGCGATAGAGGCCGTAGACGCTGCCGTGGAATTCGTTGGTGCCGGACTTGGTCACCGCGTTGACGACCGCGCCGGTACCGCCGCTGGTGGTCACGTCGTAGTTGGCCAGACCGATGTTGATCTCCTCGATCGCGTCCATCGACACCGGCTGACGCTCGGTCGGCAGGTTGTTCGATTCCAGGCCGAACGGATCGTTGGTCGACACGCCGTCGATGCGGATCGCATTGAAGCGCGTGTTCTGGCCCATCGCCGAGATCGCGCCGTCGGCCTTGCTGACCTGCGAGATGCGCGGATCCAGGCGCATGTAGTCCTGGATGTTGCGGCCGATCGACGGCAGCGCCTCGATCTGCGCGAGCGACAGGTTGGTGCCGGTGCCCATGTTCTCGGCACTGAACACCGAGTTGGTCGCGCTGCCGGTGACGACCACTTCCTCGAGCTGCTCGGTCGCGCTCAGCGTGGCGCTGACCGTGTTGGCTTCGCCGAGCTGCAGGAACACGTTCTCGCGCACCTCGGTCTCGCCGCCACGGGTGATCGTGATCGTGTACGGACCGCCGACGCGCAGACCGCGCGCCGCATAACGGCCGGCGGCATCGGTGGCGGCGCGGCTGACCGTGCCCGACGCGCTGTGCGTGATCAGCACTTCGGCACCGGAGACCGGCTGGCCGCTGGCATCGGTCACGACACCGCCCAGCGAGGCCGACGTCGTCTGCGCATAAGCGCCCGACATCGCGAAAATCGAAGACAGCACCAGCGGCAGCAGCCGCACGCCAACCCGCTTGCTCAAACGCTCGCTCATGTGATCGCCCCGTGATTCGTCGCGAAAAAAAGGCGGCCGGGCCCTGAGCCGAGTCCGGAACCGCCGCTGTGTCCCCTGCCATGCTCGGGCGGCATCTGCGCACGCTCGAGCACCATTAACTACAGTTTAACAGTGTTTGATGACGGTTTTGTAACCTCAGGCCCGCCGATTGCTGCGATGCGACATCCTGCCCGAGGGCGCCCGCGACGGTCGGGCCGGGTCGACGAAGCCGCCATGTGCCCGCGTCGTGAAACCGGGAATCTTCATTGTAATCAACCAGATGACGCGCTGCCGTGAAAACGGCTCGGGCGCCTACGCCTCGTCGGCGGTATCGGAACGCAGCGCCATCCGCGGCTGTGCCGCACGCGATATGGACGTGCCGGTCGGCGCGCCCTGGAAACGAAAAAGGCGGGCCCGAGGCCCGCCTTTTCGATACGGCCGCAGATCGCGTCCGGATGTCAGGCCGCGCCTTCTTCCTCGGCGACCGCCTTCATCGACAGGCGAATGCGGCCCTGCTTGTCGACCTCGAGCACCTTGACCTTGACGATGTCGCCTTCCTTGAGCTTGTCCGAAACCTTCTCGACGCGCTCGTTGGAGATCTGCGAGACGTGGACCAGACCGTCCTTGCCCGGCAGGATCGTCACGAACGCGCCGAAGTCCATCAGCTTGGCGACCTTGCCCTCGTAGATGCGGCCCGGCTCGACGTCCGAGACGATCTGCTCGATACGGCGCTTGGCGGCGTCGGCCGCCTCGCGGTTGACCGAGGCGATCACGACCGTGCCGTCGTCGGTGATGTCGATCGTCGTGCCGGTCTCCTCGGTGATCGAGCGGATCGTCGCGCCGCCCTTGCCGATGACCTCGCGGATCTTGTCCGGGTGGATCTTGATCGTCAGCAGGCGCGGTGCGAACTCGCTCATCTCGGTGCGCGCACTGGTGATGACCTTGTTCATCTCGCCGAGGATGTGCAGACGGCCGCGCTGCGCCTGGGCCAGCGCGGTGCGCATGATCTCCTCGGTGATGCCGTCGATCTTGATGTCCATCTGCAGCGCGCTGATGCCTTCGGCAGTGCCGGCGACCTTGAAGTCCATGTCGCCCAGATGGTCCTCGTCACCGAGGATGTCCGACAGCACGACGAAATCGCTGCCTTCCTTGACCAGGCCCATCGCGATGCCGGCGACCGGTGCCTTCAGCGGCACGCCGGCATCCATCATCGCCAGCGACGAACCGCAGACCGACGCCATCGACGAGGAGCCGTTGGACTCGGTGATCTCCGAGACCACGCGCAGCACGTACGGGAACTGCTCGATGCTCGGCTTGACCGCCTGCACGCCGCGCTTGGCGAGACGGCCGTGACCGACTTCGCGGCGCTTCGGGCCGGCCATGCGGCCGGTCTCGCCGACCGAGAACGGCGGGAAGTTGTAGTGGAACAGGAACGTGTCCTTCGACTCGCCTTCCGGCGCATCGATGATCTGCGCGTCACGCGTGGTGCCGAGCGTGACCGTGACCAGGGCCTGCGTCTCGCCGCGCGTGAACAGCGCCGAGCCGTGCGTGCGCGGCAGGACGCCGACGCGCACGGTGATCGGGCGCACGTCGTCGAGATTGCGGCCGTCGATGCGCACCTTGGTCTGCAGCACGCTGTCGCGCATCGTGCGGTACTCGAGCTCGGCGAACTCCTTGGCCAGATCGGCGGCGGCCCAGCCGTTGGTCTCGGCGGTGTCCTTGAGCGAATCGAGCACCTCGCGCTTGAGCGCGGCGATCGCGTCGCGGCGCTGCAGCTTGTCGCGCACCTGGAACGCCTGGGCCAGATCGTTGCCGAGCTTGTCCTTGATCGCGGCGACCAGCGCCTCGTTGCGCGGCGGCGGCTGCCAGTCCCACGACGGCTTGGCCGCTTCCTGCGCCAGTTCGGCGATCGCGCGGATCGCGGCCTGCATCTGGTGGTGGCCGAACATGACCGCGCCGAGCATGACCTCCTCGGACAGCAGCTTGGCCTCGGACTCGACCATCAGCACGGCGTTGGTGGTGCCGGCGACGACCAGGTCGAGCTCGGAAGTCTTGAGCTCGGTGGCGGTCGGGTTGAGCAGGTACTGGCCGTTCGCATAGCCGACGCGCGCGGCGCCGATCGGCCCCTTGAACGGAATGCCGGCCAGCGACAGCGCGGCCGAGGCGCCGATCAGCGCCGGGATGTCGCCGTCGACCTCCGGGTTCAGCGAGAGGACGTTGGCGATGACCTGCACTTCGTTCTTGAACTCTTCCGGAAACAGCGGGCGCACCGGACGGTCGATCAGGCGCGAGGTCAGCGTTTCCTTCTCGGTCGGACGGCCTTCGCGCTTGAAGAAGCCACCGGGGATGCGGCCCGCCGAGTAGAACTTCTCCTGATAGTCGACCGTCAGCGGGAAGAAATCCTGCCCTTCGCGCGGCTTGGCCGCAGCGACCACGGTGACCAGCACGACCGTGCCGGACATGCTGACGACGACGGCACCGCCCGCCTGACGGGCGATTTCGCCCGTTTCCAGCGTGACCTGATGATTGCCGTACTGGAATGTTTTGCTGATCTTCGCCACTGCCATCTCCTGGATTGGGGTGCTCAGCGGCGCAGGCCGAGGCGTTCGATCAGCGACTTGTAGCGGTCGCCGTCCTTGTTCTTCAGATAGCTCAGCAGACGACGGCGCTGATTGACCATCTTCAGCAGGCCGCGACGCGAATGGTGGTCCTTGTCGTGGCTGGCGAAATGCTTGCTGAGGTGATCGATGCGCGCCGACAGCAGGGCGACCTGGACTTCCGGCGAGCCGGTGTCGTTGCCCGCGCGACGGTAGTCGGCAATGATCTGGTTGGTTTGTTCCGTGGTGAGTGACATGGTTTGAACCCTTGGAAACGAAAGACGGGACGCACGCTGGCATCCCGGAGAAATGAAGTCGGTCGGTAAAGCCGGGTATTGTAGCCTTGCAATGTTCGGCGGAACAAGGTTTTGCACCGGTCCGAGCTCACGGGGCCAGGCCGGGCGCGGGATCGGCCTGCCGGAAGCCGCGTACGGCGCGCAGCCGGCCGTCGGTCGAGACCTCGACCAGGGCGACCGCCCTGCCCTGCGGATCGATCGCCGCCGCCGCGCCGGGCCCGGCCGCGCCGGCCGCCCGGGCCGGCTGGCCCTGGCGCAGCCGTGCGGCGGCGGCCGCGTCGACGTCGACCCGCGGATAGGCCGCCAGCCCGGCCTCGAGCGGCAGCAGCAGCGGATCGAGCGCCGCCGTCCCGCCGTCCTCGGCCAGCGCCGCCAGCGCCTCGAACGTGAACATGCGCGGCTGCCGGAACGGCTCGACCCAGGTCCGGCGCAGGACCGTCACGTGCGCGCCGCAGCCGAGCCGCTCGCCGAGATCGCGCACCAGGCTGCGCACGTAGGTGCCCGATCCGCATTCGACGTGCAGATCGAGCCGGTCGCCGCTGCGCCCGCTCAGATCCAGCCGATGCACCTCGACCTCGCGCGGGGCCGCCGTGACGTCCTCGCCGCGGCGCGCGCGCCGGTACAGCGGCTCGCCGCCCTGCTTGAGCGCCGAGTAGACCGGCGGCACCTGGACGATGCGTCCGGTCAGCCCGGCCAGTGCGGCGCGCACGGTGTCGTCGTCGAGCGCAGGGACCGCGCGGCGCTCGAGCACGTCGCCGTCGGCGTCGTCGGTCGTAGTCGTGATGCCGAGCCGGGCCTGCGCCTCGTAGGCCTTGCGCGAGCCGAGCAGCAGGCCGGCGATCTTGGTCGCCTCGCCGAAGCACAGCGGCAACAGGCCGGTCGCCAGCGGATCGAGGCTGCCGGTATGGCCGCCCTTCTCGGCGCGCAACAGCCGGCGCGCCTGCTGCAGCGCCGCGTTCGAGCTCAGGCCGGCGGGCTTGTCCAGCAGCAGGATGCCGCTCACCTCGCGCCAGGCAGTGGTCCGGTTCGGACGGTCTGGTTGTTCCGGCACGGGGAGGATCGGAGAGGAACGAAATGGTCCGCGCATTCTAGCGTGACGGTGCGCGGGGCCGCGCTCGTGGAGGAGGAGAGAACGACATCACGATCGCATCGCGCGCGAGCCGGCGACGCGGCGGCGTGACCGCCGCGAGACGCGCGATGCTCGATCGCATCGTCTCGTTCGCTGCGCAGGCCCGGATCGTCCTGTGGACTGCACGGGCGGCAGATCGACGGCGCGATGCGCGGCACCCGGCGGCGACGGTCAGGTCGGTGCGTCGCCGCGCAGCAGCGACTCGATGCGCTCGCCGCGATCGACCGAGTCGTCGTAGCGGAAGCGCAGCTCCGGCACGCGGCGCATGCGCAGGCTGCGCGACAGGACACGCCGGAACTCGCCGGCCATCTCCTTGAGCGCGGCCACCGCCGCCGGCCCCTGCTCGGAGACCAGGGTCGTCACGTAGACGTTGGCGACGTCGAGTTCGCGGCTGACCTCGACGTCCGAGACGCTCGCCGACGGCAATGCGTGATCGCGCACCGCCGCATGGACCAGCACCGACAGCTCCTTGCGCAGCTGTACGGCGACACGATCGGAGCGGGTGAAATCGGCCATGAGGATATCCCGCTCCGGTCAGAACGTGCGCGCGACTTCGATGCGCTCGAAGCACTCGATCTGGTCGCCCGGCTTGACGTCGTTGTACTGCTTGACGCCGATGCCGCATTCGGTGCCGTTGCGCACCTCGTCGACGTTCTCCTTGAAGCGCCGCAGCGACTCGAGCTCGCCCTGGAAGATCACCGTGTTGTCGCGCAGCACGCGGATCGGCTTGTTGCGCTTGACCGTGCCCTCCACAACCATGCAGCCGGCGATCGCGCCGAACTTCGAGGAGCGGAACACCTCGCGCACCTGGGCGATGCCGATGATCTCCTCGCGCACCTCGGTGCCGAGCATGCCGCTGGCGACCTGCTTCACCTGGTCGATCACGTCGTAGATGATCGAGAAGTAGCGCAGATCCAGCCCGTTCGCCTCGATGATCCGGCGCGCCGAGGCGTCGGCACGCACGTTGAAGCCGATGATCGTGGCCTTCGACGCGACCGCCGAGTTGGCGTCCGACTCGGTGATGCCGCCGACGCCCGAGATGATCACGTTGATGCGGATCAGATCGTTGCTGAGGCCGACCAGCGCCTCGCGCAGCGCCTCGGCCGAACCCTGCACGTCGGCCTTGACGACGAGATTCAGCGACTGCTGCTCGGCGCCCTGGCCCATCTGCGCCATGATGTCTTCCATGCGGCTGCCGGCCTGCTTGACCAGGCGCGACTCGCGGCGCTTCTGCTCGCGCTGCTGTGCCACGTCCTTGGCCAGACGCTCGTCGGCGACGACGACGAAATCGTCGCCGGCCGCCGGCACGCCGGACAGGCCGAGGATCTGCACCGGGATCGACGGGCCGGCCTGGTCGACCTGACGTCCGGCTTCGTCGAACAGCACGCGCACGCGGCCGTAGTCGACGCCGCAGACGAGGAAGTCGCCCTTCTTCAGCGTGCCCTGCTGCACCAGCACCGTCGCGACCGGACCGCGCCCCTTGTCGAGGCTCGACTCGATCACCACGCCGCTGGCGCGTCCGTCGTGCACCGCGTTCAGCTCCATGACCTCGGCCTGGACCGAGATCGCGTCGAGCAGCGCGTCGACGCCGTCGCCGGTCTTGGCCGACAGCGGCACGAACTGCACGTCGCCGCCCCAGTCCTCGGGCACCACCTCGTACTGCACGAGGCCCTGCTTGACGTTGTCCGGATTGGCTTCCGGCTTGTCCATCTTGTTCATCGCGACGATCAGCGGCACCTTGGCCGAGCGCGCGTGCTGGATCGCCTCGATCGTCTGCGGCATCACGCCGTCGTCGGCGGCCACCACGAGCACGACGATGTCGGTCAGCTGCGCACCGCGTGCGCGCATCGACGAGAACGCGGCGTGGCCGGGCGTATCGAGGAACGTGATGACGCCCTTGTCGGTCTCGACGTGATACGCGCCGATGTGCTGGGTGATGCCGCCCGCCTCGCCGGCGGCGACCTTGGTGCGCCGGATGTAGTCCAGCAGCGAGGTCTTGCCGTGGTCGACGTGGCCCATGATCGTGACCACCGGCGGACGCGAGGTACGCTCGCCCTGCTGGTCGTCGTGATGCGCGAGCAGGGTCACCTCGGCGTCGTTCTCGGCGGCGCGCGTGACCTTGTGGCCGAGCTCCTCGGCGACCAGGACGGCGGTATCGTGATCGATGGTCTGGTTGATCGTTGTCATGACACCCATCTTGAACAGCGCCTTGACCACTTCGGCACCCTTGACCGCCATCTTCGCGGCCAGATCGGCAACCGTGATCGACTCGCCGACGGCGACATCGCGCACCACCGGTGCGATCGGCTTGGAGAAACCATGTCCGGCGCCCGAGCGCGACCCGGTGTCGGGCTGGCGCATATTGCGCGGCTTCTTGCGCCCGCCGGTACGGCGGGCGGCGCCCTCGCGCGACAGGTGCAGCTCGGCGCCGAAATAGCGCGGCGCCTCCTCGTCCGCGCCGCTTTCCTGCATGCGGTGCGAACCGTGCGTCTTGCCCTTGTGGCGATGCGGATCGCCCGGCGAACGGTCGTCCGGGCGGCGCGGCGGCGGCGGCGGCGCGGCGCGCTCGGCCTCGCGCGGCTCGGCCGCGGCGCGGCTCTTGCCGTCGGCTTCGGGGCGTGCGCCCTCCTCGGCGGCCTTGCGCTGCTGCTCTTCCTCGGCGGCCTTGCGCCGCGCCTCGTCGGCGGCGCGCAGCTTGGCGTCCTCTTCCTGTCGCCGCTTGTCGGCCTCGGCCCGTGCCAGCTCCTCGGACTCGCGCTTGAGCTGCGACTCCTGGAGCTTGCGCAGGGCGTCCTCGCGCTCGGCATCGGCCGGCGTCTGGTCGTCGACTAGGCTGCGCTTGACGTAGGTGCGCTTCTGGCGCACTTCGATGTTGACCGTCTTGGCCGCGCTGCCGCGGGCGCCGGTGGCGACCGTCAGCTCGCTGACCGTGCGCCGCCGCAGCGTCACCTGGCGCGGCGCCGCGGTCTCGGCCGGCGTCTCCTGCTTGCCGTGGGTGCGGCGCAGGAAGCCGAGCAGCTTGACCTTTTCGGTGCTGCTGATGACCTGGTCGGCATCGGTGAACGGCATGCCGGCCTCGGCGAGCTGGGCCAGCAGCTTGTCGACCGGCGTACCTACCACTTTGGCCAGCTGTTTGATCGTGACGTCCGACATGATTGCGCTTACTCCCGAACCTGCCTGCACTTGCCCTGCGATGCGCCGGACCGCTCACGGCCCGTCGCACGATTCCGACGCGGCGCCCGGCGCTCGATGCGCGGCCGGACGCGTCCCGTCAATACGGCAACGAACCACTCGTTGCCCGCCGGCGCTTCCTGCGTCGGCGTTGCGTCCACGACTATGAAATCTCCAGCTCGCGCGCCGCCATGATGATCGCCGAGGCGCGCGCCTCGTCGAGCCCCTCGATGCCGAGCTCCATCAGCTCGTCGGTCGCCAGGTCCGCGAGATTCTCGCGCGTGACGATGCCGTGCCGGGCCAGCTCGTAGCCGAGATCGTCGCCGACGCCGTGAACGGCGATCAGCTCGTCGGCGGGCTTGTGCTCCTCGATCTCCTCCTCGGCCGACAGCGCGTCGGTCAGCAGGGCGTCGCGGGCACGCGCGCGCAGCTCCTCGACGATGTCCTCGTCGAAGCCCTCGATCGCCAGCAGCTCGGCGGTCGGCACGTAGGCGATTTCCTCGACCGTCGAGAAGCCTTCCTGCACGAGGATCTGTGCGATCTCGTTGTCGACCTCGAGCTTGCTCATGAACAGCTGCAGCGCGGCCTCCTGCTCCGACTCGGACTTGGCGCGCACCTGATCGGCGGTCATCACGTTGAGCTGCCAGCCCGACAGCTTGCTGGCCAGGCGCACGTTCTGTCCGCCGCGGCCGATCGCCTGGGACAGCTTGTCCTCGGCGACCGCGATGTCCATCGAATGGCGTTCCTCGTCGACGATGATCGACTGCACCTCGGCCGGCGCCATCGCGTTGATGACGAACTGCGCCGGGTTGTCGTTCCACAGCACGATGTCGATGCGCTCGCCGTTGAGCTCGTTGGACACCGCCTGCACGCGCGAGCCGCGCATGCCGATGCACGCGCCGATCGGATCGGTGCGGCTGTCGTGCGCGAGCACGGCGATCTTGGCGCGGTCGCCGGCGTCGCGGGCACAGGCCTTGATCTCGACCAGGCCCTGCCCGACCTCGGGCACCTCGAGCTTGAACAGCTCGATCATGAATTCCGGCGCGGTGCGCGAGACGAACAGCTGCGGACCGCGGATCTCGGAACGGACGTCGTACAGATAGCCGCGCACGCGGTCGCCGGCGCGCACCGCTTCGCGCGGAATCGACTTGTCGCGCGGGATGTAGGCTTCGGTGTTGCCGCCCAGATCCAGATAGATGCTGCCGCGCTCCACGCGCTTGACGACACCGGTGATCAGCTCGCCGATGCGGTCGCGATAGGCGTCGACGATCTGCGCGCGCTCGGCCTCGCGGACGCGCTGCACGATCACCTGCTTGGCGGCCTGGGCGGCGATGCGCCCGAAGTCCGGATTCTCGATCTGCTCCTCGACGAAGTCGCCGACCTGCGAGCCGGGGCGCTCGTCCTCGGCATCCATCAGGCGGATCTGCCGGTCCGGCGATTCCATGACGACGTCGTCGGCGACCACCTCCCAGCGGCGGAAGGTCTCGTAGTCGCCGGTCTCCTTGTCGATCGCGACACGGACCGCGACGTCCTGATCGGGATAGCGCTTCTTGGCGGCGGAGGCCAGCGCGGCTTCCATCGCCTCGAAAATGACTTCCATCGGCACGCCCTTCTCGTTGGCGACCGCATCCACCACCAGCAACAGTTCTTTGCTCATCGCTTCCTACTCCACCGGGCGCCGGAAGGTCACCGGACCGGAAATGAACATCACGCCTTCTTCTTCGTCTTGCCCGGCGCAGCGCCGCCGGGCTTCTTCGCCGGCGCCAGGCCGAGCGCGACATAGTCGGGTACCAGGCGCGCCGCCTGGACGTTGCCATGCTCGAGCACGACCGACGTGCCGTCCTCGAGCGCCAGCGTCAGCGCGCTGCCCTCCACGGCCGTCAGGCGACCCTGGAAACGCTTGCGGCCGTTGACCGGCAGGCCGACCGTCAGCCTGACCTGCTCTCCGACGAACCGCGCGAACTGGTCCGGCGTGAACAGCGGCCGGTCGATGCCCGGCGACGAGACCTCCAGCGTGTAGCGCCCGCTGATCGGATCGTCCACGTCCAGCGCCGCCGAGATCTCCCGGCTGGCCGCCTCGCAGTCGTCCACGGTGACCGGCCGGCCGGCGACGTCGATGTAGACCCGCAACAGACTGTTGCCGGCGCTCGGGCGATATTCCACGCCCCAGCATTCCAGACCGAGGTCGGCCACGATCGGCGTCAATAATTGGGTCAGTTCCTCTTCTTTCACGTTGTCGCATCGCCCTGGGCGTACTTCAGGAAGTCTGCCGAGGCGGCACGGGCCGGCGAACCCAGGTCGGAAACAAAAACGGGGCCGAGGCCCCGTTCCTTAAGTCCGCCGTTGTCTTGCATCCGCTACATCGGCAACGTGCGCGTCCTGCGCTCAGCAAAAAGGCCACCGTGGTGGCCCTTCACTGAAGACCTGATGGCGGGGGCTCCGTCGGACAGCTGACGGAACCCGTCGAATCATCCACCGCCATATGGCAGGCCGCGCATGATAGCCGCATCGGCGCGCATCGTCCAACTGTTTCGGTCGCCGCGGCCGGCGGTGCGGACTCGTCCACGCAGGACCTGCGGGCGCCGGCGCCGGCCGCGCCTCCAAGCGCCATGCAGCCCCGGCCGGCGCGGCCCGGGAGGCGCGCCACGAACGCAAAGCAACCATTTGAATGTTCTGACATTTTTTAAAGGCGCACCAGCACACGGAGTCCCTGACGCCCGGGCGCTCGGAAGGACGCGCCGTTCGCGGCCGGAGGCCGCAGCTGCCGCCGCAGTCCATGGCCGAGCGGAGGGGCCGATCTTTCCCGACAGCCGCCGGCCGCGGCCGGTTGCAGCGCCCGCGCGGCGGCGCATCGCGCCCCGCCGCGCCATGGCCCGTGGCGGCGCGGACACGCGATGCGGACCGACGATTCACGCGCCGCCGGACTCGAGACGGCGGTCGCCGAGCAGCACGCGGCCGTGCGCGTCCCGCACCGTGACCGCGACATCGATGCCCTCGCGCACGCTCTGGGTGACCAGGCAGAACTGCTCGAACTGGTCCAGGATCCGCTCCAGCTGCGCATGCGTCTCGCCGCCCTCGGCCAGCCGGATATCGACGAAGGCCTGCGCAATGCGCCAGCGGCCCTGCGCGTTGCGCATCGGCGTGGCGGTGATCTCGGCGCGCAGCGCGCCCGGCGTATTGTGGTACTTGCGCAGTGCGAACAGCAGGCTCGCCGACAGGCAGTTGGCGACCGCCGCCAGCAACAGCCGCGCGGGATTGGGCCCGCGGCCCTCGCCGAGCGGCGCCGGCTCGTCGCCGAGCAGCGGCGCCATGCCCTCGTCGTCGAAGCGGATGCGAAAGGCGTAGCCGCCGTCCTGCTCCAGCGTGACGCGGATGGGTTGTTCTGTGCTCATGACCGTCCTCGAAAAGGGAATCATCATGCGCCGGCGGCGCGGCGCGCCTGCACGGCCGGCAGGCCGTAATACAGCAGCGGGATCACCATCAGGGTCAGCGCCGTGCTCACCAGGATGCCGAAGATCAGCGACACCGCCAGCCCGTTGAAGATCGGATCGTCGAGTATGAACAACGCGCCCAGCATCGCCGCCACCCCGGTCAGCACGATCGGCTTGGCCCGCACCGCGCACGCCTCGACCACCGCGTCCTCGGCGCTGCGCCCTTCGGCCAGTGCATGGTTGATGAAGTCCACCAGCAGGATCGAGTTGCGCACGATGATGCCCGCCAGCGCGATCATGCCGATCATGCTGGTGGCGGTGAACTGCGCACCGAGCAGCGCATGGCCGGGCATCACGCCGATCACCGTCAGCGGGATCGGCGCCATGATCACCAGCGGCACCCGATAGCTGCGGAACTGCGCCACCACCAGCAGGTAGATCAGCAGCATGCCGGCGGCGTAGGCGATGCCCATGTCGCGGAAGGTCTCGTAGGTGATCTGCCACTCGCCGTCCCATTTGACCGCGAAACCGCTGGTGTCCGCGGGCTGGGCGATGAAGGCCTGCTGCAGGCGCTGGCCGGCTACCGGCTCGCGGCGCAGCTGGCCCACCAGGTCGAACATGCCGTATAGCGGGCTGTCGAGCGCGCCGGCCTCGTCGCCGGTGACGTAGACCACCGGCAGCAGGTCCTTGTGGTGGATGGCGCCGTCCCAGGGCGCGCGCTCCACCTGCACCAGCTCCGACAGCGGCACCAGCTGGCCGGCGCCGCCGCGCACCTGCAGCGTCAGCAGGCGCTCGAGCTGTGACTGGTCGGCGGCGGGCAGCCGCAGGCGCACCGGCCGCGGATACTTGGAGGCGCCATCGTGCACGTACGTCGCATCCAGGCCCGAGATCGCCATCGCCAGCGCCTCGGCGACCGCCGCCTGCGGCACCCCGAGCCGCGCGGCGCGTGCCCGGTCGACCACCAGCGTCTCGCGCGGAGCGTCCGACTCCACGCTGCTGTCGACATCGACGATGCCCGCCGTGCGCTCGAAGCGTGCCTGCAGATCGCGCGCCAGTACGCGGCTGCGCGCGTAATCGGGACCGTACAGCTCGGCGACCAGCGGCGACAGCACCGGCGGCCCGGGCGGCACCTCGACCACCTTCACCGAGGCGTCATGGCGCCGGCCGACCGCCACCAGCAGCGGCCGCAGCGCACGCGCGATCTCGTGGCTCTGGCGCCTGCGCGCATGCCGGTCGACCAGGTTGATCTGCAGGTCGCCGGCGTTGCCGGCGCTGCGCAGGAAATACTGGCGCACCAGGCCGTTGAAGTTGATCGGCGCCGCGGTGCCGGCATAGCCCTGGTAGTCGAGCACCTCGGGCACGGCGTCGACCACGACGGCGAGCTCGCCCAACAGCGCGCTGGTGTCCTCCACGGTGCGGCCTTCGGGCAGGTCCACGATCACCTGCAGCTCGGACTTGTTGTCGAACGGCAGCATCTTCAGCACCACGCGCTGGAACACCACCAGCGACGCCGCCAGCGCCACCAGCGCCGCCATCCCGGCGAACAGCCAGCGGCGCCGGCGCGGCGCACGCGCGCCATGCAGGAACGGCCGCATCAGGCGCTCGAACAGGCGATGCAGGCGGCCGGCCGGCGCGCCGACGGCGTCGGACCGTCCGTCGACAGGCGCGTGGCGCGACAACAGCTTCAGCGACAGCCACGGCGTCACCACCAGCGCGATCGCCAGCGACAGCAGCATGCCGGCCGAGGCGTTGATCGGGATCGGCCGCATGTACGGCCCCATCAGCCCGGACACGAAGGCCATCGGCATCAGCGCCGCGATCACGGTGAACGTCGCCAGGATGGTCGGCCCGCCGACTTCGTCCACCGCCGGCGGAATCGCCTCGAGCAGCGACATGCCGCCGCGCGCCATGTGCCGGTGGATGTTCTCCACCACCACGATGGCATCGTCGACGAGAATGCCGATCGAGAAGATCAGCGCGAACAGCGACACGCGGTTCAGCGTGAAACCCATCGTCTTCGACGCGAACAGCGTCAGCGCCAGAGTCAGCACCACCGCGCTGCCGATCACGATCGCCTCGCGCCAGCCCAGCATCAGCAGCACCAGCACGACCACCGAACCGGTGGCGAACACCAGCTTCTGGATCAGCTTCTGTGCCTTGTCGGTAGCGGTGCGGCCGTAGTCGCGGGTGATCGTGACGCGCACGCCCTCGGGAATCAGTTCGCCCTGGAGCTGCGCCAGCCGGCGCGTGACCGCCGCGGTGATGTCCGATGCGTTGCTGCCGGGTTTCTTGGCGATGGCGATGGTCACTGCCGGCGCGGCGCCGGCCGCCGGTCCGTCGCGTCCGGGCGGCGCGCCGTGCCAGACGTAGCGGGACGGCACGTCGCCGCCGTCGCGGATGTCGGCGACGTCCGACAGGCGCAGCGGGCGGCCGCCGTCGAGCCCGATCACCAGATCCGCAACCTCCTCGCGCGAGGCCAGGAAACGCCCGGCCGTGACCGGCACCGCACCCTCGGCGGCGACGCGCTCGCCGGCGTGACGCACGAGGTTGGCAGCCTGCAGCGCCTGCGCCAGGTCGGCTGCGGCCAGCCCGTAGGCGGCGAGGCTGGCCGGATCCAGCGTCACCAGCAGCGCACGGTCGGGTGCGCCGATGGTGTAGATGTCGCGGGTGCCGGGAATGCGCTTGAGCTCGCTCTCCAGCGTATGCGCGACCTCGGCCAGCTCGGCGGCGCCGCGCTGCGCATCGTCGGTCCACAGCGTCAGCGCCATCACCGGCACGTCGTCGATGCCCTTGGGTTTGATCAGCGGCCGGCCGACGCCGACACCCTCGGGCATCCAGTCCTGGTTCGAATACACCTGGTTGTACAGGCGCACGATCGCCGGCTGCCGCTGCACGCCGACGACGTATTCGACGGTCAGCACCGCCATGCCCGGACGGCTGATCGAGTAGACGTGCTTGACCCCCTCGATCTCCGCCAGCTTCTGTTCCAGCGGCGTGCTGACCAGTTGCTCGACGTCGCGCGCGCTGGCGCCGGCGAACGGCACGAACACGTTGGCCATGGTCACGTCGATCTGCGGCTCTTCCTCGCGCGGCGTGGTCAGCACGGCCAGCGCACCGAGCAGCAGCCCGGCCAGCGCCAGGATCGGCGTCAGCGGATTGGCCTGGAATGCGGCCGCGAGCCGCCCCGACAGGCCAAGGCGACCGCCCTGCGGACCGTCGCCGCTCACGACGGGTCCACCGCCTTGCGCTGCGCGACGACTGCCTGCGCGGCGGCGACCGGATCGACGGCGATCACCTCGCCGGCGCGCAGGCCGGCGACGATCTCCACCGCATCGCCCAGACGCTGGCCGATGCGCACCTGGCGCAGTGTCAACCGCCCGCCGGCGAGCACGTACACGGCACTGACCTCGCCGCGCTGCACCAGCGCCGCGGCCGGAATCCGCACCGGCGGCGAGCGGGCGGCGTCGGGCGTGGCGGCGATCGGGAAGAGGATCTTCACGGTGGTCCCGGGCTGCGGCGCCGCGGCCACGTCCGGCAGCGCGATACGCACGCCGGTGCTGTGGCTGGCCGGATCGGCGGTGGGGAATACGGTCACGTCGGCGGCATCGAGCACGCGGCCATCGGCGAGCACGACCCGCGCACGCTTGGCCGCTCGGATGGCGGCGGCCTCGGACTGCGGCACCCTCACCTCGACCCGCAGCGCACCGGGTGCGTACACCGTCATCAACGGCTGCCCGGGCACCACGGTCTCGCCGGGCTCGACGTCACGGCGGCTGACGATGCCGGCGAACGGCGCGCGCACCACCGTGTACGCGGTCTGCTGCGTGGCCCGCGCCAGCCGCGCAACCTCGGCGGCCTGCGCCGCCCGCGCGCTGTCGCGCGCCGCGCGCGCCTGGTCGACCTGGGACTGGGAGACGTATCCGCTCGGGGCCAGCGCGGCATAGCGGCGGTAGGTCTGCTCCGCCTCGGCCGCTGCCGCCTGCGCGGCGCGCAGCTGCGCCTGCACGGTGTCGATGTCCGCCTGCTGCTCGACCGCGGTGATGCGCAGCAGTACGGCATCGCGTTCGACGCGATCGTCGAGGTCGGCTTCGACTGCGGTCACCCGGCCCGAGGTCTGCGCCGACAACGTCGCCTGCCGCACCGCCTCGACCACGCCGTCCCAGGCGCGCCCGCCGTCGCCGTCGACCGCGGCGGCGACCTGCGTCTCCAGCGGCGGCAGCGGCGGCGGCACACGGCGCTCCGGATCGCGGCCGCAGGCGGCCAGCGCCGCGAACGCCATGACAGCCAGGCAATTGCGCAAGGTCCGCATCGCAGCGTACCGCGTCCCGCTCAGCGGAACGCGCAGCCGCCGGGAACGCCCAGCTTGCGGAACACGATCGCCGCCGGACAAAAGCCGGTGAAGCTCGACTGCAGCAGATTGAGGCCGACGAAGGCGGTCAGCAGCAGCCACCAGGGCGAAAGGAGATAGGCAAGCGCGAGGCTGGCAAGAATCAGGGCGCCGGCAAACGCCATCACGGCACGGTCGATGTTCATGTTGGGCTCCTCGTGGATCGGTGATCAGGCATGGAACGCGGCGGCAGCACGGGCAGCACGGGCGTCTCGCGGATCGAGCGGGATGAAGCGACGTGGGCAGCGGCCGGCCGCGGCCGCCTCCCGCACGCGGCGCTCATGCCCGCGAATCCGGTTCCGATGACGACGATGCCCACCGCGACGCGCTCCTCATTCCGGGGTGACCGCCATGATGGGTGGCACGGCTGCAATCGGATTGATCCCGGTCAATCGATCGCAATCGAGACAAATTTTAGTGATGCCTAATATTAGAGTCAACTAATATATGATCCGTCACGGAGCGGATCGAAGGCGAAAGGTCCGAAATCCCCTGCCGTCCGGGCGGCCGACGTCCGCACGAGCGCCCGAATACGGACCGTCGGTGCTGTCGCAGATCCCGTGGATCGTGATTTACTGCCCGGCCGGCGGGTACCGCCGATGCCGGACCGCCGCCGAACCGCCCTCCATGGCCGCCCCTCTCTGAACAGACGACGCTCCAAGCTGGCCACGATCGATCCGGAGGCGATGCGCCATCACGCCGGTGACGCGGCACGCCTGCTCAAGGCCCTCGCCAACGAGACCCGGCTGCTGGTGTTGTGCATGCTGGCCGAAGGGGAGCGCTCGGTGGGCGAGCTCAACGCCCAGCTCGACCTCAGCCAGTCGGCGCTGTCCCAGCACCTGGCGGTGCTGCGCGAGGACGGGCTGGTTTCCACGCGGCGGCGCGGCCCGACGATCCTGTATGCACTGGCCGAAGGCCCGGCCCGGGAGGTCATCGCCACGCTGCATGCGATCTACTGCGGCAGAGGCCGCTAGCGAGCTGGGACCCAGCGACGGCGCGCACCCAGGGAGCCGCTCGGCGACGCCCGCATCGGCGCCTCCGGCACGCACGACGCAACGCAGTCACGGTGCGCTGCCGGTCCGGGCATGCGGCATCACCGCGCCGGAAAGCTCCGGCCGCGTCGGAGGTCGCGGAACGCAGATGGACGCCGGGAGCGGTCGCCATGCAAGGCGTTCGAGCCGGCACCGGCCTGTCCCGTATCCGGACCGCCGGCAACGGCCCGCGGCCGCGCCGGCTGCATTCGCGCCAATGCCGCCGTGCCGTCGAGGTCGTTGACGGGCATGCGAGCGCCAGATACGAAAACGGCGACCCCGTTGCCGAGGTCGCCGTATCGTTCCAATGCCGTGGTAGCGGGGGCAGGATTTGAACCTGCGACCTTCGGGTTATGAGCCCGACGAGCTGCCAGACTGCTCCACCCCGCATCAGAGCCCGCTATTGTAGGCACTATATCCGGCCGGCACAAGCCTGGCGATCGAAACGAACGCAAACCGCGCGTCCCGGACGCGGTGGCCGATCCGGCGAAAAAGGCTCAAACTATACGAAATACGCGCCGGAGCAATCCCTTACGCACGCGAAGGAGTGCGCAGCCATGAACATCCGAATCTCCGCACTGGCCCTGGCGATCGCCGCCTCACCGTTGGCGGCGGCAGCGCTGCCGCTGCTCGATCGCGGCTTCGCGCAGGACGGCGTCAGCCTGCTGCCGCGGATCGATGCACCGGCGAATCAGGCCAGCCTGCGCTCCGTGCGTGTCGCCGCCGACGGTTCGATCTTCCTGGCCGGTACCCAGGTGCGCGAGGGCGTACCGCTGCCCTACGTCGACAAGCTGACGCCGCAGGGCGTGCCGGATACCACCTTCGGCAGCGGCGGACGCTTCGCGCTGCCGCTCGACGCGACGGCCTACCCGTGGGGCGCCGAGCTCGGCGACGTCACCGTGCTGCCGGACGGCCGGATCGCGTTCGCGAGCGGCGTGCTCGGCCCCGGAGAGCAGCTCACGAGTACGAGTCTGATCGGCGTCGTCGCTGCCAACGGACATCTGGACCCCGGCTTCGCCGGCATCGGTTATGCGCGCTTCGACTACGGTCCACAGGCGACGCAGCCGACCGGTACGCCCTATCTCGGCACGCTGGTCGCCGACGCGCAGCAGCGTCTGCTCCTGGCCGCCCCGACCGGACAGCCGGCGGCAGCCGTCGCGCGGTTCCGGTCCGACGGATGGCTCGATACCGGCTACGGCAGCCAAGGCATCGCCTGGCTGCCCGCGCCGACGACGTCGCGGCGCCTGCAGCTGGATGGGGCCGGGCGATTGCTGGTCGCCGGCGCCACGCGCATGACCGGCGAAGCGCCGCGACTGGCGCTGGCCCGGCTGGCGACCGACGGCACGCTCGATACCGGTTTCGGCGGCGGACTGGTGACGCTGGACGGCGCGTCGTCCGCCTCGGACGTCCTCGGCGTCGGCTCGCTCGAGCTCGATCGCGCCGGCCGTCCGGTCGTCGGACACGAATTCGTCTCGACGGTCAGCCTGTCGTTCTCGCTGGATGTCGCACGCTTCACGCCGGCCGGCAGCGTCGATGCGCGCTTCAACGCGGCCGCGCAGCAGCCTGGTCGCCCCGGTCTCGCCCGCCTCGTCAACGACGCCGCCCTGCTATCCGGCACGTTCGCAATGCCGACCGCCGACCGCCGGCTCGTCGTCCTCGGAACCGCCGACACGTTTGCCGAGCCGGCCGGCCTGGCTTTCGTGCGGCTGCGCGACGACGCCTCGACCGATCCTTCATTCCCGGCGGGGAGGCAGGGCCCGGCTTACCTGATGCCGGTACTCGGGACGGACGGCAATGCCGACCGGATCGCCGGCGTCGACGCCGACGGCCGCGGCGGCCTGATCGTCGCCGGCCAGAGTTCAGGACCTGCCGGCACCTGCCATTTCGTGCTGCGCCTGATCGGCGACCGCCTGTTCGCGGATGGCCAGGATCCGAACTCGCGCCCGACGAGCTGTCCGACGCCCTAAGCCGGCGCCGGGCCTGCAGCTCGGTTCGAAAGCGCCGCCGTCAGACGCCGAACGAGCGGCGGCACCAGTCGAACAGCGGACCCCAGGCGATGCCGAGCGCGAGCAGCGCGAGGCCGTTGACCGACAGCGCCCAGCGCATCGGCCGGTCGCGCGGCAGCAGCAGCGGCACCGAATCGGCCGGCTCGTCGAAGTACATGACCTTGACGACGCGCAGGTAGTAGTAGAGGCCGATGATCGCGAACGCGATCGCGACGATGACCAGCCAGATCTGCCCGGCGTCGACGGCGGCCTTGAGCACCATCAGCTTGGCGAAGAAGCCGAATAGCGGCGGCACGCCGGCCAGCGAGAACATCACGATCGCCATGATGCCGGCGTACCACGGGTTGCGGCGGTTCAGGCCCTTGAAGTCGTCGATGTCGCCGGCCTCGAAGCCGGCACGGGCGAGCAGCAGGATCATGCCGAACGCGACCGCGGCGGTGATCGCATAGCTGACCGCGTAGAACAGCGCGGCGGCGTAGCCTTCGGGTGTCGCGGCGATGAAGCCGAGCAGCAGGAAGCCGACGTGCGAGATCGTCGAGTACGCGAGCAGGCGCTTCAGATTGGTCTGCGCGATCGCGAACACGTTGCCGACCGCGAGCGAGAGCACGATCAGGAATGCCAGCATCTGCGTCCAGTGCGGCGACAGTCCGCCGAGACCACCGTCGAGCAGGCGCCAGGCCATGCCGAATGCCGCGAGCTTCGGCGCCGAGCCGATGAACAAGGTGACCGCGGTCGGCGCGCCCTGGTAGACGTCGGGCAACCACATGTGGAACGGCGCCGCGCCGAACTTGAACGCGATGCCGACGACCAGGAACACCAGGCCGACCGCCAGCAGGTTCGGATGCGGCACGTTGCCGATCGAGGCATGGATGCGCGAGAGGTCCAGCGTGCCGGTCGCGCCGTAGATCATCGACATGCCGTACAGCAGCAGGCCCGAGGCCAACGCGCCGAGCACGAAGTACTTGATCGCCGCTTCGGACGCATCCTTCGAGTCGCGGTTCAGCGCGACCAGCGCGTACGAGGACAGCGTCAGCAGCTCCAGACCGAGATAGACCATGATCAGACTGCCGGCCGAAACCAGCAGCAGCATGCCGAGCGACGCGAACAGGACCAGCAGGTAGAACTCGCCGACCAGCAGATGGCGCTCGCGCAGATACTCGCGGCCGTAGACGAAGGTCAGTCCGCTCAGCAGCAGCACGAACAGCTTCAGCACCGTCGCGACGGCATCGCGCTGGAACATGCCGCCGAACGCCGACCAGCCCTGCCCGGCCGCCGGCGCATCGCGCCAGACCAGGGCGGCCGTCACCGCCAGGATCAGCAGGGCCAGCCAGTGCGTGATCGCCCGCTGGCTCGGTTTCAGGAACAGGTCGATCAGCAGCAGGGCGAACGTCGCCGTCAGCAGGAACAGCTCCGGCAGGATCACCAGCAGGTCGTTGGGGTCGAACGCGGTCATGTTCATGCCTTGGACATCATCAGCGTGCTGACGAGCTGTTGTACCGAAGTTTCCATCAGATCGGTCAGCGGCTTGGGCCAGAGGCCGATCAGCAGCACCGCCGCCGCGAACGAACCGAGCACGATCCACTCGCGACCGTTCAGATCCTTGAGCTTGGCGACCTTGTCGTTGCCGACCTCGCCGAAGATCACGCGCTTGACCAGCCACAGCGTGTAGGCCGCGCCGATGATCAGCGTGAACGCGGCGACCAGGGCAATCCAGACGTTGTCCTGGAACGCCGCCAGGATCACCATGAACTCGCCGACGAAGCCGCTGGTGCCGGGCAGGCCGCAGTTGGCCATCGCGAACAGCACGAAGAACGTCGCGTACCACGGCATCACGTTGGCGACGCCGCCGTAGTCGCGGATCATGCGCGTATGCAGGCGGTCGTAGAGCACGCCGATGCACGAGAACATCGCGCCGGACACGAAGCCGTGCGAAATCATCTGCACCATCGCGCCCTGCATGCCCAGACGCGCCGCGTCCGGATTGCCGTGCACGCGGACCAGCGCCATCGCGATGAAGATGCCGAGCGTGACGAAGGCCATGTGGGCGATCGACGAATACGCGATCAGCTTCTTCATGTCGTCCTGGACCAGGGCGACGTAGCCGATGTAGACCACCGCGATCAGGCTCATCGCGATGACGACCCAGGCGTACTCCTGCGAGGCGTCGGGCACGATCGGCAGCGAGAAGCGGATGAAGCCGTAGCCGCCGACCTTCAGCATGATCGCGGCCAGCACCACCGAACCGCCGGTCGGCGCCTCGACGTGCGCGTCCGGCAGCCAGGTGTGCACCGGCCACATCGGCACCTTGATCGCGAATGCGATCAGGAACGCGAAGAATATCCAGAACTGCTCGCGGGCACCGAGGCCCGCGTTCGCGAACGCGGCCAGCGAGAACTCGCCGGTCTTCATGTGCAGGTAGATCAGCGCGACCAGCATGAAGATCGAGCCGAGGAACGTGTAGATGAAGAACTTCAGCGTCGCATAGACGCGGCGCGGACCGCCCCACATGCCGATGATGATGAACATCGGAATCAGCATGCCTTCGAAGAACACGTAGAACAGCAGCGCATCGGTCGCCGCGAACACGCCGATCAGCAGGCCCTCGAGCGCGAGCATCGCGGCCATGTACTGCGAGACGCGCTCGTCGATCGAACCCCACGAGCCGATCACGACCAGCACCGAGGTGAACGTGGTCAGCACGATCAGCGCGACCGCGATGCCGTCCACGCCGAGCGCGTAGTGGACCTTGAGCGCGTCGATCCACAGATGCGACTCGACGAACTGCGTCGTGGCCGGACCGATCGCGCTGGCGTCGTAGCCGGTGTAGAGCGGGATGCTGAGCGCGAACGTGGCGAGCACGACGAGCACGGTCAGCCAGCGCGCGGCATCGGCGCGGCGACCGAGCGCGAGTACCGCGACGGCGCCGGCGATCGGCAGCCAGATCAGGAGACTGAGCAGGGGCCAGTGATGAGCCATGATGATCGTAAGTCCGGTCCGTTCAGCCGTTGGTCCGCGCGAGGAACCATCCCAGCCAGCCGAGCAGCAGGACCAGGCCGAGGATCATCGCGAACGCGTAGTGGTAGAGATAGCCCGATTGCAGCCAGCGCACGGTGGCGGCGATGCGCGCGACCAGGCCGGCCGAGCCGTTGACGAGGGCGCCGTCGATCACGCCCGCGTCGCCGGCTTTCCACAGGCCGCGGCCGAGTGCGAGACCGCCGCGCGCGAACACCGCCTGGTAGAGCTCGTCGATCCAGTACTTGTTCGACAGCAGGTTGTAGACCGGGCGCAGCGCCGTTGCGGCACGGTCGGCGATGCGCGGGTTGAACAGCCAGACGTAGGTGGCCACCGCGAAGCCGGCCAGCGCGAGCCAGAACGGCGGCATCGACAGGCCGTGCAGCACGAAGCCGAGCGCGCCGTGATAGCCGTGCTTGAGCTCGCCGATCACGTCGTGGGCGGCATTGATGTGGATCGCCTGGCCGAAGAAGTCGCCGAACAGCATCGAGCCGATCGTCAGGCCGCCGATCACGATCGACGGAATCGCCAGCAGCACCAGCGGCAGCGTGACCACCCACGGCGATTCGTGCGGCGGATGCGCGAGGTGGCCCGGAGCATAATGCCCGTGGTCGGCGTGCGCATCGTGGTCATGACCGTGCCCATGGCCGTGGCCGTGATCGACCACGAAGCGCTCCTGGCCGTGGAAGGTCAGATACAGCAGGCGGAAGCTGTACAGCGCGGTGACGAAGACGCCGGCCATCACGCAGAAGTACGCGTAGCCCGAACCGAAGCGGTGCGACTCGTGGACGGCCTCGATGATCGCGTCCTTCGAGAAGAAGCCCGAGAAGAACGGCGCGCCGGCCAGCGCCAGCGAGCCGATCCACATCGTGATCCAGGTCACCGGCATGTACTTGCGCAGGCCGCCCATGTGGCGCATGTCCTGCTCGTGGTGCATCGCGATGATCACCGAGCCGGCGCCGAGGAACAGCAGTGCCTTGAAGAAGGCGTGCGTCATCAGGTGGAACACGGCGGCCGAATACGCCGAGACGCCGAGCGCGACCGTCATGTAGCCCAGCTGCGACAGCGTGGAGTACGCGACGACGCGCTTGATGTCGTTCTGCACGATGCCGATCAGGCCGGTGAACAACGCGGTCGTCGCGCCGATCACCAGCACCACCGACAGCGCGACCTCCGACAGCTCGTACAGCGGCGACATGCGCGCGACCATGAAGATGCCGGCGGTCACCATCGTCGCGGCGTGGATCAGCGCCGAGATCGGCGTCGGGCCTTCCATCGAGTCGGGCAGCCACACATGCAGCGGCACCTGGGCCGACTTGCCCATCGCGCCGATGAACAGGCAGATGCACACGATCGTCGCCACGTGCCACGGATGGCCGGCGATCAGCTCGACCGTGCGCAGGCCGATGTCGTTGGTCGGGTTGGTCGCGATCATGAAGACCGTGGAGTAGTCCAGCGATCCGAACCAGAACAGCACGCCGCCGATGCCGAGCAGGAAGCCGAAGTCGCCGACGCGGTTGACCAGGAACGCCTTCATGTTGGCGAAGATCGCCGTCGGACGCTTGAACCAGAAGCCGATCAGCAGGTACGAGACCAGGCCGACCGCCTCCCAGCCGAAGAACAGCTGCAGGAAGTTGTTGCTCATGACCAGCATGAGCATCGAGAACGTGAACAGCGAGATGTACGAGAAGAACCGCTGGTAGCCGGGATCCTCGTGCATGTAGCCGATCGTGTAGACGTGCACGAGCAGCGAGACGAACGTCACTACGACCATCATCATCGCGGTCAGCCGGTCGACCAGGAAGCCGATGTGCGCGCTGATCTCGCCGACCTGGAACCAGGTGTAGAGATTCTGGTTGAACGTGATCGCGCCGCCCCAGACCAACAGGTACAGCACGTAGACGCTCAGCGCGCAGCTGATCGCGACGCCGGCGATCGTCACCACGTGGGCGCCGCTGCGGCCGATCTGCCGGCCGAACAGGCCGGCCAGCACCGCCCCGAGCAGCGGGGCCAGCACGATCGCGAGAAGGATGCCTTTGGAAAGTGCCATCGGGTCAACCCTTCAAGCTGTCGATTTCGGTGACGTTGATCGTCGCGCGGTTGCGGAACAGCACGACCAGGATCGCCAGGCCGATCGCCGCTTCGGCGGCCGCCACGGTGAGGATGAAGAACACGAACACCTGGCCGGCGGCGTCGCCGAGGTAGCGCGAGAACGCGATGAAATTGGTGTTGACCGCCAGCAGCATCAGCTCGATGCACATCAGCAGCACGATGACGTTCTTGCGATTGACGAAGATGCCCGCCACCGCGATGCAGAACAGGATCGCCCCGACGATCAGATAGTGGTCCAGCGTGATCACGGCGCACCCTCCCCCTTGGTTTCGGCCGCCATCTTGACCAGGCGCACGCGGTCTTCGCGACGCACGCGCACCTGCCGGGACGGGTTCTGGGTCTTCAGACCGCTGCGCTTGCGCAGCGTCAGCGGAATCGCCGCGATCAGGCCGACGGTGAGGATCAGCGCGGCGACCTCGAACGGCAGCAGGTACTCGCTGAATAGCACGCGCGCGATCCATTCGACGTTGGAGCCGCCGGCCGCGATCGCCGGGTCGGGCCCGGCCGCGATCTTGAGCGCGCGCATGCCGGCCAGCGCGACGATCTCGACCAGCATGATCACCGCGACCGCAATGCCGACCGGCAGCAGCCGCATCGTGCCCTCGCGCAGCGGCGCGATGTCGACGTCGAGCATCATCACCACGAACAGGAACAGCACCATGACCGCGCCGACGTAGACCAGCACCAGCGCGATCGCCAGGAACTCGGCGTCGGCCAGCAGCCACAGGCAGGCGGCCGAGAAGAACGTCAGCACCAGGCACAGCGCGGCATGCACCGGCTGGCGCACGCTGATGACCGCGAGCGCCGCCAGCACGGTGACCGCGGAGAAGCCGTAGAAGCACAGCGATTGGAACGTCATGGTCGGATGCTCTCCCCGTCGCTCACCGGTACGCCGCGTCCTGGGCGCGAGCGGCGGCGATCTCGGCCTCGAAGCGGTCGCCGATCGCCAGCAGCTGCGGCTTGGTCACGACGTTCTCGCCGCGCTTCTCGAAGTGGTACTCGTGTACGTGCGTCTCGACGATCGAGTCGACCGGACAGCTCTCCTCGCAGAAGCCGCAGAAGATGCACTTGAACAGGTCGATGTCGTAGCGCGTCGTGCGGCGCGTGCCGTCCTCGCGCACGGTCGAGTCGATCGTGATCGCCAGCGCCGGGCAGACCGCCTCGCACAGCTTGCAGGCGATGCAGCGCTCCTCGCCGTTCGGATAGCGGCGCAGCGCGTGCAGACCGCGGAAGCGGTTCGACTTGGGGATGTGCTCTTCCGGATAGCGCATCGTGTACTTGGGCTTGAACATGTAGCGCAGCGTCAGCCACAGGCCGGCCAGCAGCTCCAGCAGCAGCAGGCTCTTGAGGTATCCGATGATTCTGTTCATGGCTCGCGTGTCCTCAAGCTGGCTCATGCGCCGATCGTGACCCAACCGAAGTACTTCATGCAGCCCGCCACCATGACCCAGAACAGCGTGATCGGAATGAAGACCTTCCAGCCCAGGCGCATGATCTGGTCGTAGCGGTAGCGCGGGAACGAGGCGCGAAACCACAGGTAGCAGAACGCGAAGAAGAACGCCTTGGCGAACAGCCACAGCCAGCTCGGCGCGCCGATCCAGCCCCAGGACTGCGGGAACGGCGACAGCCAGCCGCCCAGAAACAGCACCGGCGCCAGGAACGAGATCAGGATCATGTTGGCGTATTCGGCGAGGAAGAAGATCGCGAACGCCGATCCGGAATACTCCACGTGGAAGCCCGCCACGATCTCCGACTCGCCCTCGGCGACGTCGAAAGGCGCGCGGTTGGTCTCGGCGACGCCGGACACGAAATAGATCACGAACATCGGCAGCAGCGGCCACATGAACCACTCGGCGATGCCGTGCGGACCGGACTGCGCGGTGACGATCGCCGACAGGTTGAGGCTGCCGGACAGGATCAGCACGCTGACCAGCGAGAAGCCCATCGCGATCTCGTAGGAGACCGTCTGCGCCGCGGCGCGCATCGCACCGAGCATCGCGTAGCGCGAATTGGACGCCCAGCCGGCGATGATGATGCCGTACACGCCCATCGAGGTCATCGCGAGCAGGAACAGCAGGCCGGCGTTGACGTCGGCGAGCACGAGTCCGTCGTCGAACGGGATCACCGCCCAGGCCGCGAACGAGGGCACCAGCGCGATCAGCGGCGCCAGGTAGAACAGCGTCTTGTTCGCCTTGGTCGGCCGGATCACTTCCTTGAACAGCAGCTTGAAGACGTCGGCGAACGCCTGCAGCAGGCCGAGCGGGCCGATCTGGTTCGGCCCCATGCGCGCATGCATCCAGCCGATGACCTTGCGCTCCCAGTACACGAACATCGCGACCGCGACGATCAGCGGCACCGCGATCGCCAGGATCTTGAGCACGGTCCAGACGACCAGACCGGCATCGCCGAAGGCGAGGAAGAACTCACGCAGCAGGTCGGTCACGCCTCAGGCCCTCGCAATCGACAGGGCGGCGCCGTGCGAAGGCAGGCCCGCGGTTTCGGCATAGCCCGCCTCGATCCAGGCGGCGCCGCGAGGCACCCGCGGCGTCAGCTCGACCGGCAGCACGACCGACCCGATCCGCGCCGAACCGCCCTGCCCGATGCCGAGCGCGAGCGCGTCCTGCGGATGCAGCGCGACGCGCGCGCCACGGGTCAGCGGATGCGCATTGAGCGCCGTGCTCCGGCGCAGCACCGCGTCGCCGCGATAGATCGCCGTCGTCGCGATCCGGACCAGGCCGTCGGCCGGCGCCGGCATATCGGCCAGCCGGCCGTTGACCGCGCGCGGCGCGGCCGGTGCCAGTTGCGCGCGCAGCTCGCCGATCTCGACGAAGTCGAAGCCCGGCACCGACAGTGCGGCGCCGAGCGCACGCAGCACGCGCCAGCCCGGACGCGCCTGGCCCGGCAGCTTCGCGCCCGGCACGACGGTCTGCGCGCGGCCGTCGAGATTGACCAGGGTCGCATCGATCTCCGGCAGCAGGCCGATCGGCAGGATCACGTCGGCGACCTGCCTGAGCGATTCGCTGGCGAAGGCCGAGAACGCGACGACGCTGTCGGCGTCGATCAGGGCGCGCCAGGCGGCCGCGTCGGCCAGATCCTCGGCCGATTCGATGCCGTAGAGCAGATAGGCCTTGCGCGGCGTCGCGACCATCGCGCGGGCGTCGAGCCCGTCGCCGTCGGGCAGCACGCCGTGGGCGGCCAGACCGATCGCATTGGCGCCGGGCGGAATCTCGTCGTAGGCCGCGCCGGTCGCGGTCGCGACGAAGCGCGCGGCCGCGCGCAGCACCGAGGCCTGCGGATGCAGCGTGGCCATCTCGCCGAAGACGATCGCCGCCGAGCCGGCCTCGGCGAGGCGCTTGATCAGCGCCGCCGCATCGCTGCCCGCATCGCGGCCCGCGATCGCAGCGGCGAGCGCGCCCGACTCGGGCAGATGCCCGCCGTCGTTGGCGGCCTTGGCCAGATCGAGCAGCGCGCCGACCAGGGCCGCCGGCGCCAGCACCTGCTTGCCGGCCAGCGGATAGGTGGCGTCGAAATCGAGCGAGCCGATGACATGGACCTGCGCGCCGCGCCGCACCGCCTTGCGCAGACGCGCGTTCAGCAGCGGCAGCTCGCTGCGCGGATCGCAGCCGATCAGCACGACGACACCGGCCTGCTCGATCTCGGCGTAGGGACGCGCGAAGGGTACCGCCGCGGCACCGTCGGACAGGTCGAGCGGGCGCAGGCGATGGTCGATCGAGCGACTGCCGAGGCCGCGCACGAGGCGGCCGAGCAGGTGACCTTCCTCGTTCGACGTCGCCGGATGCACGAGCGCGCCGAGCGAGGTGCCGGCGTGGCGCTTGAGCGCCTCGGCGGCGACCGCGATCGCGTCGTCCCACTCCACCTCGGTCCAGGCGCCGTTGCGCTTGACCTGCGGCTTCGTCGCGCGGTCGGCCGCGTACAGGCCCTGATGGCTGTAGCGGTCGCGATCCGAGAGCCAGCACTCGTTGATCGATTCCTCGTCGCGCGGCACCGTGCGCAGCACTTCGCCGCGGCGCGTATGCAGCCAGAGGTTGGAGCCGAGCGCGTCGTGGTAGGCGATCGACTCGCGCGCGATCAGCTCCCATGGGCGGGCCTGGAAGCGGAACGGCTTGTTGGTCAGCGCGCCGACCGGGCAGACGTCGATGACGTTGCCGGACAGCTCGCTCATCAGCGGCTTGCCGACGTAGGTGCCGATCTGCAGGCGCTCGCCGCGCTCCATGCCGCCGAGCTCGTAGGTGCCGGCGACTTCGGACATCACGCGCACGCAGCGCGTGCACTGGATGCAGCGCGTCATCTCGGTCTGCACGAGCGGGCCGAGATTCTCGTCGGGGATCACGCGCTTGCGCTCGGCGAAGCGGCTGACCGAGCGGCCGTAGCCCATCGACAGATCCTGCAGCTCGCACTCGCCGCCCTGATCGCAGATCGGGCAGTCCAGCGGATGGTTGATCAGCAGGAACTCCATGACGTTGCGCTGTGCCGAGAGCGCGCGCTGCGACTGCGTGAACACCTTCATGCCGTCGGCGACCGGCGTCGCGCAGGCCGGTTGCGGCTTGGGCATCGGCCGGCCGCCCATCTCGACCTCGACCATGCACATGCGGCAGTTGGCGGCGATCGGCAGCTTCTCGTGATAGCAGAAGCGCGGAATCGCGATGCCGGCCTTGTCGGCGGCGGCGATGATCATCGAGCCCTTCGGCACCGCCATCGAGCGGCCGTCGATCTCGATCGAGACGTGGTCGGGCGGCAGATTCGGATCGGCAGGCTGTGCGCTCACGCGGCCACCTCCAGCTGAGCGTCGACCAGCGAGCGGCCGTTCGCGATGTAGTACTCGAACTCGTGCCAGAAATGACGCAGGAAGCCCTGTACCGGCCAGGCCGCCGCTTCGCCGAACGCGCAGATCGTATGGCCCTCGATCTGGCCAGCCGCCGCCTTGAGCATGTCCAGGTCGCCGAGCACGGCCTTGCCCTCGACGATGCGCGTCAGCAGCCGGTACATCCAGCCGGTGCCTTCGCGGCACGGCGTGCACTGGCCGCAGCTTTCCTTGAAGTAGAACCGCGCGATGCGCTGGCAGGCCCGCACCATGCAGGTGGTCTCGTCCATGACGACGACCGCGCCGGAGCCGAGGCCGGAACCGGCCTTCTGGATCGCGTCGTAGTCCATCGTCAGGCCCATCATCGTCTCGGCCGGCAGCACCGGCATCGAGGAGCCGCCCGGGATCACCGCCTTGAGCTTGCGGCCGCCGCGCATGCCGCCGGCCATCTCGAGCAGTTCGGCGAACGGCGTGCCGAGACGGATCTCGTAGTTGCCGGGCTTGGCGACGTGGCCGGACACCGAGAAGATCTTCGGACCGCCGTTGTTCGGCTTGCCCTGGGCCAGGAACCAGTCCGCGCCCTTGCGCAGGATCGCCGGCACCGAGGCGTAGGTCTCGGTGTTGTTGATCGTGGTCGGGCGGCCGTACAGGCCGAAGTTGGCCGGGAACGGCGGCTTGAAGCGCGGCTGGCCCTTCTTGCCCTCGAGCGATTCCATCAGCGCGGTTTCCTCGCCGCAGATGTAGGCGCCGGCGCCGAGCGCGGTGTGGATGTCCACGTCGATGCCGCTGCCCTGGATGTCCTTGCCGAGCAGGCCGGCCGCGTAGGCCTCCTTCAGCGCGGCCTCGAAGTGCTCGAACGGCTCGTGGTGGAACTCGCCGCGCAGGTAGTTGTAGGCGACCGTCGAGCCGGTGCAGTAGCAGGCGATCGCCAGGCCCTCGATCACCGCATGCGGGTTGAAGCGCAGGATGTCGCGATCCTTGCAGGTGCCGGGCTCGGACTCGTCCGAGTTGCACAGGATGTACTTCTGGCCGGGCGCCGTGCGCGGCATGAACGACCACTTCAGGCCGGTCGGAAAGCCGGCGCCGCCGCGGCCGCGCAGCGAGGATTTCTTGATCTCCTCGATCAGCGCGGCCGGATCGGGCTTCTCGGCCAGGATCTTCTTCCAGGCCTGCCAGCCGTCGACCTTGAGGTAGCTGTCCATCGACCACGGCTGATCGAAATGCAGCGTGGTGTAGACGACCTGGTGTTCCGCGGGGGCGGGACCGACTGCCATCGGAGTGCTCGCTTACTTCAGTTCGTCGAGAATCTCGTCCACCTTGGCGGCGTCGAGATTCTCGTGGTAGTGGCCGTTGACGACCATCATCGGCGCGCCGCAGCAGGCGGCCAGGCACTCTTCCTCGGTCTTGAGGTAGATGCGCCCGTCCGGCGTGCTCTCGCCGAGCTTGATGCCGAGCCTGTTCTCGCAGTGCTTGACGATGCCCTCGGCACCGTTGAGCCAGCAGGAGATGTTGGTGCAGATCGCGACATTGTGGCGGCCGACCGGGCGCGTCTCGAACATCGAGTAGAAGCTCGCCACCTCGAACGCCCAGATCTGCGGCAGGTCCAGATAGCGCGCGACCGCGACGATCAGTGCATCGGTCAGATGGCCGCCGTTCTGCTCCTGCGCCGCGAACAGCGACTGGATCAGCGCCGAGCGCTTGCGGTCCGGCGGGAACTTGGCGACCCAGTGGTCGATGTGGTGGCGCGTGTGCTCGCTGAGCAGTGCCAGCGGATCGACGTCCTTGATCTCGTCGTAGGTCCCGGTCGCTTTCATCGGTCGATCTCTCCGAACACGACGTCGTAGGTGCCGATCATCGCGACGACGTCGGCCAGCATGTGGCCGCGCACGATCGCGTCCATCGACGACAGGTGCGCGAAGCCCGGCGCGCGCAGGTGCACGCGGAACGGCTTGTTCGCGCCATCGGACACCAGATAGCAGCCGAACTCGCCCTTGGGCGCCTCGACCGCGGCGTAGGTCTCGCCGGCCGGCACGCAATAGCCTTCCGTGAACAGCTTGAAGTGGTGGATCAGGGCTTCCATGTCGTCCTTCATCTCCTCGCGCTTGGGCGGGGCGACCTTGTAGTTCTGGACGATCACCGGGCCCGGATTGGCGCGCAGCCATTCCACGCACTGGCGGATGATGCGGTTGGACTGGCGCATCTCCTCGACGCGCACCAGATAGCGGTCGTAGCAGTCGCCGTTGCTGCCGACCGGAATGTCGAAGTCGACCTCGGCGTACTTGGCGTAGGGTAGCTTCTTGCGCAGATCCCAGGCGATGCCCGAACCGCGCAGCATCGGGCCGGACATGCCCCAGGCGTGTGCGAGTTCCGGCGAGACCACGCCGATGTCGACGGTGCGCTGCTTCCAGATGCGGTTGCCGGTCAGCAGTTCCTCGTACTCGTCGACCTTGGTCGGGAAGTCCTGCGTGAACGCATCGAGGAAGTCGAGCATCGAGCCTTCGCGCCAGGCGTTGCGCTGCTTGAGGTCGTTGCCCTTGTGCCAGCGCGATTCCTTGTACTTGGGCATCCGGTCGGGCAGATCGCGATAGACGCCGCCGGGACGGTAGTAGCCGGCGTGCATGCGCGCGCCCGATACCGCCTCGTAGCAGTCCATCAGCTCCTCGCGCTCGCGGAACGCGTACAGCATCACCGCCATCGCGCCGAGATCGAGCGCGTTGGAGCCGATCCACATCAGATGATTGAGGATGCGCGTGATCTCGTCGAACATCGTCCGGATCCACTGCGCACGCTCGGGCACCTCGACGCCGAGCAGGTTCTCGATCGCCCGCACGTAGGCGTGCTCGTTGCACATCATCGACACGTAGTCGAGACGGTCCATGTAGCCGATCGACTGATTGAACGGCTTGGACTCGGCGAGTTTCTCGGTACCGCGGTGGAGCAGGCCCACGTGCGGGTCGGCGCGCACGACGGTCTCGCCGTCCATCTCCAGCACCAGGCGCAGTACGCCGTGCGCAGCCGGATGCTGCGGGCCGAAGTTCATCGTGTAGTTGCGGATTTCCTGCATGGCCTACTGTCCGCCGCGTTCGGCGGCGGCCTGTTCGTAGCGCGAATCGTCGCGAATCGTGCGCGGCACCAGCACCCGCGGCTCGACCGAGCTGACCGGCTCGTAGACGACGCGGCGCTTGTCGGGGTCGTAGCGGACCTCGACGTTGCCGATCAGCGGGAAGTCCTTGCGGAACGCATGACCGACGAAGCCGTAGTCGGTCAGGATGCGGCGCAGGTCCGGATGGCCCTCGAAGACGACGCCGAACAGGTCGAACGCCTCGCGCTCGAACCAGTTGGCGCCGGCCCAGATGCCGGTCAGCGAGGGAATCGACGGCAGCTCGTCGTCGGCGCAGTAGGCGCGCAGGCGCAGGCGCCGGTTGTGGCTCAGCGACAGCAGGTGCACGACCACCGCGAAGCGGTTCGGGAGGTCGATCGCGCGCGGCCGGTCGTTCCAGCCGAAGCGCCCCGCACTCTCGCCCTCGACGCCGCGCGAGAAACCCTGCGACGAGACGTCGGTGGTGTCCCACTCGATCTGGCCGTAGCTCAGGTAGTCCATGCCGCACAGATCGATCAGCTGCTCGAACGCGAACGCCGGCTCGTCGCGCAGGATCTGCGCGACCGCGAGCCAGTTCTCCGGCAGCACCTCGATCGTCAGCTGGCCGCCGGACGCGTCGGCACGCACGAGCTTCTGGCCGAGGCGTGCCTCGAGCTGGGCTGTGAACGGACTCGGTTCGGACATGGGCGGTCTCAGCGGGCAATCGTGTTGGTGCGGCGGATCTTCTTCTGCAGCTGCAGAATGCCGTGGATCAGCGCCTCGGCCGTCGGCGGGCAGCCCGGCACGTAGACGTCGACCGGCACGATGCGATCGCAGCCGCGCACCACCGCGTACGAATAGTGGTAGTAGCCGCCGCCGTTCGCGCACGAGCCCATCGAGATGACCCACTTGGGCTCGGGCATCTGGTCGTAGACCTTGCGCAGCGCCGGGGCCATCTTGTTGACCAGGGTGCCGGCCACGATCATCACGTCGGACTGGCGCGGACTGGGGCGGTAGATCACGCCGTTGCGGTCCAGGTCCAGGCGCGCGCAGCTGGCGTGCATCATCTCCACCGCGCAGCAGGCCAGGCCGAACGTGACCGGCCACATCGAGCCGGTGCGTGCCCAGTTGACGAGCTCGTCGAGGCGCGCGGTCACGAAGCCGCGGTCGAGCAGCGGGTTGTCGTCGCCCGGACGCAGGATGTCGTCGACGACGTTGACCGGCGCCGGATTGTGCATCGTCCGGCTGATCGAATCGATCATTCCCATTCGAGTGCCCCTTTCTTCCAGACGTAGACGAAGCCGATCACCAGCATGCCGAGAAACACGCCCATCTCGACCAGGCCGAGCAGGCCGAGCTCGCCGAAGACGGTGGCCCACGGGAAGACGAAGGCGATCTCGAGATCGAAGATGATGAACAGGATCGCGACGAGGTAGTAGCGCACGTCGAAGCGCATGCGCGAATCCTCGAACGCTTCGAAGCCGCACTCGTAGGCTTCGAACTTCTCGGCGTCGGGCTTCTTCGGACCGAACAGATTGCCGAGAACCAGCAGGGCCACGCCGATCACGGCTGCCACCGCCAGAAACAACAGGACGGGGAAATACTCGGAAAGCACACGCACCTCCGCGCCGACGGCGCATCAGCGGCTGCCGCGGAGGCCGCGGCAACGACGGTTACCTAAATTGGTGCCCAAGGGGGGACTCGAACCCCCACAGCTTTCGCCGCTACCACCTCAAGGTAGTGCGTCTACCAATTCCGCCACCTGGGCAACGCTATCAAGCTCCGTCCTTCTTGCCCGGCTCCGGCTTGGATTCGTCCGGCTTGCCTTCGGCAGGCGGCGTCTCCGGGACCGGCGCTGGTTGTGCCGCCGGTGTGTCGCCCGCCGCCGGTGCCGAGGCCGCCGGCACGTCCCCGCTCGGAGCGGGTGCCGGTGTCTCGGGCGGCGCCGGTGCGGTCACGCCGGCCATCACGCCCAGGTCGTCCGTCGGTGCCACTGCGGGACGACTGTGGTAAATGCCCATGCCGAGGCTGAGCAGGAAGAACAAACCGGCCAGGACCGCCGTGCTGCGCGACAGGAAATTCGCCGAACCGCGCGCACCGAAGACGGTTGCCGATGCGCCGCCACCGAAGCCCGATCCCGCCGCGGCGCCGGCGCCGCGCTGCATGAGGATCAGGACGATCATGGCGATCGCCACCAGCACATAGAAGACGTAGGCAATGATGGTCAGCATCGTTTGCTTGGCTTTCAGATGAACCGGGCGCCAGGGCGCGCCGGCCGCTCGACTAGCGTCGCGCCGTACCGGCAGCGGCGATAGCCAGAAAATCCGTGGCGACCAGTGACGCGCCGCCGATCAACCCGCCGTCCACGTTCGGTTGCGCGAAGAGCTCCACGGCATTCGAGGCCTTCACGCTTCCGCCGTAGAGAATCCTCAGCGAGCTCGCAATTGTAGCATCCCGTCCGGCCAATGTGTCACGGATGAATGCATGAACCGCCTCGGCCTGTTCCGGCGTCGCGGTGCGGCCGGTGCCGATCGCCCAGACCGGCTCGTAGGCGAGGACCGCCCCGGCCAGCGCGCCGATGCCGGCCGCGTCCAGCACGGCGTCGAGCTGGCGCGCGACGACCGGTTCGGTGCGGCCCGACTCGCGCTCCTCGAGCGTTTCGCCGACGCACAGGATCGGCGTCAGGCCGGCGCCCTGCGCCGCGACGAACTTCGCCGCGACCAGCGCATCGGATTCGGCATGGTACTGGCGACGCTCCGAATGTCCGACCAGCGCGTAGACGCAGCCGACGTCGGCCAGCATCGCCGCGGAGACCTCGCCGGTGTAGGCGCCCTGCGCATGCGCGCTGAGATCCTGTGCGCCGAACGCCAGGCGGTCGCCGTGCGCGCCGATCAGCTCGGCCAGATACGGAAACGGCGGCAGGATCGCCAGATCGACGTCGTCCGGCGCGGCGGCGAGCACGGCGCCGACCAGCTCGGCGGCCATCGCCCGCGAACCGTGCATCTTCCAGTTGCCTGCCACCAACGTGCGGCGCATCGAGGTCTCCCGTCGTTAGCCGCCTAGCATAGCCGGCGGCTCGGCCACGGACAACGCCGGACCGACGCAACCTCGGCCGCCGGCGAGTGCGCGCAGGACGCCCCGCGGGGGCATCGGAGCACCGGCCGATGCGGCCGGACCCGACCGCTCTCCTGCGCCGCGGACATGCCGGCGCGAGGCATGCCGCGATCTGAGGCGGCGAAGCCGCCGGTACCGCCGCAGCGACGGCGGCAGGACGGCCGGTCCGTCAGCGCGGCCTCGGCGCCGACGCGCCGCGACCGCGGTCCGTACTCGTCACACCAGCTTGATCTCGCGCAGGCGCTGCATCAGATAGTCGTTCGCGGTGATCGGCTCGGGGTAGCGGTTCGGATGCTCGGCGCTCACGCACGAGGGCAGCACGTCGAGCACGACGTCCGGGTTCGGATGCAGGAAGAACGGCACCGAATAGCGCGATACGCGCGCCTGCGCATTGGCCGGATTGACGACGCGATGCGTCGTCGACGGATAGACGTGGTTGGTCAGCCGCTGCAGCATGTCGCCGATGTTGACGACGATCGCATCGCCGCGGGTCGTGATCGGCAGCCAGTCGCCCTCGCGCGTCAGCACCTCCAGGCCCTCGGCGCTGGCGCCGACCAGCAGCGTGATCAGATTGATGTCCTCGTGCGCGCCGGCGCGCACGTTCGGCACGTCCGGCGCGGTGATCGGCGGGTAGTGCAGCGGCCGCAGGATCGAGTTGCCCGAGTCGGTGCGGCCATCGAAGAAATGCTCGGGCAGGTCGATGTGCAGCGCCAATGCGCGCAGCACGCGCGAGCCGAGCTGGTCGAGCGCTTCGTAGAGGCCATAGCCGTACTCGCGGAATCCGGGCACTTCTTCCGGCCACAGATTCGGCGGCATGACCGCGGCATGCACCGAATCGCGCGGAATCTCGCGGCCGATGTGCCAGAACTCCTTGAGGTCGGGATGGCGCGAATCCTTCGCGGTCTCGATGCCGAACGGCGTATAGCCGCGCGCGCCGCCGGAGCCCGGCACGTGGTAGCGGCGCTTGACCGCCTCGGGCAGCGCGAAGAAGCGCCGGAACGCCTCGTAGGCGCCGTCGATCAACCCGGGCGCGATGCCGTGGCCGCTGATGCAGCAGAAGCCGAACTCGCGATAGGCCGCGCCGAGTTCGGCGACGAAGGCGTCGCGGTCGGTGTCGTAGCGGCCGATGTCGAGCGTCGGAACCTGGCGGCTCATGCGCGCGTCTCCGCGGCCGAACGCACCGCCGCGGCCAGCTCGTCGACCAGACGCCGCACCTGGTCGGCGTCGTCGGCCTCGACCGTGACGCGCACCAGCGGCTCGGTGCCGGACGGGCGCAGCACGACGCGCCCCTTGCCTTCGAGCTCGGCCTGGACGCGCCGCAGCACGCTCTGCACGGCAGCGTCGGCGACCAGGGCGGCGCCGCCGGCCGCGCGGATGTTGACCGTGGTCTGCGGCACCTTGCGCATGCCGGCGACCGCCTCGTCGAGCGAATGTGCGTTGCGCGCGAGCACATCCAGCACCTGCAGCGCGCTGACGATCGCGTCGCCGGTGCTCGCGCGGTCCAGGCACAGCATGTGGCCGGAGGTCTCGCCGCCGAGCACGCCGTCGTGTTCCTTGAGCGCCTGCAGCACGTAGCGGTCGCCGACGCGCGCGCGCAGGAACGGCACGCCGAGCGCGGCGACGGCCTGCTCGAGTCCGAAATTGCTCATCAGCGTGCCGACCACCGGGCCGCGCAGCCGGCCGCTCGCGGCCCAGTCGGTCGCCAGCAGGTACAGCAGCTGGTCGCCGTCGATCAGGCGGCCGTGGCGATCGGCCATCTGCAGGCGATCGCCGTCGCCGTCGAAGGCGATGCCCAGATCGGCGCCGGACTCGACCACGGTGCGGCCGAGCGCGGCCGGCGCGGTCGCGCCGCAGTCGCGGTTGATGTTGAGTCCGTTGGGCTGCGCGCCGATCGTCGTCACCTGGGCGCCGAGCTCGTCGAACAATACCGGCGCGATGTGGTAGGTCGCGCCGTGCGCGCAATCGAGCACGACGTGCATGCCGTGCAAGTGGAACGCGCGCGATACCGAGGACTTGCAGAACTCGATGTAGCGCGCCGCGGCGTCCTCGATCCGCACCGCCTTGCCGAGCCGGTCCGACGGCACGGTCGTGAACGGCGTCTCCAGCTCGCGCTCGATCGCCTGTTCGACCGCGTCGTCGAGCTTCTCGCCGGTCGAGGAGAAGAACTTGACGCCGTTGTCCTGATACGGATTGTGCGAGGCACTGATCACGATGCCGGCATCGGCGCGCAGCGACCGCGTCAGATAGGCCACCGCCGGGGTCGGCATCGGTCCGAGCAGCCGGACGTCGGCACCGGCCGCGAGCAGGCCCGCCTCCAGCGCCGATTCGAACATGTAGCCCGACACGCGCGTGTCCTTGCCGATCAGGACCAGCGGGCGATCGCTGCCGCCGGCGAGCACGGCGCCGGCGGCGCGGCCGAGCTTGAGCATGAACTCGGCCGTGATCGGCCATTCGCCGACCCGGCCGCGGATGCCGTCGGTTCCGAAGTAGGTGCGTTCGCTCATCTGCAAGCCTTCCCCTCGTGGTCCGGATACTCGCTGCGCCCAAACGCAAACGCCCCGCAAAGCGGGGCGTCGCGGAGGAGGCACGCGGCGGATCAGTCGCCCATCTGCTTCTGGCGATGCTCCCAGCGTTCCTGCGCGTCGAGACTCAAGGTCGCGATCGGGCGCGCCTCCAGGCGCTCCAGGCCGATCTCCTCGTCGGTCTCCTCGCAGAAGCCGTAACGGCCTTCCTCGATTCGCTTGAGCGCCTTGTCGATCTTGGCGATCAGCTTGCGGTAGCGGTCGCGGGTGCGCAGCTCCAGCGAGTTCTCGGTCTCGCGCGTCGCGCGCTCGGCCTCGTCGCCGACGTCGCGGACTTCGTCGCGCAGGTTCTCGATCGTCTGCTTGGATTCCTCGACCAGGTCCTCGCGCCAGCGCTGCAGCTTGCGGCGGAAGTATTCCAGGTGCTTGGGATTCATGTACTCCTCGCCGGCGGACGGCTTGAAGCCGACCGGGAGGTCGATGCGCACGGTCGCCGGCAGGGCGTAGTGGCCGTCCTGCAGGGTGATGCCCGAATCGGCGGCGTTCGGCACGACGGCGCGCGCCTTGACGCCTGCGGCGCTTGCTTTGCTGCTGGTATTCGTACTACTCACGGCACCCTTGGATTTGCTGGTTGCAGCTGACGGTTGAGGCGCCGGCGGCGGCGATTTCGCGGCCGGAGCCGGCTTGGCTTTGGCGACCGTCCTGGCCGGGGCCGGGGCCTTCTTGACCACCGGTGACGGCTTCGCGGCCGGTTTGGCGGCCGCGGCGGCCGGCCGGGCCGGCGCGGACTTGGCCGCCGCACGCGCAGGCACCTTGACGGCCTTCTTGGCCGGCGCCGGCGCGGGCTTCTTGACGATCGCCGTCTTCTTGGCGGGCGGCTGGGCCGCCTTCTTCACGGATTTCTTCGCAGCCGCCTTAACGGCCGCCCCCGCCGCCTTGGCCTTCGGCGCGGGCTTGGCCTTGCCGGCAGCCGCGGACTTTCCTTTGGATTTCGCCATCTGCCTCATGACCTTGTGACTTGGCGGCGGGGTGTTATAGCCTAAGCCGCCTCCACCAGCAACCGCCGGGGCGGTCGCCTCCAGGCGAGTCGCCAGCAGCGTGCCGCGAGCCCTCATCTTCCTATTGGATTGTTACCAGCGCGGGTTGAGCCCGCTGCTCGGACGCCGCTGCCGCTTCCATCCAAGCTGCTCGCAGTACGCGCGCATCGCGGTGGCGCGCTTCGGCAGCCTGCGCGGCAGCTATCTGGCCGTGCTGCGCGTGCTGCGCTGCCAGCCGCTGTGCCGCGGCGGTCACGATCCGGTCCCGATGCGCTTCGTCTGGTGGCCGCGTCCCTCCGAACAACCGACCGGGGAACATCAGCATGACTGACTGGCTCATCGTCAACGCCGAAATGATCAACGAAGGCAGGCGCTTCCACGGCGACCTGCGCATCCGCAGCGGCCGCATCGAGCAGATCGGCAGCGGCCTGTCGGCACGCGACGGCGAGCAGGTGCTGGACGCCGCCGGGCGCTGGCTGATGCCGGGCATGATCGACGATCAGGTCCACTTCCGCGAGCCGGGCCTGGAACGCAAGGCCGACATCGAGTCCGAATCGCGCGCCTGCCTGGCCGGCGGCATCACCAGCTACATGGAGATGCCCAATACCAAGCCGCCGGCCGTCAACGCCGAGGCGGTCGCCGACAAGTACCGCCGCGCGGCCGAGAAGTCGCGCGTCAACTACGGCTTCTATCTCGGCGCCACCAACGACAACCTCGAGGACATCCGCCGGCTCGACCCGCGCAGCGTGCCCGGCATCAAGGTCTTCATGGGGTCTTCGACCGGCAACATGCTGGTCGACGATCCGGCCACGCTCGAAGCGATCTTCCGCGAGGCGCCGACGCCGATCATCACGCATTGCGAAGACACGCCGACGATCGAGGCCAACGAGGCGCGCGCGCGCGAACGCTGGGGCGATGACATCCCGCCCGAGCAGCATCCGCTGATCCGCTCGCGCGAGGCCTGCATCAAGTCCACGCGCCTGGCGCTGGAGCTGGCGCGCCGCCACGGCACGCGCCTGCACGTGCTGCACCTGTCCACCGCCGAGGAAGTCGCGCTGTTCGAGCCGGGCCCGGTCGCCGGCAAGCGCATCACCGCCGAGACCTGCGTGCATTTCCTGCATTTCAGCGACGAGGACTACGCGCGGCTCGGCCATCTGATCAAGTGCAATCCGGCGATCAAGACCGCCGCCGACCGCGACGCGATCCTGACCGCGCTGGCCGAAACCCGCGTCGACGTGCTCGCGACCGACCACGCGCCGCATCTGCTCGAGGAAAAGCGCCAACCGTACACCTCGGCGCCGTCCGGCCTGCCGCTGGTGCAGTTCGCGCTGCAGTGCGCGCTGGAGCGCGTGTTCGACGGGCGCCTCACGCTCGAGCGCGCGGTCGAGGCGGTCACGCATGCGCCGGCAACGCTGTTCGACGTGCACGAGCGCGGCTATCTGCGCGAGGGCTATGCCGCCGACCTGACCCTGGTCGACCCGACCAGGCCGCATACGGTGCGGCGCGAGGAGGTGCTGTCCAAGTGCGGCTGGTCGCCGTTCGAGGGCACGACGTTCCGCTCGAGCATCGCGGCCACCTTCGTCAACGGCCTGCTCGGCTATCGCGACGGCCGGCTCGACGACGCCACGCGCGGCACGCGCCTGGAATTCGCGCGGTGAGGCCAGGCCTGCTGGCCTGCCTGCTCGGCATCGCCGCGGCAGGCCCGGTCGCAGCGGCCGACGAGGCCCGCATCGTGTTCCCGCCGCGCGCCTCGCAGGGCGCGCTGGTGATCGGCAAGGTGCCACCGGGCGCGAGCGTGCACTACGCGGGACGCACGCTGCGGGTCAGCCCGTACGGCAGCGTCGTGTTCGGCGTCGGCCGCGACGAGCGCGGCCCGCTGACCGTGACGGTCGACAATCCCGACCGCGGCCGGCGCGAGCTGCGCATCGAGGTGGACGCGCACGACTGGCCGGTCGAGCGCGTCGACGGCGTGCCGCCCAAGACGGTCGAGCCGCCGCCCGGGATCGCCGAGCGGATCCGCCGCGAGCAGGCGCGCGTCGCCGAGGCGCGGCAGCTCGACGGCCCCAATACCGATTTCGCAACGGCGTTCGTGCAGCCGGTCAGCGGGCGCATCAGCGGCCGCTTCGGCCGCCAGCGCATCTACAACGGCAAGCCCGGCTCGGCACATTCGGGCCTGGACGTCGCGGCGCCGGCCGGCACGCCGGTCGCGGCGCCGGCCGGCGGCGTGGTGACGTTCGCCGATCCGGACCTGTACCTGACCGGCGGCACCGTCGTGCTCGATCACGGCTACGGCATCAGCTCGAACTTCCTGCATCTGTCGCGCATCGACGTCGCGGTCGGCGACCGCGTCGAGCAGGGCACCACGATCGGCGCCGTCGGCGCGACCGGCCGCGCGACCGGACCGCATCTGCACTGGGGCATGAACTGGTTCGACGTGCGCATCGATCCGCAGCTGGTGCTGCAACGCACGCACTGAACCACGGCGTCACCACAGCGTCGCGGCCGGCGCCGATGATGGACAATGCGCGCCTCGCGCCAGCCGGAGCCTGCCCCGATGTCCCCGACCGCCCTCCTCGCCGCCGGCCACGCGCTGACCGGCCGCGCCCTTGCCGTCCGGATCGTCGCAGCCGCAGCGCTGCTCGCCGCCGTGCTCGCGACCGGCTGCGCGGGCGAGCGCAGCCGCACCGATGCGCGCATCACCGACGAGGGCGCGCGCGCGACGCTGGCGATCCTCGAATCGACCGACATCCACGCCAACGTGCTCAGCTACGACTACTACAAGCTGGCCGAGGATCCGTCGCTCGGCTTCGAGCGCCTGGCCACGCTGATCCGCGCGGCGCGCGCCGAGTACCAGAACAGCCTGCTGTTCGACGGCGGCGACACGATCCAGGGCACCGCGCTGGCCGACTGGCAGGCTTTGGCCTCGCCGCTGCCGTGCGAGCGCAAGCTGGCCGTCTACAAGGCGATGGACGCGCTCGGCTACGACGGCGGCGTGATCGGCAATCACGAGTTCAACTACGGCCTGCCATACCTGGCGCAGGTGACCGGGCGGCGCCTGCAGGCCGAGGGCGCCGATCTTCGCACCTGCAACGGCCCGGACTTTCCGCTGGTGCTGGCCAACGTAATCGCGACACGCGACGGCGAGCCGCTGTTCGCGCCGACCGCGCTGCTCGAGCGCCGCGTCGAGGCGCGCGATCGCGACGGCCGCAGCCGCGAACTGCCGATCCGGATCGGCATCATCGGCTTCACGCCGCCGCCGATCATGGTCTGGGACCGCAGCCACCTCGAAGGCCAGGTGACCGCGCTCGGCCTGGTCGAGGCCTCGCGCCGCTACGCACCGGCGCTGCGCGCGCAGGGCGCCGACCTGATCGTCGCGATCTCGCACGGCGGCATCAATCCGGGGCCGTACTCGCCGCAGATGGAGAACGCCAACTGGCATCTGGCGCAGGAGCCGGATATCGACGTGCTGCTGCTCGGCCACTCGCACCAGGCGTTCCCGGCACCCGGCGACGCCCGTTCGCGCTTCAACGACATGCCCGGCGTCGACAACCGGCGCGGCTTCATCCACGGCAAGCCGGCAGTGATGGGCAACTTCTGGGGCAAGAGCCTCGGCGTGATCGAGCTCGGCCTGGTCCGGCAGGGCGGCCGCTGGACGATCGATCCGGATGCGACGCATGCCGAAGTGCGCGACATCCGCCGCGCCGACGGCAGCTTCGTCGCGCCGGATCCGGCGATACGCGACCTGGTCCGCGACGAGCACCAGGGCGCGATCGACTACGTCTCCACGCCGATCGGCGAGGCCGACTTCGCGTTGACGACCTATTTCGCCGCGGTCGGCGACGTCAGTGCGCTGCAGCCGGTCAATACCGCGCAGCGGCTGTGGGTCGAGCGCTACATCGCCGCCGAGCTGCCGCAGTACGCCGGCGTTCCGGTGCTGTCGGCGGCCGCGCCGTTCAAGGTCGGCTTCGGCGGCCCGACCGACTATGCCGCGATCGAGGCCGGTCCGCTCGCGATCCGCAATGCGGCCGACCTGTACCCGTTTCCGAACACGCTGACCGCGGTCAGGATCGACGGCGCCGGCCTCAAGGCCTGGCTCGAGCGCTCGGCCGGCTACTTCAACCGCATCGATCCGGACCGGCAGACGCCGCAGGAACTGATCAACCGTGCCTTCGCCGGCTACAACTTCGACGTGATTCAGGGCGGCATCCGCTACGTCGTCGACGTCACGCGCCCCGAAGGCGAGCGCATCGTCGATCTGCGCTACCACGGCCGTCCTGTCGATCCGGCCGAGCCGTTCATCGTCGCGACGAACAACTACCGCGCCAGCGGCGGCGGCGGCTTTCCAGGCCTGGACGGCTCGAACATCGTCGTCGAGGCGGCGGTCGCCAACCGCGACGCGCTGATCGAGTGGATGCGCGCGCGCGGCCACCTGACGCGCGAGGAGGACGGCGCCGACCGCCCCTGGCGCTTCGCCGCGGTACGCACCGCCGGGCCGGTGGTGTTCCGGTCGGCAGCCGGCCGGATCGGGCTGGCGCGGGCGGCCGGCCTGGACTTCGTGCACGCGCTCGAGGACGGCGCCGGCGGCATGGCGGCCTACCGGATCGATCTCGGCGCCGCGCGCTGAACGACCCGGCGTCCGCCGGTTTCGGCGCGCCGCTGCGTTTATGCTTCGGTCTCTGTCCGACCGGGAACCGCGCGTGAAACCGATCGCCTCCGCTCGCCACGGCCGCCGGCCGCCACTGACCGCGCTCGCCGCCGCGCTCGCGCTCGGCCTGCCGCTGCCGGCCTCGGCCGATGCCCTCGCCCCGTCCTGGCCGCTCGGCGGCGAACGGCGCGATCAGATGACGCCGCTCAAGATGCAGCGCGAGGCGCTGCGCCGGCTGCGCCGCGCCGATGCACCGGCCGGCGGCGCGACGCGGACGGTCGCCCATTGCGACGACGACGGGCCCGGCTCGCTGCGTGCCGAGGTCGCCGCGGCCGCCGACGGCGACCGCATCGATCTCAGCGCGCTGGCCTGCAGCCGCATCACGCTGACCAGCGGCGCGATCGAGATCGAGGTCGACGGCCTGACGCTGAGCGGCCCGGGGCGCGGACGCCTGGTCATCGACGGCAGCGGCAGCCAGGACCGCGTGCTGATCCATTTCGGCTCGGGCGACCTCGTGATCGAGGACCTGACGATCGCCAACGGCCATCCGATTGCCAGCGGCACGCGCATCGGCTACGGCGGCTGCATCGCCTCGGTCGAGAACGTCGTGCTGACGCGCAGCACGGTCAGCGGCTGCACCGCGCAGGGCGTGGGCAGCTACGGCGGCGGCATCCTGGCCGAGAAGCTGACGATGCGCGAAAGCACGCTGTCGGGCAACGTCGCCTTCGGCGACCATCCGACCAACAGCACGGCGGCCTACGGCGGCGGCGCCTTCGTATACGAGGTCGACATCCAGGACAGCACGATCGCCGACAACCAGGCGCGCGGTACGCACAACCCGCCGCTGACGCGCTGGGAGATCGGCGGCGGCCTGTTCATCGCCGGCGGCGGCACGATCGAGCGCACGACGATCGAGCACAACCTGTCGTATCTGTACGCCGGCGGCCTCGCCAACGAGGACGACGTGATCCTGCGCAACTCGACGGTCTCGGGCAACGTCGCGCGCGACGGCGACGGCGGCGGCCTCCGGATCCGCCGCTTCACCTCGCTGCTGCTCGAGAACTCGACCGTGACCGGCAACAGCGCCGGCACCGCCGGCGGCGGCATCTCGTTCGCGCGCTATGCGCATGCCTCGACGCTGCGCAGTTCGATCGTCGCCGGCAACGCCGCGCCGGTCGCCGCCCAGGCCGATCTGACGACCGTGGATCCGCTGCCGATCGGCGGTTCGCACAACCTGATCCGGCGCGCCTCCGCACTGCTGCAGCTGCCGGCCGATACGCTCGATGCCGACCCGCTGCTGCAGCCGCTCGCCGCCAACGGCGGATACGGCCGTACCCACGGGCTCACGACGCTGAGCCCGGCCTACAACCGCGGCGAGAACAGCGCCGGCCTCGGCAGCGACCAGCGCGGCGCGCCGTGGCAACGCGATGTCGGCGGCGCACCGGACATCGGCGCGCTCGAGCTGCAGCGCGATCCGACGCCGGCCGAGCCGGTGCCGGCGCTGTCGGCCTGGGCGGCCGCGCTGCTCGCCAGCCTGCTGGCCTGGTTCGGCCGGCGCCGGTACTCGCAGCGGCCGCACTGACGGTGCCCGCTCGCTTCGCGGTGCCGGCGATTTCGGCACGTTCCACCCGGATGGTCCGCGGCTGCGCGGTTGACTCCTCCGGGGATGCCTCCATCTGGAACGGCTCCGCGAGCGGCCAGCGATGACTCACGCCTTGTTCCCGATCTCTGCGAGCGCCCCGTGCGCGACCCGCCGCCGACGCGCGGCGGCCGAGGAGCGATGAACGCACCCGGCGGCGTGCTCGACGTAGCCCGCCGGCTCTGGCCGGAGGTCTGGACGCACCGGCGCCGCGTCGGCGTCGCGCTGGCGTTCCTGGTCGCGGCCAAGCTCGCCGCGATCGGTGTGCCGCTGCTGCTCAAGCAACTGGTCGATACGCTCGACCGCACGCCGGCGCCACTGGCGGTGCCGCTCGGCCTGCTGATCGGCTACGGCGCGCTGCGCCTGGCCACGACGCTGTTCCAGGAGCTGCGCCAAGTGGTGTTCGCGCGCGTGCTGGCGCGCACCTCGCGGCAGCTCACGCTGCGCGCGTTCGAACATCTGCACGCGCTGAGCCTGCGCTTCCACCTGGGCCGCCGCACCGGCGCGGTCGCGCGCGACGTCGAGCGCGGCATGACCGCGGTGTCGGACCTGCTCGACTGGACGCTGTACACGATCCTGCCGACCCTGCTCGAGGTCACCCTGGTCTGCAGCTTCCTGATCGTGCGCTACGACTGGACGTTCGCGCTGATCACGCTGTCGACGCTGGGCGCCTACATCGCCTACACGTTCGCGGTCACCGAATGGCGAATCCGCTACTACCGCGCAGCCAAGGACTCGGACACCGAAGCCAACGCGCGCGCGGTCGATTCGCTGCTGAACTACGAGACCGTCAAGTACTTCGGCAACGAGCAGCACGAGCTGCGCCGCTACGACGCCAGCCTGATCGGCTACGAGAACGCGACCGTCAAGAGCCTGAAGACGCTGGCCCTGCTCAACGTCGGCCAGTCGGCGATCGTCGGCATCGGCCTGACCCTGCTGCTGTGGCGCGCCGCGGCCGGCGTGGTGGCCGGCACGATGAGCCTGGGCGATCTGGTCCTGGTCAACGCGTTCCTGCTGCAGCTGTCGGTGCCGCTGAACTACCTCGGCATGGTCTACCGCGAGGTCAAGCAGGCGCTGGTCAACATCGAGCGCATGTTCGAGCTGATCGCCGAACCGCAGGAGGTCGGCGACCTGCCCGGCGCGCCGGCGCTGGCGGTGCGCGGCGCCGAGGTGCGCTTCGAGCACGTGGACTTCGGCTACGAGGCGGCGCGGCCGATCCTGCACGACGTCGATTTCACGATCCCGGCCGGCCACACGGTGGCCGTGGTCGGCACCAGCGGCGCCGGCAAGTCGACGCTGGCGCGCCTGCTGTTCCGCTTCTACGACCCGACCGGCGGGCGCATCACGATCGACGGCCAGGACATCCGCGCGGTCACGCAGGACTCGCTGCGCCGCGCGATCGGCATCGTCCCGCAGGACACCGTGCTGTTCAACGACAGCATCTACTACAACATCGCCTACGGACGCCCCGACGCGACGCGCGAGGAGGTCGTCGCGGCGGCGCGTTCGGCGCACATCCATGATTTCGTCGCATCGCTGCCGGACGGCTACGACACCCCGGTCGGCGAGCGCGGACTGAAGCTGTCCGGCGGCGAGAAACAGCGCGTCGCGATCGCACGGACCGTGCTCAAGAACCCCTCGATCCTGGTCTTCGACGAGGCGACCAGCGCGCTCGACACGCGTACCGAGAAGTCGATCCAGGCCGAACTCGCCGCGATCGCGCGCGAACGCACGACGCTGATCATCGCGCACCGGCTGTCGACGATCGTCCACGCCGACCGCATCATCGTGCTCGATCACGGCCGCATCGTCGAAAGCGGCAGCCATGCCGAGCTGCTCGCGCGCGGCGGCCGCTACGCCCAGCTCTGGGCGCTGCAACAGCGCGAACGCGCCTCGGCCGCACCCGCCTGAGACGGGGCGCCGCGGCCGCGCCCGCGCTGCGACGTCCGCCACGACGCAGCGGCGATCGCGGCGCTATGATCCGCGGCCCTTCGTCGCACCGGAGTAGCCGATGCCTGCGTGTCCGCGCCCGGGATGGGCGATCGCCGTCCTGAGCGCACTGAGTCTGTCCGCCTGTGAACGCCCGGCGCCGCCGGCCGCGACCACCCCCACCGACTGCCTGACCCGCGCCGCGGCCGATCCTCCGGTCCTGCCGTGGACCTCGCTGCACGCGCGCGAGCTGGCCGGCGCGCCGCTCGACGCGAGCGGCCGCGACTGCATCGCCGGCGTGCTCGGCGCCACCCGTTTCGCGGCGCCGCAGGCCTACGATGCCGATGCCGCAGCGGCGCAGCGGCTGCCCGGCGAGGACGCCGATCTGCGACTGGGCCCGCCGCCGCTGGCGCGCGGCCGGCTGGTCCGCCTCGATTCGGCTGCCGATCGCGGCATCTGGCTGCTGCGCATCGAGACCGGCCCGGAAACGGCAGGCGGGCGCTACGATCTGCTGTTCACGACCGGCGCCGACGGCCGTCTGCGCGACACCGTGCTGATCGGCGCCGACCGCGCGCACTATCGGCGCGACGCGAATCTGCTGCGTGCCGACCGCTTCGCGGTGATCGAGCAGACCGGCGACGAGCAGGCGCACCGCCCGACCTATGCGGCCGCCTTCACGATCGACCGCGACGGCCGCATCGCGCTCGACCCGTCCGGCACCGCCGAACTGCGGGCCGCGCTGCCGCCTGCGGTACCGGCCGGAACCGGCGAGCCGGACGCCGCCGGCCGCAGCGGCGGCTGAACGTGGCCGGCGCGCGCCTCATGCAGCCGCCGGCCGCGCGCCTCGCCGCCGCCCTGCCCGACTCGATCACCGCGGCGATCTTCCTGTCGCTGTGGATCGCGCCGCTGTGGCTCGGTCGCGGCGGCGTGCGCAACGCGATGCTGGTGATGCTGGTCGAGTTCATCCTCGTGCACGCCTCGGTGTTCCTCGGTTCGGCCGTGCTGAGTACGGCGTCGACCGCACGCCGCCTCGCGACGCTGCTCGGCTTCACGCTGTTCTACGGCCTGTTCGTCGCCGCGTTCGCGCTCGCGTTCAAGGCCTGGTGGCCGTTCGCGGCCTTCGCCTGGCTGCTGGTCGGCAAGGCGACGATCGCGCTCGACTGCAGCCGCAGTGCACCGCAGCGCCTGCGCCGCATGCAGTCCGAGCAGGGACTGGCGACGATCGCGTATCTCGGCGGCGTGTTCGCGACGACGCTGCTGCCGCTGCCGCGGCTCGGCCTCGGTGCGGAGGTCGTGCCCCAGCTCGGCCTGCCCGGCGGCGGCCTCTGGGTCGACCGGCCGCATACGGTGATCGCGTTCGGCGTGTTCTATTTCGGCCTGCTGGCCTGGTCGAAATGGCGCGACTGGTCGCTGCCGCCCGCCAAGCCGCCGGCGCCGGCCTGAGCGGTCCCCGGCACGCCGCCGCCCCGCCCGCCTTCGGCTCGGCTTAAGCTGCGCTCGGCTAGGTTCGGTTCACCATCGCCGCGAGGTTCCTGCCATGCGCCGAGCCGGCCTGTGTGCCCTTTCGCTCGCAATTGCGAGCAGCGCCCTCGCCGAGGGCCTGCACGACCCGGACGTCCGGCTGGCCCAGGTCCGGACCGACTACGTGGCACCCGACGAGGGCACCGCGGCCAACCCGCTGACGATCGTGCATCCGTGCCTGTGGCCGGACGGCACGCCGGGCCTGCTGGTGCCGTGCTTCGCCGGTCCGGACGTGTTCGCGCGCAGCAACGCCTATCGCTTCCCGGGGCTGGCACCGCTCTCGCCGCGGCACTGGCTGCTGCTGCTCAACAACGAGCCGTGGATCGCGCCCGGCAACTCCGGTCCGCCGGACCAGTCGCTGCCGCGCGCGCTGCCGGGCACCGGCGTCATGGGCTTCGCCGCATCGCCGGCCTTGAGCCTCGCCGACGGCCTGTACTGGCGCTTCCATCTGGCGCTGAGCCATCTGCACGACAACCCGGTCGGTCCGTACGCGATCCCTTTCCTGTCGATCGGCGCGGCCGCCGCGCGCGGCAACGGCGGCCCGGTCGGCGCGCTCAACGATCCGGAGCGTCCTCACGTCGTGCGCTTCCATTCGCGCCTCGATGCGGTGTTCGGCTCGACGCCCGATCAGCTGTGGACGCTCAGCCATTTCCTGTGGACGACCGCCGACTGGGGCGGCAAGCCGCGCATGGCCTTCGTGCATCTCTACCACGCCGGCTATCTGCACGACGGCTCGCCGTTCGAGTTCTCGACGCCGACCAGCCCGGGCGGCATCAGCCGCTGGAACTGGCCGATCGCCGAGTCGGCGCTGTTCCCGGGCGCCGAGGTCGCGTTCATCGACGCCGAGGACACGCAGGTCCACTGCGGCTTCGAGACGCCGGCGCTGACCGCCCCCGGACAGACGCTCGAGGCCGAGATCGATCTGCAGGCGCTGTATCGCTGCCTCAGCGATCTCGGCTTCTACGACGAGCCGATGCCGGAGCAGGACGTGGTGCCGATCACCGGCGTGCACTGGGCCAACGAGCTGACCGGCGAACGCGTCGCGATCGCGGCCACGGTCTGGGGCATCGACGTCGTCAGCGCCGCCGAGGCGGCTGCGAAGCGCGACGGAGCCGGTCCGGACTTCGGACAGGTCGTGCCGGGTGCCGAGACCGCGCAGATCGTCGCCGGACTCGAACGCGCGTGCGAGGCCGACCTGAGCTGCCGCACCCGGCGCGCGATGACCCCACAGCAGCCGCAGCCGGACAGCGGCCGCGCCGCCGGGCCCGCGCAGCTGCAGGCGCGGCCGGAACAGCCCGCCTTCCGTTCGCGTGCGGTGGTGCCGCTGCGCAATCGGTGATGAACGCCGCGCCGCGACCGGCGCCGCATTCACGGCCCAGCGCGACGGACGCAGGCACAGTCCTCGCCAGTGCGGCCGACGCGCGGCGCCCGGCATCAGGGCGACGCATTCGCGCGACGGACCGACGCCTTCACGTCGCCACCGGAGAGATGCCATGTCCCCTGCCCGTTCCGCCGCCTCGCGCACCCGTGCCACTGCCGCCGAACAACGGCGCATCCAGGACAAGACCGACCAGCGCAAGCCGAGCACCGGCAAGGCGGCGAAGAAGGGTGCCGGCAAGCCGCCCAAGCCGGTCCAGGCCGGGCCGCGCCGCCAGCCGGCCAATCCGCTGCCGGAGCAGCATCTGCGCAAGCCCGGCAGGGAGTCCGATCTGAGTCCGGCGCCGCGCTTCGATGCGCCGGACTATCGCGGCAGCGGCAAGCTCGAAGGCCGCGTCGCGCTGATCACCGGCGGCGACTCAGGCATCGGCCGCGCCGTCGCCGTGCTGTTCGCGCGCGAAGGCGCCGACGTCGCGATCGCCTATCTGTGCGAGGACGCCGATGCCGACGCGACCGCCGCCAGCGTCGAACGCGAAGGCCGCCGCTGCCTGCGCCTGCGCGGCGACGTCACCGAGATGGCGTTCTGCGAGAAAGCGGTCAAGCGCACGCTCGACAGGTTCGGCCGGCTCGACGTTCTGGTCAACAACGCGGCGTTCCAGGAACACGCCGAGTCGATCGAGGCGCTCAGCCTCGAGCACTTCGATCTGACCGTGCGCACCAATCTCTACGGCTACTTCCAGATGGCCAAGGCGGCCCTGCCGCATCTGCCCAAGGGCGGTTCGATCATCAATACCGGCTCGGTGACCGGCATCGCCGGCAGCAGCCAGCTGCTCGACTACTCGGCGACCAAGGGCGCGATCCATGCGCTGACCAAGTCGCTCGCCAGCAACGTGATCGACCGCGGCATCCGCGTCAACGCGGTCGCGCCGGGACCGGTCTGGACGCCGCTCAATCCGGCCGACCGGCCGGCCGAGGAAGTGGCCAAGTTCGGCCAGGACACCGACATGCACCGGCCGGCGCAGCCGGAGGAGATCGCGCCGGCCTACGTGTTCCTGGCCGCACCGGCGTGCTCGAGCTACATCACCGGCATCGTGCTGCCGATCACCGGCAGCGTCGGCTGAGCGCGACGGGTCGCGCGCCGCGCGCGGGGGCTCACTCGGACGTGGTCGGATCGATCACGCTGCGCACGCGCGCGACGCTGTTGGCCGGAAAGCCGCCACGGCTGGCGTGCTCGCGCACCGTCGCCTCGTCCGGCGCGATGTAGAGGCAGTAGATCTTGTCGTCGGTGACGTAGCTGTGCAGCCACTGGATCTGCGGCCCCATCTCGCCGAGCACGCCGCAGGACTTCTGCGAGATCGCCTGCAGGTCCTGCGCCGACAGCTGGCCGGCGCCGGGCAGTTCACGTTCGATGACGAATTTGGGCATGGCCGTTCCTCGTGTGGGGAGCGGCATTGTGCGCCAGCCTGGCGCGGTCGCGCTCGCCGCAGGGCAGCATGCGCCGCGCATGGAGGCGTCGTGGCAGCGACAGCGCAGTGGCGCGCGGCCTGAGGCTGCACCGGTTCAAGCATCGAGCGCAGCGTGCCGGCGCGACCGCTGCGCAGTCCGCGCGACGACGCGATCGCGGCCGCGCGCCTTGGCCGCGTACAGCGCGCGATCGGCGACCGCGATCAGGCTGCTCGGCAGCCCCGCACCATGCGGCCGTACCGCCGCGACGCCGACGCTGACGGTCAGCCACGGTGCGACCGGCGACGCCGGATGGGCCAGTCCGCGCGAGCGCACCTGCCGGCACAGCCGGTCGCCGAACCGGCGCGCCTCGCCCGCATCGGCGCCCGGCAGCACGATCGCGAACTCCTCGCCGCCGTAGCGCGCGACCAGAGCCTCGGTGCCGGCGAAGACCTGCTCGCACACTCGTGCGACCTCGCGCAGGCATTCGTCGCCGTAGAGGTGTCCGCAGGCGTCGTTGAGCCGCTTGAAGCAGTCCGCGTCGACCAGCAGCAGGGCCAGCCAGCAGCGCTCGCGCGCGTGCCGGCACCAGGCCTCGTCGAGGTGCGCGTCGAAGCAGCGGCGGTTGGCGATGCCAGTCAGCCCGTCGCTCATCGATAGCTGCCGCAGCTTGCGATTGGCCTGTTCGAGCTCGAGCACGACGCGCGCCAGATGGATCGTGCCGGCGATCTGCGCGGCGACCGCGTCGAACATGCGGCGCACCCCGGCCGTGAAGAAGCCGGCCTGCGTGCTCTCGAGATTGAGCACGCCGTGCAGGCGGTCGCGGTGTCGGATCGGCACCAGGTATTCGGACCGCACGTCGCGATGACCCGGCACGTAGTCCGGATCGCGCCGCACGTCGGCGATCAGCTGGGCGCGGCCGCTGCGCGCGCAGCGGCCGGCGGCGCCGACCGTCACCGGCCAGGGCAGCGTGCCCGGCAGCGCAAGGTCGATGCGACCGGCCCAGACCTCCTGGACGAAATGGCCGCCGTCACCGTCGAGCAGGATGATGCTGGCGATCGCGACCGGCAGCCGTGCGGCGAGGCAGTCGACGATGCGCTGCAGGATCGCCGGCAGATCCTCGCCCTGCGCCGCTTCGCCGGATACCTGCGCGAGGATCTCGGCGAACACGCCGCCGCGCGCCGCCGCAGCGTCCCCGCCGCGCCTGATCCGGTCCGCCCCGCGCGTGCCGCGACCACTTCCGCTCATGCTCTCCCCAGCGCACTGCGTTCCCGTCAGACGGCGCCAGTCTACGACGCATGGACGCCGACCGATCGCCGCTGCATGACAGGAACCGTCCCGCCATTGCGTATTCGATCCGTAGTGGGAGCGCCGACGGCGGCACAGCGCACCGGATGCCGCCGTGGTCCGCGCCGCACCCACCCGTTTCCACGGCCCTTACACGAGGATCGATCATGCATGCCATCCATCGGGCAGTCGCCGTCGCCGCCTGTGCCGCCGCGCTCGCGGTACCGCGCCCCGGCTGGGCCGACGTCTACTGCGTCGGCACGGCCGACGAGCTGCGGCAGGCGCTCGGCGCCGCGGCGGCGTCCGCGGCCGACGACCAGATCCGTCTGCGCGCCGGCACCTATGCCGCGACGCAGACCTTCACCTACCCGGCCGCGACCTCCGGCTGGCTCGAACTCAGCGGCGGCTGGATCGACGAGGCCGGCGTGCCGTGCGCGCGCACGTCGCAGCGCGCCGGCGACACCGTGCTCGACGGCCTCGGCGAGCGCCAGGTGTTCAATCTGTTCTACAACCCCAAGGTGCCGCCGGCGACGGCCCCGCGCTTCGCGCTGGCGCATCTGAGCGTGCGCGACGGCCTCGGCGCCGGCTTCACGCGCGGCGGCGGCCTGGCGCTGCAGTCCAACAGCGAGGGGCCGGTCGAGATCTGGCTCGACAACGTCGCGGTCACCGGCAGCCGCGGCTATTTCGGCGGCGGCGCCCATCTGTATCTGAAGAAGGGCCTGCTGCGGATCGCCAATTCGCTGTTCGCGAACAACGAATCGCCCGAGTCCGCTTACGGCCATGCCGCGATCACGGTGCTCGGCGGCGAGACCGCGTATTCGGTGCTGATCGTCAACAGCACCTTCGTCGGCGGCCGCTGCCCGGGCCAGGGTACGCGCGGCTGCGGCATCGGCGGCGCCCTCGGCGCGGGCGCGCATATGGGCGTCGTCAACAGCGTGTTCGCCGACAACGCGCTGTCGGACGTGTCGATCGAAGGCCTCGCCGTGATCGGGCTCGGCAGCGGCAGCGCCGCCTTCGACCACAGCCGCATTCCGGTCAGCAGCGGCAATATCGCACCACAGGTGTCGGCAGCGATCGAGGACGAGCCGCGCTTCGTCGGCCCGGCGGACTTCCGTCTCGCCGACGACTCGCCGCTGCTCGATCGCGGGCGCGGCCTGATCCCGATCTTTCCGCTCGGTGATGCCGACCTCGACGGCCGGCCGCGCCTGCGCTATGCGGCGCTCGATCCGGGCGCCTACGAGAACCAGTCCTGGGACACCCTGCTCGCCGACGATTTCGAGCCGCAGGACTGAACGTGCGGCAGCGTCGCCGCCGGCCGGTGCCGGCGGCGCGGCACCGCGGCGCGCGGGCCGCACGGCCACGCTGCCGCGATGTCCCGGATGCGCGCCGCGCTGCGTATCCGAAGCATCCCATCAGGAGACGCACATGACCGCTGCCCGCCTCGCTCCTTTGCTCGCCCTCGTCTTGCTGGGGGCCGCCGCGGCGGTGTCCGCCGATACGCCGCAGCAGTTCAGTGCACGCGTCGGCGATGCCGTCTTCACCAGCGACGACGACGGCATCACGCTGATCCCGATCGGCAGCCGCTTCACGCTGAGCGCATCCACCGCCGGCGCCAGCGCCTATCCGCCGCCGAAGACCCGCATCGACCGGCTGTCGATCGTCTGCGACGGCTTCGTGCCGGGCCAGCCGTTCCGCCTCGACGCCGCGGCGTTCTCGCGCAGCACCTGCGATGTCCGCTACGTCTACGGCACGCGGCCGTTCGGCGAGGCGCCCGAGGCCGAGTACCCGCTCGACACGTCCAGCGACGACCAGCTGTTCGAGGTCACGGCGGCCCGCGGCAAGGTCATCGAGGGCCGCTTCCGCTTCCAGCTGCGCGACGCGGCCGGCCGGCGCCTGCCGGTCGTCGACGGCCGCTTCGTCGCCGAGGACCGGCAGTACTGAACGCGGCGGGTCGGCGCAACCGCCCGCATCGTCTGCGTATCTGCGTCTGCGCCGCGACCTGCGGCGTGATGGCGAGGTGGCCCCGATGCAGACGCGCGACCAATCCTTACCCGCATCAACGGCGCGGCGGCGCCTGATCGGACTGGCCCTGGCGGCACCGGCGGCGCTCACGCTCGGCGCCGCCGAGGCCGGACCGGCCGAACGCGACGGCGATCCGATCGCCGCCCTGGCGGCCGAAGGCGACTTCAGCGGCTCGATCCTGGTGCGCAGCCGCGGCGAGGTCGTCTATGCACGCAGCTTCGGGCTGGCCAGCCGCGCGTTCGCGGTCGCCAACACGCTGCGCATGCGCCATCCGATCGCCTCGATCACCAAGACGTTCACGGCGACGCTGATCCTGGATCTGCACGAGCGCGGCCAGCTCGACCTGCACCGGCCGGTCGTGGCGTATCTGCCGGAGTTCCGCCGCGAGGGCACCGCCGCGATCACCGCGCATCATCTGCTGAACCACACCGCCGGCCTGCCGAACTTCGACGCCGGCAACAGCCTCGAGCGCGCGCTCAGCGAGGGCCTGCCGGCCTACCAGCGGCCGATGACGCGCGCGCAGCTGTTCGAACGCGCCTGCAGCGGCGCGCCGGTCGCGGCGCCGGGAACCGCGTTCGACTACAACAATGGCGACTACATCGTGCTCGGCGCGCTGATCGAGCGCCTGCACGGCCGGCCGTTCGAGGCGGTGCTGGCCGGCCGCATCCTCGAGCCGCTCGGCTTGGCCGACACCGGCCTGCTGCGCCAGTCCGACGTGATCGAACGGCTCGCGACCGGCTATTTCTATCGCGACGACCTGTCCGCCTTCGTCAACGACCTGCCGGCCTATCCCGAAAACTGGTATGCCGCCGGCGCGATGTACTCGACCGTCGGCGATCTGCTCGCCTTCGCCGACGCGCTGTTCGGCGGCCGCGTGATCGGCCCGCCGGCGCTGGCGCTGATGCTGAAGCCGGGCCTGGACGACTACGGCTACGGCCTGTGGTCGTACACGATCAAGATCGGCCAGCGCCGCTCGCGCGTCGCCAAGCGCCCGGGCCGGATCATGGGCGCGCAGGGCCAGCTGTTCCGGATGCTCGACGAGGATGTCACCGTGGTGCTGCTGAGCAATGCGGCGCGCGGCGACCTGGACGCGCTGGTCGCACGGATCGGCCGCCTCTACGCGGCCTGACCGGCCGCGCCGGGCAGCGACCGCCGCGCCGGCGGAACTGCGTCACGCATTGCCGGGCGAACGGCGGTCTAGCATGATCGCCGCCGAGGAGGGGATGCGCATGCTCGACACCGCCGTACCGGTCAAGACCGCCAGTGGCCGCAGCGAGATCGCCGATCGCCGGCATGCGCTCGGCGCGCGGCAGCGCATGCTGCTGATCGCGATCAACGGCGAGCAGACCGTGCGCGAGATCCGCGAGCGCTTCGGTTCGCTCGGCGACGTCGACATGCTGCTGGCCGAGCTGGCGACGGCCGATCTGATCGACGTCGCCGGTACGCCGGCGGCACCCGCCGCCACCGTATCGGGCCGGGCCGCCGCTACGCAGTCCGGCGCGAGCGAGCCCGAATCGCCGATCGCACAGGCGCGCCAGTTCATCAACGACAGCGTGGTCGCGCATCTGGGCCTGCGCGCGTTTCTGTTCACGCTGAAGATCGAGCGCTGCTATTCGAAGGATGCCCTGCTCGATCTGCTGCCCGAGTACCGGCGCGTGCTCGGCAAGGCCGTCACGCCGGCCGAGGTCACCGCGCTCAGCCAGCGCGCCGAGCTGCTGATCGCGCGGATCTGAGCGCCGGCGGCGGCCGCGCGTTCATTCCGGCCCGGCACCGAAGAACATCAGATAGACCAGCCGGCCGTTCTCGAGCGAATCGCCGAAAGCCGGGCCGGCCGTGTGCCACAGCCACGGTCGCAGCAGGACCAGGCGGTTGAAGCGCATCGGCACCTGCTGGGTCAGTTCCCACTGGCTGTCGTTCATGCCGTCGCGCTCGATGATGTCGCGGTGCATCGCGTCGATCGACGCATAGCCCATCGCGGCCAGCTCGGCGGCGTTGATCGGTCCGCGATCGGTGCCGGTGCGCCGGTGCCGGAAGAACTCGGTGCCGCCGTAGCAGTCCTCGGGCCGGCTGAGGTACAGGATGCCGGACCAGTAGGCCTTGTCGATGTGGACCTTGGCGCGGCCCTGGTCGGCGGCCAGACTGATCCGGCACTTGGCATGCGACTGCAGCGGCGAGATCGGCCGCACCGGTTCGCCGACCAGGCGCGAGACCTGCTGGGACAATCCCGGCAGGGTGATGCGTTCGAGCGAGTTGCGGCCCGGGAACGCGCCGTCCTGCTCCGGATAGGTCAGCTTAAGGGCGGCCTCGCGCAGCTGCTCGGCGCCGTCCAGGAAGTCGTCGACGACGATCAGGGTAGTGTGCATGGGCGCGCAGTCTAGACGTTTCCGCGCCGCCGCGATCGCGGTATCCGGCCGATCCGCCGGCGCGAAAGCGTACGGCGGCGAACGCCGGACCGTCCGTTCGCGGACGCCCGCCTCGCGCCCGGGGGCCATTCCGGCCGAATCGCCGCCATGGCATGGTGCTTGCTCCTTCTTCGTCACCCGACGAACCGGAGCCGAGCCATGCTGCATTCGACGATCGCCGCCTGGCGGAGGCTGCGCCGCCCCGGCAACCGCGGCTACGCATTGGCCGCGCTGGCGACGCTCACCCTTGGCGTGGCATCGGTCGTCACCGTCTACGCGCTGCTGCACCGCGTGCTGCTCGAACCGCTGCCGGTCGCCGACGAGACCACGCTGATGGCGATCTCGGGCCGCAACGATGCACGCGGCGTCACCGGCTTCGCGGTCTCCGAGCCGGACTTCCGCTCCTGGCGCGAAGCGGCCCGCTCGTTCGAATCGATGGCCGCCTACAAGCGCCGCGGCGTCAGCGTGCGCGGCAGCGACGGCGCCGACCGCCTCGACGCGCTGCTGGCGACGCCGCAGCTGGCCGCGGTGCTCGGCGTGGCGCCGCTGCTCGGCCGCAGCCTGCTCGACGATGAGGGCGACCGCGCCTCGGCGCTGCTGATCGCCGCATCGGTCTGGCGCGACCGCTACGCCGCCGATCCCTCGGTGCTCGGCCGCAGCCTGATCGTCGAGGGCCGCGAGCGGACGATCGTTGGCGTGATGCCCGACGACGTCGGCATCGCGACCGATGCCGCGCTGTGGCTGCCGATCGAGTTCACGCCGCGCGAGCAGGACAACCGCGGCGACCGCCGGCTCGACGTCGTCGCGCGGCTCGCGCCCGGCGCCAGCCGCGCGCAGGCCCAGGCCGAGATGGATGCGATCAGCGCCGAGCTGGCACGCCAGTTCCCGCCGAGCAATGCGGATTGGGCCGCCACCGTCGCGCCGCTGCGCGAGCAGCTGGTCGGCGCCGACGAGCGCACGCGGCTGTGGATGCTGCTCGGCGCGGTCGGCCTGCTGCTGCTGGTGACCTGCAGCAATCTGGCCGGCCTGCAGATCGCGCGCGCCGCCGATCGCCAGCACGAGCTCGGGGTCCGCCAGGCGCTTGGCGCCGGCCGCGCGCGGCTGCGCCTGGACGTCGTCGCCGAGACCGCCCTGCTGGTCGCCGCCGGCGCCGCCCTCGCGCTGCCGCTGGCCGCCGCCCTGCTGCGGCTGGCCACGCAGACGCTGCAGGCGAGCCAGCCGCGGCTGGCGACGCTGGCGATCGACCCGCGCGTCGCGGCCACCGCGCTGGCGGCCTGCGCGATCACCGCGCTGGCGTTCGCGGCGATTCCGGCCGCGATCGCCGCGCGCGCGGCACCGACCGCCGCGCTGAACCGGGCGCGCAACGCGCTCGGCCGGCGCAGCGCGCCGCTGCGCGCCGGACTGGTGGTGGTGCAGTTCGCGATCGCGACCGTGCTGCTGAGCGGCGCGCTGGCGCTCGGCGGCCGGCTCTGGACGCTCGCGCATGCCGAACTGGGCTATGCCACCGAGCGCCTGCTGACGGTGCGCATCGCGCTGCCGCGGCTCGACGGCCCGGAGGCCTTCGACGCCCAGCGGCGCGCGCTGGCGACGCTGGCCGACGAGGCGCAGGCGATCCCCGGCGTGCGCAGCGCGACGATCGTCAGCGAGGCGCCGCTCGGCACGGTCGACACGCAGTCGGAAGTCGCGCCGGGGCCGATGCCGGCCGAGGTCTCGCCGCCCGAACGCCGCGTCCAGGCGTCCTGGCGCATCGTCGACGCGTCGTACTTCGAGACCTTCGGCGTGCCGCTGCTGGCCGGGCGCGCATTCGCGCGCGAGGACGAGCCGACCGATCACATCATCCTCGGCCGCAGCGTCGCCGAACGGGTCTTCGGCAGCATCGACGTCGTCGGCCGCATCGTCACGATGGGCAACGGCCAGCGCCGCGAGGTGGTCGGCGTCGCCGAGGACACCTATCAGCGCAACGTCGCCGCCGGTGCGTCGCCGACGGTCTACATGCCGATCACCTGGTATCTGTGGGAGACGATGACGCTGGCCGTGCGTACCGAGAGCGATCCGTCCACGGTGGTCGCGGCGATCCGCGAGCGCGCCGCACGCGTGATGCCGGAGCGTCCGCTCTACGACGTGCGCACGATGGACGAGGCGGTCGCGCTGTCGACCGCGGGCCCGCGCCTGCAGGCGGTGGTGGTCGCGCTGTTCGCGCTCGCCGCGGCGCTGATCGCCGCGGTCGGCATCGGCGCGATCACCGCCTATCTGATCGCGCGGCGCACCGGCGAGCTGGCGCTGCGCTTTGCGCTCGGCGCCTCGCCGCTGCGCGTGCGGCTGCGCGTCCTCGGCGGCGCCGGCGCGCTGGCGGCGGCCGGCGTCGCGCTCGGCGCGCTCGGCCTGCTCGCGTTCGAACGGCTGGGCCTGCAGCGCGACGCCGGCGCCGAGCATCTGCCGGCGGCGTTCGCGGTCAGCGTCGCGGTCCTGCTGACGACCTGTCTCCTTGCCTGCTGGTGGCCGGCACGCCGCGCCGCGCGCATCGACCCGGCGCTCGCGCTGCGCGGCGAGTGAGCACGCGCCGCGCGGATCGGACCGTACCGACCGCGCCCGGACGCGACAGCGCCTGCTAAAATCACGCGCTTTGGCGACGAACACCGGAGCGATGCAGGACCGATTGCCGTTGTGGATGCGCGACTGGTTCGACGTGCTGGTGCCGTCGGTGCAGATCGTGCTGATCGTGCTGGCCGCCTGGTTGTTGCGGGCGTTGGCGCGCCGCCTGATCGGCCGCCTCGGTACCCGCTACGGTTTGCCGCCCGAACTCCTCGTCGGCGCGCGGCGGCTGGTGGGCTTCGTCGTCACGACCGCCGCGCTGCTGGCGGTGCTCGACCGCCTCGGCGTATCCGGCACCGTGCTGTGGACCGCGTTCACGGGCTTTGCCGCCGTCGCGGCGGTGGCGTTCTTCGCCGCCTGGAGCGTGCTGTCCAACATCTTCTGCGCGCTGCTGATCTTCACCGCGCGCCCGTTCCGGCTGCACGATCACATCGAACTGATCGAGAACGGCGAAAAGCCCGGTTTGAAAGGCCGCGTGATCGACATCAATCTGATCTACACCACGCTGCAGGAGATCGACGAGGCCGGCACGGCCCGCACGCTGCAGATACCGAACAGTCTGTTCTTCCAGCGGGTCACGCGCCGCTGGCCCGACGACCCGCGGCGCAGCTAGGCCGGATCACGCGCCGCACTCGGAAACGGCACCTTGCGCGCCTCGCGCGCGAGCCGAGTCTGCCGCCCGATGCCGGCGCGACCGGATCGACGCGACGGACCTCGCGGCCGATCGCGATCGATACTCCGGAGCGCTATCATGAGGCGCTTGCCTCCTGTCAGGGCTCGGTGGGCCGCACGGCGCGCCTCCGCGATGACCGGCACGGAAAAAAGAGCGCTCAGCCTCGCATGGAATCAGACCAGCGCCGGACGATCCCCGTAAGCGACCCGCGCAGCAACGGTCTGCTGGCCGCCTTGCAGGAAGAGGAGTGGCGACGCTGGCATCCGCAGCTCGAGCGGGTCGACATGCCGCTGGGCGCGGTGCTCTACGAATCGGGCGGTCCGCAGAGCCATGTGTACTTTCCGACCAGCTCGATCGTTTCGCTGCTGTACGTCATCGATGACGGCAACTCGGCCGAGATCGCCGTCGTCGGCAACGAGGGCATCGTCGGCATCTCGCTGTTCATGGGTGGGGGTTCCACGCCCAGCCGGGCCATCGTGAAGAGCGCCGGCACAGGCTTCCGTCTGACGGCGCGGGCACTGATGAACGAGTTCGACCGGACCGGACCGGTGATGCACCTGCTGCTGCGCTACACCCAGGCGCTGATCACGCAGATGGCGCAGACGGCGGTATGCAACCGCCACCACTCGCTCGATCAGCAGCTGTGCCGCTGGCTGCTGCTGAGCCTGGATCGCCTGAGCGGCAACGAGCTGGTCGTGACACACGAACTGATCGCGAACATGCTCGGCGTCCGGCGCGAGGGCGTGACCGGGGCAGCCCTCAATCTGCAGAAGGCCGGCCTGATCCGCTATGCGCGCGGACGCATCACCGTGCTCGATCGCAGCGGCCTGGAGGCGCGCACCTGCGAATGCTACGCGGTGGTCAAGCGCGAGTACGACCGCCTGCTGCCGCAATAGGTGCACGGCGCCGCATCTGTCGCGTCGTCCACACGATGTGCCGGACCGGTGAGCCGGCACCGCCCGAAAGGCAGTCGGCATCTGCGCGCGCAGCGAGCGCGCACCGGGGTCTCCTTCGTCACAGGCCTCGAAGGGGGCGCCGCATCGGGCGTGCCCGCCGCCGCAGTGGGGAGGCTTGCGGATCGGTCATGCCGACCGGTCCGGCCGGTTCGGTGCGGCAGCGTACAGACGCCCGCGCCGCAAGCGCGCATCCTGCGCATCACCGATGCCTGCGCCCGATGCGGCAGACATCCACTTCTACACCGCCCCATGGTGCACCGCCATCGGAGCGGCACACCGCCGAGCGCTGACCACAGCGCGACCCGACGTGCCGTCCATGCCGACCACCGCCACGACGTGCACGGGCGCCGTCCCGCAGGTCTGAGCCGGTTCCAGCGCATGGGACTGCGACGGCCGTCACGCCTCCGGCCGGTTCGATCGAACCCGGTCCGGTGGTTCGCATGTCAATGGGGAGACAAGGAGTTATGGATAAGACCACGCGCATCGGCCGGGACATGCCCGGCTATCGGGTCGCCGTCGCCGCGATGATCGTCCTGTGCAGTGCTGCGCCGGCGTGGAGTCAGGTCAGTCCACCACTGGGGCAGGCGCAGAGCTTCGCGGTCCTGGGCGGATCGACCGTGACCAATACCGGCGCGACCGCCGTCATCGGCGACCTCGGCGTCAGCCCCGGTACCGCGGTCACCGGTTTTCCCCCCGGCCTCGTCACCGGCGGAACGATCCACTCCAACGACGGCGTCGCGCAGCAGGCCCAGGCCGACCTGACGTTCGCCTACGACTTCGTCGCCGGCCAGGCCTTCGACGCCGACCTCACCGGCCAGGACCTCGGCCTGCTTCCGGCACTGGTACCGGGCGTCTATCGCTTCGCCACATCGGCGCAGCTGACCGGGACGCTGGTGCTCGATGCGCAGGGCGACCCGGACGCCGTCTTCATCTTCCAGATCGGCTCCACGCTGACGACCTCCAGCGGAGCGCGCGTAGAGGTGATCAACGGCGGCTCGGACTGCAACGTGTTCTGGCAGATCGGCAGCTCCGCGACGATCGGCACCACCAGCCAGTTCGCCGGCAACATCCTGGCGCTCACCAGCATCACGATGACGACCGGAGCCACCGTCTCAGGGCGCCTGCTCGCACGCAACGGCGCGGTGACGCTGGACTCGAACACGGTCACCCTCTGCGCCGCCTGCAAGCCGATCGGTCTGTCGCCTGCGACACTCCCGAACGGCACGCTCGGCGTCGCGTACGACCAGACCCTGACCGCCAGCGGCGGCACTGCGCCCTATCTCTTCACCGTGATCGAAGGATCGCTACCGCCCGGCCTTTCGCTGTCATCGTCCAGCGGAGCGATCACCGGCACGCCGACGGCGATCGGCAGTTTCACGTTCACCGTCCGCGCCGTCGACGACGCCGGCTGCTTCGCCACCCAGATCTACACGATCGTCATCAACGGCCCCACCTGTCCGACCATTGCACTGTCACCACCCATGCTGCCCGCCGCGATCCAGGGCCAGCCGTACAGCGAGCTGGTCACTGCCAGCGGCGGCACGGCGCCGTACACGTTCGCGATCACCGACGGCGCGCTGCCGCCGGGGCTCATGCTCTCGCCCAGCGGCACCTCCGGCGCGCTGATCTCCGGAACGCCGACCGGCAGCGGAACTGCGAGCTTCACACTGACCGCCACCGACGCCGACGGCTGCTCTGCCGCACTCGTCTATACGATCGTCATCAACGGCCCCACCTGTCCGACCATCGCACTGGCACCGCCGCTGCTACCCGCAGCGATCCAGGGCCAGCCATACAGCGAGCTGGTCACCGCCAGCGGCGGCACGGCGCCGTATACGTTCGCAATCACCGCCGGCGCGCTGCCGCCGGGGTTCATCTTGACGCCCAGCGGCGCCTCCAGCGCGCTGATCTCCGGCACGCCCGCGGCCGGCGGAACGGAAACCTTCACGCTGACCGCCACCGACGCCGACGGCTGTGCGGCGGCGATCCTCTACACCATCGTTATCGACGGTTCCACCTGTCCGACCATCGCGCTGGCGCCGTCGGTACTGCCTGCAGCGATCCAGGGCCAGCCGTACAGCGAGCGGGTCACCGCCAGCGGCGGCACGGCGCCCTACACGTTCGCGATCAGCGCCGGTGCGCTGCCGCCGGGGCTGACGCTGGCGCCCAGCGGCACCTCCACCGTGCTGATCTCCGGAACGCCGACCGGCAGCGGACCGGCCAGCTTCACACTGACCGCCACCGACGTCGACGGCTGTGCGGCGGCGATCGTCTACGCGATCGGCATCGCCGGCGGCGGCACGCCGGTGCCGGCTCTCTCGGCGTGGGCATGGCTCCTGCTGGCCGGCCTGCTGGCGCTGGCCGTACGCGCGACCTCGAGGAGCGCAGGACGCGCGTGACGCGCCGATGCGAAGAGCCGATCGGCGACGTTGCCGATCAGCTCGAATCGGGCCGTCGGCAACGGTAGCGGCTCGGCCGACACGATCCGATCCGCCCGATCCGCTCGGCGACGGCCCGCCCGATCTGCGCCGGACCGCCGGGAACGAGGCAGGTCCGCGCGATGATCATGGCCGGCGCGGCGGGCCGATGCGCTAGCATCGGCACTTTCCGCCGACCGGAGCCAAGCGCATGCCGATGCGTCCGTGGTGCCTCGCGACCGCCGCGGTGCTGAGCGTCGCGCTCGGCGCCTGCCGTCCCGCCGCCGAACCGCCCCCGCCTCCCGCCGCCGCGCCCGAGGCCGCGGCGACCGCCGCCTCGAGCCGCGACGTCGCCGCCAAGGTCGCCGCCTATGCGCCGGTCACGCTGAGCGCGGACCTGTCGCACCTGGCCGACGGCGACCGCGAGGCGCTGGCGCTGCTGCTGGACGCCGCCGAGATCGTCGACGGCCTGTTCTGGCAGCAGGTCTGGGGCGACCGCGACGCGCTGCTGCAGCGGATCGACGATCCGGACGTGCGGCGCTTCGTCGAGATCAACTACGGCCCCTGGGACCGGCTCGACGGCGACGCGCCGTTCGTCGAGGGCATCGGGCCGCGCCCGCCGGGCGCGCGCTTCTATCCGCAGGACATGACGCGCGAGGAATTCGAGCGCGCCGATCTGCCCGGCAAGTCGAGCCTCTACACGCTGATCCGCCGCGACGCGGCCGGTGCGCTGACCGTGCTGCCGTACCATCAGGCCTACCGGCCCGAACTCGAGCGCATCGCCGCCAAGCTGCGCGAGGCGGCGTCGGTCGCGACCGACGCCGGCTTCCGCCGCTACCTGCAGCTGCGCGCCCAGGCCCTGCTCGACGACGACTACCGGCCCAGCGACATGGCCTGGATGGACATGAAGACCAGTCCGATCGATGTCGTGATCGGCCCGATCGAGAGCTACCAGGACGCGCTGTTCGGCACCAAGACCGCCTACGAGGCGTTCGTGCTGGTCAAGGACGTGGCCTGGAGCGAACGCCTCGCGCGCTTCGCGCAGCACCTGCCGGCGCTGCAGCGCGGCCTGCCGGTGCCCGAGGCGTACAAGCGCGAGATGCCCGGTACCGACGCCGATCTCAATGCCTACTTCGCGCTGTACTACGGCGGCGACGCCAACGCCGGCGCCAAGACGATCGCGATCAACCTGCCCAACGACGAGACCGTGCAGCTCGAGAAGGGATCGCGCCGGCTGCAGCTGGAGAACACGATGCGCGCCAAGTTCGACGCGATCCTGGTGCCGATCGCGCGCGAGCTGATCGCCGAGGACCAGCAGGCGCAGATCACGTTCGAAGCGTTCTTCGACAACGTGATGTTCCACGAGGTCGCGCATGGCCTGGGCATCAAGAACACGCTCGACGGCAAGGGCACGGTGCGCGAGGCGCTGACCGACCTCGCCAGCGGCTACGAGGAAGGCAAGGCCGACATCCTGGGCCTGTACATGATCGGCGCGCTCGGCCGGCTCGGCGAGCTCGACGCGGCCAAGCTGCCGGATCACTACGTGACGTTCCTGGCCGGCCTGTTCCGCTCGGTGCGCTTCGGCGCGAGCAGCGCGCACGGCCAGGCCAACATGGTCGCCTTCAACTTCCTGCGCGAAGCCGGCGCGTTCAGCCGCGACCCGGCCAGCGGCCGCTACCGCGTCGACGTCGAGCGCATGCGCGCGGCGGTCGATGCGCTGTCGGCGAAGATCCTGACGCTGCAGGGCGACGGCGACTATGCCGGCGCGAAGGCGCTGCGCGATGCGCTCGGCCGCATCGAGCCCGAGCTCGCCGCCGACCTGGCCCGGCTCGAGCAGCGCGCGATCCCGGTCGACATCGTGCTGACCCAGGGCCGCGCCCAGCTCGGCCTCTGAGAGCGCGGCACCGCGCTCAGGCGCCCGGTAACAGCGGCCAGCGGCCGAGCACGTCGTGGCCGGCTCGCCCCTGGACGCTCTGGACCAGCTCGAAGTGGTGCGGGTGCCACTGGACCGGATCGATCGTCGGCAGCGCCGGTTTCGGATCGGTGTAGGCGATCGTCACGTGCGGCAGCAGCGCACTGCCGGCCTGCCCGAGCCTGAAGCCGCGCTCCAGGCAGCGCCGGCGTAGCGTCTCGTGCAGGACGCGCAGCGCATCGGGCACGTCGGCGGCCAGCGCCAGCGCCGGCCGTGACGGCGTGCCGAGCGCGGCCAGACGATCGAATCGCAACGTGAATGCGGCCGTGGTCAGCCCGACGGCGGCCTCGTGCGCGCGCGACGCCCAGTCCGGCCGCTCGCCGGCGTTCTCGCCCAGATACAGCAGCGTGGCGTGATAGCGCGCCGGCGCGACCCAGCGTGCGCGTGGATGTACGACGCGCAGCGGCGCGGCGACGCGCTCGATCGCCGCGGCGGTCGGTGCATCCGGGCGCAGCGCGAAGAACAGGCGATGCAGCGGCCCGGTCGGGAACAGATCGACGTGCATCGTCTCAGACCTCGCGCCCGCGCGGCCGCCGCGCCTTCATCGACCCACCGTCCGAGCGCCGCGCGACGATGCGCCGTCAGCCGCCGCGGCCGGCAGCGGCGGATACAGCGCCGGCAGCACCTCGGGCGCCAGCGCGCGATAGATCGTCGCATGGCGCAGGTCGGGCCGCGGCACGGCCTGCCAGCGCAGCTGCGGCGGCGCATGCCGGCGCAGCATCTGGGCCAGCCGCTCGGCCGGCGGACCGATGTCGGTCTCGTCGGCCCAGGCCAGATACAGCGTGGCGGGCTTCTCGGGCCAGGCGGCCAGCGGACCCGCCGCGCCGTCGACCAGCGCGGCGCCGTTCCACCACAGGCTCGGGCTCAGCGCGATCGACACGTCGAACAGACCCGGCTGGACCAGGAAGGTCTCGACGACGAACCAGCCGGCCAGCGATTCGCCGACGATGCCACGCTCGCCGCTGGCGCGGTAGCGGCTCTCGACCTGCGCGATCAGCTCCTCGGCGATGAACGCACGGAACGCCGCCGAGCCGCCGATCCGCGGCGCGACCCGGCGGTCGCTCTCGACCGTGGTCGGGCCGGTCATGTCGCGGCGCCGCTCGGTGTTCTCAATGCCGGCCACGATCAGCGGCCGCATCCGGCCGGCGCGGATCGCCGCGTCGACGGTCGTGGCGAGGTGCGGAAAGTCCTCGGCGAGGCCGCCGTCGGGCATGTACAGCACCGGATAGCGCGTGGACGCAGCGGCGCCGTAGTCCGGCGGCAGGTAGACGTTGATGCGGCGCGTCTCGGCCAGATGCGCCGACGGCAGATCGAAGTGCTCGTGCGCCGGCGCGGTCTCGGCGACCGGCGCCGGCGCGCGGCCGCAGGCGGCGATCGCCACGCACAGGATGGTCAGGAGGAGGTGGACGGCCTTGCGCGACATATCGGCGGCTGCTCGATCGGACAGCGCACTACTGTGCCGTGCGCGCGCGCATTTGGCACCGGCCGCGTGCGCCGGGACGCCGCGACGGGCGATCCGGGACTGCACATACCGTACCGAATGGTAGCGATCGCCGCGCGGCCCCGGCACCGGTGCCGTTGAATCCTCGCGCTGTTTTCCCGACAATCGCCGGCTCGTCCGCGTCTCGTCCAGATGCCGACGTGCCCGCATCGCCGCGCGAACGATCCGCACGGGATGCGCCCGCCCCCACAGCAGAACCCTTCATGTCGCGACCCTCTTCGCTCGACCACGAACAGCTCCTGGCCTGCGCGCGCGGCGAGCTGTTCGGGCCCGGCAACGCCCGTCTGCCGGCGCCGCCGATGCTGATGTTCGACCGCATCACCAACATCGACGATCGCGGCGGCGCATTCGGCAAGGGCCTGATCCACGCCGAGCTCGACATCCGTCCGGACCTGTGGTTCTTCGGCTGCCATTTCGAAGGCGATCCGGTGATGCCGGGCTGCCTGGGCCTGGACGCGATGTGGCAGCTCACCGGCTTCTTCCTGCCGTGGCTCGGCGAACCCGGCCGCGGCCGCGCACTCGGCGTCGGCCAGGTCAAGTTCAGCGGCCAGGTGCTGCCGACCGCGCGCCAGGTCCGCTACGAGATCGACATCCGCCGCGTCATGCGCGGCAAGCTCGCGCTGGTGATCGCCAACGGCCGGACCCTGGTCGACGACCGTCCGATCTACGCGGCCGACGACCTGCGCGTGGGCCTGTTCCAGTCGACCGAGGGCTTCTGAGCCGATGCGCCGCGTGGTCGTGACGGGAATCGGCATCACCTCGTGCCTCGGCGACACGCCGGCCGAGGTCGAACAGGCACTGCGCCACGGCAGCAGCGGCATCCGCGCCGCACCCGAGCAGGCCGAACACGGCCTGCGCAGCCGCATCGCCGGCGCGCCGCGAACCGACCTGGTCGGCACGATCGACCGCAAGCTCAAGCGCTTCATGGGCGACGCCGCGGCTTACGCCTATGTCGCGATGCGCGATGCGATCGCCGATGCCGGCCTGTCGCCGGACGCGATCAGCCATCCGCGCACCGGCGTGATCGCCGGCTCCGGCGGCGGTTCGGCGCAGTGGCAGATCGAGACCGGCGACCTGCTGCGCCAGAAGGGCGTGCGCCGCATCGGTCCATACATGGTGCCGCGCACGATGTGCTCGACGGTGTCGGCCACGCTGGCGACCGCGTTCGGCATCCTCGGCCTCAGCTATTCGATCTCGGCGGCCTGCGCGACCTCGGCGCACTGCATCGGCGCCGCGGCCGACCTGATCCGCCACGGCGCCCAGGACGTCATGTTCGCCGGCGGCGGCGAAGAGCTGCACTGGGGCATGACCTCGCAGTTCGACGCGATGGGCGCGCTGTCGACCGCCTACAACGACACGCCCGAGCGCGCCTCGCGTCCGTACGACGCCGGCCGCGACGGCTTCGTGATCGGCGCCGGCGGCGGCATCCTCGTGCTCGAGGACTACGAACGCGCGCGCGCGCGCGGTGCGCAGATCCATGCCGAGCTGGTCGGCTACGGCGTCACCTCCGACGGCGGCGACATGGTCGCGCCGTCCGGCGAGGGCGCGGTGCGCTGCATGCGCATGGCGCTGCGCGACGTGACCGCGCCGGTCGACTATCTCAACACGCACGGCACGGCGACGCCGGTCGGCGACATCGTCGAGCTCCAGGCCGTGCGCGAAGTGTTCGGCGACGCGGTGCCGCCGCTGTCCTCGACCAAGGCGCTGACCGGCCATTCGCTCGGCGCGGCGAGCGTCCACGAGGCGATCTACAGCCTGCTGATGCTGCGCGGCGGCTTCCTGGCCGGCTCGGCCAACATCGAGACGCTCGACCCGGAGGCTGCCGGCTTCCCGATCCTGCGCGAGAGCCGCGAGGCGGCGCCGGCGATCGTGATGTCCAACAGCTTCGGCTTCGGCGGCACCAACGCCACGCTGGTGTTCGCGCGGGTCTGACCGCGCGGCGCCGGCGCGCTGCAACCGATCGCGGTATCGGCGCATCTCCGACAGCGACCCCCGCTGCCCACGGAGCTGCCTCATGTCCCTTGCCGTATCGATCCTGCGCCTGGCCTCGGCCGTGCTGTGCACGGCGCTCGCCGTCACGGCGGCCGCCGCCACCGATCCGCGTGCCGCCGTCGGTCGCGTCGCCGATGCGATCGAGGCGCACTACTACGATGCGCAGCGCGCCACCGAGGTCGCGCAGGCGCTGCGGACGGCCGCGGCGGACGGCCGTTTCGACGCGCTGACCGATCCCCGCGACCTGGCGACCGCACTGACCGACCGGCTGCGTCCGGCCGATGCGCATTTCGGCGTCACGTGGAGCGATCCGGCCGCCGCGCCGGCCGCGACCTCCGCGGCGCCTGCAGCGCCGGTGTCGCAAGCCGAGAGCGAGCGGCGCGGCAACTACGGCATCCAGCGCGTGGAGGTGCTGCCCGGCAACGTCGGCTACCTCGATCTGCGGATGCTGGCCGGCTTCGAGTTCGGCGAACCGGACCAGCCGGCGCGCGAGGCGATCGAGGCGGCGCTGCGGCTGCTTGCGCGCACCGACGCGATGATCCTGGACCTGCGCGCGAACCCGGGCGGCTCGCCGGCGATGGTCGGCTATCTGACCAGCGCGTTCACGACACGCGGCCAGGACGTCTTCAACACGTTTCACGGCCGCGGCGGCCGCACGCTCAGCGAGGCGCCGCTGGACTGGTATCCCATGCCGCGGCCGGACATCCCGCTGTACGTGCTGACCAGCGGACGCACCGGCTCGGCCGCCGAGGCGGTGGCCTACACGCTGCAGCAGGCGCGCCGCGCGACCGTGGTCGGCCAGACCACGATCGGCGCGGCCAACCCCGGCGGCGAGATCGAGGTCGGCGACGGTTTTCGCGTCTTCGTCTCGGTCGCCACGCCGATCAATCCGATCAGCCGCGACAACTGGGAAAGTCGCGGCGTGGTGCCCGACATCGCCGTGGAACCGGACCTCGCGCCGGAGCGCGCGCAACGCGAGGCGCTGCAGGCGATCGTCGAGCGCCGGCCCGACGCGGTCCGCGCGCGCTGGGTGCTCGAAGCGCTGCAGGCCGCCGACGCGGCGCGCACGGTCGATGCGAGCGCCTATGCCGGCCGCTACGGCGAGGTGACGATCGCGGCCGAAGCCGGCCAGCTCGTGCTGCGCCGCGACCGGCGGCCCGCACTGCGCCTGCTGCCGCTCGGGGAGGACCGCTTCAGCGTGATCGGCGAGCCGACCCGGCGCATCGGCTTCGATCGCGACGCGGCCGGCACGATCGTGGCGCTCGAGAACAGCGTCGCCGAAGGCCCGTCCGTACGGCACCGGCGCGACGCTTCAGCGGACCAGGAACAGGATCAGGACCGGGATCGCGGCACCCGGCCGAGCCGCAGCTGACCGTCGCGAACGGCGCCGCGTGCACTGCCGCGGCGAGCCGTTCGCATCCGGATCGACCGCTCGCCGCTGACTGGTGACGTCGCGGCGAGCGGACGGGCTGGGCGCACCATCGCAGCGGCCGTCCGTCATCCGCCCTTCGCAATCGCCGCGGCGGCGATGCGGATCTTCGCGTCACGAGGCCGGCGCCGAGGCGACCTGCTCAGAGCTCCTCGAACGCCACCACGCGGTTGCGCCCGCAGGACTTGGCCGCGTACAGCGCGCGATCGGCCGCACGCAGCGTGTCCTCGTAGGTCAAGGCCGGCTCGTGGACGGCGGTGCCGATGCTGGCGGTCACGCGCAGCTGGCGGCCGTTGTAGTCGACGCTCAGGTGCTCGATGTCGGCGCGCAGCGTCTCGCACCACGGCACCAGTGCCGGGCCCGCGCTGTGGTCCATCACGATCAGGAACTCCTCCCCGCCCCAGCGCCCGACCAGGGCCGCCGCCGGTACGCGCGCGGCGAACAGCTCGGACAAGGCCTGCAGCACGACGTCGCCGGCGGCGTGGCCGAGCGAGTCGTTGACGCGCTTGAAGTTGTCGAGGTCGACCATCGCGACGCCGAAGCCGTGTCCGGCGCCGGCTTCGGCGTCCTGCCGCTCGAGCCGCTCGATCAGCGCGCGCCGGTTGGCCAGACCGGTCAGCGGATCGGTCCGCGAGACGCGCGCCAGGGTCAGGTTCAGTTCCTTCATCTGGGTCTGGAAGCCGTCGCTGATCCGCGACATCTTGTGCAGGCGCCGGCTGAGCTTCTGGTAGTCGCCGCTGAGCCGCACGTAGGCGTCCCGGAGCGGATGGCCGGCCCAGGCCGGTTCGGCCTCGATCGCGGCCAGGCGCGCGCGCTCGGCTGCGTCCTCGCCGTCGCTGCTGCGGACCGGCGGCGGCGCGCCGCTGTCGGAGCGGCGCGCGCAGGACGGACAGCGCCCGCGCGCGAGCACCGCATCGGAATGCCGCGCGATATAGGTCTCGACCTCGTCCCAATAGCCGGCGTCGTCGCGGATCTTCTTGCAGCACGAGCAGATCGGAATGAAGCCGCCGAGCGTGCGGACCTCGCGCAGGGCCGCGGCGAGCCGCTCGTTGGCAGCGGTCAGCTCGGCATTGGTCGCGCGCAGATCGGCCTGGTAGCGGTCGGAGATCCGGCTGATCCTTTCGAGCCGGTGATGCAGGCGCTGCTGGTCGGCGATCAGGTCGCGGCACAGGTCCGCCAGCGCCGAGTCGCGCGCCTCGGGCGTCTCGAGCAGATGGGCCAGTCGTTTTTCGGCGTTCATCGCAGACCCTCTACAGCGCGACCGGCACGATGAAGAACGGCAGCGTCACCTCTTCCTTGAATTCCTCGATCATCTCCAGCGCGCGGTCGTTGTCCTCCGGATAGCTCCAGCGCACGGTCACCGTGCGGCCGGCGCGGTGACCCGCCTCGAGCAGGTCGAGCAGGTCCATCACGCTCTTGATGCTGGAGGTGTTGAGATAGCTCAGCGCCAGCTCGGCGACCACCGGCGTGGTGCCGCGCTCGACGTAGGCGGCGACCCAGGCCAGCAGCGGCCGGAAGAAGTCGAACGCGTTCTCGGGATAGGACTCGCCGGAAAGCTGCAGCACGCCGGTGTCCGGGTCGAAGTCCACCGTCGGGGTGGAGCTGGTGGCGGCCAGATGGAGTTTGTCGATGCTCATGCTCAGATCTCGACGCAGAGGCTGAAGTAGGCGCGTCCCTCGGCCAGTGGCGTGAAGCTGTATTCGAGCGGCCGGGTCGCGCGCCTCGCGATCTCGATCAGGCCCAGGCCCGCGCCGGACTGGTCCGGTCCGCGCTCGCGCCGCAGCTGATCCTTGTAGGCCGCCTTGAGCGCGGCCTTGTCCATCGCCGCCAGCGCGTCCAGACGCCGGCCCAGCGCCTCGGTATCGGCCGCTTCGACGACGTTGCCGGCGTAGATCCGGTAGTGCGAATCGCGCCGGGCGATCACGACGATGCTCGAATCGGCATCGGACTGGCCGCGCTGCTCGGTGTAGTTGCGCACGTTCTGCGCGGCCTCGATGTAGACCGAGAACACGTCCATGATCGCGCTCTTCTGGATGTCGGCGCGTTCCAGATACTTCTTCACCGCGGTCCCCAGCTCCTCGATGATGCTGTGGCTGAACGACCCGGTGAAGCTGATCAGAATGCCGGCCTCGCGCAATTGCTCCTTGAGGGCGAACAGGTTCATGCCGAACTCCGTGAGTTGAAGGAATGGCGGTCCAGCGACACCGCGACCAGGGTGATGTCGTCGCGTTGCGCCAGCGCGCCCCGATAGTCCGACAGCCGCTGCGCCAGCGTCGCCGCGAGGCCGGCCAGCGGCTGCCGCCGCGCGTCGCCCAGCCACTCGGCCAGACGCGCCCGGCCGACCGCGAACCCGCGCTCGCCGCCGTTCTGGTCGAGGATACCGTCGGTGAAGAGGTAGTGCCGCTGTCCCGGCCGCAATGTGAGGGGCTGGTTCGTGAACACCGCATCGGCCGGAGTGCGCCGGTAGCCGACGCTATGGCGGTCGCCCTTAAGCGCGAGCAGCGTGCCGTCGGCTTCGCCGATCCACAGGCCGAGCTTGGCGCCGGCGAACGTCGCGCGGCGGCGGCCGGGGGCGACGTACAGCAGCGCCAGGTCCAGGCCGTTGTCGCCGCCGGCGCCGCGGCCGCTTTCGAGCAGCGCGCGCAGGCCGCGGTTGAGATCGGCCAGGATCGCGGCCGGGTCGTCCACGCCGCGTTCGGCGACCGCGCGATCGAGCAGCGCCTTGGCCGCCATCGTCATGCAGGCGCCGGGCACGCCGTGGCCGGTGCAGTCGCCGACCGCGAGCAGACAGCCGTCCTCGCCGTCGGCATAGAGCGCGTAGAAGTCGCCGCCGACGACGTCGCGCGGCTGCCAGAGCACCGCGCCGTCGTCGAACAGGCGCGCGAACTCGGCCGGCTTGGCCAGCAGCGCGGTCTGGATCAGCCGCGCGTACTCGATGCTGTCCATGATCTTGCGGTTGCTGGCCTCGAGCAGCGCATTGGCGCGCAGCAGCGCGTCGGTGCGCGCGGCGACCTTGTCCTCGAGATTGTGCGTGTAGTCGCCGATCGTCGCGGTCATCTCGTTGAACGAAGCGGTGAGCTGGCCGATCTCGTCGGGCCGGTCGACCGCCAGCGCGGTCGTGTAGTTGCCGGCGGCGACCTCGCGCGTATGCCGCGTCAGCCGCGCCAGGCGCGCGAGCACCAGCCGGTTCAGCAGCCACGAGACGATCAGGATCGTCGCCAGCAGCGCCACGCCGAGCACGATCAGGATCGGCCGGAACGTCTCCAGCCGCACGACCTCGGCCGGATCGACGACGACGATCGTCGCCCAGTGGATTTCCGGCAGGTAGCTGATCGCGGCGAGCCGGCGCCGGCCGTCGACGCTCAGGACCAGCTGCGCGTCGCCCGGTTCGCCGGCGCGCGCCAGCGCGTCGAGGGCGGCGCGTAGCTGCGCGCGCTCGGTCTCGTCGGTGACCAGGTCGTAGACCGTCTTGCGCAGCCGCTCGTCGTGCGTCGCCGCGTTGCTCTGGATCAGCGCGCCGTCCGGATGGCCTTGCAGCGTGCCGTCGTCGTCGGTCAGCCAGACCTCGACGCCCGGATCGGTGCTGCGCACGATCTCGCGCAGGAACGCCGACAGGTCCAGGCCGCTGCCGCCGACGCCGAGCTTGGTGCCGTCCGCGCCGCGGACGATCGCATTGATCCAGATCTTGGTGACGCCCAGCTGCGGATTGTTGTCCACGTGCAGATCGAAGTGTTCGACCTTGGCGATCGTCGCGAAGTACCAGGCCAGCGTCGGATCGGCCGGATCGAGCCGGTAGCGCAGCTCGCGGCCGGCGAACTCGTTCTGGGCATTGTTGAAGTAGTAGTTGCGCGAGCGGTCGATCGCGAAGAAGTAGCTGTGGTCGGCGAACAGCTCGCGATAGCTGTCGAGCTCGGCCAGCGCCAGCCGGCGCAGGTCCGGATCGTCCTCGTCCGCCGCCCACTGCCGCAGCAGCGGCGAGGCGACCAGCTTCTGCGCGAGTACCAGCTCGCGCTGGATGCGGGCCAGGATGCTGCCGCGCGACTGGCTGGCGTACTGCCGGGCGTAGCCGGCGCCGAGGCTTTCGATGATGCCGTCGGCGACCCGCAGGAACCCGGCCACCGACAACGCGCCGACGCCGAAGAAGACGCCGACGACCAGCAGCAGGAAGCGGCCGCGCAGGCTCGAGAAGCGCGCCGCGCTCATGGCAGCGCCCGCTTGAGCATCAGCTGCGGCACGCTGACCGCGAGCGCGTCGTTGCGGTGGTAGTACCACTCCAGGCCCGCGTACCAGCGGTCCGGCCGGCCGCCGAAGCGGCGGCCGATGTCGTGGAGCAGGCGCGGCTGGAACACGATGTCGGTGCCGTCGTGATCAGTGCCGGCCAGATCGAGGAAACCCTCGCTCGACCAGCCCGAATCGGCGCCGCCGACCGGCGCGCTCCAGAACACGGTCAGCTGGGCGGTCGGCCGGTTGATGCTGTCGTCGCGCCAGTAGAGGTTGGCGCCGAACGCGGCGAAGCCGGGCAGCGCCAGATCGGTACCGATGCCGATCAGCCCGGCGCGGAAGCCGTCGTCGCCGGCATTGACCTGCCCGGCCAGATAGACCGCGCGCAGTGCGCCGCCGTCCGCGCCCGAGCCCAGGCGCAGGCGCGGCTGCCATTCGGCGTAGATCTGGGCCGAGCGGTCGCGACGGGCGCCGTCGAAGTCGACCAGCCGGCCGCCGTTGACGTCGACGAACAGAAAGCTGTCGCCCCAGTCGCGGACGCTGAGGGTCTCGAGCGTGAACGTGGCGAGACCGCCGCCGCCCGAGTTGGCGCCGGTGTAGCGGTCGTCGAATCCATGGCCATAGAGCAGCTGGACGTTGCTGCTGTCCCAGTCGTCCGCGATCGCCGTGCCGAGGCTGCCGATCAGCCAAGCGCACGCCAGCGATGCGCCGGCACGTAGAACCATCGATTGCCCCCGAGGAGCCTGGCCGCTTCAGGTCGGCACTGCGCTCTCTTCATGCAATCGGCACGCCAAGGTGAGAAACGTGGGTACGGCGCGCCGCGGGCGCGCCAGGCGCCCTGCCACCGCCTCCCGATGCGCGGCCGCTGTCAGACCTTGACGTTGCGGCGTCTCAGCGCGCGAGCCAGACCAGCTCGAGCAGGCGGCCGGTGATCGACTGCACGGCGTACGGGTCGATCCCGCCGGCCGCACTGTTGGCCATCGCCACGACCACGTACGGATCCTCGCCGGCGTTCTCGAGCATCCAGGCATGCGTCAGCACGTGATCGCCGGCGCCGGAGGCGAGACTGCCGCCCTTGTACCAGACCCGGTCCCACCGGCCGCGCACGTCGGGCTGGGCGGCCTGCGCACCGAGTGCCGCGTCGACCGTGGCCAGGGCCTCCGATCCCTGCGGCAGCCGGCGCAGCTGGCCGAACGCGCGGCACACGTCGAGCGGACTGGCGCGCCAGGTGCCGCTGGTCAGCAGGTCGGTGTGGAAATACGCGCCGCCGCTGTTCGGGCCGAGCGGCTCGATCCGTTCGGTCAGGAACTGCTGCTTGTAGGCCTGGCTGCCCTGGACGTAGCCGAGCGCGTCGGCGAGCGGGAACGAGCGGAACAGGTGGAACTGCTCGCTGATGTTGAGGAACGGCAGCAGCAGATCCGGCTCGGCCACTGCGTAGGCGGCCACCGTCTGGCTCAGCGCGGCACGGCCGACGCGCTCGTGCAGCAGGTCGGTCGCGGTGTTGTCGCTGATGCCGATCATCAGCGCCGCCAGTTCGGCGATCGTGAACGGCGTGCCGACCGGCTCGGCATTGATGACGCCGCCCGGCGCGATCTCCGAGGCGACCATCGGCAGCGATTCGGCCGAGGCGATCGGTCCGGCGGCGATGCCGCGGCCGAGCGCACCGAGCACCCAGATCTTGAAGATCGACGCGGTCGCCCGCGGCGTGTCGGGCTGATGTCCGTCGATCGCGCTGCAGACGCCGCCGGCGCCGATGCGGCCGACCAGCAGCGCCGGGCTCGACGACAGCGTCGCGAACTTGGCGACCGCCTGACTCATCGTCAGCGTGCGGTCGACCGGATACTGCACGCTGCCGCCATAGCTGCTGACGCCGAGCAGGGTGATCCGGCCGCCGCCGGTGTAGCGCGTGCCGAACGAGACGAAGCCCGACGGCGGACCGCTGCCGGGCGAGTCGATCACGACAGTCGCCCGCACCGGCGTCAGGCCGATCACGTCGGTGATGCGCGCATCCGGATAGCGGGTGCGGACCGCCTCGATGAAGCTGCGGGTCGCTTCGGCCGAGGTCTGCGCGAGCCAGGCCGGATCGAAATGTGCTTCGATCTCGGGGATCGTCGTGGTCTGGCCGGCGGCCAGTTCGCCGATCAGCCAGCCCAGCTGATCGGCGGCCGGCCCCGGCGGCAGCTGGAACTGGCCGTTCGCGACCGGGAACAGCGGTGCGATCGACGGCGGCTCGAAGCCATCGACGTACAGCGGCCGCGCCTGGGCGCAGGCCGCGATCAGCAGACCGAACAAGACCCCGATACGACGATTCATGCGCGCGCTCCCGACAGGAAAGGCCCGGTCGCGGCGCGAATCGCCGGCGGGCCTGCTGTCCATGGCGCAAAACCGTGGCGGGTCGGCTCACGGACGCGCGGTGCGGGGCACCGGCCCTGAGCGCAGGGCGGGCAATCATGCGGATCACCAAACGCGGCAGCCGGCGGCGGCCGGCGTCTCAGCGCAGCTGGCTGTCCTTGCTGCCGCGCCGGTTGTAGCCGCTGAACACGGCCTGCTCGCGGTCGTGCGCTTCCTGACAGGCGACGCACAGGCGCACGCCGGGCACGGCCTTGCGCCGCGCCTCGGGGATCGGCGCCTCGCATTCCTCGCAGGTGCGCAGGCTGGCACCGCGCGGCAACTGACTGCGCACGCGCTCGATCGCATCCTTGACGGTCGCGTCGATCTGGTCCTGAACGGCACCGTCGCCTGCCCACCCGGTGGCCATCGCCTGTCTCCCAGCAGCTTCGCCGCGACACCGCGGCCCGAATCCGAAGATGGCATCGCCTGCGGCGAAGTCAAGCCGAACGCGCACCGAACGGCACCCGACGGGCGCGTCCGCTGCGCGGCGGCACCGCCGCGGCACGCCGTCTGCGCGTCGAGCTGAACGTGCGCTGTTCACGCACGTGCGGCGTGATAGCGACCGGGCCGGCGTTCCGTTCTCTGGTTCAACCGCGCAGGACGCGCCGAACGGCGAAGCGCGGTCGACCTTCAATACACCCGGGAGAAACCCTCATGCTCGTGCGTTCCGTATTCTTCGTCGCCCTCGCCGGCGGCGCGCCGATGGCCGCTGCGGCCAGCTACACCGTATCGAACCTCGCCGACGGCGGCGCCGGCAGCCTGCGCGACGCCGTCGCCCAGGCCAATGCCGCGCCGGGCGCCGACACGATCGTGTTCCAGCCGGGCCTGGCCGGCGCGATCGCACTGGCCAGCGGCCAGATCACGATCACCGACAGCGTGACGATCGCCGGCCCCGGCAAGAACGTCGTGCGCGTCGACGCGGGCGGCGCCAGCCGCGTCTTCCACATCGACAATCTCAACGGCCAGCCGAAGACCTTCGCGATCTCCGGCCTCACGGTCACCGGCGGCGCGATCAACAGCGGCGGCCAGGACAGCGGCGGCGGACTGTTCTACGAGGATTCGGGCGGCGACCAGATCACGCTGGCCGACATGACGTTCAATGCGAACACCGCCGGCCGCCGGGGCGGCGCGATCAGCGTCAGCGGTGCCGGCCTGCGCCTGGTCCGCGTCGACCTGCTCGACAACCACGTGCGCGAGGGCTTCCAGCCGTCCGGCGGCGCGCTCTATTACGATCGCGGCCTGGTCCAGCTCGAGCACTGCCGCGTGATCGGCAATACTGCCGAACTCAACGCCGGCGGCATCCGCCTGTCCTCGCCGGGCGTCAGCGCGATCATCAGCGACAGCCTGATCCAGGACAACGTCGCCTCGCACACCGGCGGCGGCATCCTCGCCGATCGCATGAACCAGCTGACGATCGCGCGCAGCGCCTTCGTCGGCAACGTCACCGGCCAGCCGTACGGCGGCGGCCTCTACCTGGCGGCCGTGACCGACGCCGGCTCGCCGCAGAACGTGATCGAGAACAGCACGTTCTCCGACAACCGTTCGCTGCACGACAGCGGCCGCGGCAGCGCGCTGGCGCTGTGGAGCGGCAACCTGACGCTGCGCAACAGCACGATCGCGAACAACAAGACCGGCCCGCAGACCGCGCCGACCAACAACGCCGGCGGTGCGGTGTGGGTCGGCAACGGCGCGACCACGCAGCTGAGCGTGCAGAGCACGCTGTTCGCCGGCAACACGCACGGCAATCTCGACGGCCGCTCGGACCTTACGCGCCTGCAGGGCAGCCCGAACAGCCTGCTCGACGTCGATCACAGCGCCTTCGAAACGATGCCCGACGCCGGCACGATCAACGGCCTCAACCAGGCCAATCTGTTCGCGATCAACGCGCAGCTGCAGCCGCTGACGACGACGCACGGCCGCGGCCTCGTCCCGCTGCACCCGATCGCCAGGACCAGTCCGGCCGTCGACCAGGGCGCCAATCCGGCCAACCTGCTCAACGATCAGCGCGGCCCCGGCTTCCATCGCGCGTTCTCGTGGCCGAACAACCCGCACGGCGTAGCGGACATCGGCGCTTACGAACTCTACGGCGACACGATCTTCCGCAACGGCTTCGAATGACCGTCACGGCCTGATCGATACCGCGCCCGGCGCCGCAGGCGTCGGGCGCATCGCGTTTGCGGCGCCGGGATCGCCGTCGCCGCAGCGTCCGGCCCGGCCGCGCGATTCGCGGCAGCAGGCACCGACGTCCGCAGCCGACGGGTTCCACGGCGCGACGCGCGCGGCATCGGCGAAGCGGATCACGGCCTGCGCGACGGCCGATGCAAGCGGGCTCCGCCAGGCCGGTGTCGAACGCGCCGCAGCGGCACCTCCGGCAGCGGCGCGAGCGCATGCGACGACACCTGGCCTGCGCGATCGCGCGATGGTTCCGCGGCCGATCCTTGGGCCGCTCGCGTGCGATCGGTTAGACTGGCTGCCGGGTGCCGCGGCCGTCGCCGCGGTCAGGATCAGCGCAGGTCGGGCCGCCGCGCGGAGCAGCCGTGCCGATGTCCGACCCGATTCCTTCCTTCGCGTTTTCGCGTACCCGCCGCGTCGCCGAGCGCGCCGCGCTCGCCCTCGAGCGCTTCCTCCACGTCGAAGCCGCCAGCGGCATCGTGCTGCTGATCGCCGCGGCGCTCGCGCTGCTATGGGCCAATTCGCCCGCCGCCGACGGCTACCACGCGCTGTGGCACCTGCCGCTGACGCTCGGCATCGGCGATTGGGTCCATGTGCAGTCGCTGCACTTCTGGATCAACGACGGCCTGATGACAGTGTTCTTCCTCGTCGTCGGCATGGAAATCCGGCGCGAGATGCACGACGGCGCGCTGTCCAACCTGCGGCTGGCGGCGCTGCCGATCGCCGCCGCGCTCGGCGGCGTCGCGGCACCGGCGCTGATCTATGTCGCCTTCAATGCCGCGCCGCCGACGCATGCGGGCTGGGCGATACCGACCGCGACCGACATCGCGTTCGCGATCGGCGTGCTCGCCTTGCTCGGCCGGCGCGTTCCCGCCAACGTGCGCGTGTTCCTGCTGGCGCTGGCGATCATCGACGACATCGTCGCGGTGCTGATCATCGCGCTGTTCTATTCGGGCGGCCTCGATGTCGACGGGCTGGCGATCGCCGCCGCCGGCATCGGCCTGGTCCTGGCGCTGCGTGCGCTCGGCGCCGCCTCGGCCTGGGCCTATGTGCTGCCCGGCGCGGTGGTCTGGGTCGGCCTGCTGCGTCTGGGCGTGCACCCGACGCTGTCCGGCGTCGTGCTCGGCCTGATGACGCCGGTGCTGCCGATGCCGCGCCGGCCGGGCGCGGCGAACGACCCGCCGACACCGTTCGATGAAGCGCCGTGCACGCGCGTGCAGCACGCGCTGCATCCCTGGGTCGCCTATGGCGTGATGCCGCTGTTCGCGCTCGCCAATGCCGGGGTCAGCCTCGGCGGTGTCGATGTTGGCGCGCCCGCGGCACATGCGGTGCTGCTCGGCGTGCTGCTGGGGCTCGTCGTCGGCAAGCCGATCGGCATCGTCGCGATCAGCTGGCTCGCGATCCGGTTCGGCGGCGGCCGTCTGCCGCCCGGCGTCTCCTGGGGCGGGCTGTGGCTGATCGGGCTGCTCGCCGGTATCGGCTTCACGATGTCGATCTTCGTCGCGATGCTCGCCTTCGACGACGCCGCCCTGCTCGCCGCGGCCAAGCTCGGCGTGCTGCTCGCCTCGGTGATCGCCGCCTGCGTCGGCCTCGGCTGGGGCTGGCTGCACCTGCGCGCGCCGGCGGACACCGCGCGTACCGATACGGCCTGAGCGGCGCCGCGACGGTCGCGACACCAGCGAGGGACCGTGCGGCTACGCTCGCCGCCGTGCCGGACCGGCTACGCACGGAGGCACGCGCTCGCTACGATCGCGGTGCCGGCCGCATACCATCAGCACCGACACGATGAACCCGCTCGATTCCGGCCCTGGCCGGTGGTTTCTTTACCTGATCGAATGCCGCAACGGCGCCTACTACGCCGGCATCGCGATCGACGTGGAAGCGCGCTATGCGGCGCACCAGCGCGGCGCCGGTGCGCGCTACACGCGCGCCAACCCGCCGCTGCGTCTGCTCGGCTGCCGCGCGTACCCGGACCGTGCCTCGGCCTCGCGCGCCGAGTGGCGGATCAAGCAGCTGCCGCGCTCTGCCAAGCTCGCCTATCTGCTGGATGTACGCGACGAGGCCGGCGGCATCTGACCGCAGCGACCCTCGCCGCGATCGGCTGACGCCGCCGGGCAGCGCGCGCCCGCTCCGCGTCGGAGCAGACGCTCGCCATCACGTCTCCGTGCCAGCGGCAACGGCACCTGGGAGTACCGCGCTGCGGACCGGCCCGTCGGCCGGCCACGCGCGAGCGCGCCAGCTGCGACGACGCGCGAGGCGGTCCGCTCGGCGTATCGACCGCTGTGGGCGCCCGGCTTCCACGAACGGCGGCGTCGATCTCGATCGACGGCGGACGGCCGGCCGCGGGCCGGACTTCGGCGATCGCGGTCGCATGACCGTAGCAAGCGGCAAGGCCGGAGCGGACCGGCTGCGTCGCCCACCGTGCATCCCCGACCGGGCGGCGCGCGCCACGAGGCGCGCGCCGCAGCGGGACTCAGCGCCGGCGCGTGATCTGCACCGCGGCGGCCATCGTCAGCACCAGCGCCATCAGCAGCCGCATCCAGTGCGCGTCGACCGGCACCGCCACCGGTTCGGCGGCCGGCGCCGCATTGACCACCGTGGTGGCCGACGAGGCGTTGTTGGCCGGCGTCGGATCGACGGTCTGCGCCACCACCGATGCGGTGTTGACGATCGGCCCGCCCGCGTAATCGGCCGGCACGCGGAACTGCGCGGTCACGGTGACGCTCGCGTTCGCGGCCAGCGTGCCGAGCGCGCACGGGAACCCGCCCGCGCACGGCGCGCTCGCCGAGACGAAGCTCAGGCCCTGCGGCGCCTGATCGTCGAGCACGACCTCGCTCGCCGCATCCGGGCCGCTGTTGCGGACCACCAGCGCGTACGCGAGCGTCTGCCCGGCCGTCACGGTCGCCGGACCGCTCTTGGCGATCGACAGATCGGCACTCAGGCGACCGATCGTCGTCGTCGCACTGCCGGCGTTGTCGGCCGGGTTCGGATCGGGCGTCGCAGCGGCGACGCTCGCGGTGTTGACGACGCGGTCGCCGGCGTAGTCGGCCGGCACCGCGAGCGCGACCTCGATCGTCGCCGAGCCGCCGGCGCCGAGCGTGCCGAGTGCGCACGGGAAGCCGCCCTCGCACGGCGCGCTCGCCGACACCAAGCTCAGGCCGGCCGGCGTCGGATCGTCGACGATCACGCCCTGCGCCGCGGACGGGCCGGCATTGCCGATCGCCAGCGTGTAGAGCAGCGTCTGGCCGACGATCGCCGAGGCCGGGCCGGTCTTGACGATCGCGAGGTCCGCGCTGGCGCCGATCGGCGTGGTCGCGGTGCTGGTGTTGTCGCCGAGATTCGGGTCGGGCGTGGCCGACGCGACGCTGGCCGTGTTGAGAATCGGATCGGATCCCTGGTAGTCGGCCGGCACCGCGAACACCGCCTCGACCGAGATCGCAGCGTCCGCGGCCAGCGTGCCGAGCTCGCACGGGAAGCCGCCCTGGCACGGTGCGCCGGCCGACACGAAGACCAGCCCCGGCGGCGTCGCATCGCTGAGCACCACGTCGGCCGCTTCGGACGGACCGCCGTTGGCGACGTCGATCGTGTAGGCCAGCGTTTGGCCCGGCGTCGCACTGCCCGGCCCGTGCTTGATCACGAACAGATCGGCCGCGGCGCCGACCGGCGTGGCGACGGTGTCGCTGTCGTTGGCCGGGTTCGGATCGAAGCTCGTCGCCGTGACCGACGCGAGGTTGACGATCGGGCTGCCGGCGAAATCCGCATCGACCGCGAAGGTCGCCGTGACCGTCACCTCGGCGCCGACCGCGAGCGCACCGATCGCACACGGGAAGCCGCCGGCGCACGGCGCGCTGGCCGACACGAACGTCAGACCGGCCGGCGTCGGATCGTCGAGCATGATGCCCTGCGCGACCGACGGGCCGGCATTGGCGACCGTCAGCGTGTAGCTGATCGGCTTGCCGGCCGTCGCCGACAGCGGGCCGGTCTTGTCGACCGACACGTCGGCGCTGGGACCGGCGAGGACGGTCGCGCTGGCGCTGTCGTTGCCGGCATTGGTATCGGTCTGGTCGCTGGCGCTGCGCGTGGCGGTGTTGATCCAGGTGCCGTCCTCGGCGACGGTCGCACGGACCGTCAGCGTCGCGGTCGCGGACGGGCCGGCGATGCCGAGCGCGCCGATCGTCCACTCGCCGCCCGCCGGATCGTAGCTGCCCTGCGAGGCCGCCGCGTCGACGAACGTCAGACCGCCCGGCAGCAGGTCGGTCACGACGACGCCGGTCGCCGCGCTCGGGCCGTTGTTGCTGACCGTCACCGTGAACGTCACCGTGTCGCCGACCGTCGGTGCGGCCTCGTCGACGACCTTGACCACCTGGATGTCGGCGGCCTGGCCGTTGACGACCACGCCGGACTGATCGTTGGCCGGATTCGGGTCGTGCTCGGTCTGGGCGGTCTTGATCGCCAGATTGGTCACCGCATCGGTCGTCTGGACGAGTGCGTCGATCGTCAGCGTCTGCGCCGTGCCGGCGGCGATCGTGCCGATGGCCCAGTCGCCATTGGCCGGGTTGTAGCTGCCCTGCGAGGCCGTCGCCGACTGGAAGCCGAGACCCGCCGGCAGCAGGTCGCTGACCACCACGCCCGATGCATCGTTGGGACCGGCGTTGTGCGCGGTGATCGTGAACGTCACCGCGGTGCCGAGGTTCGGCGTCGCATTGCTGACGGTCTTGTTGATCTGCACGTCGGCCGAGGGCTGGCCGTTGATCGCCGCGACCGCGCTGTTGTTGGCCGGATTCGGGTCGGTCTGGTCGGCCGCCGTGCGCGTCGCCGTGTTGACGATCTCGCCCGGCGCCGTGACGGTCGCCGTGATCGTCAGCGTCGTGTCGCTGCCGGACGCCAGCGCGCCGACCGTCCACGCGCCGGTCGCCGCGTCGTAGCTGCCCTGCGCCGCGCTCGCCGAGACGTACGAGAGACCGGCCGGCATCGCGTCGGTCACGACGATGCCGGTCGCATCGCTCGGGCCGAGGTTGGCCGCGGTGATCGTGAACACCACCGGCTCGCCGACGTTCGGCGTGTCGGCATCGACGGTCTTGGCGATCGCGATGTCGGCGCTGGCCAGCGCCGGCGTCGTCACCGTGGAACTGTTGCTG
>NZ_DATKFQ010000022.1:0-54243 GCF_035511235.1 Dokdonella sp.
GCGGGTTCGCTACGAGGCGAAGACGGCCGGCATGGCCTATCGCCTGCGGCGGACTCGCAGTGTTCGGCCGCGTAAGCTGGTGGAAGGCAGCTGGCTTCACGAACGCGTCCAGGATCACCTCGTGTACGACCGCTGGTCGCCGCAGCAGATTGCGGCGAGACTGCGGAGCATGTACCCGGACGATCCCGCTCGACAGGTCAGCCACGAGACGATCTACGCGGCGATCTACGCCCACCCGCGCGGATCGCTGAAGAAGGCGATGGTGGATGCGCTGCGTCAGGAGAAGCCCAGTCGCGGCCGACGGCGCAAGACGCTTTCCAGTGGCGGCTTCGTGCCGGAAGCGCTGCGCATCGTGCACCGCCCTGAGGAGATTGCCGAGCGCACACTGCCTGGGCACTGGGAGGGGGATCTCATCAAGGGCGCCTTCAACCGCTCATGCGTGGGCACGCTGGTCGAGCGCAAGACGCGCTTCGTCGTGCTGTGCCGGATGGAGGGCTGCACGGCGCAGGATGCGCTGGAAGGGTTCACGCGCCAGATGAAGAAACTGCCGGCGTTCCTGCGCGAGAGCCTAACCTACGACCGCGGCAGCGAACTGGCCTGCCACGCCGAACTGGCCAAGCGCTTGAACATCGACATCTGGTTCGCCGACCCGCATGCGCCCTGGCAGCCCCCTGGCAGCAACGAGAACACGAATGGCCTGCTGCGTCAGTTCATGCCCAAGGGCTTGGACCTGTCCAACATCAGCCAGGAAGAACTCAACCACGTCGCCAAGCTGATGAACGGGCGGCCGCGGCAAACGCTGGGCTGGATGACACCGGCCGAGATGATGGACAAGGAAATCGCTGCTCACTCACAACGTGTTGCGCTTGAATCTTGAGACCGCCAAGTGCCGTAGACTGATCCGCAGCGTGGCGCATGTTGGCCAGGAGCCGGGGAGGCATCATGAAGTGGGTTTGCATCGCATTATGTTCGGCGTGCGCATGCTCGCTCGCCCACGCGCATATCATGTTGAGCTATCCGCCCGCGCGCACGCCCAACGCTCCCGGGGCAGCGCACTACATGTCGCCTTGCGGCGACAACCCCGATCCCGGCCCGGCCGAAACGAGAACGGTCCTGAGCTCGGGCACCACGATCAGTGTGCAATGGACCGAAACCATCAATCATCCAAGCCACTATCGCATCAGTTTCGATGCCGATGGCCAGGACGCCTTCACCGTTCCGCTTGCTTATGATGATTTCTACAACGGACCGGCGGTGCTTCTCGACGACATCGCCGATCCGGAGCCCGGCGCCTCCAAGAGTGTCGAGGTGACGTTGCCGAATGTGGCGTGCGACGAATGCACGCTGCAGCTCATTCAAGTCCGATACGATGCGCCGCCCTACACGATTGGGCCCGATAGCTCGGACGTACACTACCAATGCGCCGATGTCGTGCTGGTATCGGACCGGATATTCGTCAGCGGCTTCGAATGACATCCAAGCGAGGGCGGATCACCAAACTGTCCGACCTGCACGTCATGCCGCGGCCGCACCCCGATCGCATGTCGACCGACGCGGAGTCCTCGCGTAGAGCGCAACTGTCCGACGAGCCCCTTGCCGCGTGCCGAAACGTTTGCGCAGCTAGTCGATCGGCTGGCCGGACACCGAGCGACTCATCAGGGCCAGCGCAATGCCTGCCAACGAAAAAGAAACAAGAATGGCCGGCCACACCATGAGCATGAAGAAAATTGCGCCACTGAAGCTGATGGGGATGACCAGAAGCATCGCACCGCCCAGGCTACCGGAAGGACGCTCCCATAGATCCCATAAGGCCACAGTAGCTGAGCCTGCACTCGCGGCCAGGAACAGGACGAGCAATGGGCAGGTGATCAACTCGAAGCCGGGGCGCTCACCTTCGACCGGAAGATACCAGGAACCCAACCAATAGCCGATGAGAGCCGCAGCCAACACCGCGACCACGCTAGCCGCAACGAAGGAAGAGTCTTCGATCCCGACATGGAAGAGAAAGAACGCGACCGAGGACGCCATCGCAATCGCGTAGCAAGCACCGCTCGTCGTCCTCAATCTTTTCACGATCGCCCCATGCGGATACTGATCGCACCTGATCGCGAATATGGGCTTCACGAACCGGGAACGACATCCACGCTCGACGGATGAGTACGGAGAGTAGCGAGCAGCTCCAAAACCCGCTACCAGACCAGATCGGCCGGCACGTCGTCCTCGGCCGGCGCATCCGGATCGCACAGCAGCACCAGGGCTTCCTCGTCGATCGCCTGCGCGGCCAGCGCGATCTCGCGCTCGACCAGCAGGTAGCGGCCGTTGTGCTGGACGACCGCGAGTTCGCCGGCGTTGAGGCGCGACAGCTGGTCGGCGGTCACGTAGACGCGGCGGATCTTGCTGCCGTGCGGGAAATGGCGCGCGACGTCGGCGTCGGCCGCGTTGAGCGCCTTGCCGGTGAACAGCGTGCCGAGCTTCTGCCTGCGCTCCTTCTTGAGACGGGCGCGCTCGGCGGCCTCGCGCTCGACGCGCTGGCGCTCCTGGTTCTCGGCGCGCTGGCGCAGCGCGTAGGCCTTGGCCAGATCGATCTCGTCCTGGCTCTTGCCGCCGCCTTTCTGCGCCTGACCGGGCGCAGCACCGCTCCGGGCGTTGCCGCCGTGCGGGCCGCCCTTGCCACCGCCACCCTTGCCGGGCGGCCGCTGCTGCGGGCCGGACGGACGGCCGGATCTGCCTTGCGGCTTGTTCTCGGGGACGGGTTTCTTGACCAGACCGGCTTTCAGCAGCTGATCGCGCAGGGATTCGGACATGGCGGTTCAGTAGTGCGGAGGCGGAGGTTCGTCCCGGATGTCGTGGGACAGCGCCAGGCGTACGCCGAGCAGCTCGCCGCGCAGCCGTTCGAGCTCGGCCGAGAGCTGCTGCACGCGGCGGTCCTGGTCGGCGACGACGCCGTTGAGCGCATTGACGGTGTCGTCGATGAAGGCGAGCCGGACCTCCAGCTCGGTCAGGCGCTCCTCGATGCTGGCGCTCACCGGCCGGGCTCCGGCAGCGTCTCGATCAGGTGGCGGCCGTGGCGCGGGCCGACCACGCCTTTGGCTTCTTCGGCGGCGAGCGCCAGATCGGCCAGCGCCATCTCGCGGACCAGTTCATCGAACGAGGTGCGCGGCGTCCAGCCGAGCTTCTCGCGCGCGAGCGCGGCGTCGCCGAGCAGGGTGCCGACCTCGGCCGGTCGCTGGTACTGCGGGTGCACGCGCACGACGACCTGGCCCGACACCAGTGCGCAATCGGGTGCGTGGACGCTGTCGACGATGCCCTGCTCGTCGTCGCCGCTGCCGCGGAACACGATCTCCACGCCCATCGCGCGCGCGGCAAGCACGACGAAGTCGCGCACCGAGTGCTGCACGCCGGTCGCGATCACGTAGTCGCAGGGTTCGTCCTGCTGCAGGATCAGCCACTGCGCCTCGACGTAGTCGCGCGCGTGGCCCCAGTCGCGCCGCGCGTCGAGGTTGCCCAGGTGCAGCGTCTTCTGCAGGCCATGCACGATGCGCGCGAGCGCACGCGTGATCTTGCGCGTCACGAAGGTCTCGCCGCGGATCGGCGACTCGTGATTGAACAGGATGCCGTTGCAGCCGTAGAGGCCGTAGGCCTCGCGGTAGTTGACGGTGATCCAGTACGCATAGAGCTTGGCGACGCCGTACGGCGAGCGCGGATGGAACGGCGTGGTCTCGCGCTGCGGCGTCTCGCGGACCAGGCCGTACAGCTCGGACGTGGACGCCTGGTAGATGCGGCAGCGGTCGGTGAGGCCGAGCGTGCGCATCGCCTCGAGCAGGCGCAGCGTGCCGAGGCCGTCGGCATTGGCGGTGTACTCGGGCTCCTCGAACGACACCGCGACGTGACTCTGCGCGGCGAGGTTGTAGATCTCGTCGGGCTCGACCTGCTGCACGATCCGCAGCAGGCTCAGCGAGTCGGTCATGTCGCCGTAGTGCAGCGTCAGCGCCGGACCGGACTCGTCGAGCTCGTGATGGAGATGGTCGATGCGCTCGGTGTTGAACGAGGACGCGCGGCGCTTGATGCCGTGCACCTCGTAGCCCTTGGCCAGCAGCAGCTCGGCCAGGTACGCGCCATCCTGGCCGGTGACGCCGGTGATCAGGGCTCGTTTCTTCATCGGCTCCCACGCTGTCGGCCGGGCGCGACGGCGCGCCGGGCGGCCCCTCAGATTGGCCGGGTCGGGACGCCTGTGTCCCGGCCCGCATCGCAGCAGCGCGGCAGCACCGCGCCGTCCGTTCCTTCCGCCGGCGTCTTCACGCCGACCCGCGAGCGATCCGTTCCTCGATCGCGGCGGCGGACGGCCTGGGGCGGCCCGCCGGAAAGGGGCGGTGATGGTAAACGGCGGCGGCGCCGAGGTACAGGCTTGGCGGCGGCCCGGGTCCGGCGCCGCCGGATTCTCAGTCGAACGAGGACGCGAAGATCGGGTCGCCCGGCAGCAGGCCGAGCGGCCCCGGATAGGCATAGCCCGGGAACACCGTGCCGAGCTCGGTGCTACCGAGGTGGCCGGCCGCGACCTCGGCCAGCACCTGGCGGAAGTCGGTCGTCGTCATGACGTCCTCGTTCTGGAACAGCTGGCCGTCCTGCAGGCCGCCGAACGTGCCGTAGAGCTGACCGCCGCGGACGCGGCCGCCGAGCACCAGCATCGGGTTGGCGCTGCCGTGGTCGGTGCCGCGGTTGGCGTTCTCGCGCACGCGCCGGCCGAACTCGCTGTGCACGACCACGACCATGCGCCCGGCCATGCCGGCGCCGGCCAGGTCGGTGTAGAGCGCATGCAGCGTCTGCGACAGGCCGGCGACGCGGTTGGCGTACTGGTTCTGGTTGAGGTCGCCCTGGGTGCCGTCGCCCTGGTTCTCGTGCGTGTCCCAGCCGCCGTAGTCGAGCGTGGCGACCTGCAGGCCGAGGCCGCGCTTGGCGATGTTGGCGATCAGCTTGGCCTGGTTGCCGAGCGTGGCGGCGACGCCGCTGCTCGGGTAGTTCGCGCCCGGCGACGGCGTGTAGTTGGCGATGTTGAGCGTATCGACCAGTTCGACGGTCTCGATCGCGCCGGTGCCGGCGAGGTCGAGGTCGCCGCTGCCCTGGTAGAGGTAGCGCAGCGTCATCAGCGTCGAGAGCTTGTAGCGCGGCACGCCGTCGACGGTGCCGTTGTTCGCGTTGGGGTGGTAGCTGTTCGGGTCGTCCAGCACCATCGCGTCGCGGCGGCCGAGCAGGCTCGCCGGCGCGCTGCTGCCGGCGCTGAACGCCGGGATCACCGCGCCGTCGGGCACCTGGCCGCTGCCGGCGAGGTGCCGCGCCAGCCAGCCGCTGCCGATCGACGAGCTGCCGGGCGTGCCGTGCTCCATGTAGTCCTGCGCATCGAAATGCGAGCGCGTGATCTGGCCGATCGGAAAGCCGGTGCCGTGCACGATCGCGAGCTTGCCCTGGCCGTACAGCTCGTGCAGGCCGGTCGCGGCGAAGTTGAGGCCGAAGTTGGTGGAGCCGAGCGGCAGCGCGGCGGTGGAGCCGGTCGTGCGCAGATGGATGTTCGGGCGGCGCTGCTCGTACGGCGCGCGGTCCGGGCCGGCGATCGGGCAGACCAGGTTGAGCCCGTCGATGCCGCCGCGCAGATAGACGTAGACCAGGAAGCGCTCGCCGCTCCAGGCGGCGCGTGCCGGGTTGGCGTGCAGGCCGAGCTTGAGCCCGCCGAGCGCGGTCAGGCACAGCGTGGAGCCCTTGAGGAACGCGCGTCGCGTCAGATTGCCCATGTCGTCGCTCCTCAGCGGACCATGAACTGCGGACTGAACAGCGCGCAGTCGACCATGCCGCGCAGGCGGCTGTGCCAGTAGTTGGGGCCCGAATCGGTGCCGATGCCGGCGGTATTGCCGGCCGGCCCGTTGCCGATGCCGACGTCGGCGCCGAAATAGGTCACCGTGTCGGTGTTGCGGCACATGAACGAGGCGACCTGATAATGCAGCTCGGTGCCGCGCCAGCCGGTCGTGCCGCTCGGCGCCCAGTCGAATGCGCGCGTGAGCCAGAAGTTGGCGAGGTTGTTCGGCGTGTGGTCGGCCGGCGCGGCGCTGAATTCCCCGAGAGTCAGCGCCAGCACCGGCGCCAGCGGCGTCTGGTCGGCGCCGAGGTTCTGGTCGAGCACCCAGTCGACGGTACGCCAGGCATGCACGTAGGCGCCGCCGCCCATCCAGTACGAGGTGTGGTCCGGAAAGCCGTCGGGCGCGCGCCAGTCGAACGGCCGGTGGCCGCTGCGGCGGAAGCGGTCCATGAAGCCGTCGCTGGCGCTGTCGTTGCGGCGCACGGTGAAGTCGACATTGACCGCGCGCAGCGCCGAGACGACGGCCTCGAACGGCTTCTTGGTCTTGTTGCCGAAATTGCCGAGGTCGCGGAACGAGCCGGGACCGCCGTCGTGCAGCAGCACCACGCGCAGGGTCTTCTTGATCTGGTCGGGCGCGGCGCGGTTGTTCCAGAACTCCAGCGCCGCCGCCGCCACGACCGACTCGGGCGGATCGTCGCCGAGGAAGCGCCTGGCCAGCTTCAGTGCGATGTGGCGCGCGGTGCCCGGGTGGTAGGCGAGCCGGTCGAGGAAGCGCTGGTGCTCGGCCGCGTACGGCGTATTGGCCGCGGCGAACTCGCCGAGCACGGTCTTCTGGCCGATGTCGTGCTGGTCGGTGACCAGGTACGGCAGGCCGGTGTTCGGGTTGGAGCCGCCGCCGCGATAGAACGTCCAGCCGGTGAACGAGCGCGCCAGCTCGTAGACGTCGGCGTCGACGTAGCCGACCGGCCAGCCGGCGCCGGGCTGGCCGGCAGGGATCAGCGGCACCTGGTTCTGCTGCAGATCGGGGCCCAGATAGTTGATCGAGCCCAGCGTGTGCAGCTCGATGATCTCGCGCGCGTAGTTCTCGTTGAAGCTCGGCGCGCGGTTGATGTAGTTGTCGAGGAAGTACAGCATCGCCGGCGCTTCGAAGGTCTTCTGCAGCATCGTGCGGAAGTTGCCGAGCGCGTTCTTGCGGATCACGTCGCGGTCCCAGGACACGAAGGTCGGCGCGGCGTAGCGGTCGTAGCCGTAGACGTTGAAATGGTTGTGCCAGAAATCGGCGAGCTGCTCGAACAGGCCCCAGCGCGAATAGAACGCGCGCACGAACACCGCGCGCTCGATCTCGCGGATCGGCCAGTCGCGCGTGTACGGCTGCCCGGACAGCGAGCCGTTGACCTCGTGGTCGAGCCAGAGCTGGTCGAAGCTCTTGTCGAGCGTGACGAAGTTCTCGTGCGCCAGGCGCGCGGCGACGTCCGGATCGGTGACGTGGCCGCCGCCGTCGAGCGTCGGACTGAGCTGCTGGTCGACGAAGGCGGTCAGGCGCGCGTCGTCGGTGGCGCCGAGCGCGTTGAACTGCTGCACGCTGAAGGCCGTGCCGCGGCGCGGTCCGAAGCCGAGCCGGCCCAATACGTAGGCCGCGAACGGCGGCGTCACCAGCGCGCTGGAGAGGCTGGCGCCGCGCGGGCCGCCCTCACCGATGTCGCCGGCCAGAAAACTGCGCCGCGAGAGACCCTCGCGGCCCAAAAGCTGCCCATCCATATGTGCCACCCCGATGCATCGCCCGGCGACAGAGTAAACGGCCTGCAGCGGTCGAAACGTGACGGCCGGCGCTGATTGGCGCCGGCAAGGCGCGGTTTTCGCGGCGTTTTCTCAGTCCGGGCGGCGCACGCTGCGGCCGCGGCCGATGCCGTAGTAGGCCAGGCCCGCGGCCTCGACCGTCGCCGGGTCGAAGATGTTGCGGCCGTCGAACACCACCGGCGTCCTCAGCATACGCGCGATGCGCTCGAAGTCCGGACTGCGGAACATCTTCCATTCGGTGACCACGACCAGCGCATCGGCGCCCTCGAGCGCGGCGTAGGCGTCCGGACACAGTGCCAGATCGTCACGCTCGCCGTAGAGGCGCTGCGTCTCGGCGGCGGCCTCAGGATCGTAGGCGCGCACGCGCGCGCCGGCGGCCCACAGCTGCTCGATCAGCGTGCGGCTCGGCGCCTCGCGCATGTCGTCGGTGTTCGGCTTGAACGCCAGGCCCCAGACCGCGATCGTGCAGCCGGCCAGCTCGCCGAAATGGCGGCCGAGCAGCGCGAACAGGCGCCGCTTCTGCGCCTCGTTGACGGCCTCGACCGCGCTCAGCAGGCGCGGCTCGGCACCGTGGCTGCGCGCGGTGTGCTCGAGCGCCTTGACGTCCTTCGGAAAGCACGAGCCGCCGTAGCCGGCGCCCGGATAGATGAAGTGATAGCCGATGCGCGGGTCCGAGCCGATCCCCAGGCGCACCTGCTCGACGTCGGCGCCGACCTGCTCGGCGATCGCCGCGATCTCGTTCATGAAGCTGATCTTGGTCGCCAGCATCGCGTTGGCGGCGTACTTGGTCAGCTCGGCCGAGCGCACGTCCATGATGACGATGCGGTCGTGGTTGCGGTTGAACGGCGCGTACAGCATGCGCAGGCGCGCGACCGCGGCGGCGCTGTCGGAGCCGATGATGATGCGGTCGGGCCGCATGCAGTCCTGGACCGCATCGCCCTCCTTGAGGAATTCCGGATTGGAGACGACGTCGAACGCGATCGAGGCGCCGCGCTCGGCCAGCGCCGCGGCGATCGTCGCGCGGACGCGGTCGGCGGTGCCGACCGGCACGGTCGACTTGTTGACGACGACGACCGGCTCGGCGAGCTCGGCGCCGATCGTGCGCGCGACCGCCAGCACATGCGAGAGGTCGGCGCTGCCGTCCTCGTCGGGCGGCGTGCCGACCGCGATGAAGATCAGCTGCGCGCCGGCGACGCCGGCGGCCGCCGAGGTCGTGAAGCGCAGGCGGCCGGCGGCATGGTTGTCGCGCACCAGCACGTCCAGGCCCGGCTCGAAGATCGGGATCTCGCCGGCCTCGAGCCGCGCGACCTTGGCCGCGTCGACGTCGACGCAGGTCACCTCGTTGCCGACCTCGGCCAGGCAGGCGCCGGTGACCAGACCCACGTAACCAGTGCCGAAAATCGTGACGCGCATGCCCTACTCCAGAATCGATGACGTCCGCCACCGCGTCGCGCGGAGGCGGAAACGACGAGGGCGCGCCGGTTCGCGGCACGCCCTCGGCGCGGATACCGCTGGTGCGGTGCTTACTTCTTGGCCGGCTCGGCGGCGGCTGCGTTCTCGATCGAGATCAGCTTGACGTCGAAGATCAGCGTCGCGTTCGGGCCGATGTTCGGCGGCGCGTTCTCGCCGTAGGCGAGGTCGGCCGGGATGAACAGCTTGTACTCGGCGCCCTCGCCCATCAGCTGCAGACCTTCGGTCCAGCCCTTGATCACGCCGTTGAGCGGGAACGTGGCCGGGGTGCCGCGGTCGATCGAGCTGTCGAACTTGGTGCCGTCGATCTTGGTGCCGGTGTAGTCGACCTTGACCGTATCGGTGGCCTTGGGCTTCTTGGCGCTGCCTTCCTTGACGACCTGGTACTGCAGGCCGCTGGCGGTGGTCTTGACGCCCGGCTTGGACTTGTTGGCGGCCAGGAAGGCCTCGCCCTCGGACTTGTTCTTCTCGGCGGCAGCCTTCTGCTCGGCCAGATGCTTGGTCTGCAGCTTCTGCTGGAACTCCTGGCCGACCTTGTTGGCCTCCTCGTCGGTCAGCAGCGTCTTGCCGCCGCCGACCGAGTCCTGCATCGCCTTGTAGACGGTGGCGAGGTCGATGTCGTCCTTGATCTGGCCGAGGCTGCGGCCGATCTGCATGCCGACCATGTAGCTGACCTTGTCCTTCTCGGTCTTGAGCGAGGCGTCGGCGGCGAACGCTGCGCCTGCGCCGAACGCCGACAGCACGGCCACGGCGAGCAGGGACTTGCGGGTGAAACGGGTCATCGAATGCTCCTGGAATAGGGGGGTAATGGCCGGCCTTCGATTACTCGCGGACACCGAGAAGACCGCAACGGCCGCTGCGCCGGGCCGCGTATTGTCCCTGCGGCCGGGTTTCTTGGCAAACCGCCGGTTAAACTGCCGGCCATGTTGCGCTTTGACCATCTGAGCCTGCGCCGGGGTTTCCGGCTGCTGCTGAACGACACGACCTTTTTCATTCATGCCGGCTGGCGCGTCGGCCTGACCGGCCGCAACGGCACCGGCAAATCGAGCCTGCTCGCGCTGATCGGCGGCGAGCTGACGCCCGATGCCGGCGATTTCTCGCGTCCGCGCGAGTGGACGCTGGCCCATGTGCGGCAGGAGACGCCGGCGCTGGCGCGCAGCGCGCTCGACTACGCGCTCGACGGCGACGCCGAGTTCCGCCGGCTCGAGGCCGAGCTCGCCGCGGCCGAGGCCGCGCACGACGCGCTGGCGCAGGGCCGCCTGCACGAGCGCATGCAGGCGATCGGCGGCTATGCGGCCAAGGCGCGCGCAGCCGAACTGCTGAACGGCCTGGGCTTCGCACCCGGCGACGAGACGCGGCCGGTCTCGGCGTTCTCGGGCGGCTGGCGGATGCGGCTGAACCTCGCCCAGGCGCTGATGTGCCGCTCGGACCTGCTGCTGCTCGACGAGCCGACCAACCATCTGGATCTGGACGCCGTGCTCTGGCTCGAGGACTGGCTGCGCCGCTATCCGGGCACGCTGATCGTGGTCTCGCACGACCGCGAGTTCCTCGACGCGGTGGTCACCCACGTGCTGCATCTGGCCGACGCCAACGCCGAGATCTTCAGCGGCGACGTCAGCCATTTCGAGCGCAAGCGCGCCGAGCGGCTGATCCAGCAGCAGGCGCTGGCCGAACGCCAGCAGCGCCAGCGCGCGCACATGCAATCGTTCGTCGACCGCTTCAAGGCCAAGGCGTCCAAGGCGCGCCAGGCGCAGAGTCGGCTCAAGGCACTGGAACGGATGGCCCTGGTCGCGCCGGTGCGCGTGGAGTCCGGCATCACGTTCTCGTTCGCCGAGCCGGCCGCCGTGCCGGCACCGCTGCTGGTGCTCGACCAGGCCGCCGTCGGCTACGCCGGGCGGCACATCGTCGAGCACATCGGCTGGACGCTGCGCGCCGGCGACCGCATCGGCCTGCTCGGCGCCAACGGCGCCGGCAAGTCGACCCTGGTCAAGCTGATCGCCGGCACGCTGGCACCGCTGGCCGGCGAACGGCGCGAGGGCAAGGGCCTGGTCGTCGGCTACTTCGCGCAGCACCAGCTCGAACAGCTCGACCCGCAGGCAACGCCGGTCGCGCATCTGCTGCGGCTGCAGGCCGACCTCGGCGAGCAGGCGGCGCGCGACTTCCTCGGCGGCTTCGGCTTCTCGGGCGAGCGCGCGCTGTCGGAGGTCGGCGGCTTCTCGGGCGGCGAGAAGGCGCGCCTGGCGCTGGCGCTGGTCGTGTTCCGCAAGCCGAACCTGCTGCTGCTCGACGAGCCGACCAATCATTTGGACGCCGACACGCGCGAGGCGCTGGCCGAGGCGCTGCAGGATTTCGCCGGCGCGATCGTGCTGGTCGCGCATGACCGTGCGCTGCTGCGCGCCACCTGCGACGAGTACCGGCTGGTCCGCGACGGCCGCGCCGGCGTGTTCGACGGCGACCTCGACGACTACGCGGCCCTGGTGCTGCGCAAGACGCCGCCGCCCGGCAGCGAGGCGGCCGCGGCCGGCGCCTCGCGCCGCGACGATCGCCGCGAGCGCGCCGAGCAGCGCGCCAAGCTGGCGCCGCTGCGGCGCGAGGCCGAACGCATCGAGAAGCGGCTGGCCGCGCTCGAACGCGAACGCAGCGAGGTCGAGACCGCCCTGGCCGACCCGGCGCTCTACGACGGCGCCCAGGCCGGCCGCATCGCCGAGCTGACCGCGCGGCGCGGCCGCATTGGCAGCGAGATCGCGACGCTCGAGGACGCCTGGCTGGCCGGCCAGGCCGCGCTGGAGGAAGCCACGGCGAGCGCCTGAGCGGCGGCGGCCGCGCGATCGGGGGCGGCGTGCGGCCCGGCCCACATGCGGCATCGGTGCGGCGATGTCCTGGGCGCCGGCCGTTCTGCGCTTGGCAAGCGGTCGATCCCTGCGGAGATGCCGTCCATGCGCCACCGTTCACGCCTGCTGCTCGCCGCCGCCCTGCTCGCCCCGGTCGCGGCGGCCGGCGCCACCTTCACCGTCACCAGCACCGCCAACAGTGGCGCCGGCTCGCTGCGCCAGGCGATCCTCGACGCCAACGCGGCGGCCGGCGCCGACACGATCGCGTTCGCGATCTCCGGCGCCGGACCGCACAGCATCGCGATCACCTCCAGCCTGCCCGGCATCACCGGGCCGGTCACGATCGACGGCTACACTCAGTCCGGCGCGGCGCCCAACACGCTGGCCATCGGCACCAATGCACAGATCCGCGTTGAGATCCGCGGCCCCGGCGATTTCAGCGCGAACGGCCTGATCCTGCTGGTCGGCGCCGTCGACAGTACGATCCGCGGCCTGTCGATCAACCGTTTCGGCGGCAGCCAGATCACCCTGCTCGGCGACCGCCCGACCGTTACCGGCAACTTCATCGGCATCGCCCCGGACGGCACGACGGTCTATCCGAGCAGTCCGGGCACGCGCGTGGGCCTCAGCGTGAGCGGCGACTTCGCGCAGATCGGCGGCACCGCGCGCGCGCAGCGCAACCTGGTCTCCGGCAACAGCCATAGCGGCATCTACGTCGGCGGCAGCAACGCCTCGGTGCAAGGCAATCTGGTCGGCACCGACCGCAGCGGCGCGGCCGCGCGCGGCAACAGCTGCGGCATCTCGATCGGCACCACCGGCGTCGGCGCCGAGGTCACCCGCAAAACGACCATCGGCGGCGACGCGGCACCGGGCGCGACGCCCGGCAACGTCGTGTCCGGCAATACGCGCTGCGGCATCGAGATCGTCTCGGGCAGCGATCATCGCCTGGTACGGAATCTGATCGGACTGGCCGCGTTCCCGCTGGCGACGGTGCCCAACGGCGGGCCGGGCATCGCGGTGCGCGGCGGCGAGCGCATCCTGATCGGCAGCGGCTTTCCGGGCGAGGTCAACAACGGCATCGCCGGCAATGCCGGCCCCGGCGTGCTGGTGACCGGCCCCGGCGACAGCACTGCGCCGCAACGGGTGTCGATCTTCGGCAATGCGATCTTCGGCAACGAGGGCCTGGCGATCGATCTGGCCGTCAACAATGCCGAAGGCTCCACGCCGAACGATCCGCTCGACGCCGACGAAGGACCCAACGGCCTGCAGAACGCGCCGCGGCTGACCGGCGTGGATCTCGGCGAAGGCCGCCTGCGCGGACGCCTCGAGGCACAGCCGAACACGACCTACTACATCGACTTCTACACGATGACCGCCTGCGGACCGGACGCGCATCCGGGCAGCTCCAGCTATCTGAGCTATCTGACGGTCGTCACCGGCGCGGACGGCACGGCGACGTTCCAGGGCGCGTTCGCGGATCTGCCGGCGGAGGGATTCGCCACGGCGACCGCGACGCTGCAGGTCAGCGTCGGCAGCGGCCCGACCTCGGAGTATTCGCCGTGCCTGCGCCTGGGCGATCGCCTGTTCGCCGACGACTTCGAGCCCTGATCGCGCACAATGGCGGCCGACCGACCCTGAGCGGAGGCCGCCATGTCCCGACTGCCGTCCCTACTGTCAAGCGCGCTCGCCGTTGCGGCGGCCGTGGCGCTGAATCCGCTGCCGGCAACCGCCGCGTCGAGCGCTGCCGGCGAACCGGCGCGCGCGGCGGCGCAGAAGAAACCGGCCCCATCCGTCACGGCCATGGCCGGCAGCGCGGCGGCCGACGGACATGACGGCGCCTCGCCGACGCGCGGCAAGGCGGCGACGGCCGCAGATTCGGCGGCCGAGCCCGATCCGGCGGCGCTGAAACCAGGCCAGTTCCTGTGGCATCCGGAGATCGCCCCGGCCGGCCCGCTGGTCCTGGTGGTCAGCCTCGACGAGCAGCGCGCCTACGCGTACCGCAACGGCATCGCGATCGGCGTGTCGACGATCAGCTCCGGCAAGCCCGGCAAGGACACGCCGACCGGCGTGTTCACGATCCTGCAGAAGAGCAAGGATCACCGCTCCAATCTCTACGACGGCGCACCGATGCCGTACATGCAGCGGCTGACCTGGGACGGTATCGCGCTGCACGGCGGCACCCTGCCCGGCTATCCGGCCTCGCACGGCTGCGTGCGCCTGCCCAAGGCCTTCGCCGAGAAGCTGTTCGCGGTCACCCAGCGCGGCGACACCGTGGTCGTCGCCGACGGCAAGGCCTCGGCGGCCGCCGTGGTGCATCCGGCGATGCTGGCGCCGGTCGCGGCCGGCGGCGCACCGGCCGGCCCGGCCGAGGCCGCGGCGCGCGAGGAGGCGGCCGCGACCGCGGCCGGCGCCGACTGGGCCTGGGACGATGCGCCCGCGCCGGACGGTCCGCTCAGCGTCCTGGTCAGCCTGCGCGAGCGGCGCGTGTTCGTGCTGCGCAACGGCATCGGCATCGGCGAGGCCCGGCTCGGCGCCGATCCGGACATCGCGCTGCGCGGCTCGGTGCTGCTGGTGATGGGCGATCGCACCGAGGACGCGCCGAGCGTGCTCGATCCGGAGCGGCCGCGGCACCAGTGGACGATCTACCCGATCCTCGGCGACGACGCGGCCTCGATCGCGCTGTTGCAGCTGCGCCTGCAGCAGGCGCGCCCACTCGACCTGCCGCCGCCGTTCGCGCGCCGCCTGTACGCCGCGCTGGCGCCGGGCGCGACCGTGCTGCTGACCGACCTGCCGGCGGTGCGCGCGACGCCGACCGGCCAGGCGCTGCAGCCGGTGCTGGAGTCCGCCCCGCCGCCGCCCGCGCCGGCACCCTGAACCGCACTCCAGCTGGACTTCGCGGCGCCGATGTGGATAGATCGGCGCCTCGTTCCGCTGCGAGCCGCCGATCCGGCGGCGTGCCGATGCTGCTTCGTCTCCGCCGCGCGGCGCTGGCCGCGCTCTGCGCCATCCTCGGTTCCGGCTTCGCGCAGGCTGCCGCGCCGGCGCCGTCCCTGACCGATACGCTGGCCGCCGCCGCGCCGGCGCTCGACCGGCAAGTCCTGGCGCTGGCGACCCAAGCGCTGGCCTGCGCCGCGCGCGGTGCCGATGCCGCGCCGCGCACGCTCGGCGTGATCGACTACTCGCAGCCCTCGACGCGGCCGCGGCTGTGGGTGTTCGACCTCGACGCGCAGCGCCTGCTGTTCGAGGAATGGGTCGCGCACGGCCGCAACACCGGCCAGGACCGCGCGACGCAGTTCTCGAACGAGGCCGGCAGCTACATGTCGAGCCTCGGCGGCTTCGTGACCGAGGAACCCTACGTCGGCCACAACGGCTACTCGCTGCGCCTGCGCGGCCTGGAGCCGGGCTTCAACGACCGCGCCCGCGAGCGCGCGATCGTGATCCACGGCGCGCCGTACGTGAGCCAGGACCTGATCCGCAGCCAGGGCCGGCTCGGCCGCAGCCTCGGCTGCCCGGCGGTGCGCCCGGCGATCGCACGCGCATTGATCGACACGATCCGCGACGGCGCCTTCGTGTTCGCGTACTACCCGGACCCGGCCTGGCTGGCCGGCTCGCGCCTGCTCGCGCCCGACTGCGGCACGGCCGACGGCCGGCTCGCCTCCCAGGCGCCCGGCGCGGCGCCGCCGCTCACGCGGTCCGCGGCACGGCCGTCCGCGCCGCACTGACGAGCGCGCGACCTCAGCTGCGCCAGATCAGGCTCGCGAAGCGGCCGGTCTGCGCCTGGCGCCGATACGAATAGAAACGCGGATCGGCATAGGTGTCGAAGCCGCCGCCGTGGACGCGCGATACGCCGGCTGTGTGCAGCCGCCGCCGCGCCAGTGCCGCCAGATCGCAGCGCCAATGGCCCGGGCGCGTCGGCGTGAACGCCGCGGCGGCGCCCGCATCGGCGCCGACGAACGCGTCGCGGACCTCGGCGCCGACCTCGTAGGACGCCGCGCCGATCGCCGGACCGATCCACGCGAGCAGGCGCGGCGGCTCGCCGAGCGCCGCGAGCGCGGCCTCGACGACGCCGGCGGCCAGGCCGCGCCAGCCGGCGTGGACGGCCGCGACCGCGGCGCCGTCGTCGCGGCACAGCAGGACCGGCAGGCAGTCGGCGGTCAGCACCGCGAGCACGACCCCGCGCTGCCGCGTCAGTGCGGCATCGGCCTCGCGCGGCGCGTGCTGCACGGCGGCCGGTGCATCGAACATCGCGACCGCGGTGCCGTGCACCTGGCGCAGCCAGTGCGGCGGCGCCGGCAGCGCGAGCCGTTCGATCAGGTCCGCGCGGTTGGCGGCGACCGCCTCGGGCGCGTCGCCGCAGCGGTCGCCGAGATTGCAGCGATCGAACGGCGCGGCCGAGCGGCCCGGCAGATCGCGCGTCGTGACGATCGCGTGCACGCCCGGCGGCGCCGGCCAGTCCGGCCGCAACGCGCCCGCGGCCGCCTCAGTCATCGAGGCCGGCTTCGGCCGTATCGGCGCGCAGCGCGGCGATCAGCCGCTCCAGGTCGGCCGGACGCTCGGCCTTGACGGTCACGGTCTCGCCGCTGGCCGGATGCACGAATGCCAGCTGTTCGGCGTGCAGCGCCTGGCGGCGGAAGCTGCGCAGCGCCTCGACCAGCTCCGGCGTGGCGCCTTTCGGAAACTTCAGGCCGTTGCCGTAGGTGGCGTCGCCGACCAGCGGATGGCGGATATGCGCCATGTGCACGCGGATCTGGTGGGTGCGGCCGGTCTCCAGGCGGCATTCGATGCGCGTCATCGCGCGGTAGCGCTCGCGCACGCGGTAGTGGGTGACCGCCTCGCGGCCGTCCTCGCGCACGGCCTGCTTGATGCGGTCGCGCGGGTGGCGGTCGATCGGCGCGTCGACGGTGCCGCCGGCGATCATCGGCCCGTAGACGATGGCCTCGTACTGGCGGTGCACGTCGCGGTCGGACAGCTGCGCGACCAGCGCCGTATGCGCGCGCAGCGTGCGCGCCACGACCATCAGGCCCGAGGTGTCCTTGTCGAGCCGGTGCACGATGCCGCCTCGCGGGATCGCCGCCAGCGCCGGATCGTGATGCAGCAGCGCGTTCTGCAGCGTGCCGGCCGGATTGCCGGCACCGGGATGCACGACCAGGCCCGCCGGCTTGTTGACCACCAGGATGTCGGCGTCCTCGTAGCGGATGTCCAGGTCGATCGGCTCGGCCTCGGCGTCGATCTCGCGCTCGAGCCGGACCTGCAGCGCGACCGTTTCGCCGCCGACGACGATCTGGCGCGGCACCGCGGCCGCGCCGTCGACGCGCACCGCGCCTTCCTTGATCCACCCGGTCAGACGCGAGCGCGAGTAGTCGGGCAGCAGTTCGGCCAGGGCCTGGTCCAGGCGGCGGCCGGCCAGCGCCTCGGGAATGCGTACGTTCAGCGTCGATTCGGTGTCGTTCATGGTCCTTCGCGAGTTTCCGACCGTCGGGACGTTCGGGTTATGATCGGCCGTCAATCATCGCAAACCCCCACCCGCGCATGCCAATCCTTCCGTCCTTCCGCGTCGCCTGGCGCGTTCTCCTGCTGCTCGTGCTGGCCGTGGCGATGGCCGGCTGCAAGACCTTCGGCAAGCGCGGCAACGAGCTGGAGACGCTGCCGGTCGAGCAGCTCTACCAGCGCGGCGTGACGGCGATCGACGCCGGCAACTACGGCCAAGCGGCCGAGACCTTCTCGCGGCTGATCGGACGCTTCCCGTTCGGCGCGTACTCGGAGCAGTCGCAGATCAACCTGGCCTACGCGCAGTACAAGAGCTACAAGAACGACGACGCGTACTCGACGATCAATCGCTTCATCCGCACCTATCCCACGCACAAGAACATCGACTACGCGTACTACCTGCGCGGCCTGATCAACTTCGACCGCCAGACCGACTTCCTGAGCCGCATGGTCGGCCTCGACACGACGCGGCGCGACCAGGCGTTCCTGAACCAGTCCTTCGAGGACTTCTCCGAGCTGCTCAAGCGCTATCCGCAGAGCCGCTACGCGCCGGACGGCCGCCAGCGCCTGATCTACCTGCGCGACTCGATGGCCAAGGCCGAGATCAACATCGCGCTGTTCTATCTGCGCAAGGGCGCCTACGTCGCCGCGGCGAACCGCGCCAAGTACGTCGTGGAGACCTATCCGCAGACCGTGCAGGTCGGCGACGGCCTGGCGATCATGGTCGATTCGTACCGCGCGCTCGGCCAGGAACAGCTCGCCGCCGACGCCGAGCGCGTGCTCAAGCTCAACTACCCCGAGCACGCCTCGTTCGCCGGCAAGTGGCCGCAGTACCACTCCAACTGGTGGAAGCTGCTGCCGGTCATCAAGCGCGGCTGAGGCCGCGCCGGATCGCGACGCTCAGTTCGGCGCGACGACGCGGATCGCGTCGTCGTAGTGATAGGTCTGCTCGCTGCGGCTCTTCTTGCCGAGCGCCTCGCCGTCGGTGACCGCCTGCACGATCCGCCCGTCGGCGCCGACCAGGATGCGGCTGCGCGAGTTCACCGAGATGCCCATCATCGTCATCGCCACGTCGAACGAGTAGGCCCGCGCCGGCTGGCCGCCGAACGTCGCCGGGCCTTCGTCGACGACGTTGGACAGGCCCTTCTGCATCTGTTCGACGGTCTCGGGCACCAGCTGGCGGACCAGCGCGCTGGCGTCGAACGGCGGCTTCGTCCAGCCGCCGTCGCCATTGCGCATCCAGATCCCTTCGGGCAGCACGATCATCTCCATCCGGTCGGTCTTGAGGTGCACGCGCCGGCTGGTGTCGTAGCGCACGGTCGAGCGCGCCTGCTGGCCGCCGGCGCTCGAGACGGTCTCCACGCGCACGCGCGCGTCCATCGTCGCGCGATGCGCGGCGAGCACCGCATCGCGGGCGTCGGCACGCGCCGGCGCGGCGAACGCGACGGCCGCCAGGGCCAGGAACGACAGCGCACAGCGGATCGTCGGACTCATCGGGCAGCGCTCCCGCGGAAGGTGGGGCGCATTGTGCGCGACGCCGCCGCGGCACGTAACCCTCGGCCGGCCCGATACCCGCCTCCGCCGGGGCGGGCTACAATGTCGCTTTTCCGACCATCCCGACGCGGCACCGCCCGCCCGAATCCCACCCAGCCGTCCGTCGCCCGCGCCGTGCCGCAGCCCCAGCGCCCGCACGTTCGCGAGCCCGGACCGTCACGCCCGGAGTCCTTGATGATTTTCGAAACGATCGCCCGCACCGGCCACGAGGAAGTGGTGTTCTGCCACAACCCGGACGTGGGTCTGAAGGCCATCATCGCGGTCCACAACAGCGTGCTCGGCCCCGCCCTCGGCGGCCTGCGCATGTGGCCGTACAAGAGCGAGCAGGAAGCGGTCAACGACGTGCTGCGGCTGTCGCGCGGCATGACCTACAAGAACGCGGTCGCCGGACTCAACCTCGGCGGCGGCAAGGCCGTCATCATCGGCGATCCGTCCAAGGACAAGTCCGAGGCGCTGTTCCGCGCGTTCGGCCGCTTCGTCAACTCGCTCAACGGCCGCTACATCACCGCCGAGGACGTCGGCATCGACGTCAACGACATGGAATGGGTGTTCCGCGAGACGCAGTTCGTGACCGGCGTGCACCAGGTGCACGGCGGCTCGGGCGACCCGTCGCCGTTCACCGCCTACGGCACGCTGCAGGGCCTGCTCGCCTCGCTCAACGCCAAGTTCGGCAGCGAGGAGGTCGGCCGCCACGTCTACGCCGTGCAGGGCGTGGGCCACGTCGGCCTCGAATTCGTCAAGCTGCTGCGCGAGCACGATGCCAAGGTGTTCGTGACCGACATCAACCGCGAAGCGGTGCAGCGCTGCGTCGACGAGTTCGGCTGCGAGGCGGTCGGCATCGACGAGATCTACGACGTCGACGCCGACGTGTTCAGCCCGTGCGCGCTCGGCGGCACGATCAACGAGCAGACCCTGCCGCGGCTCAAGTGCAAGGTCATCTGCGGCGCCGCCAACAACCAGCTGGCGACCGACGCGATCGGCGAGGAAGTCGAGCGCCGCGGCATTCTCTATGCACCGGACTACGCGGTCAACGCCGGCGGCGTCATGAACATCTCGCTGGAGATCGACGGCTACAACCGCGAGCGTGCGATGCGCATGATGCGCACGATCTATCACAACCTCACGCGCATCTTCCAGATCGCCGCGCAGGACGGCATCCCGACGTTCCGCGCCGCCGACCGCATGGCCGAGGAGCGCATCCAGACGATCGGCAAGCTGCGCCTGCCGCACATGGGCAGCAACGCGCCGCGTTTCGAAGGGCGCATGCGCGGCCAGTGACGCCCGGCGCAGCCGCATCCCGCCGCCGGCTGCGCCACGCTCCATTCGACCCTCGCGCCGGCCGCGCATGTGCGGCCGGCGCCATCGCTCGCGACGGCGGTCACGCCGCCCGCGCCTCCGACGCCAGCGATCGAGCGCGCGCCGGAGGTCTGCCGATGCCATCCGCCGTCGCCGACGCATCCGCGCGCCGGCAGGCCGATGCGTGTCGCGCCGCAGCAGACCCGACCCGCGCATTCCCGGGCCGCAGCCTGCCGCCGCGCAACGCCCGCGGCGCGAGCGATCGGACCAAGATCCGCCGCGTGGTCGCCTAGGCGCCGAATGTGGCAGAGTGCGCGCTTCGTCGCGACGGACCGCCGGTCGCCGTCGCATGCGTCTGCCCTTCGATCCCAACGGAGCCGTCCGCCATGCGCCCTTTCCAACTCGGTGAAGACCTCGATCTGCTGCGCGAGACCGTGCATGCCTTCGCCGAGAAGGAAATCGCGCCGCGCGCCGACCGCATCGACCAGGAGAACCAGTTCCCGGCCGACCTGTGGCGCAAGTTCGGCGAACTCGGCCTGCTCGGCGTCACCGTGCCGGGCGAGTACGGCGGCTCGGAACTCGGCTATCTCGCGCACGTGGTCGCGCTGGAGGAGATCTCGCGCGCGTCCGGCTCGGTCGGCCTGTCCTACGGCGCGCATTCGAACCTGTGCGTGCAGAACCTCAACCACAACGGCAGCGAGGCGCAGCGCCGCAAGTACCTGCCGAAGCTGTGCAGCGGCGAATGGGTCGGCGCGCTGGCGATGAGCGAGCCGGGGGCGGGCTCGGACGTGGTCGGCTCGATGACCTGCCGCGCCGAGCAGCGCGGCGAGGTCTGGATCGCCAACGGCAGCAAGATGTGGATCACCAACGGCCCGGACGCCGACGTGCTGCTGGTCTACATGCGCACCGCGCCGAAGCCGGCCGGCTCGCGCTGCATGACCGCCTTCATCGTCGAGAAGGGCATGAAGGGCTTCTCGACCGCGCAGAAGCTCGACAAGCTCGGCATGCGCGGCTCCAACACCTGCGAGCTGGTGTTCGAGGACTGCGAGATCCCCGACGAGAACCGCGTCGGCGAGGTCAACGAGGGCGTGCGCGTGCTGATGAGCGGCCTGGACACCGAACGCCTGGTGCTGTCGGGCGGTCCGATCGGCCTGATGCAGGCCGCGCTCGACATCGCGCTGCCGTACGTGCGCGAGCGCAAGCAGTTCAATGCGCCGATCGGCACCTTCGGCATCATGCAGGCCAAGATCGCCGACATGTACACCGCGCTGCAGTCCTCGCGCGCGTTCGCCTACCAGGTCGCCGCCGACTTCGACCGCGGCGTCAAGTCGCGCATCGATCCGGCCGCCTGCCTGCTCAACGCCTCGCGCAACGCGGTCAGCGTCGCCTTGGAGGCGATCCAGGCGCTCGGCGGCAACGGCTACATCAACGAGTTCCCGACCGGTCGCCTGCTGCGCGACGCCAAGCTCTACGAGATCGGCGCCGGCACCAACGAGATCCGCCGCATGCTGATCGGCCGCGAGCTGTTCCACGGCAAGAGCTGAAGCCGGCCGCGCCGCGCGGCGCACCGGCGCTTGCGCAGGCCGGGGCGGCACCCCATCTGGTCGGCGACGACGTCCGCGCTGCCGGCCGCGACGGTGCGGCGTCGACTCGTCCCGAATCCGGCCGGGTGGCGAGGGCCTGCTAGAATGCGCGCCCGGCCGGCGCCCCACGTCCGGCCCGCCCGCACCAGGAGTAGATCCCATGTCTGATGTCTTCATCGTCGGCGCCAAGCGCACCGCCATCGGTTCCATGCTCGGCCAGTTCACCGGCGTGCCGACGCCGACCCTGGGCGCCGCCGCGATCCGCGCCGCGCTCGAGCAGTCCGGCGTCGCCGCCGACCAGGTCTCCGAGGTCATCATGGGCTGCGTGCTGCCGGCCAACCTCGGCCAGGCGCCGGCCCGCCAGGCCGCCCTGGCCGCCGGCCTGCCGACCGCCACCGGCTGCACCACGATCAACAAGGTCTGCGGCTCGGGCATGAAGGCGGTGATGCTCGCCCACGACCTGATCAAGGCCGGCTCGGCCAGCATCGTCGTCGCCGGCGGCATGGAGTCGATGACCAATGCGCCGCACATGGTCGGCGCGCGCGGCGGCCTGCGCTACGGCGACGCCAAGCTGGTCGACCACATGGCCTGGGACGGCCTGACCAATCCCTACGACGGTCAGGCGATGGGCGTGTTCGCCGAGGCCACCGCCGACAAGTACGGCTTCACGCGCGAGGAGCAGGACGCCTACGCGATCGAGTCGGTCAGGCGCGCGCAGGCGGCGATCGCCGGCGGCGCGTTCGGCGACGAGATCGTTCCGGTCAAGGTCGCCACGCGCAAGGGCGAGGTCTCGGTCGATACCGACGAGCAGCCCGGCAAGTCCGACATCGCCAAGATCCCGACCCTCAAGCCGGCGTTCCGCAAGGACGGCACGGTGACCGCCGCCAGTTCCTCGAGCATCTCCGACGGCGCCGCGGCGCTGATCGTGGCCGGTGCCGAGGCGGCGCAGGCCGCCGGCGCCACGCCGCTGGCGCGCATCGTCGGTCACGCGACCTCTTCGCAGCAGCCCGAATGGTTCACGACCGCGCCGATCGGCGCGATCAAGAAGCTGCTCGACCAGACCGGCTGGAGCGTCGCCGACGTCGACCTGTTCGAGGTCAACGAAGCGTTCGCGGTGGTCGCGATGGCGCCGATGCGCGAGTTCGGCATTGCGCACGAGAAGCTCAACGTCAACGGCGGCGCCTGCGCCCTCGGCCACCCGATCGGCGCGTCCGGCGCGCGTCTGATCGTCACGCTGCTGCACGCGCTGCGCGCGCGCGGCGGCAAGCGCGGCATCGCCTCGCTGTGCATTGGCGGCGGCGAAGCGACCGCCATCGCGATCGAACTGGTGTGAAGACCGGTTGTAGGCGCGACGCCGGCGTGGCCGGCGTCGCGTGCGGCAAGCCCCGTTGCATCCATCATCCGAGGGAGGATTCGATCATGTCGCTGACCAAGCTGTTGTCCGTTTCGCTGTTGATGCTGACGCTCGCCGCCTGTGGCGACGACGCCCAGAAGCAGGCCCAGCAGGCCGCCGAGGACGCCAAGAAGGCCGCCCACGAAGCCGCGCAGGCGACCAAGGAAGCCGCTGACAAGGCCGCCGTCGCCACCCGCGAGGCCGCCGCCTCGGCCGGTGCCGCCATGTCCGACGCCGCCGACAAGGCCGGCGAGAAGGCCGACAGCGCCTGGGACAAGACCAAGGAGGCCGCCGCGGCCGCCGCCGATGCCACCAAGGACGCCGCGGGCCATGCCGCCGACGCGACCAAGGAGGCCGCATCGGCCACCGGCGAAGCCGTGAAGGAAGGCGCCAAGGAAGCCTGGGACGCGACCAAGGCCGCCGGACGCGAGGTCAAGGCCGGCGCCAAGGAAGTCGGCCATGACATCAAGGACACCGCCAAGGACGCCAAGGACGCCGCCTCCGACGCCGTCAAGAAGGACGGTCACGACTGATCGGATGCGCGGCGCGGCGGCCGCGCGCCGCGCGTCACCGCTGCGATCGCCCGCGACGGCCCGGCCTTGCCGGGCCGTTCGCGTTCAGGGGCCTCGCGATACGCGCCGCGCCGTTGGCACCGCCGGATGGCTGTGCTTTCATGCGCACCACTTCACGCACGGGTCTCGCCATGCCGGCCATCAAGAGCCAGATCGACACGCGCAGCGAGGACTTCCTCGCCAACGCCGCGCAGATGCGCGGCCTGGTCGAGGATCTGGAGGCGACCACCGCGCGCATCGCGCTCGGCGGCGGCGAGGCCGCCCGCGCCAAGCACACCGCGCGCGGCAAGCTGCTGCCGCGCGAGCGCATCCGCGCCCTGCTCGATCCGGGCTCGCCGTTCCTCGAGCTCTCGGCACTGGCCGGCCACGGCCTGTACGAGGACGCCGCGCCCGGCGCCGGCCTGGTCACCGGCATCGGCCGGGTGCACGGCCAGGAAGTGCTGGTCGTCGCCAACGACGCGACCGTCAAGGGCGGCACCTACTTCCCGATGACGGTCAAGAAGCATCTGCGCGCGCAGGAGATCGCGCTCGAGAACCGCCTGCCCTGCGTGTATCTGGTCGATTCCGGCGGCGCGTTCCTGCCGCTGCAGGATGAGGTCTTCCCGGACCGCGAGCACTTCGGCCGGATCTTCTACAACCAGGCGCGCATGAGCAGCCTCGGCATCGCGCAGATCGCGGTCGTGATGGGCTCGTGCACGGCCGGCGGCGCCTACGTGCCGGCGATGAGCGACGAGACCGTGATCGTGCGCGAGCAGGGCACGATCTTCCTCGGCGGTCCGCCACTGGTGAAGGCCGCCACCGGCGAGATCGTCGACGCCGAATCGCTCGGCGGCGCCGACGTGCACACCGCGGTCTCCGGCGTCGCCGACCACTACGCCGAGAACGACGCGCACGCGCTGGCGATCACCCGCGACATCCTGCGCCATCTCAACCGCGTCAAGCGCGTGCCGGCCGCGCTCGCTACGCCGCTTGAGCCGCTGTACGCGTCCGAGGAGCTCTACGGCGTCGTGCCGCGCGACGTGCGCATCCCGTTCGACATCCGCGAGATCATCGCGCGCGTCGTCGACGGCTCGGTGCTCGACGAGTTCAAGGCACGCTACGGCAAGACCCTGGTCACCGGCTTCGCGCACATCCACGGCTATCCGGTCGGCATCGTCGCCAACAACGGCATCCTGTTCTCCGAGTGTGCGCTGAAGGGTGCGCACTTCATCGAGCTGTGCAACCAGCGCGACATCCCGCTGGTGTTCCTGCAGAACATCACCGGCTTCATGGTCGGCCGCAAGTACGAGAACGCCGGCATCGCCAAGGACGGCGCGAAGATGGTCACCGCGGTGGCCTGTTCGCACGTGCCCAAGTTCACCGTCGTCACCGGCGGCAGCTTCGGCGCCGGCAACTACGCGATGTGCGGCCGCGCCTACGGGGCGCGCTTCCTGTGGATGTGGCCGAACGCGCGCATCAGCGTGATGGGCGGCGAACAGGCCGCCTCGGTGCTGGCGACCGTGCGCCGCGACGGCCTCGAGGCGGCCGGCAAGACCTGGCCGCAGGAAGAGGAAGACGCGTTCAAGGCGCCGATCCGCGCCCAGTACGAGCGCCAGGGCCATCCGTACTACGCCAGCGCACGGCTCTGGGACGACGGCATCATCGACCCCGCCGACACCCGCCGCGTGCTCGGCCTGGCGCTGTCGGCCGCGTTCAATGCGCCGGTCGAGCGCGGCCGCTTCGGCGTGTTCCGGATGTAGACCCTGCGCGGCGCGGCCCGACGGCCGTGCCGCCGGCCGCGGCTGGCGGGCAGGCGCCGATTGCCTGCTGCGCAGCGATCGCAGCGCGGGGCACAGGTCCGCGCGATCGGCCGTATGCGCCACAGCGCCGGCCGACATCGCTCGGTCACCGCGCCGTCACGGCTTCTTCATCGGCGCGACCTAGGCTGCGCGCATCGCCAACGCGACGCCGCTTCGCGTCGCGGCACCCAGCCGAGGATGCCCGCCTTGTCCCTTCTCCGCCGCCTGCTGCCGGGCCTGATCCTGGCCGCACTGCCCGTATTCGTCCATGCCCACGGCGAAGCCGTCTCGATCCCCAGCGTCGCCGCGCGCGACGTGCCGCGCGCGCTGGCCGTGCGCGGCGAGCTCGGCGCACCGCCGCGCGGCGTAGTCGAGCTCAAGTTCGGCGAGCTGTTCCGCATGCCGGTCGGCCCGCTCGGACTCGAGCCGAGCGACAAGCTCGCCGCGCTCGACGGCCGGCGCGTGCGCATGGTCGGCTACGTCGTGCCGCTGTATCCGCCGGCCGAGGATCGTTTCCTGCTGTCGCCGCTGGCCGTCGACATCGGCCACGAGGACGAGAGCCTGGCCGACAATATTCCGCCGTCGGCGGTCATGGTCCGTCTGCCCGAATCGGCCGGCGCGACGATTCCGCGCATTCCCGGCCTGGTCCAGCTCACCGGCACGCTCAGCGTCGGCAGCCGCGAGGACGCGGCCAGCGGCCGGGTGTCCTCGGTGCAACTGACGCTCGACGCGCCGGTCACGCGCGCCCTGCGCCGCCTCAGCCGCGAAGCGGCACGCAGCGCGCAGACGCCGCCTCATCGCCACTGACGAACCGGCTGCGACGGAGCGCGGCCGCCTGCCCTCTTCCCACCCAGGAGTAGCCCCATGTCCTTCGTGTCCCGATCCGGTCGCGGCCTGCCGCTGCTGACCGCCGCGGTTCTCGGCCTTCTCGCCGGCGACGCGTTCGCCGCGCGCATTTCGCGGCTGACGCCGCCGAGCGAGCTGTTCGCGAGCGGCGAAGAAAGTCCGGTCATCGCGCGCTTCCTGCCCGGCCAGCGCTTCGACCTGCAGATGACGATCGAGCCCGATCCGGGCCGCACGATCGTCTCGTTCGACTTCATCGTCGACGACCAGAGCACGCTGCGCCCGTTCTGGGTCGACGGCGAGCTGATCCACGATCCGCGCGCGACGCTGACCAGCACGATCACCGAGACCGGCCCGGCCGCGACCTGCATCGCCGCCTCGGGCCGCACGACCGGCGCCTCGGGCTGCACGCTGGTCGCCGGCCTGGCCGGCAATGCGACCGTGATCTCGCGCCGCGCCTACTCCAACAGCCGCGCCGGCGTGCACACGCTGCGTGCGATCGCACGTCAGGACGACGGCACCACGATCACCGCGACCGGCAACTTCGAGATCGTCGGCATCGACGCCGAATCGGGCCAGGTCGCCAAGAACATCGTGATCTTCCTCGGCGACGGCATGGGCGCCGCGCACCGCACCGCCGCCCGCATCGTGTCGCGCGGCTATGCGCAGGGCAAGGCCAAGGGCCTGCTCGCGATGGACACGTTCCCGAACACCGGCATGGTCATGACCGCATCGCTGAACTCGATCGTCACCGACTCGGCGCCCGGCATGCAGAACTACGTGACCGGCAACAAGGCCAACAACAACGAGGAAGGCGTCTGGCCGGACGACACCCGCGACGCGTTCGACAATCCGCGCTACGAATACCTGTCCGAGTACCTGCACAACCTGCAGGGCAAGTCGCTCGGCGTGGTCACCACCGCCGACGTGTTCGACGCGACGCCGGCCTCGATGGCGATCCACACCTCGGCGCGCGGCAACGGCACCGGCATCGTCGACCAGTTCTTCGACGACCGCGACCAGAGCGGCCTGGCCGTGCTGCTCGGCGGCGGCCGCAAGTGGTTCCTGCCGAACCCGTCCGACAGCACCAGCCCGCAGCCGGTCAACGGCTCGCAGCGCCGCAAGTCCAACGACTACGTGCTCGGCGACGACATCGTCAACGGCTGGGGCGTCGCGCGCGGTGCGCTCGATCCGGAGCGCGACCTGATCGCCGAGTTCCGCGACGCCGGCTTCCGCTACGCGGCCGACAAGTCCGGGCTGGATGCCGCATTCAACGCCGGCACGCCGGACAAGCTGCTCGGCCTGTTCTCGTACTCGAACATGAACGTGGCCTACGACAAGATCGCCGGCCGCCGCGGCGACACCGCCGTGGTCGACGCGTTCGGGTTTCCGGACCAGCCGATGCTCGACGAAATGACCGACGCCGCGCTGAAGGTGCTCTCGAAGAACCCGAACGGCTTCGTCGCGCTGATCGAAGGCGCCTCGATCGACAAGCAGGCGCATCTGATGGACACCGACCGCTGGACGCTCGAGGTCATCGAGCTGGACCGCGCGATCGCGGTCGCCAAGCGCTTCGCCGAGCGCAACCCCGACACCCTGGTCCTGGTCACGGCCGACCATGAGTGCTCGGGCGCCGCGATCATCGGCGCGGCGACGGTCAGCGCGGCCACGCTCGAGGCCGATCCGGACGCCGGCAAGGGCGTGGTCGGCATCTACGAGGCGGCCAGGTTCCCGAAGTACACGATGGCAGAGGACGGCTATCCGGAAACCACGCACGTCGACGGCAAGATGCTGATCGGCTACGGCGCCAACGCCGACCGCTACGAGACCTGGCTGCCGAGCCGCTTCCCGACGCGCGACACGCAGCAGCCGTTCCCGCCGTCGCAGTCGCCGGCCAACCCCAGCGTCCGCAACGAAGGCGCCGGCTATCTGGTCACCGGCCAGGTCCCGGGCGACCAGGCCGCGCACACCGCGACCGACATTCCGCTGTCGGCCTATGGCCGCGGCGCGCACCACTTCAACGGCGTGTTCGACAACACCGACGTGTTCTTCAAGATCGGCCAGATCGCGGTCGGCGGCGCCGACTGATCGAACCCGATCGCGGCACCGGCTGCTCGGTCCGCGTTACGTCTTGCAGCAGGACACGGACGTCCGACCACCAAACGACGCCGGGGCCTTCGGGCCCCGGCGTTTTTCGTTTTCACTTCGACTCAATGTTGTGCTACTTCGGCGTCCATTCGTGCCTGCGCCGATCTGAACTGCGATCAAAGAGGCATCTGAAGTACAAGAAAAACTAGATCAAGAGCTTCCGCTCGCTGCGCGAGCGGGTGACTTTTTTGCGGACCGCCATCCCTGGCGTCCGCCCTCCGGGCCGTCGCTATCGCGACGTCAAGAATGTTCTCCCGGACATTCTTTCTTGGAAAAAGTCACCAAAACCGCCTGCGCTGACGCGAGCCGATGCGGCTGCGCCGCATCGGTGCCCTGCGCTTCTCGGTCGCCCAGGCACGCTGCCCCAACTCGCTGGCGCTCAGACACGGGGCAGCTCTTCGGCCTGGCCGACCTGCGATGCTCGGCTCGCTTTAGGCGCACAACGTCAAAAGCTGAAAGCGACGGCAAGAGCGGGGTTGGAGCAACGACAGCCCAAAACACCAGGCGAAATCCGGACTAGAAAGACCGGCGACACGCCGGTCACTCGATCAGCACGACCTCTTCGGCCGAGGTCGGATGGATCGCGATCGTCGCGTCGAAGTCGGCCTTGCGCGCGCCCATCTTCACGGCGACGGCGAAGCCTTGCAGCAGCTCGTCGGCACCGAGGCCGAGCACGTGCAGGCCGACGATGCGCTCGTCCTCGCCGACGCAAACCAGCTTGACGAAGCTGCGCGCCTCGTCGCCGGCCAGCGCCGTCAGCATCGGGCGGAACGCGGTGCTGTAGACCTTCACGGCCGCGTCGCCGTGGCGCTCGCGCGCGGCGGCCTCGGTCAGGCCGACCGAGCCGAGCGGCGGGTGCGAGAAGATCACGGTCGGCACGTCGGCTGCGTCGAGCCGGCATTCGGGCCGCCCCCCGAACAGGCGGTCGGCCAGCGCGCGGCCGGCCGCGATCGCGACTGGCGTCAGCGCCGGTGCGGTGGTGACGTCGCCGACCGCATGGATGCCCGGCACGCCGGTGCGCTGGCGATCGTCGACGATGATGCGGCCTTGCGCGTCGCAGGCGACGCCGGCGGTGGCGAGATTCAACGATCGCGTATCGGGACGCCGGCCGATCGCCCAGATCAGCGTGTCCGTGCGCAGCTCGCGGCCGTCGGCGGCGGCGATGCGCGCCTCGCCTTCCTGCATCGACGCGCCGACCGTATCGAAGCCGGCCTCGATGGCGATGCCGTCGGCCTGGTACAGACCGGCCAGCCGGCGCGCGACCTCCTCGTCGAACGATCCGAGCAGGCGATTGCCGCGGATCAGCAGATGGACCTCGGAACCGAGCGCATGCAGGACGCCGGCGAGTTCGACGGCGACGTAGCCGTTGCCGACGATCGCGACGCGGCGCGGCTGCTGCCGCAGCGCGAAGAAACCGTCGGAGTCGATGCCGACGCCGTCCGCGAACGCGGGCCGCAGCGGCCGAGAACCGGTCGCGACGACGATCTGCGGCGCCTCCAGCGTGCGATCGCCGGCGGCGATGCGGCCGGCATCGACGAAGCGGCCGGCAGCCGGCACCCAGTCGATGCCGAGCGCGTCGATGCGCTCACGGTAGCCGGCATGGATCGCCTCGATGTAGCGCTGGCGATGAGCGACGAAGGCGGCCCAGTCGAAGCCGACCGCGCAGCGCTCGAAGCCGAGGCGCGCGGCGATGCGGCCGGACTCGGCGAGATTGGACGCCAGCCACATCGCCTTCTTCGGCACGCAGCCGACGTTGACGCAGGTGCCGCCGAGCACGCCCGGCTCGACCAGGGCCACGCGCGCACCGTAGCGCGCGGCGCGTATCGCCGAGGCGAGGCCGCCGGAACCGGCGCCGAGCACGATCAGATCATGAGTGGACATACGCAGGCTCGCCGGTCGCTCGTCGACCGGCAAGGTTCGGGGATGTCCAGCGCATGTGCAAGCGAAGCGCCCCCTGCTTCGGCCCGGCCGCACCAAGCGCGCAGCTCGATGCCCTCGGCGAGCGGCCGGCGTCTTCGCACGATCCCGCCGCGATCGCGCCGGGCCGCCCGCTACCGCCGGCCTGCGATCAGGCGTCGGCGCGTGCGCGCTCGACGCCGGCCAGGATCTCGCGGCGCGCTTCCTCGGCGCCGACCCAGCCCTCGACCTTGACCCACTTGCCCTTCTCCAGATCCTTGTAGTGCTCGAAGAAGTGGCCGATCCGCTCCAGCCAGTGGCCCGAGACCTGGTCGATCGTGTCGACGTGGGCATAGCCGGCGAAGACCTTCGACACCGGCACCGCGATCAGCTTCTCGTCGCCGCCGGCCTCGTCGGTCATCTTCAGCATGCCGACCGGCTTGCAGCGGATCACCGAGCCCGGCACCAGCGGCAGCGGCAGGATCACCAGCACGTCGAGCGGATCGCCGTCGCCGCCGAGCGTGCCCGGGATGTAGCCGTAGTTGCACGGATAGCGCATCGGCGTGGACAGCACGCGATCGACGAAGATCGCGCCGGTGGACTTGTCGACCTCGTACTTGACCGGCTCGGAATCCTTCGGGATTTCGATGACCACGTTGATTTCATTCGGTACGTCGCGACCGGCCGGGACCAGTTCGAGCGCCATGCGGGACTCTCCTCGTGCTGCGTTTTCGTCGATGCACCGCCGTCGTCGGCGGGCGCGCAAGGATACGGCAAACCCTGCTGCGCCGCAGCATATGTCGGCATCGATTTGGACGGCCAAGCGTGTCGCGTTGCCGCATGCGCGGCGCGGATCAGGCCGCGTCGCCGGTCTCGGCCAGCAGCAGCACGTCCTCGCCGTCGACGCGGATCGGCGCAGCGACCAGGCCACCGCCGCCGGGGCCGGCGCGGCAGCGTCCGTCCTCGACCGCGAACGTCGCGCCGTGGGCCGCGCAGACCAGCAGGCCGTCCTTGACCAGGAAACGGCCCGGCGACCAGTCGAGGTTGCGGCCGGCATGCGGGCATTCGTTGTAGTACGCGTACACCTCGCGGCCACGGCGCAGCACGATCAGGTCGAAGAACGGGGCATCGGGGCGCGTCGCCGCGCCGATCGCGCCGCCGTCGGGAACGTCGTCGATCGCGCAGAGGCGGCGGGGCGGTGGCGTCGGCATGGGGCGTCCGGGAGTGCGCATTCGGCGCGGCCGCGCGCGTCCGAACGCGCCGACCGGGACGGCCGGCACTTGCGCGGGCCGCCGGGTGTCCCAAAATCGCCAGGAACGCCTGCCTCGGCAGGCGCGTCCATTCTGTCACAGGCGAACGGCACGATGTTCTACTGGAAACTCCCGCGCATGCACAATCCGCTGCTGCGCATCCTGGCGATGGCGGCGGGCCTGGTGATCATGGCGGCGCTGCTGACGCTGGGCCTGGCGGTGATCGCGGTGCTGGCGGTCGGCGCGGTGATCATGCTCGCGGTCAACGCGTTCCGGTCGCGCCCGGTGGCCCGCGCGGCACGTCCCGCCGCAGCCAAGCCCGGCGTGATCGAGGGCGAGTTCCGGGTCCTGCACGAAACCACGCGCAAGTCCTGAGCGGCCGCGCGCAAGCGGCCCCGCCGGCGGCGATTGCCGGCCGCTCGGCTTCCGGCAGCGGAAGCCGGCCTTCACCCGGCCGAGTCGCGGCCGGTCTCCCCAGCCAATCCCGATCCCGACCGTTACCGCCTGGCAGATGCCGAGCGCGCATCCGGCCGGTCCGGCGCCGTGATCGGGCGGTTCCGCGCGATGGCGGGTTTGCGCGCGGAGCGTCGCGTTCTGACAATGTGATCAGGTTCACGACATCCGCCGATCGGGAAATGCTAGCCGGCCACCTGCCCGATCGCGCAGCAACGGCGCGGGATAGGTATCATTCAGCGGATATGGCACGCGATTCGCTAGGCACCGAGCCCGGCCCCCTACCGGTGCTCGCAGATGCACATCGACAACCCGCGGTTTCCGCACCCGGTCGGCCTGCCGGCGGGGCAGGATGCCCCGTACGCCGAATCCGGCAGAGGACGCTGGATGCTGCGCTTCCTGCGTGACCAGGCCAATCGCTGGCTGATCGCGCTCGCCACCGGCGAGGGCCTGCTGCTGGCCGGCTCGCTGTGGCTGGCGATGCGGATCCGCTACTGGTACGACCACGAATGGCTCAGCGAGTACTCGGGCGGCTTCATGCTGCGCTCGCTGGTGTTCGGCGCCGTGATCGTGCTAGCGATGGCGGCGCTCGGCCTGTACCAGCCGCGCATGCGCGAACGCCTGTTCGGCGTGCTCGCGCGCCAGGCGATCGGCTTCCTGCTCGGCGGCATCGGGCTGGCCCTGCTCTACTACGTGGTGCCGCACCTGTACATCGGCCGCGGCGTCGCCGGTATCGGCATGCTGATCGGCTTCGTCGCGGTCGCCACGTTCCGCGCCGCGTTCATGCGCCTGATCGACGTGGAGGCGCTCAAGCGCCGCGTGCTGGTCCTCGGCAGCGGCCGGCGCGCCTCGATGATTTCCTCGCGCATGCGCCGCCGCGTCGACCGGCGCGGCTTCGCGGTGGTCGGCTTCCTGCCGATGGAAGGCGAGACGCCGAGCGTGCCGGCCGACACCCTGCTGCGTCCCGGCACGCCGCTGTCGGACTTCGTGCGGCAGCGCCAGATCGCCGAGATCGTCGTCGGCTCGGACGACCGCCGCGGCTCGCTGCCGATGGCCGAGCTGCTCGAGTGCAAGCAGAACGGCATCATGATCACCGACCTGCCGACCTTCTTCGAGCGCGAACTGGGCAAGGTCCAGCTCGACCTGGTCGACCCGTCCTGGCTGGTGTTCTCCGACGGCTTCAACGCCTCGCCGCTGCGCCGCTTCTCCAAGCGCGTGTTCGACGTCGTCGCAGCGCTGATGGTGCTGATCCCGATGTCGCCGTTCATGCTGCTGACGGCGCTGGCGATCCGCATCGAGTCGGGCTGGCGCGCGCCGGTGCTGTACCGGCAGGAGCGCGTCGGCGAGCGCGGCCAGGTGTTCTCGCTGGCCAAATTCCGCAGCATGCGTCCGGACGCCGAGAAGAACGGCGTGGCGGTATGGGCCGCCAAGAACGACGACCGCGTGACCCGGGTCGGCCGTTTCATCCGCAAGACGCGCCTGGACGAGCTGCCGCAGCTGTGGAACATCCTGCGCGGCGACATGAGCCTGATCGGTCCGCGGCCGGAACGGCCGCAGTTCGTCGACGAGCTGGCCAAGAAGATCCGCTACTACCAGCTGCGCCATTGCGTGAAGCCCGGCCTGGCCGGCTGGGCGCAGCTGAACTTTCCGTACGGCGCGACCGAAGAGGACGCTGCCGAGAAGCTCAAGTACGACCTGTTCTACGTCAAGAATCACAACCTCCTGCTCGATGCGGCAATCCTGCTGCAGACGCTGGAGGTGGTGCTGTTCGGCCGCGGGGCGCGCTGAGCCGGTATGTGAAGGGAACCCGTTCCGGCCGCGAGACGGCGGCCGGCGACGGCTCGATTCGATTTCATCGCAAGGGGTAGTCCATGCACATCCTACCGATGCCCGGGCGGTCCGGCGGACCCGCGGCGCGGCGGCGCGCACCGGTGGCGGGCCGCGCGCTGCGCCTGGCTGGCGCGACCGGCCTCGCGCTGGCGGCCGCGCTGGCGCTGGCGGCCGACGATGCCGGTCATGCCGCGCCGGCCGGCGCCGACACCTACCAGGTGACGCGCCACGCGATCGCCGGCGGCGGCACCGCCCGCGCGCACAGCGCCTGCTTCGATCTGGCCGGCACGATCGGTCAGCCGGTCACCGGCGTCTCGAGCGGCGGCGACTTCATCGTGACGTCGGGCTTCTGGACCGGCGTGCGTCTCGACGATTCCATCCTACGCACCAGTTTCGAGGACTGCGATCCATGAAGATCTTCCGGCATTTCCTGATCGGCCTGCTGCTGCTCGTCGCCGGCTCGGCCGCGGCCCAGGTCGCCCAGCTCCCCGACTTCACGTACCAGGGCCTGCTGATGCGCGAAGGCCAGCCGGCCAACGGCCCCTACGACCTTGCGTTCGCGCTGTACGACGCGCAGACCGGCGGCCAGCAGATCGGCACGACGCAGACCGAGCCGCAGTTCCCGGTCGCCAACGGCGTCTTCACGGTGAGCCTGGCGTTCCCGGGCGCGTTCACCGGCACCCAGCTGTGGCTGGAGGTGCGTGTCAACGGCCAGCCGCTGCTGCCGCGCCAGGCCGTCGCGACGACGCCGGTCGCGCAGTACGCGCTGAGCGGCAATCCCGGCCCGGCTGGTCCGCAGGGTCCGCAAGGTCCGGCCGGCCCCACCGGGCCGGCTGGCGCCACCGGTGCCACGGGCGCGCAAGGACCCGCAGGTCCGGCGGGTGCGACCGGCCCGCAAGGTCCGCAGGGACCGGCCGGCGCCACCGGCGCGACGGGTGCCACCGGCGATGCCGGCCCGCAAGGCCCGGCTGGTCCGGCCGGCGCACAAGGTCCGGAAGGTCCCGCAGGCCCGGCCGGCGCGACTGGCGCACAGGGTCCGGCCGGCCCCGCCGGTCCGGCCGGCGGCAGCTTCGCCGATGCGCCGGCCGACGGCACGCTCTACGCGCGCCGCAACAACGCCTGGGCCGCCGTGACCGGCGGCGGCGTGCCGAGCCTGTACGACGCGATCATGGCCGACACGCCGACGCTGTACTACCCGCTCGACGAGGCCGCCGGCAGCACGTCGTTCGCCGACCACGGCCCGGGCCATCACGATGCGACGATCTCCGGCGCCGCGATCACGATCGCGCCGGGCTGGAGCCGGCTGATGCCGACCAGCGACGCCAGCCACGTGCGCCTCGGCGAAGGCAACGGCAAGGCGATCGCCAGCGGCAATCCGACCGGCACGCCGACGCCGAGCGGCTCGCTGACGGTCGAGGCCGTGGTCAGCGTCCACACGATGGGCTCGGGCCATCAGCCGATCCTCTACATCGGCGACGCCGGCGTCGATCCGTTCCTGAGCTTCGGCGTGATCGGCCTGCAGCCGCGCATCCAGGTCGGCAGCGGCGCGCGCGTGGACCTGTCCGGCCTCAACGCCGGCCGCACCTACCATCTGGCCGCCGTGCTCGACGCGACCACCGCGCAGGTGCGCATCTACATCAACGGCCATCTGCTGCAGATCCAGACGCTGTTCGGCTACGCCGGCACGCTGACCGCGCCGAACATCTACGTCGCGTCCGAGCCGAACGCCGATCGGCCGTTCGTCTATTCGACGCTCGGCCACGTCGCGCTGTTCTACGGCCAGGCGCTGTCGATCGACCGCATCGCCGAGCATGCCAAGGCGGCCGGTCTGTACGGCTACTGATCGCAGGCCGGGGCGGGCCACACGGCCCGCCTCCAGGCGCATCTCCGCGCCGCACCGCAATTCTCGCCTGCGCCGATCGGCGGCTGAGCGCGGCGATCCGCGCGGGCGCTGCGGCGCCCTCCACGAATGCCGGCCCGGCCGCCGTCAGCGCGCGCGTCCGAGCAGCCGTGCGGCCTGCCGCCGCGCCGCCAGCGGCAGCAGGGCCAGCGCCTGCCGGCGCAGCAGCGGATCGTCGCTGGCCCGCCAGGCGCGCCGCGCGTAGTCCCAGGTCTCGCCCCAGCGTCCCGCATAGAGCGTGCCGCGTGCGCTGCGCAGGTAGGCCGCGGCGAGCGCGCGCCCGCGGATGTCGGACGGGACGCGATCGCCGGCCGCCTCGGCCGCGCGCTCGATGACGGTCGCATAGTCCCGATAGGTCTGCGCCAGCGCCGACAGGCCGTCGTGGCCGCGCATCGCGGTCGCCAGCACCGCGTCGACGACGCCGATCTGCCAGTCGCGCGCGACGCGCAGATGGAAGTCCAGATCCTCGGCCGTGCGCAGCGACTCGTCGAAGCCGCCGGTCCGCTCGAACACCTCGCGGCGGAACAGGGCCGAGACCGGCGCCAGCGCCGGCTCGAGCAGCACCCACTTCAGTACCCAGCCGTCTTCGGGCGTCAGCCGGCGCCGCTCGAGGCGATCGACCGGACGCCGCTCGGCATCGGTGCGCGCGACGTCGCACAGCACCATGCCGAAATCCGGATGCGCGTCCAGCCATTCGACCTGGCGTGCGGTCTTCTCGGGCAGCCATTCGTCGTCGCTGTCGAGCAGCGCCAGATAGCGGCCGCGTGCCAGCGCAAGCCCGCGATTGCGCGCGGCCGATACGCCGGCATTGGCCTGCCGCACGTAGACGATGCGATCGCCGAACGCGCTGCGCAGGGCGGCCTCGGTGCCGTCGCTCGAGCCGTCGTCGACGACGATGATCTCATCGACCGGCATCGTCTGCGCGAGCACCGTGCCGACCGCGTGCACGACGAGTTCGCGCCGGTTGTATGTCGGTATGATGGCCGAAACCACCGGGCCCGTTTCCATGCTGTCCGACCTCGCCAAGAAGTGGCTCTATGGTAGCGGCCTGCTCGGCCTCTACCACCGCCTGCGCAACCGCCGCACGCTGACGGTGATCATGTTCCACCGCGTGCTCGAGCGGACCGATCCGCGCTGGCGCTCCTGCGACCCGGACTACACGCTGGAAGCCGACCTGCTCGACGCCTGCATCGCGTTCTTCCGCCGCCACTACCGCATCGTCTCGGTCGAGGACGTGCTCGCCGCGCGCCGCGGCGGCACGCCGCTGCCGCCGCACGCCCTGCTGATCACGTTCGACGACGGCTGGTCCGACAACCACGACTACGCGCTGCCGCGGCTCGCGCGCGCCGGCGTGCCGGGCCTGCTGTTCGTCGTCGCCGACGTGATCGGCCGGCGCCTGGCGTTCTATCAAGAGCGCATCGTCGGCGGCTGGCGGCTCGGCCGGCTGCGCGTCGCCGACCTCGCCGCCGCGGCCGGCTGCACCGCCGGCGACGAGAGCATCGACAGCCTGCGCCGCGTGATCGCGGCGATCGAGCGGCTCGACGAGGCCGAGCGCGAGCGCGCGCTCGCGCCGTTCGCCGACGCACTCGACGACGCACTCGACGACGGCCTGCGCCACATGGTCACGGCCGGCGAAGTCGCCGCGCTCGAACGCGGCGGCATCGCGATCGGCACCCACGGCAAGACGCATACGCCGATGCCGCGTGCCGCCGACCTCGATGCCGAGCTCTCCGGCGCGCGGCGCGAGGTCGCCGCCCATCTCGACGGCGGCCGGGCGCCGGCGACGATGTCGTTCCCGCACGGCCGCTACGACGCGGCGATCGCCGAACGCGCGCACCAGGCCGGCTTCGAGCTGGTCTTCACCAGCGATCCGACGATCAACCCGATCGGCGACCGCCCCGGCTGGCTGCTCGGCCGGCTCGGCTTCGAGCAATCCGGCATCGTCGACCGCGAAGGACGCTTCCGGCCCGACAAGCTCGCGCTGCATCTGTTCCGGCGGCCGATTCGCACGCTCGCGGCCGGTTGACGGAACCTCGCGAGACGGCTGCCGCTACTCGTCCTCGTCCGCCGAAGTCAGATGGATCGGCACCGCCTCAGCCGCGCTGCCTTCGGACCAGCGGCCGAACACCGGCCGCCGGCCGCGCTCGACGAAACCGGCGGCGGCCCAGCCGGCGAGTCGCGCGTCGGGGCCGGCGTATTCGACCGAGACGGCGGCGTGGCCGGCCTTGCGCGCAGCGCGCAGCAGCGCGGCGATGCGGGCCTGGCCGATGCCGGTGGCGGCGTCGTCGGACCAGAAGTCGCGCACGTGCAGCACGGCGTCCTCGATCTGGCAGGCGAACCAGGCGCGCAGGGCGCCGTCGGCGCCGACCAGCAGCAGGTAGCGCGTACTGGCCAGCGGCGAGGCATCGAAGCGCCAGCGCGCGAACGCGGCGTCGCGCACGCCGACCACGCCCTCGCCTTTCGGCGAGGCCGACCACAGCGCGTCGAAGCGCGTATCGGCGCGATCGGTCCAGTTCGCGACGAGGCGTTCATGCGGTGACCGCACGGCGTCGGCGATTGCGCGCGCACGGTCGAGCACGAAGCCGGCGAGCGCGGCCAGCGGCCGCGGCATCCGCCGCGCGAGGTAGCCGGCATGGCGCAGCACGCGCGCGCGCCGCACGATGTCGCCGAGGCGGTCGTAGCCGACGCGCTTGAACACCGCGGCGGCCTTCGGATTCGGGAAGCCGTAGAGCAGATTGAAGCGTTCGGCGCCGGCGCGTGCGAGCTCGCCCTGCAGCATCAGCGCCGGGCCGAGCGAGCGGTGCTCGGGCAGCACGGCCAGATCGACCAGCACGCCGGCCTCGATCGGCCGGCCGTCGCGCAGCATGCGGCGCGGACCGGCCGCGGCCGCGCCGACCGGTGCCGCGTCGGCGCCGTGCCGCAGCAGCCGCAGCAGCGGCGCGCCGAACGGACACTGGGCATAGAACCAGTCGTACTTGGCCTGCATGCGCGCGTCCTGGCCGAGATTGCCGCGCCAGATGCCGAGCACGACGTCGCGGTCGCGCGCGACGTCGCCGGCGCTGCCGGCATAGGCCGGCGCGTTCACGCGTGCAGGTCCAGCTCCGCGACCTCGCCGACCAGCACCGGCGGACGATGCAGGTACTGCGTGGTGCGCCGCTTGTTGCGGATGTCGGCGTAGACGGCCTCGGCCTGGTCGACGCCGATGCCGAGCGCGGCTGCGAGCTCGGCGGCCGGACGGCCGTGATTGAGCGCCCACAGCGCGAGATCCATCGACCGGTACGGCAGCGCGAAGTAGAACTCGTCCTGGCCCTGCGCGAGGCTGTAGGTGTCGGTGGTCGGGATCGCCGCGCAGACGCGCTCGGGCAGGCCGAGGTGGCGCGCCATCGCGTAGACCTGGGTCTTGTACAGATGCGCGATCGGCTTGACGTCGGCCGAGCCGTCGCCGTTCTTGACGAAGAAGCCCTGGTCGTACTCGAGCCGGTTCGGCGTGCCGACCACGCCGTAGTTGAGGCGATCGGCATGGTAGTACTCGAGCGTCTTGCGGATGCGCTGCTTGAAATTGGTCGCGGCGACGATCTGCAGATACTCCGAGAGGCCGAGCACGCGCTCGTGCGGCGTGCCGTCGGGCGCTTCGGCGATCAGCTTGAAGACGTTGATGCGGCCTTCGATGCCGCCGTCGATGACGATCTTGAAGCGCCAGCCCTCGCCGTACTCGGGCAGCGCACGGCGCACCGCGGCGTCGCGCGCCTCGTAGCAGCCGATCGCGGCCAGCGCCGGCGCGATGTCGACGGTCTCCACGCGCACGCCCAGGTGCTCGGCCAGGATGCGCGCGCGCACCGCGCTGTCGTCGGACGAATCGCGCTCGGGCAGGATCAGCGCGAACACGCGCTCGGACCCGAGCGCGCGCACCGCCAGCGCGATGCTGCACGAGGAGTCGATGCCGCCGGAGATCGCCACGACCAGGCCGCGCTTGTGCAGCACGCGCGCGGTGACCTCGCGCAGGCGCGCGGCGATGCGATCGGCCTCTTGGCCGTAGTCCAGATCCAGTACGTCGAAGCTCAAAGCGCTCACGAGGCCTCCTGCGCGGCGGCGGGTTCGGTCAACAGGGCACGCCGGATCTTGCCGGACGCGGTTTTGGGCAGGGCCGCGACGAACTGGACCTGCTTGGGAATCTTGTAGGCGGCCAGGCGCGCGCGGCAATGCGCCTTGATGCGATCGGCGTCGGGCGCGGCACCGGCGGCCGGCACGATCACCGCCTTGATCGCCTGGCCGAGCGTGGCGTCGTCGATGCCGACGACGGCGACCTCGGCGACCTCGGCCAGCTCGGCGATCGCTTCCTCGACGTCGAGCGGATGCACGCGATGGGCGCCGGTCTTGATCATGTCGCTGCGGCGGCCGGCGAGGAACAGGAAGCCGTCCTCGTCGAGCCGGCCCAGATCGCCGGTGCGCAGCCAGCCCTCGTGCAATACCGCGGCGCTGGCCTCGGGATCGTTCCAGTAGCCGCTCATGACGCCGGGGCCCTGCGCCCAGACCTCGCCGTCGGCGCCGGGCGGCAGGTCGCGGCCGGCCTCGTCGCGGATCGTAAGGCGCACGCCGGGAATCGCGATGCCGGCCGAGCCGGGCTTGTCGTCGAGCCGGTCGGGCGGCAGATAGGTCAGGCGCGCGGTCGCCTCGGTCTGGCCGTACATCACGTACAGCGCCGTGCCGGGCAGCGCGGCGCGCAGCCGCGCAGCCAGCGCCGGCGCCATCGCGCCGCCGGCCTGGGTCAGATAGCGCAGCGCGCCGAGGTCGTAGTCGGCCAGCGGCACGCGGTCGAGCAGCAGGGCGTAGGTCGACGGCACGCCGGAGAAGCCGCTGGCGCGCTCGCGCGCGAGCGTCTCGACGATCAGATGCGGAAACACCAGGTTCGGCTCGATCACCAGGCGCGCGCCGAACGCCAGATGCGTATGCAGCACCGAGGCGCCGTAGGAGTAGTAGAACGGCAGGATCGAGACGATGCTGTCCTCGGCCGTCAAACCCAGATACGCGACGATCGCCTCGACGTTGGCGGCGAAATTGGCGTGGCTCAGCATCACGCCTTTCGGCGCGCCGGTGGTGCCGGAGGTGTAGAGGATCGCGGCCAGCGCGGACGGCTCGACCGGCTCGGACGCGAGCGGTTCGGACGCGAGCGCCTGGGTCCAGCCGGTCGCATCGGCGCCGGCGCTCGCCGCGTCGAGCACGATGCGCAGCGGCGCCGCGGCGAGTTCGGCGGCGGCCGCGATCGCCTCGCGTCCGGCCGCCTCGTGCACGAGCACGCGCACGCCGGCGTGGCGCAGCCACGGCGCGAAGTCGCGCGCACGCGCCTGTGCGTTGAGCGGCACCACGGCGGCGCCGGCGATCCAGGCGCCATACCAGGCGATCGCGGCCTCGATGCGATTGGGCACGATCAGCGCGACGCGATCGCCGCGCCGGCAGCCGGCCGCGCGCAGGAAACCGGCGAAGCGCCGCGCCGCGTCGATGAAGCTGCCGTAATCGACGCGCTGCGCGCCCTGCACGAGCGCGATGCGCTGCGGCTCGGACAGGGCGATCGCCGCGACCCGATCGGCGAGCGCGATCATCGCCGGCGGCTCAGGCGCCGAGCCGGCGCGCCAGGAACGCGCTGATCGCGTCGATCGAATCGAAGTTCGCCGGCACCATCTCCTCCGGCGCGATGCGGATGCCGTGGGTCTCTTCGAGGAAGCCGATCAGCTCGAGGATGCCGGTCGAGTCGACGATGCCGTTGCCGATCAGCGAATCGCCGTCGGCCAGCGCGCTCGCGTCATCCGTGAACAGGAAGTTCTTCAGCACAAACTGCCTGACCTGCTGCCGGTGATCCATGCCTTCCCCACGTATCGTTGCGAACGGGCGCGATTATGCCCGATACCGGCAGGCCCGACGGCATCCGCCGGACCGGCCCTGCCCGAATCGCGCGGACCGGCCGGCGGCACAGCCGGCCAGACGGAGCGGTCGCCGATACCTCACGCGGCGACCGGTCCCGGCACGGCGCAAGAACGCAGGCCCGCGATCCCGCATCGGCGCCGCTCCGGCGCGACCGGGCCGCCCGCTCAGCCGCCGCGCAGCTCGCGCTCGAGCAGCAGCGTCGACACAATGCCGACGAAGGCCTGGTTGTCGGCGAAGCCGGTCGCACGGCCGGCACGGACCTTGGCGTAGAGGCGGCCCACCGCATCGGCGTCGAACAGGCCGCTGGCGCGCAGGCTGGCCTCGTCGAGCAGCGCCTCGACGTAGTCGAGCGGGCGGCCGTCGACGACGAAACTGGCGCTGTCCGGCGCGCGATACGGCTGCTTGGTGCGCTGCGCGATGTCGGCCGGCAGCAGGTCGGCCAGCGCCTTGCGCAGCAGGTATTTCTCGGTGAGGCCGCGGATCTTGTACGAGGGCGGCAGCCGGTTCGCGAACTCGATCAGCGTGTGGTCCAGATACGGGAAGCGGCCCTCGATCGAGGCCGCCATCGCGACGCGATCGCCCTGCGAGGACAGCAGATAGCCGGCCAGCAGCGTCTTGGCCTCGACGTACTGGTCCTGCGCGAGCGGCGACCAGCGGCCGATGCCGGCCGGCAGCCGCGACTCGACCAGGGCCAGCGGATCGCGCTCGGCGGCCGCGGCACGCAGGTCCGGCGACAGGAACGTCAGCGCGCGGCGCGAGGTGGTCCAGCGCGGCAGATGCGCGAACACCGGCCGGCCGAGGTACTCGCGGCCCTGGCTGAAGAACGCGGCCGCGAAGGCCGGATTGCCGACCGGCGAATGCTCCAGATAGCCGTAGAGACGGCCGAGCAGGGCCGGCCGCCAGCGCGACTCGGGCTGGCGCGCCCAGAACCGGCGCACCTTGGCCTCCTTGAACAGGTCGTAGCCGGCGAACACCTCGTCGGCGCCCTCGCCGGTCAGCACGACCGTGTAGCCGGCCGCGCGGACCGCGCCGGCCAGCAGCATCAGCGGCACCGCGGCGGTGCGCAGCACCGGCGTCTCGGTGTGTGTGATCAGCCGCGGAAACGCCTCGCCGATGCGGCGCCGGTCGATCTTCAGCATCGTGTGCTCGGTGCCGAGGTGGCGCACCATCGCCAGCTGATGCGCGCTCTCGTCGAACTCCGGCTCCTCGAACGCGACCGAGAACGTGCGCACCGGCGTCGAGGTGAAGCTGCGGATCAGCGCGACGATGCCGGAGGAGTCGAGCCCGCCGCTCAGGTACGCGCCGACCGGCACGTCGGCGCGCAGCTGCAGGCGCACCGCGTCGACCAGGCGTTCGCGCAGCTCGGCGGCGGCCGCGTCGACGCCGGCGAAGCGCGACGGCGCGGTGTCGGCGGCGTCGGGGAACGTCCAGTCCCAGTACTGCGTCAGCGTCTGCCGGCCGTCGTCCTCGATCGCCAGCCGATGGCCCGGCGGCAGGCTGGCGACGCCGGCGTGCACGGTGTCCGGATCGAGCGGCGCCCAGAAGCTGAAGGCCTGCACGAGGCCGGCCGGATCGAGCCGCGCGCGTTCGGGCAATGCGGCGCGCAGCGCCTTGACCTCGGACGCGAACCAGATCGCGCCGCGCGCCTGCGTGTAGTACAGCGGACGGATGCCGGCGCGATCGCGCGCCAGCACCAGGCGGCGCCGTGCCTGATCCCACAGCGCGATCGCGAACTGGCCGTTCAGGTGATCGACGAAGGCGTCGCCGTAGCGATCGTACAGATGCACGATCACTTCGGTGTCCGACTGCGTGTAGAAGCGGTGGCCGCGCGCCTCCAGGTCGGCGCGCAGCTCGACGTAGTTGAAGATCTCGCCGTTGAACACGGTCCAGACCGTGCGCGACGGATTGTGGATCGGCTGATCGCCGGTGGTCAGGTCGATGATCGACAGCCGCGCATGAGCCAGGCCGACGCCGTCGCCGACGTGGAAGCCGTAGCCGTCCGGGCCGCGATGATGCAGCGTGTGGATCATCGTCTCCAGCGTCGCGCGCGCCGGCTCGGCGCGCTGCGGGTTCCCGACGAATCCGGCGATTCCGCACACGGGCGCTTACTCCTTCGATCGGGCGGTGAGGCCGCGCGCGTCGAGCGCTTCGCGGCAGGCGGCAAAGGTATCGGCGGCGACCTCGTCCCAGCCGCGCGAGAACCGCTGCGACAAGGCGCCCTCGTCCCAGTCGCGGTCGAGCACGGCGGCGAGCGCCCCGGCCAGCGCGGCGGCGTCGCGCGGCGGCACCAGTACCGCGCAGCTCGCATCGACGACCTCGGGCACGCCGCCGACCGGCGTCGAGACCACCGGGCGGCCGCAGGCCAGCGCCTCGACCAGCACGTTCGGATGGCCTTCCGAATAGCTCGGCAGCGCGAGCAGGTCGCAGGCCGCCATCCATTCGGCGACCTGCGGCGCGGCCTGCACGCCGGCCAGACGCAGGCCGCTGGACGGGTCGGCCGCGAGCGCCGCGAACTCGGCCTGCAGCGGGCCGTCGCCGACCAGCACCCACTCGGCGCGCGGCCGCGAACGGCGCAGCTCGCGCATCGCCTCGGCCAGCTCGCGCAGGCCCTTCTCGGCGACCAGGCGGCCGACGTAGAGCACCAGCTCGGCATCGGCGGCGACACCGAGCGCCCGGCGCGCCTCGCCGCGGTCGCGACGGTGGAAGATCGCCGCGTCGCAGCCGTTGGCGACGACGCGGATGCGGGCCGGGTCGGCGCCGTAGTCGGCGACCGCGAGGCGGCCCAGATCGGCGCTGACCACGAGCAGGCGCTCGGCGCCGCGCACGACCGGCACGGTCAGCCGGCGGCTGATCGCGTCGCGCACGCGGATGTCCGAGCCGCGCGCGCCGGCCACGAACGGCACGCCGAGCCGGCGCGCGACGCGCTGCGCGCCGAACGCGTCGGGATACAGCCAGTACGACAGGATCAGGTCCGGTGCGAACGCGCGCGCCTCGGCGGCGATCGCGCGCGCGCAGAGCCAGCCGTTGAACGGCCGCGTCAGCGCCGGCAGGGCCGGATAGGTCGGCCAGGCGGCGTCGAGCTCGGTGACCGGCTGGCGCGGGTCCGGCGCGCGGTACAGATAGCTGCCCGGCTGCGCCCAGCGCGGATAGCGCGCGACCGGACTGAGCACGCGCACCGTCGCCAGCCGGGCCAGCTCGCGCAGGGTCTGGTGGACCGGCCGTCCGCGTGTCGGCTCGCCGGCCAGCGGAAACTGCGAGGTCACGACGAGTAGGCGCATGCGGTCGGCGGCGGCGGGGGCACGGCCGGCGATTGTAGCGAGTGTGCTGCCCGGCCGGGCCCAGCCGCCCGGCGCGCGGCGGCTCCTGGCGCATCGCCGGCACGCGCGTATGATGCGCGCGAGCCGCGCCCCCCGGGCGCCCGGAGTGGCACCGTGCCGACCGCTTCGCCGCCCGAATCCCGCGTCGTCGAACTCGATGCGCTGCGCGGCCTGGCTGCGCTCGCGGTCGTGGCCTACCACTACACGACCCAGTACGGCGAGCTCTACGGCCATCTCGGCACGCCGCCGCCGTCGTTCGCGTTCGGCAACTACGGCGTGCAGCTGTTCTTCCTGATCAGCGGCTTCGTGATCTTCATGACGCTCGAGCGCACGCGCTCGGCGATGGACTTCGTGGTCTCGCGCTTCTCGCGGTTGTTTCCGGCGTACTGGACCGCGATCGTGCTGAGCGCGCTGGTCGTCTACACGATCGGCATGCCGTCGCAGCGGCTGCCGTGGCGCGACGTGGTGATCGACTTCACGATGATCCAGCAGGTGCTCGGCGCCGAGCACCTGGACGGCTCGTACTGGACGCTGGAGGTGGAGCTGTTCTTCTACGCGCAGATGCTCGGCTGGTTCGTGCTCGGCCTGCTCGGACGGATCCGCTGGATCATCGTCGGCTGGCTGGTGCTGGCGGTCGTCTACGGCGTCGCCGAGCGGCACGGCGTGCACCTGTCCTATACGCTGCGCGAACTGACGATCGCCCATCACATCCCGTTCTTCGCGATCGGCATCCTGTTCTACCGCCTGCGCACGCAGCCGGCGGAATGGCGCCTGGACGCCGCGCTGATCGCGCTGTGCCTGATCGCGATCGCGATCGCCTATCCGCCGGTGTTCGCGGTCACGGCGCTGGTCTGCACCGCGATCTTCACGCTGTTCGTGACCGGCCGCCTGCGCTGGCTGCGCGCGGCGCCGTTCGCGTTCTTCGGCACGATCTCCTATTCGCTGTACCTGCTGCATCAGGCGATCGGCTTCAGCCTGATCTGGCACTTCGAGCAGGCCGGCCTGCCGGCCGGCCGCGCCGCGCTGATCGCGGCGGCCCTGGTCACCGCACTGGCGACCGGCCTGACCTTCCTGGTCGAACGGCCGGCGATGCGGCTGATCCGTCAGACCTGGAAGCGCCGGCGCGCGATCGCCTGAGGCGCGCCGCGGCGGCGCGATTGCAGGCCCGGCCGTCGGTCCTCAGAGCCGCGAGGAGACCGTCCGGACGATCGGCCCGCCCGGCCGAGCACACCGCGCTGCGCCGCACGCCGCGCAGTCGCAAGACTCCGCGATGCGCCGGCGCGGGCGCTGCGGCTGGGCCGGCTCGCCCCGCCCGCCACCGCCGAACCAGCCCGCTCAGCCCGGTCCGAACGTCTCGTCCAGGCCCTGGCGCACGCCGGTGCGCGGCGTCCAGCCGAGCGCGTCGCGCGCGGCGGCGGTATCGAAGTTCGCCAGCGGCCGCAGCGAGCGCACGCGATAGCGCGTCAGCGGCACGTCGCGGCGCAGCAGCTTGCCGAGCAGCTCGACGCCCCAGGCCAGGCCCATGAAGACCTTGACCGGCACGCGCGTGACACGCAGCTCGGCGCCGAGCTTGCGCTGCGCGCGCGCCAGGTAGGCCGCCTGCGTGACCGGCTCGGGATCGACGACGTTGAACGTACGGCCGGCCGCCTCGGGCCGCTCGCCGGCCAGCAGCAGCGCGTCGACGACGTCGTCGAGGTAGACCAGCGGAATCGTCTGCTCGCCCTCGCCGATCGCGAGCCAGCGGCCGGCCAGCGCGACGACCGCGTTCGGCGTGACCGTCTCGGCGCCGGGTCCGAAGATCTGGCCGGGCCGCACGATCACCGCCGGCAGGCCGCGATGGTCGATCGCCTCGGCGACGTAGCGCTCCGCGACCAGCTTGGTCTGGGTATAGGCGCCGCGCGCCTGCGGCGCCGGTTCCAGTGCCGAGGTTTCGGTCATCGGCACGGCCGGGTCGCGGCCGGCGTGGTCGAACACGCTCATCGAGCTGACGTAGACCAGCCGGCCGGTGCCGTGACGCAGACAGGCGTCGACGACGTTGCGCGTGCCCCAGACCGTACCGGCCTCGAAGTCGCGCGCGCTGCCGCGCATCGCGGCGCCGACGTGGTAGACCAGCGGCACGCCGGCGACGGCGTGGTCGACGATGCGCGGATCGCCGAGGTCGCCGACGATCTGCTCGATGCCGGCGTCGTCGCGGTAGGCCGCGACCGGGCGGCGCACCAGCACGCGCACGCGCTGGCCGCGCGCTCGCAGCGCCTTGACGACGGCGCGGCCGAGGAAGCCGGCGGCGCCGGTGACCAGCGCATCGGCCGGCGCCGGCGGCGTGTCCAGGCGCGCCTGCAGCTCGTCGCGGCGCAGCCGGTCCGGCTCGGCGCAGATCGGCTCGAGCAGGCGGATCACGCGCAGCGCGTCCTCGCCGGTGAACGGCGGGCGCGCGTTGTCGCGCGCGGCGTACGCGAAATCGGCGGCGCCCTTCTGGATGCCCGGCGAGGGCCGCAGCAGGCCGGTCGCGAAACGGACCACGTTCCACGGCACGCGCACGACGTCGGCGATCGCGCTGAGCCAGGTGTTGACGACGATGCCGATGAACTTGGGTCCCGGCAGCACGCGGTGGATGCGGCACACCTGCAGGAAGCGGTCGGCCTCGATCGTGCCGCGCGTGCCGCGCACGACCAGCCGGCTCTCCATCGGCCGCGCGTTCCACGACAGCAGCAGACGGCCGACCGCGCCGTCGCCGGCGGCGGCGAGCTGCCACTCGTCGAAGCGCAGGTTCGGATCGCGGCCGGAGGACTGGTAGCGCACGTCGATGTCGCGCAGCGGACCGAGGAACGCCTCGAGCGTGTACAGGCCGTGCACGCCCAGATCGCGGAACGGATAGGAACCCTGCGCGACCTGGCCCGGCAGCGGACCGCCGGCATAGGCCGGGTACTCGGAGCTGCGCAGCACGTCGACCGAGACCACGTCACCGATCTTGCCGGCGCGCACGGTCTGGAGCGTCTTGATCACGACCGGATCGAGCAGGTCCGAATGATTGACGCCGAGGATCAGGCCCTTCTCCTCGGCCTTGGCGATCATCGCCTCGCATTCGGCGACGGTATCGGCCATCGGCTTCTCGACCAGCACGCCGCAGCCGAGCCGGTCCATCGCGCGGATCGCCAGCGCCGCGTGCGAGGCCGGCGGCGTCAGGATGTAGACGACCTGCGGCCGCGCCGATGCGAGCTCGTCCAGGTCGGCGACGACGCGCTCGATGCCGTAGCGCTGCGCCAGCGCGTGCGCGGCCTCGAGGTTGGGATCGCACAGGCCGACGACGTCGACGAAATCGAGCCGCTTGAGCGCGGCGAGATGGTGGCTGGCGACGTAGCCGGCGCCGATCAGGGCGACGCGCAGCCGGGAGGCTTCCGCACTCATCGAGAAAATCCTTGGGTCATCGTCTAAGGGGGGGATTGTCCGGCAGCCGCGCACGCGCCGCCAATGCGGCGGCGACCTCGGCCAGCACCGCCTCGACGCGGCGGTCCCAGGTCTGGTCGGCGACCGCCGCACGGCGCTCGGCGGCGCCGGCCTCCGGGCCGTCGCGCACCACCGCGTCGAGCGCGGCGAGGAAGCCGGCGCGGTCGTCGGCCAGGCGCACGACGCCGGCGAACTTCTCGATCTCCGGATTGCGCACGCTGACGACCGGCTTGCCGGTCGCCAGGTACTCGCGCAGCTTCAGCGGATTGGCGTTGGCGACCTGGCGGTTCAGCCGGTACGGGATGATCGCCGCGTCGAAGGCCTTGGCCCACTGCGGCAGCGTCGCGTACGGCTGCGCGCCGGCCAGGCGCACGTTCGGCAGCGCGGCCAGACGGGCGACGTCGACCGCGGCGTGGCCGACCAGCAGGAACGTCCAGGCCGGCCGCTGCCGCGCCAGCCATTCGATCAGCTCCAGGTCGATCCACTCGTGGATCGAGCCGAAGTAACCGATCACCGGATGGGCCAGATCGCGCGCGCCCTCGGCCAGCGGCGTGGCCGGGTCCGCCGCCTGCGCGAACAGGTCCACGTCCACGCCGTGCGGCGAGAACACCGTATGCGGGTTCTGCGCGGTCTTGATCGCGACCAGGGCCGGCGGCGCGACGAAGACGCGATCGGCCGCCTGCGTCAGCGCCAGATCGCAGGCGGCGATGCGCTCGGCATCGACGCCCGGATGCGCGGCGTAGTCGTCGATGCAGTAGTACACGCACAGATCCTCGCCGAGCCGCCCGGCCAGGAAGCCCGGATGCGGCACGACGAACCAGGCGATGCGGCGGCCGATGCCGGCGGCGGCGAGCGCGCGCCGCACGGCCCAGGCGCCGAATGCGCGATTGAACGCCTCGACGCCGGGGATGCGCCGGAACGGCAGCTGCGGGATCGTGCAGTGCCAGAGCCGGTCGTCGATGCGCTCCGGCGGCCGCAGCGCGGCGGCCAGCTTGCGCAGTGCGCGGCGCAGGTCGCGGCCGCTGGCCTGCGGCGCGCGCATGCCCGGCGAGGACACGTACAGCACCGGCATCGTGCGTGCCAGGCGGCGTGCGACGTGATGGCTGCTGGTGCGGTTCTCGGCGTGCCAGTCGTTGCCGAAATAGACCACGCCGCGTCCGGCCAGCGCCGCCTGCGGATCAGTCATTGCGCCACCAGGCGACCAGCCAGACGGTACCGCCGTGCCAGATCCAGTCCTTGTGCAGATTCGGCATGCGCGCCAGATGCGGCCCGACCCGGCGCAGCGCCGGCGAGAACACCGTGACCAGGCAGGCGCGGCCGAGATGGCTCATGCGCTCGAGCGTGGCGTCGATGTCGCGCACGTAGTAGAGCATCTCGCAGGCGGTGACCAGGTCGAAGCGGCCCTTCTCGTCGCCCCAGGGCTGGGTGGTGACGTCGGCTACCGCGAACTGCGCCTGCGGCAGACGCGATCGCGCCCGCGCGATCGCGTTGTCGCTGACGTCCAGGCCGTAGACCTGGTCGGCCAGCGCGGCGAAGTGCTCGGTCTGGTGGCCCTCGCCGCAGCCGAGCTCGAGGATCGAGCCGAGCCGGCCGAATGCGCTCTCGACGATGCGGTCGGTGCCGTCGAAGCGCGCGCGCTCCATCGGCGAATCGAGGTTCCACGGGTCGCTGACCGTGTAGGCGAGATCGAGCCGCTCGTAGTTGTCGGCGCCGCCGACGCCGCGCATCGCGTACTTCATCCACGAGCGCCGACTGATTTTCTGCAACAGCGCCTTGGCCCGGCCGATCATCGCTGGTGTCCTCCCGTTGGTGCCGCCGTCCGTGCCGGCGCCGTGCCGCCGGGGCGGCCGGATGCTCAGCAGCGCGGCGGCGGCAGCGTGCTTTCTCCCGGATGCGAACTGGACGTCCCCAGCGGCCGCAGGGGCGAACTGTACCAGCCATTGACGACTTCGCAGCGGAACGTGACCCAGGACGGCCCGTAGTCCCAGCGGTTTTCGGTCTCGAGCAGCGGCGCGCCGAGCACGGCGCGCACGACGGCCTTGGAGGTGCCGAGCTCGATGCGCCGTCCGGCGGCCGGCGGCGGCACCGCGGTGCGATGCGCCTCGGCCGGGGGTTGCGGCGCCGGCGCCGGCGCATCGTCGAATGCGCCGAGCGCGATCGCCGCCAGCACGACGGCCAGGCCGAGCGCGCCGAACAGCGCGCCCGAGCGCGGCGCAGCCGCCGCCGGCGGCGCGACCGCGGCGGGCGGCGGTGCCGGTGCGCTGGTCTCGGCAGCCGGTGCCGTGCGCGCGAAGCCCGGCGCCGGCGCACCCGGCAGCCGGCCGTGGCGGCGCTGGAAATCGAGCGCGCTGGCATAGGTCGCGTTGAGCCGCTGCAACCGCTCCAGATCGGCGGCGCCGGCGTCGCCGCGATCCGGATGCAGCTCGGCCACGCGCCGCCGGTAGGCCTGGCGGAACGCCTCGGGCGAGCAGTCCGGGGCCAGGCCCAGCGCCTCGTAGAGCTCGAGAAAGTCGGTATCGCGCGCCATCTTCTGAGAATCCCCTTGGCGCCGATTCTAACGCGCCGCCGCCCGCTTTCCGCGGCGCGCGATGGACACGGCGGGCGGGCCGAGTGCATGCTTGCGCGCTCGTCCGCGCAGTATCCGGGGACGGATCGGCCGGGAGTCGACCCGACGGGCGGACGCGGCGTTCGCGGCGTGGCGGATCGGGCCGCCGCATCGCTCTTTCCTCTCCCGGGCGACGGCCCGCGCGCACGGACATGGACATGGCAGCGACGGTGGCACTCGGCGACGGCGGCGGCAAGCGTCAGCGGCTCGCCCGCTGGTTCCACGCCGGCGGCCTGCTGCCGGGGCTGCAGCGCATGCGCGGCCTGCTGCGGCGCGACCTGCGCGTGCTGGCCTACCACCGCGTGCTCGACCTGCCCGATCCGGACCGCTTCTCGTTCGATCTGGCCCTGGTCAGCGCCTCGGCGGCGCAGTTCCGGCGCCAGATGGAGCTGGTGCGCAGGCGCTTCAGCCCGGTGAGCTTCGAGGACGTCGCCGCGGCGCTCGACGGCGGCCCGCCGCTGCCGCGCGATCCGGTCGTCGTGACGTTCGACGACGGCTACGAGGACAACTACCGCGTCGCGTTCCCGATCCTGCGCGAGCTCGGCGTGCCGGCGACGTTCTTCGTCTCGACCGGCCATATCGACGACGGCTTGCCGTATGCCTACGACTGGCTGGTGCACATGATCTGCAGCACGCCGGCACGGCGGATCGCGCTGCCGGCGCTCGGCGTCGACCGCGCGCTGCCGCCCGCGCTGGCCGAGCGGCGCGCGCTCGCCAGCGCCCTGCTCGACCGCCTCAAGACGCTCGACGACGATGCCCAGACCGCGCTGATCGCCGGCCTCGAAGCGGAATGGAACCTGCCGCGCAGGCCGCATCCGGACTGCCGGCCGATGAGCTGGGACCAGCTGCGCCAGATGCAGGCCGACGGCATGGAGATCGGATCGCACGGCGTGCATCACCGCATGCTGGCCAAGCTGCCGCCGGAGCAGATGGAACGCGAGGTGGCCGAGTCCAAACAGGCGCTCGATCACCATCTGCCGCTGCCGGTCAGCGTGATCTCCTATCCGGTCGGCGGCCCGGACGCCTACGACGCGGCCGTGATCGCCGCGGTCCGGCACAGCGGCTACCGCATCGCCTGCAGCTACGTGGCCGGCACCAATCCGTTGCCGGCGCCGCCGCGCCATGCGCTGCGCCGGCTGCCGGTCGAGCGCGAGATGGACGCGCCGTGGTTCTCGGCGATGGTCACCTGGCCCGAGGTCTTCGGCTACCCTTCACGCCTACGCTCAGGCTGACGCCCGCCCGCCTTCATGTTTCTGCTCATGATGCTGTACCTGGTGCTGGTGCTGATCCGGCCCCAGGACTATCCGGCGCTGGCCGATGCGATCGGCGTGCCGATCCTGCAGGTGGTGCTCGGCCTGGCGCTGATCGGCTGGCTGGCCTCGCGCGCCAAGTCGTTCGCGGCGCCGCAGTATCTGCTGCTCGGCGTGTTCCTGCTGGTGCTGATGGTGTCCAAGATCGTCAACGGCTGGCCCGGCGGCGCGCTGGTGCAGCTGCTGAAATTCGGTCCGATCGTCGCGGCGTTCACGATCCTCGCCAACGCGGCGACCACGCCGCAGCGCGTGCGCACGACGATGTGGGTATTCGTGGTCTGCGCGACGGTGCTGGCGATCCATGGCATCGAGCAGGCGCAGACCGGCATCGGCTGGACCGGCGAGGGCCTGTCGCAGGGCACGCGCATCCAGTACGTGGGCATCTTCAACGATCCCAACGACCTGGGCCTGCTGTTCGTCATGTGCCTGCCGATGGCGCTGTACCTGTCCAGCCGCGGCGGCGCGCTCGGCCTGCGCCGGCTGTTCTGGTGGGCGGCGGCCGCGGTGCTGCTGTTCGGCATCTATCTGACCAATTCGCGCGGCGCCCTGCTCGCGCTGGTCGCCCTGGTCGGCATTCACGTCTGGCAGCGTCGCGGTTTGGTCAGCGCGGCGCTGTTCGGCGGTGCCGGCCTGGTCGGCCTGATGCTGATGCCCTCGCGCCTGTCCGAGCTGGACATCGACGAGTCCTCGGCGATGGGCCGCGTCGACTCGTGGTACGAGGGCATCCAGATGTTCCTGTCCGATCCGCTGTTCGGCATCGGCGCGGACGGCTTCTCGGACCTGCACTACCTGACCGCGCACAACTCGTTCGTGCTGGTGCTGGCCGAGACCGGCATCATCGGCTACACGATCTGGCTGGCCTTCGTCGGCTACTGCTTCCGCATGCCGCTGGCGGTGCTCCGGATGCGCCGCGCGCCGGTCGATCCGGCCACCGACGCGGCCTGGGCCGCGGAGCGGCGCATGGCCTCGACGCTGTTCCTGAGCCTGTGCGGCTTCTTCGCGGCGGCGTTCTTCCTGAGCCGCAGCTACATCATCCTGCTGTACCTGCTGGCGGCCCTGGTCGTGGGCTACTACGCCGGCGCGCGGCAGCGCTATCCGGACCTGCCGGTGTTCGACCTGCGCAAGGACCTGATCCTGTGGCCGCTGTTCTCGGTGGCCTCGATCGTGTTCCTGTACGTGCTGGTCAAAGTCCTGCTGGCGACGGCATGAACGCGCGATCGGGCACGCTGCGCAACACGCTGTTCTCGTCGGTGGGCATCTACACCGAGTACGTGCTCGGCATGCTGACCTCGATCGTCATCGCCCGCTACCTCGGGCCCGACGACTTCGGCGCCTACAGCATGGTGGTCTGGCTGGTCGCGATGGGCGTGGCGATCACCAATTCCGGCACCGCCAGCGCGGCGATCCGCTTCGTCGCGCAGATGCGCGGCGGCGGCCAGCCCGAGCTGATCGTGCCGGTGCTGCGCTTCCTGCGCCGCGCACAGCGCCTGTTCCTGCTGGTCGTGCTGCTGGCCGGCGCCGCGGTGTTCGCGTTCGCCGGCGGCAAGCTGGCGCCCGGCTTCAACCATGCGGTGCTGTTCGGCTTTCTCGTGCTCGCGGTGACGCTGCGTTCGCAGTACATGTTCAACATCGGCGTCTGCAAGGGCTTCGAGGATTTCCGCGCGACCGCCGTGGTCGCGCTGATCGCCACGCCGGTCAACCTGGCCCTGGTCGTCGCCTGCT
>NZ_DATKFQ010000023.1:0-30069 GCF_035511235.1 Dokdonella sp.
CACCGTGATCCAGCCGACGTCGCCCCAGTGCAGGTCCGCCGGCAGCTCGCTGATGTAGTAGACGTCCGGCGACATGAAGACGATACCGAACGTGCGCTCCATCCAGTGCACGACGGTCTCCAGGTTCAAGGTCATCACGACGCCGAACGCGAGGCCGAGGATGATGCCGAGCGTGCCGACCAGAACCCCCTGCACGACGAATACGCCCATGACGCTGGCCGGCGTCTGGCCGAGCGTACGCAGGATCGCGATGTCGGCCTGCTTGTCGGTCACCAGCATGACCAGCGTCGAGACCAGGTTGAACGCGGCCACGGCGACGATCAGCGACAGGATCAGGAACATCACGCGCTTCTCCATCGCGATCGCCTTGAAGAAGTTGCTGTGGCCCTGCATCCAGTCGGTGACGCGATAGAACTGGCCGAGCTCGCTGCCGATGTCGCGCGCGACCGAATACGCGCGGAACAGATCGTCCAGCCGCAGGCGGATGCCGGTCGGGCCGTCGAGCCGGTACAGCTTGGCCGCATCGTCCATGTGCACGACGGCCAGTCCCGAGTCGTACTCCTGCATGCCGGCCTCGAAGATGCCGACCACGTGGAAGCGCTTGACGCGCGGCAGCGCGCCGATCGGCGAGGCGGTGAACTCGGCCGCGAACACGGTGACGTCGTCGCCGACCGCGACGCCGAGCATGATCGCCAACTCGCGGCCGAGCACGATGCCGAAGCGGCCGGCGGCGAGATCGTCCAGACGCCCCTGCACCATGCGCCGGTCGATCTCCGACACGCTGGGCTCCAGCTCGGGCAGCACGCCGCGGATCACCGCGCCGGCGCCGTCGTGGCTGGCGCCCTGGATCATCACGTAGCGCTCCACGTACGGTGCCGCGCCCTCCACGTGCGGATTGCCGCGGGCCAGCTCGATCGCGCGCCGCCATTCGTGCACGGTGTCGTCGACGCCGGTCACGGTCGCATGCGAGACCATGCCGAGGATGCGGCTCTTGAGCTCCTTGTCGAAGCCGTTCATGACCGAGATCACGATGATCAGCGCGGCCACGCCGACCGCGATGCCGAGGATCGACACCAGCGAGATGAACGAGATGAAGTGATTGCGTCGCTTGGCGCGCGTGTAGCGCAGGCCGATGAAGACTTCGAGGGGACGGAACATCGGGGCAACGGTCCTTGGGAGGGCGGCGAGGCCCGACGGCGACGGCTATGGGACAGCGAAGACTGCCAAAGTTCAATCGGGTCGATGCGAGACTCGCCGACGCCCGTCAGAAATCGTAACCGTCCTTTAGGAGTGTATCCGACGCCTCGGGCTGGCGAACGCCGACGCCGCCGGCGACCGCTGTGAACAGGTGCGACCTCCCCTCGTGGCAGACGGCCTGGAAGCCGGCCTTCATGCTTTGGATGGAATCAGAATCGTACTGAAACAATCGGCCGCCATCCCGCGACACTCGCACATAGGCGATGTCCCATAACGTCCGGTTGTCGCAAGGATCAATCACGGCCATGCCGTTCCGCAAGTTGCTGTCGCCCACCGAACGCCATGTAGCGCCAGCGTCGAGGGTTTCCCAGATTTGCGTTGGGCGGTATGCCGTCGTCCAGTCGACGGCGAAGAAAAGCAGGCGAAATGCGTTTCTGGGATCAGGTGGCGACACCATCCAGTTGAAACCAAACTCATTCATAGGCGCCGGCATGTACTCGAATGCATCACCGAAACGATCAGCCTTCCAGAGTGTCGTCTGCATCGGATCGTAGCTTTCGTAGTACGCATAGATGGGAGTGGCATCGTCATGGCCGGAACCTATGCGCTTGGCGAAGACGTTACCCACCAAATCTCTTACGGCCCAATTCACTCCGCTGTCGTCACTCCAGTGCATCTGGACGTTCTCGCCTCCCTGTTCGGTCAGCACAGCAATCTTGTCAGACCCGGCCCCGATGAACCGGATCGCATTGATCCACACGTCAGCGAAGGGAAAACTCGACTCGATGCGAGACCAGGAGCGCCCTCCGTCCGCACTGCGGTAGAAAGCATGCGCATCAAAACCGATCAGGACGTCAGGATCGCCTTCAGCTCTCACCACGCGAGAGCGATCCTCGTAGGGGACCGGCATATCGCTGTAGAAATCCGCTTCGACCTCGGAAAAACTGACGCCGCCATCGGTGGTATGCAACATCGGCAGCAACTGGCGGACCACGAGAAAATCATTCGGATTGCGCGGATCGACGGACAGGTCGGTCACGACACCGGCCATCATGCCGGCATGATGGCCGGCGAAAGTCCCACCGTCGTCGTCAGACCGGTAGATGCCCGCTCCCGCCGTCGGCATATAGATTCTTCCCGCCTTCCACGGATCGAACAGCCAGCGATAGTCGTTCTCGAGTTTTCGCGACAGCGTAGCCAGCTCGCGCCACGTGACGCCACCATCCAGGCTCTCCCGAAGCGGACGACGAAGAATCGCCTGCGATACCGGATCGAATGCGATCGACGGCGCGATCAATCGGCCCGGCCGGTGCGGGTCGGCCACCACCCTCACGTTGGAACACGCACACGCATCATCGTTGAAGAACGTGACGGCACCGGTCCGCGTTTCGATTCTGCCGCTTGTCGGCACCTGGCTGCCGAAGCGATACGCGGCGAAGTAGAGCACTGACGGTTCAGCAGGATCCTGCTCGAAGCTTCGATAGTCGGCCTGAGGCAACAAAGGGGTCAGCGTGATATTGCTCCAGGTCACGCCTCCATCGTTCGATTCGACCATCCGATCGAACTGATACGTCGTCCCCACGAACCGCCCGGGCTGGTCGGGCACCGCAAAGACCTCACGAACCTGCCGCCCGATGTTCAATTCCGTCCAGGTGATTCCTCCGTCATCGGAGCGAAGCAACGTGTTCGCCTCGGCGAACAGAACGATGTTCGGCAAAGACGGATGTGCCGAGAACCGCCCCGTGCCAAGATGCAGATAGCGATCGTACGAGACCTGCCAGGTGGCTCCTCCGTCGCGGCTGAACTCGATTCCCAACCAGCCCAACCGGGTCATGTCGTACGTATAGGCAATTAGGTTCTTCGGGTTGCCGTTGAGCACGTGCAAGCGCAAGAAGCGCTTCGAACGCGCGCCGGATTGAGTACGAGCCCACGAACTACCTGCGTCCGACGAATGATAGACACCGTTGTCGGTGCCCGCGTACAGCTCGCCGCCGGGAAGAATGGCGAGGTCGTACACCGCTGCACCGGGCACGGGAACGCTCCGCCAGCTCGCCGCATCGGCGAGCGTGAAAGTGCAAGCAGCCATCAGGGCGACAAGCACCTGGAGTCCCCGAATCGTCATGGTCGCACCTAGTGATTTCGGCCCGACCGAGCCGTCCGATTCATTGTAGACGACGTGGGGATCCGAGCTCGGGCGAGGATGGCTGCGAAGCGACAACCAGTACCAAGCGCCGCCTGAGGTCGGGTTGGAGATTGTCGGGCAGGATCACGACGTGAAACGCTTGCGACTCCGCCCGCAACGTCAGCACCTGCATCGCACCGAGTTTCGTGTAGCGATCCAGCGCGGCGGCGGCCTCGCTGCCGGCGCGATCGGCCAGTACCCATCCAGCCTCGCCAAAGGCGATGCGCGTCCATCGAGGATGAGCCCAATGATGTAGCGACCGTACGCAAGCACCCAGAGCGATCGCCGAGAGCCCGACTTTCCACGCCCAGTCCAGGCCGCTCACGTTGATCGATACCAGCGCCAGCGCCAGCATCGACGCCAGCGCCGCGATCAGCAGCCGCGAAGGCTGGTAGTCAAACGCGATGGCGGGCGCGGATCGCATCGACGATCGCCGCGAAACGCGGATCGGGCGGCTGGCGGGCGATCAGCCAGTCCCACAGGTCCGGGTCGGGCTGGTCGAGCATCGCGTCGAAGGTGCCGATCAGCCCGGCATCGGCGGTCGCGGCATGTGCCTCGAGCCAGCCGCCGAGCAGCTGGTCGAGCTCGCGCGTGCCGCGGCGGCAGCGCCAGCGCAGGCGATTGAGCAGGGCGGCATCCATGACCATGCGGCTCCGGCGCGACTCAGGCGCGACGTTCGACCATCAGCTTCTTGATCTCGGCGATCGCCTTGGCCGGGTTCAGACCCTTCGGGCAGGTCCGCGCGCAGTTCATGATCGTGTGGCAGCGGTAGAGCTTGAACGGGTCCTCGAGGTCGTCCAGGCGCGCGCCGGTGTCCTCGTCGCGGCTGTCGACGATCCAGCGATAGGCCTGTAGCAGGATCGCCGGACCGAGGTAGCGCTCGCCGTTCCACCAGTAGCTCGGGCAGCTCGTCGAGCAGCATGCGCAGAGGATGCACTCGTAGAGACCGTCCAGGCGCGCGCGGTCGTCCTTGGACTGCAGCCGCTCCTTCGGCGGCGCTGCGCTCTGCGTGCGCAGCCACGGCTTGATCGAGGCGTACTGCGCGTAAAAGTGGGTCAGGTCCGGCACCAGGTCCTTGACCACCGCCATGTGCGGCAGCGGATAGATCTTGACGTCGCCCGAGGCGCAGTCCTCGATCGCCTTGGTGCACGCCAGCGTATTGGTGCCGTCGATGTTCATCGCGCACGAGCCGCAGATGCCCTCGCGGCACGAACGCCGGAACGTCAGCGTCGGATCGACCTCGTTCTTGATCTTGATCAGCGCGTCCAGAACCATCGGCCCGCAGGCGGCCAAGTCGAGCTCGTAGGTGTCCACGCGCGGGTTCTGGCCGTCGTCCGGGTTCCAGCGGTAGATCCGGAACGCGCGGACGCTCTTCGCGCCCGCCGGCGCCGGGAAATGCTTGCCTGGCTGGATCTTCGAGTTTTTCGGAAGACTGAACTTGGCCATGTCTGTTCACCCGATGGTGCGTGGCGCGCCGTGCAGGACGTGCGCCGGTGCGGCGGTCATTGGTTCGAGGCGGCTTGCGTCGGCTGGCGCGTCACGATCAGTAGACGCGCGCCTTCGGCGGCACGACCTCGACGTCGTCGGTCAGCGTGTACATGTGCACCGGCCGGAAGTCGAAGCTCGGCGTGCCCTGCGCGTCGACCTTGACCAGCGTGTGCTTCTGCCAGTTGGCGTCGTCGCGCTCGGGAAAGTCCTCGTGCGCATGCGCGCCGCGGCTCTCGTGACGCTGCTCGGCCGAGGTGATCGTCGCGACCGCGTTGTAGAGCAGGTTCTGCAGCTCGTAGGTTTCGATCAGGTCCGAGTTCCAGACCAGCGAACGGTCCGACACGCGCACGTCCTCGAAGCTGCGGAAGATCCGCTCCATCTTCTCGCAGCCTTCCTTGAGCGTCTTGGAGGTACGGAACACGGCGGCGTCGTTCTGCATCGTGCGCTGCATGTCGAGGCGGATCTGCGCGGTCGGCGTCGATCCGTTGGCGTTGCGCAGCTTGTCGAGGTTGGCCAGCGCCTGGTCGCAGGCGTCGGCCGGCAGCACCTTGTGCGGCGCGCCGGGCCGGATCGTCGCGGCGCAGCGGTTGGCGACGGCGCGGCCGAAGATCACCAGGTCGAGCAGCGAATTGGAACCGAGCCGGTTGGCGCCGTGCACCGACACGCAGGCGGCCTCGCCGATCGCGTACAGGCCCTGGATGACCTTGTCCGGATCGCCGCCGACCTTCTGCACGACCTCGCCGTGGTAGTTGGTCGGGATGCCGCCCATGTTGTAGTGCACGGTCGGCAGCACCGGGATCGGCTGCTTGGTGACGTCGACGCCGGCGAAGATGCGCGCGCTCTCGGCGATGCCGGGCAGCTTCTCGTGGATGACCTCGGGGCCGAGGTGGGTCAGGTCGAGCAGGATGTGGTCCTTGTGCTCGCCGACGCCGCGGCCTTCGCGGATCTCGATCGTCATCGAGCGCGACACCACGTCGCGCGAGGCCAGATCCTTGTAGTGCGGCGCGTAGCGCTCCATGAAACGCTCGCCGCTGGCGTTGCGCAGGATGCCGCCTTCGCCGCGCACGCCCTCGGTGATCAGGCAGCCGGCGCCGTAGATGCCGGTGGGATGGAACTGCACGAACTCCATGTCCTGCATCGCCAGGCCCGAGCGCAGCACGAGGCCGCCGCCGTCGCCGGTGCAGGTATGCGCCGAGGTCGCGCTGAAGTAGGCGCGGCCATAGCCGCCGGTCGCGAGCACGACGCCGTGCGCGCGGAACAGGTGCAGCGTACCGGAGGCCATGTCGAGCGCGAGCACGCCGCGGCAGACGCCTTCGGCGTCCCAGATCAGGTCGAGCGCGAAGTACTCGATCATGAACTGCGCATCGTGCGCCAGCGACTGCTGATACAGCGTGTGCAGCATCGCGTGGCCGGTGCGGTCGGCGGCCGCACAGGTGCGCTGCGCCGGCGGACCCTCGCCGTAACGCGTGGTCATGCCGCCGAACGGACGCTGGTAGATCTTGCCGTCTTCGGTGCGCGAGAACGGTACGCCGTAGTGCTCGAGCTCGATGATCGCCTCGGGCGCCTCCTTGCACATGTACTCGATCGCGTCCTGATCGCCGAGCCAGTCCGAGCCCTTGATCGTGTCGTAGAAGTGGTAGCGCCAGTCGTCCTCGCCCATGTTGCCGAGGGCGGCCGAGATGCCGCCCTGCGCGGCGACGGTGTGCGAGCGGGTCGGGAAGACCTTGGTCAGGCAGACCGTGCGCAGGCCCTTGGAGGCCAGGCCGAACGTGGCGCGCAGACCTGCGCCGCCGGCACCGACCACGACCATGTCGTAGAGATGTTCCTGAATCTTGTAGGCGCTCACCGGCGTCAGGCCCCCAAAGCGATGCGAAGAACGGCCAGAACGCTGGCCAGGGCGGCGAGTACGCAGACGAAGCGCACCGCCAGCTGCGAGGTGACCGCCAGGATCGGCGTGTGCACGTAGTCCTCGATGACGACCTGCAGGCCGAGCTGGGCGTGCCAGAACGAAGTCACCAGGAACGCGATCAGCAGCACCGCGTGACACGGATGGGCCACGGCCGCGCGCGCGGCGGCGTAGTCGGCACCGATCAGGCTGATCACGAAACCGAGGAAGTACAGGCCGAGGAAGAACAACGCGACCGCGGTCGCGCGCTGCACGACGAAGTGATGGACGCCGTCCTTTGCCGAGCCGAGCCCGCGCGCGTTCTTGAGCGGGGTGCGAAACCGGTCGAAATCGCTCACAGCGCACCTCCGCGGAACACGACGAGGGTCCAGACCAGCGCCGTCAGCACGAAGCTGCCGATCACCGAGATCCAGCTGTTGCGGATGAACTGCGCGATCGCGTAGCCCCAGCCGGCGTCCTGCAGCAGGTGGCGCGCGCCGTTGAGCAGATGGAACGCGAACGTCCAGACCCAGCCGAACAGGACCACCTGCCCGAACCAGGAGCCGGCCAGTGTGGTGACGCGGGCCCAGGCCTCCGGCCCCGCCGCCAGCGCGACCAGGGCCGCCGCGATCAGCAGGCCGCCGGCCGACAGCACGACGCCGGTGGCGCGGTGCAGGATCGAGGTGACCATCTGGATCCCCCAGCGATAGACCTGGAGGTGTGGAGAGAGGGGTCGTGCCGTCTGGGGCATGGGCTGGCCTTGTGCTTGCGCGGATCGCTGAGCTTGCGTATGCCTGGAAGTCCGAGGCGGCCACGGCACGCATCAGAAATCGATGCAGCGCCCGCCCTTCTCCCAGTCGCCGTAACGGACCGGATCGGGGCCTTCGCGCCCGCCGATCTCCCGGGCGGGCGGCTCGCGGTCCGCACGAGGCGATGCCGCATCTTCCGCGGAAGACGCATCGGTGCGGTCGTCGGGTTTGCGCTTGGGGTCGGACATCGGACTTATCATGTCAAGGGTAAACCCAGGGCGTTTTGCAGACAACCTTGACTAACGGCCAGCGATGCGCTTGACGCAGCGCGCCCCAACGGCAGCGACGTCTCCATGAGCACTCCCCTCTCCGCGGCACAGGCCGTCCTCATCGAAGGCGCCGACGCGATCGCATTCGCCAACGCGCAGTTCACGATCGACGTCGCGGCGCTCGCCGAAGGACGCTGGCAATGGTGCGCCTGGCTCGACGCCCAGGGCCGCGCGCTGCATGTCTTCGCATTGCTGCGCACGCGCGGCGATGCGCTGCTCGCATGGCAGCCGCTCGGCGACGCCGAGACGATGCGCGCTGCGTTGGCGCGCTACGTGTTCCGCGCGAAGGTGACGCTGCGCACGCTGCACGATTGGACCGTCCGTTCGCTCGATGCAGCGCAGTCGACGCACCCGGCGCCGCGCACGATCGCGTATCAGGGCGATGGTTACGCGATTGCGCTCGAAGGCGATGCGCGCATCGCGTGGCTCGGTCCGGGCGCGATCGAATCCGTCGACGCCGACGCGTTCGATCGCTGGCGTCGCGCCGATGTCGCGGCCGGCCTGCCGCTGATCGATGCGGCCACGCGTGCTTCGTTCACGCCGCAGGCGCTCGATCTGGAACGCATCGGCGCGATCAGCTTCGGCAAGGGTTGCTATCCGGGCCAGGAGATCGCGGCACGTCTGCATTTTCGCGGCGGAAACAAGCGCTGCCTGCGTGCGTTCGCATTCGCTGCGGACGTCGAAGCGCCAGCACCCGGTACGCCGATCGTCGCGGCCGACGGCACGGCGAAAGGCAGCGTGCTGTACGCAGCACGCGATGCGCTACTCGGTGTCGTCAACGACGGCGACGACCATGTGCCGCTGCACATCGATGCAGCGTCTGCGATCGCCTTGTCGACGATGCCCTTCGTAGATTGAGGCATGCGTGCGATGCGCGCGCACTGCTGCACAGCGATCTGATCGTAGCTGTAACGAAGCTGAATAAAATTTATGTTTTGCGTGACAACGACCGCAGACTTCGCCTAGGCTTCGCCACCCCCTGCGCTCAGGCGAGGGCCCGAACGAATTTTTCATGTTTGCGTGAGGCGACGTCGGCCCCGCGGACATCGAACGAAAGACCGGAGCGATCGCCGCCGATGGCGAACGCTCCAGTCCGGCGCGCCGACCGACCTGCGTGCGCGCCTCATCCGACAACCCGTGCGATACCGGCTGCGCGCACCTCGCTGCGCCGCGCCATCCGGCCGAGGGCCGGGACGGGAAATACGTTTTGTTTTGAGGAGACCACAATCCGATGAAACTAGCCTGGCTGCTCTGGCTTGCATCGGTCCTGCCGCACGACGCCGCAGACCAGACCTGTCTCGCTGCGACCGTCTATCTGGAAGCGCGCAGTGAATCCACGCTCGGTCAGAAGGCCGTCGCCGAAGTGGCGCTGCGGCGCCGCGACAATGGCCGCTGGGGCGATACCGTCTGCAAGGTGGTGACCGCTCCCGGACAGTTCGCGGTGTCGACGACGCACAAGGGATATGTGCTGCGCAATCCCGATGCCTGGGGCAAGGCATGGCGCGTCGCCGGCGACGTGATGCACAACTGGTCGCTGCCGCACGAGCAGCGCGAGCAGGTCGTACCGGACGCCGACCACTTCGCGATCGCCGAACAGGTGTCGCCGTCGTGGATGATCGGCGAGCCGCTGCGCAAGATCGGCGCGCACAGCTTCTATCGCGTCAACTGATCGAGGGCTCGACGTCGCGCGCGATGTCGAAAGCCGGAATGAAAAAAGCGCCGACCGGAAACGGTCGGCGCTTTTTTGTTGCGCGTAGCCGGCGCTACGTCGCGCGCCGCGGCGGCTGGCGCGATCAGCGCAACAGCACGACGCGCTCGCCGCGGATCGCCACGCGATCGCCGCGCCGCAGGCCCGGGTTGTCGTACTGCGTCACCACCGCGCTGCGGCCGTCATCCAGATCGATGTAGAAGCGCCAGGCGTTGGCATCGCGCTCGTTGCTGTTGCGCTCGATCGCGTTGCCGGCGAAGCCGCCGGCGACCGCGCCGCCGACCGTCGCCGCGCGGCGTCCACGGCCGTGACCGACCGTATTGCCGAGCACGCCGCCGACGATCGCGCCGATCACCGCGCCGGCTCCGCTGGTGCCGCGCTCGGCGGCGCTGACGCGCTCGATGTCCTCGATGTAGCCACACGGCCCGCAGACACGCGCCGACGCCCGATAACCGTCGCGATCGTAGTAGGCTGCGCGCGGCGGCGGCGCGGCGCATCCGGCGACGATCGCCGACAAGCCCAGAACCACCAGCATGGAAGGAAAACGTTTCATGGTGTCCTCCTCGAATCCCCGAGACTGTGCCCGGCCAGTGTGGGCGCGCCGGAATGAACGCGCCCGAAACTTCACCCCGGTGTCGGCAGTTCCGGCCGCCGGGCGCGCAGCAGGATCGCACTGACATGGCCGCCGTTCCGCCTCCGCCGTCGCCCGCCGAAGGGGCGACAGCCTCCGAGGATCTGCGCGATCTGGACGCCGCCGGTGCCGCCGCGCGTCTTGCGCCGCAGGACGACGATACGGTCGCCGGCGCGCTGCAGTCGCTCGGCCCGCTGCTCGGGCGCGCCGTCCTGGACCGCTTCGACCCCGACCGCCGCCTGCGCATCGCGGCAGCGGCCGAACGCACCGGCGCCGACCGCTGGCTGTCCGGCTCGGCCTGGCCGGAGGGTTCGGTCGGCCGCCTGATGGAAGACACACCGGCCGTCTTTACGGCCGAAACGCCGGTCGCCGAGGTCGTCGCGCGGCTGCGCACGCTGCCGGCACGCGGCGGCATCACCTACGTGTTCGTCGTCGCTGCGGAGCGGCGCCTGATCGGCGTGGTCGCGTTCCGCGAACTGACCTTCGCCGATCCCGGCCAGCGGCTGCGCGACGTCATGATCCGCGAACCGTTCGCGCTGTCGCCGCAGACCGCCGTCATCGACGCGATGCGCGAGGTCGTGCGCCGCCACTATCCGGTCTATCCGGTAGCCGACGCGGAAGGCCGCCTGCTCGGCCTGGTCCGCGGCGCGCGCCTGTTCGAGGCGCAGGCCTGGGAGATCAGCGCGCAGGCCGGCTCGATGGTCGGCGTCGAGAAGGAGGAACGCATCGCCACGCCGTGGGCACGCAGCTTCCGGTTCCGCAATCCGTGGCTGCAGGTCAACCTGCTCACGACCTTCATCACCGCGGCGGTGGTCGGCTCGTTCCAGGAGACCATCGACCGCATCGTGCTGCTCGCGGTGTTCCTGCCGGTGCTCTCGGACCAGTGCAACAACACCGGCTGCCAGGCGCTCGCGGTCACGCTGCGCGGCATGACATTCGGCGAACTCAAGGCCGGGCGCGGCTGGGCGCTGCTCGCGAAGGAAGCCTGGCTGGGCCTGCTCAACGGAGCGACGACCGGCCTGGTGGCCGCCGCGGCGATGTTCGGACTCGCCTACTACCAGGGCAACCCGCAAGCCGGGATCCTCGCCGCGATCACGTTCGTGGCGATGGCCGGCAGCTGCGCGCTGGCCGGCCTGGTCGGCGCCGGCGTACCGCAGCTGCTCAAGCGCTGCGGCGCCGATCCGGCGACGGCGTCGAGCATCTTCCTGACCAAGGCCACCGACGTCGCCAGCCTCGGCGCGTTCCTCGGCCTCGCCGCCTGGCTGGTCGGACGCTGAGCGCGAATATCCAAGACCCGGCGACGCCGCTACCCTGAGCGTCATGGATACCGGCGTCTTCCAATTCGGCGACTGCCTGCTCGATCGCGACGCACGCGAGCTGCGCCGCGGCGGCGAGCTGCTGGTGCTGCCGCCGAAGGTCTTCGACTGCCTGGTCTATCTGATCGCGCATCGCGACCGCGCGATCGGCCGCGACGAGCTGATCGCCGCGGTCTGGGGCCGCGCCGACGTCAGCGATACCCTGCTCGGGCAGACCGTGCTGAAGGCGCGCCGCGCGGTCGGCGACACCGGCAACGACCAGAACGCGATACGCACCGTGCCGCGCTTCGGGTATCGCTGGGTGGCCGAGGTGCAGGCCGTAGCGGCTGCGCCGCAGGCCGCGCCGGCGGCACCGGAATCGTCGCAGGAATATCCGCCGCACGAGGCGGAACCGAACGCGGCGGCGCCCGGTGATTCGGCGCCGTCGCCGCCGCGCCGGCCGTGGCGCTGGGGGGTGGCGGCCGTCCTGCTCGCAATCGCCGGCCTGGCCCTGGTCTGGACGCAGCGCGAGCACGGAGGGCCGGCGCACGAAGCGGCGGCGCCCGCTCCAGCGACGCCGGCGAACGAGCTCGTCGCCGTGCTGCCGGCGCAGACCGAGGCGGATCCCGACGGTGCCTGGCTGCGGCTCGGCCTGATGGATCTGGTCGCCAGCCGTCTGCGCAGCGCCGGCATGGCGGTGGTGCCGAGCGACAACGTCGTCCATCTCGCGCGCAGCGACATGCCGGCCGGCGAGGCCGCTTGGGCGGTGCGCCGGGCCTCGGGCGCGGCACGGCTGGTGCTGCCGCGGGTGGCGCGCTCGGGCGACGGCTGGACCGTCCGGCTGACACTCGAGGACACCGGCGGGCCGGCGCTCGACGTCCAGGCCGAAGCCACCGAAGCCGCAGCCGCCGGACGCGAGGCGGCCGACCGGCTGCTCGGCCGGCTCGGCAAGGCCGCTGCGACCGGGGCGGCCGAACTGTCCGCATCGGAGATTCTGCAGCGCGCCGAGGCGGCGCTGCTGACCGACGACCTGGACCAGGCGCGGCGCCTGCTCGAATCGGCGCCGCCGGATCTGCGCGACGCGCCGGCGCTGCGCCTGCGCCTGGCCCAGATCGATTTCCGGGCCGGCCGCCTCGCCGAGGCGACGCAGCGCCTGCTGCCGCTGCTCGCGCAGACGCCGGCCGAAGTCGATCCGGTGCTGCGCGCCCGCATCCTGATCGCGATCGGCGCGGTCGCCGTGCGCCAGGACGAACCGGGCCGGGCCCTGACCGCCTACGACGAGGCGGTGCGGCTGCTCGAGGTGCGGCGCGAGGCCGCCGCGCTCGGCCAGGCCTACACCGGCCGCGCCGCCGCGCTGGCCGAGTCGCAGCGGCTCGACGAGGCCTCCGCCGACTTCTCGCGCGCGCGCATCGCGCTGGAACTGTCCGGCGACACGCTCGCGCTCGCGCGCGTCGAGGCCAACGAAGGCGTCCTCGACAACCTGCGCAACCGCCACGCCGAAGCACTGCCGATCCTCGAGCGCTCGGCGCGGCGGTTCGAGCAGTTCGGCGCGCTCAACGAGCTGTCGTCGGTCCTCAGCAACCAGATCGACGCGCTGCTCGCGCTGCTGCGGCCGGCCGAGGCCCTCGCGGTCAGCGACCGCGCCTGGAGCCTGCTCGGCCGGCTCGAGAATCCGCTGGCGCGCCGCTCGATGCGGCTGCAGCGCGCCCGCACGCTGACCGCGATCGGCCGTCTGACCGAAGCGCGCGCGCTGCTCGACGGCATCCTGCGCGATCCGGACCTGCACCAGGAGGCCAGCATGCCGGGGCGCACGCTGCTCGCCGCCGCCGTGCTGGACGCGGCCGAGGACCGGCCGGCCGCGGCCGGCGCATCGGCGCGGCGCGCCGCGACCGACGAGGCGCCGGTCACCTATGACCGCGAGCGCGCCCAGGCCTGGCTGATCTGGACGCGCGCGCTGCGCGCGGAGCGGCGCAGCGCCGATGCCGCCGCGCAGACCGACGCCTTTGCCGAGTGGGCTGCACGCAGCGGCAATCCGGCCGTGCTCGCGCTGGCACGGCTCGCCCAGGCCGAGCGCAACGCCGATCAGGCCGGCGACGAGGGACGCACGCGCGCGGCCTTCGATCAGGTGCTGGTCGACGCCGACCGCCTCGGCGTGCCGATGCTGGTCGCCGAGGCGGTGACCGCCTACGGCGACTATCTGATCGGCCACCGCGATCTGGAGCGCGCCAGCGCCGTGGTCGGCCAGGTCGCGCGCTGGGCCGACAGCGACTACGGCTGCGCGGTGCTGCTGGTCCGGCTGTACCACGCGCTCGGCCAGCACGACGCCTGGCAGGGCGCCCTGGCGCGGGCCCGCAGCCTCAGCGGCGAACGCACCTTGCCGGACGGACTGAACGCGCCGCCGGGTGCCGGCATGGCCGACATGGGCACCAAGCCCTTCCATTGAAATCAATTGTTTGGCCGCTCGTTCGCGGGCCACGAACGGGGCGCGAATGAAGCGCGAATGCGTATCGGCCGACGACGGACGGACACTGGAGCGCATCGTGGAACCGCCCACCTGACGCGATCCCACGACCCTCGAACCGATCGACTCTTGCCTACGGGGATCAGCATGCGCACCACGCTCCACGCCGGAATCGCCTTCGCCCTCGCCCTGCTCGCCGGCGGTGCGCAGGCCGCCTCGTTCACCGTCATCGACGTGCCCGCGGGCCAGACCACCGGGCTGTCGCACAACGGCCGCATCGTCAGCGGCATCGCCGGCAAGGCCGCCTGGCGCTGGACGCCGGCGCGCGGCGCCGAGATTCTCACCGGCTTCTCCGACACCAACGGCATGAGCGGATGGGGACAGCCGCTGGCCGGCGCGACGACCGATGGCGACGGCAATACGGTCGCCGCGGTCGCCTACAGCAACAGCAACCTCGTCGGTCCGACCGTGATCGGTCCGTTCCCCGGCGGCGGCCCCGGTTTCGACGGTCACGCCAGTACCGCCTATGACGTCTCCGATACCGGTGTCGCGGTCGGTCTGGCCTACGATGCGACCAACAACCCGATCGCGTTCCGCTGGAGCGCCGCGGAAGGCATGACCCGCCTGCCGGTCAACCGGCCGGCCAACTACTCGCGTGCCAACGCCATCAGTGCCGACGGCAGCACGATCGTCGGCTGGAACGACCAGGACAACGGCGGCCGCACCGGCGTGATCTGGCGCGGCGACCAGGTGATCGACCTGACCTACAACGGCGAGGGCGTCGGCGAGGCGCTGGCCACCAACAGCGACGGCAGCGTCGTCGTCGGCACCAGCGTGATGACCGAGCTGGGCAGCGAGGCCTGGCGCTGGACGGCCGCCACCGGCGTGCAGCCGATCGGCTTCATCGGCTTCATGGGCACCGCCTTCGGCTTCGGCGTCAGCGATGACGGCAACGTGGTGGTCGGCGCCAGCGGCTTCGGCTGGGATCGCAGCGCGGTGATCTGGACGCCGGAGACCGGCATGCAGCTGCTGTCCGACTACGCCGCGGCACAGGGCGCGGAAATCCCGGCCGGCTGGACGCTGATGACCGCATCGGCGGTCTCCGCCGACGGCAAGACGATCGCCGGCTGGGGCATGAACGACGTAGGCCTGAACCCGTTCGTGCTCGACCTGCACGCATCGGAAGCGACCCAGGCCCTGGTCGAGGCGACCGGCACGGTCAACTGGAACGATCTGACCAGCGGCCCGTTCGCCGGTCTGCCGGTCGGCACCCAGGTCAGCATGTCCTTCCGCATCACCGCCGAAGACGCCCTGGAGATGGAGCCCGATCAGGCCACCAAGTATCCGGTCGTGCTCGACAGCTTCCGGCTCGAGTCCGGTGCGGCCAGCGAGACGCTGGTGGCGAACGCAGCAGGCCCGGGCCTGATCCTCAGCAACGACTATCCGAAGTCCGATGGCATCCACCTGTTCTCGACGCCGACCGCGACGGCCGGCCAGACGCTGGAGTTCGAGCTGTTCAATCCGGGCGGCGACCTGTTCGACTCGGACAGCCTGGCGCGCATCAACCGCACGTTCGGCCCGGAGTTCTTCGAGAAGATCGCCTGGTCGGTACAGGCCGACGGCGGCGCGACCGGCATGTGGCTGGACCTGGAGTCGGTCACGATCACCGATGTCGGCCAGTCCGACACGCTGTTCGCCGACGGCTTCGACGACGCGCCCTGAGCGGTGCACGCCGCCCGGTCGCGGCGGCGTTTCGACCGATGACGCACGACGGCGCCGCAGCGATGCGGCGCCGTCTTCGCTTGGGCGTCCGGCTCGACGGCGCCGGCGGCGCTTGCTAGCGTCACGGCATGCGCCTCATCGACAGCCACAGCCATTTCGACGCGGCCGAATTCGACGCCGACCGCGACGCGGTCCTGGCCCGCGCGCACGCCGCCGGCGTCACCGACCAGATCGTGCCGGCGATCGCCGCCGCGGGCTGGCCGGGCCTGCGCCGCCTGTGTGCCGGGACGCCGGGCTTGCACGCGGCCTACGGCCTGCATCCGATGTTCCTGGCCGAACACCGGTCCGGGCACCTCGATCAACTGGCCGAGTGGATCGTGCGCGAGCGTCCGGTCGCGATCGGAGAATGCGGACTGGACTTCTTCGTCGAGGGGCTCGATCGCGACGCGCAGCAGGTCTTCTTCGAGGCGCAGCTCGCACTGGCGCGCGAGCATGATCTGCCGGTGATCGTGCACGCCAGGCGCGCGGTCGACGCCGTCATCGCATCGCTGCGCCGCGTCGGCGGGCTGCGCGGCGTCGTGCACAGCTACGCCGGCAGCGAGGAGCAGGCGGCCCAGCTCTGGAAGCTCGGCTTCCACCTCGGCATCGGCGGACCGGTCACCTATGCCCGCGCGGCGCGCCTGCGGCGCGTCGTCGCGGCGATGCCGATCGAGCAGCTGCTGCTCGAGACCGACGCGCCCGACCAGCCCGGGACGGGCCATCGCGGCGAACGCAACGAACCGGCGCACCTGGTCGAGGTGCTCGACGTGGTCGCCGCGCTGCGCGGCGTGCCGGCCGCTGAGATCGCGCAGGCGACGACCGCCAATGCCACGGCCTTGTTCGGGCTGGCGGCCAGACCGGCGCGCTGAGACGCCGGTCAGTCGCCGGTCGGCCGCTCCTCGAGCAGGCGCGCAACCGCGCGCGAGACCATCGCCATCGCGAACGCGCAGGTCACGTGCGTGACCGCGCCGAGTCCGCCGCCGCAGTCGAGCTTGCCGGCATCGCCGGCGGCCGGCCGCACGCCGCAGACGCGTCCGTCGGCCTGCGGGTACTGGACGTTCTCGAGCGAGTAGACCGCCTGCACGCCGAAGTAGCGTTTCGGACCGCGCGGAAACCGGAACTCCTCGCGCAGTTTCTTGCGGATCAGCGCGAGCAGGGCGTCCTGCTCGGTGCGAGACAGATCGCGCACGCGGATCAGCGTGGGGTCGGTGCGGCCGCCGGCCGAGCCGCTGACGATCAGCGGCAGCTTGCGCCGGCGGCACCAGGCGATCGTCTCGACCTTGACGCGGAACGCGTCGCAGCAGTCGAGCACGAGGTCGTGGCCGGCCGCCAGCAGCCGCTCGATCGAGCCCGGCGTCAGGAATTCCTCGACCGCGGTCGCCTCGATCGACGGGTTGATCGCGCGCGCGCGCTCGGCCATGACCGCCACCTTGCTGCGTCCGTACTGGCCGGCATAGGCGTGCAGCTGCCGATTGGTATTGCTGACGCAGACGTCGTCGGCATCGATCAGCGTCAGCCGGCCGACGCCGCTGCGCGCCAGCGCCTCGACGACCCACGATCCGACGCCGCCGACGCCGACCACGCAGACCGAGCGGCCGGCCAGGCGTGCCGCACTGCCGACGCCGTACAGCCGGTCGACGCCGGCGAAGCGTGGATCGGCGGCCGTGGCGGGGGCGCGTTCGTCGGGCGGGGCGTTCATGCGGGCGCGGAGCGTACACCGAAACGCCGCCGCCGGCCGCACCGGCGCCTCTTGCACGCGACGGTCGCCGGTCCCATCGTAGCGCCTCGTTCGCCGCGGAGCCGCCGATGCCCAATCCCCTGACCCGCCGTCTGCTGCGCTGGGCGCAGGATCTGCGCTTTCCGCGTCTGGCGCTGCTGACGATCGCGCTGTTCGTGGCCGACGTGCTGATTCCGGATTTCATCCCGTTCATCGACGAGATCCTGCTCGGCCTGGCCAGCCTGCTGCTGGCCAATCTGCGCCGCCGCCCGCGCCTGCCGCAGGGTGGCTGAGCGATGCGCTATCTGGCTTGCGTCGGCGTCGGCCTGTTCGTCGGCCTGCTCTGCGCGTTGATGGCGATGGCCCTGACGCGGCCGCGCGATACCTATCCGCGGGCGATGATGAACGTCATGAAGCATGCGCTCGGCACGGCGCGTGCGACGGCGGCCGGCGACTGCGCCGGCAACGAGTCACGGCTGCGCCTGCTCGGCCTGCTCGCCGCCGATCTGGAACCGGCCTTCCTGCCCGGCGGCGAGGACGAGCGCGTCTTCAGGCGTTACGCCGACAGTCTGCGCGCACGCATCGCCGAAGCGACCGCAGCCGCTGCGTGCCCGGCGCAGGCCACGGCGCTGACCGCGGTCGAGAACGCCTGCGACGACTGCCACCGCGACTACCGCTGAAGCGCTTTATCCCGGCCGCAGCGACGGCCACACGAGGCGAGGTGCTGCCGATCCGGCGAGATATGCGCCGCGCCGCGCCACGATCAGAGACGGACGCGCCCGCGCAGCACGTCCCAGAACATGACCCAGTCGCCGGCCAGACTGTAGAGCGGATGCTCGAACGTCGCCGGCCGGTTCTTCTCGAACGCGAAATGGCCGATCCAGGCGAAGCCGTAGCCGATCACCGGCACCAGCAGCAGCCAGGCCAGCCGTCCGCTCGCCAGCGCGAACGCGATCACCGCCAGCACCAGCAGGCTGCCGATGAAGTGCAGGCGCCGGCACACCGGATGGGCGTGCTCGGACAGGTAGAACGGATAGAACTCGCGGAAGCTGGCGAAGCGGCGCATGGCTGACTCCTCGACCCGCCACAAACGGTCGTCCGAGAGCATATCGGGATCGCCGCAACGGCACTAGGAGAGCCCTGGATGCGTCCACACGTCGGTCGCTCGCGAGGCATCGAGGTCCTGGTCGGCGCCGCGCCGGCCATCGCGAGGCCACCGCAGCCGTGCGGGCGATCGCAAGCGGCATTCGATCGACCGGCACACGCGCTCGGCCCCCGCCCGTCGCCAGGATCGCACGCCTCGAGCGCTCAGGGTGCCGGCGTCGGCGGACGCTCGGCCGGTGCGCGTCCCGTCACCCGATACGCGCCTGCACTGCGCCCCGTGCGCGAGCGGACCGCAGTGCCGGAGCGACGGGTGCACCGCCGCGACGCGCTACCAGGCGCGGTGATACTGCTCGGGCGCCTCGATCGGCGCGCCCAGTGCGCGGGCCGCGCGGCGCGGCCAGTACGGATCGCGCAGCAGCTCGCGCGCCAGCAGCACCAGGTCGGCCTCGCCGTCGGCGACGATGCGTTCGGCCTGCTCGGGCTCGGTGATCAGACCGACCGCGCCGGTCGCGATCGCCGACTCGCGGCGGATCCGCGCGGCGAACGGCACCTGGTAACCCGGTCCGACCGGAATCGACGCGCCCGGCGCCAGACCGCCGGACGACACGTCGACGAGGTCGACGCCGCGCCCGGCCAGCTCGCGCGACAGCGCGACGCTCTGCTCGATGTCCCAGCCGCCGTCGATCCAGTCGGTCGCCGACAGGCGCACGATCAGCGGCAGCGTGTCGGGCCAGACCGCGCGCACCGCGTCGACGACCTCGCAGACCAGGCGAATGCGGCCGGCGAAGCTGCCGCCGTAGCGGTCGTCGCGGTGGTTGCTGAGCGGAGACAGGAACTGGTGCAGCAGATAGCCGTGCGCGGCGTGGATCTCGGCGAGCTCGAACCCGACCGCCAGCGCCCGCAGCGCCGCGGCACGGAACGCGTCGACGATCGCCGCAACCTCGGCCGCTTCGAGCGCCTGCGGCAGCGGATGGCCGGGCGCGAACGCCAGTGCCGACGGCGCGACCGTCTGCCAGCCCGGCGCGGTGCCGGGCGGCAGCGGACCGCCGCCGCGCCACGGCGCCTCGGTGCTGGCCTTGCGGCCGGCATGCGCGAGCTGGATGCCGGCGACGGCGCCCTGCTCGCGGATGAAGCGCACGATCGGCCGCCAGGCCTCGGCCTGGGCCTCGTTCCAGATGCCGGTATCCCAAGGCGAGATCCGGCCGATCGCCTCGACCGACGTGGCCTCGGTGATCACCAGGCCGGCACCGCCGACGGCACGGCTGCCCAGATGGACCAGATGCCAGGCCTGCGGCACGCCGTCGACGGCCGAGTACTGGCACATCGGCGAGACCGCGATGCGGTTGCGCAGCGTCATGCCGCGCAGGGTCAGAGGCGAGAACAACGAGGACATCAGACGAACTCCGAAGCAGTGTGCAGCCAGGCGGCCAGACGATGCGCGAGCGGCTCGGGCCGGCGCATCCATGAAAAATGATCCGGCGTCACGCCGGCGAGGTCATGCGCGCCCAGCACGGCGACCGTCGGCACTGGGCTGCCGGTGCGGGCGAGCAGATCCTCGAGCGCCGATCGCGGAACCAGGCCGTCGCGCTCGAAGCCGATACCGAGCACCGGACGCGACGATGCAGCCGGCGCCGGCCGATCGTCCGCGCTCGCATAGCGGCCGGTGACCGCGCTGGCCGCCCAGTCGCGCATCACGCCACGCGCCTCGCGGCCGCCGAAGCCGAGCCGTCGCCCCGGGAAGTGGCCGGCGGCCGCGGTCAGCAGCGGCAGCATCGCCAGCACCGCGCGGAACGCCAGCGCCTGCGCGCCGCGGAAATGGCGCCACCACGGCACGCCGCCGGCGACCACGGCTAGCCCGTGCAGATCCGAGGGACGGCGCAGCCAGGTCAGCATCGCCAGCTGCGCGCCGAGGCTGTGGCCGCCGATGGCCCAGCGCACGCCGGGCGCGGCCTCGTTCGCCGCGTGCAGCGCAGCGGGGACGTCGAGATCGAGCAGTTCGCGATACGACCAGTCGCAACGGCGCGAGGCGCGCACGCTACTCGATCCGTGACCGCGCCATTCGTGACGCGCCACCGCGATGCCGCGGACCGCCAGCGCGTCGGCGAAGCCCGCGTAATGACGCGCGGCCACGCCGAGCGCCGGCAGCCAGAACAGGCCCACCTTCGCATCGCGCGGCAGCGTGAGCGCGAGGTCGGCTTCGACGCCGTCGGCGGAGCGGACACGGACCGACGCATCGCGCGCGAGCGACGGCGTGACGCGCGGATCGCCGGACGGCGCTCCGGCAGGCGGATCGAAGGAGAGCGTCAAGCAGGAATGCCGCGAATGCCGATGCCGGAACGGTCATCGCCGAGGGGCCTGCGCAGCGGGCGGCCGCGGCGGGAAGAGGATCGCGGCCGCCGCGCGGCCGCGATCCCGAAGAGGTCGTCGTTCAAACGGCGGTGACGTCTTCTGCTTGCAGCCCCTTCTGGCCCTGCACGACGCGGAAGCTCACGCGCTGGCCTTCCTGAAGCGTACGGAAGCCCGAGCCGCTGATCGCACGAAAATGCACGAACACATCGGGGCCGTTTTCGCGGCTGATGAAACCGAAACCTTTGCTTTCGTTGAACCACTTGACGGTGCCGAGCTGACGGTCCGACATGAAACTCTCCACGAATATCAGGTTGACTTGAATCGCATCCGATCGGGACGCTGCCGATACCGGATCGCGGGGGACGCGCCGGACGCGATACGTCGGGCATCGCGCCCGCTGCATGCGCCAATCCGGTCCATCACCCTGCCCGTCCGATGCGCCGAGTCTACTCCAGACTTTTTACGGAAGCGACGGTTTTTGCTCAGGAAATCGATTGCAAGTCCGGGTCGGCACGGGGTCTCGAAAACACTTTTCAATTCCGGGATTTAGCGCATCGCAAAGGCGCGTGCGAGGTGCGACCGGAGCGCACGGGACGGCTCATATACTTTTCCATTTTGCGCAGCGCCCGCCGTCGCGTTACCAGTGCGGGGCAGCGGTATCCGGTGCGCGCATCCAGGCGGCCAGGTCGTCGGCCAGCGCCGCCAAGCCGCCCGGATAGCGCGCATCGAGCACGGCCTCGATCGCAATCGGATCGCAGGCCTGGGCACGCTGCCGCGCGAGCACCTCGCCAAGCGCGGCACGGCCGGCGGCGTCGCGCATCAGGACCGCGACCAGGGCCAGCGCCTGCGCGTAGCGGCGCTCGGGCTCGTTGCGATAGAAGGCCGGGCCGTCGAGCGCGAGCAGATCGGTCAGCGCCGCTGCGGGATCCGACGGAGCCGCTGCGGCAAGGCGCGCGCCGAGCCCGGAGAGATCGACGCGTCCGCCCTGACCGGCCGCCTCGAACCGCTCGAAGTAGCCGGCCAGGCCTTCGTTGAGCGTCGTCGGCAGATTGCCGACGCGCTCGTGCACCAGGGCATGCACGATCTCGTGGCGCAGCACGCGGAACGTCAGTGCCGCATCTCCTTGCATGCGCACGTAGACGGTGCGCTCGCGCGCCGAATAGGCGCCGGCCGAGCGCGCCAGGGCCGCTTCGCCGACGAAACGCGCATAGGCTTCGGTCGAGGCGACGAAGACCATGCGCAGCGCGAGGCGGTCGTCGCCGTCGGCCTCGAACACCTGGCGCAGGACGCGGTCGATCGCGACCGCGTCGGCGACCGCGCGGGCATGGACGTCGGACGGCAGGTTGACGTCGTACCCGGTCGCCTCGACGCTGATCGGCGGCACGCCGCTCAAGGCGATGCGACGATGCTCGCGGACCGTGCCGGGCGGCGCGCGATCGGCGTAGTGGACGATGCCGGCGGCATCGACCCAGCGATGGATCGCCTGCGCCTCGCGCGAGACCGCATCGCCGGTGCGCGCAAGGCAGCGCGCCGAGTCGGCGGCCTGCGTATCGCCGTGCGCGCCCGGGTCGATGCGCGCGGTCCCTGGATCGGACGGCGGTGTCGCGGCCACGTCCGCAGGCGCTGCGGGCGTCGCGGCCACGGGCGCGTCCGGCTCCGCCGCCGCGACGGCAGGAGCCGGCGGCGCGGGCCCGGTGTCCGCGGCCGGCGGTCCGCCGTCGCGGCAGCCCGCGACGAGGGCCAGCAGGGCGAGGACGGTCATGCGCTTCACGATGCGGGGACCTGCCGCCGGCGCCGGTGCATCAGGCGCCACAGGTAGATCATGATCGCCGCATTGACGATCAGCACGGCGCCGCGCAGCGCCGTGTGATGGCCGGCCCACTCGTAGAGCTCGAGCGGGATCAGCGAAGCACCGACCGCGACCGTCAGCCATGCGCCCCAGCGGCGCCCGCGCCACAAGCCGATACCTTCGGCCAGGAAGATCAGCGCATAGACCGTCACGGCCGCCGCGAGCGCATGCCAGTGCGCGCCGACGGCGGCCGGCACCGCGCCGAACCATCCGGCGAGCAGGTGGTGGCCGGCCGCGAACGGCGCCAGCGCGTGCGCGAGGCGCTGCAGCGTCGACGGATCGTCCAGTATCCACAACGCCACGCCGAGCAAGGCCAGCATCACGGCCTTCGCGAACTTGAACAGCGCGATGCCGCGCAGCACGGCCGGCAGTTCGGGCCTGGCGACGGTTTCGTAGCGACCGCTCATCGGGCATCGCTCTCAAGACGCGAACGCAGCGCGCGCGTCAGTTCGCGCGGCGCGCTGCGGCCGATCACCACGCGCGGCGTGCGGTGCCAGGCCGCGCAGCGCCGCAACGCGGCGGACAGATCGGCCAGCAGCGCATCGGACATGGCCACGCCGGGTTCGAGATGGATCGTCTTGACCTCGAACGTCTCCTCGCTGCGGTGCGCCTTCGCGTCGAGCCGTCCGCACAGGCGCCCGCGCCGCAGGATCGGCAGCACGAAGTAGCCGTAGCGGCGCCGCCCGGCCGGCAGATAGCATTCCAGCCGATAGTCGAAGCCGAACATCGCCGCGGCGCGCGCGCGGTCCCAGACCACCGGATCGAACGGCGACAGCAGCGTGGTATGGCTGGCACGCAGCGCGCCGGCGAGCGCCTTCGCCAGTTCGTCGGCACGGTCGCAGTGCACGTAACCGGGGGCGTCCCAGCCGCGCACCTCGACACGCAGCAGCGTGCCGCGCTCGACCACCGCGTCGAGATCGGCGTCGCGGTGGCGGCGCCCGCTGCGGAAGTAATCGGCGATCCAGCCGGCCTGCGCGATGCCGAGCGCCTTGACCGCGGTCTCGATCTGGCGCCGCTCGACCTCGGCGGCCGGCAGCGGCGCCTCGTTCCAGCCGGGCACGACGCGGCCGATCACGCGCTCGGGCAGGTCGTAGACGCGATGGAAGTTCTCGCGCCGCGCGATCATCAGATCACCGAGCGCGAACGCGGCCTCCAGCCAGCGCTTCTCGTCCTTCCAGCCCCACCAGGCGCTGGCGCGTCCCGGCGGCCGCTCGAAGTCGGCGGCCTTGACGGCGCCGTTCGCACGCACGTGGTCGAGCAGGCGCCGCAGCGGCTCGGCGTGGTCGCGCGCGATCCGCAGCGCATGCTTCATCGACCAGTGATGGCCGCGCAGCGAACGCGCGGCGCGGTGCAGCGCATAGTCCGACACCGGCGCAAAGCAGGCCTCGTGCGACCAGCACTCGAAGATCGCGCCGTCGGCCAGGGCCGCGTCGAGCCATTCGGGCCGATAGTCGCCGAGCCGCGAGAAAAGCACGAGGTAGGGGCTGCGCGCGACGACGTGGATCGTGTCGATCTGCAGCAGGGCCATCCGCTCGATCGCCGCGACCACGTCGGCTGCCACGGCACGCCGCCGCGGCGTCGAGAGCAGGCCCTGGGCCGACAGATGCAGCAGTCGCGCCTGTTGCGCGTCGAGGATCGGCACGTGGGAGCGTCATTCGGCGGAACCAGCCGTGAAGGTTCCGTCAGCGGCGCCGCGTTGACAAGCGCGGCGCCGGCGCCGTTCCGGTGCCCCGGCTGCGTCAGCTGCGAAGTCCATCGCAGTCCGCGCGGTCCGGGCCGTGGACGCTATCGCCGTCCTCCCCTGATCCACGCCGTTCATGAACCGCCTGCTCGCCGCCGTTCTCGCGCTCGCCGCCGCCGTTCCGGCCGCTGCGGCCACCTATACGGTCGGACCCGGCCGACCGCACGCCTCGCTGCAGGCGCTGTTCGCCGCGGTCACGCTGCGGCCCGGCGACGTCGTCGAGGTCGACGGCGGCACCACCTACGCGGGCGGCGCCGTGCTGCGCCAGTCCGGCACCGCCACCGCACCGATCGTCCTGCGCGGACTGCGCGTCGGCGGGCAGCGCCCGGTGCTGAGCGGCGGCGCCAACACGCTGGAGCTGCGCCTGTCCAACCACGTCGTCATCGAGGGGTTCGAGATCACCGGCGGCAGCGCGCGCTGCCTGTTCGTCAACGCCGCCGAGATCGTGCTGCGCGACCTGCTGGTCCGCGACTGCACCGGCCAGGGCATCCTGTCCAGCGACCAGGATTCCGGCTCGATCACGCTCGAATACAGCGAGGTCCGCAACGCCGGCGGCGGCGACGGCCGCCATGCGCTGTACATCCAGACCGATGAGGTGGCCTACCCCGGCGCGGTGTTCCGGATGCGCTACAACTACGTGCACGACGGCCTCGGCGGCAATCTGCTGAAGAGCCGCGCCGAGCGCAACGAGATCCACTACAACTGGTTCGAGAACGCCTACTACCACGAGATCGAGCTGATCGGCCCGGACCAGTTCACGCAGCAGGCTGGCTGGAGTGTGGGGCTGGCACGCGAGGACTCCGAAGTGCTCGGCAACGTGATCGTCCACGCCGGCTCGTTCGGCGCGATCATGCGCCTGGGCGGCGACGGCACCGGCGAGAGCCGCGGCCGCTACCGGATCGTCAACAACACGATCGTGGCGACCGGCAGCGCGTCGAGCTATACCGTGTTCCGCCTGTTCGACGGCCTGGAGTCGGTCGAGGCGCACAACAACGTCCTGCATCGCACGACGTCGGGCACGCTGCGCGTCGAGCGCGCGGTCGAGGCGGTCTGGAGCCAGGGCCGGCGCGTCGCCGGCTCGAACAACTGGGTCGACCTCGGCGCGACCGAGCTGCCGTCCGAATGGATCGATACGCGCCAGGGCGGCGCGCCCGGCTTCGTGTCGGTTCAGGCCCTCGACCTGCGGCCGGCCCCGGACAGTCCGCTGAGCCAGGCCGGCAATGCCGCGCCGGTCAGTCCGGCCGCCTGGCCGTTCCCGGGACCGACGCCGCTGCCGCTGTCGCTGCCGCCGATCCGGCAGGCGCCGCTGCCGGGCGGCGCGGTCGCGCGACCGCCGGAGACGCCGCCGACGATCGGCGCCCTGACCGGCAGCCGGCCCGACCCGGTGTTCGTCAGCGGGTTCGACGGCTAGTTGTGATCTCTCAGTAGCTTTTTTCATCCGGGGCAATCCAGGAAGATGGGGGTTACGAAACCCTCCCCAGGAGCCGGATGAACCTGCATCACCATGCCCGATGAAGCCTCGCGGTCGAGCTCTGCTGGTGCGTAAGCTCCCCCGTCAAGCAGACACTTCAAAAGTAGAACTTCGGGCCTGTCGGTTGCGGAACTCGGCGGGTGTCAGGCCACCGAGTGAATCGTGGGATCGTTCTTCGTTGTAATCGATCATCCACCAGTGAGTCGCTTCGCGGACGTCGTCAAGCCGAGCAAATAGGTGCTGGTCGAGCACTTCTTCGCGGAAGGTGCGGTTGAAGCATTCGACGAACGCGTTCTGGTTCGGCTTGCCGGGCTGGATGTACCGGATCGCGACGCCGTTGGCTTGGAGCCAGCTCGTGAACGCTTCGCCAAGGAATTCCGGGCCGTTGTGCCCCGAGGGCAGGCTTTGCGCTCGGAGCGAACAACTTGCGGCAAGCCGTGATCGCGCTTGAGTTGCTCGAACACGCGTACCAGGCGATGCGAATTGATCGACGTGTCGACCTCGATGTGCAGCACCTCGCGGTTAAAGTCGTCGACTACGTTGAACGTGCGAAAGCGCCGGCCGCAGGCCAGAGCGTCGCTCGTGAAGTCCGCCGACCAGACGGTGTCGGGGAGCCTCGGGACGTACAGCGCGACACGATCGCGCTTGGGCAGGCGGCGCTTCGCAGCGCAGCGCAGGTTGAGCCGCATGGCCTTGTACACGCGATAGATTCTTTTCGGGTTCCAGGCCGGACGCGTCCTGCGCAGCACATCGCTGCATTTCCCGAATCCTCGGCTGGGTCGATCTTCGACGACGCGTGCGATGGCCGCGATCAGCTCGGCATCGTGCATCGTCCAGTCGAGCGGTGGTGCGTACCACGCTGCGCGCGCAAGCCCGACGCATGCACAGGACCGACGCAGCGGTCGTGCGTGCACCTCGATCAGGTACCGCACGGCCTCACGCTTGCGCGCCGGCCCTAGAGTTTTTTTTCGATCAGATCCTTCATGGCCGCGTTGTCGAGCGCGAGCTCGGCGTACATCCGCTTGAGTTTCGAATTCTCGGCCTCCAGCTCTCTGATCCGCCGCAACTCGGAGGCCTCGAGGCCTCCGTACTTGCTCTTCCACTGGTAGTACGTCGCCGTGCTGATACCGATCTGGCGGCAGATGTCCTTGACGGGCACGCCGGCATCGGCCTGCTTCAGCGTCGCGACGATCTGCGTCTCGGTGAACCTGGATGTGCATGGAACCTCCTGGCTTGGAACCGATGCCAGAAAGATCTACTTATGCGGTGTCTGTCAGCGGGTAAGCCTACGGTGGATCGAAGAACACGGGCAGGTCACGGCCGTAGCGCGCCAACGCCGGCAGTAACCCGCTTCATTGCAGGAACTTATGATCGATCCAACCTATCACGCTATACGGGGAACGGTGAATATCAACAGCCTGAGAGCACGTCACAAGATCAATTAGTGAAGAATTCTGCATTGAAAGATATTGAATTTGAATAAAATTCAGACCTATTAGTCGACTTGGCGTTATTTATATATATAACTCTTAAAGTATAAGATCTATCCTCCAGGCAATGTGATGCGCCCAGCACCCACATTTCCACGGAGAAAACCAGGTCTTTTCCGGACTTTAGGGCAAATCTCTCAGGAACCCCCTGATTGATCATTCCGCAATAATTTCTCAACTTTCCAAGCGAGCCCTTTATCTCCAGAAAGAAACCCGAATCCACTTCGGGATCAATTGATTGATAATTGCCATAGACATCAACCGCTTTAGATGAATTATTTTTCAGCACCGCAATCAGAATGCCATCTACGACTTCCGCGCGAAGCGTAAGTTTTTCTTGTTCCGCTGCCTCCAGGCTGGCATTGGTGAGCAACAAAGTTAACAAGAAAAAAATCACTTTAATTGCCTCCATGAGAATTGCCTCTCCTTACAAACTCAGCCACTTCTTCTTCGGAGTTCCCGAACGACCAAGCTGTACCGATATTATAATCGTAAGCTTCTCGCTCTCTACGATGATACTCTGAATACTCCTTCCATGGGCCCAGAATTTTCATCTGCCTCTCCGAATGAATCTCAATTTCATGGCCTAATGTTCCAGCGAGCCACGAACCGGCTCGTCAGGTCAGCCACGAGACGATCTATGCGGCCATCTATGCGTATCCGCGCGGCTCGCTGAAGGCAGGGGAAGCCGCGTCGCGGTCGGCGCCGCTCGACGGCGGCGACCGGCGGATTCGTGCCGGAAGCGCTGCATCGTGCACCGGCCCGAGGAAATCGCCAAGCGCAAACTGCCTGGACACTGGGAAGGGGATCTCATCAAGGGCGCCTTCAACCGCTCCTGCGTGGGTATGCTGGTGGAGCGCAAGACGCGCTTCGTCGTGCTGTGCCAAATGGAGGGCTGCACGGCGGAGGATGCACTGGAAGGTTTCACGCGCCAGATGAAGAAGCTGCCGGCGTTCCTACGCGAGAGCCTGACCTATGACCGCGGCAGCGAACTGGCCTGCCACGCCGAACTGTCCAAGCGCTTGAACATCGACATCTGGTTCGCCGATCCGCATGCGCCCTGGCAGCGTGGCAGCAACGAGAACACCAACGGCCTGCTGCGTCAGTTCATGCCCAAGGGCTTGGACCTGTCCCATCAGCCAGGAAGAACTCAACCACGTCGCCAAGCTGATGAAGGGGGCGGCCGTGGCAGGCGCTGGGCTGAATGACTCCGGCCGAGATGATGGGCAAGGAAATCGCTGCTCACTCACAACGTGTTGCGCTTGTTTCTTGAGACCGCCATCCGCTCGCCCGGCTGGAAGCCAAGCGGCGAGCAGGGCATCTATTTTCTTATCGCGTCGGCGTTGAGAGCCTGCCCTGCGGTCACTGCGGCGCGCGGGTCGTCACTTTCAGCGACTCCCGCCCGCCCCGGTACCCGATCGCAAAGGGAGGAGTTTACGAGCATTCAAGCTATCGAGCCGGCGCCGATACTCCTTCGTATCGGATGCTGGTTTGATCCTTGTTTTTTATCATCACAGATGGGACCGAATCACCATAGACAACCACCAGATCCTTCTTTTCCCATCTAATATCCACACGCCCTTCAAATACAGCAATATTATCCTTCTTCACATCAAACTTCTTACTCGACGCCGTCATCAGGACCCAAGTCGCATCAGCAGTAGTTGCCCCGCATTGCATGTCCAGCAGGGCTGCTTTCATCAAACCATCTGGGGATACGATCTGATCACGGATATTCTGATCGCAGTCAGGCAATGGAGAGCATGCCCCCAAGGCCAGGCAAGTTACAGCGAGAATCTCGCGCAAGTAACGGAACCTATCTGCCTTCATATCGAATACCCTGCTGAATCCAAAACTGATCGATCGGATCGTCGCCGTTATCACCACTTCCGGTTCCTGGCAGCCAGCCGCCGTGATGGCCCCATCCGGGGCGCGACGTTCTTGCTGCGCTTTGTGCAGCACCGGCTCTTTGCAATAGCGTCGAGGACGGAAAACCGACGGCTCGCCCCGTAGCACCATAGTTGAAGTTCCCAAAAGGCTCGAATTCGCCATCCAGCTGCTTGTAATCCCAAGGGCCTTTGTTTTTTACATGATTCCTGAACTCAAACGGCGACATATCCCCAGCTTGCGCGATATTTTTATCCACATTCACTCCGGCAGGAGCCTTCGGAACGAGCACGGGCCCGGTTCTCGCAGCATTGGCGCCAGTTTGTCCCTTGTTGTTAAGTGTGACCGTAACTCGGCTCTTTCCGACTTCGACAGTAGCTCCATTAGTAATAACCGAGTCACCTTCATTTAGATCGGCGATTTTTATTTCACCTGCGCAATCAGACTTGCCTCGACAATCGTAGACTTCTCTTCCATCCGGATCGATGTTGTTGTAGGGATTATTGTTGGCATACCAGTATCGATTGAAGCTGCCCGCGTCCGGTGCAACCGGATCGACGCTCATGAACCGACCCATCAACTGATCGTAGTAGCGCGCCTGGGCGTAGGTGATGCGGGTCAGGTTGTCCAGCACATGACCGGTATACGCCATGCCCTGCGGCCACTGCGGTGCGCGCGTCGTCACTTCCAGCGATTCGCCAAACGGCTCGTAGACCCGGTCCTGCACCCGCACGCCCAAGGCGTCGGTCTTGCGCGTCACGCTGCCCAGCGCGTC
>NZ_DATKFQ010000024.1:0-56604 GCF_035511235.1 Dokdonella sp.
GGCCCGTCCGATTCTCCGAACGCCGAGATCGTTGTCGCTCGCGGCGGGTTGCCGGGCGGTTGGAATGTCCTAACCGCACGCTAACGGAGCGCCGCAGCGGCGTTCAGCGGCTTCCGGCGATCCGAGCGTTCGACGGCGGCGACTGCAGATCGACCGGGATCGGCCGGGCGCCGGCCAGCGAGCGGGCGTGCTGCAGCGCCTCGGCCCAGGTCTGCCGGTGGCCGAGCGCCTGGTGTATGCGCACCTGCAGCAGGGCACCTTCGAAGACGTCCGACGCGGCGGCCGGCAGGCGCCCGACGACCGCACTGGCGGCCTCGGCGCGGCCGCTGCGCAGCAGGTACGGCACGATCGACACGGCGACCGCGAGCGACTGGGCCGGCACGTCGCGGGCATCGGCGTCGGCCTGCGCCGCCGCGAACTCGTCCGCGGCCGACGGCTGGCCGGTGGCGGCGGCCAGCTCGGCGCGCGCCAGACGCAGGCCGATCGGCATGCGGCCGTCGAGCGTCGCGCCGAACATCGGCGCGGCCGCCGCCAGCGCAGCCGCCGCCTCCTCGCCGCGCCCCTGGTCCAGCAGCGCGCGCTGGCCGAGCAGCAGCACCTCCGCCGCCGCGTCCGGCTCGCTCGCCGCGAGCTTGGCGACCGCCGCGCGTGCGGCATCGGCCGCGGCCGCCGCATCGCCGCGGTCCCAGGCCCAGCGCGCGCGCAGCGCGTCGCGGCGGCCGTCCAGACGGGCGTGATCGGCGAGGCCGAGCGCGGCGAGCGTCTCGAACGTCGTATCCAGTTCGGCGTAGCGACCGTCGGCGATCAGCAGCGCGGCGCGGTCGATCAGGATCTCGGCCCGGCTCAGCGGATCGCCGATCCGCGCCAGCAGCGCGCGCGCGGCCTCGTTGGCAGCACGTGCGCCGGCCAGATCGAGCAGCGCCAGCCGTGCATTGACCAGGGCCGAGTAGCCGTGGGCGCGCTCGTTGAGCGCGCCGAACGGTTCCAGCTGGTTCAAAGCCTCGGTCAACGCGGCCACCGCCTGGGCCGGCCGGTCGCGCAGCAGCAAGGCGATGCCGTAGTTGAGGTTCAACCGGGCCAGTGCCAGGCGGTCGCCGGCCTGTTCGAGCAGCACGCGTGCCTCGCCGAGATCGTCCAGACCCTCGCCGACGCGGCCGAGCGTCAGCCGCGCGCCGCCGCGGCCGGCGAGCGCCTTGCCGTAGTCCAGGCGCTGGCGCTCCCGGTCCAGCGACTGCAGCGACTGCTCGAACGCCTGCTCGGCCACCGCGGCCCCATCGCGCATCATCGCGATCGCGCCGAGGCCGTAGTGGATGCGGCCGCGCAAGGCACCGTCGGCCGCAGCGGACTCGTCGTCGAGCAGGTCCTGCAGCATCCGCGCGGCCTCGTCGAGCCGCCCGGCCCGGTGCGCCAGCGAGGCGAGCTGGTAGCGCAGCTCGGGCTGCGCGGAAGCCGGCAGCGGCGTGTCGGTCAGAATGCGCGCGGCGCCTTCGAGGTCGTTCTCGAGCATCGCCGCCTGCGCGCGCTGCAGAACCTCCTCGACCGCCGGATCACGCGTCGCAGCCGGCGGCGCGCTCAGACCGATTTGCGCGAGCAGCGCGTCGGTCGCGACCTGCACGGCGGTCAGGACGTCCTCGGCCTCGCCGGAGGCGATCCGCTGCCGCCCGCCGGCATCGGTCGCGCGCAGGCCGACGCGCCAGCCGCGGGCACTGCGGTCGGCCCGGCTGGCGACGATCCAGCTCGCACCGACGCGCCGTGCCAGCGCGTCGAGGTCTTCGGCAGCGGGCTGCACGGCAAGCAGGGCCAGCGTGGTTTCGCTCGGTGCCACGGCGAGCCCGGCCGCGCGCAGACGCTGCGCGATTATGTCCATCGCCCCCAGCCGCACCCAGGCGTGATCGCGCCCGCTGCCGACCTCCACCGGCACGACCAGCGCACCGGACGGCGACACGGCCGGCAGCGCCGACGGCGCAGGCGCCGGCTGCTCGCGCCAGATCACGGCCAGCGCCAGCGCGGCCAGGATCGCCGCCAGTGCGGCGACGGTGGTGCGCCATCGGAGCCGCGGCTTCGGCTCGGCGTCCGCAGGCGCCGCGGCGGCCGATGCCTCGACCACCGGCTCGCCGCTCGCCGGTGCCGCCGGCACGGACGCCGGCGTGTCGGGCTCGGACGGCGCGACGCTCACCTCGCAGGCCCAGCGATAGCCGAACTTCGGAATCGTGCGGATGCAGCTCGGCTGGCCGCTGCCCTCGCCGAGCAGACGCCGGGCGCGCAGGATCGCCTGCGTCAGCTGCGGCTCGGACACGTCGGTGCGCCCCCAGACGGCCGCACCGAGCTCGTCGCGCCCGACCGCGCGGTCGCGATGCTCGATCAGGTAGACCAGGCAATCGAACACGCGCGCCGGCACCGGCAGCACGACGCCGCCCTGCCGGAACTCGCGCGTGGCCGGGCACAGAAGAAAGTCTCCGAATCGGTAGAGGATGCGTGCGCTCATGCCCTCTCGGCGACGGCGTCGGTGCGGACGGCGACTTTAGCCCAAGCGGTCGCCGAAGCACGCTGCCGGCCGGTCCCGTGGCGCGCGCGCCGCCTGCGCACGCTGACGCCTGCGGGCGATCGGCCGGTCCGGTGCGGTCAGGCCACCGCGCGCAGCGGCTCGGCGCTCGCGACGGGACGGCGCGGCTCGACCGGCTGATGGCGCGCGATCACCTCGAGCAGGTCGGCGAAGACGCCGGCCGCGGTGAGATCGATCCCGGCGCCGGGTCCGGCCACCGTCAGCGGCGCGGCGCGGTAGTAGCTGCTGGACAGGCGCAAGGCGTTCTCGCACGGCAGCAGCCGCGCCAGCGGATGACCGAGCGGCACCCGCTCGGCGCGCAGCCGGGCGACGCCCTCGTGCCAGCTCGCGCGGTAGATCCAGCATTCGCCGGCCGCACGCGCTTCGGCGACGGCCTGCCGCCAGTGCGCATCCTGATCGACCAGCGCATCAAGCAGCCGCGCCGCATCGGGCTCGGCCAGATGCTCGGCGCCGACCAGCGGCTGCAGGTCGATCGCGTCGAGATCGGCCGTGACGCCGAGCGCGCGCAGCAGGATCACCAGCTTGCGTGCCGCATCGGCGCCGGACAGGTCCGCGCCCGGATGCGGCTCGGCGTAGCCGAGCGCGACCGCCTCGCGCACCGCCACCGAGAACGGCACGTCCTGCTGCACGCGGCCGAGCACGTACGACAGCGTGCCCGACAGCACCGCTTCCAGCGTCTGGACGCGATCGCCGGCCGAGGTCAGCTCGCGCAGCGTGCGCAACAGCGGCAGCTGCGCACCGACCGTCGTCTCGTGCAGCAGGCGCGCGCCGGACTGGCGCTGCGCGGCGGCGATCGCATCGGCCAGCGGCGCCGCTGCCGACGGGCCGTGCTTGTTCGGCGTGACGATGTCGATGCCGGCCGCGAGCCAGTCCGGATACTGCGCGGCGACCTCGGCGCTGGCGGTGCAGTCGATCAGGATCAGCGGCCGCTCGGGCCGGCCGAGCAGTTCGTGCGACCACTGCGCCAGCGTGCGGTCCTCGGCGGCGGCGAGCCGTGCCGCCAGCGTGCCGGCTTCGAGGCCCGATGCGTCGATCAGCGCCTTGCGCGAATTGGCCGCGGCGATCAGGCGCAGATCGAAGCCGCGTGCGCGCAAGGCGGCGTGCTGTTCGGCCAGCAGCGCCAGCAGGCGTCCGCCGACACGGCCGCTGGCGCCGATCACGGCCAGGTGCACCGGCACCGGCGCATCGCCGGCGATCAGCTGCCGGTGCAGCGCGCGCAGCGCCGGCTCGCCGTCGGCGGCGGCCAGCGCGACGCGCACGCAGCGCTCGCGCCGCGACCACCACAGGGCCAGCGGCGCCAAGCCGCCGACGGTCAGGGCGTCGCGGCAGCGCGATGCGAGCGACGCGCCGGCGGTGTCGTCGAAGACGCTGAGCAGGGCCACCGGCACTGCGTGCTCGCCGGGCGCAGCGTCGGCGGCGACCAGCGCCGCCGGCGCATCGGCGTAGACGTCGTCGCCGTCGTCGAACGCGCCCGGCGCCGACAGCGCACGGGTGCCGCGCAGCAGCGCCAGGTCGTGCCGCAATGCGAGGCCGCGCAGGGGTTCGCTGAGGTCGCCGCCGATCCGCGTGCTCTGCGCATCGGCAGCGAAGCTGTTGACGATCGTCAGCGGCACCGGCCGCTCGAGCAGCGGCTCCAGCGTGCGCGCATGGATCACGCTGGCGCCGGCATGCGCGAAGCGGTTCGCGTCGGCCAGCGAGAGGTGGCGCAGCAGCTGCGCGCCGGCGACCAGGCGCGGATCAGCGCTGTAGCAGCCGGCGACGTCGGTCCAGATCTCCAGCGGCCAGCCGAGCGCGGCGGCCAGCAGGGCGGCGCTGTAGTCCGAGGCATTGCGTCCGAGCGTGGTCGTGCGGCCGTCCGCCGCCGCGCCGGTGAAACCGGGCACGATGCGCACCTGCGTGCGCCAGAACGCCTCGCCGCGCGCGGCGATCGCCGCATCGGTGGCGCGGCGGTCGACCTCGGCGTGGCCGGCGCGGCCGCCGGTGCGGATCAGCACCTCGGCCGGCACGATCGCCGCCTCGACGCCGCGCGCCTGCAGCGCGCCGAGCATCAGCCAGGCGCTGAGTTTCTCGCCGCCGGCGAGCACGGTATCGGCCGCCGCCGCGTCGCCGGCGGCCACGCGCGCCAGCGCGTCCTCGAGCTGGCGGCCCAGACGCTCCAGCGTCCACGGCAGGTCGCCCTGCGGCGCCCCGCCGAGCTCGGCGGCGACATCGGCGTGCCGGTCGAGCAGGCCGCGCAGCGCGGCGACCGCCTCGTCCCGCCCGGCCTGCTCGACGAGGCAGGTCAGCCGATCGGTCACACCGGCCATCGCCGACACGACGACCGCGGCAGCGCCGCGCGTGCGGGCCGCCGCGACCGCGTCGGCCGCACGCCCGATCCGCCCCGCGTCGCCGAGCGAGGTCCCGCCGAACTTGACCACCTTGCCGATCATGATCCTTCCTTATGGACGTATGGACGTCTATACGTCCAAAAAGAGGCGCGCATTCAAGCATCCGCCGCCAGGCAAGTCAAGAAAGCCGTCTCGAAGCCGCGGCGCGGCGCCCCGACGGGCGCGCAAGCGCACACGGTGCGGCGGAAAGCGGAATCGGAACGGAGGAACGGCGGCCGCGCGGGTTCGCGGCCGGACCGAAGCGCGCGACGGCGCGGACGCGCCGTCGCGGATCAGGCCGCGCGGAACGCCGCCAGCGCGGCGGCGTGCAATGCCGGCGAACCGGCCAGCGCGCTGCGCGTGGCGAGATCGACCGGCGCACCGTCGAGCGCGGTGAAGACGCCGCCCGCCTCGCGCACGATGACGACCAGGGCGGCGATGTCGAGGACGTTCAGATCGGACTCGATCACCAGATCGATCGCGCCGCGGGCGAGCAGGTGATAGTGCAGGAAGTCGCCGTAGCCGCGGATGCGTCCGCTGCGCCGGATCAGGTCGGCCAGCACCTGCCAGCGGCCGTCGCCGGCCAGCGACTTGAGATTGCCGGTCGAAATCGCGGTCCGCGGCCCGAACTCGGCGATGTCGCCGACGCGCAGCGCGCGCGGCACGCCGCCCTCGCGGCGGTCCTCGATGAAGGCGCCACCGCCGCGCACCGCCCAGGCGCGCTCCCCGTACTCGCCGGCGTCGGACACGCCGAGCATCAGCTCGCCGCGGTGCATCAGCGCGATCTGCGTCGAGAACATCGGGTAGCCGCGCACGAAGGCCTTGGTGCCGTCGATCGGATCGATCAGCCACAGCCAGTCGCCGTCGCCCTCGCGCCCTTCCTCTTCGCCGTAGTAGGCATGGTCCGGAAACTGCGCGCGCAGCACGCGCTTGATCGTCGCCTCGGCCTCGCGGTCGGCCTCGGTGACCGGCGTCTGGTCGTCCTTGGTGACGACCTCGAACGCGCGCTGCCGGTAACGCGGCGCGATCACCGCGCGCGCGGCGTCGGCCGCGGCCAGTGCCACGGTCAGCGCCTGCCGCAGGAACGCCGTATCGCTCATCGCGCCGGTCCGCTCAGAGCAGCGGAAACATGCGGCCCTGCACGACCAGGTGCGAGGAGCCGTCGGCCTGCGGCTGTCCGACGTAGCGCAAGGCCTCGCGCACGCGCACGTCGTCGTTGCGCGCGGCCAGGCGCGCCTCGGCGTCGAAGCGGTCGGGGCGCACGTCGAACACGCCCTCGACCTCGAGGTTGCCCTGCCCGTCGTCGCGCACGACGCCGCCGATGCCGCCCTCGGGCTTCGACGAGAATTCGACCAGGATGTCCGAGAAACGCGCCTCGGCATGACCGGACACGCCGGCGTCGCTCCAGCGGCCGGCGCCGGTCGCGCCCTGCAGGCGGCCCTCGGCGATGCGCGCCTGGCTGAGCACGCCGTTGAACGTGCCGAGCAGGTTCAGCGCGGGAATGTCGAGCGCCGGCGCGGCCAGCTGCGCGGCGAAGCGGAACCGCACGTCGCGCAGGTCGAGGCTGCGGTCCAGATGCCGCGTGACCAGGCCGGCGGCTTCGACGTCGGCGCCCTTGACGTGCACGTCGAGGCGGACCTGACCGCGCAGCAGCGGCGCCTTGTCGATCGTCCACGACAGCTCGCCGAGGTCGCGGCCGAACACGCTCATGCCGTCGGCGCGGCCGTTCCAGATGCTGCCGCGCACGCCGGTCAGCACGACCGGCGCAAAGCGGTGGCCGCCCCAGCGCCAGGCCAGTTCGGCCGGCATCGTCCAGACGAAGACGCCGGCAGCGACCAGCAGCAGGAGGACCAGCACGATCAGGACTTTGAGGATGCGCATGAGTACCGGGAGAGTGAGCGATGGCGAAAACGAGGGCGCGACCGCGCGAGGCGGCGGTGGCGGCCGTGCGACCTTACCTCAGGGCACGTCCTGCAATGTTACCCGTGCGTTGACCAGACCGACGCCGTCGACGCGATCGGCCGAGAAGTCGCTGGCCTGGATGCCGTAGTCGCGCGCCAGACCCTCGAGCCAGGCGGCCAGATCGTCGAACGAGGCGTATTCGAAACTCACGCGCACGCTGCCGCCCGAACCGGGCTCGACGCGGCGCAGGGCCGACTCGAGGCCGGCGCCGCGCGCAGTCGCATCGGCCAGCGCGAGCAGCGACTTGCCCTCGCGGTCGGCGCGCGCCTGCACGCCGGTCGTGCGCAGACCGCCGAGCTCGGCAGCCGCGCGGCGCACCAGCAGCAGCTGCTCGCGCTCGCCCTCGATGCGCAGCGCCAGATCCTCGCGCTGGCGGCCCAGCGGGTGCCAGACCAGCGCCCACAGCAGCAGCGCCACCGCGACCGCGGCGCCGATCGCAAGGATGCGCCGCTCGCGCGGCGGCCGCGCCGTCCACCAGGCCGCGTTCATGCGCCCGCTCCGCTGACGCGGATGCGCGCGTCGACACCGCCCTGCGCGCCATCGGCCGGGCTGGTACCGGTGATCTCGGCGCGCAGGCCCGGCAGCATCGCCAGCCGCTCGCGCAAGGCATCGAGCGCCTGCACGTCCGGTGCGCGCAGCCCGAGCTCGAGCGCGCCGTTGCGGTATTCGATGCCGCGCGTCTGAATGCGCGTGCCGCTGGTCAAGACCGGTGCGATCCGGCCGAGCAGGCCGAGCAGGCCCTCGTCGCTGCCGCCGCGCAGCGTTTCCAGCCGCCGCTGCAGCAGCTGGCCGGGCTCCACCCCGGCCAGTGCGGCGCCGTCGAGCTCCGGCAGGGCTTCGTGCAGGTGCCGGTCGATCGCGGCCTGCAGCGCGGCCGATTCGCGCCTCAGCTGCAGCACGCCCAGACCGCGCTCGGTCAGGCCGAGCAATACCACCAGGGCCGCCAGTGCGGCAGCCAGCCGCCAGAGCCGGCTGCCGGCAGCACGCCGGTGCGCCGGCGCGAACGCGCCTTCGAGCAGATTGCCGGCCGCCGGCAGCGAGGGCGCGAGCAGGCCGAGACCATCCCGTGCGCCGGGATGCGGCGCATCGCCGGTCTGCAGCGATCCCGGTGACCGGATGTCGCTCGATGTCGCACCGATCGGTGCCGGCCCGGTCGCGGCAGGCCGCAGATCGTGAACCGTCAGGTCCGCGGCCGGCACGCCGGTCTGGCGCAGCCAGTCGGCCAGATCGGCGGCCGGGCAGGCGAAGGCCGCATCCGGCGCGAGGCGGACCAGGGCGCGATCGGCTTCGATCAGCGCGGTCGCCGGCAGCAGTGCCAGGGTTTCGGGGATCAGTACGTCGGGGCGGATGCCGTCGGCCGCGAGCCGGTCCAGCCATTCGCGCAGGCGCGTGCGTGCGACGACCAGAACCGCGCGGCGATCGCCTTCGAGGCCGGGCACCACTACCGGCACCACGTGCAGATCCTCGACCGGCGCCAGTAGCCCGTCCTCGACCGCGAACGGCAGCGCGCGCAGCAGTTGGGCCTGGCTGCGCGCCGACAAGGTGGTGCCGGTCAGCAGCACGTCCTCGGAGGGCACCAGCACGACGATACGGCGCGCCTGATCGAGCCGCTGCCGCGGCGGCACGCCCGGCACGGCACGGCCGGTGCCGCCGAGCCAGGACAGGCGTCCTTCGGAATCCAGGCGCAGCAGCAGACGGTCGGTATCGGCGGAGGCCATCGGCAAGCGATCAGTCGGTGGGCGCGGCCGGCGCCCCTGGCCCGACCGAATCGGCCGACATGATCACACAGGACGCCGTGCGAACACGATATTGAGGCTTTCGCAGCGAATGCTTGACGAAACGGCGGGCACACTGCCGCGCCTTTCCGCCGGAGCGCCCCTCACCGATGATCCGTCCGAACCGCCGCGGCCGTGCCGACCGGCCGACGCTGCTGCCGCGCGCCACGCCCGCGCCGACCGCCGTGCTGACCGCCTGCGCACTGGCCGCATCCGCGGCCGTCGGCGCCGGCGTGCCGCCCGACGGCGGTTTGGCCGCGCCGCCGCGCTGGCAGGCCGATACGACTGCCCGCGCCGCCGCGGCCGCCGCCACCACGGCCGACGATGCCGCGCGCGTCTGGATCGACCCGACCAGTCGCGACTCGGTCGCCAACGCGTATTTCGGCCTGTTCGTGCCGCAATCGGGCGTCGCCGCCGGCTGGACCGGCTCGCTCGCCAGCTGTACGTCCGGCACCACTGCGGCGGCCTATCACGCGGCGACGATCGAGCGCGTCAACGTCTTTCGCGCCCTGGCCGGCCTGCCCGGCAACGTGACCGCGATGGCCGCCGGCGCCGTGCAGGGCGCACAGGACGCCGCCTTGATGTTCACCGCCAACGGTCAGATCAGCCATGCGCCGCCGCCGAGCTGGCGGTGCTACACCGCAGCCGGCGCCGGCGCGGCCGCCGCGTCGAACGTCTCGCTGGGCCTGGCCGGGCCGGAAGCGGTCGTCGCCTACATGGACGACTACGGCAGCGGCAACGGCATGGTCGGCCATCGCCGCTGGATCCTCTATCCGCCGCAGGCGCAGATGGCCTCGGGCAGCGTCGACGGTGCGGACGGCTGGCCGTCCAATGCGCTGCGCGTGATCGGCGGCTTCGGGTCGCGGCCCGACACGCCGGCCGGCGTCGCCTGGCCGCCGCCCGGCTACGTGCCGTGGCAGCTGCTGCCGAGCGTGTCGAACCGCTGGTCGTATTCGTGGCCCGGCGCGAACTTCGCGAACGCGCGCGTGACGATGACGCGCAACGGCCAGGCACTCGGTGCGGTGAGCTACGAGCCGCTCGCCAACGACGTCGGCTACGGCGACAACACCCTGGTCTGGCTGCCGCAAGGCGTGAACTACGGCCAGCCGGCCGGCGATACGGTCTACCGCGTCACGATCGACGGCGCCAGCGGCAACGGCATTCCGGCGAGCCTGTCCTACGCCGTCGTGGTATTCCATCCGGAAGCGCGGCCGGAGCGCGTGTTCGGCGACGGCTTCGACGGCTGAGCGAGGCAGCTCGGGACACCGAACCCGTGCCGCGCGGCGCGACGATCAGAACGGAATATCGTCGTCCTCGAACGTATCCGGCGGACGCTGCGAAGCCGGCGGCGCCGAACGCGTCTGCTGCGCCGGCGCGCCGCGCGCGGGACCGCGCTCGCGGCCGTAACCGCCGCCACCACCGCCCCCGCCCCCGCCACCACCGCCGTAGCCGCCACCGCCGCCACCCTCACCGCCGCGCTCGCCGCCACCGCCGAGCATCTGCATCTCGTTGGCGACGATATCGGTCGTGTAGCGCTCGATGCCGTCCTTGTCGGTGTACTTGTTGGTGCGCAGCGAGCCTTCGATGTAGACCTGGCGGCCCTTCTTGAGGTACTCGCCGGCGATCTCGCCGAGCTTGCCGAACAGCACGACGCGGTGCCACTCGGTGCGCTCCTGGTTCTCGCCGGTCTGCTTGTCGCGCCAGGCCTCGGAGGTGGCCAGGCGGATGTTGGTGATCGCGCCGCCGTTGGCGGTGTAGCGGGTCTCCGGATCAGCGCCGAGGTTGCCGACGAGAATGACCTTGTTGATACCACGTGCCATGAACAAGAACCTCCGGAGAATGCGGCCGCAGCGCGCTGGGCGATAGGTCGAGCATAGTACCGCGAAAGCGGCCGCGGCCAGCGCCGATCGCCGCGCCCGGCTGTACGAATCGGCCTCGCCGGCGCCCTGCCGCGGCCATGAAAGCGCCCGGCTTCGCCGTTGCGTTCTGCTGCGTCGCACGAAAGAATGCCGGCCCCGCCGGCCGACCCGTCGCCGGCGGCCCGCAGCTGCCGTTGCGGCGGCATCTGCCTGCTCTGTTCTCTCTCGACACGACGAGGATGCGACCACACCCGTGAACACCCCCCCTGCCCTGCTCCCGGCCGACGCGCCGTGGATCGTGATCAAGTTCGGCGGTACCAGCGTCTCGACGCGGCCGCGCTGGGACAACATCGCACGCATCGCAGGGGCGCACCGAAAACAGGGCAAACGGGTGCTGATCGTGGTATCGGCCTTGTCGGGCATCACCGACCAGCTCAAGGCGATCGGCGAGGCCTGCGCCGACGCGGCGCGCTGCCGCGAGCTCTACGTCGGCATCGTCGAGCGCCACCACAGGCTGTTCCGCGAACTCGGACTGCCGCTGCGCAATGCGCTGGACGGCTGGCTGGCGCGGCTCGACCAGCTGCTCGGCGATCCGCGCCGGCCGGCCGGCGCGCTGTCGTGGCAGGCCGAGGTGCTCGCGCATGGCGAGCTGCTGTCGAGCACGCTCGGCGGCCTGTATCTGAATGCCGGCGGCCTGCCGACGCGCTGGATCGATTCACGCGACTACCTGCGCTGCCGGCCGCTGCCGAACCAGAGCGACTGGGGCCGCTGGCTGTCGGCCTCGGTCGATCCGGTGCCGGACCCGGCCGCCGCGGCCGCGCTGGCCGCGCGCGGCGACGTGTTCATCGCGCAGGGCTTCGTCGCACGCAACGCCGAGGGTGCGACCGCGATCCTCGGCCGCGGCGGCTCGGACACCTCGGCGGCGTACTTCGGCGCCGTGCTCGGCGCCGCGGCGGTCGAGATCTGGACCGACGTGCCGGGCATGTTCAGCGCCAATCCGCGCCAGGTGCCCGACGCGCGGCTGCTGTCGCGCCTGGACTACGCCGAGGCGCAGGAGATCGCGACCACCGGTGCCAAGGTGCTGCATCCGCGCTGCATCCATCCGCTGCGCGAGGTCCGCGTGCCGCTGCTGATCAAGGACACCAACCGGCCCGAACTGCCCGGCACCGCGATCGGCTGGAGCACCGTGCAGGCCGCGCCGTCGGTCAAGGCGATCAGCTCGCGCAAAGGCATCACCCTGGTGTCGATGGAATCGATCAGCATGTGGCAGCAGGTCGGCTTCCTGGCCGACGTGTTCGGCGCGTTCAAGGCGCACGGCCTGTCGGTGGACCTGATCGGCTCGTCGGAGACCAATGTCACGGTCTCGCTCGATCCGTCCGACAACCTGCTCGACTCGGACGTGCTGGCGCGCCTGTGCGCGGATCTGGAGTCGTTCTGCCGCGTCAAGGTGATCGCGCCGTGCGCGGCGATCACGATGGTCGGCCGCGGCATGCGCGCGATGCTGCACAAGCTCTCGGCGGTGCTGGCCGAGTTCGGCGCGCTCGACGTGCATCTGATCTCGCAGTCGTCGAACAACCTCAATCTGACCTTCGTCGTCGACGAGGGCCTGGCCGATGCGCTGATCCCGCGCCTGCACGCGCTGCTGATCCGCGCCGAGGCGATGCGCGTGGACGATGCGGCCGTGTTCGGGCCGAGCTGGCGCGAGCTGGCCGAAGGCGCCGTCGCGGCGGCGCGGCCGGCCTGGTGGCGGCAGCGCCGCGAGGCCCTGCTCGCGCTCGCCGAGTCGGGCAGTCCGCGCTATGCCTACGACCTCGGCGAGGTCCGTACGCGCGCGCGCGACCTGCGCGCACTCGGCGCGGTCGACCGCTGGCACTACGCGCTCAAGGCCAATCCGCATCCGGCGATCCTGCGGGCGCTGCACGAGGAGGGCTTCGCGTTCGAGTGCGTGTCGTGGGCCGAGGTCGAGCACGTGCGCCGCACGCTGCCGGCGCTGCCGCCCGAGCGCATCCTGTTCACGCCGAACTTCGCGCCGCGCGAGGAATACCGCGCGGGCCTGACCGCCGGCGTGCGCGTGACGCTCGACGCCCTGCATCCGATCGTCGAATGGGGCGCGGACTTCGCCGACCGGGACATCCTGCTGCGCGTGGATCTCGGCAGCGGCCGCGGCCACCACGACAAGGTCAAGACCGGCGGCGCGCAGTCGAAATTCGGCGTCGCGCTGGACGAGATCGAGACGTTCCGCGAGCATGCGCGCCGCCATGGCGCGCGCATCGTCGGCCTGCATGCGCACCTGGGTTCGGGCATCCTCGATGCCGGCCACTGGCGCGGCGTCTACGCGCAGATGGCGAGCCTCGCCGAGCGCTTCAACCGCATCGAGATTCTCGACATCGGCGGCGGGCTCGGCGTGCCGTCGCGGCCCGAGGACGCGGCGCTCGATCTCGCCGAACTCGGCGCGACGCTGGCCGAAGTGCGCAGCGCCTATCCTCAGTTCAAGCTGTGGATGGAGCCGGGCCGCTATCTGGTCGCCGAGGCCGGCGTGCTGCTCGGCCGGGTGACCCAGGTCAAGCGCAAGGGCGAGGTGCACTACGTCGGCATCGACGCCGGCATGAACTCGCTGATCCGCCCGGCGCTGTACGAGGCCTGGCACGCGATCGTCAATCTGACGCGGCTGGACGAGGCGCCGACGGACCTGGTCCAGGTGGTCGGTCCGATCTGCGAGACCGGCGACGTGCTCGGCCACAACCGGCGGCTGCCGCCGTGCCGCGAGGGCGACGTGATCCTGATCGCCGAGGCCGGCGCCTACGGCGCGGTCATGAGCTCGCGCTACAACCTGCGCGAGCCGGCCGCGGAGGTCGTGCTGTGAGCGCCGCCATCGCCAGACACGACCGCCCCGGCGCCGATCCTATGAGCGGCACGCGCGATCGCCGATACTCGCCGCGCGCCGCGCCCCGGCCCGGCGCCGCCCGCCCAGGAGTCTCGCCTTGAGCCTGCCCGACCCGCGCGCCGCGCGCGCGTTCCGCTTCATCGGCCGCGACTACGTCGACGGCGAGGCGCGCCTGCGCTATGCGTTCGACGACGGCCCCGAGCTGGTCGAGCGCATCGGCTTTCCGGGCGCGCCGGCGCCGGCCGCGGAAAGGCGCGCGGCGTTCGACCGCGCGCTCGACCTGCTGCACTGGATCGCCGGCGTCAGCTACTACAAGGCCGGCGTGCCGCCGCAGATCCGGATCGAGGGCGCGCTGCCGGACGCGCCGACGGCGGCCTTCCTCGACGCGCTGTACCGGCATGGCCTGGGCGAATTCGCTTGGCACAACCGGCTCGATCTCGGCGCGCGCATCGCGTTTCCGGCCGCTGCCGAGGCGGCGCCTTCTGCACCGGCGCTCGGCCTGCCGAACCGCAGCCTGGTGCCGATCGGCGGCGGCAAGGATTCGCTGGTCAGCGTCGAGATCTTCAAGCGCGCCGGCGAGGCCGCGACCGCGACCTGGATCGGCACCTCGCCGCTGATCGAGGCCTGCGCGGCGCGGACCGGCCTGCCGACGCTCAACGTCACGCGCCAGGTCTCGCCGCTGCTGTTCGACTACAACCGTGCCGGCGCCTGGAACGGCCACGTGCCGGTGACCGCGATCAACTCGGCGATCCTCGTCGCCGCGGCGATCCTCTACGGCTACGACGCGATCGCGTTCTCGAACGAACGCTCGGCCTCGAGCGCGACGCTCGAGTACGAAGGCCAGCCGGTCAACCATCAGTGGAGCAAGAGCTGGGCGTTCGAGCACGCATTCGCCGATCGCGTGCAGGCCCTGGTCGCGGCGGATCTGCACTATTACTCGCTGCTGCGGCCGCTGTCGGAGCTGGCAGTCGCCGAGCGCTTCGCGCGCGAGAACCGCTACGACGCGGTGTTCTCCAGCTGCAACCGCAACTTCCGCATCCTCGGGCCGAAGCCGGCCGACCGCTGGTGCGGGCAATGCCCGAAATGCCACTTCGTGTTCCTGGCGCTGGCGCCGTTCATGCCCAAGCCGCGCCTGCTCGGCATCTTCGGCGCCAACCTGCTCGACCAGCCGGCACTGGCGCCGGGCTTCGATGCGCTGCTCGAATACCGCGACCACAAGCCGTTCGAATGCGTCGGCGAGGGCCGCGAATCGCGCGCGGCGATGGCGTTCCTGGCCGGCCGCGCCGAATGGCGCGAGGACGCGCTGGTCGAGCGCTTCGCAAGGGAGATCCGGCCGCAGCTGGCCGGCGAGGATCTCGCGCTGGCGCCGCTGCTGGCGCCGGCCGGCGAACACCGGATTCCGGCGCGCCTGCTCACCTGGGTCGAGCGCGGCTGAGCCATGCGCATCGCCGATCTGGCCGGCCTGCGCGTCGCGATCTGGGGCTACGGCCGTGAAGGCCGCGCCGCCCTGCTCGCGCTGCGTCGGCGCCTGCCGGAACTGACAGCGACGCTGATCGGCTCGGCAGCCGAGCGCATGCAGGCGCAGGCCGACCTCGATGCGGCCTGCGGCGGCGATGCCGCCGGCACGCTCCAATGGCTGGCCGCGCCGCCCGATGCGGCCGTGCTGTCGGCGTTCGACGTCGTGATCAAGTCGCCCGGCATCAGCGCCTGGCTGCCGGATCTGCTCGACGCGCGCCGCAACGGCACGCGCTTCACCTCGGGCACCGCGCTGTGGTTCGCCGAGCACCCGCAGGCGCGCGTGATCGCGGTCACCGGCACCAAGGGCAAGAGCACGACGACCGCGCTGATCGCGCATCTGCTGCGCGGCCTCGGCCGGCGCGTGGCGCTGGCCGGCAACATCGGCCTGCCGCTGCTCGAGCTGGTCGATCCGCCGCAGCCGCCGGACTGGTGGGTGATCGAGCTGTCGAGCTTCCAGACCGGCGAGGCCGGACCGCTCGCGGTCGGCGTCGTCACGCGGCTCGACGAGGAACACCTGGACTGGCACGGCAGCCGCGAGCGCTACGTCGCCGACAAGCTGCGCCTGGCCGATGCGGCGCGTGTCCTGGTCGTCAACGCGCAGCAGCCCGAGCTGCTGCGGCTGACCGAGCGCCACGGCGATCGAAGAACCTTCGCGCATGCGGCGGGCTGGCATGCCAGCGACGCCGGCATCGCGCGCGGCGCCGCCGAGATCGCGCCGCGCGCGGCATTGGCGCTGCCGGGCCCGCACAACGTGCTCAACGCCTGCGCCGCGCTGGCCGCGGTCGAGGCCGCCGGCGAGGACGCCATTGCCGCCGCGGCGGCGCTGCCGCGGTTCCGGCCGCTGCCGCACCGGCTGCAATGGCTCGGCGAAAGCGAGGGCCTGGGCTACGTCGACGACAGCATCGCGACGACGCCGCAGGCGGTGCTCGAAGCGCTCGGCAGCCTGCCCGACCCGGCCCGCGCGACGCTGATCGTCGGCGGTCACGAGCGCGGCCTGGACTGGCAGCCGTTTGCGCAGGCGGTGCGGCTGCGGCCGCCGCAGGCGATCGTCGTCAACGGCGCCAATGCCGCGCGGATCGGCGCGGTGCTGCGCGAGACCGGCGGTGACTACCAGCTGCAGGTGGTCGCGCGGCTGGCCGACGCGATCGCGGCCGCGCGTGCGTGCACGCCGCCCGGCGGCACGATCGTGCTGTCGCCGGGCGCGCCGAGCTTCGACCAGTTCCGCGACTATGCCGAACGCGGCCGGGCGTTCGCGGCACTGGCCGGATTCGATCCCGACGCGATCGGATCGATCGAAGGGCTCGGCATCGCCTGAGCCGGCGCGCGCCTCGATCTCGAGGCCGCCGTCGCGGTACGCGCAGCGGGCAGCCGAAGCACGCGCGTACAATCGCCGCCTGCGCGGCCGCGCACGATACCGATGAACGACCGATGCTCGAACTGATTGGATTCGACGGCGACGACACGCTCTGGCACAGCCAGGACTACTACGACGCGGCCCAGGCCGAGTTCGAGCGCATCGTCGGCGCCCATGTCGACCTCGCCGACGCGCGCGTGCACGAGCGGCTGCTGGCAATCGAGGCCGGCAACATCGCGCTGTTCGGCTACGGCGCCAAGGGCATGACCTTGTCGATGATCGAGGCCGCCTACGACATCACCTGCGGGCGCATCGGCGCCGCCGACCTGCACCGCCTGGTCGGCCTCTGCAAGGAGGTGCTCGCACATCCGGTCGAGCTGCTGCCGGGCATCCGTGCGGCGGTCGAGGCGGTCGCCGCGCGCTACCGCGTCGTGCTGATCACCAAGGGCGACCTGATCCATCAGCAGGCCAAGGTCGCGCGCTCCGGGCTCGGCGACCTGTTCCATCGCATCGAGATCGTGACCGAGAAGGACCCGGCCGCCTATACGCGCGTGCTGCGCGAATGCGGCAGCGCACCGGCCGCATTCGCGATGGTCGGCAACTCGCTGCGCTCGGACATCGAACCGGTCGTGACGCTCGGCGGCTGGGGCGTCTACATGCCGTACCACTCGACCTGGTCGCTGGAGACCGACACGACGTTCTCGGCCGAGGATGCCCGCGTGGTTCAGGTCAGCGACGCGCGCGGCATTCCCGAGGCGATCGGCCTGATCGCCGGACAGGTCGCCGTGGCGCCGGCCGGCGCCGTCTGACCGGCCCGGCTCGACCGGCGCCACACGAAGAATCCCGCCGCCGCGGCTACGGCGGCCGCACCTGGTCCATAATCGACCGGTCGCTTCGTAGGATGCGCGGGCTTTGCAGCCGGTCCGCACGGGGAACCGGAGCGACGGGGCTGCCCACTCCAGGGGAAGATTTCCGATGCTCCGCATATCCAAGGCCGCGATCGCCGCGCTGCTGGCGTTCGTCGTGCTGCCCGTCCCGGCGATCCAGCCGTACGAACCCTCCCAGGCCGATCCGGCCTCCGACGCCGCCTACCGCGTGCCGTCGCATCAGGTCCACGACAGCGCGCTGGACGTCACGCCGTCGCTCGGTCTCGATGCGGCGCGCGACGCGCAGCTGCAGTCGCGGCTGGCGACGTTCTCGCAGCGCTACGGCCGCGACTGGGAGGTACGCTGGGATGCGCGCGGCGACCGCCCGAACCTGATCCAGGGCAGCGGCGTCGCCCTGATTCCGGGCCGCGGCAACACGCTGACGCCGGCGGCGTTCGGCGTCGCCGATGCGGCCGCGCTCGATCGCGACCGCGTCGCCGCCGAGGGCCTGCGCTTCGTCGGCGAGGTCGCCGACCTGCTCGGCACCTATGGCCTGGACCTGCGCCTGGACGAGGAGCGCTCGGTCGCGTTCGGCGACGGCAACCCGCGCTGGTTTCTCGAGTATGCGCAGTACCACCAGGGCGTCCGCGTCGATGGCGCGTTCGTGTTCGTGCGCATCGCGCACGGCAACGTCGTGCAGTTCGGCGCCGAGCGCATCGCCGACGTCGCGATCGACGCGCGGCCGTCGCTGACGCGCGACGCGGCGTTCGCGGCGGCCTGGAGCGCGCTCGGTTTTCCGGCCGGCACGCGCCTGGCCGAGACCGTCGAGGCCGGTGCGCTGGCGATCTACCCGACCCGTCCCGACGGCGAGAGCCCGGGCGAGGCCTATGCCGGCGTGCGCGGCGGCGGCTACCGCCACGTGCTGGCCTGGCGCCACGTGTTCCGCGTCGAGGGCAATCCGTCGACCTGGCAGGTGCTGACCGATGCGCACAGCGGCCGCCTGATCGACGTGCGCGATCTGAACGTCTACGCCGACGCGACCGTCAGCGGCGGCGTCTACGCGACGACCAATACCGATCCGGAGCTGGTCGTGCCGTTTCCGTTCACGGCGGTCACCAACAACGGCAGCAAGATCACCGATACCGACGGCGTCTACGACTACAGCGGCGGCACCGCCAGTTCCACGTTGAACGGCCGCTACTTCCGCATGAGCGACAGCTGCGGCTCGATCTCGCTGTCCAACAACAGCACCGGCAACCTCGCGTTCGGCAGCGGCAGCGGTACCGACTGCGCGACGCCCGGCACCGGCGGCGCCGGCAATACGCATGCCTCGCGCAGCGGCTTCTACCACCTGACGCGCATCAATGAAAAGGCGCGCGCGATCCTGCCGGGCAACAGTTGGTTGCAGAGCACGGTCACCGCCAATATGAATCTCAACCAGACCTGCAATGCGTACTGGAGCGGCGGCACGCTGAACTTCTTCAAGTCCGGCGGCGGCTGCTCGAACACTGGCGAGATCGCCGCGGTGTTCCTGCACGAGTGGGGCCACGGTCTCGACAGCAACACCGGCGGCGCCGCCAACGAGTACGGCAGCGGCGAGGCAGTCGGCGACACGTTCGCATTCCTCGAGACGCGCGACAGCTGCATCGGCCCGAACTTCCGCCCCGGCGGCCTGTGCCACAACTGCACGAGCTGCACCGGCGTGCGCGACGTCGGCGACTTCAGCCTGCTCGGCACGCGCACGCTGGCGACGCCGGCCAACGTCACCGCCTCGTCCGGCATCAACTGCGGCGCCTACATCGGCCTGACCGGCGTGGCCTGCCCGTACGTGGCCTCGAACGGCTCGGCCTATCGCGGCCCGATGGGCTACGAGGGCCATTGCGAGAGCTACATCGCGTCCAGCGCGAACTGGGACCTGACCCACCTGCTGGTCGACGCGCACGGCGAGGAGGCCGGCTGGCAGCAGATGGACCAGATCTGGTACGCCAGCCTGACGCCGTCCAAGAGCGCCTATCAGGTGCAGAGCGGCGGCCAGTGCAATCCGTCGGCCACCGTCAACGGCTGCGGCGCGACCAACTGGTACACGGTGTTCGTCGCGGCCGACGACGACGACGGCAATCTCGCCAACGGCACGCCGAACGCCTGCCGGATCTGGGATGCGTTCAATGCGCACGGCATCGCCTGCGGCACGCGGCCGGCCTGCAGCGCGGGCGCGGCCGACTTCTCGCTCGGCGTCACGCCGTCGTCGCAAGCGGTCTGTGCCGGCAGCGCCACCAGCTACACGATCCAGATCGGCGCGCAGGGCGGCTTCAGCAATCCGGTCAGCCTGAGCGCCTCGGGCCTGCCCAGCGCCGCATCGGCGAGCTTCTCGCCAAACCCGGCCGCACCGGGCGCGAGCTCGACGCTGACGCTCACGACCGGCGCGTCGACGCCGGCCGGCAGCCATACGATCACGATCGCCGGCAGCGCCAGCGGCAGCGGCGGCCACAGCGCGCAGGCGACGCTCACGGTGTCGACCGCGCTGACCGCCGCGCCGACGCTGCTGACGCCCGCGAACGGCGCGACCGCGGTCGCCAGTCCGGTCGCACTGAGCTGGACCGCGGTGCCCGGCGCGACGGCCTACACGGTCGAGATCGCCAGCGACGCCGGCTTCACCGCGATCGTGACCAGCGCGCCCGGCGTCGCCGGCACCAGCTACGCCGCGCAGGGATTGAACCCCGCCACCACGTACTACTGGCGCGTGCGCGCGACCAACGGCTGCGGCAACGGGCCGCTGTCGAGCGTGTCGAGCTTCGGTACGGCGAGCCTGGTCTGCGCCGAGCCGGCGCTGGCGATTCCCGACAACAACACGACCGGCATCAACAGCACGATCAGCGTGTCCGATCCGAGCCTGCTCGACGGCATGCGCCTGCACGTCAGCAGCACGCACACCTATCCGGGCGACCTGAAGTTCACGCTGAGCCGAAACGGCACCCAGGTGCTGGCGATCGACCGGCCCGGCGTGCCGGCGACGACGTTCGGCTGCGGCACGCCGGCCATCGACGTCGTGCTCGACGATGCAGCCGCCAATCCGGTCGAGAACGCCTGCGCGACTTCGGCGCCGGGCATCGGCGGCACGCTGCGGCCGAACAATCCGCTCGATAGCGCGTTCACCGGCCAGGCGTTCGCCGGTACCTGGACGCTCAACGTCAGCGACAACGCCAGCGGCGACACCGGCACGCTGACGCGCTGGTGCCTGGAACCGAAGATCGCCGCGCCGGCCACGCACACGGTCGGCGGCACCGTCAGCGGCCTCGCCGGCAGCGGCCTGACGCTGCGCCTCAACGGCGGCACGCCGCTGGCGATCGGCGGCAACGGCAGTTTCACGTTCCCGACGCCACTCGCCAGCGGGGCATCGTACGCGGTGGCCGTCGAGGCTCAGCCGTCCGGCCCGAGCCAGACCTGCACGGTCAGCGGCGGCAGCGGCACCGTCGGCAGCGGCGACGTGACCAGCGTCGCCGTCGTCTGCACGACGCGCACGTTCACGGTCGGCGGCACGGTCAGCGGACTCGCCGGCGACGGACTCACGCTGCGGCTCAACGGCGGCGCGCCGCTGGCGATCGGCGGCAACGGCGCCTTCACGTTCCCGACCCCGGTCGCCAGCGGCGCCGCTTATGCGGTGACGGTCGGCACGCAGCCGAGCGAGCCGAGCCAGACCTGCACGGTCAGCGCCGGCAGCGGCACGGTCGGCGACGGCGCGGTCACCAATGTCGCGGTCGCCTGCACGACGCGCACGTTCACGGTCGGCGGCACGGTCAGCGGCCTCACCGGCAGCGGCCTCACGCTGCGCCTCAACGGCGGCGCGCCGCTGGCGATCGGTGGCAACGGCGCCTTCACGTTCCCGACCCCGGTCGCCAGCGGCGCCGCTTATGCGGTGACGGTCGGCATGCAGCCGAGCGATCCGAGCCAGACCTGCACGGTCAGCGCCGGCAGCGGCACGGTCGGCGACGGCGCGGTCACGAACATCGCCGTCACCTGCACGATCCGGACGTACTCGGTCGGCGGCACGGTCAGCGGCCTGCTCGGCCAGGGCCTCACGCTGCGGCTCAACGGCGGCGCGCCGCTGGCGATCGGCGGCGACGGCGCCTTCACGTTCCCGACCGTGGTCGCCAGCGGCGGCAGCTATACGGTGACGGTCGGCACGCAGCCGACCGTCCCGGCGCAGACCTGTACGGTGACCGGCGGCAGCGGCACGGTGAACGCGACCGACGTCACCGACGTCACCGTCGTCTGCCGCAACGACGTGACCGACCGTCTGTTCGCCGACGACTTCGAGGCCGACGGCGACTGAACGTCCGGACGGAACGGGGGGCGCCGCAACGGCGCGCCCCGTTCCGTTCAACTGCGGTTGGCGGCGCGCTGGCGACCATGCGCGCCATGACCGCACCCGCCTCGTCTTACACGTTCGGCATCGAGGAAGAACTGTTCCTCGTCGATCCGGTCAGCCGCTGCGCGGTCACGCGCATGCCCAAGCGCTTCCTGTCCGACTGCCGGCGCGAGCTCGGCGAGCGGATCGGCCGCGAGCTGCTGCAGTCCCAGATCGAGATCGTCTCGCCGGTGTTCGCCGATGCTGCCGAGGCGGCCGCGACGATGACCGACCTGCGCCGGCGCCTGGCCGGCATCGCCTGCCGGCACGGCCTGCGCATGCTGGCGGCCGGCACGCAGCCGCTGACGACCTGGCGCAGCCAGGCCGTCAGCCCGAAGCAGCGCTACGAGCGCCTGCTCGACGACTACCAGATTCTCGGCCTGCGCAACCTCGTCTGCGGCCTGCACGTGCACGTCGGCGTGCCCGAATCGATCGACCGCGTCCGCGTGATGAACCGGATGCTGCCGTGGCTGCCGGTGTTCCTCGCGCTGTCGGCGTCCTCGCCGTTCTGGAGCCGGCAGCCGACCGGCCTGCACAGCTACCGGCAGGCGGCGTATGACGAATGGCCGCGCACCGGCATTCCGGATGCGTTCGAGGATCAGGCCGACTACGACGCCTTCGCCGATCTGCTCGAAAGCAGCGGCGCGATCGAAAGCCGCCAGTCGCTGTGGTGGGCGATCCGTCCCTCGCACCGCTTCCCGACGCTGGAAATGCGCATCGCCGACAGCTGTACGCGACTGGACGATGCCCTCGCGCTGGCGACGCTGTATCGCTGCCTGGTCCACGCCCATGCCGAGAACGACGCCCTCGGCCGCAGCACCGGATCGGCCGCCATGCTGCGCCGACTGACCGACGAGAACCGCTGGCGCGCCAAGCGACACGGCGTCGCCGCGGACTTCATCGACGACGGCGGCCGCCGCCGCGACATCGCCGCCGTGCTCGGCGAAGCCGAACCGTGGCTGCGCCGCTCGGCCGAGGCGCTCGGCGTCGCCGACGTGCTCGGGCCGGTCCGCGCGATCCTGGTCCGTGGCAGCAGCGCCGACCGCCAGCTGGCGATCTATCGCGACGCGCGCGCGGCCGGCGCCGGCCGCATCGAGGCGCTGCACGCGGTCGTGGACTGGCTGATCGCCGCCAGCCTGCCGGCGCCGGGCTTGTCGCGGACCGGCCGTCCGGACGACGATAGCGGCGGACCGCGCCATACGGAACCCGCGCTCGCTGCCGCTCCATGACCGTACCCGATTCACCGCGCAAGCTGATCATCGGCGTGTCACCGCGCATCCTGCGCCAGGTGCCGCGCGAGCTCGGCTTCCGCGGCAAGACGCTGCAGTATCTCGAGCAATCGGTCGCGCACTGGGTCATGGCGCTGGACGCGGTCGTCTTCATGGTGCCGACGGTGGAGCGCGAAAGCATGATCCGGCGCGCCCACATCGACATCCCCGATATCGTCGCCGCGCTCGACGGCCTGATCCTGCAGGGCGGCGCCGACATCGACCCCAGCGCCTACGGAGAGGCGCCGACGCACACCGTCGGCGCCGTCGACGCGCTGCGCGACCGCTTCGAGCTGGACCTGCTGCGCGCGTTCGCGGCGGCCGGCAAACCGGTCCTCGGCATCTGCCGCGGCATGCAGCTGATCAACGTCGCATTCGGCGGCACGCTGCATCAGGACCTGCGCGCCGACGGCGCGACGCCTGCCAGCCACGTCCACGCCGAGCTCTACGACGAGCACAAGCACCCGCTCCGGCTCGACCCCAGGACCTGGATCGGCGCGATCTACGGCGACACCGAGGAAGGCTGGGTCAACTCGATCCACCACCAGGGCGTCAAGGCGCTCGGCCGCGGCGTCGTCGCCGGCGCCTGGTCCGACGACGGCGTGATCGAGGCGATCCGCGTCGAGAGCCCGGCCTTCGTCGTCGGCGTGCAGTGGCACCCTGAGTTCCACGACGGCCGCGACGCCGATCTGCTCGCGGCCGATCCGCTGATGCAGGCCTTTCTCGATGCCGCCGAGCAGGCGCGGCGGCGCTGATTGGAAGCCGGCCGCACCGCGCGGCGCGCGTACGGCACTCGAGCTGACCGAAGTTGCGCACGCCGCGCGCACGGCGTGCAGGCCGCCCCCGTACGGTCGATCCGGCGCGAGCCGCGCCCGGCATGTCCGGGCGGCTTCTGAAACAATCGGGCTTTCCCTGCGAGGACGGCGCCGCGTGAACCGGAACGGCAGCGAAGACGCCGATCGTGGCGGCGCACCGGCGATCCCGAGCCGGCCCGGACGCCGCGATGACTGAACGCGGCATCGACGGCACCACCCTGCTGGCCTGGCGCAACCTCGCGCACGATCGCGCGCGCTTCGCCGCGACGATCGTCGGCGTGGTCTTCGCGGTCATGCTGATGGGCGTGCAGCTCGGCCTGCTGGTCGGCTTCACGCGCACGACCTCAGGCCTGGTCGATCACACCGACGCACCGCTGTGGATCACGCCGGCCGGCACCACGAACCTCGACATCACCGGCCGCCTCGAATTGCGCCGCCGCTACGAGGCGCTCGGCGTACCGGGCGTGGCGCGGGTCGATCCGCTGATGATGCAGTTCGGCTTCTGGACGCGGCCGGACGGCGGCAGCGAGAGCGTCGGCTTGGTCGGCTTCGATCCGGTGCGTGGCGAAGGCGCCCCGTGGCGGCTGGTCGAGGGACGCCTGGCCGATCTCGAACAGGACGACGCGGTCGTGATCGACCGCCTCTACGCCGGCAAGCTCGGCGTCGCGCGCATCGGAGACACCGTCGAGATCAACCGCCGCCGCGCGCGCGTGGTCGGCTTCACGCAAGGCATCCGCACGTTCACGCAGAGCCCGTACGTGTTCATGCACCACCGCCACGCGCAGCGGCTGGCCGGATTCCCCGACACGCAGACCACGTACCTGCTCGTGCATACGCGCCCCGGTGCCGACACCGAGACGGTCCGCGCCGCGCTCGAGCGCCGGCTCGGCGCGGTCGACGTCTGGCACGCGCGCGACCTGGCGCGGCAGGCGCAGACCTACTGGATGATCACCACCGGCGCCGGCTCGGCGCTGCTGCTGGCGGCCGTGCTCGGCCTGATCGTCGGCGTCGTCATCGTCGGCCAGACGCTGTACGCGACCACGATGGACCGCCTGCCCGAATACGCGACGCTGCGCGCGATCGGCGCGCCGACCGCCTATCTCAACCGCGTGATCCTCAAGCAGGCCGCGATCAGCGCCGCGATCGGCTATGCCGGCGGCATGCTGGCGGTGCTGATCGTCGTCGCGCTGTCCTCGCGCACCAACGTGGCGGTCGCGATGCCGCCGTGGCTGGCGGCGGTACTGGCCGCGCTGACGGTGCTGATGTGCGCGTTCGGCGCGGTGGTCTCGGTGCGGCGGCTCATGCGGATCGATCCGACGGCGGTGTTTCAATGAGCGATGCCCCGGTGAGCGGCCGCCGCGTGGTGCATCTGCGCGACGCGCGCGTGACCTACGGCCGCGGCGCGACCGCGTTCGAGGCGCTGCGTGGCGTCGACCTCGGCATCGACGCCGGCGAGCTCAGCCTGCTGCTGGGGCCCAGCGGCTCGGGCAAGACGACGCTGCTGCAGGTGATGGGCTGCCTGCTGCGTTCGAGCGGCGGCGAGGTCGCCCTGTTCGGCCATTCGCTGGCCGGCCTCGACGCCGAGGCGCTGGCGCGGCTGCGGCTGCGCCACGTCGGTTTCGTGTTCCAGCACTACAACCTGTTCCCGACCTTGCGCGCCTGGGAGAACGTCGCGATCGCGCTCGATCTGAAGGGCGTGCCGCGCGCGCGCCGCCGCGGCGAGGCCGAGCGCCTGCTCGACCGGCTCGGCCTGGCCGACCGGCGCGATCACTTTCCGGCCGAGCTCTCCGGCGGCCAGAAGCAGCGCGTGGCGATCGCGCGTGCCCTGGCCGGCGCGCCCGAACTGCTGCTCGCCGACGAGCCGACCGCGGCGCTGGACGGCCGCACCGGCCAGGAAGTGGCCGCCGTGCTGCACGAGCTGGCGCACCGCGAAGGCTGCGCGGTCGTCGTGGTCAGCCACGATCCACGCATGGAGCGCTTCGGCGACCGTATCCTTCACCTGGAGGACGGCCGGCTCATCGACGATCGCCGTCCGTCCGCGCCGGATGCCGGCGCAGGTTTCGTCCACGGCCCAAGTCCCTGATGCGCGCCTACGCTCCGCTGTGCCTGTTGCTGCCGTTGCTCGCCGCCTGCGCGCGCGCGCCGGATTCTGCGCCCGCGCCCGCGGCCGAGGAGCCGCGCGTCGCCGCCGGCGGCCTGGTCGAGCCGGCCGGCGAGGAGCGCGTGATCATCCCGCAGCTGTCCGGACGCCTGGCGCGCGTGCTGATCGACGAGGGCGACGCGGTCAGCGCCGGCCAGCTGATCGCCGAGATCGAGAACGCCGAGTATCGCGCCGCGCTGGCCGCGGCCGAGGCACAGGTCGCGCTGCGCCGCGCCGAGCGCGAGCGGCTGCGCAACGGCGCGCGCCGCGAGGACGTCGACCAGGCGGCCGCGGTGCTGGCCGCGGCGACCGCGCAGCAGCGGCTGGCGGCGGCCGAGGCGAAGCGCCGCGCGACGATCGCCGAGCGCGGCCTGATCAGCGCCGAACAGCGCGAGCAGGCCGAGGCGCAGGCCGCCGCGACCGAAGCCGAACGCCGCCGCGCGGCCGCCGCGCTGGCCCTGCTCGAGGCCGGCGCGCGCCGCGAGGATCTGGACGCCGCCGACGCGGCGCTGGCCGCGGCCGAGGCCGAGCGCGATCGTGCCCAGGCGCTGCTCGAGAAGAGCCTGATCCGCTCGCCGATCGACGGCACCGTGCTCAAGCGCGACCAGCGCGAGGGCGAGACCGTGGTCGCGCTGGCGCCGATACCGCTGGCGCGCATCGGCGACCTGCGCCGCCTGCAGGTGCGCGCCGACGTCGACGAGCTCGACATCGGCCGCGTCCGCGCCGGCCAGGAGGCGAGCGTGTATTCCGACGCGTTCGCCGGCCAGCGCTTCGCCGGCCGCGTGAGTCATGTCAGCCGGCGCATGGGGCCGCGCAACCAGTCCTCGGGCGATCCGGCCGAGAAGCAGGACGCCAAGATTCTCGAAGTGCTGATCGCGCTGGACGGCCAGCCGCCGCTGCCGGTCGGGCTGCGCGTGGACGTGTTCATCCGTGCGCTGCCGGTCACGCAGAGCGAAGACTGAAGCGGCGGGGTGGCACCGGTGGCGCCGCCCCGCTTGCGAGGACTGCAGCGGGTCCGGCCGGCCGGACCCGCGCGTGCATCAGGGCTGCGCCAGCTCGACATCCTGCACGAAGACCAGCCCCTTCGGCGTCGCCTCGATGCGCTGGTCGAAGTGCTTGAACCACTGCTCGTACAGCGCGTACATGCGGACCTGGCCGTCCATCATCGCACGCTGCTCCTCCGGCATCGCCTCGGCGAAGCGCTTGGTGGCATCGCCGATCAGGCCGTAGAGCCGGCTGCTGTAGCGGAACGACAGCAGCTGCGCGTCGGTCGCGGCCGGCTCGGCGATCCAGCTGCCGAGGTCGCCGCCGGCGCTGCCGGTGCCGAACGCGATGCCCAGCGCCTGCGGCACCATCGCGGCCTGCGCGAACTCGACGAAGCTGGCCGCTTCCGGCGGCAGCACCAGATCGACCGGCGTGCCGTCGGGACGGATCTGCACGTCGCGCAGCGCCGGCACGGCGAGCTGCGCCATGCTGACCAGGGTCGCCGGATCGCCGCTGGCGACCAGCAGCTTGGCGGCGAAGTCGGGCTTGTCGGCGGTCCAGTCGAAGCGGTCCAGACTGATGCGCAGACCGGTCAGATCGCTGAGCGGCGGCGGCACGGTCTGGCCGATCTTCGCCTTGAGGTCGGCCGCGCTGCCGTTGAGCGAAGCCAGGGCCTCGCACTGGTACGGCGCGGCGAGGATCGCGTCGGCCTGCTTCTCGACGAAGTCCTTGAGCTTGAGCACCGGCACCGACAGGCTCAGATCGAGCAGGTTGCGGGCGGTCGAAGCCGAACCGGGCGGCGGCACCGCCAGCGCCTGCACCGACTGCGCGAGGGCTGGGTCGAGCTCGAGCAGGCTGCGCATCGTCATGTGCCCGGCATCGAGCGCGGTGTAGCCGAAGCTGGCGCGCGGCATGTGCGCGACGATCGCCTCGGCCTCGGCGCGGCAGGTCGCGTCGAGCGCCGGCGGCGTCTCGGTCGCCAGTTTCGCGAAGGCCTGGTAGCCCGGGTCGCGGTCGATCAGTGCGACGACGCGGCGCAGGTCGACCCAGCCGCTGCCGTACGGCAGATAGCCTTCGGCGGTGTTCAGCGCAACCAGCTCGCCGGAGGCGGCCAGCGAGGATTCGGGCCGGTCCAGGCCGAGCAGGCGGCGCTTGAGCGCCTCGTCGGCACTGGTCGGCGCCAGCGTCGCGACCAGATGGCGGCCCTGGATCGCGATCAGCCCCTGCACCTCCTCGGCACCGACGATCCACAGATCCTGCTCGCCGATGCGGCCGGTGCCGAGCTTCGCGCCGGCCTTGCTCTCGACGCGCGCGACGGCGGCGCGGAACGCGTCCGGATCGGCCAGCTCCACGCGCAGCACCGGAATCAGGCCGACGCCGTAGAACGCCGAGCGGATCTGCATGCCGAGGCCGATCTCGGCCAGCTTCTCGGGCGTGTCGCGCGGCGCGAGTTCGTCGTACAGCGCGCGCACCACGCGCGCCGCGTCGGCGTGCTTGGGATCCTTCTCCAGCTCGGTCACGACCGGCGCGAGCTGCTCGAACATCGCCGGCCAGAACACCTTCATCTGTGCCGCGAAGACCTGCACGGTCGCCTCGGGCAGCGGCTCGACGTTGGCGACCACGTACGGCGTGTCGGCCGGAATGAACGCGAGCGGATCGGAAATGTCGGCCTTCTTGCCGCAGGCGGCGAGGGCCAGGGCCGCGCAGGCGATCGCGAGGCGTTTGACGAGGATGTCCATGGGTGTCTCCCTGATGATGAAGATGAGAGGGCCGGCGGCCCGGCGCGGGCCCCGTCCCCAGATCGGCGCAGCCGGCCCCGGCAACGAGCCCCGGCCGTTCCGCGCGCCGGCAGCCAGGCCGTCGGCGTGCGGTTGAAACCCGACGCGGCGGCCCGTCAGCGCTCCAGCAGCGCGGCCAGCACCGCCATGCGCACGAACACGCCGTTGGCGACCTGCTCGAGCACCAGCGACTGCGCGCCGTCGGCGACCGCGTCGGCGATCTCGATGCCGCGGTTCATCGGCCCCGGATGCAGCACGACCGCGCCGGCGGCGGCGCGCGCGAGCCGCGCCGTGTCCAGGCCGTAGCGCGCGTGGTACTCGCGCTCGTCGGCGATCATCGCACTGGCCATGCGCTCCTTCTGCAGGCGCAGCATCACGATCACCTCGGCGCCTTCCAGCGCCGCGTCGAAATCCTCGAAGCGCGTGCAGCCGGGGAACGCGTCCGGATCCGGCAGCAGCGCCTGCGGACCGCACAGGCGGATCTCGCGTGCGCCGAGCGCGGCGAACACGTCGGCGTCCGAGCGGGCGACGCGCGAATGGCGCACGTCGCCGCAGATCACGACGCGGCGCCCGGCGACCGCGCCGAGCCGGTCGCGGACCGACAGCGCGTCGAGCAGGCCTTGGGTCGGATGCGCATGATTGCCGTCGCCGGCGTTGACGATCGAGGCGGCGCGCGCGTGCCGGGCCAGCCGCTCCGGCGTGCCGTTCTCCTTGTGGCGCACGACGAACGCGTCGCAGTCCATCGCCTCGAGCGTCGCCAGCGTGTCCTCGAGCGTCTCGCCCTTGCTGGTCGAGGAGGCGGCGATGTCGAAGTTGACGACCACCGCGCCGAGCCGCCGCGCGGCCAGCTCGAAGCTGGTGCGCGTGCGCGTGGACGGCTCGAAGAACAGGTTGGTGACGGTGCGGCCGGCCAGCAGCGGCGGCAGCGCGGCGCCGCCGCCGCGGCGCTGCGCGTCGCGCAGGTCGGCGGCACGGTCGAGCAGGGCGGTGATGCGCGCGGCGCCCAGGCCGTGCAGCGAGATCAGGTGGCGCAGGCGTCCTGCGGCGTCGAGTTGGTCGGTCATGACGGGATCACGGCAACGGAATCGTCGGGGGCGGCCATCCAGGCTTCGAGGATGACCTCGGCGGCGAGCGCGTCGATCGACGCGGCGTCCTTGCGCCGCGCGGCGCCCTGGGCGCGGCGGTCGGCAAAGCGGCGGCTGGCCTCGCGCGAGGTATAGCGCTCGTCGGTCGCATAGACGACACGGCCGTAGCGCCTGCCGAGCGCGGCGGCGAACGCGCGCGCGCCGCGCGTGGCGGCCTGTTCGCCGCCGTCGAGCGTCAGCGGCAGGCCGACCACGAACGCATCGGGCTTCCACTCGCGGACCAGGTCGTCCAGGCGCGTCCACTCCGGCGCGGCGCCGTTGCCGATCGTCGTCAGCGCGCGTGCGCTGCCGGCCAGGCGGTTGCCGACCGCCACGCCGATCAGGCGGCTGCCGTAGTCGAAGCCGAGCACGGTGAGGATCGGGTCAGGCGTTGCCGACATAGCCGGCCAACTGCACCAGGTCGCTGACGCCGAGGATCGCCGCGGCGGCCTGCCAGCGCCGGTCCAGCGGCGTCTCGAACAGGATCTGTTCGCTGACCGGCGCGGTCAGCCAGGCGTTCTCGCGCAGCTCCTGCTCGATCTGGCCGGCGCCCCAGCCCGAGTAGCCGAGCGTCACCAGCGACTGGCGCGGCCCGTTGCCCTCGGCGATCGCGGCGAGGATGTCGCGCGAGGTGGTCACGCTGATCCGCTCGGAGATGCGGAACGAGGATTCCCACTCGCCGTGCGGCGAGTGCAAGACGAAGCCGCGCTCGGGCTGCACCGGCCCGCCGATCAGCACCGGCGCGTCGTTGACGTCGGTCAGTTCCGAGCGCATCGACATCTGGTCGAGCAGGTCGCCGAGACGGTACTCGGACAGGCGGTTGATCTGCAGGCCCATCGCGCCGTCCTCGCCGTGCTGGCACACGAACGTGACGCTGCGCGCGAAATTGGCGTCGCGCAGCCCGGGCATCGCGATCAGCAGTTGGTTGGCCAGTCCGCTCGAAGCTTGCATGGGCCGCATTGTACGGCGCCGCGCCCGCCCTGCGCGCACCCGGCATTCACCGGACGGACAGCGAACGCGGCCCGATCACTGCGTGCGCAGCACGTCGCCCGGCAGGAACTGCCAGGTCCGCGTGATGTAGAGCTCGTCGACCTTCTCGGCGGTGTCGGGCACGGCCGGGAACGGCGAAGACAGATGGATGCTGCGCTCGGCGGCTTCGTCGAGCGCCTTGTGGCCGCTGGACTTGATCACGTCGACGCTGCGCACGCTGCCGTCGCGGTTGAGACCGACCGTCATGATGACCTCGCCCTTGAGCTGGTGGCGGCGCGCATCGTCGGGGTAGTTGAGGTTGCCGACGCGCTCGACGCGGGCGACCCAGGCGCGCATGTAGGCCGCGAACGCATGCTCGCGCGTATTGGCCGAGATGTACTTGCGCTTGGGCCGCTTGGCGTAGCGCTGCGACTCGCGCTGCAGCTCCTCGGCCAGCCGCGCCATCTCGAGCCGGCGCTGCAGCGCCTCGCGCTCGGCGAGCTGCGGCACCGGCTCGGTCTGGGGCGCCTCGCGGTCGGTCCGCACGCTGAAGTCCGAGCGCTCGCGCGTCAGCATCTCGGCCCGGCGTGCCGTGCTCGGCCGCGGCGCGCCGTCCTCGGTCGGCAGCGGCGCGATGCCCTCGGTCGCCTTCGGCACCGGACTCGACAACCGCTCGCTCGGCCGCAGCGGCTGGTCGGCGTCGCCGCCGCCGCTGTTGGCGGCCTGGGCCAGGAAGTCGGCCTTGTCGGGCTGCTCGCCGCTGGCCGACTGCACCAGGATCACGTCCAGCGACGGCAGGTGCGGCGCGGCCTTCTCGTACTCGAACGTCAGGCCCAGCGCGATCACGGCGTGCGCGACCACCGAGAACAGCAGCGTCACGCCGAGCCGGTCGGCGATGCCCGGCGCCGCCATCAGCGCGGGCCGGCCTCGAGCCGGTCGAACAGCTGGCCGGCGATGTTGAGCCCGTACTGCGCGTCGAGCTCGCGGATGCAGGTCGGCGAGGTGATGTTGATCTCGGTCAGGTAGTCGCCGATCACGTCGAGGCCGACGAAGACCAGGCCGCGCCGGCGCAGCTCGGGCGCGACCTCGGCGGCGATCCAGCGGTCGCGCTCGGACAGCGGCACGCCGACGCCCTTGCCGCCGGCGGCCAGGTTGCCGCGGAACTCGTCGCCCTGCGGAATGCGCGCCAGCGCATACGGCACCGGCTCGCCGTCGATCAGCAGGATGCGCTTGTCGCCGGCGTCGATCTGCGGAATGAACTGCTGCGCGATCGCGAGCTGGCGGCCGTTCTCGGTCAGGGTCTCGAGCAGCACGTTGAGATTGGGATCGCCGTGGTGCGAGCGGAAGATGCCGCGGCCGCCCATGCCGTCGAGCGGCTTCAGCACGACCTGGCCGTGCTCGGCCGTGAAACGCTTGAGCTCGGCGGCGTCGCGCGCGACCAGGGTCGGCGCGATGCACTGCGGAAACTGCAGCGCGAACAGCTTCTCGTTGGCGTCGCGCAGGCTGCGCGGGTCGTTGACGACGCGGGCGCCGCCGCGCTGCGCGAGCTCCAGCACCATCGTGTCGTAGACGAACTGCGCGTCGACCGGCGGGTCCTTGCGCGCCAGGATCAGGTCGATCGTGCGCAGGTCGCGCCAGACCGCGTCGCCGCGGCGGAACCAGTCGTCCGGATCGTCCTGGACCGACAGCGGCGCCAGCCGCGCGTACGGCTCGGCGCCGCGCAGCGCGAGATCGCCCTGGGTCATGTAGAGCAGCGTCCAGCCGCGCCGCTGCGCCTCGAGCAGCATCGCGAACGTGGAGTCCTTCTTGACCCGGATCTTCTCGATCGGATCCATCAGGACGGCAAGGGTCGAGGGCATGGGCACTCCGCGTCGGGCCGTCGGCCGGAAAATGGGATGGGCACACCGTTTCCGGTCGTCACCCGCGGCATATACTACAGCCACGATCGCGAGGGGACGCCGGCCGGCCAGGTCTCGAGCCTGGCTTTTTGTCGTTCTTTCTTGCGCTTACAAAAGAAACTTGACAGTCTCGCTAAGCGACGGTTAAGAAGCTCGACTCGGCTTGGTGGTTGGGGAATCCGCAGGTGGACGAGGCAAGAACTGACAACCTGGGCGGCCTGAAGGTCATGGTCATCGACGACTCCAAGACCATCCGCCGCACCGCCGAGACCCTGCTGCGCAAGGAAGGCTGCGACGTCATCACGGCCACCGACGGTTTCGAGGCGCTGGCCAAGATCTCCGACCAGCAGCCGCACATCATCTTCGTCGACATCATGATGCCGCGCCTGGACGGCTATCAGACCTGCGCGCTGATCAAGAACAACCAGCTGTTCAAGTCCACGCCGGTCATCATGCTCTCGTCGAAGGACGGCCTGTTCGACAAGGCGCGCGGCCGCATCGTGGGATCCGAGCAATACCTGACCAAACCGTTCACGCGTGAGGAACTGCTCGGCGCGATCCGCCGGCACGTGGACCTCAAATGAGTGGACCGGCCATTCGACGCGATGGGGGCACGCGATGGCACACATATTCATCATCGACGACTCGCCGACGGAAGTCCGCGTGCTCACCGGCTTCCTCGAGAAGGCCGGGCACCGCGTCAGCAGTGCGCCGAGCGCCGAGGAAGGCATCGACCAGGTGCGCCGGGCGAGACCTGATCTGGTGATCATGGACATCATCATGCCGGGCATGAACGGGTTCCAGGCCACGCGCCAGCTCAGTCGCGACGCGGCCACCTCGGCGATCCCGGTCGTCATGGTGACCACCAAGTCGATGGAGACCGACCGCATCTGGGCGCTGCGCCAGGGCGCCAAGGCGTTCATGACCAAGCCGGTCGCCGAAAAAGAACTGCTCGGCCAGATCGACGACCTGCTGTCGGCCTAGAGGACCTCACGATGTCGACCTCCGCCCCTGCCTTCCTGAGTCCGTTCGAAGCCCTGGCCGAGTACGAGCGCCGCAGTCTGGCGCACGCCGCCGGCGCGCCCGAGCAGGCCGAGGCGCCGGGCCTGTGGCGCGGCATCGGCTTCCGCGTCGGCCAGCGCTACCTGGCCAGCACGATCGGCGAGGTCAACGAGATCCTGACGCTGCCGGCGATCGCGATCGTGCCGGGCACGCGTTCGTGGCTGCTCGGCGTCGCCAACGTGCGCGGCAGCCTGGTGCCGGTGATCGATCTGAAGGATTTCGTCGAAGGCACGCCGACCCAGCTGACCGAGAACAGCCGCGTGCTGATCGTGCGCCAGCAGGCCGGGCGTGTCGGCCTGCTCGTCGACGAGGTGCTCGGCCAGCGCAGCTTCGCCGACGAGCTGCGCGAGCAGGCGGTGGCCGAGGACGACGCGCGCTACGAGCGCTACGTGCGCGAGCGCGTGCCGCTCGGCGAGGTGCTCTGGGGCATGTTCAGCATGGCGGCCCTGGTGCGCGCACCCGAATTCCAGCAAGCGGCGGCGTGAAGCAGCGCGCCTCGCCGCCGACCGGACCAGCCGCGGCGCGCAGCGCGCGGCGGAACGCGAAACGGGCTGCGCCGCCGACGGCGGCGCCGGTCACCAGGAGAGTCATGCCAGGTATGGCAAGGGGGCGTACGGATGTCCTGATGACGCTGATCTGGCCGTATCGAGTTTCACGTTGAGGTAGAGAACCGATGAGCACTACTAGCGGCAATCTGGCGGCGAAGGAGCGGGGCGGCAACTGGTGGCAGATCGTCCTGCTCGGCCTGCTGCTGGCGTTCGTGATCTTCAACTTCGGCTGGATGTACATCAAGAACGGTCAGGACCGCCAGGCGGTGGCCTACACGACCGAGATCCAGGTGAAATCGCAGGAGCTGGCCAAGTTCGCCTCCGAGGCGGCCGGCGGCAACCTCGATGCGTTCAACCAGCTCGACGCGCGCCGCAAGGAGATCGACGCGCGCGTGCGCTACCTCAACGAGGGCAACCCCGAGGTCGGCATGCCCGGCTACCAGGGCGAGGAAGGCGCCAGCGCCGCGCTGGCCAAGCTCAGCGACGGCTGGCGCGTGCTGTCGGCCAAGGCGGCCGGCATCCTCAGCCGCAAGGAGCTGGTGCTCGACGCGACCGCGACCGCGTCGGACTTCAACACGCGCATGCCGGTGCTCAACTCGCGCATGAACGAGGTCGTCAACATCCTGACCGACCGCAATGCGCCGGCCTCGCAGGTCTACATCTCGGCGCGCCAGATGCTGCTGGCCGACCGCATGATGCGCCGCCTGCAGGAAATCCTCGCCGGCGGCCAGAGCGAGGCCGCGGTCGGCGGCTTCCAGCGCGACGCGCGGCTGTACGGCACGGTGCTGTCGGGCCTGATCAACGGCGCGCCGGAACTGTCGATCCGCCCGCTCGACAACGCCAACGCACGCACGATCCTCGACGACGTCAACGAGCAGTGGGGCATGCTCGGCAATCCGGTGCAGCGCATCATCGACGCCGGCCCCGGCATCGACGAGGTCAAGGCGGCCTCGATCGACGCGTCCAACGAGAGCGGCAACGTGCTGATGCGCGCCGCCGAACTGGCCACGGCGATCGAACGGCTGCCGAACGCGCGCCTGCTGCCGAACCCGATCTTCGGCGCGGTCGCCGGCGCAGCCTCGCTGCTGATGCTGCTGATCCTCGGCTTCAGCCTGATCCGCGACCAGCAGAAGCGCTACCACGTCACCGCCGAGCTCAACCACCGCAACCAGGAGGCGATTCTGCGCCTGCTCGACGAGATGGGCTCGCTGGCCGAAGGCGACCTCACCGTCAAGGCGACGGTCACCGAGGACATCACCGGCGCGATCGCCGACTCGGTCAACTTCGCGGTCGAGGCGCTGCGCTCGCTGGTGACGACGATCAACGAGACCGCCGTACAGGTGGCCGCCGCCGCGCAGGAGACGCAGGCGACCGCGATGCATCTGGCCGAAGCGGCCGAACACCAGGCGCAGCAGATCACCTCGGCGTCGGCCGCGGTCAACGAGATCGCCGTGTCGATCGACGAGGTCTCGCGCAACTCCTCCGAGAGCGCGGACGTCGCGCAGCGGTCGGTGGCGATCGCGACCAAGGGCGTGACCGTGGTGCGCCAGACGATCGACGGCATGGACTCGATCCGCGACCAGATCCAGGAGACCTCCAAGCGGATCAAGCGCCTGGGCGAATCCTCGCAGGAAATCGGCTCGATCGTGGAACTGATCAACGACATCGCCGAGCAGACCAATATCCTGGCGCTCAACGCGGCGATCCAGGCCGCGTCGGCCGGCGAGGCCGGTCGCGGCTTCGCGGTGGTCGCCGACGAGGTGCAGCGGCTGGCCGAACGCTCGGCCGGCGCGACCAAGCGCATCGAGACGCTGGTGCAGACGATTCAGTCCGACACCAACGAGGCGGTCAGCTCGATGGAGCAGACCACCGCCGAAGTGGTCTCCGGCGCGCGCATGGCCGAGGACGCGGGCCTGGCGCTCGGCGAGATCGAAAAGGTGTCCAACGATCTGGCGGACCTGATCCAGAACATCTCCACCGCCGCGCGCCAGCAGTCGCTGGCGGCGACCAACATCTCGGCGACGATGAACGTCATTCAGGAAATCACCACCCAGACCTCGGTCGGCGCCAGCCAGACCGCCGAGTCGATCGGCAATCTGGCCGAGCTCGCGGCGGACCTGCGCCGGTCGGTCGCGGACTTCAAGCTGCCGGGTTGATGCCGGCAGCCGACACCGCCGGAAGATCCCGAGGAGGCATGATGATTGCATTCGTATCCATCATGCGCAGCGAAGGCGACTTCCCTGCCCGTCGCCCAGAGAACGAACGATGAAGCTGCAAGACGACATCGAATTCACGAGCCTAGGCTGGATCAAGCACGAGCTCGACTCGACGCTGCACCAGGCCCAGGAAGCGCTGGAGGCCTACGTCGACACGCCGGCCGACAGCAGCCTGATGCGGATCTGCGGCGGCCACCTGCACCAGGTGCAGGGCACGCTGCGCATGATCGAGCTGTACGGCGCAGCGCTGGTCGTGGAGGAGATGGAGCAGCTGGTCAAGGCGCTGCTCGACGACGCGATCGGCGAGCGCGACGAGGCCTATTCGGTGCTGATGCGCGGCATCGTGCAGCTGCCCGACTATCTGGAACGCCTGCAGGGCGGCCACAAGGACATCCCGATCGTCCTGCTGCCGCTGCTGAACGACCTGCGCGCCTGCCGCGGCGAGAAGCTGCTCTCCGAGTCGGCGCTGTTCGCGCCGGACATGGCGGTCGAGCTGCCGGCCGGCGCCGCCGGCGCGGCTCAGCCGCTGCCGGTCGAACAGCAGCGCCAGGCCGCCTCGCGGCTGCGCCTGGCCTACCAGGCCAGCCTGCTGCGCTGGTTCCGCGGCGAGGACGAGGCGGCCGCGCTGCAGCGGCTGATCGGCGTGCTCGACCGCCTGCGCGAGCTGTCCAGCCGCGTCGAGCCGCGCCGGCTGTGGTGGGTCGCGGCAGCCGTGGTCGAGGCGCTGCAGGACCGTGCGCTCGACGTCGGCGTCACGCTGAAGCTGCTGTTCGGCCGCATCGACCTGGAGATCAAGCGCTTCGCCGAAGGCGGCGAGGACGCGCTGCACGCGCGGCCGCCGCGCGAACTGCTGCAGAACCTGCTCTATTACGTGGCCAACTCCGGCGGCCGCGGCGGCCGCGTCAGCGAGGTCCGCGCGACCTACCAGCTCGACGGACTGCTGCCGAGCGCACGCGAGGTCGAGCACGCGCAGGGCGCGATGACCGGCCACAACCGCAACCTGCTCGACACCGTGTCGGCTGCGATCAAGGACGACCTGCTGCGCGTCAAGGAAGTGCTCGACATCTTCCTGCGCACGCGCGACGCCGATCCGGCGACGCTCGGCGCGCAGACCGAGATCCTCGACCGCGTCGGCGACACGCTCGGCATGCTCGGCCTCGGCGTGCCGCGCCGCGTGGTCGGCGAACAGCGCCAGATCGTCGACGAGATCGCCAACGGCAAGCGGCCGGTCGACGAGAGCAGCCTGCTCGACGTCGCCGGCGCCCTGCTCTACGTCGAAGCCTCGCTGGACGACCACATCGAGCGCCTCGGCGCCGGCGGCCCCGGCGACGAGGACGCCGCCGAGGGCAAGGAGCTGCCGCGCGCCGAGGTGCGCAAGATCCTCGACGCGCTGATGCGCGAGGCGGCGATCAACATCCAGCAGGCCAAGCACGACATCGTCGCGTTCATCGAGTCGCCGTGGGATCACAGCCGCGTCGAGCTGATCCCGCGCCTGCTCGAGGAGATCGCCGGCGCGCTGCGCATGCTCGGCCTCGAAGCCGCGGCGGACCTGATGCCGGGCGTGGTGCGCTTCGTCGAGATCGAGCTGATCCGGCACCGGCGCATCCCGACCGTCGAACAGATGGACAAGCTGGCCGACGCGCTGGCCTCGATCGAATACTACCTGGAGGCCACGCGCGAGCAGCGCAGCGGCCGCGAGCGCATCCTCGACGTCACCCGCGAAAGCCTGGCCTCGCTCGGCTACTGGCCGGTGCCGGCCGCGCCCGAGGCAGCGGCGGCACCCGAGCCGGCGCTCGAGCCTGCGGCGGCGACGCCCGCGGCCGGGCCGGACTGGAGCTCCGATGCGCCGGAAGCGCCGCTCGAGCTGCCCGCGGTCGAGCTGCCGGCGGTCGAACTCGACACCGCGGTCGAGATCGCGCCCGGCGACGACCTGCGCGACCTGATCCTCGGCAGCACGCACAGCCCCGAGCCGCACCGCCACGAGATGGCCGGGCTGCGGCTGACCGATACCGGCTCGGCGCCGCCGGCCGACGAGCAGACCTGGATCGAGATCGAGGAAGAGATCGAGGAGGACGTGCCGGGCGTCGAACCGCTCGCGCTCGGCTTCCAGAACGCGGCCTCCGACGATATCGACGACGACATCCGCGAGGTATTCCTCGACGAGGTCCAGGACGAGGTCGACAGCCTGCAGCGCGTGCTGCCGGGCTGGAGCGCCCAGCTCGGCAACCTCGACGCGGTCAAGACGATCCGCCGCTCGTTCCACACGCTCAAGGGGTCCGGCCGCCTGGTCGGCGCTTTGACGCTCGGCGAGTTCAGCTGGAAGATCGAGAACATGCTCAACCGCGTGCTCGATCGGTCGATCGAGCCGTCGCGTGCCGTGTTCGCACTGACCCAGACCGCGATCTCGACGCTGCCGGACCTGCTCGGCGCGCTGCGCGGCGAGCGCGCGGCGGACGTCGACCTCGCCGGCATCATCGAGACCGCCGATCGTCTGGCCGCCGGCGAGGACGCCTGGCTGCCGCCGGCCGCGGCGCGCCGCACCGTCAAGCGCCTGGTGCGCCGGCGCGTGCCGGCCGTATGGCCGCACTCCGGGGCCGATCGCAGCGACGCTGCGGCCGGCGCAGCCGAGACGATCGCCGTGGACGCCGCGGGTAGCGGTCCGGCGATCGATCCGGTGCTGTACGAGATCCTGCGCAACGAGACCGATACGCATCTGGCCACGGTCGAGGCCTGGCTCGATGCCGGCGATGCGCTGCGCCCCGGCGCGGACGATCCGGTACAGCGCGCCGTGCACACGCTGCACGGCGCGATCGCGATGGTCGACATTCCGGTGCTGACCGCGGTGCTGTCTCCGCTGGAAGGTTATCTGAAGCGGCTCGGCGCACAATCGGCGCCGCTGCCGCCGGCCGGCCGCGCCGCGCTCGGTGACGCCTGCCGCTTGACGCGCGAGGTGATCGCGCGGATCGGCGTCGGCGACCTGTCGGTACCCGATACGGCCGACCTGGCCGAGCGTCTGACCGCATTGCGCGATGCCTTGCCGGAACCCGGCTTCGACCCGCTGCGCGCGGGCTTCGACGAAGAAGCCTTCGAGCCGGCGCCATCCGGCGCGGTTGTCGAGGCCGCGCAGAGCGACGAAGCCGCGCAGAGCGTCGAGGCCGATGGCGAAGCGGCCATCGACGAGGCGGCCGGGACGGACCGGACCGCTGCGGACCGGACGATCGGCGACGAGACGGTCGACGACGCGGCCGCCGAGACGGCGGCCGAGGATCTGCGCGAGCGTGCCGCGCAGGTCGACGCCGGTGCCGAGCTCGAAGATTTCACCGATATCCTGATCGCCCGCTACACCGACGCCGGCACGGACGCGGCCGACACGGCCGGTTCGCCGGCCGCGACCGCCGCGGACGCGCCACTCGAGGCACTGTCCGCGAGCGCACCGCCGACGCCCTCGCCGAGCGATGCCGACGATCGCCCCGACCCGCTGGCCGAGGAGATCGAATGGCTGCTCGCCGAATCGGCGGCCGCGCCGGCAATCGGTGCCGACGCGCCGTTGGACACACCGGCCGAAACCGAGCCAGCCGAAACCGAGCTGACCGGAACCGAGCTGATCGAGATCGAGCTGAGCAGCGACGACATGGCCTGGCTGTCCGACGACGCGGAAGCGGAAGCGGCGCCGCCCGTCACGGCCAACGCCCAAGCTTCTACGCCGTCGTCCACCGAGACGCCGGACCGGGAACCGGCGTTCGAACCGTACCCGCTGCCGGCGTTCGAGGTCGGCGAACCGGTCGCCGAGAGCGCCGCCGCGACACCGGACCCGATCGCGTCGGACGCGCCGGTTCCGGCCGCCGAGCCGGTCGCGGCGGCGGCGAGCCTGTCGACGCGCTGGTGGGATGCCGAGCGCGAGACGCCGCTGATCGCGGACGATCCGCTGCCGGACGGCGCGCTCGCGCTCGACGACGCCGACGAGGACCTGCTCGAGATCTTCGTCCAGGAAGCCAGCGACATCCTCGATCACTCCGATTCACTGGTGGCGCGCCTGCACGAGACGCCCGAAGCCTTCGATCTGCTGTCGGGACTGCAGCGCGACCTGCACACGCTCAAGGGCGGTGCGCGCATGGCCGGCCTGACGCCGATCGGCGACCTCAGTCACGCCATGGAGTCCCTGCTCGAGGCGATCCACGCCGGCGCGCGTCGCATGGACCGCGCCGCGATCGAGTCGTTCGAAGGCGGCTTCGACCGCCTGCACGGCCTGGTCCAGCGCGTCGGCCAGCGCCAGGCGATCGCGATGCCGCAGCATGCGATCGCGCGTTTCGAGCAGCTGGTCGCCGGGCAGACGCCGGCCGGTGCCGAGGATGCCGAGACGCCACAGCCGGTGGCCGCGCCCGCGCAGCCGGCCGCATCCGCGGCGGCAAGCGCCGCAGCGGCGGCACCGGCATTCGCGCCGGCACCGCCGGCCGACGACGACGAGGCGACGCGGGCGCCGCAGGAGATGATCCGCGTCCGCTCCGAGCTGGTCGACTCGCTCGTCAACTACGCCGGCGAGGTGTCGATCTACCGCTCGCGCCTCGAGCAGCAGATCGCCTCGTTTCGTTTCAACCTCGTCGAGTTCGAGCAGACCGTCAACCGCCTGCGCGAGCAGCTGCGCAAGCTGGAGATCGAAACCGAAGCGCAGATCATCGCGCGCTACCAGCGCGAGAACGAGGAATCGGGCGCCGCCACGTTCGACCCGCTCGAACTCGACCGCTTCTCGCAGCTGCAGCAGTATTCGCGCGCGCTCGGCGAGTCGGTCTCGGACCTGGTCTCGATCCAGGGCGTGTTCGACGAGCTGACGCGCCAGTCCGAAACCCTGCTGCTGCAGCAGTCGCGCGTCAGTTCGGACCTGCACGAAGGCCTGATGCGCACGCGCATGGTCACGTTCGATTCGCTGGTGCCGACGCTGCGCCGCACGCTGCGCCAGGCCGCGCAGGAGCTCGGCAAGCGCGCCCAGCTGCGCGTCGAAGGCGCGCAGGGCGAAATGGACCGCAACCTGCTCGAGCGCATGAAGGCGCCGTTCGAGCACATGCTGCGCAACGCGCTCGCGCACGGCATCGAGCCGACCGAGCAGCGCTTGGCCGCCGGCAAGCCGGCCGAGGGCACCGTCAACATCGCGCTCAGCCGCGAGGCGACCGAGGTCGTGCTGAAGGTGTCCGACGACGGCCGCGGCCTGGACCTGGCCGCGATCCGCCGCCGCGCGATCGAGCGCGGCCTGCTCAAGGCCGACGCGCAGCTGTCCGACCGCGACCTGCAGGGCTTCATCCTCGAGAGCGGCTTCTCGACGACCGACCAGATCACCCAGCTCGCCGGCCGCGGCGTCGGCATGGACGTGGTCGCCAGCGAGATCAAGCAGCTCGGCGGCACGCTCGGCATCGACTCGCAGGCCGGCCGCGGCACCGCGTTCACGGTCCGCCTGCCGTTCACGCTGGCGGTGACGCAGGCGATCCTGGTCAGGCTCGGCGAGGCGACCTACGCGATCCCGATGTCCTCGGTGCAGGGCGTGGTGCGCATCGACCGCGACGAACTGCGCCAGCGCCTGCTGGCCGGCAATACGCGCTACGCGTTCGGCGGCGAGGATTTCCATTTCCACGATCTGTCGCAGCTGCTCGGCGTGCCGGGCGGGCGCAACCTCGACGAGACGCAGCTGCCGCTGCTGATGACGCGCACCGGCGACCAGCGCGCGGCGATCCGCGTCGACGCGGTGATCGGCTCGCGCGAGGTCGTCGTCAAGTCGGTCGGTCCGCAGATCAGCTCGATTCCCGGCATCTTCGGCGCGACGATCATGGGCGACGGCTCGGTCGTGATGATTCTCGACCTCGCCCCGCTGGTGCGCCGTGCGGCCGCGCTGCGCGAGGACCAGGGCGCCGACGGCGGCACGATCCTGCCGGACCTGATGATTCCCGAGGCCCAGGCCGAGGTGCGCCAGCAGCCGCTGGTCATGGTCGTCGACGACTCGATCACGATGCGCAAGGTCACCACGCGCGTGCTCGAGCGCGCCAGCCTCGAGGTGGTCACCGCGAAGGACGGCCTGGACGCGGTCGAGAAGCTGCAGGACCGCGTGCCGGACCTGATGCTGCTCGACATCGAGATGCCGCGCATGGACGGCTACGAGCTGGCCACCTACATGCGCAACGACGTGCGCCTGCGCGAAGTGCCGATCATCATGATCACCTCGCGTACCGGCGAGAAGCATCGCCAGCGCGCGCTCGAGCTCGGCGTGCAGCGCTACCTCGGCAAGCCGTACCAGGAGGCCGATCTGATGCAGAACGTCGTCGAGGTGCTGGGGCTCGAACCGTGATGGCCACCGAGACGTCCGTCCCCGTCGCCCTGCTGTTCCAGACCGACGAACTCGGCCGGCATCTGCGCGCGGTGCTCAACGACATCGGCACGCCGATCGTCTACGAGTCCACCACGCATGCGATCGACCGCGTCTCGCTCGAGCAGTCCGGCGCGCGCGTCGTCGTCGTCAACCTCGACTCCGAACTCGACGGCGATCTCGACCAGGTCTACGACCTGCTCGGCGACGGACCGTATCGCGTGCTGATCAACGAAGGCCACGTGTCGAGCCGGCTTTCCGGCTGGGACCAGGCGCGCTGGATGCGCCATCTGGCCGCCAAGATCCTCGATACCCCGGCGGAGACCGATCCGCCGCGGCCTGCCGACGCCGAGCCGGTGCCGGCCCCGCCGGCGCCGGCGAGCGCCACGCCGGCGGACGAGTCCGTCGCTGCGATCGACGGCTCCGCCGTATCGCAGCCCACGACCGCCGAGGCCGCGATCGGCCGTCTCGAGGAGGCCGTCCCGGCGCCGTCCGAAGCGCTCGAAGCGGCAGACCTGCGCGTGGCCGATATCGACGAGGACGAGCCGTTCTCGTTCGACGATCTCGACGTCGCGCCGCCGCTGGCGCCGCCGGAGGCCGGCGAGGCGGCGCAGACGCTCGCGTACGAGACGCTCGAGGCGGTGTCGCTCGACATCGAACCGCTCGATGTCGACGCTCTCGACGTCGCGCCACACACATCCGCATCGACCGACGCCGCGCCGCTCGATTCCGAGCCGATCGATCTCGATCCGCTCGACGCGCGGCTCGTATCCGACGCGTCCGAATTCGATGCGGTCGCCGCACCGCGCATCGCCGCATCGGCCGCGGCCGATGCGGACGCGCAGGTCGATGCCGTCGCGTTCTCCGACGAGGAGGCGCGGCTGTTCGCGGCGTTCGATACCGCCGGCGACGGCGAGCCGGCGCGGCGCGACGCGCCCGCGGCCGATCTGGACGACTGGCTGTCGCGCGCGATGGCCGACGATCCGGACGCCGCGATCGAGCGGCCACACTGGGAAGAAGAGCCGGCCGAGACCGAGGCGCCGGTCGCGCGGCTCGACACCCAGCCGGTGTTCTCCGAGAGCTTCCAGCCGGCCGGCGACGACCCGAAGCCGGCAGTCCCGGCAGTCCCGGCGGTACCCGACTGGAACCTGGTCTCGTTCGATCTCGACGACGAGGGGGCGCCGCAGGCGCCGCCGGCGCCGTTCGGCGTCGAGAAGATCTCGGCCGCCGAGTACATGGCAGCCGCCTCGCCGTATGCCGGCGAAGAGGCCGAGGAGACGATCGAGACCGACGGCCTGTCGTTCGAGCTGGTGCCGATCGAGGACGCGATCGCGCCGCAGCCGGCGCGCGCGGCGCACGAGGTCTGGCTGGACGCCGACGCCGTCGCCGCCGCGAGCGCCGTGCCCGACGCGAAAGCCGGCGCCGCCGTCGATCGCGTCGTCGTGCTCTGCGCGTCGATCGGCGGCCCCGAAGCGATACGCGAGGTGATCGGCGCGATACCCAAGCGCTATCCGGCGCTGTTCGTGCTGGTCCAGCACATGGGCGAGGAATTCATCGACCTGCTTGCGCAGCAGCTGGCAAGGGCCACCGCGCTGACGGTGCGCGTGCCGAGCCACGGCGAGCGCGTCGCGGCCGGCGACCTGCTGATCGCACCGCCGAACCGCGAGCTGCGCATCCAGCGCGACGGCACGGTGCTGATCCAGCCGCAGAACCCGCCGGCGCCGCACCAGCCGTCGATCGACCGGATTCTCGAGTCGGTCGCCGCCACGTTCGGCGCCGACGTGCTGGCGATCGTGTTCTCCGGCATGTCCGACGACGGTGCCGCCGGATGCCGCCAGGTCGCCGAGGCCGGCGGCCAGGTCTGGGTACAGGATCCAGCCACCTGCGTGGTCAGCGAGATGGTCGAGAACGCGCTGGCGACCGGCGTCGTCGGCTTCCAGGGATCGCCGACCTCGCTGGCCGAGCATCTGGCGGGCCTGCGCGACGGCGCCGCCGAGGCGTCCGCATGACGAAACGCCCTGCATTGGCCGCACCGTCCCCACTTCGATTCGAGGACCTCCGCTCCCATGGCTGATCTGCCCCGCGAAATCCGTGGCGTCCTGATACCGGTCAGCAACGGCCGCGTGCTGCTGCCGAATGCGACCGTGGCCGAGGTCATCACCTACGCGACGCCCGAGCGCATCGCCGACGCGCCGGAGTGGCTGCTCGGGCGCCTGGCCTGGCGCGGCTGGCGCCTGCCGCTGTTCTCGTATTCGATGCTGACGCAGGCCAGCCCGACCGAGGGCTACAGCAACGCCAAGGTCGCGGTCCTCAAGGCGCTCGGCGGTCAGGCGCGCATGCCGTTCCTGGCGCTGCTGACGCAGGGCTTTCCGCGCCTGGTGACGGTCACGCAGGATCTGCTGATCCCCAGCGGCGACGCGCGCGAGCGCCGCACCGGCGTACTGGCCGAAGTGCTGGTGCGCGACGATCACGCGCAGATCCCCGATCTGGAGGCGATCGAGGGCCTGGTCGCGCGCGCGCTCGCCGCCTGATACGGCGGCGGACCGAAGCGCGCGCACGCGCCGCTATAATCGGCCGGACCCGATCCGGAATCCGCCGCTCTTGAGTTCATCCGCCCCTTCCGAAGCGCTTCGCCCGATCGCCGACATCGCCGCCGTGCAGGCCCATGCGGCATCCGGCATGCGCGCGGTCGACGCGCTGATCCGCCGCCGTCTGGCTTCGGACGTCGTCCTGATCAACCAGATCGCCGAGCACATCATCGGCGGCGGCGGCAAGCGGCTGCGCCCGATGCTGCACCTGCTGGCCGCCGAAGCGGCCGGCTACGGCGGCGACCACCACATCCCGCTGGCGGCGCTGATCGAGTTCATCCACACCTCGACCCTGCTGCACGACGACGTCGTCGACGAGTCGGACCTGCGCCGCGGCCGCAAGACCGCCAATGCGCTGTGGGGCAATGCGGCCAGCGTGCTGGTCGGCGATTTCCTGTACTCGCGCTCGTTCCAGATGATGGTCGAGCTCGACGACATGCGCATCATGCGCATCCTCGCCGACACGACCAACCGTATCGCCGAGGGCGAGGTGCTGCAGCTGCTCAACATCGGCAATGCCGATACCAGCGAGCAGGCCTATCTGGACGTGATCGAGCGCAAGACCGCCGTGCTGTTCTCGGCCGCCACGCGCCTGGGCGCCGTGCTGGCCGGTCTGCCGGCCGCGCAGGAGGATGCGTTGGCGCGCTACGGCATGGACCTGGGCTTCGCATTCCAGATCGCCGACGACGTGCTCGACTACGTGTCCGACGCGCAGACGCTCGGCAAGAACATCGGCGACGACCTGGCCGAAGGCAAGCCGACGCTGCCGGTGATCCGCGCGATCGCCGGCGCCGGACCCGAGCAGGCCGCGCTGCTGCGCGGCGCGATCGAATCGGGCGACACCGGCGCGCTCGACGGCATCGTCGCGGCGATCCGCGACTCGGGCGCGCTCGACTACGCGCACGATCGCGCCGCCGGCTATGCGCGCTCGGCCCGCGCCGCGCTCGCCGCGCTGCCGCCGTCGCCGGCGCGCGATGCACTGGCCGTGCTCGCCGACTACGCGGTCGATCGCCGTACCTGAACCGGGTGCGGCGCTCGCCATATCGATATGGCGAGCGCGACGGAGCCGGCACGGCCGCGACGCGCGATCATCGGTCCATTCCGATCCGGAGGCCGCCGATGGCAACCCGTTTTTCGCTCGCACTGTGCGCGTGGATCGCGCTCGCCGCGCTGCTGCCCATCGCGCGCGCCGCCCCGCCCGCACCGGACGAGGCCGTGATCACGGTGCTCTACGACGCATTCGGCCAGGACGCGAGCTTGCGCAAGGACTGGGGCTATGCGGCGCTGATCGAGTACGGCGGCAAGCGCATCCTGTTCGACACCGGCAACGACCCGGCCGTGCTCGAGCACAATGCGCGCGCGCTGAAGATCGACCTCGAGCGCCTCGATTTCGTCGTGATGTCGCATCGTCACGGCGACCACATGGGCGGCCTGGCGCACCTGCTCGCGATCAATCCGAAGGTGCCGATCTACGCGCCGAAGGAAGGTTTCGGCGTCTACGGCGCCGACCTGCCCGGCAGCTTCTACCGCAAGGATCCGACGCTGCCGGCCGAACGGCGCTACTACGACGGTGCGCCGCCGGCGACGCTGAAGTTCGGCGCGGCCTGGCCCGGCGCCGACTTCCGCCTGGTCGAGGAGACGACGCAGATCGCGCCCGGCATTCATCTGATCGCGTTGGTCTCGGACAAGGCCGGCACGCGCGAACTGCGCGAGCTGAGTCTGGCGCTGGAGACCGGCAGCGGGCTCGTGCTCGTCGTCGGCTGCTCGCATCCGGGACTGGACCGCATCGTCGCCGCGGCGGCCGCGATCGATCCGCGCGTGCACCTGATCGCCGGCGGCTTCCATCACGTCACGGCCGACGATGCGGCGATCGCCGCGCTCGGCCGGCTGCTGCACGATCAGTATCGCGTCGCCTATCTCGCGCCGGGCCACTGCACCGGCGAGCCGACGTTCTCGGCGCTGGCACGGGTCTACGGCGAGCACTATCTGTACGCCGGCCTCGGCAACCGTCTGCGCATCGGCGCCGATCCGGCAGCGCTGGTCGCGCTCGGCGCGCGCCGCCTCGATGCCGAAGACCGGCGCGCGTATCGCAGCGCGCTCGCGACCGGCGACGATCACGGGCATGCGCATCTGGCGCAACACTAGCGCGAGGCATCGCGAAGGACGGGCCTGCGCGTCTCCCGACCGGCCGACGCCAAGCAGCGCTCGGGCGGTGCAACGCGGGCATCTCGCCTGGGACGCCCGCAGCACTCGGCTATGCTAGCGGCATGGAGATCACGCCCCTCAAGGCCGACGCGCTCGGCCGCATCGAGCTGTGCCGCGACGGCGACCGCTGCTGGATCCGGCGCGACACGCGCGAAGTACACGTGCTGCTGCGTCCGTTCGCGCGCAGTGCGGCCGCGCGCGAGGCACGCGTGCTGACCGCACTGGCCGGCATCGACGGCGTGCCGCAGCTGATCGCCTGGGACGACGGCCAGCTTGAGCGCAGCTATCTGGCCGGCGAGCCGATGCAGCGCGGCCAGCCGCGCGACCCGGCGTTCTACCGTGCCGCACATCGCCTGCTCAAGCGGATCCGCGAGCGCGGCGTCGCGCACAACGATCTGGCCAAGGAACCGAACTGGCTCGTGCTCGGCGACGGCCGCCCCGGCGTGCTCGACTTCCAGATCGCCTGGCTGAGTCGGCGCCGCGGCGCGCTGTTCCGGCTGCTGGCGCGCGAGGATCTGCGCCATCTGCTCAAGCACAAGCGCACCTACTGCCCGGACGCGCTGACGCCGACCGAACGGCGCGTGCTGCGCCGCCGCTCGTGGATCACGCGCATCTGGCACGCGACCGGCAAGCGCGCCTACAAGCTGATCGCGCGCAAGCTGTTCGGCTACTGGGACAACGAGGGCCAGGGCCGCATCCGCGACAACGGCGGCTGACCCTCGAGGCCGCCTCGGGATTCTCCGGCACGGCGCCCCGACCCTGCGCCGCGTCATGTCACCGCAGCGCGGCCGGATGCCACCCGGTGATGCGCGTCGACGCAGCGCGATCGCCGCCGCGCCGCATCTAGTGATGCGCGCGCTCGAGCAGGTCCGCGACGTCGGCCATGCACTCGCGCACCGCGAACAGGATCGAGCCGAGCACGGTTTCGGTCGTGGTCTGCACGCACAGCAGCAGCGGCATCTGCGCATCGGTGATGTCGCGGACCAGCAGCCGGCCGAGCGTGCCGTTGATGATGATGTCGGTGCACGCACCGCTCGAGGTCTCGGCGGCCATCGAGCTGCCGAGCGCCTGCAGCGAGCTGGCCATCGCGGCCACGCGGGCCGGCGACAGCGCGCCCTGGCGCTGCGCATAGGCCACCTCGAAGCCGTCATGCGTCGCGACCACGGCGGCCAGAATGCTCTCGTGCTCGGCCAGCAGATCCTGCAGCCGCCGTGTCAGCAGGGCGGTCTCGACCTTGTTCATCGGTTTCATCCGAACGCTCCGGAGCGGGGCAGTCGCGTCGATCGGCACAGGCAGGCATACCCGTGCGCGCTGCCGATGGCGTGCCGGTCCGAGCCGGACGCGTGCAGCCGTGCCGGCCGCCGCGCGACGCGCATCGCGGCGCGGGCATCGGCGTTCGAGCCGCCGTTCGATCGTCGAGGATGCTGCGCTGCCACCGCTTCGCGGAGTCGATGCGGCGCATCGCGCGCATCGTGGCGATACCGATCAGGCGAGCCGATCGTCCGCACCCGGGATGTCCATCCGTCCATCGAATGCCCTTTGCTCGCGCGTCGTCCGGTTGCGCCGATGTCTCAGGTTCCTGCGCGCCGCGGCGATCGGCGGCCCGCATCGTCGAACGAGCAAGGTCCGTGCCGGCAGCACCGCGATGCGCGTCTCAGTCGCCCCGCGGCGGAATGCGATCGCGTTCGCAGTACGCAGACGCCGGTGACAGCTTCTGACAGCCATCGTCAGCTCGCGTCGCCTCGATGCGGCGAGGCCACGCCGAGCCGCCTCGGCGCACGACCGCATCAGGCTCGCGCCGGCAGTCGAAACATCACCGGCACGATGCCGACCGCTGCCGCCGGCGCGCCACCGACGAGGGGCGGCCGGAAGCGCCATTGCCGCACCGCGTCGCGCGCGGCGCGATCGAGCCGCGACGAGCCACTGCTGCGCTCGATCTCGACGCGCTCGATCGACCCGTCCGCAGCTACCGATACGCGCAGCAGCACGGTGCCCTGCTCGCCGCGCCGCAGCGCATCGGCGGGATAGACCGGCTCGCGCACGAACGCGTAGGCGAGTGCGCCTTCGGCGAGCACCGGCGGCGCCGTCGCGGTCGCTATCGCCGTCGCTGCCGGCGCATCGGCGCTCGTCGAGGCGGCATCGGCAGGTGCCGCCTGCGATGCAGGTTCGGAAGCCATGGACGGATCCGACACCGGGATGGGTGTTGCCGGTGACGGTACGGAAGGCGCCGGCGAGACCGGACGCGGCGGCGGCGCGGGCGGCGGCGGTATGGGTGGCGGCGGCAGCGGCGCTTCGACCGGCTCGACCGCACCGATCCATTGCAGCGGCGGCGACGGGTTCACGCGCAGGCGGTCCGGCAGTACCGCCGGCGCACAGACCACCGCGATCGCCACGACATGCAGGGCCAAGGTCGCCCCGAACCCACCCACGCGAACCCCATCGCATCGTGTCAGCGCCTTCATCGCGTCGCCTCCTCGCCGGTTGTCGTGCGAGCCTGCAACGCCGGACCGGTGGCGGCGGGGTCGATTCGATCGATCGGCGGCCAGCGGGCCGCCCGCGATCAGGCGATCACGAGGACAGGCCGGACAGCGCTTGCAGCCGCGGGCGCTGCGCAGCGGCCCATCGGCCTCGCCCGCGAACGGCGGGCTGCCGCGATACGACGGAGGCGCCGGCCGGCGCCGCCGCGGATGCGATGGTTACTTCAGATGCTGCCAGAGGAACGTATAGGCAAGCGCCTGCATGAAAGCCGCCTGCCGATTGTCGGCTGCGCCGCCGTGGCCGCCCTCGATGTTCTCGTAGTAGGTCACGTCGTGGCCCTGCTCGCGCATCTTCGCCATCATCTTGCGCGCGTGACCCGGATGGACGCGGTCGTCGCGCGTCGAGGTCGTGAACAGCACCGGCGGATACTTCACGTCCTTGCGCACGTTGTGGTACGGCGAGAACGTGCGGATGTAGGCCCATTCGTCGGCCTTGTCCGGATCGCCGTACTCGGCCATCCACGAGGCGCCGGCCAGCAGATGGCTGTAGCGCTTCATGTCGAGCAGCGGCACCTGGCAGACCACCGCGCCGAACAGCTGCGGATACAGCACGGTCATGTTGCCCATCAGCAGACCGCCGTTGCTGCCGCCCTGGATGCCCAGGTGCTTGGGCGAGGTGATCTTGCGCTTGATCAGATCCTCGGCCACCGCCGCGAAGTCCTCGTAGGCGCGCAGCCGGTTCTGCTTGAGCGCGGCCTGGTGCCAGCGCGGCCCGTACTCGCCGCCGCCGCGGATGTTGGCGACCACGTAGACGCCGCCCTTCTCGAGCCAGGCGCGGCCGGCGACCGCGGCATAGCCGGGCTGCAGCGGCACTTCGAAACCGCCGTAGCCGTACAGCAGCGTCGGATGGCTGCCGTCGGCGCGCAGGCCGCGCGGCGAGACGATGAAGTACGGTACGCGCGTGCCGTCCTTGGATTTGACGAAGTGCTGCGCGACCTCGAGCCGCGAGGCGTCGAAGAACGCCGGCGTGCGCTTGAGCACCTCGGGCTCGGCCTCGCCGATCACGCCGCGGTACAGCGTGGTCGGCTCCAGGTAGCCGGTGACCGTCATGAAGTAGTCGTCGCTCTCGTCGGCGTCGATCGCCGAGGCCGAGACCGTGCTGAGCTTCGGCGCGCCCGGCAGCGCGGCGCGCTTCCAGGCGCCGTCCTGCGGCGTCAGCACGCTCAGCACGCTCTTGACGTCATCGAGCTGGTTGACGATCAGATGATGGCGCGTCCACGAATAGCCCGACAGCGAGGTCGTCTCGGTCGGTTCGAACAGCACGACCAGGTCGCGCTTGCCGGCCATGAAGTCGTCGAACTTCGCCGCCAGCAGCGCGCCGCCCGGATAGGTCTTGCCGCCGACCGTCCACGGCGTGCGCGTTTCGATCGTCAGCCATTCGCGGTGCACGCTGCCGTTGGCGTCGTCCGGGATCGGCAGCTGCACGCGCTTGCCGTCCTTGCCGAGCACGAAGGTCTGGCTGCTGTAGAAGTCGATCGTGCGCCGCACGAAGTCGCGCTCGAAGCCCGGCGTGTCGTCGTGATAGGCATTGATGCTGAGATCGTCGGCACTGCCCTCGTAGACGACCGGCGCATCGGCGACCGGCGTGCCGCGCTTCCAGCGCCGCGCGACGCGCGGATAGCCCGAACGCGTCATCGCCTCGCTGCCGGTGTCGGTGCCGACGAACAGCGTGTCGGCGTCGATCCATGCGACCGAGGACTTGGCCTCCGGCAGCGTGAAGCCGTCGGCGACGAAGTCGCGCGTCTTCAGATCGAACTCGCGCACGACACTGGCGTCGGCGCCGCCGCGCGACAGCGACAGCAGGCAGCGGCCGTCGTACGGACGCAGGCACTGCGCACCCTTCCAGACCCAGTTCTCGTTCTCCTTCTTGCCGAGCGCGTCGAGGTCCAGGATCGTCTCCCAGGCCGGCTGCTCCTTGCGATACTCGGCGAGCGTGGTCCGCCGCCACAAGCCGCGCTGATGCGTCTTGTCGCGCCAGAAGTTGTAGTAGTAGTCACCCATCTTGACCACGCCGGGAATGCGCGCGTCCGAATCGAGCACCTCGAGGATGCGCTCGCGCATGCGCTCGAAGTCCTTCGATTCGGCCAGGGCGGCGGTCGATTCGGCGTTGCGCGCCTTGACCCAGTCCAGCGCCTTGTCGCCGCCGACGTCCTCGAGCCAGAGATACGGATCGTCCGCGTCGGACGCTGCGGTGGCGGGTGGGGAGGATTCGGCCATGAGCGGTGCGGTGATCAGAAGACCGAGGGCGAGAAGCAGACGAAAGCGCATAAGGTTCATCCGGGAACGACGAGGCCCCGTTCGACCGGGGCCTCGTACGGTGATGCGGGCGAAGAGGCTACAGCAGCGGCACCAGCAGCAGGGCGACGATGTTGATGATCTTGATCAGCGGATTGACCGCCGGACCGGCGGTGTCCTTGTACGGATCGCCGACGGTGTCGCCGGTCACCGCCGCCTTGTGGGCGTCCGATCCCTTGCCGCCGTGATGGCCGTCCTCGATGTACTTCTTGGCGTTGTCCCAGGCGCCGCCGCCGGTCGTCATCGAGATCGCGACGAACAGGCCGGTGACGATGGTGCCGATCAGCAGACCGCCGAGCGCCTTGGGACCGAGCAGGAAGCCGACCAGGATCGGCACCAGCACCGGCAGCAGCGAGGGGATCATCATCTCCTTGATCGCCGACTTGGTCAGCAGGTCGACCGCGCGCGAGTAATCCGGCTTGGTCGTACCTTCCATGATGCCGCTGATCTCGCGGAACTGGCGGCGGACCTCCTCGACGACCGAACCGGCCGCGCGTCCGACCGCTTCCATCGCCATCGCGCCGAACAGGTACGGGATCAGGCCGCCGATCAGCAGGCCGATGATGACCATGTGGTCGGAGATGTCGAACGTGAAGATCGTGTCGGGATGCTCGACGCCGAGCTTGTGCGTGTAGTCGGCGAACAGCACCAGGGCGGCCAGGCCGGCCGAGCCGATCGCATAGCCCTTGGTGACGGCCTTGGTCGTGTTGCCGACCGCGTCGAGCGGATCGGTCACCGCGCGCACTTCCGGCGGCAGCTCGGCCATCTCGGCGATGCCGCCGGCGTTGTCGGTGATCGGACCGTAGGCGTCGAGCGCGACGATCATGCCGGTCATCGACAACATCGCCGTAGCCGCCACCGCGATGCCGTAGAGGCCGCCGAGGTGGTAGGCGCCCCAGATCGCCGCGCAGACCGCGAGTACCGGCCAGGCGGTGGACTTCATCGAGATGCCGATGCCGGCGATGATGTTGGTCGCGTGGCCGGTGGTCGAAGCCTGGGCGACGTGACGGACCGGCTTGTACTCGGTCGCCGTGTAGTACTCGGTGATCACGACCATCGCGCCGGTCAGCACGATGCCGATGACCGCGCAGCCGAACATGTTCCAGACGCCGTAGATGCTGTCGGCCATCAGCGCCTGCGTGACCGGCACGAACGCGACCAGCGCGAGCACGCCGGAGACGATGACGCCCTTGTACAGCGCGTTCATGATCTTGCCGCCCGGGCTGGTGCGCACGAACCAGGTGCCGATGATCGAGGCGAGGATCGACACGCCGCCGAGCACCAGCGGATACAGCGCGCCGTACGGACCGGTGTCGGCGGCCATGACGCCGCCGAGCAGCATCGTGGCGATCAGCGTCACCGCGTAGGTCTCGAACAGATCGGCCGCCATGCCGGCGCAGTCGCCGACGTTGTCGCCGACGTTGTCGGCGATGACCGCGGGGTTGCGCGGATCGTCCTCGGGAATGCCGGCTTCCACCTTGCCGACGAGATCGGCGCCGACGTCGGCACCTTTCGTGAAGATGCCGCCGCCCAGGCGCGCGAAGATCGAGATCAGCGACGAACCGAACGCCAGGCCGATCAGCGCATGCAGCGCGTCGTTCATCGAGTAGCCCATGCGCGCCAGCACGACGTAGTAGCCGGCGACGCCGAGCAGACCGAGGCCGACCACGAGCAGACCGGTGATCGCGCCGCCGCGGAACGCGACCGCGAGCGCGGCGTTGATGCCGTGCCGTGCCGCTTCGGTGGTGCGCACGTTGGCGCGCACCGATACGTTCATGCCGATGTAGCCGGCCAGGCCGGACAGCACCGCGCCGATCGCGAAGCCGATCGCCGTGAGCCAGTCCAGTGCCAGACCGATCGCGACGAACAGGATCGCGCCGACGATGCCGATCGTCGTGTACTGCCTGTTGAGGTAGGCGCGAGCGCCGACCTGGATCGCCTTGGCGATCTCCTGCATGCGTTCGTTGCCGGCCGGCTTGGCCAGCACCCAGCGGATCGACCACACGCCGTAGATCAGCGCGATCAGCGCGCAGATCAGCGAAAACAGGATGCCGTGTTGCTGCAGTAAAGCCATGTAGCTTTCCTCCCCGATGCGTTGCGTTGACGTGCAGGTGGCTCTTGACGGCCGCTGGAAAACACCGCCGGAGTATAGCCGCTGCGACCGGTGCGGCCACGCCGCCCTGCAGCGAGAACGACACGTGCCGGCGGCCGGCCGCTACACTGCCGTCCCGCTTCCCAGCCGCGGCCAGGTCCGCTCCCGCTTCGGTGACCGCGACGACCGATTACTCCCCTGCCCTGACCGGCCTGCGCGGCGTGGCCGCGGTCTGGGTGATGCTGCTGCATCTGTGGCTGCTGGCGGTCGCGCCGGCCGTGGTAGTCGCCGGGCTCGACCTGACGGCGGTGTTCTCGTGCGGCATGCTCGGCGTCGACCTGTTCTTCGTGCTGTCGGGGTTCCTGCTCGGCCAGCCGTTCCTGGCCTGGATCGACCGGCGCCGCCTGTTCCCGGACCTGGTCACGTTCTTCAAGCGCCGCTGCCTGCGCGTGCTGCCGCCGTTCTACGCCCAGCTGCTGATCCTGACCGTCGGCGGCTATCTGGTCAGCGGCGTCTGGCCGATCGACTTCAAGCAGTTCCTGGCCTATCTCAGCATGGAGTTCCTGCTCTATCCGGACATCGGCCCGCTGTTGAACGGCGTGTGGTGGAGCCTGCCGGTGGAATGGCATTTCTATCTGCTGCTGCCGCTGCTGGCCTGGCTGCTGTTCCATGCGCGCGCCTGGCTGGTGGTGACCCTGATCATGGTCTGGGTGATCGCGTTCCGGCTCCTCGCCTACGACCGCCTCTACACCGGCGAGCCGTCGGATCTGATCTGGTGGACCACGATGATGCACCTGCCGGCGCGGCTCGATCAGTTCGTGCTCGGCATGCTGGCCGCCTGGGCGCATCTGCGGCGCGGGCCGCGCGAACCGGCTTGGCTGCCGGCCGCGGCGCTGCTGACCGGACTGGCCGCACTCGCGATACTGGTCGCCGAACTCGGGCGCCGCGGCAACGTGCTCGACGCGGCCGACGTGCCGTGGATGTTCTTCCACTGGACGCTGATCGGCGCGCCGATGGCGCTGATCGTCTACGGCGCGGCCGCCGGCGGCCGGCTTGCGACGGCGCTGTTCGCCGGACCGGTGCTCGCGTTCCTGGGACGGATCAGCTACAGCCTGTATCTATGGCACGGCATCGTGTTCGTGCTCGCGTACCGCACCGGGTTCAGCCAATGGCCGCCGGCAGCGGGCCTGCTCAGGCTGGGCCTGTGGCTGACGCCGGCGGTGATCCTCGTCTCGTGGCTGTCGTACCGGCTGACCGAACGCCCGTTCCTGCGCCCGGCGGCGGACCGGCGCGCGCCGGCACCCGAAGCGCCGCAGCCCCAGGCAGCGGCCTCAGGCCGCGACTGACGCGGTGTCGCTGCGTTCGGCCGGCTTGTTGCCGCGTGCACGCAGCCAGGCCGCGTACTCGTCCAGATCGCCGTCGAAGGCCTCGACGCGGCCGTCGGCGACGCGCCAGAACGTCTCGCAGACCAGGCCGGTCAGATGACGGTCGTGCGAGACCAGAACGATCGCACCGCCGAAATCGCTGAGCGCCTCGGCCAGCGCCTCGCGCATCTCCAGGTCCAGGTGATTGGTCGGCTCGTCGAGCAGCAGCACGTTGGGCTTGCGCCACGCGATCAGCGCCAGCGCGAGGCGCGCGCGTTCGCCGCCGGAGAAGCCGTCGACCGGCTCGAACGCGCGATTGCCGGCGAAGTTCCAGCGGCCGAGGTAATCGCGGAACTCCTGGGTGGCGACGCCCGGTGCGATCTCGCGCAGATGGTCGATCGGACTTTGCCCCTCGTGCAGGGACTCGACCGTGTGCTGCGCGAAGTAGCCCAGCTGCAGCTCCGGATGTGCGGTGCGCTCGCCGCCGAGCAGCGGCAGCTCGCCGACCAGGGTCTTGACCAGGGTCGACTTGCCGGCGCCGTTGGGGCCGAGCAGACCGATCCGGTCGCCGGCCTCGAGTCCGAAGCGCACGTCGCCGAGTACGCGCAGGTCGCCGTAGCCGGCGTCGACGTGGTTCAGGCGCAGCAGCGAATGCGGCAGCTTGACCGGCTCGGCGAAGCCGATCCGGATCTGCCGCTCGGCGCGCACCGCCTCGGTGCCGGTCAGCTTGGCCAGCCGCTTGACGCGCGACTGCGCCTGGCGCGCCTTGCTGGCCTTGGCCTTGAAGCGGTCGATGAAGGCCTGCAGGTGCGCGCGCTCGGCC
>NZ_DATKFQ010000025.1:0-254794 GCF_035511235.1 Dokdonella sp.
AGCGCGAGCAGCGCGCGCACCGCCGGCGGCGCGGCCAGCAGCGCCGCAGCGGCGCCGGCGGCCGCGATCAGCAGCGACTCGGCCAATACCTGGCGCAGCAGACGGCCGCGGCCGGCGCCGAGTGCGCTGCGCAGCGCCAGCTCCTGCGCACGGGCCTGACCGCGCGCCAGCATCAGGCTGGCCAGGTTCGCGCAGGCGATCAGCAGCACCAGGCCGGCCGCCGCCAGCAGCACCGCCAGCGGCGTGCGCAGCCGCGAGCCGATCAGCTCGCGCAGCGGCATCACCTGCGCGACCAGGCCGGCGCTGGAATCGGGAAACGTCTCGGCCTGCCAGGCCGTGATGCCGTCCATGACCTTGCGCGCCTGGTCGAGACTGACGCCGTCGGCGAGCCGCGCCACCGGCGCGTACGAATTGCTGCCGCGCCCGGCCTGGTCGGCCGGCAGGAACGCCGGCAGCCACAGCTGCGCGTCGGCCGGATAGCGGAAGCCCGGCTTGGCGACGCCGATCACGCGCCAGCGCTCGCCGTTGAGATCGACGTCGCGGCCGACCACGTCGGGCGAGGCGCCGAAGCGGTCGCGCCAGAGCGCGTCGCCGATCACCACGACGCGCTCGTTGGCGGTGTCCTCGGCCGCGCCGAAGGCGCGACCGAGCGCGATCGGCTGGCCGAACACGTCCCAGTAGCCGGGCGTGATGCGGTAGCCGGACAGGCGCTCGGCGTCGCCGTCGCCGGTCAGGTTCAGCGTCTGCGGCACGTAGCCGCCGATCGCCGAGAACGCCGGCCCGCTGCGCTCGATCCAGTCGCGCAGCGTCGGCGCCGAGACCGGGCTGTAGGCCACCGGCGGCTGCGAACGCATCACGCGCACGATGCGCTCCGGATCGTTGAACGGCAGCGGCTTGAGCAGCACCGCGTCGTAGACCGTGAAGATCGCGGTCACCGCGCCGATGCCGAGCATCAGCGTCAGCACCGCCGCGGCGAGGAAGGTCGGCTGCGCGCGCAGGGCGCGCCAGGCGATGCGCAGGTCGTCGGTCAGGTTCATCGGGACGGGTTCCTCGATCGCAGGAAAATGGAATGCGGCGCGCTCATGCCAGCGCCTCGCGCGGCAGCACGCGGCAGGCGCGGCGCGCCGGGATCAGGCCGGCCAGCAGCAGCACCGCGAGCAGGCCGGCGCCGACCGCGGCCAGCGTGACCGGATCGGTCGCCGGCACGCCGTAGACCAGGCTGGCGACGAGGCGCGAGCCGGCCACCGCGGCGGCGATGCCGATCGCGATGCCGAGCGCGGCGACCAGGAAGCCGCTGCGCAGCACCAGCCGCAGGATGCCGCCGCTGGACGAACCGAGCGCCTGGCGCAGCGCGAATTCCGGACGCCGCTGCGCGACCGCGAACGCCATCAGCCCGTACAGGCCGCTGCCGGCGAGCAGCAGCGCGACCACGCCGAAGCTGCCGAGCAGGACCAGGTTGAAGCGCCGCTGCGCCATCGCCTGCACGCGCAGCTCGGCCAGCGGCTGCAGGCTGTGCGGCAGATCGGGCGCGATCCGGTCGACGGTCTCGCGCAGCGTCGGCACGATCGCGGCCAGCGGCAGCGTGGTGCGCACGATCAGGTTGAATTCGGTCGCCACGGCCGGCCGCTGCGCGACGTTGACGTAGACGGCGCCCATCGGCGCGCGCTCGAGGCGCTGCTCGTGGACGTCGCCGACCACGCCGATCACGGTGACCGGGGTCAGGTCGCCGTCCATGTTGCCGACCTGGATGCGCTGGCCGATCGGATCGCGGCCGGGCCAGGTCTCCCTGGCGACCGTCTCGCTGACCACCGCGACGTGCGCGCCGTCGGCGCGATCGCTGCCGTCGAAGCTGCGGCCGGCGACCAACGGAATGCCGGCCGCCTCGAAATAGCCGGTGCTGGCGGCGCGATATTCCGCATAGCCGAGCTGCGGCGGGATCGCTCCGGAGAAATCGGTCATCGTGCCGTCCCAGAACGCACCGTTGGCGCCGCCGCCGGTCAGCGGCAGCGCATTGACGCCGCCGACCCCGGCGACGCCCGGCAGCGCGGCCAGCGCATCGGCGATCGCCGCGTAGCGCTGCGTCATCGTGCGCAGCGCTTCCGCATCGCGGCTGGCCGGATACGACAGGCGCACCGAGACCGCGCCTTCGGCCGAGAAACCCGGATCGATCGCGAGCAGCGCGAGGAAGCTGCGTCCGAGCAGGCCGGCGCCGACCAGCAGCACCGTCGTCAGCGCGGTCTGCGCGACCAGCAGCGAGGTGCGCGCACGCAGATGGCCGCGGCCGCCGGTGGTGCCGCGGCCAGCCTCGCGCAGCGCGGCCAGCGGCGCACGCTCCCCGCCGATCGACTGTGCGGCGGTCAGCGCCAGCGCGATCAGCAGCGCGCCGAGCGCGGCGAATCCGATCGTCGACGGCGCGATGCCGATCTCGGCGGCGCGCGGCAGCGTGCGGCCGGCCAGATGCACCAGCACGTCGATCGCGAACGCCGCCAGCACCAGGCCTGCGCATGCCGCGACCGCGGCGATCAGCAAGGCCTCGATGAAATGCTGGCGCGCCAGGCGCCAGCGGCTGGCGCCGAGCGCGCGGCGCACCGCGAACTCGCGCGCGCGCGACGCACCGAGCGCAAGCAGCAGGTTGACCGCATTGCTGACCGCGATCAGCAGCAGGAACGCGGTACCGCCGGCCAGCACCAGCAGCGCGCTGCGCACCGGCGCGGCGATCGCCTCGCCGAGCGGCATCAGCGAGAACGCACGCAGGTTGACCTGGTCGCCGTACTGGTCATGCAGCCGCGTCGCCAGCGCGTTGGCTGCCAGCCTCGCCTCGGCCAGCGCGCCGGGCGCGCTCAGCAGACCGATGCCGCGCCAGTTGTGCGCGGTGCGCGAGATGCCGAAATCGGTATCGGTCATCGGCAGCCACACGCCGGTGCCGGCCGGGAACGCGAAGGCCTCCGGCATCACGCCGATCACGGTATGGCGCGAGCCGTCGACCTCGATGACGCTGCCGAGCACGTCGGCGCGCGCGTCGAGGCGGCTGCGCCAGAACGCCTCGCCGATCACCGCGACCGGCGCACGCTCGTCGGCGCCGAAGGTACGCCCGGCCAGCGGCGCCGTGCCGAAGATCGGGAAGAAGTCGCCGCCGGCGATCGCGACCGGCGCGCGCACGGCCTGGCGGTCGATGCCGACCGTGGCCGGAAACGCCTGATAGAACGAGGCCTGCGGCATCGCCGGCACGCTCGCGACCAGATCGTCATAGTTGGGCTTGGCCAGATTCATCGTATGGCCGTCTTCGGCCAGCTCGTTGATCTGGACGATGCGCTCGGCATTCGGATACGGCAGTGCGCGCAGCAGTACCGCGTCGACCACGGCGAGGATCGCCAGCGCGGCGGCGAGGCCGCAGGCCAGCGTGACCGTCGCGAACGTCATCGTGCCCGGATGCGCGCGCAGGCCGTGCCACGCGTGGCGGAAGTCGTCGATCAGGGTCACGGCAGGTCTCCACAAAAAAGGGCGTCAGGCATCGGATGCGCGAAGGCGCCTGGGCGTTGTGTGCATCGGCGGCCGGGCATGCGTGTCGGCATCGGATCAGTCATGGCGCAGCGCCTCCATCGGCGCGACGCGCGCGGCGCGCCAGGCCGGCACGCCGGCCGAGGCCAGCACGACCACGGCCATCAGCGCGATCGCCGCCAGATAGACGACCGGATCGTTCGCGCTCATGCCGAACAGCAGCGACTGCGCAGCATGGCCGGCGCCGAGCGCGACGGCCAGACCGATCGCGCCGCCGATCAGGCCCATGCGCGCGACCTGCCCCAGCACCATCGCGCGCAGCCGCTGCGGCGCCGCGCCGAGCGCCTGGCGCAGGCCGAGCTCGCGCGTGCGCTGTGCGATCGTGTAGGCGAGCAGGCCGTACAGGCCGGTCGCGGCGAGCACGGTCGCCAGCAGCGCGAACGCCGCCGACAGATGACCGAGCAGGCGGTCCTCGGCGATGTTCTCGATGCGCTGCGCCTGCAGCGTCTGCAGGCCGGCGACCGGCAGGTTCGGATCGACCCGCGCGACCGCCTGTTCGACCGTGCGCATCAGCGATTCGGGCGCCAGCGCGGTGCGCACGTAGAAATGGGTCGCACGCGGCACCGGATGCTGCGCGACCGGCAGGAACAGCTGCGGCGTCGCCTCGTCCTTGACGCCCGAGTACGCAGCGGTCTCGACCAGGCCGACGATCTCGATGTCCGGCACCCGCGTGCCGAGCGAGACGCGTTTGCCGACCGGCGCCTCACCGAGCCCGAACCGCTCGGCGAAGCGCCGGTTGACGACGGCCACCTTGGCGGCGGACGCGTCGTCGCCGGCCGTGAAGTCACGGCCGGCCAGCAACGGAATGCCGAGCGTCGCGAAGAAGCCCGGCGAGACCTCGTTGCGCAGCGCATGGGTATCGGCGTCGGGCGCCGCCTCGAAACCCTCGACGCTGACGTTGTTGCCGAAATCGTCGTCGGACAGCAGGCGCACCAGCGACTGGCCGACCGAGGTCACGCCCGGCACGCCGGCCAGCGTCTCCTCGATCCGCGTCAGCACCTGGCGCGAGCGGTCGGCGTCGTAGCCGTTGCGCGGCGGCGCGACCGTGAACACCAGCACGCCGTCGGTGCGCAGGCCGAGGTCGACGTCGGCGAGATTCGAGAGGCTGCGGCTGAACAGGCCGGCCAGCACCAGCAGGGCCATCGACAGCGCGATCTGCGCGATCGCGAGCTGGCCGCGCAGGCGCGTCGAGGCCCGGCCGGCGCCGGCCGGGCCGTGACCGCGGATCGCCGCGATCGGCGCGGTGCGCGCCAGCTCCAGCGCCGGATACAGACCGAACAGCAGCGCGGTCAGCGCGGCCGCCGCGAATGCGAAAACCACCGCCGCCGGCGCCAGACCGGCCGCTTCGAGCGTGCCGAGGCGCTCGGCGAACAGCGCGCCGAGCAGGCGCAGCACCAACAGCGCGACCGGCAGCGCGGCCAGCGCGCCGGCCAGCGCGATCAGGCCGGCCTCGGCCAGCAGCTGGCGCAGCAGGCGGCTGCGGCTGGCGCCGATCGCCGCGCGCACGGCCATCTCGGCGCCGCGCGCGGCACCGCGCGCCAGCATCAGATTGGCCAGATTGACGCAGGCGATCAGCAGCACCAGCGCGGTCACGCCGAACAGCAGGCCGAGGCCGAGCTGCGCCTGTGCCGGCACCAGGCTCTGTCCGCGCGCGCCCGGCTGCAGCGTCAGCCTGGACGCGCGGAACTGCGCCAGCTCGGCGCCACTCAGCGACTGCAGCGGTGCCTCGACCTCCTCGACGAGCGCGTGGAACGGCCCGTTGATGCGCTCCTCGGCCTGCTCGATCGACAGGCCCGGCGCCATCCGCGCGAACAGATAGACCCAGTAGGCCTTGCGGCTCTCGTGCTCGGGCAGCGTGTCGGGCTCGCGCGACCAGCTCAGCGTGATCGGCACGAATACTTCCGGCCGCGTGCCGAGCGTGGTGCCGGTGAAACCGGGCGGCGCGACGCCGACGATCGTCAGCGGCACGCCGTTGACGCGCAGCGTCCGGCCGATCACGTCGGCCTTGCCGCCGAGACGGTGCTGCCAGTAGCCGTAGCCGAGCACGACCGACTCGGCCACGCCCGCAACCGCGTCGTCGCGCTCGTCGAGCAGGCGGCCGAGCACCGGCTGCACGCCGAGCACGCCGAAGTAGCTGCCCGACACCAGCAGGCCGCCGGCGGTCGCGGTCTCGCCGTCGAGCGCCAGATTGACGCCGATCGAGCGATGCGCGGCGATGCGGCCGAAACCGTCCTGGCGCTGTTCGAGGTCGCGGAACGTCGGATAGCTGAACACCGCGTCGCCGGAACCGGCGTTGTTGCTGCTGGTCCAGCCGTTGCGCTCGCGCGCCCACGACAGATTGACCAGCTGCTCCGGTGCCGTCACTGGCAGCGGCTCGAACAGCCACTGCTGCGCGAGCGAGTAGATCGCGGTATTAGCGCCGATGCCGAGCGCGAGCGTCGCGATCGCGACCAGCGCGAACAGCGGCCGGCCGAGCAAGCTGCGCAGCGCCTGGCGCAGGTCGTCGAAAACGGTCATGGCAGGAACTCTCCGGCAGTCGCGCCGCCGCTGCGGCACGCACGCGTTGCGGGCTTTCCGGTCGCCGCGAGCGGCGCGGCGGTCACGGCGCGCGGGTCAGTCATGGCGCAACGCCTCCATCGGCGCGACGCGTGCGGCGCGACGCGCCGGGATCAGGCAGGCCGCCAGCGCGACCACGCTCAGCACCGCGACGACCGCGGCCAGCACGGCCGGATCGGCGCTGCCGACGCCGTAGAGCTGCGAGGCGAGCAGGCGGCCGAGCGCGAGGGCGCCGAGCACGCCGGCGATCACGCCGGGCACGATCAGACGCAGGCCCGATCCGAGCACGAGGCGGTGGATGTCGCCGCGGCGCGCGCCGACCGCCTGACGCAGGCCGATCTCGCGGCGGCGCTGGCCGACCGCGGCGGCGATCACGCCGTAGATGCCGATCGCCGCGAGCAGCAGCGCGATCGCGCTGAAGGCGGCCATCAGGCGCAGATTGAACGCGCGCATCGCCAGGCCGGCCGCGCCCATGTCGGCCAGCGTGCGCAGGCCGAACACCGGCATCGCCGGATCGATCTCGGCCAGCGCGCGGCGCAGCGGCTCGGCCAGCGCCTGCGGATCGGCGGCGGTCCTGAGCGCCAGCGAGAACTGGGTCTGGATCGCCTGGACGTGATGCATGTAGACCTCGGGCACCGGCGCGTGCTCGTAGCCGAGCGTGCGCGTGTCGGCGAGCACGCCGACGATCGTCTTGGGACCGCCCAGGAACGTGATCTGGCGCCCGACCGGATCGCCTTCGGGCAGGAAGCGCCGCGCGAAGGACTGGTTGACCAGCACCGAGGCCGGGAACTCGCCGGGACGCGCGTCGGCGGCGCCGAGATTGCGGCCGGCGACGATGCCGATGCCGAGCGCGCGCGCGAAATCCGGATTGACGAAGCGCCAGTTGGCGCCGGCCTCGGCCGCCGGACCGGAGGCGCCGACGATCTGGATCGCCGAGCTGACGTTGTCGATGCCCGACAGCGGCAGCGCGTCGGACAAGGCCACGGCCTCGACGCCCGGTATCGCCTGGACGCGCTCGATCACCGCATCCAGGCGCCCCGCGAGCAGATTCGAATGGCGCTTGTAGCTCTCGGTGAAATCGCCGGCGAACGGATCGTGCGCGGTCGGGATCACGAACGAGGCGGTCAGCACGCCCTCGACGTTCACGCCGGTCTCGGCACGGCCGACCTGGCGCAGGCTCTCGATCAGCAGGCCGGCGCCGGTCAGCAGCACCAGGGCCAGCGCGATCTCGCCGGCCACGAGCACGCCGCGCAGCCGGCTGCGCTCGCGGCCGCCGCTGCCGTCGCGGCCCTCGGCGTTCATCGCGCTGGCCGGCGCGACGCCGGCGGCGCGCAAGGCCGGCACCAGCGAGAACAGCAGCAGCGTCGCCAGCGCGACGGCCAGGCTCACCGCGACGACGCCGGCATCGACGCCGACCGCGGCGTGGCTCGGCAGCAGGTCCGGCGCGCCGGCCAGCAGCAGCGGGACCGTGGTAGCCGCGCCGGCCAGGCCGAGCCCGCCGCCGGCGAGGCCGATCAGCACGCTCTCGGCCAGCACCAGGCGCAGCAGGCGCCCCCGGCCGGCGCCGAGCGCGGCACGGACCGCGAGCTCGCGGCGCCGCGCCGCGCCGCGCGCGAGCAGCAGGTTGGCGAGGTTCACGCAGGCGATCAGCAGCACCAGCGCCGAGGCACCGAGCAGCACCAGCAGCGGCTGGCGCACGTCGCCGACCAGCAGGCCGCCGAGCGGCATCAGCCGTGCGTCGAGGCCGCCGTAGCGGCCCGCGTCGGCCTCGCGCAGGCGCGTGTCGACGAGGTCGAGCGCCGCGTGCGCCTGGGCCGCGTCGACGCCGGGCGCGAGCCGCGCGATCACCGACAGGTAGCTGCTGTCGGCATCGGCACCGGCGACCGGCAGATGGGTCGGCACGTAGACGTCGGCCTGGCCCGGATAGCGGAACGCTGCCGGGGTCACGCCGACGACGCGATGGGCGACGCCGTTGAGCAGCACGTCGCGGCCGACGATGTCCTCGCGGCCGCCGAGGCGGGTCTGCCAGAAGCCATGACCGAGCACGACGACGGCCTCGCCGGAGGCTTCCTCGGCGGCGCCGAAGTAGCGACCGGCCTGCGGCGCCAGCGCCATGACGTTCCAGAACTCCGGCGTCACGCGATAGGCGGCCAGGCGCTCGGCCGGGGCGTCGCCCGCGCGGAAATTGGCGGTGCTGCCGGCGAACGCGCCGAGCGCCGTGAAGGCCTGGCGCGTGCCGTCGCGCCAGGCTTCCAGCAGCGGTCTGGACACCGGACCGCCGAATGCCGGCGTCTCGCGGTTCTCGCGATGGATGCGCACGATGCGCTCGGCCTGCGGATACGGCAGCGGCTCGAGCAGGGTGCCGGCGACGACGCTGTAGGCCGCCCCGACGCTGCCGATGCCGATCGCGAGCGTCAACACCGCCACCAGCGCGAAGCCCGGCGTCGCACGCAGGCTGCGCAGCGCCTGATGCAGGTCGCGCAGCGCGCCACCGAGCATCGCCCGCCCCGGTTCGAACCGTGCGGCGCCGCTCATCGCAGCGCCGTGCCGGGATGGGTGGCGGCCGCGCGCAGCGCCGGCAGCAGCGCGGCCAGCACGGCGACGCCGAGCACGATCGCCGCATTGGTCACGAAGACCAGCGGATCGAATGCGCTGACGCCGAACAGCAGACTCTGCAGCAGACGCGCGCCGGCCAGCGCCGCGACCAGCCCGATCGCCGCACCGAGCAGCGCGATGCGCAGCCCTTCGCCGACGATCAGCCCGACCACGCCGCGCGGCCGGCTGCCGACCGCCAGGCGCACCGCGATCTCGCGCGAGCGCTGGCCGACCGAATAGGCGATCACGCCGTAGACGCCGAGGCCGGCCAGCAGCAGCGCCAGCGACGAAAAGCCGCCGAGCATCGAGCTGGTCAGCCGGCGTGGCGCGGCCGCATGGCCGACGACCGCTTCGAGCGTCGTGTAGTCGCCGCTGGCCAGCGTCGGATCGAACGCGCGCAGCGCCGCGCGCACGGCCGGCACCAGCGTGTCGGTCGCGCCGGCGCTGCGCACCAGCAGCTCGACCGAGCCGTAGTCGGCGTTCTGGCGCAGATCGAAGTACATCTCCGGCGTCGGCGCCTCCTCGATCGCGCGCGGCACGTCGCCGACGACGCCGATCACGGTGCCGTGGGGCTGGCCGTCGGGCGCACCCATCAGGCGCTGGCCGAGCGGATCGCGGCCCGGCCAGAGCTGGCGCGCCATCGTCTCGCTGACGATCACCGCCTTCGGGGCATCGGCGCCGTCGCGCGCATCGAAGTAGCGGCCGGCGCGCAGCGGCACGCCGAGCGTCTCCAGATAACGGCGGTCGACCAGCCGCGGCGAGGCACTCGGATAGTGGCCGCGCTCGTAGGTCACGCCCTCGGCACCGGCACCCCAGCTGCGGTTGCGGCCGAGCGGCAGGGTATCGGACAGACCGGCCGCGGCGACGCCCGGCACCGCCAGCACGCGTTCGACCAGTGCCTCGTAGTAGGCGGCGCGCTCGGCGTCGGTCTCGAAACTGCGCACCGCGTCGACGCGCCAGGCGATCGCGTGCTGCGGCCGGAAGCCGAGCTCGACGTTCATGACCGCGACGAAGCTGCGGATCAGCAGGCTGGCGCCAGTCAGCAGCAGGCAGGCCAGCGCGACCTGCGCGACGACCAGGCCGCGCCGCGTGCGCGCGGCGGCCGGACCGAGGTCGCCGGAGCCGCCGCCGGCGCGCAGCGCCGTCTGCGTATCGCCGCGCCACAGCGCCAGTGCCGGCCAGGCGCCGCACAGCACGCCGGCGAAGCAGGCCGCCGCGAACGCGAAGCCGAGCGCCGGCAGATCGATGCGCGCGGTATCGAGCAACGGGATCGAGAACGCGCGCAGGCCCGACAGCGCCTGTGTCGCGAACGCCGCGACGGCGACGCCGAGCGTGCCGCCGGCGAGCGCCAGCAGCACGCTCTCGGTCAGCGTCTGGCCGATCAGATGCAGCGGCCGCGCGCCGAGCGCGACGCGCACCGCGGTTTCCTTGCGGCGCGCCTGCGCGCGCGTCAGCAGCAGGTTGGAGAGGTTCGCGCAGGCGATCAGCAGCAGGCAGATCACCGCGCCGAACAGGATCAGGAACGCGGCGCGGAACGGGCCGCGCACGTGGGTCTCCAGGCTCTTCACGGCCGCGCCGATGCGGCCGCGTTCGGGATGCTCGGCGCGCAGCCGCGCGTTGATCGTGTCCAGGTCGGTCTGCGCCGAGGCCGCCGTCGCGCCGGCAGCCAGGCGGCCGACCGCGAACAGCGTATTGCCCCAGCGCTGCGTCTCCTCGGTCAGCGGAAACGGCGTCAGCAGATCGATGTCGCTGCCCGGCGCGAACACCGAGCCGAAATCGAAGCTGGCCGGCAGCACGCCGACGATCGTGGCCGGCTTGCCGTTGATGTCGAGCGTGCGCCCGACGATCGCCGGATCGGCGCCGTGGCGCTGGCGCCAGAAGCGGTCGCTGATCAGCGCGGTCGGCACGTCGCCGCCCGCCTCGGACTCGACGAAATTGCGGCCCAGCTGCGGACGCACGCCGAGCACATCGAGGAAGTTCTGCGTGACCGGCACCGCGCGCACACGCTCCGGCCCGTCCGGTCCGGCCAGCGTGTACTGCTGGTAGTCGAAGAAGCCGAAATAGCCGCCGACCGCCTCCAGCGCACGGCTGTCGCGCTGCCAGGCGCGCAGCGTCTCCACCTGCATCGTGCGCGCCGACAGGCCCGAATCGGTGCCGCCGCCCTCGACGAAGACCAGGCGCTCCGGCGCCTGCACCGGCAGCGGCTTGAGCAGCACCGCGTTGAGGAGGCCGAACATCGCCGCGCAGGCGCCGATGCCAAGCGCGAGCGTCAGCACCGCCACGACCGTGAAGCCGGGCGTACGGGCCAACTGGCGGATCGCCAATCGCAAGGTGTTCATGGCCGGGCGCTCAAGGTACGGGCGGCTCAGGCCGCGCCGTTGCCGGCCGCTGCGGCGGCAGCGGCAGCGGCAGCGGCGCGCGCCGGACGCATCAGGCGCTGGTCTTCCTCGTGGCGCAGGCGGTGCATCGTCGCCTCGTCGACGACGCGGCCGTCGAACATGAAGATCTTGCGGTCGGCGAAGTCGGCATAGCGCGGATCGTGCGTGACCATGCAGATCGTCGAGCCGGCCTTGTGCAGCTCGTCGAGCAGTTCCATCACGGCCTCGCCGTTCTTGGAGTCGAGGTTGCCGGTCGGCTCGTCGGCGAGCAGGATCGACGGCTGGCCGACCAGGGCGCGCGCGACCGCGACGCGCTGCTGCTGACCGCCCGAGAGCTGCGCCGGATAGTGCTTGACGCGATGGGCCATGCCGACGCGCTCGAGCGCGGCGATCGCGCGGTCGCGCCGCTCGGCCTTGGACACGCCGTCGCGGTAGGTCAGCGGCAGCTCGACGTTCTCGAACACCGACAGGTCGCCGATCAGGTTGAACGCCTGGAAGACGAAGCCGATCTCCTTGTTGCGGATATGCGCACGCTCGCTCGGGCCGATGTCGGCGACCTGCCGCCCGTTGAGCGTGTAGGTGCCTTCGCTCGGCGTGTCGAGCAGGCCGAGGATCGCCAGCAGGGTCGACTTGCCGCAGCCCGACGGGCCGGAGATCGACACGTACTCGCCGCGGCCGATGTCGAAGTGCACCCCCGACAACGCGTGCGTCTCGACTTCGTCGGTGAAGAACACCTTCTTGATGCCTTCCAGGCGGATCAGCGAATCGTTGCTCATGTTTCCGGTCTCGGGTTGGGAGCCGGCGCGGCGACCGGCAGCGAAAGGTGGAATGCGGGAACGGACATCACTTCAGGCGGATGCGGTCGTGCTGATCGTAGGCGCTGGTGTCCGAGAGGACGACGCGGTCGCCGACGGCCAGGCCCTGCTGCACCTCGATCAGATTGACCGAGGCCTTGCCGAGCCGCACCGGCACGCGCTCGGCGATGCCCGAGGCCGGATCGATGCGGAACAGGCGCACTTCCGAATCGGGCTGGCCGTAGGCCGGCCGGCCGACGTAGAGCACGTCGGGCAGGCGCTCGATCTCGATCGTGCCGTCGACCGACAGGTCCGGCCGCGCGCCCGGCGGCAGATCGCCGGTCAGCTCGACGTCGACCTGGACCGTGCCGTTCTGCACGGCCGGATCGACGCGCAGCACCTTGCCCGGCACGATGCCGTTGCGCGTGTCCACGCGCACCGGCTGGTTCAGCACGATGTCCTTGGCCTGCGTCTCGGCGATGCGCAGCTCGGCCATCAGCTCGCCCGGCCGCGCCACGCGCGCCAGGTTCGCGCCGGCGGCGACCTGCTGGCCTTCCTCGACCGGTACCTGCTGCAGCACGCCGGCGATGCCGGCGCGCACCTGCAAGGCATCGGCCTGACGCTGGCGCAGTTCGCGCGTGGCGACCAGCTGGTCCAGGCGCGCCTGGTCGGCGGCGATCTGCGCGCGCATGTTCTGCGTGAACTGCTCGATGCGCTCGTGCTCGATGCCGAGGCGCGTCTTGAGCTGGCCGGCCGACAGCGCGCTGCGCTTGGACTGGATGCCCGGAATGATGCCCTTGCCGGTCAGCGTCGCCTCGGCCTCGGCGAGCAGGCGCGCCGACTCGTACTCGGCCTCGACCTGGGCCAGGCTGGCCTTCTGGTCGAGCAGGGTCGACTGCAGCGTCGCGCGGCGCACCGCGAGGTCGGCCTCGGCCGCGGTCACCGCCGACTTGGCGGCCAGCAGCTGGTCGTCGACCTCGGGGTTGTTGAGCTCGAGGATCACGGTGTCCGGCTGCACGGCGGCGCCCGGCTTGACGACGATGCGCTCGACGCGCGCCGAGGTCTCCGCGGCGATCCAGCGGATCTCCTTCGGCACCAGGGTGCCCGGGCCGCGCACCTCGCGCAGCAGCTCGCCGCGCTTGACGGTATCGACCAGGACGCTGGAGCGCTCGACGCCGGCGACGGCCGGCCCGAGGCTGGCGATGCCGACGCCGGCCGCGGTGACGAGAGCGAGGACGATGCCGCCGATCAGCATCTGACGGCGGCGTTTCTTGAGTTTGAGTTCGGGGCGTGCGATGTCCATGCACGGGTTACAGCAGGAGCCGTGCCAGCCCGGAAATCGATCGCAAACCCTTGATTCGTCTTGCCCTGTACGGCTAACCCGACCGGCGGTGTCCGGCAGCGGACGGCGCCGGCGACGAAACCGTTCAGTGGTCCGGATGGAAGCCGGTGTGGCGCTGGCTGCCGCTCGGACCGGCGCTGACGGGAGCGCACCGATGATGGATCGCGCTGCCTGCTGGTGCAGCCCGTCGATGCTGACGATGCGTTCGCCGCGCCCGCCAAGCCCGCCCGGTCGTGGAAACAGCGGTTCGGGGCGATGTCTGCCCGGCGCGGCGTTCGGCGTATCCCAGGCAAGAGGCGCAGCCGCGCGCGCCGTGAGGATTCCGCCATGCCTAGCCGCCCTGCCCGCCGCCCGAGCCTTTTCGGCCGGTTCGTGCGGACGCTCGTCCTGCTCGCGTCGATCGCCGGCGCGATGCCGGCCGGCGCTGCCCTGGTCGTCGGCAGCGACACGCTGCGCGGTACGCCGTACACGACCTTTCGCGAGCCCGGCCACGACGGCTGGCGCTTCTCGTGCCAGAGCCCCTGCCCGATCCCGCTGGCGACGCTGCAGGCGGCCGCCGACGGCTTCATCGCGGCCAAGGCGCAGCTGGCGAACCTGGCCGGCATCGACACGGTGCCGTCGCTGGCGCCGGTCGACATCTTCTTCGAGGGCAATTCGATCTGCCCGGCGCTGCCCGGTGCGGCCGGCTACGCGTCGACCTACCAGCCGTACGGCAGCGGCGCCGGCCAGCCGGTTCGCGCCTATGCCTGCCTGTTCCTGTGGGATCGCCAGCAGGCCGGCGAGATCGACTATTTCACGCCGACCTCGGCCGGCCTCGCCAGCTCGCAGACGCTGATCGTCCACGAGTACGCGCACAGCCTGTTCTTCACGCGCCACCGCTATTCGTACGAGGATTTCGTGCGCTACTGGTCCTACGTGATCAGCGGCACCGTGCCGCTGCCGCAGGGCGCGTGCAGCGAATCGCTGATCACCTACATGGCGCCGATGATCCCGGCGCTGTGCCGCCAGTTCGGCGCCGGCGACGCCGACTTCCGCTACGCGATGCAGCGCCTCGACACGCTCTACCAGGGCGGCCTCGGCTATCACGGGCCGACGACCAGCGTCGCGCAGCTGCGCGAGTCGTTCGATCTGCGCTTCGGCGCCGACACGCGCGCCCTGTTCCTCGACCTCGGCTATCGGGCACAGGAGGTCGGCACTACGTACGCGCCGATGTCGGCCGGTACCAGCCCGCCGCTTTACGTGTACGACCTGACGATGCCCGAGGACGTCTTCTCGCTGACCGGCGTCGGCTCGCTGCCGACGCCGGTCAAGCTCGAGCAGCCCGGCTGCCTGCCGGCCGCGCCGTTCGTCGACTTCTCGCTCGCGTTCGACCTGGTCCATCCGGACCATCGCGAGAACGCGCCGCTGCCCGATCCGGCCTTCGCCGGCGCGCTGACGGTCGCCTATTCGTTCGGCGGCCGCACGCCGCCGCCGGGCGTCCGGCCCGAGCGCTACCGATTCTTCCGCGCGACCGCGCGCTGCGGCCAGGCCGGCATCGGCTGGCAGGAATATCCGGCCTCGATCGACCTGGAGACCGGCTACGTCGTCGCGACGATCGCCCAGGGCGGAACCTATGCGCTGATGCAGCCGGATGTGATCGTGCGCAGGGGGTTCGAGTGAGCGAGCACACCGCGCCCGGGAAGATGCGTGTGAGCGCGCGAATCGGTCCGAGCCCTTCCACTGGCTCACGTCGTGGCCGTGAGAATCTGATAGAGCGGTACGTTGATGTAGTAGTTAGAGCGGCCGACCTTCTCCTTGTGCAGAGAGCCACCCTTGGCGTTCTTCCAGATATCGCGTGGCGGCAAGGAGCGACACGTTCCTTACGAAGTCGATTTTCGTATAGGGATGGTTGAACAAATTATTGATGCTTGAACGATGCTTCTTGGCGTCCTCTCTCGGAGGACAGGTTCACCTCAGCACGACGGCCACCGAGCGCGCTTGCCCCTTCCGCGCCATTCCAAAATGGGTTATTCCGTTTTGGGCTTTAGGGTGTGCGTCCATGCCCGCCCCCTTGAACAGCCCCGTCTACGCCCAGTTGCGCGCGTTGCTCATCGAGGCACGCGAGGAAGCCGGACTAACCCAAGCCGAGGTCGCTAAGCGCCTGCGCCGGGTCCAGTCCTTCGTCTCCAAATACGAGCTGGGCGAGCGCCGCCTGGACGTGGTCGACTTCATCGCGGTGTGCGACTGCCTGGGCGTGGACCCAGCCGATTTGTTGCGCCAGGTGCGCCGGAGCAAGCGGTGAGGACGGCCGAGATCATCGCGCTCGCCAGTAACAAGCTGCAGGGGTTGCGCGGCCACGAGTTCGACGTGCTGGAGGTCGCCAAGCCGGTCTCCCCGGCCGCGGCCATCAACTTGGCAAAAATCGTCTCCAAGTTGTCGCCCCTGGTCGGCAACCTCATCGAGTTCAACACCTGCGAATACCTCAACGAGTTCCCCGAATTTGGCGGCTGGGGCCATTGGCACCGGCAGGACCCGGGATTCCCGGACACGGTGTTCCGCGGGAAGGTCACGCCCACGCCGGGGTTTGAAATCAAGGCGTGGTTCCCGCTCGCCACCGAAATCACAGCGCGGTTCAAGGACAGCCAGAACCACTTCGCCGACAACAACACCTACGTGGCACTGCTCGCGTGGCTGCCGGAGTTCCTGATTTTCGGCAAGCCGCATGTGGCGGACATCGTCGTGGTGTCCGGGGCTTCCGTGGCGAAGGCGCGGGACGACCACTACCACAACCCGCCGGACTATTTAGTCATCGAGCCGAACGACACGGCAGCGCGTACGGTCAACCTCCAGCAGACGAACACCGCCGGCTACAAGTTCCAGGGCACGGCGCCGCAGTTCGCCAAGGCCGAAGCGCTGGTCGCCGGGTGGGGTCCACAAGGGCGCGCCTACCTCCCAATGCACGACTACCAAGTACGGCTGGCCGAACTGATGGCACGCTTTCCCTATCGGCTGGACACCAATTTTGCCAAGATAGACCGCATCGCCCACCCCGAGATTGAGGCGTTCAAGCGACGCACCTACGGCACCGTGCTTCACGGCCGCACCATCGGCGAGTGGAACCGACTGCTGTCGCGGGGCGGTGAAACAGCGGTCGCGCTGGCACTCGCCGACGCCTTCGACATCCGCGAGGGCGACGGCGATAGCGTGGTGGAGCCCTAGCCTTCGGTCTGGAAGCGCCCCACGCCCAGGTGGAAATAGGTGGGGTCCAACTCGCAAGAGAACGCGCGGCGGCCGACTTGGCGCGCCGCCAGCGACGCCGAGAACAGCCCGCCGAACGGCTCCCAAACCACGTCACCGGGGTCGCTGGCCGCCTCGATGATGAGGCGCATGAGGTCCAGTGGCTTTTGGTTGAGGTGCGCGGCCTTCGCGCTCAGGTGCGGCACCTTGACCCGCTCGCGCCCGTGCAACGGCCCGCGGTCCCATACGTTCGTGTAGCCCATTGGGCAGTTGAACTTGGAGCGGTAGCGCGCCCAGTCCGCGGCCGACATCGGCGCACGACCGTCCTCGGAAAAATAGGGGCGCCCGGCCGGGTCGCCGTGCTCGTTGGCGTAGCGCGCCATCTTCTCGAACATCTCCGGCGGCGGGTAATACCAGAGGTGCCCTTGGTCCAGATACTTGCGGACCGCCACGTCCTTCACTCCGCACGCCTCATTGGCCCGGCGGAAAGCCAAACCCGAGCGCTTCCATTCGCGGTAGAGCCAGCGCTGGAGCGTGAGGCTGTCCAACCGGGGCTCAAACACGTACTGGACGCACACTTCCGACACCACCGGGAACCGGCGGATCTTCGCCGTGTTGACGTTGCCGGCGATATGCGCCTTTCCCTTGTTCCAGACGTTGGCGTTCACGTAGCGCCAGCCGCGCCGCTCCAGCACTGGGTGAACCACGGCCCACCCGATTTCTGAGTTCCAGAACCACAGCGTGGTCTGCCCGGTCGCCTTCCGGCTCCAGGCTTCCACGTGCGGCTCATACCAATCCGGCACGCCTAGATGGTCGGAGGTATCCCCCTCGAAGCCCAGCACGCCGTAAGCGCCGTCGGAAACAATGACCGTCGGCGTCGGCCACCGCTCGTAGGCTTGGAGACTGTCGCCCAGCTCTAGGTGGACCGCGTCGTCCTCATAGGTCCCCACGGTCGGAGCGTCGGCGAGTTTCACAGCTTTCCCGCGCCCGACAGTGCTTGTCGGAGTGGGCTTCTTACGCACGGGCATATCCAACGGCGGTTCCTCTTCTGCTGCGCGGCCATCCTACCCCAAAACGGGATAGCGGCCTAAGGCTCGCTCGTGAGTGGTGCACACGCTGCGACAGCGTCACGCTGCGACTAAAAAAGGGCTCATTGCGGAATCATGGGTTCGAGCCCTGAGAGTTGCCAGGAGCCTGGGAATCAGTCCGCGATCCGAAGGTGCGGATCGCGACCCTGCGGCGCCGAAAACTACGGCCGACGTACGATTCCGCCTGTTCGCGACGCCAGGCGCCTTCAGAACTCCAGATCCAGCGCCGCGCAGAGATAGTCGTTCATCGGCGCGATGCGGCGGAAGATGTCGACCAGGGTCGGCAGCAGCTCGTCCGAGCAGGCCACGGCCTGCGTGAAGCCGGTGCCGGCGGCGAAGTTCTTGCGCTTCAGGTCCTCGATCAGCTCGTGCGCGGGATCGAAGCCGCGCGGCGGCCGCGTCAGGCTCTCGCCCCAGAACGTGAAGCGCTCGGCGAACGCGCGCGAGCGCGTCGCCTTCTTCCAGGCCGCCGGATTGTCGGCGAGGAATTCGCGCAGCTTCTTCAGCGTCGGCGGCTCCGGATGCCAGATGCCGCCGCCGGCGAAGCAGTCGCCGGGCTGGATGTGCAGATAGAACGAGGGCGCCGGCACCTGGCGCGCGCGTTCGTGCGCAACGCGCGCGCCGGACCAGGTCTTGTACGGCGTCTTGTCGTTGGCGAAGCGCGTATCGCGATGGATGCGGAACAGCGAGCCGCCCTGCTTGCGCGGATCGGCGACGAAATGCGGACTGATCTTCGCCATCGGCGCCTGCAGATCGGCGATCAGCTGCAGGAACGGCTCGCGCACGTGCGCCTCGTACTCGGCCTTGTGCTCGGCGAACCACGGACGCGAATTGTTCGCGGCCAGATCGCGGAAGAAGCGGAACGTGGCGGGACTGAAATAGCGGGACATGGACCAGCGGCGCTCGGCGGGGACCGGGCATCATACCGGTCAGCCGGTGGCAGATCGGGAAAGTCCGGGGAGCGCTCGGGCAGAGCGCTTATCTGTCGCGATCGAGCAGACCGATCCGCCGATCCGCGACCGGTCCAGGCCGCAATCCGCTCGATCGCCTTGCCGAGCGCCGGTGCGCTTCTTCGAGGGCGTAGCCGGCCTGCAGGCCGAGCCGGAACCGCTCGCTGGTACCGGGTGCCGCCGCGAGACGAACGGCCGTATCGGCCGTCGCCGCGCTTGCCGAGCACGATCTCGTTGATGCGGCGCGGCGCCGTCGGCCGCGCGCCGGCGCGTTCCGGCTGATGCCCGGCGGCTTGAGGAACGCCTCGAGCAGGATGCCGCCGGGATGAACATTGGGAAGCGGCTTCATGGGCTCGCGGCGTATCAGTGACCGCCAACGATTCCGCCATGCCCCCTCATCCCGCTGCCCTGCCCAGCGTGCTGATCGCCGCGGCGCAACCCGCCTGCCCGCCCTGTCCTCGTTCGGCATCCGGGTCTGCATCGAGGACGTCACCGCGTTCGTCTGCGCCGGCGACGAGGCATCCACCCGCCCATGACAGGCTCATGCCGCCCCGACGACGGACGGCGTGCGCAGCCTGTGGCCGACCAGGAACCGCTCGCGCAGCAGGTCGCGGTTCGCGGCGATCTCGCGCAGGCGCGCCAGATCCTGCGACAGACGCTCGGCATCGTCGGAATGGAAGACCAGCCGTTTGGTCTCCACCGAGGACGGCGAGGCGACCTGTTCGAACACGCGCCGGCGTTCCTCCGCGTAGCGGTCGAGCACCGAGGGCGGCGCCGTGCCGCCGATCACCGCGGCCAGCGCGTCGATCAGGACCTGGGCGTCGAGCATGCCCGAGACCAGGCCGAAGCCGTTCGTCGGATTGGTGACGTGCGCCGCGTCGCCGGCGAGCAGCACCCGTCCGATGCGCATGCGGTCGACCCAGCGCTGATGCATGTTGTAGGCCGAGTGCAGCACCAGCCGATAAGGCATGTCCGCCGGCAGGACGCGTGCGTAGTACGCATGGATGCGCTCCTCCACGCCGTCCAGCGGCAAGGACACGTCTTCGGCGAAAGTGACGCGCCATATGCCGGCGCGGGTGACCTTGGCGACGACGGCGCCGTCCTTCGCATCGACGACGTAGTTGCACGGATCCCAGCCGTGGGCTTCGAGGTCGCATTCGACATTGGTCGCGACGAAGCGCTCGGGCCAGGTCATGCCGTCGAAGCTCGCGCCGGACAGCTTGCGCACGATGCTGCGGGCACCGTCGGCACCGACGACCCAGCCGGCCCGATAGCGGACGTGCTCCGCGTCCCGCTCGGCGAGCACGGTCACGCCGGTCTCATCCTGCTCGAGCCCCGTCACGCGGGTCCGCCAGTCGATACGCACGTTCGACATCGCGGCCAGTCGGCGCAGAATGATGCCTTCGAGCTGGTCCTGGCCCAGCACCACGGCATACGGATGGCGGGTCAGCTCGCTGACCGCATCGATGTCGAAACGGATGACCTCGCCGGTCGACAGGACGCGATAGCACATCTCGCGCAGCTTGAAGCCCTCATCGATCATGTCCTCGAGCAGGCCCAGCCGCTCCATGCCGTCGTGCACGGCCCAGTGATAGGTCATCGCCCGCGGCTCGGCGACGATGCCGGCATTCGCCTCGACCAGGGTCACCTCGACGCCGGCCTGGGCAAGGCCGAGCGCCGTGAGCATGCCGACCGGACCGGCTCCGACGACGACGACGGTGGATCTGTTCATGGTTCACCTTCCTGCAGTTGAGGCGTCCGCCCTTTCGCGGAAGCCGGAAGCGAGCGTGCGCGGTGATCCGTAGCGGAACCCGCCGGGGCGTCCAGGCTCGTCCCCACGGTTTCGCGCATGCACAGAACCGAGGCGGTGGCCACCGCCGCGATCAGCGCCATCATCGCGCCGAGCCCGGCGCTGCCGTAGGCGGCGAGGATCGGCGCGGCGAGGATCGGCGGAATCGCGCCGGCGACCATGCTCCCGAGATTGAACGCGACGCCGGTCCCGGTGGACCGGTAGGCGGTCCGGAAGATCTCCGGCAGCCACGCCGTGGTGGTGCCGCTGGCGAAGCCGACGAGAATCAGCGTCACGCTCGTCGCCACGCCCACGAGCATCACCTCGCCGGTGTCGACGAGAGGAAACAGAACGAAGGCCCACGGCACGGCCAGGGCGTTGACCGCCAGCATCACCTTGCGACGCCCGAACCGGTCGGCGAGCACCGCGCCGCCGATCGTCGCGGCGATGCACAGGACGACGGCGACCAGATTCACGCCGAGCATCCGGCTGCGGCTCAACCCCAGGACCGCCGTGCCGTAGTGGGTGAGATAGACCGCTCCGAGATAGAAGAACGCGAGCCACATCGCGCTGGCCCCCGCGGCCAGCACCACTTCACGCCACTGATGACGGAACAGTTGCACCAGCGGCGGCTTGGTCGAACGGCTGCGATCGGCACGGGCCGCCGCATCCTTGAACACGGGCGTCTCGGCGATGCCGAGGCGGACGAAGAGCCCGACGATCACCAGGACGATGCTGAACAGAAACGGCACGCGCCAGCCCCAGCTCTCGAACGCCTCGGCACTCAGCAGCGCGCCGCTCGCCAGGAACGTCAGCGTCGCCAGCAGCAGTCCCGAGCAGGTGCCGAGGCTCGGCGACAGTGCATAGACGGCGCGCTTGTCGTCGGGCGCGTACTCACCGACGAACAACGCCGCGCTGGCCCATTCCCCGCCGACCGCAAGCCCCTGCAGGAAGCGGAACACGATCAGGAGGATCGGCGCCCAGATCCCGATGATCTGCCCGCTGGGCAAGAGGCCGATCGCCACGGTGGCGATACCCATCAGCAGCAGGGTTGCCACCAGCGTCGTCTTGCGCCCGGCGCGGTCGCCGATGTGGCCGAAGACGATCCCACCGAGCGGTCTGGCCACGAAGGCGACGGCGAAGGTCGCGAACGAGGCGGTCGCGCCGGCCGCTGCGCCCAGCTGGGGGAAGAACAGCTTCGGAAAGACCAGGGCGGCGGCCATGCCGTAGATGAAAAAGTCGTAGAACTCGATCGTGGTCCCGAGCCAGCCGGCGAGCAGCACGCGCCGCGTCCTGCGGGGTTCCTCGTGCACGGTCCGGGGCGACATCACGGCCTCATCGTCAGGGGCTGTGCCGCCGGCGCTGCCCGACGCGCGCGGTGCGGCCGCAGCAGCGCGGCGAGGGCCGGAATCATCACGACGGCGCCGAGCATGTTCCAGATGAACATGAAGGTCAGCAGCAAGCCCATGTCGGCCTGGAACTTGATGTCCGAGAAGATCCACGTCGCCACGCCGAGCGCGAGCATCACGCCGGTCAGCGCGACGGCCATGCCGGTCGTCTTGAGCGTCTCGAAATAGGCGTCGCGCAGGTCCAGCCCCTTTTCCAGGAAGTGCTCGAGCTTGTTGTAGATGTAGATGCCGTAGTCGACGCCGATGCCGACGCCGAGCGCGATCACCGGCAGGGTCGCCACCTTGACGCCCAGCCCCAGCGTGGCCATGACGCCCTCGCACAGCACCGAGGTGATGTAGAGCGGGATCATGATGCACAGCATGACGCGCCAGGACTTGAACTCCCACAGCACCAGCAAGGCGACGATCAGGTATTCCAGCCCCAGCATCAGCGGCTTGGACCGCTTGATCACGTCGTTGGTGGCGGCCTCGATGCCGGCATTGCCGGCGGCCAGCTTGAAGTGGATGTCGGCCGTCGCGTGCGCCTTCGCGAACTCGAGCACGGCGTCTCCCACGCGGGCGAGGGTCTCGGCCTTGTGGTCCTCGAGGAAGACCAGCAGCGGCACCATGGTGCAATCGCTGGTGTAGAGCTCCGACGGCAGCAGGCGATGGGCGGCGTTGCTGCTGTAGCGGTTGCGGGTGAGGCTCTGCCAGCGCAGGTCGCCGCTGTTCTGGCCCGACAGCACCTTCTTCATCGCCGAGAACAGCGACGATGTGGCCTCCACGCCCGGCAGGTTGTCCAGGCGCCATTGCAACTGATCGACCGCCGCGGCGACCGGATAGGATCCGCACTCGCCGGTGGGCGTAGTGACCATGACGACGAACACGTCGGAACTGGTCGAGTAGTGCTCGACCATGAAGGCATTGTCGGTGTTGTAGCGCGAATCCACGCGAAGCTCGGGCGCACCCGGATCGAGGTCGCCGATCTTCAGCCCCCGACTGGCGAGGTGTCCGAGGAGGACGATGCCCGCTGCGGCGCACACGACCAGCCATGCGCGACGGCGGCCGGCGACGCTGGCCAGGACACGTGCCCAGCGATAGCGGCCCTGCATGCGCCGGCGCTGGTGGGCCAGTCCGCGCGGGCTGATGCCGAGGTAGGACATCAGGACCGGCAGCAGGAACATCTTGGTGAACACGATCACCGCGACGCCGACGCTGGCACTGATGGCCAGTTCGCGGATCACGCCGATGTCGATCAGCAGCAGTGTCGAGAAGCCGACCGCGTTGCACAACAGGGCGATCGTCCCGGGAATGAACAACGTCCGGAACGTGGCCTTGGCCGCGTCGATGTCCGACAGGCCGCTGACCCGCCCCGCCGACATCGCGCTGACGTTCTGGACCGCATGACTGACGCCGATCGCGAACGTGAGGAACGGCACCAGGATCGAGTACGGATCGAGGCCCAGCCCCAGCAGCCTGACCGTGCCCAGCTGCCAGATCACGGCAAGGCTGCAGCAGAACACGGTGGCGAAGGTGATGCGCCAGCAGCGGGTGTACAGCCACAGCACGAGGACGGTAAGGAGGAAGGTGATCGCGAAGAACAGCGCGATGGCCTCGGCCCCCTCGATCAGGTCGCCGACGATCTTGGCGAAGCCGACGATGTGGATGCGGACGCCTTCGCCGGCGTACTTGTCGCGAACGAGGGTCTCCAGCTCGCGCGAGAGGTCGGCGTAGTCCAGCTTCTCGCCGGTCTCGGGATTGACCTCCTGCAGCGGCGCGATCACGACGGCCGACTTGTGGTCGTTGGCGACGAGCGAACCGACGATGCCTGCGCGCGCCACGTTCGTGCGCACCTCCTCGATCGCCCGGGCACTGCCGTCGTAGGTCTGCGGAATGATCTGGCCGGCGACGAAGCCGTCCTCGGTGACCTCGTTCCAGGTCACGTTCGGCGTCCATATCGATTTCATCGCGCCGCGATCGATGCCCGGAATGTAGAACACCTCGTCGGTGACCTTGCGCAAGGTGTCCAGGAACTGCGGCGTGTAGATGTCGCCCTCTCGGGCCTCGACGGCCACCCGCACGACGTTGCCGAGCGGCCGCAGCTCGTTCTCGTATTCGAGGAAGTTCTGGATGTACGGATGCGCGCCCGGAATCATCTTCTCGAAGCTCGCGTCCGGACGCAGATGCAGCGCCTGGTAGAGCAGGAAGGCCGATACCAGCAGGAAGCCGACCAGGACCGGCAGGCGCAGGGATTCGAAGCGGTCCTCGAACGCATGCTCGATACGTTTCACCAAAGCCGGTCCGCTCGGCGACGCCGGCAGGTTGCGGGTGTCGATCTCGCTCATGGACCGGCCCTCCCGGCAGGCGAGGCGACGATGGCCACGCCACCGGCGCCGGCGATCGCGATCTGGCCGTCCGGCCACGGGATGGCCGCTGCAACGGCACGCAGCGGCAGGCGCACCGGAGCCCCGAACGAGGCACCGCCGTCGGTACTCGGGAACGCGTAGCCGTCACGCGAGATCAGATCGAATCTGCCGCCTCCTTCGTCGACGTGTCCGACCAGTGCCTTGGTCGTCACGCGCGGACGTTCCGTCCAGGAGAGCCCGCCGTCGTCCGAGCGGTACAGGGTGCCGGCAAATCCGTAGGCCAGCAGCGTCGTTCCGCCGGGGGAGAAGACGCCGTAAAGATGGCCTTGATAGCCGGTGTCCGAAGCCGTCCAGCTCTCGCCGTCATCGGCGGACTTCCACAATGATCCGCGCTCGCCGACCACGAAGAGGCCGATACCGGCGATCTTGCCGATCGCGTTGAAATGCAGGTTGTCGGGGTTGGGCACGCGACCGGTGAGCGACTGCCAGCTGCCACCCCCGTCACGCGTCTTCAGCAGCTGTCCGAAGGCGCCAGCGACGTATCCGGTCGTGTCGTCGTCGAACCACAGATCGAGCAGCGGCCGGGTCGGGCCGAAATGGGCGCCGGACTGGGCGTCTTCGAGACTGAGCGCGAGCAGGTCGAGCTGCTCGGCGGCCTCCTCGTCGCCGGCCGTCATGCCGGCCTCGAATGCCGCCGCCCGCTCGGTGAGATCGGCGATCACCAGCGCGTTGACGGTGTTGCCGTCGATGACGCGGCGCCAGCTGAGACCGGCGTCCTCGCTCTTCAGGATGACGCCGTCGTGTCCGACTGCCCAGCCGGTCCGCGGCGACGGAAACACCACGCGCGTCAGCGTCACCGAGACCGGGACGTCGGCCTGTGACCAGGTCTTTCCGCCATCGTCGGTGTACACCACGATGCCGCGCTCGCCGACCGCCACCAGCCGCGCACCGGCGCCGGCGAGGCCCAGCAGCAGGCTGGTGGATGCCTGCTCGGAGCGGAGCGCGGGCACCTCCAGCAGATCCATGCCGTCGATCTTTCGCGAGCCCGGATCGGCGGCCGCGGGCACCGCGGCCATCGTCGCGAACAGCGCGACGAGCCCCAGCTTCAGCTGTTTGAGTTGCATGTCGAACGGTTCCGCAGAGGGGTCGGGCACGCGGCGAGCCCGTTCGGGCGGTCGCCGCGTGCAGCGACGGCCGCGCCTGGACGGCGCGGCCGGCCGGAGAAGGCGTCAGTTGCCCTGTCGACGCAGGGATGCCGTGGAGAAATCGGCCAGACTGGCCTTTCCGCCGAACGTCATCGGGCGCTCCTCGTTGCCCATGCCGGAGATCAGATAGCGACGCGCCTGCAGATCGTGCAGGGCGTCGGCCACGGCCCAGGTCATCGGCTGATCGTAGAACGGCATCAGGAACGACTCACGGACGCGCCAGAGCTCGCCGCGGCCGTCGTACTGGTCGGCGTACGCGATCGACCAGGAGTCCTCGTCGAAGTAGAAGACGCGGCGCGGATAGATGTGGCGGAAACCGGGCTTGAGGGTCGCCTCCACCACCCATACGCGATGCAGCTCGTACCGGGTCAGCTCGGGCTTGAGGTTGTTGGCCTGGATGATGTCCTTGTACTTGAGGCTGCGGTCGCTGAGCGCGAAGTTGTTGTACGGGATGTAGATTTCCTTCTTGCCGACGAGCTTCCATTCGTAGCGGTCCGGCGAGCCGTTGTAGCCGACGTGATCGTCGATCGTGCGCAGTCCGTCCGAGCCCTGCCCCGGCGAGTCGTACGCGAACTCGGGCGCGCGAAGGACGCGGCGCGTGCCGGGGTTGTAGAGCCAGGCCATGCGCGGTTCCTTGACCTGGTCGATCGGCTCGTGGACCAGGATGCCTTCTCCGGCGACGTTGGAGGGGCCGGTCAGGCGCGCGCGGAAATAGTAGAGCCGGTTCGGATCGGAACGATCCAGGGCACTGGGCGCCGCGAACGTCTCCACTCGCGTGACCGGTGTGAATGCCCCGCTGCTCTGCACCGGGAACTCCGCGCTGTAGCGCGTCCAGATACCGCCGAAGTAGCGGGCCTGGTGGTTCCATTGCACTTCCACGCCGCTCTTGGGAACCGGAAACGGAACGGTGCTGCGCTCCATCCCGAGGATACCGTTGCCGCCGTCGGCGAGACTGATCTTGCCGGCCTCCGCCTTGATCGCGTCATACACGGACTGCGGCAGCGCGGCCGTACGGCGGGTCGGATAGACGTTGAGCCGGTAGCCCGGATAGCGCTTGAGCATCTCGAGCTGACCTTCGGTCAGCCGGTCGCGATGCTCGGCGGCGTTCTCGCCGGTGATGGTGAAGCGGATCTGGTCGGACTTGAACGGATCGGCGTAGCCCTTCTGCGCGTCGAATCCTTCCGGCGGCGTCGTGATGCCGCCGGTCCACGCCGGGATGCTGCCGTCGGCGTTGCCGGCGCGTTCGGCGCCGACCGGCGTGAGGTCCTTGTCGAGGCGCGCGATGTCGGCGGCTGCGGGCTGGGCGTACGCCTGGCAGGCGAGGGATCCCGCAAGGATCGTGGCGAGCAGGCGCCGGGCCTGCTTCGGAAGAGAGGTCATGGTGTGTTCTCCAGATGGCGTTTCAGAAGTTCATCCCGGCGACGATCGACACGAAGTCCCGGTCACGGAACGTGTCGTATTTGGCGTCGGAGTTGAAACGGCTGTAGCTGAGGTCGGCGTAGTACTTGCCGAGATAGTCGAATGCGGCGCCGAGCCCGAGGATCTTGCGGTCCTCGACGAAGGTCATGTCGCCGGAATAGCCCTTGACGTCGTGCTGCCAGAACAGGCGCGGCTTGACGTTGACCGAACCGAACAGGCGCGGATAGCTCAGCGTGGCCTGGCCGCGATAGCCCCACGCCGTCGTCGTGGCGAACCCCTTCGCCTCGCAGAAGTCCTGTTCGACGTTGCCGGTTCCGGCGCAGTCCAGGGTGCGGGTGACGGCCTGTCCGTACAGGAACGCGCGACCGTAGCGCCGCGAGGTCATCGGATCGCCGATGCCGGACCAGCGCTGATAGCCGATCTCGCCCATCAGCTGCAGCGATTCGGCGCCGAGCACGCGCGAGAAGATCTTCAGCGTCGACAACTGCAGCTGCGTCTTGTCCTTGCGGTCGTAGCCGGTGTACAGGATGCCTTCGTCACGCGGTACGTCGACCAGAAACCCCAGAGGGCCGGCGCCGGAAGAGGCGCCACGCAGCAGATCCAGACCGTTCAACTGCAGCGGCAGATCACGCGTGCGGCTGACCTCGCCGAACACCGACCATCCGCCCAGCGTGGTCGAGAAGCTCGCGCCGAGTACCTTGATGTCCTCGGCGGACCAGTCCCAGCTGTACTGCATCCGGTTGTTGCCGATCGCGAAGACCGATCCCGGCGGGCTGCCGTCGAGCAGGATGCTGATCACCGGCGAACGCTGGTGGTAGTTGACGTAGTAGAGGCCGAATTCGGTGGAGATGCCTTGCGCGAACCAGCGCGATGCGAGGCCCCACTGGCCACCGTCGGAGGGCTCGCGATCGCCGCCGTTGGCCATCACCGCATCGATGCCGGCGGGAAACGGTCCTAGACCGGTCTGCAGGCCGTTGTAGTTCTCGAAATCGGTACGGGTGCCGAGCGGACCGGCCGGAATCACGACGCCCTGGTCGGAGCAGTTGTAGACGTCGGAGATCGACCAGTAGGTGCCGCAGCCGTCGAGGACGTTCTTGCGCCAGCGGAACTGGTAGAACGCCTCCAGGCTGAGGTTGTCCGACAGTCCGGCATTGGCGGAAATCTGCGGGATCGGCAGCAGGATTTCCTTGACCTGCGCGCCGGGCCGCCGCGACGCCGAGACGTCGAAGGCGCCGAACTGGTTGATGCCGGGGATGAACAGGCTCTCGCCCCAGTTCACCACATGGTCGCCGAGCTTGACCGCGAGCGGATGGTCGCCGAGCGAGAAGTCGCCGAAGACGTACGCGTCGAGCAGCGCGACGCCGGAGAACTTCGACAGCGCATCGAAATCGCCGTCGTTCAGATCGGCGCCGGCGCGGAACCCGTTGGCCGAATGTCCGTGGTCCACGCCATGGTTCTCCAGCGTGAAGTCGTACCAGCCCTTCGCGCGCACCATCACACCGAGGTTGTCGCGCTTGAGCGTCAGCTCGCCGATGACCTTGGCGAGCGTCGAGAACGCGTCGCCGTCGTCGTAGTTCAGATTGCCGTCGTCATGGCTCGATCCGCCGGTTCCACCGTTGCCGATCATGATCAACTGCCGGTCCGGATCGGTGGTGCGCACGCTGGTGCCCAGCGAGACGTTGAGGCCCCAGGTGCCCTCGACGCCGTTGTCGAGCACGAACTGGCCGGCCGTCGCCGGCTGTATCGCGGCGCCGGCCACGCCTGCCAGGGCGCATGCGATCGCGCGGCTGAGCAGCCGGGAACGGCGCACCGTATCGATGCTTGCGAGCGGTCGCCCGCGGTTGTTGTTCTTCACTGCAAACCCTCCTCGTTTCGGCTTCGTACCGCGAACGGACCCGCCCTTCGTCGGGAACCGCGGCGTCGGCATCTGCCGATCGGCCGCGTCCGGCGCGGGAGGCGTCGCGGCCCCCTCCTCGATTCACCGCCCGCCGAGTGCGGACGGTGCCCTTCTTGTCGATTGCTGCATTCGCCGCGCCGCGGATCCGACCGCGAACGAGGCGTCAACCTGACGGCATCCCTCGCGCCTTTCGCTCACAGCTCCACGACGCCGTCCAGCTCCCAGAGCCGGTCCGGTGACGTCAGATGCGTCCAAGGTCCCGTGTAGTGCTCGCCGTGCACCTCGCCTCGCGCCATTGCCCAGCCCAGCAGCGCAAGAACGTCCGTCAGCGCAGTGCGGTGACGCGCACTCGGCGAATCGGCAGGCCGCGCATGAGCCTCCAGCAGGTGCGGGGCATACACGCCGATGCCGGAAAAGGTCAGCTTCATGCCGTGGCCCTCGCGGACCTGGCCGTCCGCGAGCAGCGCAAGATCGCCATGCGGGTGCAGGGCCGTGTTGTCGACCAGCACCAGGTGCGCCGAGGCGCGCGGGCGGCGCGGCAGGCGCGCGAAATCGTAGTGCGTCCACAGGTCCGCGCTGATCGCGGCTACCGGTTCCCCGCGCCGCTGCGCCAGCGCCGCGACGATCGCCTGCGGTCCCGTGACCGGCTCGCCCGCGGCGTCCAACGGCTCGATCCGCAGACCGAAGCGGCGGCCGTCGCCGAGCAGGCGCGAGATCTCGCCCGTGGGGTCGGGCAGGCTCGTCATCACCCGCCGCACGCCGGCGTTGGCCAGCTTCTCCAGATGCCACGACAGCAGCGGTTTGCCGGCGATCTCGAGCAGCGGCGGTTCCGGCAGCACGCCGGACCAGCGAGATGCCATCGCCGGCGCACGCGGCTGGTAGAGGAGCACGTTCATCCCCGCTGTGCCTGGACCTGAGCCCCGCCACCGGCGGCGGCGTTCACGAGGTCGAGCGCGACGTCGACGATCATGTCTTCCTGCCCGCCGACCATCCGTCGGCGCCCGAGCTCGACGAGAATGTCGAAGGCGTCGATGCCGTACCGGCTGGCGGCCGCCTCGGCATGCCGGAGGAAGCTCGAATAGACGCCGGCGTAGCCGAGCGCGAGCGTCTCGCGGTCGACCCTGACGGGCCGCTCCTGGAGCGGACGCACGATGTCTTCGGCGGCGTCGATCAGCTTGCGTACGTCGCAGCCGTGGTGGAGGCCCATGCGATCGACCGCGGCGATGAACACTTCCAGCGGCGCGTTGCCGGCGCCGGCGCCCATGCCGGTCAGGCTGGCATCGATGCGATCGCAGCCGTGCTCCAGCGCGACGATCGAGTTGGCGACGCCGAGGCTGAGGTTGTGATGGGCGTGCATGCCGGTCTGGGTCGCCGCGTCCAGGGTGTCCTTGAACGCCTTGAACCGGTCGGCGATGTCGTACATGTTCATCGCGCCGCCGGAATCGACGACGTACACGCACTGCGCGCCGTAGCGTTCCATCTTCTTCGCCTCGCCGGCCAGCGCCGCCGGCGTGGTCATATGGCTCATCATCAGGAAGCCGACGGTGTCCATGCCCAGCTTGCGCGCATGTTCGATGTGCTGGCGCGAGATGTCCGCCTCGGTGCAGTGCGTGGCGACGCGCACGACGCTGGCGCCGGCGCCGTGCGCGGCCTCCAGGTCATGCACCGTGCCGATGCCCGGCAACAGCAGGGTCGCGATCCTGGCCCGCTGCACCGAAGCGGCGACGCACTCGATCCATTCCAGGTCGGTGTGCGCGCCGAAGCCGTAGTTGAACGACGAGCCGCGCAAGCCGTCGCCGTGGGCGACCTCGATGCTGTCCACGCCGGCGTCGTCCAGTGCGCGAGCGATCGCGGCGACCGCGTCCAGCCTGTAGCGATGACGGATCGCGTGCATGCCGTCGCGCAGCGTCACGTCCGACACGTAGATCTTCTTGGCGGTGTCGCTCATGCGGCTTCTCCATCGCGCGCGTCGATCGCTGCGGCGATGCGCTCGCCGGTCGCCAGCGCGGCGCTGGTCATGATGTCGAGGTTGCCGGCGTAGCTCGGCAGGTAGTGGCCGGCGCCCTCGACCTCGAGGAACACCGACACCTTCAGGCGGCCTTGGACCGGGGCGTGTGCCTCCTCGGGCATCCGGCCGTCGAAGGCGTCGAACTGCACCGCCTGTTTGAGGCGGTAGCCCGGCACGTACTGCGCCACGCGCGCGACCATCGCCTGGATCGCGCTCGCGATGGCGTCGCGGTCGCTGTCGCGGCCCACGAGGCAGTAGACCGTGTCGCGCATCAGCAGCGGCGGCTCGGCCGGATTGAGGATGATGATCGCCTTGCCGCGCTCGGCACCGCCGACACGCACCAGGGCCCGCGAGGTGGTCTCGGTGAACTCGTCGATGTTGGCGCGCGTACCGGGACCGGCCGAGCGGCTCGAGATCGAGGCGACGATCTCGGCGTACTTCACCGGGGCCACGCCCGCGACCGCGGCGACGATCGGAATCGTGGCCTGCCCGCCGCAGGTGACCATGTTGACGTTCGCCGCCGCGAGGTGCTCGTCGAGGTTCACCGCTGGCACCACGAACGGTCCCAGCGCGGCCGGCGTGAGATCGACGACGCGGATGCCGTGCGGACGCAGCAGCGCCTCGTGCCGCGCGTGGGCGCCTGCGCTGGTGGCGTCGAAGACCAGCCGGATCGAACCGAAATCGGGATGCTCGAGCAGTCCGTCGATGCCGGTATCGACGGTCGCCACACCCATGCGCCGGGCTCGCTGCAGTCCATCTGAGGCCGGATCGATGCCGACGAACAGACCCATGCCCAGACGCTTGCCGTGGCGCAGGATCTTCACCATCAGATCGGTGCCGATGTTGCCCGAACCGATGATCGCGACGGCGTGCTTCACATCGGCGCTCATGCCCCGGTCTCCGCGGCGAACACGGCGTGGACCGGCGCGAATCCCTCGATCTCGGCGCGATAGGTCTGCCCGGCGGCGGCCTGCACCATCGGGCCGAGCGCGCCCGTGAGCACGATGTCGCCGGCGCGCAGCGGCGTGCCCACGCGGACCAGCGTGTCGGCGAGCCAGCGCGCGGCATTGAGCGGATTGCCGAGGCAGGCCGCGCCGCGCCCGGACGAGACGAGCTCGTCGGCGCGCGTCATGCGCATCGACACGCCCGCCAGGTCGAGCCGGCGCAGCGGCACCGGCTGGGTGCCGAGCACGAACAGGCCCGACGAGGCGTTGTCGGCCACGGTGTCGACGAAGCGGATGTTCCATCCCGCGACGCGGCTGGCGACGACCTCGATCGCGGCGAGCGCGTAGGCGGTGGCATTGACCAGATCGGCCACGGTGTGGCGCTCATGGGAAAGATCGCGGTCCAGGACCAGGGCGATCTCGGCCTCGACCTTGGGCTGCAGCAGGCGACCGGCCCCGATCGCCTCGCCGTCGACGATCGACATGTCGTCGAGCAGGGTTCCGAAGTCCGGCCGGTCGACGCCGAGCTGCTTCTGGACCGCCACAGAGGTCAGGCCGATCTTACGGCCGACGATGCGCCGACCGGCGTCCAGTTCGCGCTGGACGTTGATCTGTTGCACCGCGTACGCCAGTTGCGCCTGCGAGGGCTCGTCGATTCCCTGGAAATGCTCGCGTACCGGGGCGCACGGCGTGCGCGTGGCCTGGGCGTCGCGGAGGACCGCCGCGATGGATTCTGCTCGGCTCATGGCGTGCCCTCAGTCGACCTGGCCGGTCTTGAAGAACCGGGCTGCCAATGCGTTGAACTCGTCGGGCGCCTCGTACTGCGGCCAGTGCGCCGAGTCGCCCTTCATGAAATGGAGCAGGCTGCCCGGTACCCGGGCATGCGCCGCCTTCACCGACTCGGTGTCGTGGATCGGGTTGTCGTGCGTCCACAGGAACAGCGTGCCGGCCGGCAGCTTCTCGAGCGGGATCAGATAGTCGTCGTGGAACTCGACGATCTCGTTGAGCTTGCCGAGGACGGCCTTGCTCTCCGGCTGGAGGTAGATGCCCAGACGCAGCGCGACGAGTTCGTCGTCGACGAGATGGCGGTTGTTCGGATGCATGAGCCAGTGCATGCGGGCCTGCACGGACTCGTAGGTCGGCGTGTGGTCGATGTTGCGCTTGTTGAGTCCGATGAAGGTCTGCAGGTCGCGCCGGCCGGACTCGGTCACGATCGGGATGCCACCGGCGGTATTGAGCATCAGCCGGCCGACGCGCTCGGGACGGCTGGCCGCGAAGTGCGCCGACACCCAGCCGCCGAGCGACTCGCCGGACAGGTGCGCGCGCTCGATGCGGAGCGCGTCCATCAGTTCGCCGACCTGGTCGGCGAGCAGGTGCGGCGTGTACGGCCGGACCGGCTTGTCCGAGAGTCCGTGCCCCACGTAGTCGAAGGCCACGACGTGGAAGTCCTTCGACAGCGGCACGATGTTTTTCGCGTAGGCCTCCAGATGGCCGTTGAGACCATGCTGGAAGAGGATCGTGTCGCCGTTGCCGCGTCCCGCTTCCGCGATGCGGATCCGGCCGAAGCTCGGCGTCTGGACGAAACGGATTTCCGTTCCGAGCATGTCCTGCCACAGACTCATGTGCGATTTCCTGTAATGGGCGCGCAGGCCCGCGCCTGCCGCGCGCCGGGCAGGCACGCCGCAATCGGGGCTGGGCGAAGGAAGGCCGCCGCAGCGGCGGCGATCAGGGTTTGACGAACCCGTCGAGAATGGCGCGTGCGGTCCGCGACCAGTGCTCGAGGGTTTGCCGGATGTAGTCGCCGTCCTTGCGCAGGAAACGGCGTATCACCAGGCCGCGAAACACGTTGAAGGTGAGATCCATCACGATCTTGGCGACGTCCGGAGCGACACCGGAGGCGACCAGGGCGGATTGCCAGGCCTCCTCGACCGGGAAGCGGTACTTGCGAGACATCGCCTGCACCTTCCTGCGCAGCTCCGACTCGTGGTCGCCGAGATTGAGCATCGACAACGCGATCGTGAAGTGCGAGCTCATGTAGAACCGGCCCGCGTCCTCCATCAGCGCGGACAGCACGTCGCCGCCCGCATGCGCGGAGCCGGCACGCTTCAGGCTGATCGCGGTGGAGGTGTCGTAGAGGCTTTCCAGCGCCGCCAGCACCAGCGATTCCTTGGTCGGGAAGTGGTGCGTCTGCGCGCCGCGCGACACCTTGGCCGCGATCGCCACCTTGTCGACACGGAACCCCGTGTAGCCCTTGGTTCTCAACTCGCTGACCGCGGCTCGGACGATGCGCGCCCGCGTCTCGGCGCGCCGCTCTTCCTGGGTACGTCTGCGGACGGGAGCCGTGGCCATTGTCTTCCTTCTCGGGTGATGGAGCGCCGGCAACACTACCTTCCGCGCAGACGGCGTCGCAAGAAGATGCCTGAACGCCGCTGCAGCGATGGCGTGGATACACGCAGGTCGTCGTGATCAAGGACGGCTCCCCCACTCGACCGGCGGAAAGTCGACACCGTCCGTGCAGGCTTCCGGATCGTCGGCCGAGAGGTGCTCCCAAAGCCGTTCGAACACGGCGCCGGTGCTGACCTGGCGTGCGATCGTCTCTTCCGCCGTCAGCCGGGCGGCGGCGACGGCCGGGGCGTCCGCGGCCGATCTCACCAGATGCTCGATACGCGCGGCATCCTCCAGACACCAGGCGAAGCAGGCCGCGAGCTCGACGCTGGCGCCGACGGTGACCGCACCGTTGCCGCGCATGACCACGGCCGGCGCGTCACCGAGATGCTGCGCGAGGCGTGCCGCGAGCGCGTCGTCGCGGAGCAGCCGGGGATCCTCCCAGAAGCGGCACGCCGCATTGAAGGCACCGACGCCATGACGCGGCACGGGTACGACGCCGAGCGTGGACAGCGCCGTGGTGACCGGCGGCATCACGCGGCACACGCCGCCCACGTCGGGACGCAGGCGATAGATCTGCTGGTGGATGCGCACCTCGCCGAGGACGCCGGCCGGCAGCGGTGCGTCGATTCGCACCACCGTGCCCGCCTCGCCCACGCCGATGCGGGACATCGGCCGCGACGCACAGACCACGAAGGCATCCTCGCCGATGCGTGCGCTGCAATGTCCCCACGCCTGCACGAGCGCGTGCCTGGCCAGCGTTCGTGCGGCGACCCGGACACGGCGGTCCAGCGGCTCGAGATCGCGTGCGCTCACAGCGTATGCGCCTCCGGATCGACGAAGACGCGGCCGTCCTCGATCTTCACGGGCCAGGTCCGCAGCGGTACTTCGCACGGCATCGCACACGGGGCGCCGCTGCGCACGTCGAAGCGGCCGAAATGCCAGCTGCACTCCACCTCGAAGCCGTCGAGCGATCCGTCCTCGGACAGGGACGCTTCGCCGTGCGAACACACGTCGTCGGTCACGAAGAACTCGCCGTCGACGTGGTAGATCGCCACGGCGTGTCCGCACGGAAGCCGTCCGCGCCGGATTTCGCCCTCGGGCACGTCGGCGGCCGCGATCAGGTCGACCAGTTTCGCGCTCATCGCGGGGTTCATGGCATCGTGCTCCCGCCGTTCACGCCGATCACCTGTCCGGTGACGAAGGCGGCTTCCGGCAGCGCGAGATAGCCGACCAGGGACGCTACTTCGTCGACTTCGCCGGGACGGCCCAGCGGAACGACCTCGACGAACCGCCTGGCCAGCTCGGGATTGCTCTGCGCGACCTTGTCGTAAGCCTCGGTCCTGACGACGCAGGGGGCGACCGTGTTGACGGTGATGCCGGAGCGCGCGAACTCGCGCGCCAGCCCCGTGGTCAGTCCGTGCATGCCGCCCTTGGCCGCGTTGTAGGCGGCGTGGTCGACGAGCCCGCTGCGCACCGAGTCGGCGCCGATGTTGATGATCCGTCCGTACCGGGCGTCGACCATGTCGGGGAGGAACGCACGCGTGCACCACAGGGCGGTCCACAGGTTGCGATCGATGGTCGCCTTCAGCGTCTCGGGCGTGTGCTCGAGGAACGGCCGAATGACGCCGCCGCCGGCACAGTTGACGAGAATGGCGGCCGGACCGAACGCGCGCCGGGCGGCGTCGCGCAACGAGAGCGCACCGGCCTCCTCGGAAAGATCGGCGCCGTGACTGGCCACGTCGCGGCCGGATACGCCGTCGATCGAGGCCAGATTCGCGGCCAGCCGGTCGCGGTCCAGGTCGGCGGCGACCACCCGTGCGCCGAGGCGAAGCAGCGTCTCGACGATGGCGAGCCCGATGCCGTGCGCGGCGCCGGTCACCACCGCGACATGGCCGTGGAGATTGCTGCGGAAACCCGTTGCGGCGCTCACGCCACGGTCCCCGCCGGCAGGTGGTCCGACAACGAGGCCGGCTCGTCGCCCGCGGCCGGAGCGGCGTGCGCGCCTTCGATCGGGCCGCTCCGGCCGAACTGGCCGTCGGGAACGGCGCCCCAGATGTCGAGGGATTCCGGAACCGGCTCCATGTAGCGCGCGGGCCGGGGGCTGTGCTCGGAGAACTCCTCCATGCCGAAGCTGTACTCGACCGTCATGCCGTCCGGATCGAGGAAGTAGAAGAAGATGCTGTCCGAAGGGGGATGCCGTCCGGGACCGAAGACGACCTTGATGCCGTTCTTCTTGATGCGGTAGATGGCCTTGCCGATGTCGTCGATGTCGGTGACCATGAAGTTGATGTGGTGGAAGTGGCTCCTGCTCGCCGGACCGACCGCGAAGGTGTGATGGAACGGATTGGGATGGCATCGCATGAACACGATCCGCCCTTCGATGAGGTCGGAGATGCGGAAGCCGAAGTCGTTCACGAGCGAATCGCGCGTCGCCTCGAAATCGCCGCTGCCGATCACGATGTGTCCGACACGCGCGATCTTCGCCACCGTGGGCACGTAATCGCGTCCCAGATGCATGTTGCCGGCGAACAGCTCGAACAGGAGTCCGCTGTGGCGCTCGCGCACGCGGAACCCCGGCCCCTGCCTGAGCCGGCGTGCCTCTTCCACCGCGACCCATTGCGGATGCATGCCGAGCGCGTCGAAATGCGCGAACGCGGACCGCACGTCGCTCTCCTGCTCCATTTCGAAGCCGACGCGCTTCAGGCCGTGCTGCGCCGATCGATACAAGACGACGTTGTGATGGTCGCGGCTGCAGCGCAGATAGGCCGCATCGCCGTCGATGCCGACCACGTCCAGGCCGACGATGTCGCGATAGAAGCCTACCGACCGGTCGAGATCGGTGACGTTGATGGCGGCATAGCCGAGCTTCTTGTACCGGAACGGCAGGGTGGCGTGCATGGTCTTCCCTTCAGAGCAGAATGCTGACGCGGCCGTGCGGACGCAGCGCTTCGAGATCGAGGAAGCAGCGCTTCTCGACGATCCGGAGCTGGCCCTCGATGCGGCGCAGGCGGTAGTGCGTGCTGCCGACGAAGGCGTCATTGCTGCCGAACTTCATGCGGTAGGTGATGAAGGCGGCGGCGACGCGCACCTCCTCGGCATTGGCGTCGAGGATCCTGACGTTGCCGACCAGGTGCCTCGTGCGCGAGCGCGGGTATTCGGCGTGAGCCGTCTTCTTCATCAGCCGCACGACGCGTTCGCGCAGCCGCACCGGGTCATCGGCGATGTAGAAGAGGCTGTCGTCCGCGCTGGCCGTGCGCGGCAAGTCGGTGGACGGCACGTAGTAGCAGCCGTCCTCGGTGAAGAGGGTGAGCCATTCGTGCAGCTGCCAGGTGTCGAGGAGCTCGGCCTCGTGAAAGAGCAGGTCTTCCACCTCGGTGCGCGTCACGAAGGCGGCGAACCGGGCCGAGGACGGAACGGTCGGTGCGGATGGGGACGTGGCCACGGCGTTCATGGTCGCGTCCTCAAGCCGCGGTCACGGTCGCAGCGATGCTGCGCGAGGCGACCGCCGCGGTGGTGCCCCGCTCGCTGACGCGCCGGTTCCACTGCGTCCAGAACGCCCGCATCTGCAGCTCGTCGTCGTAACTGGGCACGTCCTTGCCCATGCCCTTGGAGATGTCGCTCCAGGGCGCCAGACGGAAATTCCTGAAGCCGTTCTGGCAGGACTCCAATGCCTCGATGTCGTCAGGGGTCGCGAATCCGCCCGGGCCGAGGAACTCCAGGAAATTGCTGAGCCGGAACTTGCGTGCCCAGTCCGATTCCTCGCGCGGTGCCAGCGACCAGCCGTTGACGAGCATGTAGTCGGGCGATTGCGGGTAGAACGTCCTGACGGTGATCGCCATGATGTCGTTGATCACCAGGTTGGGAAAGATCAGCAGGTTGCGGTTCTTCTGCGCCATGCGCTGCGCGCGCTCCTCGCCGTGCCTTTCGACCAGCCGCGTGCGGATGGCATCGATCTCGCGCTTTCCTTCCTCGCCCCACAGCGGAATCCAGTGCGCGATCGGCCGTCCCCAGGGGGCGCTGTACTCGAGTACGGCGTGGCCGTTGCCGAGGTCGCGGCTGATGCCTTCGAGCTTGGTGCTCGACAGGCCGCCGTTGGTGTTCTTGAGATAGTCCAGGTAGCTGGCGTGCGTGCTGACGGCGTGGTAGCCGTCGACGCTGTTCTCGACGAGCAGCTTCCAGTTCGCGCGGATCGCGTACTCCTGCGATCCGCTGCTGATCGCCATGCCGCTCTCCGAGTAGCCGGAGATCAGGTCCAGGTATTCCTTCGCCCCGGCGAGGTAATCCGCCAGCGGCTCCACGTCGGCGTTGAAGCTGACGAAGTGGAACCCTGCATAGCTGTCGAGCCTCGGCACCGGTACGAGGTTGCCGTGGCTGCTTCGGGCGAACCCTTCGCTGTAGTGCTCCTTGCCCGGCTGGCTCTTGAGGTTGCCGTCGCAGCCGAACACCCAGCCGTGGTAGAAGCACTGGAAGTTCTTCGCGTTGCCGGAACGCTCGCGGCAGACGGTGGCGCCGCGGTGCGGGCAGGTGTTGAAGAAGGCCTTGATGGTGCGATCGGTGCCCATCGTGACCAGCAGGTTGCGACGGGCCACCGAGCGGCTGACGAAGTCGCCCGGCTTGGAGAACTCCGAGTCGTGTCCAACGTACAGCCAGCACGTATCGAAGATCGCCTCGTACTCGCGCGCGAGGATCGCCTCGCTCACGAACGCCTCGCGGGCGACGCGGAAGGTCAGGTTCTCGCGATCGACGGCGACCATCGGTCTGTCAGGTGACATTGCTCGTTCTCCTCGCAGTTCGGTTCTGTTCTTAGACGGCGCAGTCGCGCAAGGGCACGTCGGGGTCGGCCAGACGTGCCGGATCGACGCGCACGCGCTGAGCGACCCAGCGGCGGGCGATCGCCATGTCCCGCGACGAATTGACGGTGGTGGCGCCGGCGACGTGACCGGTATCGGCGAGGCGGAACACGCTGAACACATCGCCGTCGACATCGCCCCGCGCGACCGCGCGACCGGCGCATGCGTCGCCCACGACCTGGATGTTGGTCGCCCCCTGATCGGACCAGAACCAGGCCGGCGCCTCGTATCGCGTCTGCTGGCCGAGCAGATTGGCGGCCACGGCGGCCGCGTGGTTCTGCGCATTGGCCCAGGTCTCGATACGGCCGTGCCGATCGCCGATCGGCTGCGACGCGACGTCTCCCGTCGCGAAGATCGACTCGATCGCGGTACGGCCCCATGCGTCCACGCGAATGCCGGACTCATCGGCGATGCCCAGCGGTTCGAAGCCCCGGGTGTTGGGCTCCACGCCGATGCCGACGAGAACTTGATCGGCCTCGAGCACGTCCCCGCCGGACAGCCGCAGCCGCCGTTCGCCGAGGCATGCGTCGAGCGTCGAACGGTACCGGATGTCGACGCCCGCATTGCGATGCATCCTGTCCAGAAACCGCGAGACCGTCGCGTCCACGCTTCGCGACATCAGGCGGTCTCCGGCCTCGACGATGGTGACCTCGCAGCCGCGCGAGCGGGCAGCGCACGCGACTTCGAGCCCGATGACGCCACCGCCCACGATCACCAGCGATCGGCCGGGAACGAGCGCCGCGCGCAGCGCGCAGGCGTCCTCGATCGTACGCAGCGCGATGACGCCGCTGCGTCCGTCGAGGACGGCCGGCAGCCGTTTCGCGCGCGTTCCGGTGGCGATGACGAGACGATCGAACGGCAGTTGCCGTCCGTCGTCGAGGCGAACCCGCTTCGAGGCCGCATCGACGCTCGCCGCCTGTCGTCCCAGCTCGAGCGTGATCGACTGGCTGCGATAGTCGTCCTCGGACTTGATCGGACGCGGTGGCCGATCGTTCTCGAACAGCAGCTCCTTGGAGAGCTGCGGGCGCTCGTACGGAAGATGCGCTTCTTCTCCGACGAGCGTGATCGATCCGTCGAATCCCGAGCGGCGCAGGCCCAGTGCGACCGTCGCGCCCGCCTGGCCGGCGCCGAGAATCACGATGGTCTTCACGGCATCGTTCACGGCGACGCCCTCCATGCGGTCGCGGCCGTGCCGGCACCGATCGGGGCCGGCCTCGAAAGAAGCGGTTCGGGAGGTGGGATGTTCATGGCTGGAATCGGCTGCTTCGTAGATCGATCGCGAGGTCAGGCGCCGGCGCCGGCGTCGGCGCCCCGGCCGAGCGCGGCATGGATGTCGTTCAGCGCTTCCGGATCCTCGATGGTCGACAGATCGCCCGGCGCTTCGCCCGCGGCGAGCGCGGTGATCACGCGCCGCAGCAGCTTTCCGGATCGGGTCTTCGGCAGGGCGTCGACGATGTACGCCCTGGCCGGACGTGCGACCGCGCCGAGCCTGGATTCGATCGTCCGTAGCAGGTCGGCAGCGGCGGCGGCGCGCCCCGCGCTGTCGCCATCGGCCTTGCGCAGCGTCGCGAACACCACCGGCACCTGGCCCTTGACGACATCGGGAACGCCGATGACCGCGGCCTCGGCGATGGCCGCGCATCCGGTGCAGGCCTCCTCGATCTCGCGCGTGCCGAGCCGATGGCCGGCGACGTTGATGACGTCGTCCGTGCGGCCGAGGATGTAGGTGTAGCCGTCCTCGTCCTGGATCGCCCAGTCCAGCGAGGTATAGGTCTGCTTGCCGAATGCCGAGAAGTAGCTTTTGCAGAATCGATGATCGTCGTTCCAGATCGTGGTCATGAAGCCCGGAGGCAGGGGCTGGTCGAACACCAGGACGCCTTTGCGGTTCGGCGGCAGCGTCGCTCCGGTGTGCTCGTCCACGACACGGATGCGGTAGCCGAGATTGGGCAGACCGGGCGATCCGAACTTCACCCGATGCAGGTCCAGCCCGGGCTGGAGCGTGATCGCGGGCCAACCGGTTTCGGTCTGCCAGTAGTTGTCGACGACCGGCTTCCCGAGCGCTTCGCTGATCCATTGCGCGGTGGGGACGTCGAGCGGCTCGCCGGCCAGGAAGAGGTACTTCAGGCCGGTCAGGTCATGACGCGTGATGTGCGCGCTGTCGTGCTTCTTGAGGATGCGGATCGCGGTGGGCGAGGTGAACATCGTCCGCACGCGGTATTTCTCGCACAGCGACCACCAGATGCCGGCGTCCGGCGTGAACGGAAGCCCTTCGTAGAGCAGCGAGGTCGCGCCGACCAGAAGCGCACCGTAGACGTTGTACGAATGGCCCACGGCCCAGCCGACGTCGGAGGTCGAGAACATCGTCTGGCCCGGGCCGACATCGAAGACGGTCTCCATCGAGAGCGCCAGTGCGACCGCGTAGCCGCCGATGTCGCGCTGCACGCCCTTGGGCCTTCCGGTCGTCCCCGAGGTGTAGAGCAGGTAGCTCGGCTCGTTGGACTCCAGCCACACCACCGGCTCCTGCGCCATTCCGACTTCTTCGCACAGGCGCGCGTAGTCCTCGTCGCGGCCGGATGTCATCGGCAGGTCCGGATCGAGCCCGCGCGAGACCACCAGAACCTTGGCGGGCGCGTGCTCCGCGCGGCTCAGCGCTTCGTCGACCAGCGGCTTGTAGCGGATCAGGCGGCCGCCACGCATACCCGCATCGGCGGTGATCAGCAGGCGCGGACGCGAGTCGTCGATGCGGACGGCGAGATTGGAGGCCGCGAAGCCGCCGAATACGACCGAGTGGACGGCACCGACGCGGGCGCACGCGAGCATCGCGAACGCGGCTTCGGCGATATTGGGCATGTAGATGATGACGCGCTCGCCGCGCGCGACGCCAAGCCGCTTGAGGATGGCCGCGAACCGGTTGACCTCGCGATGCAGCTCGCGATACGTGACCTCGCGGGTGATGCCCGTTTCGGTCGATACCGCCACCAGCGCCAGCTGCTCGCCGCGCTGTTCGACGTGGCGGTCCACGGCGTTGTAGCAGAGGTTGGTGTACCCGCCGGCGAACCACCGCCGGAACGGCAGGCTCGAGCAGTCCAGGATCGATTCCGGCGCGACGTGCCAGTCGATTCGCCCGGCCTGCGCCGCCCAGAATCCTTCCGGATCCTCGATCGATCGTTCGTAGGCCTTCCGATAGCCGCCCGCGAGCATGACGCGTGCTGCCGCGAGTCCGGGGATCGCCTTATCGGTCATGGATCGCTCCGCACGGCGTCGACTGCCGATTCACCGGAACCGAGTCCGGGAGACGCGACGCGCAGGCGGCAGGCGAGGAGCGCGCCGCCTCGGCACGTGGCGAGGATGCTCGGCGAGCGAACATCGTCTTGGGCAATCGGGAATCCCCTGGCATCGCAACGTCTCGGCTGAGTTTCACGCTTCACTCGATCACGATACAGACGAACCAGTCTGTTTGTATGTTGACCGATCTTGGTCTACGCCGACGTCATCGTCAATGCACGTTTTTCGACTGGACGCTGTGCATCGCACAAGAATTGACGGAAAAAAAAGCCTATGCGCGAGCGATTCAGGACGCCGGAGCAGCTTGTGCGTCGCACCAACTGTCGCGCGATAAAGAACCGCCCGCCGCGCCACGGCGAGGCGAGACGCCGCGGTGACCGGGATATCGGCAGGCTGGAAGCCGGTGTTCTTGGAAACGCCGTCGCACCTGCGCCCTCGCCCGGCGCCGCAGGCGCACGTCCGGGCGGCGCGAGTTCGAGGACGGGTGCCGATGCGGTGGTCGATGGCTCGCCCGGATCTGACCGACGATCGCGATGCGTGGCGTCCGGTATCGGCGCATTTGGCCGTCCAAATCGATCGATCGTGTGGCCGGAAACAAGGGCAACCGCACCGCCACGCCGAGTTGACAGCCGGTTCGGCGCGGCCGCATAAACTGGCGGTCATGAATGCGTCCATCCACCGATTCGCCGATCTGCGCCTGGACCCGGCGACGCGCACGCTCTGGCGCGGCGACGCGCCGGTGCCGGTGCCGCCCAAGGCGCTGGACTGCATCGGCTATCTGATCGAGCACCGCGAGCGCGCGGTCGGCCGCGACGAGCTGATCGCCGCGGTCTGGGGCAAGGTCGACATCAGCGACAACGCGCTCGGCCAGGCGATCCTGCAGGCGCGGCGCGCGCTCGGCGCGCACGCCGAGGCGATCCGCACCGTGCCGCGCTACGGCTACCACTGGCAGTTGCCGCTGCTGTCCGAGCCCGGCGAAGCGACGCAGCCTGAGCCGGCGCCGGCGCCATCGGTCGCGATGCCCGCCGCACCGGTACCCGAGACGATCCGGGCCGCGACAATGCCGATGTGGCGAAACCGCTCGCACTGGGCGATCGCCGCGGCGCTGCTGGCCGTGGTCGCGCTGGCGGTGTTCGACCGGCTGCGGCCCGGTCCGCCGGATCGCGCGCACGCGCAGCCGGCCGCTGCCATGCGCGACGCCCTGGTGCTGCCGGCCCGGGTCGACGCCGATCCCGAGCATGGCTGGATGCGGCTCGGCGTGATGGACCTGGTCGCCGGCCGGCTGCGCGCATCCGGCCAGACCGTGGTGCCGAGCGACAACGTGGTCGCGCTGGCACAGCGCCGCGGCGGCGGCGAAGCCGATCCGGCCTTCGTCGCCGAGCTGCTGCGCGTGACCGGCGCGGCGCGCGCGGTCACGGTCACCGCCGAGGCCGGCGCCGAGGGCTGGGTGGTCAGCCTCGCCAGCACCGAGGGCGTACCGGCGGCCGCGGTCGGCCAGGCACCGGACGTGCTCGACGCGGCGCGCCAGGCGGCCGACCAGTTTGCGCGCGTCACCGGGTTCACGCCGGCGCCGAGCGCGACCGGTGATGCCGAGCAGGCGTTCGCGACGCTGATCCAGCAGGTCGATGCGGAGCTGCTGGCCGGCCGGCTCGACGCCGCGCGGCAGCGGCTGGACGCGGCTACGCCGGATCAGCAGGGCCGCGCCGAGCTCGCGCACCAGCGCGCGCAGATCGATTTCCTGCAGGGCCGGCTCGGCCAGGCCGAGATGGCCTGGACCGCGCTGCTGACGCGCGTGTCGATCGCCGATGCCCCGGTGCTGCGCGCGCGCATCCACAACGGCCTGGCCAATCTGGCCTATGTGCGCGAGGACCACCCGACCGTGATCGCGCAGGCCGAGGCCGCGGTGCGTGCGCTGGAGGGCCAGCACGCGCCGTACGAACTCGGGCGCGCGCTGATCGGCCTGGCCAGCGGCCACGGCGCGCAGCGCCGCTACGACGAGGCGCTGGCCGACTACGCGCAGGCGCGCGTCGCGTTCGCGGCCGCCGGCGACCGGCTCGCGCTGGCGCGCGTGGATGCCTATCAGGGCCTGCTCGACTTCGCGCGCGGCCGCCCCGGCGACGCCCTGCCGGTGCTCGCCGACGCGGCCGAACGGCTGCAGGCGTTCGGCGCGCTGATCGAGGAGCTGCACACGCGCGTCGGCGTGGTCTATGCGCAGCTGGCGCTGCTGCAGCCGGCGCAGGCGCTGGCGCAGAACGCGCGCCTGCTCGAACTCGGCGAGCGCGTCGGCGATCCGCGCCGGCGCCACTACGCCGACCTGGCCCGCGCGCGCAGCCTGGCCGCGACCGGCCGCCTTGCCGAGGCACAGGCGATCGTCGACGCGCTCGGCACGACGGCTGTCGCGCATCCGGCCGAGCTGCTCGCGCAGACCCGCAGCTGGCTGCCGCTGGTCGCCGGCCAGCTCGCGCTGATGCGCGACGACCCGGCCGACGCGGTCGACGAGGCGGCCGGCGCGATCGCGGTCACCGACGCCGGCGATGCGCACGACCGCTCGACCGCCTACTGGCTCGGCTGGCGCGCGCTGCAGCGCGCCGGGCGGACCGGCGAAGCCGCCGGCTGGGCGCGCGACGCGGCGGCCTGGAACGGTGCGCGAGATCACGCCGGCGCGCGGATCCGCCTGGCGCTGATCGAGGCCGGCGCCGCGGCCGGGCGCGGCGACGAGCCGGCGGCGCAGACCGCCTACGCCCGTGCGCTCGCCGAGGCCGACGCCTGGCGCGTGCCGGCCGATCTGCTGCAGGTCGCGCGCGCCTATACCGACCACCTGATCGAACGCGGCGATCTGGCGCAAGCCAGCGTCGTCGCCGGACGCATCGCGGCCTGGGCGCCTTCGGACTTCGAGGCCGCGCTGCTGCAGGTCGCGCTGTACCGCGCGGTCGGCCAGACCGGCGCCTGGCGCGCCGCGCTCGCGGCCAGCCGGTCACTGGCCGGCGAGCGCGCGATCCCGCCGGATCTGCTGGTGCCGCCGCCGGGCCGGACCGCACCGGATGCCGATGGCGGCCATGTGGTCCGGGCCGAGGCCACGCCACGGGCGGTGGCCGCGCGTTGAGCGCCGGCATGCCGGCGGCGGCGCCCGGCGCAGGGCGAGAGCCGCATCGGCAGCGGTTGCCGAATGCCGGGGAACGGCCTCGCGCCGCCGCGCGGCAGGCCGGTCTCCAGTCCGCCGCGAACGCCGCGCTCATCGCGTACAAACGGTTCGCTCATGCAATCGGCATGCGCATTGGCGGGCGTCGCCGCACCGTTGGCGGTGAGATCCGGCGCGTCCGGCGCCGGCCGCTGGGAGGATTCGATTCGATGAACGTGTTCAAGCAGTGCGTGGCCGTCCTGATCGCGGCGACCGGTGCCGGCGGCGCCGGCGTGGCGGAAGCTCAGGGCACGTTCGTGCCGACCGCGGCGATGACGACGCCGCGCGCGCACCAGGGATCGGTCGTGCTGGCGGACGGACGCGTGTTCCAGTACGGCGGCATCTCGGCGATGGGCGACATCCTGGCCAGTGCCGAGCTCTACGATCCGCTGACCGATACCTATGCGGCGGCCGGCGCTGCCGCCGACGCGCGCATGCGTCCGACCACGGTCGGCCTCGCCGACGGCCGCGTGCTGGTCACCGGCGGACGCAGCGGCAAGGACGGCTCGATCATTCCGACCGCGGTCGAGATCTACGACCCGGCCACCGGCACGTTCGGACCCGCCGGCTCGGTGTCGACGCCACGCTACGTCGGCATCGTCGCGCGCCTGCCCGACGGCAAGGTGCTGCTGACCGGCGGCTTCAACTTCAGCGACGGCACGCTCGGCAGCTCGGAGATCTACGATCCGGCGGCGCAGACCGCGACGCCAACCGGCAGCCTGGTCCATCCGCGCGATACCTACGGCCATGCGCTGACACTGGCCGACGGGCGGATCATGATCGTCGGCGGCTACAACGACGACGGCCCGCTGGCGACCGTCGAGATCTACGATCCTGCGGCCGGCACGTTCGCGCTGACCGGCGACATGCCCGACGCACGCGGCGACCACTGCGCGCTGGTGCTGGCCGACGGCCGCGTGCTGGTGCTCGGCGGTTTCGGCAGTGACTGGAACTACGCGATGGACGCCTATCTGTGGGATCCGGCCACCGGCCAGTTCCGCACCGCCGGCCGCATGACCTATCCGCGCGCGAATGCGCATGCGACCCTGCTCGCCGACGGCCGCGTGCTGGTCGCCGGCGGCAGCACGACCGGCGGCTCGGACCTCTACGAACCGCGCGCCGAAATCTGGGACCCGGCGAGCGAGACCTTCGGCGAGACCGGCGCGATGATCACCGCGCGCTCGGGCGGCCGCGCCGAGCGCCTCGGCGACGGCCGCGTGCTGTACATGGGCGGCTGGTTCGGCGACGGCCAGAACCCGACCGGCGACTCGGAGCTGTTCGTGCCGATGACCGAGACGATCTTCGCCGACGGCTTCGAGGGCTGACCGCGCCCTACGCGGCGACCGGTCTGCCTCCGCTGCGGGCCGGCGCGCAGCGGCACCGAACGCTATCGTCGCGGCGGCGAGGTGGCCGACATCCGGCGCCGAAGCGACGCCGCGAATCGGGCCGCGCGGAGCGACATCGACGGCGATGGCGGGCGGGTCAGCCTTGCCACTCGGACATCGCGATGATCCTCGACGGCCGTGCCAGGGCGCAGGGTGCGCGATAGCTCGCGATGGAGCTGATCGACGCGCACGCGTCGACGCCTGATTCGCTGCGCAGCGGCCGCCATGCGCCGGCTGGAACCACAGCAGCGCAGCGGCGACTCAGGCCTCGCGCCGTCGCGTGCGCGACCAACCCGGCGCGGTCATGCTCAGTAGCGCGCCGCCGTCAGCGGCGCATCGGCCCACTGCCAGGCCAGCGCCTGCCGGCGCAGCGTCTCGTCCGCGGCGTCGGCCTGGCCGAGCGCGCGCTGCGCCTGCGCCAGGCCGTACAGCGACCAGCCGTTCTCGGGATAGGCCAGCAGATCCGCGGCGAACGCGTCCGCGGCGCCTTGCGCATCGCCGGCCTCGAGCAGCGCGGCGCCCAGATACGGCCGCACCGGCAGCGGCCAGTCCGGCGGTTCGTTGTAGGCCAGCGCGTCTTCCGCGGCAGCCGCTTCGCGCAGCGCGGCGATCGCCTGCGCGTGTTGGCCCTGCGCGCGCAGCCGTTCGCCGCGCAGCAGGGCGTCGGCGACGCGCAGCACGGCATCGGCGCGATTGATGTCGAAGAAGCTGACGTTCGCCATCGCCGGATCGCGCATGATCGTCTGCAGAGCCTCGGCCTCCTGTGCGGCATCGGCGAATGCGCCGCGGCGCGCGTGCGCCATGCCGCGCGCGAAATGCCCGATCGCGGCCGGATACGGCAGCGCCGGCAGTGCGGTGTCGGCAAGGATCGCGTCCCAGTCGCCGAAGCGGACCCGGGTCAGCACCGGCGCGACGACGAACTGCTGCATGAACGCCATCGCCGGCTGGCCCATGGCATCGCGGTCCGCGCGCTGCGCGGTCTGCGCCGCGGCCTGCAGCGCCATCGAGCGCGAGCCGGTCAGGCCGGTGGTCATCGTCACGAAATGCCAGTTGTGCGGCACGTAGCCGAGCGGATAGACGCCGTTGCTGCCGCGGCAGACCGCGAGGAACGCCTGGTCGGCCGTGGTCGCGGCGAAATTGGTCAGCGTCGCGTCGTGATAGCGGCCGATCCGCACGTAGGTATGCGCCGGCATGTGCACGAGATGACCCGAGCCGGGCGCCAGCGCGGCCAGCGCGTCGGCATAGGGCTCGGCGCGTTTCGGATCGGGCGAGGCTTCGGTGGCATGGATGTAGTAGTGCATCGCGCCGATGTGACGCGGATTGCGCGCCAGCACGCGCTCGAGCTCGCCGATGATGCGCGACGTGAACTCGGCCGGCGCGCCGTCCGGTCCCCAGTACGCCCACGGCGAGAGATCCATCAGGGCTTCGGCGTAGAGCGTGGCGGCATCGTCGTCGCCGGGGAACTGCGCGACGACGCGCGCCATCGCCTCGGCATAGGCCTGGTCCAGCGGCCGCCGGTCGGCAGGTGGCGGGTCGGCGTAGCGGGCCTGCAGCGCCTCGATCAGCGCGCGATCGGCCGGCCGCGCATCGGCGGCGAGGCGCAGCGCCTGCGCGGCCAGCGCGGTCGCAACCTGCGCCGAGGCCGGATCCATCGCCAGGTTGATATTGGGCCCGAGCACCAGCGCCTGGCCCCAGACGCACATCGCGCAGCGCGGATCGAGCCGCGCGGCCTCGGCGAACGCGCGCGCGGCGGCCTCGTGATTGAAGCCGTAGGTCAGGCGCAGGCCCTGGTCGAAGTAGCGCTGTGCCGCCGGCACGCGCGTGGCGACGTCGCGATGCAGATCGCCGAACGTGTCGAACAGCGGCACCACGGCGGGCGCGGCGTCGCCGGCCGGCTTCGGCGGCGCATCGCAGCCGGCCAGCGGCAGCACCAGCAGGACCGGCAGCAGCAGGAGCCAGGATCGCGGCATCATCGGTGTGTCTCCCTCCGTCGGTTGTAGGTTCGTCAGTCCGGGACCCGGCGCGACGCAACGGGCCGCCGGACGATCCGAAGGCAGCGGGCGCCGGCGGGCCGGGGCCGGCACGGCGGGGCCTCGGCCGGCCCCGGAGCGCGACGCCCGCGCGATGCACGGCGCGCCAGCGCCGCAGCGCCGGAGAGGCGGCGCCGCGCCGCAGCGTCGGATCGCCGACGACCGCCATTCGGGTCCGATCTTGCCGCGTCCCGGCCCGGAGCGAATGCGGCGATCGCCTCCGGCAGGCCGATCCTCAGCATTTCCGAAGCTTTTCCCACGAGGCGGCGGCCGGATCAGTGGGCGGCGCCCGAGGCCGGCCGTCGGGCAGCCAGCGCGGCACCGCTTTGCGTCGACCGGCGTCGGCTGGCCTCGGTCGACCCCGGCGTCGCCGCTGCCACGGGCCGCCGAGGCCGCCAGGCGACCGGGCGCCCGGGTCGATTGCTGACGGCGCCGTAAGAGATTTCCTACGCCCGGGAGCGACGCATTCGGAGGGCCGTTCCGGAAACGCCGGGCCGGTCCGGACGGTCGGCCATGCAGGTCCGCCCGATCGCATCGGGCCATTGCCCGCCAGCCGCCCGCACTCCGCGCCGCTGCGGCGTATCGCGCGTCGTACGCGTCTCCGGGCCAATCTCCTACAGCCGCGTAAGAAATCTCCTACGCAGCAAGCCGCTCACGGCTGACACCGCCGCGGGCGGATGGCTGACCGCAGCCCGCGCCGGCCGGACGGCCCGGCCGCAGCTCGATTGCGACGCGGCCGGCAGGCCCGCCTGCCGAGGGGCAGGCGGGCACGGGCTGCCCCCGGTGTTGGCAGCCGGCATCCGACCGGCATGACCGAGCGCGCGCGATCGCCGCGGCGTGCGCGCTTTCGGCGCTGCCGTCAGGCGGTCTTGCGCGACCGGCGCGGCGGCGGTGTCTCGGGCTCGGGCGCCGGGGGAATCACGCGGATCACCAGTTCGCCGTTGGCGACGATGACTTCGGCCTTGTCGCCGATCGCAAAGCCGGCCTCGGCCAGCCATTGGCCGCCGAGCTTGAGCGCGGGCACCACGCGTGTCAGCCACTGGCCCTGCAGCGGCCGGTAGTGGTCGTAGCCGATCGTCACCTGGCTCGGCTTGAAGGCCCGCTGCGGGCCGGTCGGTTGGATCGAGAGATGGGTCATGGTCGCGTTCCTTGGACGGGGGAGGACATCACCGCAGTCGCGACGTGCCGGAGCTGCGTCCCGGATCGGGCGCGATGCGGCGCTCGACGCGTTGCGGTGAGGCCAGTCTGCGGCGCGGGCGTCTCAACAGCCGCGACGCCGGCGCCGCGGGCTGGCCGATGCGGTCTGCGGCGCGACGGCGCGCCGCTCAGCGCACCAGACGCGCCTGCAAGGCCATCGCGGCCGCCGGATTGCGGACCTTGGCCGCGCTGATGAAGTAGACGTAGACCGTGCGCGGACGGACCGGCGCGGCATCGGCCGCTTCGATGGTCGGCAGATCGGCCGGCGCGCGGCCCTCCGCCCAGATCCGCGCGCGATCGGCCCAGGCGTCGAGCTCGGCCGCGGTGTAGCCGGACGGCTCGTCCTCGCGGCTGCGCATCAGCCGCGCATAGACGATCTCGCCGGTCAGATCGGCGAACGAGGGATAGTCCGGCGAATCGGTGAACACGCTCGGCAGGCCGTGCGAGCGCATCAGCGCCAGGTAGTCCGCGCACGCGAAGCTGGGATGACGCACTTCCAGCACGTGCTGCAGCGGCACGCCGTCGAGATCGCGCGGCAGCAGGTCCAGGAAGGCCGCGACGTCGTCGCGGTCGAAGCGGCGCTGCGGGCGGAACTGCCAGAGGATCGGACCGAGGCGGTCGCCGAGTTCGGACAGGCCGCCAAACACGAAACCGTCCACGGCCTTGCCGACGCCGGCCAGCTGACGCGCCTCGGTGCAGTAGCGCGGCGCCTTCAGCGAGAACCGGAATCCGGCCGGCGTCTCGGCGGCCCAGCGCGCATAGGTGGCCGGCTTCTGCGCCCCGTAGAACGTGCCGTTGACCTCGATCGTGCGCAGCTGGCTCGCCGCGTACGTCAGTTCGCGCTTGTGCGCGAGCTTGGCCGGATAGAACGTCTCGCGCCACGGCGCGAACGTCCAGCCGCCGATGCCGACGCGAACGTCGGCCCCAGCGGCGGGCTTGGCTGCGAACAGGTCCGGATGCATCGGCGTCCTCGTCGGCATGGATCGGCTGCCATTGTCACCCGATGCGGCGCGGCACGCAGACGGCTGCGCTATCGCATCGCGGAGGCGGCATCGCGCCGGCCGGGAACGCCCCACACGGCCGCGGCGAGGCCGCCCAGCGCCGCAGCGGCGACGTAATAGACCGCGGCCTGCGGCTCGCTGCGCAGCCAGAGCGCGACCGCCAGCGGCGTCAGTCCGCCGGCGATCGCGTAGGCGCCGTTGTACGCGAACGAGATGCCCGAGTAGCGGATCGGCGCCGGAAACGCCTGCACCATCGCGCTCGGCACGGCACCGACCACGCCGACGCACAAGCCGGTCACCGCGTACAGCGCGATCAGGTGCTGCGGCATCGCGCGCGCGCCGGCATAGAGCATCGCGGTGGCCGCGATCAGCACCAGCGCGCCGACGATCAGCACCGCGCGCACGCCGTAGCGGTCGGCGGCCAGGCCGTAGACGATGCAGCCCACGCACAGCGCCAGCGTCGCCGCGCTGTTGGCGCGGGCCGCCTCGGCGGCCGGGATCGCCAGCAGCGTCTGCAGCAGCGTCGGCGTCATCAGGATTACCACGACGATGCCGGCCGTCAGCATCCAGGTCAGCAGCATCGACACCACGACGGCGCGGCCGTGGCCATGCAGCACCTCGCGCAGCGGCAGGCCCTCGCTGAGCGCACGGCGCGCGCGCAGCGACTCGAACACCGGCGTCTCGTGCAGGAAGCGGCGCAGCCACATCGCGCCCAGGCCGAACACGCCGCCGAGCACGAACGGCCAGCGCCAGGCGCCCGCGAGCACGGCCTGTGGACTCCACCACGCGTTGACCGCGCTGGCGACCAGCGATCCGAGCAGGATGCCGAACGTGAGCCCTGCGGTCAGCGTGCCGCAGGCCAGGCCGATGCGGGCGGGCGGCACGTGCTCGGAGACGAACACCCAGGCGCCGGGCACCTCGCCGCCGACCGCCGCGCCCTGCACCAGACGCAGTGTCAGCAGCAGCAGCGGTGCAGCCAGGCCGATCTCGGCATAGGTCGGCAGCAGACCCATCAGCAGCGTCGGCACCGCCATCAGCAGCACGCTCAGTACGAAGATGCGCTTGCGTCCGACGCGATCGCCGAAATGCGCCATCACGATGCCGCCGAGCGGCCGCGCCAGATAGCCGGCCGCGAAGATGCCCAGCGCCTGCAGCTGGCGCATCCATTCCGGGAGGTCGGGCGGAAAGAACAGCTGCGCCAGCACCGCCGTGAAGAACACGAAGATGATGAAGTCGTAGAACTCCAGCGCGCCGCCGAGCGCGGCCAGGCTCAGCGTGCGCAGATCGCGTCGGGTCAGGGCGCGGGGGTCGGCATCGGTCATCGGCGGCTCGCGCGGCGAAACGGCGCGCAGGTATAGCACTGTGTATTCGGCTGCGGGAATGGCGCTTTCGGGCGAGGCGCCCGCGGACCTGCATCGACGCGTCCAGGACCGGTTCGCCGGACGCCGCCGCGGCAGGGCTGCCGACAGCGGTGCCGGATCATGCCGTCATCGGCATCGACGAGGCGCTCGAGGCGCCGGCGGCCGCAGCCGCCGGGCATCACCCCGGGCCGCCCGCAGATGGCGGGTGGCCCGCCATCGTCAACGCAGGCGGCGCCGCGGTGCCGCGATCGCCAGCCCGGCCAGGCCGAGCGCCAGCAGCAGCGCGGCCAGCCCGCCGAGCGTCGGCACTGCGACCGCCTCGACCGGCGTACCGACCATGAACACGGTCGGATCGGTCGCGCCTGGGGCGCCCGGATCGTCGCTGAGCGCGGCGGCCTCGTTGCTGCCGTCGCCGTCGCCGTCGTAGGCGGCCTGGGCCTGGTTGCTGACCGAGCCGGTGGCGCCGGCGCGGATCGCCGCGTCGATCAGGATCGTCACGCTGCCGCCAGCCGCGATCGGACCGTTCCAGGTCACCGTATTGGCGCCGACGTTCGCGGTCGCCGTGCCGCTGCTCGCACTGGCCGCGATCAGCGCCAGCTGCGGCGGCAGCACGTCGACCAGCTCGTCGCCGGGGTTGTCGGCCTGCGCACCGCCGGCATTGGCGAGCACGATCGTGTAGCGGATCGCACCGCCGGGCACGAAGCTGCCGCTGACGCTCTTGCGCACCGATACCTCGGCGCCGGCGACCGGCACCTGCACCGTGGTCGTGTCGGTGGCGCTGTCGCTGGACGGATCCGGGTCGGTGGTACCGGCCGGCGCGGCGATCGTCGCGGTGTTGCTGATCGTGCTGCCCGCGGCCGCGCTCGGATCGACCGGACAGGTCGCCGTGAACGTCACGCTGGCGCCCGACGGCAGATCGACGCTCGCGGCGATCGTGCCGCTGCCCGAGGCCGGGCAGCCGGCGCCGCCGGCAGCCGCACAGGTCCAGGTCGGCGCGAGGCAGGACGCCGGGAACGTATCGGTCACGGTCGCACCGGTCACGGCCTGCGGACCGGCATTGGACGCGACGATCGTATAGATCAGCGTGCCGCCGGCGGCCACCGTCGCGACGCCGTCGGTCTTGGTGATCGACAGGTCCGCGCTGGCGCTGAGCGTGTCGGTATCGGTCGCACTGTTGTTGCCGGGCGTCGGATCGGTCACGCCGGCCGGCGCGGCGATCGTCGCGGTGTTGACGAGGCTGCCGCTGGCGCCGGCGTCGATCGCGCAGACCGCCGTATAGGTCACGCTCGCACCGGACGGCAGGTTCGCCGGATCGGCGATGTTGCCGCTGCCGCTCGGCGTGCAGCTGCCGCCGCCGCTGCCGGCGCAGATCCAGGTGCAGCTCAGCGTCGAGGCGAACGTGTCGGTCACGACCGCGCCGGCCACCGCACTCGGTCCGGCATTGGCAGCGACGATCGTGTAAGTCGTCGAGCCGCCCGGCGTCGCGCTCGCCACGCCGTCGGTCTTGGTGATCGACAGGTCCGCCGACGCGCCGAGCGTGTCGGTGTCGGTCGCGCTGTTGTTGCCCAGGTTGGGATCCGACGCGCCAGCTGGCACATTGATGCGAGCTGTATTGACAAGGCTGCCGCTGGCGCCGGCATCGATCGCGCATGCCACCGTATAAACGACACTGGAGCCTGCCGGCAGATTGACCAGATCGGCGATATGGCTGCTGCCGCCGGACGCGCACGTTCCCCCGCTCGAGCCTGCGCAGGTCCAGGTACAGGCCAGCGTGGCCGGGAACTCGTCGGTCACCAATGCACCTGTTATGTCGCTGGGTCCGGCATTCGAAGCGACGATCGTATAGGTCGTCGATCCACCCGGCGTCACGCTGCCGACCCCATCGGTCTTGGTGATCGCCAGATCGGCTTCGGCAACCAGGAAGTCAGCGTCCATCGCGCTGTTGTCGCCCGGGCTGGGGTCGTCGACACCAGCTGGTGCCGTAATGGTCGCCGTATTGATCAGATTGCCGCCGGCATCTGCATCGACTGCGCAGTTGGCCGTATACGTCACGCTCCCGCCCGCCAGCAGACTGGCCGCATCGGCGATGTTGCCGCTTCCGGAGGACGTGCAAGTGCTCCCGCTTGAGCCGAGACAGGTCCATGTGCAGGTCAGTATCGGCGCGAATACGTCGCTGACCACTGCACCGGTGACGGCACTCGGACCGGCATTCGAAGCAGTGATCGTATAGATCGTGTTGCTCCCCGGCGCCACGGTGGTCACACCGTTGGTCTTGGTGATCGACAGATGTGCGATCGCGCCTGCCACCGTGAACGAAGTCGGATCGGCAGCGCCGGGTAGAGTCGGATCGTCGGTGACGCCGCTTGATTCGTTGTTGCCGTCCGCGTCGGCGTCGTAGGCGAAGCTGCCCTGGTTGGTGACGATTCCTGTAGCGGACGGCGACAGCAGCGCTTCGATCACGACCGAAACGCCGCCCACATGTCCTTCGATCGCCCCGTTCCAGGTCACCGTATTCGTAGCGACGTTGGCGACGGTGGTACCGCCGTTTGAGGATGCCGACACGAGAGTGAGCTGAGGCGGCAGCACGTCGATGAACTCGTCACCCGGGTTGTCCGCCTGCTCGCCACCGCTATTGGTCAACGACGCGATGTAGGTAACCGTTGTGCCGGGCACGAAGCTACCACTGACTACTTTTATCGCGCTGATCTCGGCACCAAGAGCGATGATCGTATCGGTGTCGGTGGCGCTATTATTGCTGCCATCCGGATCCACACCGCTGAGCTGAGTAACTGTCGCGGTGTTGACGAGCATACCGGTCGCATTGGCGGCCAATGTGCACGCAGCGGTATAGGTAACGCTACTGTTGACTGGCAGTGCGACGATATCGTTTATGTTGCCGCTGCCCGTAGCCGTGCACGAGCCTCCAGCCGCACCGGCGCATGTCCACTCACAGAAGAGGAAGGGCGGAATGACATCCGTGACGAGCGCTTGTGGTGCGTCGCTCGGGCCGGCATTGCTGGCGACGATCGTGTAGGTCACCGGACCGCCCGGCGTCACGCTGGTCACGCCGTCGGTCTTGGTGATCGACAGATCGGCCTGCGGCGTCAGCGTGTCGGTGTCGGTCGCGCTGTTGTTGGCGGGCGTCGGGTCGGTCACGCTGGCGGTCACCGTCGCGGTGTTGGCCAGCATGCCGGTCGCGGCTGCGCTGATCGCGCAGCTGGCCGTGTAGGTGACGCTGCCGCCGGACGGCAGGACGACCGTATCGGCGATATTGCCGCTGCCGGCCGCCGTGCAGGTGCCGCCGCCGGCACCGACGCAGGTCCAGGTGCAGGTCTGCGCGGCCGGGAACGTATCGGTCACGGTCGCGGCAGGGTCGGCATCCGGTCCGGCGTTGCTCGCGGTGATCGTGTAGGTCACGCTGCCGCCCGGCGTCGCGGTGGTGACGCCGTCGGTCTTGGTGATCGCCAGGTCCGCGGTCGCGGCGCGGCAGGCGGTGATGCTGATGTCGTCGACCGCGACGCCGGCGAAGTTGACCGAGTCGTCGCTGCTCAGATTGAAATTGAGCTCGACGTTCTGGCCGGCCAGCGCGTCGGCACGCGCGACGACCTGGCTCCAGCCGGCACGCGCCGGAATGTTGACGGTCGGATTGCCGACCGCGTCGACCATCGTCGCATCGAGCCACTCGAACAGACGCACCGGACCGGCACCGCCGACCTGACGCAGATCGACGCTGTAGAGGTCGAAGCTCGCGGACTCCATCTGGTACTGGTGCGACCAGCGCACGACGACCGGCGCAGACAGCCCGGCCAGATTGATCGCCGGCGAGGTCAGGTTCTGATTGCTCGACACGTTGTAGGTGCTGTCGAGATCGGTCTTCCAGCAATTGACGCCGCTGGCGCAGCTGTTGAACGCCGCGACCGGATTGGTCGTCGCGGTCGCTGCGGTCGCCGGCAGGCCGAGCTCCCACTCGTCCTGCGTGCCGCTGTGCGTGAAGCCGGCGGCGCCGCTCTCGAAGTCGGTTGCGTACACCGTCGTCGGCACGAAACCCGGACCGCAGGTCGGCGGCGGCGGCGGTTCGCAGATGCGCAGGCTCCAACCGGTCAGCGTGCCGCCGTTGGCGTTGTTGCCGTCGTCGCGCAGATCCAGCGTCCAGGTGCCGCCGGCGTTTTCGCCGTCGAACCACGCCAGCCGGTAGAGGGGCTCGGGCTTGAGCCGCACGCCGCGCAATACCGTGAACGTCGGCGGGATCGCCGCCTCGTCGTCGAAGACCACGTCCATCTGCTGCTGGCCGCCGGTCGCGCCCGCACCGATGTCGGTGAACAGGCCGATGTCGTTGCCGCCCGGCGAGCGCAGATGCGCGTCGACGTCAGCCATCAGCGCGTGGTTGAGCACGATCTCGACGTCGAGATCGCCGATGCGCGGATTGCCGGGCACCGTGATCGTCGAGCTGACCAGCCCGTTCGCCGGGCCGATCGTCCTCGGCACGTCGGTGCTGGTGTAGACGGTGCAGGCCGCCAGCGGCATCGGCGGCGACGCCACGCTGACGCTGAGGTGATAGGTCGCGGTCGGACCACCGGTGGCCGCGCTGGCCGAATCGACGAATGCGAAGTAGGTGCCGGCCGTCTTGATCGAGAAGACCAGCGCCTCGGACAGCGGATTGGCGGCCGAGCCGGTGCTGGCGTCGTCGATCACCAGGATCTGGTTGCCGGCGTCGCCGAACAGCGCGATGCCCAGACGCGCGTTCCATTGCACGGCGTCGCGTTCCGGATCGGCGTCCAGGCTCAGGAACACCGTGTCGCCGGCGTTCGCGGTGAAGCTGTACCAGTCCTGCTCGGTCGCCGCGGCCGGGCTGCGCGCACCGCTGACCCAGCCGTTGGCCGGCAGCGGATTGGCGGTGGCCGGCGTATCGTTGGATTCGACCTCGGGCGTCGGCGCGCCGCGCTGGAGGCGGAAGTGCAGCTCGTACGGGCGCAGCGTCTGCGCGGCACTGGAATGGTTGACGCGCAGATAGTAGGTGCCGTCCGCAGGGATCAAGGTACCGGCGATGCTCGAGGACGTCGCCAGGAGCGAGCCGTCGTCTTCGTCGAATTCCAGTGCCGTGGTGCCGTCGCTGCCAATCAGGCGCAACTGGCTGTTGGACGAACTGCTGGTATCGGCCGAGGTGACGACGGCCGCGTAGACGCGATCGCCGGCCAGCGCGGCGAAGCTGTAGTAGTCGACGTCCCCGGCCGGAAAGATCGTGCCTTGCATGCGCACGTAGCCGGGACCGCCGAGCGGCGTAGCGGTGGCGGCCGCGCCGTTGGGCTCGATCTCGCTCGGGAACTCGCTCGAGAACACGCGCGTCGACATCGGCGTCGTGCCGCGCGGCCGCGCCGGCAGCGCCTTGCTCTCGACGAACGGCGTCGACGCCGGCAGCGGCGAGAACTGCAGTTCACTGCTCGCCGGCTGCGCCCCCAGCGCGCCGGCCAGCAAGGCGATACCCATCACGCACAGCAAGACGGCCACGCGCATGGCCCGGCTCTGCATCTTCATCTTCGGATCCCCACCGGGACGGTGCGGTGTCCGTCCGGCTTCGTTCCCCGCAGCGGCCGCCGGCCCTGTGCCCTCGGTCCCCCCACCGCAGGCGCACGATACGCCCAATTTTGTGAAAGCGTCCACAAGATTGCGAGAGGAGCCGCAAGCTGTGGGTGGCCTGCCGCCCATCCTCGCCCGAGGTCACGCGAGTTCTTTGCAGTTGGGCCACAGCTATCGCAGCCGTTGAAAAGGCATTCTGATCGCGCCGTTCACAGAAGTCTCAATTCCATCTCATCATCAAACCCAAATCGTTACGTCTATCTACCAACGAACAATCCGACAGTGCCGCCTCTGCTAGCTGCGCCTTCGCTTCAGCGCGCGACGTGCGGGCGAGGCGGCGATGACCGGCGGCGCCATGTTCGGACCCGGCCCAGCGATGGCGCGTGCATCACCATTCCCGCTTTCGCGCCGGACACGCCGCTGACGCCGCTGCGAATGCCGGGGCGTCGCAGCAGGGCCATACCGCAGCGCGCGTGTGTCGAGCCGTTTCAACCAATCGCCGCCGATACGAATCCACCGTGATCGCGGTGATCTGCCGCCGGCCCGCGCCTGCCCGGGCCGGACCGGCGGCGCGCAACCGAACCCGTCGGTTCGGTCCGCGCACGGATGTGACCGATCCGACGCCGCCTCGCGGCACGGCTCGACCCGGCCAGGCTCTTACACCGGAGCGTCAATGAATTCGAAGAATGCGCGTGTGCTGCCGCTGGCCTCGACCCTGCTCCTGGTGGGCATCCTCACCTTCATCGTCCACGAGTTCGCGCATTGGCTGGCCGGAACCCTGCTCGGCTATCCGATGCGCATGACACCGAACCAGGCGCACTCGACGACGCCCATGCTGCCCCTGCACGAGTCGATCATGTCCGCCGCCGGACCGCTGGCGACCTATGCCCAGGCGGCCGTCGGTTATTGGCTGGTGACGAGGCGATCGTCTCTGGCCGGCTTCGCTCTGGTCTACATGGCGTTTTTCATGCGACTGGTCGCCATGGGCGTCAGCATGTTCCATCCCAACGACGAAGCCCGGATCAGCCTCGCGCTGGGACTTGGACTCTGGACGCTGCCGGCGTTGGCCGTTGCCGCATTGTTCGTACTGGTCGTTCTCGCCAGTCGCCGGATGCGAATCGGGGTCCGGGAACAGCTGGTCTGCTATCTCGCCGCGTCCGTCGTCGTCACCGTGGTCGTCGGCGTGGACGCGCTCTGGTTCAAGAGCACCTGAGCCTGGGCCGGACCCGCGGCGGTCACCTGGGTTCCTGGACGGACTCGTTCGCGCGGATCGGTTGCGAGGCCGTGCCCCGGGCGGCCGCGCCGTCAGCCGGACGTCCGCACCGATCGCCGCTCCACGGCGCCGGCTGGTCCTGCGCGCGCCCGGTCGCCGTCGACCACGACGATCGCGCGGCCTTCCGTCTGCGCATCGTCCGGCTCGGCCCACCGCCGCAGCGCGCTGCGCGCATCCGGATCGGCCGGCGCGGTCCTGTCTTGCCGTGCCGGTTCGCTGCCGCGCCCGCCGGGGGCGCGGCAGCGCCGGCTCACTCGGCCGGTGCCGGCGCCTGGCCGCCGCTCGGCCGCGCGGCGGCGTGGACGACCAGCAGCAGCGCGTCGTCGGCGTCGTAGAACGGCTGGTTGTCGACGGTCGAGATCAGCGTGGTCTGATCGACGATCGCGTCGAGCACCGCGCCGCCGGCCGCCGGCGAACTGCACGCGCCGGAGTAGTAGGTCGGCGCGGTCTGGCCGGCGCGGTTGAGGCCGGGCAGGAAGCCGGTGAACGCCTCGCCGTATTCCGAGCTGATCTCCACGACCAGGTCCTGGGTGTCGGCATCGGCGATCGTGCCCGTGATCGGCAGATTGCGGATCGTCGCCTGGTCGGCGCTGTAGACCGGCAGCTCGGCCTGGCCGACCAGGGTCATGTTCGCGTAGGCCAGTTCCGCACCGCGCTCGATCGCATAGAGACGCACCGGCACGTACTGGCTGCCGAGTGCGGCGTCGATGCCGATGTCCAGGCTCTCGATCGCGACGCGGCCGCTCAAGCCGTGCGCGGCGGCCAGATCGAAGCGGCGCAGCCAGGCGTTGCGGCGGTAGAACGGATGCTCGCCGTCGCTGTAGTGGCAGGCCACCGCGCGGCCCCACTGGACCGAGGTCGTATCGCGGCTCTGCGTGATGTAGCCGTCGCCGGGCTGCGCGTCGAAACCGCTCTGGAACATCCGGTTGTGGCGCAGCGGGCAGGACGGCGAGCCGGTCAGCTCGACCGTGTCGATCGCGACCGCCAGGCCATTGCCGATCCACGGCAGCGCGGTATCCGGGTAGTGGTTGTGGAACGCGATGCGGCCGCGGCCGCTCTCGGGCAGCGTCACGGTATAGCGGCGCCAGTTGTACGGGTAGCCTACGCACTCGGCCGGGTCGGCCTGATGGCACGGCTGGCTCAGCGCCAGCGCCTCGTTGATCGTCAGCAGCGGCGTGGTGAACGCGCCGACGTCCTGCGCAGTGGCGCCGACGTCGGCGCAGTCGCCGTCGGTGCAGGCGCGCACGATCAGGCGCTCCGGTCCGCTGCCGACGTTGTCGGTGGTCGCGCGCGTCCAGAAGCTCAGCGTCGCGCCGGGCGCGAAATCGATCGGCGGCGTGACCAGCCAGGTACTGGTGAACTCGCCGAAGGCGGCGTTCGTGAAGCCGGCCGACATCGCCCGCGACAGCGGCGAACCGGACTGCGCGCCGAACGTGATGTTGGACCAGCTGCCGTCGGGCAGATCGCCGGCTCCGAGCGCCCACCACAGGAGCTGCGGCGCGGCCGCCGGCATCGTGCTGCCGCCGCTGGTGTTGAAGCGCAGCCAGCCGTTCTCGGCATAGAGCGAGGCGATGTCCTCGAACGGCTCGACACAGGCTGCCTGCGGCGCGCCGCGCCCGGTCAGATCGCCGGCGCGGAACTCGCTGCCGGCGCTCGCGCCGAATGCGAGCGCGGGTGCCAGCCACAGGCCGGCCTGGATACATCGGTACACGTACGACTTCACTCGGTGGCTCCCCAGCAGGATGTCGGGCAACGGGCTCCGGCCGCGTCCCGATCGGACGGCGCAGGCAAGACCTGCGCACCTGGTTCGAGCAGCGATCGCGGGCGACCGGTCCTCGAGCGATCCTCTCCGGATCGCACCGCCGGGCTGCATCTCGCGGCCGGCGGTGACGGACGCCGGACGTTCCGGCGCACGAATGGCGCCGCTACCGTGCGCCCGGCGCGCCGGTCCGGCGTTACCGGCCCTTTCCGGGAGCCTTACCGTTTCGTTACCGCGCGCGATCCGGCGTTGCCGCGAGGCGCTCCAGGGGCCGTTCGCCGGCCAGCGCCCGCGCATGCGTCCATGCGCGCCGCGCCGCGGCGTCCTGGCCGAGCGTCTGCTGCAGCCGCGCCTGCAGCACCGCCGCCGTGAAGTCCCAGGCGGCCCAGCGCTCGACCTGCGCGATCACCGCCGCCGCGCGCGCCGGGTCGCCCTCGGCCAGCAGCCGGCCGCCGTAGGCATCGGCGACCTCGATGATCCGTGCCGGCGGACCGCTGCGGCGCGCCGCCTCCAGGGCGGTCTCGTAGCGGTCGCGCGCGCGCGCCGAATCGCCGTCGGCATCGGCCTGCTCGGCCTCGGCCAAGGCGGCCGATACCTGCACCGGCGGCCGGTCGCTGGCCGCGGCCCAGGCCGCGAGCGCCCGGGACGCGGCGGCCGCCTCGTCGGCCCGGCCGAGCCGGCGCAGCGCGCGCGTCAGCGTCAGCCACGCCCGCGCCCGTTCGGCGGCCTGGTCGGGGCTCTGCAGCTCGGTCACGGCGGCCGCGGCCGCCGCCTGCGCGGCCTCGTTCGCGCCGGCGTCCAGATCGAGCTCCGCCGCCGCCGCACCGAGGACGCGTTCCAGCGAGCGCTCTCCGGCCTCGACCGCGGCGGCCCGGGCCGCCGCGAGTGACCGGCGTGCTTCGGCGATCCGGCCGTTGGCGGCGAGCACCGCGGCCTGGGTGCCGAGCAGCTGGCTGCGCGCCAGCGGCGTGTCGATGCGCTCGGCGAGCGCGGCGGCGCGCGTGGCGACGGCGAGCGCGCGATCCGGCCGCGCCTGCGCGAGCTCGGCGCCGGCCTCGGCGACCCAGGCGCGTGCGAGATTGTCGGACTGGCCGAAGCGCTCGAACGTCGCCGCCGCGCGCCGCAGCAGCGGCAGCGCATCGGCGGGGCGGCCGTCGGCCAGATCGAGTAGGCCTTCGTTGACGTCGATCCGGGCCAGGCCGAGCGCATCGCCGGCCTGCTGCAGGACGACGCGCGCCAGCGCGAAATCGCCGCGGGCGGCGCCGGCCGCGCCGGCCTTCGCATAGGCGATGCCACGCCAGGCGTGCGCGGCCGCGCGCAGCACCGGCAGCGGCCGGTCGCCGAGCAGGGTCAGCGCCTCGTCGTAGAACGCGACCGGCGCCGGCGCGCCGGCGCGGAAGAATTCGGCGTGTCCGGCCTCGAACAGCACGCGCACGCGCAGCAGCGGATCGTCCTCGGCCGAAACCTGCGCGAGCAGGTCGGCGAGCGCCATGCGCGCCGCGTCGAGCCGGCCCTCGGCGATGTCGATGCGCGCGTGCTGCAGACGCGCTTCGGGCGCATCGCGCAAGGCGGGCGGCAGCCGCTCCCAGGCCTCGCGCGCAGCCGCCGGCGTGCCGGCCAGCAGGGCGGCCTGCACCTGGTGCCGCAGCGTTTCCAGCGACGGGACCGCACCGGGCTCGGCCGCGGCGACCCGCCCGAACGCCGCCAGCAGCCGGTCGCTGGCGAGCCGGGCCGCCGCGATCACGTCCTCGCCGTCGGCCTCTGCCGACTGTGCGGGCCCGTCGCGACCGTCCACGCTCAGGCGCACCGTCCACTGGGTACCGGCGAGCACCGCGCTGGCGCGCAGCAGGCGATCGGCACCGGTGGCACGGCCGACGATCTCGGCGGCCGCGTCGGAGCGGACGCCGATCGGCGCATCGCGCGTCAGTGCGACGATCGACTCGCTCGGCACGACGATCAGGCCCGCACCGCGCAGGCGCTGGGCGATCAGGTCCATCAGGCCCAGGCGCAGCCAAGTCCATTCGCCTTCGGCGTGGACGTCGACCGGCAGCACCGCAACCGCGCCGGACGGCTGCGCGGCGATCGCATCCGGCGGCACCGGCGCCTGCCGATGCCGCATCACGGCCCAGGCCAGCAGCGCCAGTACCGCGAGCAGCGCGACGGCGGCGGCGATCGGACCGTGACGGCCGCGCGGCTGATTCCCGGCGGCAGCGCCGGTCGGATCGGGCGCCGGCTCGGGCCGTGCAGGCGCGGGCGCGGCGATCGCAGCCGGCGGTGGCGTCGGGCCGGGCGCAGCACCTGTCGCCGCGACCGTGGCCGCATCGGACTCGCCCTCCACGACCAGCGGCGCGATCCAGCGATAGCCGAAACGCGGAACCGTCAGGATCATGCCCTGGTCGTCGCCGCTGTCGCCGATCGCGCGGCGCACCTGGAACATCGTCTTGCCCAGGTGCGTGTCGCTGACGTCGACGCGCCCCCACACCGCCGCGATCAGCTCGTCGCGGCCGACCGCGCGGTCGCGGTGCTCGATCAGCCAGACCAGGCTGTCGATGACCTTCTGCGTCGCCGCCACGCGCTCGCCGTCGCAGCGCAGTTCGCGCGCGGCAGGATGGAGGCGGTAGGGTCCGAAACGGTAGACGGGACGTGACATCGTCCGTCAAGGGTAGCGGCTCGCTCCGCCGCCGTCGCGCCGCGTGCGAACGGCCCGCGGCGCCGTCAGCGCCGGTCGCGCCGATCCATCGCGCGGGCCTTCAGCCAGTTCTGCAGGCAGGCCAGCGGTCCGAACAGCAAGGTCACCACCAGCCAGGCGTGCTCGTAGCCCTCGACGTCGACCGGTGCAACGAAGAATCCGTACAGCGAGATCGCGATCAGCGGCACGGTCCACGCGCACAGCACCCAGCCGCCGTAGGTGTTGAGTTCGTACCAGTTGCGATCGGAGCGGAAGGCTGCCGCATAGCGCACGCCGAAGCTGTGATTCATCGGCACGCGGCCACGGATCATCGGGACCGAAACGCCGATCACGAGCGCACTCAATGCGAGGCCGGTCAGCCCCAGTAATGCCGGCGAATTCATGCGTGCGTGGGCTCCCCTAAACCCTGCCGATCACCGCCCGTCGGCTGATGTTACGACGCGGCCGCCGGCACGCAAAGTCAGCAAATGCCGACGCGGCGGCCAGCCGGCGCAGAGGCCGGCCGCCGCGTCAGGCGTCAGATGCGTCCCATCAGCAGCAGGACGATCAGGATCACCACGACGAGGCCGAGGCCGCCGCTGGGCCCGTAGCCCCAGCCGCGGCTGTAGGGCCACGAAGGCAGGGCACCGATGAGCAGCACGATCAGCACGATCAGCAGAATGGTCGACAAAGCCACGGCGTTCTCTCCTGTACCTGCGAAGGCTCCCGAAGGAGCGGAACCGGTTTCCGGCGAGCGCGACATCAGCGCGACGGTCGATGTCGCCGATCGCGCACAGTTCACACGTGCATCGGAAATACCGGCTTCGACAAGTAGCGGCGCGGCGGTGAATCGGCCCTGTATCCGGCCGGGATGCGCGCTCGTCGCGCGCCGCGGTTCACCTGCCGGTGAGCCCGGAGAACGGCCGCCTATCCGCGGCCTGAACGCCCGCGTGCGAGCGGCGCGCGGTTCATCGTGCGGTCCGCGCACGCTGCCTAGGCTCCCTCGTCACCGACTCGCCGCGTGCGAGTCCAGCCCAGAGGACCCCGCGATGATGAAGTTGCCGCGTATCCGCAATCCGCTGTTCGCCGTCTCGCTCGCCGCCGTCTCGCTCGCTGCCTTCGCGCAGACGCCGCGCCCGAACTCCGGCGAGCTCGCTCCCGAATGGACCCGGACCGATACCGATCGCGACGGCTTCCTGACCAAGGAAGAGCTGGTGCCGTTCCCGAGCGTGCTCAAGCAGTTCGAAGTGATCGACACCGACCGCGACGGCAAGATCTCGCAAGCCGAATACGCCGACTGGGTCGACGCCGGCAAGCCGGCCCGCGACGACTGATCCGGATCAGCTTCCCCATCTCCATTCCCCTCCCCCCGGGAATCTTCGAAGCGACCGATACGGTCGCTTCTTTTTTTGTACGGCCCAGCCCGACCGGGCCGGTGGCACCTGGCCGCAGCAGCCTACGTGTACGGAGCAGTCCTGGGAGATCCTCATGTCCGTTCCGTTGCGCGTATCGGTACTGTGTTTCCTGCTCGCATCGATGGCCGATGCGTGCGCCGCGACGCTCGTCGTCACCCGCGGCGACGATCCGGCACCGGGCGCCTGTGCGGCCGCCGACTGCTCGCTGCGCGAAGCGCTGGACGCCGCCGTCGCGACACCCGGCGAGGACACGATCGTGCTCGGCGCCGGCCAGTACACGGTCACGCGCGGCGCGCTGGCGGTCTACGGCACGGTGCTGATCCAGGGCCAGAGCGCGGCCGCGACGCGCATCGTCGGCAGCGGCGACTTCGACCTGCTCGCGCTCACGCCGCTCGGCGCGCTGACGCTGGAGGGGATGACGCTGTCCTCGCAGCGACAGGCGGTCGTGTTCGACAGCGGATCGGTCGTGCTGCGCTTCGTCGAGGTACCGACCGGCGGCGGTGCCGTTTCCGGTGCGGCCGGCAGCGGCCCGGCCTCGGTGCGCGTCGAGCACGCCGCGCTCGGCGGCGCGCTCGCCTGCGAGTGCGGCGCCGGCTCGGTGCAGGCCAGCGACAGCGTGCTCGACAGCGTGCTGGTCTTCAACGGCAGCGCCGATCTCGTGCTCGACCGCGTCGAGCTGGCCGGACCGGCCAGCGTGCCGTACGGCATCGCGTTCACCAGCAGCGGCACCGCGACGATCCGCGACAGCACGATTCGCGATCAGGCCGTGCCGCTGGTGCTGGACGGCGCCGGCGGCGACGTGCGCATCCGCCGCACGCGCTTCATCGGCAACACCGGCCCGCTCCACGGCAGCCGCGACGGCATGGTCTGGATCGAGGACGCCGAGTTCCGCGACAACGTGGTCGGCGACGATGCGCTCGCCGATGGTCTGCCGGCGGTGCTGCTGGCGCAGGACGATACCGCCTGGCGCATCTCGCGCGCGCTGTTCACCGGCAACCGCGGCGGCGGCGGATCGGCCCCGGACCGGATCGGCTCGAGCCTGCGCGTGCTGGCCGGGGGCAACGTCACGATGAGTGACGTCACGTTCTACGACGAGACCTTCCGCAGCGGCGTGGTCAACGGCGTCGGTCACGCGATCGGCGTCGACACCGCGGGCGAGACCGCGATCCTGTGGCTGTTCAACGCGACGCTGCGGATCGGTCCGGCGGTGCCGTCCAATGCGGTCGCCTCGCTGATCGCGGTGCGCGGCGCCAACGCCAACGTGCGCGTCTTCAACGGCATCCTGCACGGCAACTGCGCATTCGCGAGCGGCGCGGCGATGTTCCAGGCCGAGGGCAACCTCGAATCGCCCGGCGACACCTGTCAGCTGCCGGCGGCCGGCAACAGCGTCTCGGTCGCACCGATGGAGCTGTTCCTCGGCCCATTGACCGACAACGGCGGCTTCACGCGGACGTTCCTGCCGACCCGCTACAGCCCCGCGGTGGACCACGGCGCGACGATCTGGTGCAACGTCGCCGGCGCGATCTTCTCGCGCGTGGACCAGCGCCGCTTCGTACGGCCGGCCGGCCAGGGCTGCGACAGCGGCGCGGCCGAGTTCGATTCGGTGTCCGACCTGATCTACGCGGACGGCAGCGACGCGACCGGTTAGTCGCGGAACCCGACGTCGGCGACCGGACGTTCGAGACGGTATCTCTCCGTCCCGACACGAGGTCGCGTGACGATCCCGCGCCGGATCCGGCGGCCGGCATCAGGACCGCGCCGAGGGATGACGACCCGGATCGCAACCAGGATCCGCCGAGCGCAGCGTACCCATCGGCGCCGCGGACCCGATCGCTGGGCGCCGCATGGCGCAGCCGGCGAGTGGCATTCCATGGCGCGCGGCCTCGCCTGCGACGACGCGCGCGCATCGAGGTGACTGCACGCTGCACGGCCCGTTCGGACGACCCGGACAGGCCGGCACGATTCAGCACGACGGGCGCATAAAACGCATGACGCCCAACCGGAGAAACCGCCATGCCGATCGAACAGCATCACAAGTGCGCGCATGCCCCGTGCCGCTGCGAAGTTCCAGCCGACACCCAGTACTGCTCCGATCACTGCCGCCAGCATGAGCACGAGGTCGGTGAGGCCTGCGGCTGCGGCCACGCGGCCTGCAGTCCGGCGCCGGCCAGCGCCTAGGCGCCGTAACGCAATTGCGGTCCCGCCTGCAGCTGGCGTCCGGCGGATGCCAGAACAGGAATACTTGCGGCCCTGCACATGCCCCAACTTCTCGGCCGGCCATCGTCCCTAGCTTCGGGCCTGCTTGCGGATGGCCGGCCCGGTGATATGCGCCGGCGCGCCATCGCCGCAAGGCACCGACTCTTGAACCTCTTCAGGTCTGCTTGCGCGGTGGTGCGCCCGATGATGCGGCGATCAGGCCACTCGATCGATGCAATTGCCGATAATTTCAGGTGCTTCCCCAGCTAGAGAAATTCGGCCAGCGACGAGCCGCCCGAGAGGTAGTGCAAGGCTCTCATGCGGACCGACCCGCCCCGCTCTCGCGTTGAATAAGTTGAATAACACGTACCGCGCGAGAGCGCACATCGTCGAGACTCGGCGACTGATCGGGCTGTCACGGTCGGCGTACGATTCGATCTGGTAAGGTCGGCTTCTCTGTGTACCACCGGCAACACTGGGGGCAAGCCAACGATGAACCACTCAGTCAAGCCGGTCTCCGCGGGACCGGCCGTTTTTTTGGGATCGAAAGTTGTCAACGCGCTCGCTTGCTTGGCGGCCGTTTTCACAGCCGGCACGGTCGAAGCATACGTGCCGCCATCACGCTCACTGGCGCCGGCGATGGGATGGAATACCTGGTACAGCGTCAATATCGATATCGATGCGCAGCTCATTGCCGACATGGCGGACGCATTGGTCACGAGCGGCCTGAGAGACCTCGGCTACACGCAGGTGGGTATCGACGCCGGCTGGTGGATGGCAAAGACCGGACCGGCCCGCGACGCCAACAACGACATCATCGTCAACCCCGGCTTCTTCACCGGGACGAGTTTCACCACGATGAAGGGCTTGGCTGACTATGTGCACAGTAAAGGCCTCACCATTGGAATCTATACCGACACGGGTTCTTACGGGTGTGTAGGGCACAACGGAAGCGGCGGTTTCGAAGTCCAAGATGCAGCCCTTTTCGCCAATTGGGGCATCGACCATCTGAAGGTCGACCACTGCGGAGGGAACATCAGCGGGCGCACCACCGAACAGTCTTACCTAGCTTGGCGCGACGCGATCAGCCTCAGCGGTCGCCCCATCACGCTGAACATTTGCAATTGGGGGGAGGAATCGCCGTGGACGTGGGGGCCCGGTCTCGGCCAGTCCTGGCGTTCGGGTCGGGACATCTGGTTCAGCTCTCCTTTCGCCTGGAACGACGTCCTGTTCAACTTCGACTCCAACTACCATCCTGGCTCTTCGGGACCCGGTGCTTTCAACGATCCGGACTTCCTGATCATCGGCCCGCAGTTTGGCAGCGGTTTGTCCGCTACCGAGGAACAGTCTTACTTCGGCATGTGGGCCATTTCTGCCGCACCGCTGATCCTGGCAGCCGATATCCGCGGCATATCCCCGGCAACGAAGGCGATCGTCGGCAACCCGGAAGTCATTGCGGTCAACCAGGATACCGCCTACATGCAAGGCGTCTTGGTGGCGAAGCTCGGTGACTTGGAAGTCTATGCCAAGCCGCTAGCCGAGGCCGGTGAACGCGCCGTCCTGCTACTCAATCGCGGCGCCACAGCCGCTACAATCACAGCAAACTGGTCCGACATCGGCGTAGCCGCTGGACCGGCGACCGTTCGCGATCTGTATGCCCACGCAGATCTGGGGACCTTCGTCAACAGCTACACCTCACCGTCGATTCCGTCGCATGGCAGCATGATGATCAAGTTGACCGGCACCGGCTCGTCCCGCCTTTATGCCGCCACATCGGTCATCGCCGCCGGTTTCGAGGCGTCAAGGGCGATGGACGGCAACCCCGCGACGATCTGGCACTCATCCTGGGACGACCGGCACTACTTTCCACAGTATCTGCTCATGGATCTCGGTGCGAACAGCATCGTCAACCAAGTCAGATATCTGCCTCGTCAAGATCAACTATCGGATCCGATCGGAGGAAAGAACGGCGTCGTTACCGACTATCGGATAGAAACACGAACAGCGAGCGGCGACTGGGTAGGTGTTGCAAGCGGCTCGTGGCCAATCGACACGACCGAGAAATATGCATTCTTTCCGGCTCGCCAAGCTCGGTTCGTTAGGCTCGTCGCGCTTTCAGGATTCAACGGATTCGCCTCGGCCGCCGAACTTTCGGCCGACCACCTCGGTCCCTCGACCGGCAGCTTGGCACTCCCTGTCTCTGCTTCCGCAAGCTCGGTGTATATGGCGGGCTTTGAGGCACCGAGGGCAATCGATGGGAATCTAGCAACCATGTGGCACTCATCGGTATCGGAGCAATGGATGTATCCACAATATGTCACCCTGGACCTTGGATCGGTCAAGACAGTGAGATCGTTAACCTATGTTCCTCGGCAGGATCAGATAACCGACTTGGCCGGCAGGAATGGCGTGATCAAGTCCTACATTCTCCGTCTGAGCAAGGACGGATTGACCTACACGACCGCGGCGTCCGGCAACTGGCCGGTCGACATGGCCCATAAGACGATCATCATCACCGAGACGCCGGCTCGTTATGTCCGACTGGAAGCATCGGATGGCTACAACGGTTTCGTCAGCGCAGCGGAAGTCCGAATAGGAATCCAGTAGGCGCGCCATTCGCACCGTGGTATCGAAACCGATTCGATCCAAGCCTGCATTAGGCTCGATGTCACCCTGCTCACGATGTGCCGGCATCGTACCTCGTTCCCAGGCGCTAGCGCCCTCGCGGCCGTCGGCCGCGCGTCGATGTTCGAATCGACGACCTCAAGCGTCGCGTTTCACCCCCGCTGCGTCCACCCGCTTGGTCAGCAGCTGCCCAGTTCGATACGCTGTCCACCGTGACCGGCGCACTGCGCGCCAACGCCCGTTCAACGATGTGGTCGATCAGGCTCAGTGTTCGAATACACGGATCGGATCCATGCGGAAAGACTGCGCATGAGCCGGTCGCGGGCGGCGTCGCCGGCCGACCTGCGCGCAGCCCCTTGCAGGTCGGCGCAGCGCGCGACGCGTCCGGATCACGTCGACGACAGGCGGGCGCCCTCGTCCGGCTGCTGCAGCTCGGATGGCGGTATGTTGAGCCATTCGCCGCCGGACACGATGCGGAAGTCGGGCAGTCCGCCTTCCTCGGACAGGCGCTTGAGCGACCATAGGATCGCCCATGCAGTCCGTGCGGCGCGATGCTCGCTGCCGCCGCTGTCCACGTGCAGCTCGTACCACACGAAGCCCTTGGGCGAGTTGGCGGCGACCTCCCACCGGTAATTGAGGCTCTCTTCGCGGATCAGGTCGTCGAGGCCTTTGACTTGGTCGCAGACTTCGACGACGGCCATACATCGCCACAACGCAGGGGTCGGGATCATCATCGCCTTCTTCCGATTGACCCGAAAGATCACGTTCGGGGGAAATAGTCGCTGCCGCGTACGAGTAGTAGCCGGTGAACCAGGCCCCGAAGCGGGCAACCGTCCTGATCGTGGGGGAGGGTTGCTCGTAACGCGCGAGACAGGCGAGAAGCTGCGGCCAGCATGCGCCCGGGGCCGTAAATTTCCGTTACCGGAACGCCCGCAATACGTGACCGCGCTCACGTTGTGCGACATCCGTCACGCAAGGCCTTGCGGCAGTCATGCGCGAGCAGGGGGCGATGCGCGATCTTCGCCCCTCGGGCAACGGCGGAGCAGGACGATGACGGAGTCGGATGCCGAGAGCCGCTGCGGACGCAATGGCTGCGGCTGTCTGGTCGACGGCGGTCAGACCTACTGCAGTCCGCATTGCGCGAATGCGGCGGCGAACAGTCCGCTTGCGGCGGTCGACGACCGCTGCGGCTGCGGCCACGGCGGCTGCGATCATCTGCATGCGACGACGGCCGATCTCGCCGCGGTCCTTTCGGACGCCGACGAGCGCGAGCCCTGAGCGGATGGTGGCGTATGGACGGTATGGCGCGTGTACGCCCAGGCCCACGCGGCGCGATGCCCGCTTCTAATCCGCCTCGACGGCCGCCGCGATCGCCGCGTAGGCGGCCTCGCACGAGGCATGCAGGCCGCGCCCGTCGCTGAAGGCCAGCGAGAAGGCATTGGGCCGCGTCTGCCTGACGACGATGTAGCCGCTCTGGCGCACCGGCTCGAAATCCGGAACCGATCGCGACAGGTCGAGCATGCCCAGATACGCCAGCGCGCGCCGATCGGCGGCCTTGTCGCCGGAGCCGACCTCGACGCGCCGCTTCGCGAACTTGCCGTCGGCGCGCAAGGTCGCCGCCACGCAGGTCATCGGGGGCTCGGCGGCAGCCGTATCGGCCGGTGCGCCGGCCGGCATGGCCGCGAGCGCGGCCGTCAGCATCCAGGTCATCGGCATCGGCTGTCCTCCGTGGCGGATCGGCGAGCAGTCTAGCGTCCGCTGCCGCCGACGCCCATCACGCTTCGCTTACCGTCCGGGCTACGGCGCACCACCCATGCCGATCCGCGCGCTGCGCGCGAGATAGCGCGCGACCTCGGCATCGGGCGGCGCCGGCGCGGGGCCGTCCAGATGCCGGTGCAGCATCTCCTCGACGAGGTACAGCCAGGCCTCGCGCGCGACCGGGTCCTCGAGCGCGTGGCCGGCGTCGGGATCGACGTAGAGCGCCACGTCCTTGCCGAGCTGCTTCAGCCGCGCGGCGTATTCGACGACGCCGCGCAGCGCGACGCGGCGGTCCTCGCCGCCGGCGAACAGCAGCACCGGCCGGGTCAGGCGCGCGGCGTTCGCCAGCGGCGACTGATCGGACAGACGCTGCAGCAGCGCCTCGTCGGCAAGATCCAGATCGACCTGCCGCAGCCACGCCTCGAAGCCGATGAAATGCGCCAACGCGTGCACCTCGCGGCTGCGCGCGGTCCAGCGCAGCGTCCAGCCGAAGTCCGGCGGCGGCACGCCGGCGATCGCGACGCGGAACAGGTCCGGCGCGCCGGTCACGCCGAGCAGGGCCGTATAGCCGCCGAACGAGGCGCCGACGATGCCGACGCGGGCCGGATCGCCGATGCCGCGCGCGAGCAGCGCACGCGTGCCTTCGACGACGTCCTGCTGGACGCGGCCATCGCCGAAGTCGCCGCGCGCGGCGAGCAGATAGCCGCGCCCGTAGCCGGTCGAACCGCGGAAGTTCGGTTCGAACACCGCGTAGCCGCGATCGGCGAGGAACTGGACGAAGCCGCTGTAGTCGGGCCGGCTGCGGCTCCACGGCCCGCCGTGCGGATGCACCAGCAGCGGCGCGCGCGCCGCATCGATACCGGCCGGCAGCGTCAGGAAGCCGTGCAGGCGCAGGCCGTCCGAGGCGATCCAGTCGATCGGGATCTTCGCCGCCAGCGTGTCTTCGGCCGGCCACTGCGCGGCTGCGGCGCCGCCTCCGCCACGCGCCGGACGCGGCGCCTCGTCGAGGATGCGACGCAGCGCACCGCTGGCCGGGTCGTACAGATGCCAGCGCGTGTCGGGCAGCGTGCTGGCGCGTTCGCCGACCAGCCAGAGCGCCGATCCGATCGTGACGGCAAGCTCGCGCTGCGGCAGCCGGTCGTGCAGCGCCGCGAGCGGCGCCTCGACGGCGCTTGCGACCGCGTAGTCGGCCGGCGCCGCGCTGCGGTAGCTCGCGATCAGCGGACGGCCGTCGTCCGGATCGAGGCTGAGCGCGTCGAGGTCGGCCTCGCCGAGCGGATCCTCGTGGATCAGCCGGCGCGTGCCGTCGGGCGACAGCGCGATCAGGCCGACCCGGTCGATACCGGGGTCGCCGCGGATCCACAGCGTGCCGTCGGCGCCGACGCGCGGCAGCAGCGTGCAGCGCTGCAGAGGTTCGCAGCGCATGACCTCGCGCCAGGCGCGGCCCTCGGCGTGCAGGATCGCCAGACGCTCGCCCTCGACGCGCTGCAGATAGGCCAGCGTGCCGTCGGCCGCGAACGCGGCATCGGTCACCTGCTGCGCGTCTTCGTGCAGCACCGTGCGCCTGCCCTGCCCGTCCACGCGCAGCAGGCGCCATCCGCGCGGCGCGGCGGCGGCCGCCGGACTGCGCTCGACCACCAGGACGGCCGCGGGATGGACCGGATCGACCGCAAGCAGGCTGCGCTCGTCGGAGCCACCGAGCGGCGTCATCAAGCGGCCGGCGCCATCGGTCGACAGCACGAACAGCGTGCGCTCGGCGACCAGCAGCAGATGGCCGTCGCGCGTCCACAGCAGGCGGTCGGCGTCGGTCGCCGGCAGCAAGCGCGTCGGCGCGGCCGCGTCGGCCGGCAGCAGCCAGACGCTGCGCGTGCGGCCGTCGTCGAGCAGCCAGGCGACGTGACGACCGTTCGGCGCGAGCGTGACGCTGCGCAGCCGCGAGCGCAGCAGGAAATCGCTACGCGGCCGGGGCGCCGCCTGCACGCGCGGCCGTGCCGCCGCGGCGCGCAGCGCGGCGTCGGCCGTTTCGGCCGTGACTGCGACGGCGGACGGCGCAGCGACCAGCGCCAGGACGCCGGCCAGGATCAGACTGACACGATGCATGAGACCTCCGAGGACGAGGGGCGGGCGCGAACGCATCGGCACACGGCGTGCATCGATGCGCCGGCAGCGCTGCGATCAGGCCGGCGCAGCACGCGGCGCCACTGCCGGATCGGACCGCTCGCGCGGCCGGTACAGCAGCCAGAGCGCGGCCAGCGCCGGCACGCCGATCAGCGCGCAGGCGAGCAGCCAGCCGGCGCGGGCCGCCGGCGAGGAGAGGCGATCGCGCATCAGCACCCAGCCGGCGAGCGCGGACAGCACGGCGAGCGCGCCGGCCAGCGCGACGATCGCGCGCGGCACCGGCGCGGCCTCGGTGGCCTGGAGCGGATCCGGCACGGTCAGGCCCTCGGTCGCCGCCGTACGCAGCGCATGGAGCGCCGGCGAGATCCACCAGCTGCGGTAGCGATACAGCGCCGGGAAATCCGGCGCGATCGTGCGACGCGCGACCGTGCGGGCGCTGCCGTCGTCGTCGACAGCCAGCACGACCTGATACGGCAACGCGCCGCGCGGACGGCTCTGCTGCGCCGTGAACGCGAACGAGATGAGATAGCCGTCGACGCGCTCGACCACGTCGATCGCGCCGAGGTCGCCATAGGCGCCCGGCAGCGCGATGCGCAGACGCGGCGTCAGCACGATCGTGGCGTCGGCAGCGTCGCGGCCGTCGTAGACGTACAGATGGCGCGCGCCGAGCGCGGCGACCGCCTCGCCGAGCGGCTGCACGCCGGCCAGCGGCTCGCCCGCATCCAGGCGCAGCCGCGGCGACACCCGGCCGGTCTCGCTGCCGTACTGATACAGCGTGTCGCCGGCGATCAGCAGGGCGTCGCCGCGCGGCAGCCCCGGCAGCGCACCGGCCGGCAGGGCCGGCGCCGCGAAGGCGGCGTGGTCGGCGCCGATGCCGAGCTCGCCGACGCGGCCGCCGTCGGTCAGCCGATAGCCTTCCAGGCGCATGCGGTCATGGCTGAATACCCAGCGCACGCGGCGCTCGGCATCATCGAATTCCATCGGCGCGCGATTGGTCAGCGCCTGCCGCGGCAGCACGCGGTCGATCCGGGCGCCGACCGAGAGCACGTCGGCGAGCGCGACCTGCTCGCGCCAGAGCGCCGCCTGCGCGTCGTCGCTGGCGGCGAGGCCGGCCAGCATCCGCTGGCGGCCGTCCATGCGGTCGGTCTCGATCGCGCCGCCGGCCGGCGCCGTCGACGCATTGAGCGGATGCGAGCCCTGCACGATCCACAGCATCTCGACCGCGAAGCACAGCACCAGGAACGCCACGTAGACGCCGAACTGCAGCGGCAACGCGAGGGCGGCGACCGCCAGCGGCCGGCGCGGCGGCGCCTCCAGATCAGGCTTGAACGCGATCAGCACCATCGCCGCCAGCCAGGCGACGATCAGGCCCTGCATCGCGATCGCCGCCGCACCGCTGGCCTGGCCGACCACCCAGATCAGCGGCAGCACGAGCGCGGCCAGCGCGGCGCGGCGCAGGCCCAGCATCGCGTACGAGCCGGCCAGATACAGCCCGAACGCGATCAGCGACGCCGACACCGGCAGCAGCCAGTGGCGGAGGTCGACCACGCGCGCGGTCAGCAGCGCCTGGCCGAACGCGGTCAGCAGCGTCGGCAGACCGATGCCGGCCAGCACCAGCACCGCGCCGGCACCATGCAGGGCCAGGGCGATCCGCCACGGCGCCAGCGGCCGGTGCAGCAGCTGCAGCCAGGTTGCCGGCCGCCGGTAGGTCGCCATCTGGTAGAGGCCCAGCAGCAGGCCGCTGAGCGCATAGACACCGCCGAACGCGCGATAGACGATCAGCGGCTGCTGCGCCAGATCGACCAGGCGCGCCAGGAACGTCAGCACACCCAGATGCGCCAGCGCATACGCGGCGGTCCACCAGCGCAGGCGCACCAGCTCGGCCTTGAACAGATCCCACATGATGACTGTCTCCGTTGCGCGGGCCGCTCAGGCGGCGGCCGGCGCGGCATGGTTCTTGGCGAGGAAGCCGTTGACCGCGCGGTCGAGGCTGACCGGCATGCACTGCACCGAACGTGCGCCGCAGCCACGCAGGAAATCGGCGAAGCGCTCGTCCTGATCGAGCACCAGGTAGTGGTGCAGGCCGTCCAGACGCTGCAGCTGCAGCAAGCCGGGCACGCTGTTCGGCTGCGGCCCCTTGAACGGCACGTCGGCGACCCAGTGGCTGACGCGCGCGCAGAAGTCCTCCGGCGCCGACATGTGGGCGAGGCGGCCGCGCTCGAGGATCACGAGGTTGTCGGCGACGCGCTCGATCTCCTCCATCTGGTGCGAGCAGTAGATCACCGTGCAGCGCGCGGCGGCGCTCGAATACATCAGCGACTCGAGGAACGCGCGCTTGGCGACCACGTCGAGGCCGAGCGTCGGCTCGTCGAGCACCAGCAGCTCCGGCGATTGTGCCAGGGCCAGCGCCAGATTGAGGCCGGCGCGCTCGCCGCGCGAGAGCTGGCCGATCTTCTGTTCGGGCAGCACGTGATAGTGACCGATCACCTCGGCGAACGCGCCCTCGTTCCAGCGCGCGTAGAGCCGGCGCTGCATGCGCACGACCGCCTCGACGCGCACCCATCCGGGCAGCGTGTGTTCTTCGTTGACGAAGCCGACGCGGCCGCGGTCGGCCGGCGTCAGGCACCGGCTGTCGCGGCCGAGGATGCGCGCGCTGCCGGCGGTCGGCGGCGTGAAGCCGAGCAGCACGCGGAACAGCGTCGACTTGCCGGCGCCGTTGGCGCCGACGATGGCGTGGATGCGCCCGCGCGGGATCGCCAGATCCAGGCCGTCCAGCGCCCACTTGCGTCCGTAGCGCTTGCTGAGCGCGACGGTCTCGATCACGTATTCGGATTCGGCCATGCCGATCGCTCCGTCTGAAAAAGGGGGTGGATCAGGCGCGCTTGCGCGGCACCAGCGCGCCGAGCGCACGCAGCAGGCGCGCCTGGATCGTCTCGGCGGGGTAGTCGAGCGGAACGACCTCGTGCACGAAGCGGTCGACCGCCTCGTCCAGGCGCCGCGCGCGCTCGGCGTCGCTGAGGCGCTGGCGCGGCGGCGCGACGTACAGGCCCAGTCCCTGGCGCGCCTCGAGCCAGCCCTCGGCGGTCAGCTCGGCATAGGCCTTGGCGACCGTGTTCGGGTTGATGGTCAGCTGCTGGGCCAGGCCGCGCACGCTCGGCAGCTGGTCGCCGGGTTCGAGCTCGCCGGTCGCGATCTTCATGCGCACCGCCTCGACGATCTGGCGGCCGATCGGACGCGGATCGCCGGTGGCGATCTGGATCATCAATGCGCGGGTCCGGGCCATCGTGTCGCCTCGTTCGATCAACTGTACTAGTTGACATGGTACAGATGGTACGGCAGATGTCAACGGCACGCGGACAGACGATGCGTCATGCCAAGACGCGCGCGGCCGGGCTGCGCTTCCGTCCGCTCGAGGACGCGGCCGGCCACGGGCTGGACCATCGCGCGCGATGCGGCGGTGCGTTCGACTTCGCCGCGGCCGGCGTCGGCCCCAGCGCCGGCAGGAGGCCGCGCTGCCGGCCGGCCGAGCGCTGCCGCAGCGGCGCGATGCCCGCTGCTGCCGCTCGCCGGCACGCACCAGGCGAAGCGATTGCCGCGAAAGCCTGACCACCGAAACGGACGTCATCCGGCCGCGGATGCGGACCCGCGAACCGGGTGCGGTCCTGCTGCGGGCCCGACGATCGCGCCATCGTTCCAGCAGGACGCGCCGGCAGGCGGGCCCGCGATGCGGTCAGGGCGCCGCGGTAGCGTCCATCGGCTCCGCGAGCGCCGCGCGCAGCGCCGCGGCGCGCGCGCGCTGCCGCGCGTCGGTGCGCGCATCGGGACCGTCGACGCGGTCGAGCCAGGCGGCCGCGGCGGCGCGATCGCCGTTGCGCCGATACCAGTCGGCCAGCGCGAGCGCCGTATACGGCGCCTGCAGCAGGCCCGGATCGTCCTTGGCGGCCCAGCCGGCAGCGGCGGCGTCGAGCAAGGCGCGCGCCTCGGCGCCGGCCTCGCCGCGGTCGATCAGATTCTGCGCGAGCGCGGTCTTGGCCTGCAGCACGCGCGGATCGTCGGCCTCGTAGTGCGCCGCGATCGCGTCGTGCGCCTCGCGCAGCGATGCGCGTGCCGCCTCGTGGCGGCCGACGCGCGCCTCGTGCTCGCCGATCGCCAGCAGCACCGCGGCGTACTCGCCGCTGTCGCGGCCGTTGAGGCGCGCCTGCGCCTCGCGCGCCGCATCCAGGCGCTGCCATGCCTCGGCATGGCGGCCGGCATCGTCGAGGATCGGCGCGAGGCGCAGCCGGTACAGAGACGCGAACAGGCCCTGTCCGCCTTCGAGCCGCTCGGCCATCGCCAGGCCCGCCTCGGCGACCGCGATCGCGCGCGCAGGTTCGCCGGCCTGGCCGAGCACCTGCGCGTAGCGGCTCATCCGCTGCGTGCGTGACAGCGAATCGCCCGGCGGCAGCTCGGCGATGCCGGCCTCGCAGTCGGCCAGCGCGGCCGCCGCTTCGCCGCGCGCGGCGCGGATGAAGCACAGATTGTGGAACGCCGCACCGATCCGGTTGTCGCCGCCGCGCGGCAGGGCCTGGTTCATCGCCAGCGCGGTCTGCGCGGCCTGCTCGGCGGCCGCCAGCTGACCGCTGCGGTTGAGCGCCAGCGACAGCACCATCCAGGCATTGGCGATCGCCTGCGAGCCGGGCGGCGTCAGCCGCTCGGCCAGCGCCAGCGAGTCGCGCGCCGCACGCTCGGCCTCGCGCGCCGGGAACTCGCCGTTGGCCATGATGTTGGCGAGCGCCGACAGCGCGCGCGCGGCCGCCAGCGGCTGATCGACCGCGGGGTCGAGGTTGAGGTCGGCCGCCTCGCGCATCAGCGCGGCGGCGGTGGCATTGGCGTTCATGTGGCGATAGGCGTTGCCGACCGCCTCGAGCAGGCGCGCGCGGATGCGCGGCTGGTCGGCCAGCTCGGTCGCGATGCGCGCGGTGCCGGCGTCGAGCACGTCGCGCGCGCTCAGGTCGGCGCGCAGGCCGACGTGGAGATTGGAATCGGCCGCGGCGAACACCGAGACCAGGAATTCGGCGACGCGATCGGAGATCTGCGCCTGCAGGCGCGCCTCGCGTTCGGCCTGCAGCGTGCGCGCGGTGAAGCCGATCGCCGCGGCGGCCGCGATCGCCGCAGCCGCGATCGCCCAGCGGTTGCGCGCCAGATAGCGTTGCGCGCGATAGCCCCATTGGCCGCGCCGCGCGAGCACCGGCCGCGCGGCCAGATGGCGGCGCAGGTCCTCGGCCAGTTCGGCGACCGAGGCGTAGCGCTGCGCCGGCTCGCGCCGCATCGCCTTGAGCACGATCGCCTCCAGATCGGCCGGCAGCCGCGGCCGCGCGCCCGGCGCGCGCGACGGCGGCGGAAACGTGCCGGCGACGATCGCGTTGGCGCGCGAGAGCTCGGTGTCCAGATGATCGAACGGCCGCACGCCGGCGATCAGCTCGTACAGCACGACGCCGAGCGAGTAGACGTCGGTCGCGGTGCCGAGCGGCTGGCCCTGGATCTGCTCGGGACTCGCGTAGGCCGGCGTCATCGCGCGCTGCGCGGTCGTCGCCGGCGCGACGGCCGCATCGCGGTCGAGCAGGCGCGCGATGCCGAAATCGAGCAGCTTCGGCACGCCGTCGGCACCGACCAGCACGTTGGCCGGCTTCAGGTCGCGATGGATCACCAGCTGCGCGTGGGCGTACTCGACCGCGCCGCAGATCCGCACGAACAGCTCGACGCGTTCGCGCATCGAGCGCTCGCGCGCGCCGCTCCAGCGGTCCAGCGGCTGGCCGTCGACGGCTTCCATCGCCAGGAACGGATGACCGTCGGCGTCGACGCCGGCATCGATCAGATGGGCGATGTTCGGGTGCTGCAGCGCGGCCAGAATGCGCCCCTCGGCGAGAAAGCGCGCCAGCTCGCCACTGCTCGGTGCGTCCACGGTCCGCAGGCGCTTGAGCGCGACGCGCTGCGGCGGACCGCCGTCGTCGCGCTCGGCCAGCCAGACCTGGCCCATGCCGCCGCTGCCGAGCCGCTCGATCAGCCGGTAGCGGCGCGGCGCGGCCGATTCGATGCGCGCCTGCGCGAACAGCGCACGCGCCGGATCATCGAGACCGGCCAGCGCCTCGCCGGCGTCCTCGTCCTCGGCCGCCGCGATCAGCCAGTCGACCTCGCGCCGCAGCGCCGCGTCGGCGCCGCAGGCTGCGGCCAGACGACCGGCGCGCTCGGCCGGCGGCCGGTCGAGCAGATCGTGGGCGATCGCCTGCGCGCGCCGGTAGCGCTCGGCAGCAGCCTCGCTCATCGCGACGGCCCCGGCCTGCGGCGACGGCGCGACGGCGACGGCCGCGCACGCGCGGCGAACGGCTGGCAACACGAATCGGAGCGCACGCGGCGAGCATAGCAGCGGTCCGGCAGCAGCCGCCTGCATGCCGCGTCCACGCAGGGCGCGGCGGCGAACGGCGCGTCGATGATCCGCGCCGCGGCGACTCGCCGCGTAAGAGACACACGCCGCTGGACGGCACGATCGACGAGGTGGACATGAGCGCACGGCATTCCGATCGACGCGCAGCCGCCGTGACCGGCGCGCTGCTGCTGATGCTGGCGGCGGCCGCGCCGGCGCCGGCCCATGCCTGCGCGGCCGGCAGCGTCTGCGGCGCCGATGGCGGCGACGGCGGGGTGCCGTCGACCGACCGCCATACGGGCGGTGAAGGCGGACTCGCCGGCAGCGCCACGCGCCCCAACGGCGGCGGTGCCGGCGGCAGCGCAGGCAACGTGCCGAACACGCCCGGCCAGCCCGGCACGGCCGGCGGCAATCCAAGCGCGACGGTCGTCAGTGCCGGCGGCGGCGGCGGCGTCAATACCAGCACGACCACGGTACCCGGCACGCTGGCGCGCGGCGGCGCCGGCGGCGTCAATGCGCCATCGCCCGGCGAGCACGCCGGACGTGGCGGGGCCGGGCCGGACATCGGCAACTCCGGCCTGTGGAGCGGCGCCGGCGGCGGCGGCGGCGCTGGCGGCGGCGGCTACAACGACGGCATCGGCGGAGGTGGGGGCGGCGGCGGCAGCGGCGGGGGCGGCGGACTCGACGCCGGCGGCGGCGGCGGCGGTGGCGGGGGCGGCGGCGCGCCGGGCCGGGTGATCGACGTCGACACCGTGCTGGACACGCCGGTCGCCGGCGGTCGCGGCGGCGACGGCGGCGCGACCGGTCCGTACATCACCGGCGGCGGGGGTGGCGGCGGGGGCGGTGCAGGCGTCGTCGCGTACGGCGGCGCCACGCTGATCCACACCAGCACGCTCAGCGGCGGCGCCGGTGGCCAGCCGGGCCTCGATACCTCGATCTATCGCCTCTCCGACGGCGGCGGCGGTGGCGGCGGTGCCGGCGTGGTCCTCGCCGGCGCGACGCTGATCAACCGCGGCGAGATCGCCGGCGGCGACGGTAGCGGCGGCCGGCGGCCCGAGCAGGCCGGTGCCGGCGGTGCCGGCGTGGTCGCGATCGGCGACGCCACGGTCGTCACCTCCGGCCGCATCGCGCCGGGCGTGCAGGCGCCGTCCAGCGGCACGCCGCGCGTCTCGGCGGCGGTCGAGTTCTTCGGCGGCGGCAACCGGCTGGTGATCGAAGCGGACGCGCGCTTCGATGGAGACGTGATCGCGGTCGCCGGCTCGACGCCGGACGTGCTGGCACTCGGCGGCGACGGCGGTGCCACCTTCGATGTCGGCCTGCTGAGCGCGCTCGATCCGCGCAGCACGGCACCGTTCCGCGGCTTCGGTGCGTTCGCCAAGCAGGGGACGGGCCGCTGGACGCTGACCGGTTCGGCGCTCGGCGCTGCCTGGGGCGTGGCGCAGCACTGGACCGTCGAGGACGGCGTGCTGGTCGCCAATGCGCTGCCGGCCGTCAGCGGCCCGGGGGCGACCGGATCGGTCGCGGTACGCGCCGGCGCGGCGCTGGCCGGTACCGGCGCGGTCGGCACGGTCGCGGTCGACGCCGGCGGCACGCTGGCCCCGGGCGACGACGCGGACCCGCTCGGCACGCTGGCCGTCCGCGGCGACGTCGCATTGCCGCCGGCCGCGGTGCTGGCGATCGGCAGCGACGGCGGCGGCGCCTGCGCGGCCGTCGCCGTATCCGGCACGCTCGCGCTCGGCGGCACGCTCGAGGTGCGGTTCGACGGCAAGCCGATGCTCGGCGCCACCTGCACGATCGCGACGGCCGCGAGCGTCAGCGGACGCTTCGCGAAGGTGATCGCGGCGCCGTCGATCGGCATCGTCGGCTACCACGCGCAGCGCGTCAGCTTCACGGTGATCGGCGACGACCGCTTGTTCGCCGACGACTTCGAGTGAGCGCCCTGCCCGCGCGGCAGTGCGCGGCGAACCCCGCGCTCAGCCCAGTTCGCGCTGCAGCCAGGCGCGCGCCATGCGCCAGTCGCGCACGACCGTGGGCCGCGCGACCGCCAGAACCGCGGCGATCTCGTCGAGTTCGAGCCCGGCGAAGAACTTGAGGTCGACCACGCGCGCCTGGCGCGGACTCAGCGTGGCCAGCCGCTCCAGCGCCGCATCGAGGCCGATCAGATCGGCCTCGGCCGCCGGCAGGTCGATCTCGTCGATCTGCAGACGCTGCTCGGACGGCGGCCGCTTGCCGGCCTGGCGCATCCGCGCATAGTCGACCAGCACGCGCCGCATCGCCTGCGCCGCCAGCGCGGCCAGCTGCGCGCGGTTGCCCGGATCGACGTTGCGCTGGCCGAGCAGACGCAGGCAGGCCTCGTTGACCAGGGCCGTGGTCTGCAGCGTATGGTCGGCGCGCTCGCCGCGCAGCGCGCGCGCGGCCAGCGTCTTGAGCTCGGCGTAGATCAGCGGCGTGATGCGCTCGGCCGTGCCGGCATCGCCGCTGCGGGCGAGCAGATCGCCAATGCTGTCTTCCGAGAGGGGCTGGGACATCGATCGATCGAACGCGCGTACCGGCCCGGCAGCATAGCAACCCGCCGCGGCGAGCTGCGCCGAACGCGTCGCAGCGCATGCGTCGCGCGGCCGCGATCCTGCGGCCCGCACGCTGCCGCCGGCGGCTCGATGAAACCTTTATTTTCACTTTCATGAAACCGATACTTGCATCGCTGCGCCGCTGACGGCACAGTGACGCGGGAGGCCTGCCGGAGCGCAGCCTCGCCGCGACAGGTATCGAAGGGCCATGGAGACGATCCGCTTCGGCGACTACCAGCTCGACCCCGCGCTGCGCGAACTGTGGCATCGCGACGAGCGCGTGGCGCTGCCGCCGCGCGCGTTCGACTGCCTGGCCTACCTGATCGAACAGCGCGGCCGCGCGATCGGCCGCGACGAGCTGATCGCCGCGGTCTGGGGCCGCGTCGACGCGACCGACAACCTGGTCGACCAGATCATCCTGCGCTGCCGCCGCGCGATCGGCGATACCGGGCCGCAGCGCTACGCGATCCGCACGGTGCCGCGCTTCGGCTATGCCTGGATCGCCGAGGTCAGTGCCCCGGCGGCGCCGTCGCGCGCGAGGGCCGGCGGCGCGGCGCGGCCATCCGCGATTGCGGCAGCACCGCCGCGCCGCGCCGCGGCCGCGCCGCTCGTACAGGCGCTGCGCCGGATCGCCGCGCCGGGCCGCAGGCCGCGCTGGCCGGTCGCGCTGCTGGCGAGCCTGGGCCTGCTGATCGGCGGCGCCACGCCGCTGCCGCCGCCGGCGCATCCGGCGGTCGGGCCGAAGGCGATCGTGCTGCCGGTGCAGTTCGCGCCCGGCCACGGCCAGGCCTGGATGCGGCTCGGCCTGATGGACGCGATCGCCGAGCGGCTGCGCGCGGCCGGTCTGCCGGTGCTGCCGAGCGACAACGTGGTCGCGCTGGCACGCCGCTACGACCCCGACGACATCGCCGAGGCGGCGGTCGCCGACGCGCTGGCGGCCGCGGTCGCGCCGTCGTGGATCTTCGGCGTGCGCGCCGAGCCGGGTGATCAGGGCTGGACCGTGCGCGTGCACGGCCTGCACGGCCCCGAGCCGCGTCCGGCCGGCCACGGCAGTGCGGCCGATCCGCTCGCGGCGGCCTATCTGGCCGCCGACGATCTGGCGCGCCGGCTCGCGCTGGCGCCGCCGGCGCCCGCCACCGGCAGCGAAGCGCACGACCGCGCGCGCCTGCTGCAGCAGGTCAAGGCAGCGGCCTGGGCCGAGCAGCACGACCAGGCGCGCACCCTGCTGCAGGCCGCGGCGGCGCGGCACGGCGCGGCACTCGAGGTGCGCTACTGGCATGCCGAGATCGATCACCTGGCCGGCCATGCGCACCGTGCGCAGGCGGCGTTCGAGGCGCTGCTGGCCGAGCCGCGGCTCGCGCTCGACCCGGTGCTGCACGCCAAGGTTCGGCACGGGCTCGGCTACACCTGCGTGCGCCTGACCGATTTCGAAGCCGCCGAGCGGCATTTCGACGCCGCGGTGCGCGGCCTCGACGGCGTCGCCGGCGGCGAAGCGCGCAACCAGCTCGGCGTGGCGTTGAGCGGACGCGGCCAGGCGCGCGCCTGGCTGCGCCGCTACGGCGAGGCCGAGGCCGACTACGTGCGCGCGCGCATCGCGCTCGAGAGCAGCGGCGATCAGCTCGCGCTGGCCCAGCTCGACAACAACCTCGGCGTGCTCGACGAGCTGCGCGGCCGGCCGGCCGAGGCGCTGCCGTACTTCCGCCGCGCCGCCGAGCGCGCCGCCGCATTCCACGCGCTGCAGCCCGAGCTCGGCGCGCGCATCAACATCGCCGGCAGCCTGCTCGGCCTGCTCGAGCCGGCCGCCGCGCTGGCGCAGGAGCCGCGCATCGCGACCCTGCTCGAGCAGGTCGGCCATGCCGGCACGCGCGAGCTGGTCAATGCCAATCGCGTGCAGGTGCTGACCGCGAACGGCCGCCTGCGCGAGGCCGGTGCGCTGCTCGAGGACCTGCGCGCGCAGCCGGCCGAAGGCCGCAGCGCGGCGCTGGACGCCTGGATGCGCATCGTCGCGGCCGCGCACGCGCTCGAAGCCGACCGGCCGGCGCAGGCCGCGGCGCTCGCGGCGCCGGCGCTGACCGACGCGTTGCGGACGACCGCACCGAACCAGTACGCCTGGGGCCAGTACGTGCTGTTCACGGCCGAGCGCCGCCGCGGCGATCGCAGCGCGGCCGCCGCGATCGCCGCAGCCGCTGCGCGCTGGCCGGCCGACGCCGAGGCCGCGCCCGAGGTCGCGGTGCTGCCGCTGCTGATCGCGGCCGAGCAGGCTGCGCTCGACGGCGACGAGGCGCGCGCCGACGTCGCGTTCGAACAGGCATTGAGCCGCGCCGAGCGCGGCCGCGTGCCGGCGCTGATCCTGCGCGCGTCGGCCGCGCATGCCGACCAGCTGATCGCACGCGGCGACCTCGATCGCGCGGCCGCCGTGGCCGGGCGCAGCGCCGGCTGGGCTCTGCAGTCCTACGAGGCCTCGCTGCTGCAGCTGCGCCTCTATCACGCACTGGCCGACGCCGGCGCCTGGCGGCTGGCGCGGACGCGCGCGCTGGCCCTGGCCGGCGAGCGCACGATCCCGGCGGAACTGCTGGCGGCACCGGGCGAGGCACTGGCCGGGCGCTGACGCGCGCCGCACCACGCGGCGGAAGCCGGCCCGTGCGGCCGCGCAACGACGGGCGGCGCACATCCTGCGGCGTGCGCGATGCGAAAGGCCTACAGCGGCGACCGGCACGGTCGCGCGCGACAGGATCACGCCGGGACCGATCGTCCCGCGCAGCGGCCGGCGGCCTTCGCTACGGCATCGTCGGCGGATACGGCCTGCGCAGGCGCCTCCCGACCCTGGCCGCATCGGCGCGTCGGCCGTCGTCGATTCCATGGCGGCCCGTGCTCACTTCCCTGGCGACCCCGCCGACCTCGTGGCGCGGCGGAGCGCGCCTGCGCCCGCAACCGGGAAACGAGCACGGGGCCGGGCCGCAGCTTGCCGCTTGCGCTGCCGCTCGCGGCGGGAGCGGACCTGCGCGCGGCGCGTGCCCGCATCGTCGTTCGCGGCGGCCGCGCCCGTGCCGGAGCGGTCGCGCGCAGGCGCGCGTCCCCGCCGAGCCAGCCGCTTCCCGGCGCGACAGGCCGGCACGCGGCATACATCGCGCGGTCAGATCGCGCGTTCAGACCTTCCAAAGCCGTCGATAAGCGATCGGACATGAGTCCGCCGGCGGCCACCGGGCACAACAGGGGCCGCTGCGCCGCGACCCCCGTCGTGCACGCCTGCCCCGCCGCGCGCGGTGCCTCGCGGCGCAGCACCCGTTTCCTCCCGTCTGGAATCCGTATGAACGATCTCGAACACAAGGCACCGGCGCCGCGCCGGCGCGCCGGCCGGCCGGCGCGGCTGCTGGCGGCGCTGGCGATCGCCGCCGGCAGCGCGAACGGCGCATCGATCGATCCATGGCTGGCCGAGCGTCTCGATCGCGACGGCAGCACCGACTTCTTCGTCGTGCTGGCCGAGCAGGCCGATCTCGGCGCGGCCGCGCGGCAGACCACCAAGGCCGCCAAGGGACGCTACGTGCTTGAGGCGCTGCGACGGCGCGCCGACGCGAGCCAGCAGGCGCTGCGCGCGCAGCTCTCGGCCGCCGGCGTCGAGTACCGGCCGTTCCACATCGCCAACGCGATCTACGTCGCGCGCGGCGATCGCGCGCTGGCCGAACGGCTGGCCGCCAGCGCCGGCGTGGCCGCGCTGCTGCCGAACGGCACGATGCATCTGGACGAGCCGCCGGTCGACGCGGCGGACGCCGCCGAGGCACCGCGCGGCATCGCCTCGAACCTCGCCTTCGTTCATGCCGATCAGGCCTGGGCGCTCGGCGTCGAGGGCGACGGCATCGTGATCGGCAGCATCGACACCGGCCTGGACTGGCAGCATCCGGCGATCCTTCAGCAGTATCGCGGCTGGAACGGCGTCAGTGCCGATCACGCCCACCACTGGTGGGACGCGACCGGCACCTATCCGGCCGCGCCCGGCGACGGCCATGGCCACGGCACGCATACCACCGGCACCCTGGTCGGCGACGACGGCCGCGGCGACCGCATCGGCGTCGCGCCGCAGGCACGCACGATCCATTGCAAGGGCATGAGCGACGCCGGCAGCGGCAGCGATCTGGCGTTCCTGACCTGTTTCGAGTTCATGCTGGCACCGTGGAATCTCGCCGGTGCCGATCCGCGCCCGGACCTGGCGCCGGACATCCTCAACAACTCCTGGGGCTATCCCGGCGGCCAACAGCCGCTGTTCCGGCAGGCGGTCTCCGCATTGCGCGCAGCCGGCATCCTGGTCGAGGTCTCGGCCGGCAACGACGGCCCCAACTGCGGCTCGCTCGGATCGCCCGGCGACTACCCGGACGTGCTGACGACCGGTTCGGTCGGGCTCGGCGCCGGCCTGCCGGGCCTGCTGACGCGCGGCAGCAGCCGCGGTCCGTCGGCGCTGGCCGCCGGCGTCTACCGGCCCGGCGTGATGGCGCCCGGCGAGGCGATCCGCTCGGCGATTCCGGGCGGCAGCTATACGCGTCTGAGCGGCACCAGCATGGCCGGCCCGCACGTCAGCGCCGCGGCCGGTCTGATGTGGCAGGCGCAGCCGGCCCTGCGCGGCGATGTCGCGCGGACCGAGCAGCTGATCTACGCGACCGCGGTGCCGCTGACCGGCCAGACCGGCTCGAGCTGCGGCGGCGACTACGGCACCGGCCCGAACCACGACTGGGGACACGGCACGCTCGACGCGCTGGCCGCGGTGCAGGCCGCGATCGCGATCGGCGGACCGACCGGCACGCTGCAGGGCACGGTGCGCGATGCCGCGTCGGGTGCGCCGCTGGCGCAGGCCTCGATCGCGCTCGGCCCGTTCGTCGTCCGTACCGACGACAGCGGCGCCTATCGTCTGACGCCGAACGCCGGCGTCTACGCGGCCACGGCGACGCGCACCGGCTATGCGGCGCAGACCGTGGAGGACGCGAACGTGGCCGCCGATGCGACGACGACGCTCGACTTCGCGCTCGACGGTGCGCAGCTGAGCGCCAGTCCCGCGGCGTTCGACGCGACCGTCGCGCCGGGCACGATCGCAAGGCGATCGCTGACGCTGACCAATGCCGGCCCGGCGCCGGCCGAGTTCGCGATCCGCATCGACGGCCACGGCGCGCCGCGCACCGCCGGCGTGTCGATCCCGCGCTACACCGGCACGCTCGCGCCGTCGTCCGAGGCGCCATCGACCGCCGCACCGCCGCCGGGTACGCGGCCGGCCGCCGGCGCCGCCGAAGCCGCCTTCGACTGGCCGCCGACCGGCGCGCGCGCGATCGGACTCAACGTCTATCCGCAGCAGCGCCTGGTCGAGATCCCGGACATCGACCGTCCCGGCCAGTGGAACGTCCTCGCCAACCTGACCGGCGCGCCGTACGCGGGCGACTTCCGCGGCCACGACTTCACGCGCCTGTACACGCTGGACTACAACGACAACGCGCTGCGCACGATCGACGTCGCGACCGGCGCGCGCACGACGATCGGCGTGGCGACGCCGCTCGGCAACTGGACCGGCCTGTCGAGCACGCCGGACGGGCGGCTCTACGCGGTATCGACCGGCACCGGCGCGCACGGCTTCGAATCGACGCTGTACACGATCGATCCGCTCACCGCGGCGGCGACGCGTATCGGCAACACGCGTGCCGCCCTGGCCATCATCGACATCGCATTCGCGCCGGACGGCACGCTGTATGCGGTGGACATCGTCAGCGATGCGCTGTACACGCTCGACCCGGCGACCGCGGAGGCGACCTGGGTCGGCGCACTCGGCGTCGATGCCAACTTCTCGCAGGGCATCGCGTTCCACCACGCCAGCGGCGTGCTGTACTGGGCCGCCTATGTCGGCGGCGGCGGCCAGCTGCGCGTGATCGACACGACGACCGGCGCCAGCGCGCCGATCGGTGCATTTCCCGACGACGTGCTGGTCGGCGTGCTCGCGTTCGAGAACGACGGCGCCGGCCCCTGGGTAACGGCGCATCCGCCGCGCGGCCAGGTGCCGGCCGGCGGCAGCGCCACGGTCGAGCTGCGCTTCGACGCGCGTCTGGCCGATCCGCCCGGCCCGTACACGGCCGTGCTCGAGGTCGGCGGCGCGTTCGCCGCCGGACCGGCGCCGCTGCCGCTGACGATGCGGATCGGCTGCGAGGCCTGCGGCCACGCCGGCGGCCAGGTGACCGATGCGCGCCAGGGTTTCGCGGTGACCGCGACGATCCGGCTCGACGACGGCCAGACCGTGTTCGAGAGCACCGGCAGCACGTTCGCGATCGATCTGCCGGCCGGCAGCTACACGGCGAGCGTCGCCGCGCCGGGCTATTTCACGCAGACGCGCACGGTCGCGGTGGCCGCCGGCGGCGCGGTCGTCGCCGACTTCGCGCTGCTGCGCGAGGAGGCATTGCTCGCGTACGACCCGGCCCAGATCGTGCAGCCGCTCGACATCGGCCAGCAGGGCGAGGCGATCGTCGAGGTCCGCAACGCCGGGACGGTGCCGCTGCAGTTTCGTGCGCGCGTCGGCGCGCTCGAAGGGCCGCGCCGCGTGCCGCCGATGCAAGCGGTCGACACCGCGGCGTTCAGCGCGCCGGCCGCCATCGGCCCGGCATCGCTGCTCGGTGCCGGCACGGCGGCCGCGGCCGCGGCCGCCGGCGGCTGGCTCGCCGCGACCGCGCTGCCGGCCGGCCTCGCACGCTACGGCCATGCGCAATGCCCCGGCGATCCGGACCGCTACTACGTCGTCGGCGGCATCGAGAACGGCGACTACAGCCGCGCCGTGCGCCGCTACGACGCCGCCACCGACGCCTGGACCACGCTGGCGCCGCTGCCGTCGCAGGCCGGCGGCGGCGAAGGCATCGCGGTGACCTGTCACGACGGCTATCTGTATGCGGCCGGCGGCGACGGCACCAACCGCTTCCTGATCTACGACATCGCCGCCGACGCCTGGAGCGCCGGCCCGGCGCTGCCGCGCGGTGTCTGGGGTGCCGCGATCGGCGCCTACGACGGCCGCATCCACGTCGCCGGCGGTGCACCGGGCTTCGCATTCGGCGACGTCAGCCGCGCGGTCGAGGTCTTCGACATCGCATCGGGCAGCTGGAGCAGCGGCACGCCGATGCCGGTCGGCACGGCCGCAGCCGGTTACGCGCAGGTCGGCCGCCATCTCTACGTCGTCGGCGGCTGGGGCGTCGGCTCGCCGGCGGCCAACATCGACCGCACGCAGCGCTACGATCTCGTGACCGGCACCTGGGAGACCGGACCGGCGTTCGTGTCGGCACGCGCCGACTTCGCGCTGGCGGCGACCGCGACGCGGCTCTACGCGATCGGCGGCGACGGCAGCGGTGGCGACCTGTACGAGCCGAGCGGTCGCGTCGAGTCGCTCGACCACCTTGCCTGGCCGCTCGGCGAGTGGCGCGATCTCGGCACGCCGCTGACGCCGCTGACCGCGTTCGGCGGCGGCTACTGCACGCAGGCCGTGAGCGGTGGCGAGGTCTGGGCGGTCGGCGGCGTCGACGCCGGACTGGCCTTCCTGAGCGCCAACCGCTACCGGCCGGCCGAAGCCTGTTTCGCCGAGACGCCATGGCTGCGCGTCGACGAGCGCGAGCACCTGCTCGGCGCCGGCGAATCGATGCCGCTGACGCTGGCATTCGATGCGCGCCACCTGCAGCAACCCGGCACCTATACGGCGCAGCTGCGCTTCATCAGCAATGCCGCCGAGCCGGTGGCGCCGCTGCCGGTGACGATGCAGCTGGCCTGTTCGAGCTGCGGCCGCCTCAGCGGCACGATCCGCGACGCCGAGAGCGGCGGCCCGGTCGTCGCCAGCCTGCGCGCGACGCCGGCCGGCGGCAGCGCGACCGCGGTCACCGGCAGCGACTACGCCCTCGATCGGCCGGCCGGTCCGTACCGGCTCGACGTCGCCGCACCCGGCTACGCCGATGCGACCGCCACGGTCACGCTCTCCGCCGGTGCCGAGGTGGTGACCGACTTCGCGCTGCTGCGCCGGACCAGCACTGCCAGCTACACGCCGACGGCGATCGACGCCTCGCTGCCGGCCGGCGCCGCCGACGAGCGCACGGTCACCGTGACCAATACCGGCACCGAGCCGCTGGCGCTCGCGCTCTCGGTCGGCGGCTATGCCGGCCCGCTCGCGACCTCGACGATGGCGACCGAAGCGGCTGCCGGCCACGGCGAATGGCGGTACCGCGACGCGCACGGCATGCCGGCGCCCAACGGCACGGCGAGGATGTACCCGGGCGCGTACCGCTGGACGCCGCAAGCGCAGCCGGACGGCGCGCCGCGCGTGCTGATCTATGCCGACGACGTCGTCCACCGCGCACCCGACACCTACCTCGACCGTGCGCTGCGCCTGCTCGGCTGGGGCTATACCGCGCACTACGACGGCGACTTCCCGGGCTTCGTCGCGGCACTGACCGGCCAGCCCTGGGATCTGGTCCTGGTCGGGCACGAGACGATGCCGCTGGCGCCGAACGTGCCGGTCGCGCTCGACGCCTACGTGCGCGGCGGCGGCCGGCTGGTGATCCACTCCAACGGCATCGATGCCGCGCCGCTGTGGACCACGCTCGGCGTCGCCGACTTCACGACGATCTACGACCCGCCGGCCGCGGTGCACTGGTGGGAGCCGACCCACGGCGTGTTCAACCGGCCGCAGAGCGTGCCGGCCCTGCTCGCGCCGGCCGGCGGCATCTACGCGATCAACGGCTACCGCTTCACGGCGGCACCGGGCGTCGCCGCGGTCGCCGGCTACACGGCGTCCGGCGCCGCCGCCGGCGAAGCGGCATTGCTGATCGGCAACGACGGCCGCAGCGTGCTCAAGGGTTTCAACGACGGCAGCCACAGTGCCGACCTCGACGGCGACGGCCTGCCCGACGCGGCCGAGCTGTGGGTAAACCTGATCGCCGGCAGCGCCGCCGGCTACGGCGCCGGCTGGGCCAGCGTGACGCCGGCACAGCTGTCCGTGCCGGCCGGTGGCAGTGCGTCCTTCACGGTGCGCATCGACAGCGCCGAGCTCACCGAGCCGGGCCGCTACACCGCCTCGGTCCGGCTGGCCGGACCGCTGACGCTGCCGGCGCTGCCGCTGACGCTCGACCTGCGCTGCGCCGGCTGCAGCAGCGGCAGCGCCGATCTCGGCCTGAGCGGCCTGGCCCTGCCGCCAAGCGCGGAGATCGGCGGCAGCGCGCACTTGCTCGCCACGGTCGGCAACTTCGGACCCGACGCGGCCGAGGCCGCCACGGTCACGTTCGAGCTGCCGCCGGTGCTCGGCTTCGTCGCCGGCCGCTGGATCGACGGCGTGCCGCGCGGCGCCGGCGACTGGGCGTGCACGCCGACCGGCAGCACGGTGCGCTGCATGCTGAGCGGCGCGAGCCTGCCGGTGCATGCCTTCGCGGCGATGCTCGACGTCGAGGTCCGCGTCCGCGGCGACACACGGCCGGGCCCGGTCGAGACGCTGCTGGAGGTGACATCCGCGCAGGACGATCCGAATCCGGCCAACGATCGCGCGACGCTGCGGCTGATGCTCGACTACGCAGACGGCGAGCGGGTGTTTGCGGATGGGTTCGAGGCGGGCACGGAAGCGAATGGGCAAGCGCAATCGATGCGTGGCGATAGCGCGCGGTGAGAAGGCCGAGCGATGCCCCGCGCATCACCCCTTGTCGCGGCATGCGGAGCTTATCGAATTGACGCGCGAAGGTGGCGCGTCGTTCGCTGTGGTCTCTGCCAGGTACGGGCCGATGCCGCGGCTTTCTGCGTTGGCCTGCACCGCTACGGCATAATGGTCCGCCAGGAAACATCGGACCATCCAGATGACGGCAGCAAGACTGCTCGGCACCACCGCGCTGTTGAACCTGATGTGGGGGACAACGGCGTTCGCGGTCTCCGCCACACAACCTCGCCTCATCGAGCAAGGGCACCGTGTCGACACGATCTCTCAGCTCGGAGCAGGGCATCTCGCCATCACGGACCTGGACGGGGACGGCGTCCAGGAAGTGGTGTTTCAGGGCTATGTCGGTTTTTCTCCTTTTCCGAGCCAAAAGTCGGTCATCGCGATTCTCAAACGCCAACCGGACGGCTCCTTCGGCATACTCGACAACGAGACGATCCTCGAATCGCCGACCCGAACTGTCCGGATGCTGGCTTGGTCGCAGGCCGGCGATCCGCGAATCATCGCCGTCGACGCGGGCGGTATCGTTGGCGAGTACGCCGATGTTCCGCTTCGCGAGCGACGGACGTTCCCCATTGTCGAAAATGCGTTCTCCGCCGCCATCGGCGACGTCGATGCGGACGGCAACGATGATCTGGTCGTCGTAACCCAGACAGGCCTCCATACCTACGCGCTGGCCAGCGGCCAGTTGCTGCGCAGTCTGGCCGTCTCCGGCAACGAGGCGGTGGCGCTGGCCCAGTTGGACGCGGATCCTGCACTCGAGATCATTCTGGGCGGAGGCACACCGGGTCTGATTCTGGATGGAGCAACCCATGCGATCGACTGGCAGTACGCCGACGGCTTCGGTTATCACTTGGCAGTTGGCCGCTTCGGCGCAGATCCCGCCGACCAGTGGGTGGGCACCCAGGCCCCCTCCAGTTTCACGCTGTTCGGTTCGTCGCCCTGGTCGACTCTGTGGAGCAAAACCTTGGCACAAAGTATCGACACCGTAGGCGCCGCCACCCTCGATGCCAGCGGTCGCGACTGGCTGCTGATCGGCGACGCGAGTTGGGGTTCGCTCCGCGCATTCGACGGCGTCGACCAACAAGAGCGGCTTCAGATCTCCAACGGCGGCGGCGGCGTCGGGGCGGTTGCGGGCGTCGATTTCGATCGCGACGGCCTGGACGACATCGTCTTCGCGGCAAGCTACGTTTCCGGATTCAATCACGCACTGGCGGTAGCCGATGGTCAGACCGGCAGCCTTCGCTGGACGTTCTATCCAAACGAGACCCCCTATACGTCTACTGCACTTGGTGACGTCGACGGCGACGGCCGCATCGAGCTGGTCGCCGCCGCGCGTCACGACGGTGGCGGCACGGGGGCGATCTCGATCTTCGACGCCGAGACAGGGCAGCGAAAGTGGCGTACCGCAGAAGGCCAGCTTCCGCCCGGTTATCCACTTGCGATATCGACATCTCGGATCGAGCTGGTTGCTCGCCCCTCGATGGGCGGGATGGACATCGTATTGGCGGGATCGCTGTACCACAGCGGCAAGCTTCTGGTCGTCGACGGCAAGACGAAGGAGGTTCGCCTGGATGTCTCCGGCTATCTGGGCGGCACGCTGCAATCACGCGCCATCCGGGACATGGCCCTGCTCGACTACGATCAGGACGGAACAGCCGATTTCCTGTTGGCCTTGCAGGGAAACACCGGCGCCTTGACGGTCTTGTCTGGCGTGGATGGAAGTACGTTGTGGACGTCCGCCGCCATGGGGAGCGGCGGCACCAGCGCGCTGATCGGCGTTTTTTTCATTGACGGCACGTCGGCCGGTGCGGATACGCAGTTGGTCGCGGTCATGTCGAACAGCCTGCGCAGTTTCAGCGCTTCCACTGGCCTGTTGAACTGGATCCTTCCCGTCTACAGCGACGGTGCCCTGTATGTCCCGTCGGGAGTCGAAGGCCCGGAGATCGCGGTTTTTTCGAGCGGCGGATACCTGCAATTCTTCAGCGCGGCGACGCTCGCCCCATTGCGCCAGTATTCACTGCCGTCGCCGCTGCGTGCGATGACCCTGCTCGACGACGACGCCCGCTCGATGCTGGCAGCTTCCGGAGGCGCGCTGAGGGTGTTCGACGGAACCACCGGCCTGACGCGCGTGACGTCCGATTCGCTCACTCCTTTCCCGGAAACCGGTGGGCGGCTGGCGGTCCACTCGCAGGGAGACGGTTCATGGCAGATCGCCAGTGGCACCCAGGTCGCCCTCTATCGACACCGTCTGGAACTGCGGGAAGCCATCTTCGGCGACGGCTTCGACGGCCTCTAGCAGGGTGTCGAAAAACGGGCTCCTGCCCGTTCTTGATGCAACACCCTCAAGCGAACGGCGCAAGCAGAGCCTGCGCACCTTCTCCGAGCCTAGACCTCAGCCGGTGGAGGCGGCAATGCGGAGGATCGGCTGGTCGTACGCGCACCGAGCCGCAATCGCCCCTCCACCCTTGCGACGGCGTTCTTCGCCAAGGAGTCCAAGTGAGGTACGCCTTTGTCGCGCGTGAACGGGCTCACTATCCGCTCCGGGTGCTGTGCCGCGTACTGTCGGCTTCGGTTTCCGGCTTCCACGACTGGCTGCATCGCCAAGGTCGTCCTGATCCGGAGGCAGCCGTGCGTGTCGCACTGCGCTCGCTTCACGCGGACAGTCGCGGCACCTATGGCCGTCCGCGTCTGGCCCAGGCGCTTCGAGACCGTGCCCATACCGTGGGACACAAGCCAGTGGCCCCACTGATGCGCCAAGAAGGCTTGCGGGGCAAGGTCAAGGGCCGCTTCAAGCCGCGCACCACTGACAGCCGGCATGGCCGGGCGGTGGCCGATAATCGCCTGGATCGGCAGTTCGCAGTGGATCATTCGCTACCGGTCTGGGTCGGGGATATCACCTATTTGCCAACGCGCGAGGACTGGCTGTATCTGGCCGCAGTGATGACCTGCGCACCCGACAAGTGCTGGGTTACAGCCTGTCCGATCGAATGCCCGAGGACCTGGTGCGGCAAGCGTTTCTCAATGCCTGGTCGGCTTCGCCGGCGGGGCCTGGCGTACTGTTTCGCTCCGATCGCGGTGGCCAATATGCCAGCGGCGAATTCAGCAAAACGCTGGCCGCGCATGGCTTCGTGCCGAGCATGAGCCGCAAGGGCAACTATTGGGACAACGCGGTGGCTGAGAGCTTCTTTGCCACGCTCAAGAACGAAGAGGCTATCGGCGTGTACGCCACCAAGGCGGCCGCACATGCCGCCATCGCTGGCTACATACACGGCTTCTACAATCCTACCCGCCTGCATTCTTCGCTCGGCTACGTGTCGCCCAACGACTATGCCAAGAAGTTGAAGCAAGCCGGCTAGAACGGCATTTCTTGGCGTCCGTTCCTGGGAAGCAGGTTCAGTTGATCGCCGGTCAAGCGGGCGCTTTTCAAACCACCCAGATCGGCGCCACCTGTCAGGGAAGGGGACATGCCACATCGCCGTTGCGACCGACGTGGGACCTATCGCGACCAGTTCGTGTCGACCGATGCCATTTTCCTCGACTGCTTCGAAGCATTCCCTTGAGACCGGGGCTAAACCGGGCCAGCACGTCGCTTTGCCGGATCGGCCCAGCACTTGCCCGCAATTCGTACCGGGGTGATGATGAACCAGTCTCCAAGGGTCACTTCTAAGCGGCCCCTACGCACCGGTCGAGGTAACCGTGAATCCGTTTCGCAAGTTGAGCTTCATGTTGGGATCGCTCGCCTTCGTCTGCGCTGCGAACGCCGCAGATTTCGTTGAACTCAACCGTTACGTCTATAGTTTCGGAAAGACCGGTGTAGGGGGATTCGCCGTCGCCGATGTCGACGCGGACGGTGTCCAGGACGTCGTGTTCGGCGCCTTTCGCGAGGATTCGCTGCTCCTTGCGCTCGGCCGCGATGCCGATGGCGCCCTGCGCTTCAAACAGCAAAGTATCGTCCCCGACGATGCCGGAAACTGGCCTCGAGGCAGCGGCCTAGTTCGTGTCCTTGCCTGGTCCGAGAACGGTGAGGCGCGCATCGTCACGATCGGCCACAACGGAATGGCGCGCATCTACGGGCAATGGCCCCTACGGGAGCTGCGGCATTTCTCCACGCGCGACACCGTGAACAGTGGCGACATCGGCGACATCGACAACGACGGTGTCGCCGAGCTGATCATTGCCGACCCGAACGGATTTCAGATTTACTCCCTCGCGACCGGAAATCTGCTGCGCGAGCACGCAACGCCTGGGAGTACGGCCGTCGCCTTGGCGCAACTGGACGGCGATCCGGCCCTGGAGATCATCCTGGGCGGCTCCGCGCCCGGCCTCGTGCTCGACGGCACGACGTTCGCGACGGATTGGTCGTATCCGGGCGGCTTCGGCTCGCTTCTGGCCGTCGGCCCGAGCCCGATGGGCGGCGTCCAGAACTGGGCCAGTGCCGCGGCGGGCAGCACCGGTTTCGACCTGTTCGGTTCTCAACCCTGGCAGCAGAACTGGCATCGACCGACCGACCGGTCGATCGCTTCGATCGCGATGGCGGCGGATACCGGTTCGGCAGCGAACCTGCTCCTGATCGGTAGCGTCGATGGAAGCGTCACGGTTTTCGATACGGCGACGCAGTCGGAACGATTCGGGCTTACCAACGGAAATTCGAAAGTCGAGGCCGTGACGACGGCGGACATCGATGGTGACGGCACAGCCGAGATCGTGCTCACGGCGACACAAGGCTCGGGTGTGGCCCTGCTGGTCGCCGACGGACAGAGCGGCGCGACCCGCTGGTCTTTCAGTCCCACCCAACTGCCCTACTCGATGACTTCCATCGCCGACGTCGACGACGACGGTCGAGAAGAACTGCTGTCGGCGGCCAACACGATGAGTCCAGGTGCGGTGACGATGACCGACTCAGCGACCGGAACGGTCCGCTGGACGTCTCCAGGCAGCTCCGGATCGCTGGGCGACGCGTTCCGCATCGAGACGCGCACCATCGGTCTGGCGCAACGGAATTCCGACGACCGGCTGCGTGTCGTCCTGTCGGGCACGGCCAGGACCACGATGGTGCACGGTATGGGTCGGATCGTGGTCACCGATCCTCCCGAAATGGCGCCGTCTCTGACGATCGGCGGCATGCCGCAAGATTCTTTCGGCGGAATACTTCACGCGGTACCGTATGACTTCGACCACGACGGCAACGACGACTTGATCTCGGCCGAGACCAGGACCACCTCGGGCGTGTACTGGCCGCGCCTGCGCGTGCTTTCCCTGCTTGACGGTACCGTGCTGTGGACATCCGGCGATCTGGGCGGTCCGTTCGCGGCCATCAAGCGCGTGTTCGTCGCTCCCGGCGCCACGTCGGCAGACGACCTCTTCATTACCGCGACGAGCACCGGACTCTTCGCGTTCCGGCCTCCGTCCAGCGCTGCGGTCTGGCAGCTGACCGTGGCCAATGACGGCGCCGCTTATCTGGCCGAGGGCGTCGCCGGTGCGGAAATCGTCTCGTTCACGCGCACGGGCGAGCTGCAATTCTTCGCTGCGGCCACGCAGGCACCAGTGCGAACCTTCGCGACGGGACTGACGCTGCTCGACGTGATCCCGCTTGGCAGGGCGGATGCCCTGCTAGCGGTGTCGAGCGACCGTCTGCTGTTGCTCGACGGCCGGACCGGGATCGTCCGCGCCTCCACGCCATATCTGGGCCCATTCGACACGGACATATTGCAGGTCGGCGTTTCCTATCAAGGCGGCGGCGTCTGGCACCTCGCGCCTGCCACGAAGGTGACGACGTATCGCTACAAGCTGATCTTGACCGAGGCAATCTTCGAAGACGGTTTCGAGATACCCTGACCGAACGGTGCGGCGCCATTTCCGCAGCATGCGCATTCCGCCACGGCATCGCGATCGCGGCCGAACGGTGCGAACCTCATCTCCCGCGCCGTTGCACGACGGTGACGCTGATCGAGAGGGTGGCATTCCCGCGGATGGACGTGCGGGACCGAGCCGGCGCGAACGCGCGAGATTCGCTCCGAGGCCGGCAATCCCCCTGACCAAGCGCCGTTGACTCCCCCGCGCGATCACCCATAGTGCGCGGATGACCGGCTCCGTCTACCGCTTCGGCGCGTTCCGACTCGATCCCGCGCGCCGCGAGCTGCGGCGCGGCGATGCGCTGATCGAGGTGCCGCCGCGCGTGTTCGCCGGGCTGGTCCACCTGATCGAGCAGCGCGAGCGCGCGGTGACGCGCGCCGAGCTGATCGCGGCCGTGTGGCGCCGCGACAACGTCTCGGAGACGCAGCTGTTCCAGCTGATCCTGCGCGCGCGCCGCGTGATCGACGACGATGCCGAACAGCAGCGCTGCATCCGCACGATCGTCGGCTACGGCTATCGCTGGGTCGCGGAGACCGGGGTCGAGCGCGATGACGCAGCGCGGCCGCCAGCGACGCCGGAGCCGATCGGCGCGCCGGCGGAGACGATCGCCCCCGCACGGACGGACACGCCGGTCGTAAAGCGCCCAGCGGCCCACGCTGTCGTATCCACTCCGGTTCCAGGCCCGAGACGCCGGCGGCTGCTGCCTATCGCCGCGTTCGGCGCGCTGGCCGCGCTGGTGCTGACGGCCGGCATCGTCGGCTACGTGCACCGGCCCGGCACCTCGCAACGCGCGAACGATCCGCCGGCGCCGACGGCCAGCCAGCGTCGCTACGCGGTGCTGCCGTTCGCGGTCGAGACCGCCGACGGCCTGGCCTGGGTGCGGCTCGGCGGCATGGATCTGCTCGCCGACCGCCTGACCCGCGCCGGTCTCCATGTGCAGCCGGCCGAGGTCACGCTCGGCCTGGTCGCCGCGAACGCCGATGCACCGCGGCGGCTGCGCGCCGATGGCATCGACACCGTCGTCGAGGGCGCGGTCGCGCGGCAGGAATCGGCCTGGGCGGTGACGCTGACCGCGACGCCGTCGGCCACGGCGCCGATCCGCATCGTCGCGACCGATGCCGACGCCATGACTGCGCTGCAGCAGGCCGGCGACCGATTGCTGACCGCGCTCGGCCGCGCGCCGCCGGACCGCAGCCTCGGCGCCGATCTGGCCGGCCTGCTGCAGCAGGCGCGCGCCGCCCTGCTCGAGGACGATGCGCCGCGCGCACAGGCGTTGCTCGAGGCCGCGCCGCCGGCGCTGCGCGACGATCCGGAGACCGGCCTGCTGGCCGCGCGCGTCGAGGCGCGCCTGGGCCGTTTCGAGGCCGCGATCGAGCGCGCGACGCAGCTGCTCGATCGGGCTTCCGGCGCGGACGATCCGTACTTGCGCATGCGCATCCTGATCACGCGCGGCGCCGCGCGCATTCCGCTCGACCAGGCCGGGCCGGCGCGCGCCGATTTCGACGCCGCGCTGGCGGTGCCGGGCGCGGCGACGTTTCCGCATACGCTCGGCGAGGCCACTCTCGGCCGCGGCATCACCGCGTCGATGCGCGCCGACACCGCCGCGGCGCTGGCCGATCTCGGCCGCGCGCGCGTGCTGCTCGATCAGAGCGGCGACGCGCTCGGCGTGGCGCGCGTCGACCTCAGCTGGGCCGTGCTCGACGCCGGCCGCGGCGCGTTCGCCGAGGCCGGGCCGCGTTTCGAACGGGCCGCGCGCGCGTTCGAGGCGCTCGGCGCACAGCGGCCGTTGAAGAGCGCACTGATCGGTCTGCAGGACGTCCAGCTCGACCTGCTCGAACTGCGCGCGGCGATGGCGACCAACGAGCGCGCCTGGTCGATCACGACGGCCAGCGGCGATCCGCTGCTGCGCCGCGTGCTCGGCCTGCAGCGCGCGCGCAGCCTGTTCGCGGTCGGCCGCCTGCGCGAGCTGCACGACCTGCTGCAGATGCTGGCGGCCGGCAATCTGGACTATCTGGCCGCCTCGCGCGACGAGGAGCGGCTGCGCCTGCTCGAGGTCGAGCTGGCGCTGGCCGAGGACCGCAGCGACGCGGCGCGACAGGCCGCCCTGGCGCTGCCGGCCGAACCACTGGCCGGCGGCGGCGACGACGTGCTGCGCGCGCGGTCGGCGCTGACGCGCCAGCGCGCACTCGGCGGCGACGGCGCGGCGAGTCCCGAGATCACCGACGACAGCCCCGGCAGCCGCCATGCCTCGCCGTACCGACGGCTGGCCGAGGCCGAACGCGCCGCCCATCGCGGCGATGCCGGCGCGGCCGACGCCGCGTACCGGCGGGCACTGGCCGAGGCCGACGCGATCGGACTGCCGTCGACGATCGCCGCGGTCGTCGCCTCGTACGTGCCGTTCCTGCTCGAGGCCGGACGCATCGCCGAGGCCGCCGAGCTGGCCGGACGCGTCGGCACCTGGGCCGAGGAGGACTACGACAGCGCCGTGGTCCGGCTGCGCGTCGCGCACGTACTCGGCGCAGCACCGGCCTGGCAGGCGGCGCTGGACGCGGCCCGGCGCTGCGCCGGCGAGCGCCGCCTGCCGGCCGCGCTGACAGTCCCGCCGGCCGCTTTACGTCCTTGATCGCAAAGGTGTGAAGACGTTCGTAAGGCGGTCGTAAGGCCGCTGGAATGGACCGGCGCCAGCGGCCGTCATCACAGTCTGCGCGGCATCCGGCCGGCGCGCGCTTCGCGTCCGCCGCGCCGCCCTCTCTTCATCCGTGCACGACGAGCCCATGACCAGACGATCCGCCTTCCTCCCACCGAGCGCCGCCCTGCTCGCGCTCGCGCTCGCCGCCGCGCCGGCCTACGCCACGCCGACGACGCGCTCGGGCGCCGCCGGCAGCGGCAGCGCGACACGCATCGCCACGGCCGATCCGGTCTTCGCCGACGCATTCGACCGCCGCGGCAGCAGCGTGAGCGTCTACACCGACCGCGCCGCGTTTCTGGCCGCGCTCGCACCCGGCCGGGTCGAGCTGGCGTTCGACGAGGTCATGCCCGGCCACAGCCCGCCGCTGCACTACACCGATCAGGGTTTCAGTCTGTGGCTGTTCACACCGCCCGGCACGCATCACGGCCTCTACAACGGCCCCGGCTTCGTCTCGACCGACCAGGTCGACGAGCCGCTGATGGTCTGGACCACGCTCGAGGACCGGCCGATCGGCGCGATCGGCGGCCAGGTCTGGCCGTCGGATTTCTCGCTGCGGCCGACCGACGGCCGGATCGGCGTCGACGTGATCCTGCAGGATGGCACGCTCGGCGCCACCGCGATCCTCGAGGCGGCCGACCCGGACAGCTTCGTCGGCTTCGTCAGCCACGGCGAGCCGATCGCCTATCTGCTGATCGAGGCACCGGACATCGTCGATCCGCCGGCCGGCACCACGCCGGACCGCTGGCCGACGCTCGACAACCTGGTCGTCGGAGGTGTGCAGTGAGCGTTCCCTCCATCCGAAGCCGCCGCAGCGCATCGAGCGCAGCTCTCGTACGCCCGTTCGCACTGCTCGCAGCGCTCCTCGCCGCGCCGCTCGCGCAGGCCGACATCGCGCTGACCGCAAGCGCCAGCCCGACCACCTATACGCGCGGCCAGATCAACAGCTACGTGATCGATCTGCGTCTGATCTCCGAGGCCTACGCCGGCGCCGACACGACGATCTTCCGCGTGCCCGAGGGCGTGACGCTGTCGGCGATCCGCGAGCGCAACACCTTCACCTGGTGCAGCGACGTCGACGTGCTCGTGCTCGGCATGGGCACGCGCGAAGGCGGCTGGTATCAGCGCGGCTATCCGCAGCCGGCCGGCTGCGGCAGCCTGTCCGGCTCCCCGGCGCCGGGCGAGCTGCAGGTCGTCATCGTCGATCTGGACGTGCCGGCCGACTATGCCGGTGATCTGCCGCTGGAGATCCATCTGATCGGCGACGGCACCGGCAAGCCGCCGAACGAGGCCAGCATCACGCTGAACCTCGCCGACGACGGCAGCGCCGCGCAGGCCTGGCACTTCGACGCGCTGACCGCGCCGGCGCTGCCGGCCGGCTGGACGACGAGCGCCAGCGGCGCCGGATCGCCGTGGGTCACGCAGACCGAGGCCGCCGATACCTCGCCCAATGCCGTGCACACGCCGGCGCCGGGTGCGTCCGGCGAGGCGACCCTGACCAGCGCGCCGATCGCGGTGCCATCCGCCGGCGGCGAGGTGCAGTTCCGCCAGCGCCTGGCGACCGAGGCCGGTGCCGACGGCGGCGTGCTCGAGATCGCGATCGACGGCGGCGCGTTCGCCGACGTGATCGCGGCCGGCGGCCAGTTCACGACCGGCGGCTACACCGGCATGCTCGCGGCCGCACCGGTCTGCGGCGGCAGCGCGCATCCGCTGGCCGGCCGGATGGCCTGGAGCGGCACGCAGGCGGCATTCGCGCCGGTGGCCGTCGCATTGCCGATGGCCGCCGCCGGCCGCAGCGTGCAGCTGCGCTGGCGCCTGGCGACCGACTGTGCCGGGACGGTCGACGGCGCCGGCGGCTGGTGGATCGACGACGTGCGCATCAGCGATACGATGCCGCGCGTCGCGGCGCCGGTGCGGCTCGCGGTCTCGGTCGGCGCCGATGCGACGCACACCCGGACGCTGGCGATCGGCAATGCCGGCGGCGGCCTGCTCGGCTATGCGGTGACGGCCGCCGATGACGACTGCGCAGCACCGGGCGGCCCGTCGTGGCTGCAGCTCGGCAACGTCAGCGGCCAGATCGCCGGCGGCGCGCAGGAAGCGGTCGAGCTGACGATCGATGCATCCGGCCTCACCGCCGGCGACTACACCGCGCAACTGTGCGTGGCCGGCAACGATACCGACGCGCTGCGCGCGATCGCGCTGCAGCTGCAGGTCGGCGCCGAGCCGTGCACCGCGGCCGACCGTCTGTTCGCGAACGGCTTCGACGACGCGAGCGACGGCGTCTGCGGCGCTGCGCTGCGCACCTACGACGACGCCGAGGCGTTTCGCGCCGCGGTCGCGCCCGGCGCTGATCGCAATACGTTCACCGGCCTGCGCAGCGGCTACGTGCACGGTCCGCTCGCGTTCGGCGACGGCGCCTACACGTATCAGGTCACCGGCTCGCCGCCCGGCTTCTTCGGCAATCTGTTCCTGTTCGCCGGTGCCGGCATGCTCGCGCCGATGGGGCCGGGTCCGGACAGCCGGCTGACGATCGACTTCACCGGCGCGCCGGTGACCGCGCTCGGCGGCCACTTCTGGGGCCAGCTGTTCTTCGTCTCGACCAGCATCGAGGAGAACCTGCAGCTGCCGACGCCGATCGTGCTGACGCTCGACGACGGCAGCGTCGAGACGTTCACCGCGACGAGCCAGCGCGACTTCCGCGGCTTCGTCGCGACGCGGCCGATCCGCCGCCTGACGATCGCCGCGCCGGTGGCCCTGCCCGACGGTGATTACGCCTGGGGCGTGTTCGACAATCTGATCGTCGGCCGCGCGCGCTGACTCTCCCGAACTCGAGCGCGCCGGAGTGACGGCGCGCTCGAGTTCGGCGAACAGCCGGAGGAGAACGTCGATACCCTGTCCGTACGACGCATCCGGTAAAATGCGCGCGGCATGGGGGCTCCGCTTCGACGTTCGCTCCCGCCTTCGGAGCGCACGCGATGGGACGATTGAGCAGATTACGCCATGTTTCGTGGCTGCTGATGGGGCTGGCCGCGTGCGCCGAAGCCGCGTTTCCACGACTCGAGCCGATCGATCGGCGCATGGATTTCATGCCGCAGCCCGGCAACGGTCAGCTGCTCGCAGCCGACCTGGACGGCGACGGCGTCAGCGAGCTGATACTGGACGGATCGCCCTGGCCGGCGGCTCTTCCAACGGGAGGCCCGGCCGTCCTCGCCACGCTCAGACATACGGCTGCCGGCTATGACGTCGCACCGGCCCGCGTATTGAGCGCTTTTGCGCCGACAGCACGCCTGCTCGCGCATCGTGTCGACGGTGTGGATCACGTCGTAGTCGTCGACCACGAAGGGATGCTGCGCGAGTATCGGGGCTGGGATTTCGAACAGGTCAACGCTTTTCCGATCGCCGCCGGTGCTCAAACTGCGGCGATCGGCGACGTCGACGCGGACGGGCACGAGGACGTCGTCGTGCTAACCGCCACCGGATTGCATATGTACGCGCTGTCCGATGGCAGACTCGTGAACACGTATGCCGTCTCCGACTGCTCCGATCTGGCACTCGCGCCACTCGACGCCGATCCGGCGCTGGAGATCGTCCTGGCGTGCATGCCGGGCCTCGTACTCGACGGTGCCACCCATGCCACGGACTGGAGCTATATCGACGGCTTCGGAATCCAGCTGGCCGCCGGCCGCTTCGGCGAAGCCGCCTCCCACCAGTGGGTAGGAGCCCAGAGGTGGTATTCCTATACGGTGTTTCGCGGCGCGCCGTGGTCTCCGCTGTGGAGCGGCAAGAGCACTCATGACATCGGCGCGGTGGCAGCGGGTCAGCTGCCGGGTTCCGCTCACGACATGGTCCTGATTGGGGACGCGCAGTGGGGTTCGGTGCATGTGATTGACGGCGCATCCGGTGAAGAGCGATTCGCCGTGCAGAATATCGAGCCCAGCGTCAACTCGATCGTCACGGCGGATCTCGACGCGGACCAGGCAGCCGAGCTGGCATTCAACGGCGGCAGTTCGATGATCACCATTGCGTCGGGCGTGGACGGGCAAACGCGCGCGCGCATCCGCATGTCCGCGGGTCCCTTCCTGGGAACCGGCTATGGAGACGTTGACGGCGACGGGCGCATAGAGCTGGTCGCAGTCGATGCATCGGACAGATCGAACATCGCCACGCTGGCAATGTTCGATCTGTCCGATGGGCAGCGCACCTGGGACAGCCGCTGGTTCGAGTCGGCAGCCGCGTCCGGCGTCTGGCGCATGTCGCGCAGCAAGGCCGTACTGCGTGCGCAAGCCAGCGGAAACGGCATGGACATCGTCCTGGCCGGGGAAGACAGGGGAATGGGCCGCATCCTCGTTCTCGACGGCGTAACCAAGGAGGTCGGGCTCAATCTCTTTTCGTTCTCGACCCCCGCTTTGAACAACCTGGTGATCAAGGACATCGCCCTGGTGCACTACGACGGCGACGGCGTCGAGGATTTCGCGCTCGCCGTGTACGACACTTCGCATCAGAGCGCCGCTCTACTGGTCCTCTCCGGGACGAGTGGAGCGCCTTTGTGGCGCTCCCCCGCGATGGGAGACCATACGGCGGCGATTTACCAAGTCGTTTCCATCGAGGATCCGACGACGCCCGGAAAGGGCCTGCTGGTTGCCGCGCTCAGCGACAGCGTACGCGCGTACAATCGAGCGACCGGCCTGCTCGATTGGGTGATTCCGATACCCAATACCGGGATCAGCCACATCGCTTCCGGTGTATCGGGCGCCGAGCTCGCTGTGTTCTCTTCTACCGGTGAGACGCACTTTTACGATCTGGCGACACGTGTCGAGTTGCGCCGATTCGCGCTGCCGGGAGCGCCACGCGCGCTCCATGCGGTGGGTGGCGACCTGCGGCAGTCGTTGATCGCGACTCAGAACCAGCTCATGTTGATCGATGGTTCAACGGGCTCTCTTCTGACTGTGCCGCAATCGCTCGACGACTTTCCGGAAACCGGTACATATCTGTCGGTCGTTCCGCTCGGTGATGGTGCCTGGCAAGTCGCCAGTGGAACGACGTTGGCGCTGTATCGTCATCGTCTGGAGCTCTCGGACGTGCTGTTCGACGACGGTTTCGATCATTGACGCCCGAGGATGGTCAGGCAGTCTCATACAGCGTGAGATGCACTGACCTGAGACGAATCTTGTAGCCATGCGGATGGTGAGTTCTCTACCCTCAACAGGCAAGGAGAACTCATGAAGAAGCGTTTCAGCGACGAGCAGATCATCGACATCCTGCGCGAGGCCTAGGCCGGCGTGATGCCCATCAAGGTGCTGTGCAAGAAGCACAACCTGACCGAGCAGACCTTTTTCCGCTGGCGCAACAAGTTTGGCGGTATGGACGTGCCGGACGCGCGGCGGCTCAAGGATCTCGAGTCCGAGAACAGTCGGCTCAAACGCTTGGTCGCCGAACAGATGCTGGTGATCGACGGGATGAAGGAGATCGTCCGAAAAAAATGACGACCCCGACGACGCGGCGCGAGTCGGTCCAGGTGCTGGTCCGTCGGGGAGTTTCGGAGCGCAAGGCGTGCCGGTATCTGGGCCTGAGCCGGCGCATCAGCAGCTATGAGCCGACGCAGCCCGAGAAGGACCGGGCCGTGGCCGAGAAGCTGCTGACGGCCTCGCCGCAGGTGCCGCGGTTCGGGTATCGGCGGATGGCGGCATGGCTGGCGCTCGGCGAGGCTCGCGTGCTTCGGCAATGGCGCGCGTTGGGTCTGAACATCCCGCGGCGCCGGCCGCGTCGTCGGCGTTCGGGCAGCGACATCCGGCTGCCGGGCGCCGTGCGACCCAACGCGGTCTGGAGCTACGATTTCGTGCACGACCCGATGGTCGACGGCCGCGCGTTGAAGCTGCTGTGCGTGATCGACGAGTACACGCGCGAGTGCTTGGCGATCGAGGTCGGCGCCAGTCTGCGGGCGCAGGACGTGATCCTGACGCTGTCGCGGCTGATGCGGCTCTACGGCAAGCCGGCGTTCGTGCGCTCGGATAACGGTGCCGAGTTCACTGCGGCCAGAGTCATGCGCTGGCTGCGCGACGCGGCGATCGGCCCGGCCTTCATCGCGCCGGGCAGCCCTTGGCAGAACGGTTTCGTCGAAAGCTTCAACGGCAAGCTGCGCGACGAGCTGCTCAATCGCGAATGGTTCCGCAGCCGCACCGAGGCGAAGGTGCTGATCGAGCGCTGGCGGCAGTTCTACAACGAGCAGCGACCGCACAGCACGCATCGCTACAAGACTCCGGCCAGTGTTCGCCAGGCGTGGCAGGAACCCGATACCATTCAATCCGGACTCACCGCCTGATTGGCTACAAAATTCGCACGCAGGTCAATCTTCCGCCGCGTCGCCGATCGCGCCGGGCTCCCGCGGTCGATCACGCCCCACACATTGCGCCACACGATGGCGAGCAACGCTGCCCATGCAGGGCTCGATGCGGCTACAATTCAGGGCTTGGGCGGCTGGAAGACCCGCGCTATGGCCGAGCGATACACGCATGCGGCCAGGCTGGCGACAGCGATGGAGGCCGTCCAATCGCGTCTGCAGGGCCGCACGATTGCACCAGAATTGCAACGGCCTCCCGAGAAACGCACGTAAGTCTTTGATTGGGCCGTTAGCTCAGCGGTAGAGCAGTGGACTTTTAATCCATTGGTCGATGGTTCGATCCCATCACGGCCCACCATCTCCGACGCTGTCCTGCGTCGCCGATCGAAACGCATCGGCTCGGAAGGCGATCGCGCGCGCATGCTCCATTCGTGCAGCGTCCGTCATGATTTCCCATATGCATCGACGACGAAGGGCGGCGCCTTGCGACGCCGCCCTTCGGGGCCGATCGCAGCAAACCTCAGTCGTCGGTTTCGGGCGCCTCGAAGCCGTCGGTGAAGATCTCGTCGAGGCTCAGGCAGGCGGACACTTCGCCTTCGACGTCGTTGTGGATGCCGCGCAGCGTGTAGGCGTAGCGGCCACCGGCCGATGCGCGTGCGTCGACCAGCGGTGACTCGGTGCCGGTGGCGACCAGATGGAAATCGCCCGGTGCGGCTTCCGCGCAGCTGCCGTCGGCGCGATAGAGCTGGTAGCCCTGCGCCTCGTCGGCACCGGAGAATCCGATCGCAATGCCGTCGCGCATGCCGGCGACCTCGACCTCGGCCAGTTCGGTCGGCGCCGGCAGCGCGGCCGTGTCCGGCAGCGCGAACGCGCCCGATACCGCCAGCGCATAGCCCTGGCGGTCGCTGCCGTCGCTGCCGTTGCCGGGCACCGCGGTCGCCTTGACGCGGAACGTGTAGCGGCCGGCTACCGGCGTCGTCAGCCGCACCTGCTCGACGGTGTCCTTCGCATCGGCGGTGCCGCCCGGCGCGGAGACGCCGCCGGGAATGCTGGCGCTGCCGAGGAAGACGCTGCCCTCCGGGCCTTCGACCTCGAGATCGAGATTGTTGACCAGGACCGAAGCGGCGGACGGTGCGGCCTCGACGTCGAACCAGGTCAGCGTCGCGCGCAGCTCGATGCCGGCGGCGACGTTCTCGATCGTGTAGGTGTTGACGTCGCCGGTCTCGAGGCCGGCCGGATTGGTCCGCTCGAACAGGCGCAGGCGGCGGCTGTCGTCGCCGCCGGGCAGCGTGTCCTTGAACCACAGATTGCCGTCGAGCCAGGCCCGGCCCCAGCCGTCGGCGGTGGTCGGCCACAGGTGGCCGTTGGCTTCGGCGGTCAGCGGGTGCGTGCCGTTCAACAGCACCGCCTTCATCATCGCGCCGGTCGGATGCAGCACATCCGAAGCGGTCTTCTCGCCACGCGGGTAGAAGCCGTCGGCGAAGAACTGGCGCAGCAGTACCGCATTGCCGGCCAGCGTCGGCGTCGCCATCGACGTGCCCGAGAGGCTGCGCGTCTGCGGCGCGGTGATCGTGTCGGTGACCTGCGAGCCGACCACCGATGCCGAGACGATGCTGCTGCCGGGCGCGGCGATGTCGGGTTTGACGCGGCCGTCGGCGGCCGGGCCCAGGTTCGAATAACCGGCGTGCTGCGTGCTGCCGGCATGACCGAGCGCGCCGACGCTGATCGCGTTCTTGGCGTTGCCGGGGGAATTGGTCTGGCTCGGACCGGAACGGTCGTTGCCGGCCGCGACGAGCACCAGCAGGCCTTCGTTGCGGCGCGTGGTCGCGTCGACCGCCGCATCGTTGCCGTTGTACTGACCGCCGGTCGGCGCGCCCCAGCTGTTGCTGTGCACGCGCGCGCCGCCGGCATAGGCCTGCTCGAGCGTGCCGGCGAAATCCTGCACGACCGGGCTGTTGTTGTTGCCGTTGTCCTGCATCAGCAGCTGCGCGTTGGGCGCCATGCCGTCGGCGAGATCGTGGTTCGGCAGCAGCGGCGTCGAGGCCAGATAGGTGGTCTTCCCGAACGTACCGGCGACGTCGCCGACCACGGTACCGGTCACGTGCGTGCCGTGGCCGATCGTGAAGTCGTAGTCGATCGCGCCGGGCTGGGTCCAGTAGCCGATGATCTTGTTGTCCGGATGCAGCGTGCCGACGTTCGGCAGTGCCGGCTGCTCGGCGAACGTGACCGCGGTATGCGGACCCTCGCCCTTGTCGAGCGTCGCGAACCAGGCCATGTTCGGCGTGGTGCCCGAGTCGGCCACGGCGACGATCTGACCGCTGCCGAGCAGGCCGTGATCCCAGAGCGGCGCCGGCCCGCAGACCGTGCCCGAGCCGGTGCACGCCCCCATCGCATTGCCCTGGATCGCGCCGACCGAGCCGCTGTTGGCCCACTGCGGCGGAATCCACGGCGTGACGTAGCTGACGCCTTCGATCGCGGTCGCCGCGACCAGCAGCGCATCCAGTTGCGTCGCATCGATCTCGACGCGCAGGTACGGCTCGGCGTCGGCGCGCACGCTGCGCTCGGTCACGTTCGCGTCCGGCACTGCCTGGCGCAGCGCGTCGGCGATGTGGACGGACGACACGCCGGCGAAGCCGCGCACGAGGATCTCGTAGCGTCCGTCGTCGCGGCGCGCGGCCGAATCGCGGCGCGAGGCGGTCCACAGCTGCGGATCGAGCTTCATCGCCGGCTGCAGTGCGCCGGCCCAGCGCACGCCGGGCTGTGCATTGAGCTGGTCCAGCGCGATGCCCTGCAGGCGCACGTAGTAGGCGTTGTTCGGCAGGTAGCCGAGAAACTCGACGCCACGCGCCGCCAGCGCCTTGCGCTCGCCGAGACGGCCGGCCTCGAACTGCACGATCGCATACGCGCTGGTCTGCGTCCTCGCTGCGCCGGCCGCGCTCGCGTCGAGCTGCTGCACGGCCGGATCGAAGATGCCGACCTGCAGGATCAGCAGGGCCGGATCGGTCCGTGCACGGTCGAGCGCGGCGATCGCCGGACGCTCGGCCGCGACCGTGGAAGAGGTGGCCTGTGCACTCGTGGCGCCGGCCAGTGCGAGAGCAAGTGCGGCCGCGAGCGCGGTGCGCGATGGCAAAGTCAGCATGAAACGGACTCCTGGAAATGAGGCGGCCAAGGGCGATCGGGCCGCTGATGAAGGTATCCACGCCGCGCGGTCCCGGCGCGGCCGGCGTGTCGGGACTGCCGGTCAGGGCAGTCGGGAAAAAACGAAACAGGCAGCGACGTCACTCCCATACGCGCCGGCCAGGACGGGGCATGCGGCAATGCCGCCGTGCGCCGACGCAAAGTGCCCCGTGCGATCGGCGTTGGGCGACGCATGGCTTACCGAAACCGCAGGGTGCCGCGCCCCCTCCCCCGCGCGTGCCGTTCGAGATGGCGGCGATGCAGACTAGGCCTTTCAGCGGGACGCGTCACCTGTACAAATCCTGGAAATGACTCAACCGGCGAGCCCGGATGCATCGGGGACGCGGCGCGGTGACGCGGTCCTGGCCGGACACCCCGCACGATCGGCAGCTGCCTCCGCGGAGCCACACCGCCGGCGCCCTCGTGCGCTCTTCGATGCCATGCCCTAGAAGTTCCAGATCAGCGAGGCCAGCCAGCGCGAGCGCTCCGGGCGACCATCCTCGTCCCACCAGTAGTGGGGTGCCGTGGTGTTGGTCCAGACGCGTGACAGGTACAGATCGACATCGTCGATACCATAGCTCAACCCGGCGCTGATGTAGCCGTAGTCGCGATCTCCGCTGTGGGAGAGTCCGGCGTAACCCAGGCCGACGTCGGCGGCGAGCCGATCGAACAGCGGCTGCCGGAACGAGGCTTCGGCCCAGGTGGCGATGCCACTGCTTTCGTAACGCGACCAGGCATAGACAGCCGTGCGGTCCGGCGCCAGCGCCACGCTCACGCTCCAGCGCCCCCGGTAGCCGATTGCGGCGCTGATCTCGTCGTAGCGCAGCTGGCTGTGCCAGAAGCTCCACGGCTCTTCGTAGTGCGCAATGCCGAGCTGCGCGGCCCAGTCCGCATCGATCTGCCAATGACGATCGACGCGCAGCACGACCTGCTCCACCGCCGAATCGTATCCCTGACGCCGCTCGCCGAGCGTGCCGCCGACACCCAGGCCGACGGTCCATTCGCCGCCGAACTGGTAACGCACATCCGCCAGCCAGGCCGGCCGGTCGCTGCTGAGGCTCAAGCCGCGATAGAGGTTGTTGCTGGCTGCACCGATCGAGCCGCTCCAGGCCTGTCCCTGGACCGGCGCCGAGGCGAGCGCGCCGCAGGCTGCGCACAGCGCGGCGCAGCATAGCGGCAGGCTGCCCAGCGGGCGCGGCGGCGCGATCGCGGCGCCATACAACCTTCCGGCTCTCTCGTGGTACATACGGCCAAGACCCCGAATCGACGAATGGAGGCGCGAAGGTGCCGCGCGAAGGTCGCCCCGATACCGAGCCCGACGTGGAAGGCGGCAAGGAGCCCGCCGCGCGTGACCTGCAATGGCTGCGCCGCGCCGGCCAGGGCGACCGTGCCGCTTTCGAGCGGCTGTATCTTCACCATTATCACCGGCTTGCACGCTTCCTGGCACGGCATACCGCACGACGCGACCTGGTCGACGAGATCGTGAACGAGACCATGTGGGTGGTCTGGCGCGACGCCAACCAGTTCCGCGGCGATGCCAAAGTCGCAACCTGGATATTCGGCATCGCCTATCGCTGCCTGATGAAGACGCTGCGCGACCGCCCCGTTGCGTCGGAACCGAGCACCGCCCTGAGCGAGGGCACGAGCGACGACGCCGAACAGGTCGAGCGGAGCGACTGGGTGCGCCGCGGCCTGCTCGCGTTGCCACCCGAGCAGCGGATGACGATGGAGCTGGCCTATTACCTCGGCCAGTCCTGCGAAGAGATCGCCGCGATCATGGATGTCGCCGTCGGTACCGTGAAGGCGCGCCTGTTTCACGCTCGCCTGCGCTTGCGCAATACACTGCCGGCCCTGGGCGGCGAGGATTCCGTACATGCCGATGCGGCGCGAGGATGAAGCGATGAATACCTCCACCCTGCCCCACCGCCAGATCTGGGAACTGATCCCCTGGTTCGTCAACGGCAGCGCCGGGACCGCCGAGCGGCAGACCGTCGAAGATCACCTGCGACAGTGCGCCGACTGCCGCGACGAGTACGCGTTCCAGAGCCGGCTGCGGGCCGGCATCGCGGAGGACGGCGTGGACGGCGACGAACGCCAGGCCCAGGACGGTTTGCGCCGACTGCTCGCACGCATCGATCTGGAGAGCGACACCGATCGGTCCGACCGGACCGGTGCACGTGCGCCGCGCAGGCAGCACCTGCTCCAACGCGTGCTGATCGCGGCCGTCCTCGTGCAGGGAATCGGCTTGGCCGTGCTGGCCCCGCTGCTGTTGCAACGTGAAGATCCGCGCACCGAATACCGGACCCTGACCAGCACGCCCACGCAACCCTCCAGCGCGGTGATCCGACTGGTACCCGCGCCGACGCTGACGCTCGCCGAACTGCAGGCCATGCTCGGCGCCGAAGACCTGCGGATCGTCGAGAGCAACGCCGGGGGATCGATCTACGGTCTGGCGTTCGAGTCCGGCGGCGCCGCGGACGCCACACGTACCGTCGAACGCCTGCGTGCGTATCGCGGCGTCCTTCTAGCCGAGCCGATCGGCAGCGCCGCGTCACGCTGATGGACCAACTGCGCACCCGTTCGTCGACAGGCTGGGGACGGCTTCGTGGCCGGGGCCTCCTCCTGTGCCTCCTCCCCCTGCTGGTCGCCGCCGCCTCGGCGCCGGCGGCCACGCCACAGAACCAGCTCGAGCCCGAGCGCCTGCTGATCGTCGCGATCGCCGAAAAACCCGACCCGCCGCCGATCGTCGGCTCGACCCCGCGCGGCTATGGCGGACTGCCAAACTACAACGGCAGCCTTCGCAGCATCGCCGGCGCGGCGCGGCTGGCCAAGGACTACGGCCTGCGCGAGGTCTCGGCCTGGACGATCAAGTCGCTGCGACTGCGCTGCATGCTCTACGAGCTCCCTTCCAAGGCCGACCACGAAGAAATGCTCACACGGCTGCGCCGCGACGATCGTGTGCGCCTGGTGCAGCCGTTGCAGAGCTTCGACACCTTGACCACCCCGGCGGTGGACGCGATACCGGACCCGGCAGCGGCAGCGACCGCCACGCGCTACAACGATCCTTACATCGGCCTGCAGCGCGGGTTCACCGCGATCGGGGCGGACCAGGCGCAGCGCTGGAGCAGCGGTTCGGGCGTGCGCGTCGCGCTGATCGACAGCGGCGTCGACGTCGCGCATCCGGACCTGCGCGGCCGGATCGCACTGACGCGCGACTTCGTCGGTGCCAATCAGGCCGTCGCCGCGGAAGACCGGCACGGAACCCAGGTGGCCGGCGTGATCGCCGCGGTCGCCAACAACCGTATCGGCATCGCCGGTATCGCACCGGGCGCACGGCTGTACGCGTATCGCGCATGTTGGAGCATGGCCGACAGCACGACGGCGCGCTGCAACTCCTTCACGCTGGCCCTAGCGCTGGATGCGGCGATTGACGTCGACGCACGGATCATCAATCTCAGTCTCGGCGGCCCGGCCGATCCGCTGCTCGAGCAGCTGGTGCGCCAGGCCATCGATCGAGGCGCGATCGTGATCGGCGCCTTGCCGGGCAGCGGGCGACTGGACGGTTTTCCGCTGAACGTCCCCGGCGTCATAGCGGTCGCCGACACCGACGCTCCGCCGACCTCGGAACGGACGCTGGGCGCGCCGGGTCGCGAGATCCTGACACTCGAACCCGGCGGCCGCTACGACTACGCCTCGGGCAGCTCGCTGGCGGCAGCCCACGTCAGTGGCGCGATCGCGTTGCTGCTGCAGCTCAACCCGCGTCTGCGGGGATCCGACGCCATCCGGCTCCTCGGCAAGGTGGGCGGTGCGGCGGCATCGATCGACGTCTGTGCCGCCGCCCAGGCCTTGCAGGGGTCCGAAGAGCGCTGCCAGAGCGCAGAGCCGGGCCTGCCGCAGCACGCCCGGCGCTGACGGCACCCGTCACATAACGGCGCGATGGGTGCAGCCGGCTGACCACGAGCGGTCCGGGCCGATATCGACCATGCGCAACCACGGCCGTCACCCTCCACCAGACCTCGAAGGGCCGTGCGCTGGACCGGTCGGCGAAGGGTCGCCTGCCTGCGCGGTTCGTCGAGGCAACCCGCCGGCCCTCCGGCGGTACTCAGAGCATGGACCTTCGTCCTTCAGGAGATCATCGATGCGTCGCTACGCCTTGCTCATGACCGGCGCCTTCGCGCTCGCCACCACCGTCACCGCGTTCGCCGCCGACCATACGGTGACGGCACGACCGAACATGACCTTCGACCCGCCATCGCTGACGATCGCGCCCGGCGACACGGTCACCTTCGTCAACGCTGGCGGCTTTCACAACGTCGAATCCGATCCGGATGCAGTGACACCCTTCCATTGCTCCACGGCCTGCGGCGCGAGCCCGATCGGCGATCCGAGCAGCGCGATCTGGCAGGCGACCGTGACGTTTCCCGACGCCGGAACGGCACGCTACTTCTGCAGCCAGCACGGCGGCCCCGGCGGCGTCGGCATGGCCGGCATCATCATCGTCGAGGGGTCCGACGTGATCTTCGCGAGCGATTTCGAGAATCCGCCGGGCGCCTGAGACCGGTACGTCCCGGTCGCCCGCGAACGACGGCGCCCGGTTGCCGTTGCGATACCGGCCTCGCTTTCGATCCGCCCCCCAAAGAAAAACGCCCCTTTCGGGGCGTTTTTCTTATCCATGCACGGCCAGATCAAGGACGCCGCGCCAGCTCCGGATCCTCGCGCGTCACCGGCATCAGGTCCTTCTTCGACACGCCGAGCAGCAGCAGGATCGGGTTGGCGAAGAAGATCGAGGACAGGATGCCGATGAAGATGCCGATCAGCATGATCAGGCCGAAGTTCTCGAGCACCGGACCACCGAGGAAGTACAGCGTGCCGACCGCCAGACCCGTGGTGACGCCGGTCATGATCGTGCGCGACATCGTCGAGTTGATCGACCGGTTCAACACCTCGATCGGCTCGGCCTTGCGCGTGGAGCGGAAGATCTCGCGGACACGGTCGAAGACGACGATCTTGTCGTTGATCGAATAGCCGACCACCGACAGCACCGCGGCCAGCGCCGGCAGGTCGAACTCGCGCTGGGTCAGTGCGAAGATGCCCAGCGTCAGCAGCGCGTCGTGCATCTCGCTGGCGACCGCGGCCACCGCGAAACGCCATTCGAAGCGGATCCACAGGTACACCGCGATGCCGAGCGCGACGACGATCACCGCGATCAGGCCGTCGGTGCGCAGCTCCTCGCCGACCTGCGGTCCGACGAACTCGCTGCGCTTGATCGCGACGTCGGAGCGGCCCGCCTTCAGCGCGGACAGCACGTCGTTGGCGATGCGGTTGTGCGCGGCCTGCGACGCGGAAGCCTCGGCGCCTTCGGCGGCCGCCTCCTCCTCGCGCGGCGCGAAGCGGATCGCGAATTCGCGCGTACCGCCGAGGCTCTGCACGACCGGGTTCTCGAAGCCGGCCGTGGTCAGCGCCGAGCGCACGTCGGCCACCTCGGCCGGCTCCTGATAGACCACCTCGACCAGCGCACCGCCGGTGAAGTCCAGACCGTAGTCCAGGCCGCGCACGAAGATCACGCCGGCGGACAGGATCATCAGCAGACAGGAGACCGCCAGGCTGACTTTGCGCCAGCCCATGAAGTTGATGTTGGCGTTCGGATTGAAGAGTTCCATGGCGCTCTCGGCTCGGTCGTCAGACCGAAAGGGTTTTGAGTTTGCGACCGCCCAACGTTCCCTGGACCAGGGCGCGCGTGACCGTGACCGCGGTGAACATCGAGGTGAGGATGCCGATCGCCAGCGTGATCGCGAATCCGCGCAGCGGGCCCGAGCCGAACGCCATCAGGCCGAATGCGGCAATCAGATGGGTCACGTTGGCGTCGAGAATCGTCGCCCAGGCCTTGTCGTAGCCGGCGCGGATCGCCGCCAGCGGCGTGGAGCCGTTGCGGACTTCCTCGCGGATGCGCTCGCAGATCAGCACGTTGGCGTCGATCGCCATGCCGAGCGTCAGCACGATGCCGGCGATGCCGGGCAGCGTCAGCGTGGCCTGGAACAGGCTGAGGATCGCCACCAGCAGGACCAGATTCAGCAGCAGCGCGAAGTCGGCGATCAGGCCGAACAGCTTGTAGTAGATCGCCACGAAGATCACCACCAGCAGCAGGCTGATCAGCACCGCGCGGATCGCGGTGCGGATGTTGTCCTGGCCGAGGCTCGGGCCGATCACGCGCTCCTCGACGATGTCGACCGGCGCCGCCAGCGAACCGGCGCGCAGGAACAGGGCCAGATCCGAAGCCTCCTTCATGCTGCCGATGCCGGTGGTCTGGAACTTGTTCGAGAACACGCCGCGGATCGTCGCCGCGTTGATCACCTCCTCGGTGATCTTCGGCACGGTGACTTCCTTGCCGTCGACGATCTTGGTCTCCGGAATGCGCTCGATGTAGACCGTGGCCATGCGGCGGCCGACGTTCTCGCGCGTGAAGTCGAGCATCTTGCGGCCGCCGGCGGCGTTCAGCGTGATCGACACCGACGGCTCGCCGGTCTGCGGATCGGGCGCGCTGGAAGCATCGACGAGCTCGTCGCCGGTCACGATGACGCGTTTCTTGAGCACGATCGGCGTGCCGTCGCGATGGCGGTACAGCCGCGCGTCCGGCGGCACCTGGCCGGTGCGCTGGGCCTCCATCGCATTGGTGTTCTCGTCGACCGCGCGGTATTCCAGGGTCGCCGTGGCGCCGAGGATCTTCTTGGCCTCGGTGGTGTCCTGCAGGCCCGGCAGCTCGACGACGATGCGGCTGTCGCCCTGCTGCTGGATCACCGGCTCGGCGACGCCGATCGCGTTGATGCGGTTGCGCAGCGTGGCGACGTTCTGCTTGATCGTGTTCTGCGCGATCGCGACCAGACGCTCGCGCTTGATGCGTGCGATCAGCGTGTAGGAATCGCCGACCACTGGGCCGTTCTCGAGCTCGAGCTCGGCGGTGGCCGCGCTGATCGCGCTGAACGCCGCGGCGCGGTCCTCCTCGCTGCGCAGCTGCGCGATCAGGCCCTGCGTGCCGCGGCTGACCGACTTGGCGCGGATGCCCTTCTCGCGCAGCGTGGACTGGATGTCGCCGACGTAGCGCAGCTCCTGCGCTTCGAGCACGCTCTTCTGATCGACCTGCATCAGGAAGCTGACGCCGCCCTGCAGGTCCAGGCCGAGCGGCATCGCATTGGCGCCGATCGCGCGCAGCCAGCCCGGCACCGTCGACGCCAGGTTCAGCGCGACCACGTACTTGTCGCCCTCGCCCTTCTCGGCGAACGCGCTCTTGATCGTATCGGCGGCCTTGTTCTGGAGGTCCAGCGTCTCGACGCGGACCATCAGGCGCTCGCCTTCGATCTTGATGCTGTCGAACGGCAGCTTGGCGGTCTCCAGAACGCCCTGGACCTGCTCACGGAGCGCGTCGTCGATCGTGGCGCCGCGGTTCGCCGAGACCTGCACGGCCGGCTCCTGCAGGAAGATGTTCGGCAACGAGTAGATCAGACCGGCGAGGATGACCAGGGCCACCAGCCAGTACTTCCAGCGTGGAAAATCGTTCATTCGTGTAGGACCGATCGAAAGCCGCGACCACCCGTCGCGGCACGGGAAACGCGGACGCCGGGAATTACTTGAGCGTGCCCTTCGGCAGCACCGCCGCGATCGCCTGCTTCTGCAGCTTGACGCTGACGCCGGGCGCGATCTCGAGCGTGACGTGGGATTCGGCCAGGTCCTCGATCCGGCCGAGCAGGCCGCCGTTGGTCAGGACCTCGTCGCCCTTGGCGAGCGCCGCGATCATCGCGCGCTGCTCCTTGGCGCGCTTCATCTGCGGCCGGATCAGCATGAAGTAGAAGATGCCGAACAGGATGATCAGCGGCAGGAACGACATCAGCGGATTCGGGGCGGCGCCGGGCGCGGCCTGGGCATAGGCGGAACTGATCAGGAAATCCATGGCGACTCCAGTCTTCGGACCCGGCCCGGGCGGCCGGAAAAAAGGTCGTGGATTATGCCACGCGCGGTCGCGGCCCGCATCGGCGCCGGCCGGCGCGCCCGACGGCCGGCCGGCGAGGGTCCGGACTCAACGCATCAGAATCCGGCGCGGCTTGATCGGCAGGCGTCCGCGCCAGTACTGGATCAGCACCCAGCCCACGACCATGCCGCCCAGATGAGCGAAGTGGGCGACGCCGGACTGGGTGCGCGTGATGCCGAAGATCAGCTCCATGACGCCGTAGAGGATCACGAACAGCCAGGCCGGCATCGGCACCGGGATCAGCAGCGCCATCACGCGGGCCTGCGGATACATCATGCCGAACGCCAGCAGCAGGCCCATCACGCCACCGGAGGCGCCGACCGTCGGGTAGAAGCCGCCGGTGAAGAAGCTGACGACGATCAGCTGCGCGGCCGCGGCGCCGATCACGCAGACCAGGTAGTAGACCGCGAACGGCCGCGAGCCGAACAGGCGCTCGATCGGTCCGCCGAACATCCACAGCGCGAGCATGTTGAACGCGATGTGCATCACGCTGCCATGCAGGAAGCCGTAGGTCAGCACCTGCCAGAGCTCGAAGCCGACGCGCAGCGCGACGCCGTTCTCGATGCCGTAGACCTGGTGCGGCCCGAGCGGCCACAGCGCGAAATTCACGATCAGCCATGGGTCGAACCACTGCTGCAGCACGAACATCGCGACGTTGGCGATCAGCAGCGCGCGCGTGACGGGCGGGACGTCGGTCAGCATGGCAACTCCATCGGACGGATCGCGATTCTCGCACGCCCGGCCGTCAGACCCGCGGGCCGGGCATCGCCCACAGCACGGCGTCCAGATCGCCGCCGTCCCAGCCGAAGCGGCGCAGATCGACCCGGCCGCCGCTCACCGTGACGCCCTCGGCGCGCAAGCGTCTGACCTGCTCGCGGAATGCCGCGCTGCGCGGCGGCAGCGCGATGCGCCCGTCCGAGCGCAGCACGCGCTGCCACGGCAGATCCCGTTCGGTCTCGCCGAGCACGCGGCCGACCAGGCGCGCCCGTCCCGGCAGCCCGGCGCGCGCCGCCACCGCGCCGTAGCTGGTCACGCGGCCGCGAGGAATCGCCGCGACGACGCGCGCGATGGCGTCGGCGGCGGGCGTATCGGTCGCAGACATCATGGCGCGGTCACGTTAGCATACGCCCCGGTCCGGACCGGGAAGCGCCGATGCAGAGTTTCGAGCAGATCCGTTCGCACGTCGGCAGCCGCCATGCGTTGCGCACCAACGATCCTTATCTGATCAGCTTCGACTACGGCGTCGCGTCGGAGCGCCATCAGGGCATCTACCTCACCGAGGTCGAGGACGAGGACGGCATCAAGTACCTGCGCGTGTCCACGCCGGTCGGGCCGTTCACCGGCCTCGATCCGGCGCGCTGTCTGCGCTTCAACTGGGAGCAGCGCACCGGCTTCCTCGCGCTCAGCAACCTCGATGGCTCGCCGTATCTGCATCTGTGCGAGAACCGTCCGTACGCGATCCTCGACGGGGCCGAGCTCGATCGCGTCATCGCCGAGATCGCCGCGCTCGGCGATCGCCTGGAGCAGGCGATCTACGCCGAAGGCGAAGACCTCCTCTGACCGGAGTCGGCACCGCGGCCGGAGGCGGCCGCGCGGTCAGCGCAGCCAGGCGTCGACCAGGCGCACCAGCAGCCAGGCCAGCGTGGCGGTGACCGGGATCGTCAGGATCCAGGCCCAGACCATGCGCTCGACCACGGTCCAGCGGATCGCATTGGGCCGCTTGGCGGCGCCGACGCCCATGATCGCCGAGGAGATGTTGTGCGTCGTGGAGACCGGGATGCCGAAATGCGAAGCGGTGATGATCACGCTCGCCGAGGCGGTCTCGGCCGCGAAGCCGTTGATCGGGTGCAGCTTGACGAGCTTGTGACCGAGCGTCTTGATGATGCGCCAGCCGCCGGCGGCGGTACCGGCCGCCATGACCAGCGCGCAGACGATCTTGATCCAGGCCGCCACTTCGAAGCCGCCGGTCGGGTCGTGCTCGACGCGCAGGAACGCCAGCCAGGCCGGCAGATCCTGCAGCGTGCCGGCGGTGGTCGCGCCGGCCAGCGCCAGCGCGATGATGCCCATCGTCTTCTGCGCGTCGTTCATGCCGTGCGAGAAGCCCATCGCGGCGGCCGAGAAGATCTGCGCCTTGCCGAAGAACGCGTTGACGATGCGCGGACGCGCGATCCGCCTGACCGGACCCGGACGCGACGCGAGGAAGTCGATCAGCGTGAACAGCAGACCCATCACCAGCAGGCCGAGCACGAAGCCGGCCAGCGGCGAGGTCAGCATCGGCACGACGACCTTCGGCAGCAGGCCCTTCTCGCCCCACCAGTGCGTGCCGCCCTGGGCCCAGATGATCGCCGACCAGTCGTTGTGCGCGGCCGCCAGCGCGGCGCCGACCAGGCCGCCGACCAGGGCGTGCGACGAGCTCGACGGCAGGCCCCACCACCAGGTGATGAGGTTCCAGATGATCGCGCCGAGCAGCGCGCAGATCAGGATCTCGGGCGTGACGACGACGACGTCGGTGTCGATCAGTCCCGACGCGATCGTCTTGGCGACCGCCGTCCCCATCAGCGCGCCGATCAGATTGGTACCGGCCGCCAGCAGCACGGCCTGGCCGGGACTGAGCACCTTGGTGGCGACGACCGTGGCGATCGAGTTGGCGGTGTCGTGGAAGCCGTTGATGTACTCGAAGGCCAGCGCGACCAGCACGACGACCAGGACCAGCGTCAGATCCATGGCGGTCAGGAGTTCTTGAGCACGATCTGATAGGCGACGTTGCCGGCGTCGCGGCAGCGGTCGATGGCCTTCTCGAGCAGTTCGAACAGGTCCTTGAGCAGCAGGATCATCACCGGCTCGTAGCGGCCGTCGTAGAGCTCGCTGTAGAGCTGGAGCATCATCCGGTCGGCTTCGCCCTCGATCGCCTGCAGCCGATCGTTGAGCGACTTCATGATCTCCAGGTTCATGCCCTTGCGCAGCTGGCGCACCATCTGCGTGATGACCTCGCCGGCCTTCTCGAGCAGCACCGCGCGCGAGGCGAAGTCGACGTCGCCGAGCCGGTCCGACGCCAGCGAGTAGCGCTCGGCGAATTTCGAGATCGCCTTGGTCGTCTTGTAGAGCACGGCCGAGAGCGCCTCGATGTCCTCGCGCTCGAGCGCGGTCACGAAGGTGTTGACCAGCTCCTGGCTGATCTGCTCGGACAGCGCCTTCTCGCGGCGGCGCGCCAGCGAGAACTCGTCCAGGCTCGGCGAGACGTTGCGGTTCTGCAGCAGGTGGACCAGCGCCGTGGCCGCGTCGCGCGCGGCGTCCGCGCTCGCCTCGAGCAGGCCGAAGAACTTGTCGCCTTTGCCGAAAATCGTTTGCAGGGAAAACATGCGGGCTCTTCCGGTCGCCGAGCGACCGCTCGACTGGGTCGGAACGATGACCGATATGTTACAGCATCGGCCGCGCCAGCCGCCGGCTCCTGCCACCCGGTGGCGGCTGCGACGCCGCGGCGGACCGTCGCAAGGCAGCCTCGTGACAGCGGCGTTACGAGGCGCGCCCCTCGCGTGCGATGCGCGCCATGCGCTGCGCCTCGCCGAGGATGCCGCGCAGGATCCGCAGCTCGCGCTGATCCGGTTCGGCGCGCTGGAACAGGCGGCGCAGGCGCTGCATGATCGTGCGGTCCGAGCGGCCCTTGTGGAAGTCGATGTCGACCAGCGCCTGCGCCAGGTGCTCGTAGAACTGCTCGAGCTGCTCGCTGCTGGCCGGCGGATCGGCCCTGGCGGCCGGCGCCAGCGGCTCGCGGTCCGGCAGCGCCATGCGCAGCTCGTAGGCGAGCACCTGGACGGCCTGGGCCAGATTGAGCGACGAGAACGCGGGATCGGACGGGATCGTCACCGCGTAGTGGCAGCGCTTGAGCTCGTCGTTCTCGAGGCCGGTGCGCTCGTTGCCGAATACCAGGGCCACCTCGTCGCCGGCCGCGCTGGCGTCCCAGGCCAGACGCGCCGCCTCGCGCGGATCGAGCTCGGGCAGCGGCACGCCGCGCCGGCGCGCGGTCGCGCCGAGCACGAGTCGGCAGTCGGCGATCGCCGCCGGCAGCTCGTCGACGACCACGGCCGCGTCCAGCACGTCGTCGGCGCCGGCCGCCAGGGCCACCGCCTCGCGATGCGGAAACGCGTGCGGCGCGACCAGACCGAGGCGGTGCAGCCCCATCGTGCGCATCGCGCGCGCGGCGGCTCCGATATTGCCGGGGTGGGAGGGACGCACCAGGACGATGCGCAGGTGCGAGGCGAGCGTCGAAGCAGGTGAGGACATGGGATCCTGTCAGCGGCGAAGGGCGGCGGCGCGGCCGTCCCGGTGGGAGGCGACCGGCGCATCTGCTACCCTTGCGCACCGCCGCCTCCGGCGTTCTTTCTCAGCCCGAGCCATGCCAAGACCCGCCGTGAACGTGGCGGTGCGCGCCGCGCGCGCCGCCGGCCAGGTGATCCTGCGCCACATCAACCGCGTCGAGAACCTCGACGTCGTCGAAAAGCAGCGCAACGACTTCGTTTCGGAGGTCGACCGTCAGGCCGAGGCCGAGATCATACGCGAACTGCGCCGCGCCTATCCCGACCACGCGATCCTCGCCGAGGAAAGCGGCGCCATCGGCAAGTCGCGCTACACCTGGGTCGTCGACCCGCTCGACGGCACCCACAACTACCTGCGCGGTTTTCCGCACTTCTGCGTGTCGATCGCGCTGCTGGAAGGCAAGGAACCGGTACACGGCGTGATCTACGACCCGCTGCGCGGCGAGCTGTACACGAGCAGCAAGGGCGATGGCGCGTTCTTGAACGATCGGCGCCTGCGCGTCAGCAAGCGCGAGGGCCTCGCCGGTTCGCTGCTGACGACCGGATTCCCGTACCGCCAGCGCAAGTACCTGCGCACGCAGCTGGCGATGACCGAAGCCCTGCTCGGCGAGGCCGAGGACATCCGCCGCACCGGCTCGGCCGCGCTCGATCTGGCCTACGTCGCCGCCGGCCGCGTCGACGGCTATTTCGAGATCGGCCTGAAACCGTGGGACATGGCGGCCGGCTGCCTGCTGGTGCGCGAATCGGGCGGCCGCTACTGCGACTTCACCGGCCGCGACGGCGTGCCCGACAGCGGCAACCTGATCGCCGGCAATCTCAAGGTCGTCGACGGCATCATCAAGACGATCGCCAAGGATCTGACGCCCGAACTCGCGCGCTGAGCGCGCGACGGCGACGGCATTCGCCGCCGCTCGCGCATCACCCCTGCCGTGCGCCTGCGCGCGGCGGCGGCTCCCGGAACGCCCCCTCGAACGCCACGCCGCGACCGGCGATCGCGGCCCTGGCGCCGCTGCGCGCACATCACCGCGCAGCGCGATCGCGATCCGGCATTCCGGGCTGGGGGCGTGGATGACCCGGCATGCCATGTTGCCGGCGCGGCGAAGGCCGGGGCGCTACCGACGCACGGCCGCTGCGCTCAGATGCGCGCATCCTCACGACACGACGGCACCTGCGAGCCGCCCAAAAGAAAAGGCCCGGCAGAACCGGGCCTTTTCCGAACACGTGACGACGGGTCTTCTTACTGACCCTGGACCTGCAGCTCCACGCGACGGTTGCGGGCGCGGCCTTCCTTGGTGTCGTTGGTGTCGATCGGGTTCGACTCGCCGAAGCCCTTGACGCCGCTGATCTGGCTCGAGCTGACGCCGTTCGCGGTCAGGTAGTCGTAGACGGCCTGGGCGCGACGCTCGGACAGGCCCTGGTTGTAGGCGTCCGAACCGATCGAGTCGGTGTGGCCGTCGAGTTCGACGACGGTCTCCGGGTAGCGCTTGAGCACGTCCACGGCCTGGTCGAGGATCGCGACGGAGTCGGCGGTCGGCTCGCGCAGGGTCGGGACGATGTTCTTCTCGCCGACCTTCGGACGGTCGAACTTGAAGTTCACGCCACGCAGGTCGATCACGACCTTGGCCGGTGCGGGCTCTTCAGCCGGCGGCGGCGGCGGCGGCGGCGGCGGCTCGGCGGCCGGCGGGGCCGGCTCCGGAGCGGGTTCGCCACCGAAGTTGTAGACCAGGCCGATCGTCGCCAGACCGTCGGTGAAGCCGGTCTTCTTCTTCACGCCCGGGAACTGGGCCTGCAGCGAGTTGTTGTCGCCGTCGTAACGGGCAGCCAGCTCGCCGCGCAGAGCGACGCGCTGCGAGACGTTGTACTGCACGCCGCCACCGACGGTCGCGAACGGATCCCAGCCGCTCTTCTGCACGCTGTCGGCATAGGCCGCATGACGCAGGAAGCCGACACCGCCGAGCACGTACGGGCGCCAGGTCGAACCCTGCTCACCGAAGAACCAGCGAGCGGTCGCACCGAGGCTGACCGACTCCCATTCCTTGCCCGGACGGGCCGAGTCGTTCTCGTAGTCGGCGTTGTTGATGCCGTACTCGAAATCGACCGCGAGGTTCGGGGTGGCCCAGACGCCGACGCCGAGGCCGCCGTACAGCGACTCCTTGGTGTCGCGGTCGCTATCGGGGATCACGGCGCCGATGCGCGGCGTGATGTACCAGTTGCCGTAGTCCTGGGCCTGAGCGACGGTAGCCGCACCGCCCAGAGCCAGTGCAATCAGCGCATACAAGGCTTTCTGCTTCATTATTTGGAGTCTCCTGATCGTTGGTACTTGCTTGGCGTCCGGAAGAGTCGCTCCGATTGGACGCGAATCGCAGTGCGCACTCTACAACAAAAGCCTAAGGAACAGAACGTGTTTTTAACGATTTATTACGCCCGCCCGGCTGAACAGTCTAGACGGATGGCCCAGGACCAACCAGCACATGTAAAAACGGTATTAAGCCCGCAGTCAGCCGTTCAGCCAGGACTGGTCAAAGTGCGAACAGGTTCATGAAATGGTGCAGCGGCATACGGTCTAGCGCGGCCGAGTCGGCGGTGGCGGCCAGGATCCGTTCGGTCCGCGCGGCCGGCAGGTGGCCGGCCAGGGCGTCGCGGAACTTGTTTAGCAACACCGGAATGCCTTCCTGACGGCGCTTGCGGTGGCCGATCGGGAAGTCGATCGAGACCTTCTGCGTGCTCGAGCCGTCCTTGAAGAAGACCTGCACCGAGTTGCCGATATAGCGCTTGTCCGGGTCGAAGTAGTCCTTCGTGAACTGCGGGTTCTCCTTGACCGTCATCTTATCGCGCAGGGCATCGATACGCGGATCGGCGGCCACGGCGTCGTTGTAGTCGTCGGCGGTCAGGCGACCGAAGATCAGCGGCACGGCGACCATGTACTGGATGCAGTGGTCGCGGTCGGCGTAGTTGGCCAGGGGGCCGGTCTTGTCGATGATGCGCACGCCGGCCTCCTGCGTCTCGATCTCGACGCGCTCGATCTCATCGATCCGATCGGCGACCTCGGCGTGCAGCTGCATCGCACACTCGACCGCAGTCTGCGCGTGGAACTCGGCCGGGAAGCTGATCTTGAACAGTACGTTCTCCATCACGTAGCTGCCGAACGGCCGTTCGAACTCGAACGTCTTGCCCTTGAACGCGACGTCGTAGAAGCCCCAGGTCTTGGCGCTCAGCGCCGACGGGTAGCCGACCACGCGCTTCTCCACCGCATTGAGCGCATGGATCACCGCGCGGCGGCAGGCGTCGCCGGCGGCCCAGCTCTTGCGCGGCCCGGTGTTGGGCGCGTGGCGGTAGGTGCGCAGCACGCCGTTGTCGATCCACGAATGCGAGACCGCGGTGACGATCTCGTCCTTGCCGCCGCCGAACATCGCCGTGGCGACCGCGGTCGAGGCGAGCCGGACCAGGATCACATGATCGAGGCCGACCCGGTTGAAGCTGTTCTTGAGCGCGTAGCAGCCCTGGATCTCGTGCGCCTTGATCGCGTAGGTCAGCGCATCGCGGACCGTCAGCGGCGTGCCGCCCTCGCGCTCGGCCTTGCGCGACAGGTAGTCGCCGACCGCCAGGATCGTCCCGAGGTTGTCCGAGGGGTGGCCCCATTCGGCGGCGAGCCAGGTGTCGTTGAAGTCGAGCCAGCGGATCTGCGTGCCGATCGCGAACGCGGCCTGCACCGGATCGAGCTCGTGGCTGGTGCCCGGCACTCGCGCGCCGCCGGGCAGCGTCGCGCCCGGCACGACCGGCCCGAGGTGCTTGACGCACTCGGGAAACTTCATCGCCAGCATCGAGGTGGCCATCGAATCGAGCAGCATGTAGCGCGCGGTGTCGTAGGCTTCCTGCGAGCCGATCGCGGTGTCGACCACGTAGTCGGCGATGTCGACCATCGGCTGGTCGGGATCGGGCCGTGCGGCCGAGCGGATGTCGTGTCCGGACATGAGGGGTTCCGTAGCGGTGGGATGAGACGGGAGCGCCGCGCGAGGCGCGGCGCGAAGCCGCGCATTGTGCCAGATGCGCCCCGTCCGGACAGCGCTGCCGCCGCGATTGGCGGCCATGCCCGCAACAGTCTTTCGCGCGCCGCCGCCTCGATCGCCGGCTGCCGCGGCCGCATCTTGGGCAGCATCGCGCCGCTGCGCCGCCGGGACCGCCATGACCACCACTCCCACCCTGCCGAGCCTGTTCGTCTCCCACGGATCGCCGATGCTGGCGCTCGAGGACTCCCCGGCCGGCCGCTTTCTCGACGGCCTCGGCACGGCGATCGGCCGGCCGCGCGCGATCCTGATCGCCTCGGCTCATTTCGAGCATCCGGGACCGGCGCTGAGCGCGGCCGCGCAACCGCAGACGATCCACGATTTCCGCGGCTTTCCGCCGGCGCTGTATGCACTGCGTTATCCGGCGATCGGCTCGGCCTCGCTGTGCGCACGCGCGGCCGATCTACTCGCCGGTGCCGGCTTCGCACCGGTGCGCGACGCGGCACGCGGTCTCGATCACGGCGCCTGGGTGCCGCTGCTGCGCATGTACCGCGATGCCGACGTGCCGGTCGTGTCGCTGTCGGTGGACCCGATGCAGGATGCGGCCTGGCACTACCGCGCCGGCCGTGCACTGGCGCCGCTGCGCGAGGAGGGCGTGCTGGTGATCGGCTCGGGCGGGTTCTCGCACAATCTGCGCGAACTGGACTGGCACGGCGGCATGCCGGCCGACTGGATGACCGCATTCACCGACCCCTTGCGCGCGCGCCTGCTCGCCGGCGACGTCGACGGCGTGCTCGACTGGCGGCAGCTGCCGCAGGCGTTGCGCAACCATCCGAGTCCGGAGCATCTGCTGCCGCTGTTCGTCGCACTCGGCGCAGCCGGCGCCGAGCCGGCCGCGCGCCTGCTGCATGCCTCGGTCGAGCTCGGCTCGCTGGCGCTCGATGCGTTCGCGTTCGAGGGCCGGGCCTCCTAGCGGACGTCGGCAGGCTTGGAACCGCGCGTCTCGTCGGACGAGGCACGGCGGCCCCGAGACCGCCCAGTCTGGGCCGGATCGGCTGCACAGGTTCGGCAGCATCCGGCGGATCCCGCGATGGCGGATCGAACGAGCGCGGAGGCGCTGCGCATCGGACGTTGCGACGCGCAGCGCAAGGCGATGCCGCCCTATCGCAACGGAGCCGTGCCTGGCGCGTCGGATGCTTGCGCCGCGCCGTCCACGCCACGACGTGCATCGCGCTACGTCGGCACTGCCTCGAACCCGCGCTGCCACGGCGCGCGCTCGGCGAATTCCGCCGCGAGAAAATCGACGAAGGCGCGTACGCGCGGCGGCACCAGGCGCCGTTGCGGCATCACCGCGCTGATCGCGGTCGCGGCGATCGGATAGTCGGGCAATACGGCCTCGAGCCGTCCGGCACGCAGATCCTCGGCGATGTGCCACAGCGAGTGCATCGCGATGCCCTCGCCGGCCAGCGCGGCGTCGCGCAGCAGCTCGCCGTAGTTGCTCTCGAAGCGTCCCTGCACGCGCACCGCGACCTCGCCGCCGCCGGGCGTGCCGAAGCGCCACACGTCCTGGCGTCCGCTGCTGCCGAACAGCAGCAGGCAGTCGTGTCCGGCCAGCGCCTCGGGGCTGCGCGGCCGGCCGCGCCGCGCCAGGTATGCCGGCGCTGCGCAGAGCAGGCGGCGGTTGACCGCGATGCGCCGTGCGACCAGCCGCGAGTCCTCGAGCTCGCCGATGCGGATCGCCAGGTCGAAGCCTTCGCTGACCAGATCGACGACCTGATCGCTCAGATGCACGCTCAGGCGCAGCCGTGGATGCTGCGCGAGGAAGCGCGGCAGCAGCGGCGACACGTACTGGCGCCCGAACGAGGCCGACAGCGTCACGCGCAGCGTGCCGGCCACCGCCGCGGAAGCCTCGCGCAGGCCGGCGCCGAGCGACTCGAGATCCTCGACCAGGGCCCGGCCCTGCTCGGCCAGGCGCACGCCCTCGGGTGTCGGATGCAGGCGCCGCGTGGTCCGGTGCAGCAGGCGCACGCCCAGATCGCGTTCGAGCCGCTTGATGCGCTGGCTGGCCACCGCGACCGACAGGCCAAGACTGTGCGCCGCCGCGGTGATCGAGCCGAGATCGAGTACGCGCAGGAACAGGCTGAGGTCGTCGAGGCGCTCCACGATTATCAAGAATCCATTGAGTGTGATTAGCCATTATGTCGGTTTTACGCCAACAGGAAAGCGCCGATGCTGCGCGTCGTCCTTTCGATACGGCCCGACCATGTCCGCCACGCCCGCTCCCTCGCCGTCCCGGCTGCCGGTCGCGCTGTACGCGCTGACCGCCGGCGCCTTCGGCATCGGCACCACCGAATTCGTGATCATGGGCCTGCTGCTGCAGGTCGCCGCCGACCTCGGCGTGTCGGTCGGCGCGGCCGGCCTGCTGATCACCGGCTATGCGCTCGGCGTCTTCGTCGGCGCGCCGCTGCTGACGACGCTGACCGCCCGGCTGCCGCGCAAGACCGTGCTGATCGCGCTGATGCTGATCTTCACGCTCGGCAATCTGGCCTGTGCGCTGGCGCCGAGCTACGCGCTGCTGATGACCGCGCGCGTCGTCACCTCGCTGGCGCACGGCACCTTCTTCGGCGTCGGCGCGGTCGTCGCGACCGGGCTGGTCGCGCCCGAGCGCAAGGCCTCGGCGATCTCGATCATGTTCACCGGCCTCACCGTCGCGACTCTGCTCGGCGTGCCGGCCGGCGCCTGGCTCGGCTTCACATTCGGCTGGCGCGCCACGTTCTGGGCGGTCACCGCGGTCGGCGTCGTCGCGACGCTGGTGATCGCGGCCTGGGTGCCGGCCGATCGCGGGCACGCCGCGCCGGCCGACGGCGCGCTCGCCGAGTTCGCCGTGCTCAAGCGCCCGCAGGTGCTGCTGGGCCTGGCGATGACCGTGCTCGGCTTCGCCGGCGTGTTCACGGTGTTCACGTACATCCAGCCGATCCTGACCCGCGTCAGCGGCTTCGCCGAGAGCGCGGTATCGCCGATCCTGCTGGTGTTCGGCGCCGGCCTGATCGTCGGCAACCTGCTCGGCGGCCGCCTCGCCGACCGGCGCCTGACGGCGACCCTGCTCGGCACGCTGCTGGTGCTGGCCGGCGTGCTCGCGCTCGGCACGCTGGCGATCCATCAGCAAGCGGCCGCGGTGGTGTTCGCCGGCGTGCTCGGCGTCGCCGCGTTCGCGACCGTCGCGCCGCTGCAGCTGCGCGTGCTGCAGCAGGCCGAAGGCGCCGGCCAGAACCTCGCGTCCAGCCTCAACATCGCCGCGTTCAACCTCGGCAACGCGTTCGGCGCCTGGCTCGGCGGCTGGACGATCGAGCACGGCCCCGGCCTCGCCGCGGTGCCCTGGGTCGCCGCCGTGGTCACGCTCGGCGGCCTGCTGATCGCGATCTGGAGCCGGCTGATCGAGCGGCGCGGCGCGATTCGCACGCCGGCGCTCGCGACCTGCCGACCGTGATCCGCCGCCGCGGCCGCATCGCGGCCGGACCGTATCATCGCAGCGGACACGGCCCGCTCGCGCAACCCCCCTCTTCCCGCCCATCCCCGGAGCCCTCCCCATGAAAGCCATCGCGCTGACCCGCTACCTGCCGATCGACGACCCCGAGTCCCTGGTCGACGTCGACCTGCCCGACCCCACCCCCGACCGCCACGACCTGCTGGTGCGCGTCGAGGCGGTCTCGGTCAATCCGGTCGACACCAAGCTGCGCGCGCCCAAGGCCCAGGTCGAGTCCGAACCGCGCGTGCTCGGTTTCGACGCGGCCGGCACGGTCGTCGCGGTCGGCGCCGATGTGAGCGGCTTCAAGCCCGGCGACGCGGTCTACTACGCCGGCGACGTCACGCGTCCCGGCAGCAATGCGCAGCTGCAGCGCGTCGATGCGCGCCTGGCCGGACGCAAGCCGGCAACGCTCGACTTCGCGCAGGCCGCCGCTCTGCCGCTGACGACGATCACCGCCTGGGAACTGCTGTTCCAGCGCATGCCGTACGACGCCGACGGCGGCGGCGCCGACAGGACGCTGCTGATCATCGCCGGTGCCGGCGGCGTCGGCTCGATCGCGATCCAGCTGGCGCGGTGTGCCGGCTTCACGGTGATCGCGACCGCCTCGCGTCCGCAGACGGCGGCCTGGTGCCGCGAGCTCGGCGCGCACCACGTGGTCGATCACCGCCAGCCGCTCGCGCCGCAGCTGGCCGCGCTCGGCTTCACGACGATCGATGCGGCGATCAACCTGGCCGACACCGACCGCTACTGGCAGACGCTTGGCGAGCTGCTCGCGCCGCAGGGGCATCTCGGCCTGATCGTCGAGCCGACCGGCACGCTGCGCATCGGCGATCCGTACAAGGCCAAGTGCATCGGCATCCACTGGGAAATGATGTTCGCGCGGCCGCGCTTCCGGACCGCCGACATGGCCGAACAGGGCGCGATCCTCGACCGCGTCGCCGATCTGATCGACGCCGGCGAGCTGCGCACGACGCTGACCGAGACGCTGACGCCGATCAATGCCGCGAACCTGCGCGAGGCGCATCGCCGGCTCGAGTCCGGCACGACGATCGGCAAGCTGGCACTGGCCGGCTGGTGAACGACGCCGGCGCGGCGCGCGAGCCGCCGCGCCGCCTGCCACTGCGATATCTGCGCGATCGCGACGCGGCCCGTCGCACACCGAACGAACGCGCCGGCGCCGGTCCGTGAACACCTGATCGGCGGGCAGCGGCGCCGCCTCGGCCGCGCTGCCGGATCGAGCCGTATCCGGCGCGGCGTCGCGCGCACCCGCGGGCGATCGGCCTCGTGCGGCGCCGCGTCTTGCCGGCCACCATGTCGCACAGGCATCTTAAACGCTCGTTTGAAACCGATGAGGGGCCGGTGGACTATCCGCATCTGTTCGCGCCGCTCGACCTCGGCTTCACGACGCTGCCCAACCGCATCCTGATGGGCTCGATGCACACCGGCCTGGAGGATCGCGCGAAGGACTACGACCGCCTCGCGGCCTACTTCGCCGAACGCGCGCGCGGCGGCGTCGGCCTGATGGTGACCGGCGGCATCGCGCCGAACGTGGAAGGCTGGCTCAAGCCGTTCGCGGGCCGGCTGTCGATGCCGTGGCACGTCGCGCGGCACCGCCGCCTGACCGGCGCGGTCCATGCCGAGGGCGGCCGCATCTGCCTGCAGATCCTGCACGGCGGCCGCTATGCCTACCATCCGCTGTCGGTTGCGCCGTCGCGGCTGAAGTCACCGATCACGCCGTTCACGCCGCGCGCCCTCAGCGCGCCCGGCGTCGAACGCACGATCCGCGCATTCGTCGACTGCGCGCGGCTGGCGCAGGACGCCGGCTACGACGGCGTCGAGGTCATGGGTTCGGAAGGCTATCTGATCAATCAGTTCCTGGCCGCGCGCAGCAACCGCCGCGACGACGCCTGGGGCGGCAACGCCGAGAAGCGCATGCGGCTGGCGATCGAGATCGTGCAGCGCACGCGCGCGGCGGTCGGTGAGGCCTTCATCATCGTCTACCGGCTGTCGATGCTCGATCTGGTCGACGACGCGCAGAGCTGGGATGAGATCGTCACGCTGGCGCGCGCGATCGAGGCAGCCGGCGCGAGCCTGATCAACACCGGCATCGGCTGGCACGAGGCGCGCGTGCCGACGATCGTCACCTCGGTGCCGCGCGCCGCTTTCGCGGCACTGACGCGCAAGCTCAAGCGCGAGGTCGCGCTGCCGCTGGTCGCGACCAACCGCATCAACATGCCCGAGGTCGCCGAGCGCGTGCTCGCCGACGGCGACGCCGACCTGGTCTCGATGGCACGGCCGCTGCTGGCCGATCCGGACTGGGCCGCCAAGGCGCGCAGCGGCCGCACCGACCGCATCAACACCTGCATCGCCTGCAACCAGGCCTGCCTGGACCACGTGTTCGAGAACCGCACCGCGAGCTGCCTGGTCAATCCGCGCGCCTGCCACGAGACCGAGCTGACGATCGCGCCGGCCGCACAGCCGCGCCGCTATGCCGTGGTCGGCGCCGGACCGGCCGGCCTCGCCGCGGCAGCGACGCTGGCCGAGCGCGGCCATCATGTCGCGCTGTTCGAGCGCGACGCTATGATCGGCGGGCAGTTCAACCTCGCCAAGAAGATTCCCGGCAAGGAGGAGTTCCACGAGACCCTGCGCTATTTCGGCCATCGCCTCGCCGACACCGGCGTCGAGCTGCGCCTGGGCACGGACGCCACCGTCGAGACGCTACGCGCCGGCGGTTACGACGCGGTCGTCGTCGCGACCGGCATCCGGCCGCGCCGGCTGTCGATTCCCGGCAGCGACGATCCGCGCGTGCTGAGCTATGTCGACGTGCTGCGCGGCGGCGCTGCGGTCGGTCCGCGCGTGGCGATCATCGGCGCAGGCGGCATCGGCTTCGACGTCGCCGAGTTCCTGGTCGAGGCGACGCCGTCGCCGACGACCGACCTTGCGCGCTGGACGCGCGAGTGGGGCGTGGATCTGGATCATCGCGAGCGCGGCGGCCTGGTCCGCGCCGAGCCCGAGCCGCCGCAGCGCGAAGTCTGGCTGCTGCAGCGCAGTCCCGGCACGCCGGGGCGGCGCCTCAACAAGACCACCGGCTGGGTGCACCGGGCCACGCTCAAGGCCAAGCGCGTGACGATGCTCGGCGGCGTCGCCTACGAGCGCATCGACGCGCAGGGTCTGCATCTGCGGATCGGCGAGCAGACGCAGCTGCTGCCGGTCGATCATGTCGTGGTCTGCGCCGGTCAGGAGCCGGAACGCTCGCTCGCCGACGCGCTGCTGGCCGCCGGCATGACGGTGCACGTCATCGGTGGCGCCGACGTCGCCGCCGAACTCGACGCCAAGCGTGCGATCGATCAGGGCACGCGGCTCGCCGCGCGCCTCTGAGGCGAGGCCGGCCGAGGCGCTGCGCCGCTCAGGTCGCGGCGGGGATGTTCTGTGCGCGCAGGTCGAGGATCGCGCCGCGCAGGCCGGCTGCCGCGTCGCCGAGCAGGAACGCCGCGGCCGCACCGGCCGCATCGGGCGCCGGCAGGCGCAACGTGTCCTCGCCGAACCAGGCGGTGCGCCGCAAGGCGCTGCGCATCGGACCGGGCAGCAGGCCATGGATGCGCACCGGACCGCTGTCGGTCTCCTCGTGGAGGATCGAGACCAGGCCGGCCAGCGCGTGCTTGGCGACGCCGTAGCCGCCCCAGAACGCCTTGCCGACGGTCGCCGGATCGTCGAACACGAACACGACGGCGGCGCGCTCGCGCAGCCGCAGCAGCGGCAGGCAGGCCTGGGTCAGCAGGAACGGCGCGGTCAGGTTGACCTGCTGCGTGCGCGTCCATTCCTCGGGCTTGATCTGGTCGACCGGCTGCAGGCCGGCGAACTGGGCCGCGGCGTGCACGATGCCGTCGAGCCGCCCGCATTCGCGTTCGATCGTGTCGGCGACCTGGCCGAAGTCGGCCGGAGTGGCGCCGGCCAGATCGAGCGGATAGATCGCCGGCGGCGCCGGACCGGCCGCGGCGACCTCGTCGTAGAGCGTCTCGAGCGCGCGCACCTTGCGGCCGAGCAGGACCACGCCGGCACCGGCCGCCGCACACGCGAGCGCGGCCGCGCGGCCGAGGCCGCCGGCGGCGCCGGTGACGAGGACGGTGCGCCCGTCGAGGGCACCGGCCGCAGGCGCCGGCTCCGCGAGGCGGGCCAGTGCAAGGCGTCCGATCACGCTTTCTGCACGTCCTTGACGATGCGTTCGAGCTCGCCGGACTCGTAGAGCTCCAGCGTGATGTCGCAGCCGCCGATCAGCTCGCCGTGCACGAACAGCTGCGGGAACGTCGGCCAGTTCGAATAGCGCGGCAGCGTCGCGCGCACCTCGGGATCTTCGAGCACGTTGACGGCGTGGAAGTCGGCGCCGACCGCCTTGAGCGCCTTGACGGTACGGCTGGAGAAACCGCACATCGGAAACTGCGGCGTGCCCTTCATGTAGAGCACGACCGGATGCGCGGCCAGGGTGTTCTTGATGCGTTCGGTGGTTTCCATCGCGGCTGCCGGAGAGGACGGGGGCGTTCAGGCCTAGATGGGCATTCTACCTGTTCCGCGCAACCCCGGCGGCCGGCGCGGCACGAGCGACATGCAGGGCACCGGCCGCCGGTATCCACGATCGATGGCAGGGCCTACACTTTCGTATCCTTCCCCACCCATCGGCAGGAGCTCAACCATGGCCATCGAACTTCCCCCGCTTCCCTGGGCACGCGACGCGCTGGCGCCGCACATCTCGGCGGAGACGATCGACTACCACTACGGCAAGCATCACCAGACCTACGTCACCAACCTCAACAACCAGATCAAGGGCACCGAGTTCGAGGATCTGCCGCTCGAGGAGATCATCCGCAAGTCCAGCGGCGGCATGTTCAACAACGCCGCACAGATCTGGAACCACACGTTCTACTGGAACTGCCTGTCGCCGGACGGCGGCGGCGAGCCGGGCGGCGTGCTGGCCGACAAGATCAACCAGGCGTTCGGCGATTTCGCCAAGTTCAAGGACGAGTTCACGAAGACCTCGGTCGGCACGTTCGGCTCGGGCTGGGGCTGGCTCGTGCAGCGTCCGGACGGCAGCCTCGCGCTCGCCAGCACGTCCAACGCCGGCACGCCGCTGACCGGCAGCGACCGCGCCCTGCTGACCTGCGACGTCTGGGAGCACGCCTACTACATCGACTACCGCAACGCGCGGCCGAAGTACGTCGAGGCGTTCTGGAACCTCGTCAACTGGGACTTCGTCGCCAGCCAGCTGGCCTGATCGGCCCGCGGCGCCGGACGCCTCCGCGTTCCGCGCGCCGCATCACGATCGACGGCGCTCGCCGTCGATCACCGCGCCGGCGCAGCTGCCGCCGGCGCTGCCTTCCGCTTTCGACTTCGCTGCCGGCCCCGGCTCGCCTGCGTATCGGCTCGCATCGAGATGCTGCATGGCCGTGCGCGACCGGCGCTTGGGCAGCGGTCGGGGGCATAGCGTTCGATTCAAGCGCCGATTCTGAGCACGCTTGAACGCTTGCCGCGACGGCTACGCAGCCGCCTCGGCGCCTCAGGACAGGATGCGCTGCACCGCGCGCCGCGCCGCCTCGAACGAGAAATGCTCGCGCACGTTGCGCAACCCGTTCGCGGACAGCCGGTTCCACAGCGCCTCGTCGCGATACGCCCGCACGACCGCGTCGGCGAACGCGGCCGCATCGTCGGCGACCAGCACGTCCTCGCCGGCCACGACGTGCATGCCCTCGACCGCGATCGGTGTCGCGACCACCGGCAGTCCGTAGCTCATCGCCATGTTGACCTTGCCCTTGACGCCGGCGCCGTAGCGCAGCGGTGCGACCGAGACGCGGCAGCCGTCCATCATCGGCGCCAGATCCGGCAGGTAGCCGTGCACCTCGACACCGTCGCCGGCCAGCGCCTGCACGGCCGGCGTCAGCTTGCTGCCGACGATGTGGAAGCGCACCTCCGGCAGCACCGCGCGGATCCGCGCGAAGACCTCGCCGACGAACCAGGTCACCGCATCGGCGTTCGGCGGATGTTCGAAGCCGCCGACGAAGACCAGTCCGCTGCGCTCGGCCCAGGGCCGGCGGCAGCCGTAGACCTCATGCACGTTGGAGAGGACGTCCACGCGTGCGCCCGGCGCGTCGACCGCGAGCAGCTCGCGCTCCGCCGGACTGACCACGACGGTGACGTCGCACTCGCGCATCAGGCGCAGCTCCTGCGTGCGCGTCGCCGCGGCCTGGCGTGCCAGATCCTCGCGTCCGGCCAGCTCGGCGGCGCGCCGCTCGCGCAGGTAGTGCAGATCCACCGTGTCGAAGATCAGCCGCGCGCGCGGCGCGTGCAGGCGCGCCAGGCCGACGTAGTGGCTGGCGACGTAGTGGCGCGACAGCACGATCGCGTCGAACTCGGCGCCGCGCGCGCGGAACCATGCGACCGGATCGGACACGTAGGGGTGGTACAGCACCTCGACGCCGAGCGCCTGCAGCGCCTCGGTATAGCGCTCGACCCAGGCGCGGTTGTCGGGCAGGAACGTGACCTGGCAGCCGAGGTCGCGCAGCACGCGCATCAGATTGACCATGCGCAGCGAGCCCGAATCCTGGTCCGGCGCCGGCGTGGTCGCATCGACGATCAGCACGCGCCGCTGCGCGCGGTGCGTCGCCGCCAGGCCGATCGGCGCGCCGGGTGCCGGTTGACGCGCGAGCGCGTCGCGCCACTTCTCGCGGAACTTGCCGTGGTTGACGACCTGGTAGCGTTTGATGCCGCTGGAGGTGTCGGTGCCCGAGGTGATGCCCTCGAAGTGGACGACGGTCGAGGCCGGCTCGTAGAACACGCGCAGGCCGGCCGCACGCACCGCGAACGCGAGATCGGTGTCCTCGTAGTAGGCCGGCGCGTAGCGCGTGTCGAAGCGGCCGAGCCGCTCGAACAGGGCACGCGGCAACATGATCGCCGCACCCGAGCAGTAGTCGGCCTCGCGCCGGAACCGATAGCGCGGATCGTCCGGATCGTCGAAGCGGCCGTAGTTCCAGCCCGAGGCGTCGTCGAAGACGATGCCGCCGGCCTCCTGCAGGCGCCCGTCCGGATAGACCAGCCGTGCGCCGACCAGGCCGGCCTCGGGCTCCTGCTCGAAACAGCGCAGCAGCGCCTCGAGCCAGCCGGCGGTGACGACGGTGTCGTTGTTGAGGAACAGCACGTACTCGCCGCGCGCGGCCGCCGCGCCGGCATTGCACGAGCCGATGAAGCCGAGATTGGCGGCATTGCGGATCACGCGCACGCCGTCGACCTGCGCGAGCTTGACCGGCGTGTCGTCGCTGGAGCCGTCGTCGACGACGATCGTCTCGAACGCGACCGCGCCGGCGTGCTCGGCCAGCGAACGCAGGCAGGCGACCGTATAGGCGATCTTGTTGTAGACCGGGATCACGATCGACACCACCGGCTCGGCGGCGGCCGGTACCACGAACGGCGCGAAGCGGCCGTCCGGTTCGGCGTAGGTCTTCAGCCGCTTCGGCGGCGGCGCCGCGCGCAGCTCGCGACCGATTCGCGCCAGCGTGCCGGCCAGGCCACGTCGCGCCAGACTGCCGCGCACGCGACCGAGCAGGCCGGCCATGCGCAGGCGGTGATACCGCGCCGCGGCGCGCAGGCCGCGCAGCCGCACCATCGCCGCACGCAGCGGCGCGGTGATGCGCCAGGACGTGCTGGCCAGCATCTGCTCGTAGACCGGCTTGATGCGATCGAGCTCCTCGTTCAACGCCAGCGCCCAGCGCGAGCGCTCGTCGAACTCGCCGCGCAGCACGCCGAGCTCGTGATCGAGCCGGTGACCCCATTCGCCGCGGCGCGCGCTCTCGCGCTCGGCCGCGGCCAGATCGCGGTCCAGCGTCGCCGCGCGCCGGCCGATCGCGGCCAGATCGCGAGCCGCGGCGGCGGCCTGCATCGTCGCCGCGCCGATCGACGCGGCGCGATAGCGCAGCGGCGGTCGCGGCGAGGACGGCAGCAGGTCCGCATAGGCCCGGCTCATCGCGGCCAGATCAGGCTCGCGGAACGTGGCCAGCGTGCTGCGCACCGCCTCGAGCCGGCCGCGATCGGCGAGGATCGCGTCGATGCCGGCGATCACCGCCGCCGGGTCCGGATCGACCAGCAGGCCGTCGACGCCGTCGCGGATCCGCTCGGCCAGCGCGCCGACGCGCGTGGCGACGACCGGCACGCCGAGGCTGCGCAGCTCCGACAGCGTGTAGCCGAAGGTCTCGGCGACGGTCGGCAGCAGCAGGGCCGCATCGGCGGCGACGCGCGCGACCAGGTCCGGCAGCTCGTCGCGCCGGTAGTCGAGCACGATATGCACGCCGCGCTCGCCGAACAGGCGATGCGCGTCGCTGCCGGCGCCGACCAGAACCAGCTCGGCACGCTCGCGCAGGGCCGGCAGCACCGCCTGCAGCAGCTCGCCGCCCTTGCCGCGGCGGATCCGGCCCGGAATCAGCAGGCGCAGCCGCGGCCGTGCCGGCACCGCGGCCGGCAGCGCGGGCCGGCGCCAGTCGGCGATGCCGTGCGCAATCACCGTCGCCGGCAGCTCGCGCAGCTCCGGCGCCAAGCGCAGATCGTCCTCGAGCGCGGACCGGCTCGGCGCGGCCAGATGCACGCGCGCCGCCAGCACGGCGGCCACGAACGCGTCGCGCAGCCGCGCCCAGTGGTCCGGATCGCGCTCGGTGAACTCGTAGTCGGCGCCGGCGGCAGCCAGGTCGGCGCTGCGCTGCGCGGCGTCGAAGGCCAGGCGCGGATCGCCGAAATCGCGATGCAGCACCGGCCACAGCGGATAGTGATCGTGCACGATGCGCACGGTCGGCAGGCCGGTGCGCAGCGCGTCGAGGCTGTGACCGATCAGCGAGGAGACGACGACCGCGTCGACGCCGTAGTCGGCGAGGACGGACTCGAGCACGGCGCGATAGCCGGCATCGGCGATCGCGGTGTCGGCGATCGGCCGCGGCAGCGCGATGCGCCGCAGCGGCGGACCGCGCAGCGCGCCGTCGTGCAGCTCGAGCCATTCGCCGGGGCGCTTGCGCGCCGGACTGCCGCGTGCGATCAGCACCAGATGATGGGCGTCGCCGTAGCTCGACGCGAAGTCGCGCACCCAACGCTCGGCGCCGCCGCCCCAGCCGTGCAGCACGTGCAGCAGCACCGGGCGCGTATCGAATCCGGCCAGGCCCGGCGCCGCATCGGCATCGAGCGCGGCGCGCACCTGTTCGCGCAGCGCCGCCAGCGGCGAAGGCGGTTCCGGATCGCGCGGATCGGTCTCGGCAGGCGCACCGGCGAGGCCACCGCCGGTCGCGACGTAGAGATGGTCGAGCACGACGCCGCGCAGGCCGGCGTCGAGCGCCGATTCGAGCCAGCGCCGCTGCGACAGATCGAGGCTCGCCAGTGCGGACGGGCTCCAGGCCGACAGCGGCGCATGCGCGATCGGCCCGTCGAACCAGCCACGCGCGCCGTAGGCGTAGCACAGCGCATCGAGGCGCTCGACCGGCGCGTCGCTGACCGAGCCCGGCGGCAGCGGCGAGCGCGCCGGGTCGACGTCGTCGAGCGGCACCGCAACCAGCACGCCGGGCTCGTCGAGCGCGCGCAGCAGGCGTTCGATCGCCTGCGGTGGCAGGCGGGCATCGGTCCGCATCAGCACCAGGGTCTCGCCCGGGAACGCCGCGGCCAGCGCCGGCAGCAGGACCTGCGGATCGTCGCCGGCCGGCAGGCCCGACAAATGGACGACCTCTCGATCGACGGCGGGCAGCGGCCAGGCGCCGGCCAGCACCGGTACCGTCGCGGTCCGGCCGAAGGCGGCCAGCGTCGCGGCGGTCGGCGCGTCCGAACCGAACAGGCAGAGGCGGTAACTGCGGATCGACGTCATGGTGACCAGCCGCGGGGCGACCGGCGATTATCCGGGATGGCGCCGCGCCCTGTCACTTTGGCTACACTGGACCGCTCCCGTCGCCTCGACGCTGCTTAGCTCTCCGGCTTGTTCTCCCTGATCGCCTGGATCTGGCGCTGGCTGCGCGCTCCGTTCCTGCTCGCCGTCGGCGTCGCCATCGGCTTCCTCGCGCCGTACCTGTACGTGCTCGACCGGCAGGTGCGCAGCCGCTTCGACGACCTGTCCTGGCAGATTCCGAGCCGCGTCTACGCGCGGCCGCTGACGCTCGGCACCGGCGTGCCGCTGGACGCGCAGACGCTGACGATGGAGCTGGAGGCGGCGCGCTACCGCGACGAGGCCGGCGCGCGCCGGCCCGGCACCTACGAGCGCGGCGGCAACCGCTTCGTGATCGCGCGGCGCGCGTTCGTCTGGCTCGACGGCCGCGAGCGCGAGCGCCGCATCGCGGTCACGCTGGCCGACGGCCGCGTCGCGCGCGTCGCCGACGCCGACAGCGGCGAGGCGCTCGGCCCGGTCCGCCTGGAGCCGGCGCGCATCGCGACGCTGTACGGCAGCCAGCAGGAGGAGCGCCGCATCCTGAGCCTCGGCGAAGCGCCGCCGCTGCTGGTCGCCGGACTGCAGGCGGTCGAGGACCGCGACTTCAAGGACCATCACGGCATCGACAGCGTCGCGATCGCGCGCGCGGCCTGGGCCAACCTGCGCGCCGGCCGCGTCGTCCAGGGCGGCTCGACGCTGACCCAGCAGCTGGTCCGCAACCTGTTCCTCGACCGCAGCCAGAACCTGCTGCGCAAGCTCAACGAGGTGCTGATCGCGCTGCTGATCGAAGCGCGCTACGACAAGCGCGCGATCCTCGAGGCCTACGTCAACGAGGTCTTCCTCGGCCAGCAGGGCGGCCAGGCCGTGCACGGTTTCGCGGCCGCCAGCGAGTTCTGGTTCGGGCGCGACGTGCGCAGCCTCGGACCGGCCGACATCGCGCTGCTGGTCGGCCTCGTGCAGGGGCCGAGCTACCACGATCCGCGCCGCTATCCGCAGCGCGCGATGGCAAGGCGCAACCGCGTGCTCGCGCAGTTCTACGAAACCGGCCTGATCGACGAGAAGACGCTGACCGCCGCGCAGTCGCAGCCGCTCAACGTCTCGGCCGCCGGCGCGCTGCCGCGCAACCGCTATCCGGCCTTCCTCGACCTGGTCCGCGCGCAGCTGCAGCGCGACTACCCGGACGCGGAGCTCGACAGCGCGGGCCTGGCGATCCACACCACGCTGGCACCGTCGACGCAGCGGCTGGCCGAGGCCGCGCTCGGCAAGGCGATGGCCGCGCTCGGCACGCGTGCCGATCCGGTCGAGGCCGCCATCGTCGTCACCGGCGCGCGCGACGGCGACGTGCAGGCGCTGATCGGCGGCCGCGATCCGGACGCCCCGGGCTTCAATCGCGCGCTGACCGCAAGCCGGCCGATCGGCTCGCTGATCAAGCCGTTCGTGTTCCTGGTCGCGCTGGCGCAGCCGCAGCGCTACTCGCTGGCCTCGCTGATCGAGGACGCGCCGGTCGACCTGCCGCAGCGCGACGGCAGCCGCTGGCGTCCGAAGAACGACGACGGCCTGCTGCACGGCGAGGTGCCGCTGGCCGACGTGCTCGCCAACAGCTGGAACCTGGCGACGGTGCAGCTGGGCCTGCGCGTCGGCGTCGACCGCGTGCGCGGCCTGGTCGAGTCGTTCGGCCTGGGCCGGCCGATCAACCCGAATCCGTCGCTGCTGCTCGGCGCGGTCGAGCTCAGCCCGCTCGACGTGGCCCAGCTCTACCAGTACTTCGCGGCCGACGGCCATGCCGTGCCGCTGCGCGCGCTGCGCGGCGTGCTCGACGCGCAGGGCCGGCCGCTGGCGCGCTACGAGACCCGCAGCGGCACCGGCGATTACGTCGCGCCGTCGCGCCTGGTCACCCATGCGCTGCAGCAGGCGGCGCGCGAGGGCACCGGCCGCACGATCGTGCAGGCCGGCCTCGGCCACCTCGCCGCCGCCGGCAAGACCGGCACCAGCGACACCCAGCGCGATTCGTGGTTCGCCGGCTACACCGGCAGCCATCTCGCGGTGGCCTGGGTCGGCCGCGACGACAACAAGCCGACCGGCCTGTACGGCTCCACCGGCGCGCTGCGAATCTGGATCGAGCTGTTCCGGCAGCTGCCGAGCACGCCGCTGGCGCCGCCACGCGACGGCCTGGAATGGCTCTGGATCGATCCGCCGAGCGGCCACCGCACCGACGCGGCCTGCGAGGGCGCGCGGCAGGTGCCGTTCATCGCCGGCTACGGCCCGACCGAACAACGCGGCTGCGCGCTCGATCGTCTGCGACAATGGCTCGGCGGTGACCGCGCCGACTCCGAAGAAACCGACTGATGAAGACTCACGCATCCATCCGCCGATTCCGCCTCACGCTGCCTGCCGCCGCCGCGGTACTGCTCGCCGCCTGCGCGCAGCCGCCGCCGAAGGCACCGCCGCCGCCCGCGCCGCCGGCCCGCGATGCGGTCGCCGCGGTGCGCGCCGCCGGCAAGGGCGACGATTCGGTCGTGCAGGTCCAGCCGCTGCGCGATCCGGCCGTCGACGGCTATCTGCAACAGGCCGAGAAGGCCGAAGCCGAGGGCCGGCTCGACGCCGCCGCCGAGGCGGCCGAGCGCGCGCTCAAGCTCGCGCCCGAGGCGCCGGAGATCCTGCAGCTGCTGGCCGAGATCGAGCTCGGCCGCGGCCGCCTGCGCGAGGCCGAGGAGCGCGCGATGCACAGCTACCGGCTCGGCCCGCGCCTGGGCGGGCTGTGCGCGCGCAACTGGCAGACCCTGGTCGAGACACGCGAGCTGCTCGGCGACCCGCCTCGCAAGGCCGAGGCCGAACGGCAGGTCAAGGAATGTCGCAAGGCGCCGCCGGTCCGCATGTGACGGCCGCCGCGCGCGCCGAGGCCGGTGACGCGGCGACGTTCGGCGGCGCCGCGCTGGCGGCCGCCGACCTGCTCGGCGCGGACGGTCCGTTCGCGTCGGAGGTGCCGGGCTTCGCGCCGCGCGCGCAGCAGCAGGCGATGGCCGCGGCGGTCGAGGACGCGATCGCCGACCGCCGCATGCTGATCGCCGAGGCCGGCACCGGCACCGGCAAGACCTTCGCGTACCTGGTGCCGGCGCTCGAATCGGGCCGCCGCGTGATCGTCTCGACCGGCACCAAGGCGCTGCAGGACCAGCTGTTCCATCGCGATCTGCCGCGCGTGCGCAGCGTGCTCGGCGCGCGGCTGTCGGCGGCGCTGCTGAAGGGCCGCGCCAACTATCTGTGCCTGTACCGGCTCGACCAGGCGCACAAGGACGGCCGCTTCGCGTCGCGCCAGCAGGTCGGCCAGCTGCAGACGATCCGCGCCTGGTCGACGCGCACGATCAGCGGCGACCGCGCCGAACTGGCCGAGATCGCCGAGGACTCGCCGCTGTGGCCGCGCGTGACCTCGACCACCGAGAACTGCCTCGGCACCGAATGTCCGATGTTCAACGACTGCTTCGTCGTCAAGGCGCGCCGCGCCGCGCAGGAAGCCGACCTGGTCGTCGTCAACCACCACCTGCTGTTTGCGGATCTGGCGCTGCGCCAGGAAGGCTTCGGCGAGATTCTGCCGGGCGCGCAGGCCTTCGTGCTCGACGAGGCGCACCAGATTCCGGAACTGGCCGGCCAGTTCTTCTCGACCAGCCTGTCGGCGCGCCAGGTCGGCGAACTCGCACAGGACGCATTGGCCGAATGCGGCAACGTCAGCGGTGCATTGGCGCTGCTGCAGCCGCTGACCGAGCCGCTGGCGCCTCTGCTGCAGCGGCTGCGCCTGGCGATCGATAGCTTGCCCTCGCGCGGCGCGCTGTCGCTGGTGATGGCCGCGCCGGAGGTGCCGGATCTGCTCGACCAGCTCGACCAGGCGCTGCATCGGCTGGCCGACGGCCTCGAAGGCCAGGCCGAACGCAGCCGCGGCTTCGCGGCGCTGCACGAGCGCGCCGGCGAGCAGATCGCGCGGCTGCGCCAGGTGCGCGAGGCCGGCGCACGCGACTTCGTGCACTGGTACGAGACCACGCCGCACGGCTTCTCGCTGCACGCCACGCCGCTGGACCTGTCCGCGCCGCTGCGCGAGCTGCGCGCGCAGAGCCGCGCGGCCTGGATCTACACCTCGGCGACGCTGTCGGTCGGCGGCCGCTTCGATCATTTCGCGCGTCAGCTCGGCCTCGACGATCCGGACACGCTGTCGCTGGAGAGCCCGTTCGACTACGCGCATCAGGCGCTGGCCTATCTGCCGCCGGGCCTGCCCGATCCGTCCTCGCCGCTGTACACCGATCACGTCGTCGACGCGGCGCTGCCGGTGCTCGAGGCCTCGCGCGGCCGGGCCTTCCTGCTGTTCACCTCGCACCGCGCGCTGCGCCGCGCGGCCGAGCGGCTGACCGAAATCGGCACCTGGCCGCTGTTCGTGCAGGGCACCGCGCCGCGGCACCAGCTGCTCGACGCGTTCCGCGCGTCCGGCAACGGCGTGCTGCTCGGCGCGGCCAGTTTCTGGGAAGGCGTCGACGTCGCCGGCGAGGCGCTGTCGTGCGTGATCATCGACAAGCTGCCGTTCGCGGCGCCGGACGATCCGGTACTGACCGCGCGGCTGGAAGCGCTGCGCGAGGCCGGCGGCAATCCGTTCACGCAATGGCAGATCCCGGCCGCGGTGATCGCGCTCAAGCAGGGCGCCGGCCGGCTGATCCGCGACGTCGGCGACCGCGGCGTGCTGATGCTGTGCGATCCGCGTCTGGTGTCGCGGCCTTACGGCAAGCTGTTCCTGCGCAGCCTGCCGCCGCTGCCGCAGACCCGCGAGCTGGCTGACGTGCAGCGCTTCTTCGCCGGGCCCGGCGCGGCCTGAGCGAAGCGGCGCGAGCGCACCGCGCTCAGCGCACCACCGCGTAGTTGCGCGCATCCTCGCGCCAGCGCGGAATGCGCCGGATCGCCGGCAGCACCTCCTCGACGCGGTCGACGAGGTGCCACATGTCCAGGTGCTCCGGATTCATGAAGCGCTGCGCGACCACCTGCTCCATGAACGCCTGCAGCGGCGCGTAGAAGCCCTGCACGTCGACCAGCACGATCGGATTGAAATAGAGTCCGAGGCGCTTGAGCGTGATCGCCTCGAACAGCTCCTCCAGCGTGCCGCAGCCGCCCGGCAGCGCGACGACCGCGTCCGATCCGGTCAGCAGGCGGTGCTTGCGCTCGCGCATGTCCTCGACGACCTCGAGCGAGGCCAGGCCCGGATGCTGCCATTCGACCTCGGTCATGAAGCGCGGAATGATGCCGACGACCTGGCCGCCGGCCGCCAGCGCACCGTCGGCCAGCGATCCCATCAGACCGACCGCGCCGCCGCCGTAGACCGTCGTGCAGCCGGCCTCGGCCAGTTGCCGGCCGAGCGCGAACGCCGCCTCGTGGTAAACGCGGTCGCAGTGCTCGCTCGATGCGCAGTAGACGCAGACACGCATGATCGCTCCCGTGACAGAATGCGCGCGGATTCTACGCCCGCGCCGGCGCGCCATCATGGACGCAGCCGACGCGCGCCCACGCCGTGGACCGCAGCCGATGGCCCCGAACCTGCTCAAGACGCTGGCGACGCTCAAGCGCCATCCCTCGGCGCTGCTGCTGTCGGTGCAGCTGCTCGGCGTCGTGCTGTATCCGGCGATGGAACACACCGCGCCGGGTCGCGCCGCGTTCGGCGCGTTCGGCATGCTGGTGCTCGCGCTGGCGCTGTGGGTCGTCAATCGCGGCCCCGCCGTCAACTGGATCGCCTGGCTGCTGGCCGCGCCGGCCGTGCTGCTGTCGCTGCTGGCCGGCGGCGGGATCGGCCCGCCGGGTCTGGCGGTCGCCGCGCAGCTGCTCGAAGGCGCGCTGTACTTCTACGCGGCCGGCGGCCTGACCGCCTACATGCTGCGCGATCACCGCGTCACCGGCGACGAGCTGTTCGCGGCCGGCGCGACGTTCACGCTGCTGGCCTGGGCGTTCGCGTTCGCATACCTGGTCTGCCAGCAGTGGTTTCCGGGCAGCTTCGTCGCCGCCGTCGATCCGCAGGCGCCGCGGACCTGGATGGAGCTTCTGTTCCTGAGCTTCAGCACGCTGTCGGGCGTGGGCTTGAGCGACATCATGCCGATCCGGCCGCCGGCGCGCGCCCTGGTCATGCTCGAGCAGTTCGCCGGCGTGATGTACATCGCCCTGGTCGTCTCGCGCCTGATCGGGCTGGCGACCTCGCGCGCGATCGCGCGCCGCGACGCGGAGGACTGAACCGGTCTCAGCCGGCGCGGCGCGGGACCGCTGCAACACCGGGGGCGGGAGCCTGCTCGATCGCGCGCGGCGTCGATGCCGCCGCGCCGTCGCGGCTTCTGCGTCGATGCGGCCGGCGTGCCGGCAGGTGGCGCGGCGTGGCGCGCATCCAGGTGGCGAGGAACAGGTTCATGGCGGGTCTCGTCGGCAAGGGGATGCCGACCAGAACGAAATCGCGGGCAATCTCCTGCGCTCGCCGCGCGCTGGCGTTCAGCATCGATTGGGCTGGGCCGCTTGGGCCGGCGGAGCCGGCGGCGATGCGCCGGAGCGCCGCAGCACCTGTCGCGAGGCCTGCGGCACAGCGGCAGCGCTTCGCGGACCGTGTCGCAGCGGGCGTCAGCGGTCGATCCAGCCGGCCGCGATCGCGGTCGCGAGTGCGTCGGGCGTGTCGAGATCGAACGCGAGCTCGGGCGCCTCCACGCGTCGCGGCGACGCACCGGAGCGCGACCACAGCGATCGGAAGCCGGCATCGCCGCTCAGCTCGGCGGCACGCCGCAGCGTGACCGCGCCGACCCGCGCCGGCAGACCGAAGGCAGGGCCGTAGCCGCTGGCGACGTCGCCTTCGCCGCCGACCGCGAGCAGCGCATCGAGATGCGCGCGGCGCAGGTGGATCTGGTCGACGCCGACGATCAGCGTGGGCCCGGCGTGATCGGCGAGCGCGGCCGCGGCCCGCTGCAGCGAGCCGGCGATGCCGGTCTGCGGCGCCGCATTGACGCAGCGCTCGACCGGCAGGCCGTCGAGCTCGCGCTCGAGCGCCGGCATGTCCGCCGACAGCACCGCGACGACGCGCAGCGGCGCGGTCGCCAGCACCGCATCGAGCGCATGCCGCAGCAGGCTCACCCCGTCTCGGCGCAGCAGCTGTTTCGGGCGTCCGAGCCGCCGGCTGAGACCGGCCGCGAGCACCACCGCAGCATGCTCACTCGCCACGATGACGCCAGGCGTGCAGCTGCGCGACGATCGCCAATGCGATCGACTCCGGCCCGCGTCCGCCCAAATCGAGGCCGACCGGGGCGTGCAGACGCGGCCGCAGCGCGTCGGCGGCCGCCGCACCGAGCAGGCGCAGCAGATCGTCACGCCGCGCCGGCGGGCCGAGCAGGCCGATCCACGGCACCGGATCGGCCGACAGCTGCTCGAGCGCATCGCGGTCCAGCTCGAAATCGTGGTTCATGACCAGGGCCGCGTCGTAGCGCGACCGCGCCAGCGCGGCGCCGACCGCCGTTTGCAGATGCCGGTCGGCCGCGGCGGCCGCCGCGGCCCAGCGCGGCCGCCGTTCGACGACGTCGACGTACCAGCCGAGCTGGCGCAGCCACGGCACCAGCCGGTCCGATTCGGGACCGGCGCCGGCGACCAGCACGCGCGGCGCAGCCGCGATCAGCAGCGCATAGGTCGAGCCGCTCGCGACCGGCGCGGAATCGGTCCACGCCAGCGGCCAGCGCAACGCCTCGCCACCGGCCGAGACGGCGAGTGCGCCGCCGACCTCCAGCTCGATCGCGAGCGCGCATCCTTGATCGATCCAGGCCTGCAGCGCCCGCGCGATGCCGGGCAGCACGGCCAGCGGAATCACCGCGATCCGCACCACGCCGCGGCAGCCGATGCCGCTGCCGACGATGAGATCGGCGTCGTCGCGCGTGTCGTACTCGATCAGGCCGGCATGGCCGGCCGCGACCAGCGCCTGTGCACTGGCCTCGAGCGAGGACTCCAGGCAGCCGCCGCTGATCCAGCCGACGCGGCCGGCGCCGCCGATGCACAGCGCGGCGCCGGATTTGGCATAGGTCGAGCCGAGCGTGTCGACGACCAGGCCGAGCGCGGCCGGTACGCCGGCGTGCGCCGCGGCGAGCAGCGCCTCGACGACCGCGCGCGGTCCGCCGCTGGCCGCAGCGGCCGTGGCCGGCGCGGCCGGACCGGCGTCGCCGCCGCAGACGAGCGCCATCGTGGCCTCGTCCGCGCTCAGCCGTCGGCCTTGCCGGCGTCGCGCCAGCCGGCCAGCTGCCGGCCGATCGGAAGGCTGCGGATCCGCTGGCCGGTCGCCGCGAAGATCGCATTGGTCAGCGCCGGCGCCACCGGCGGCAGGCCCGGCTCGCCGACGCCGCCGAGCGGCCGGGCGTAGTCGTCGGCACCGACCGCGTGCACGTGGATCGCGCGCGGCGCGGCATCGATGCGCGGCAGCAGATAGTCGTGGAAGTTGCTCTGCACGGCGCGCCCTTCGGCGAAACGGATCTCGCCGGTCGCCGCCAAGCCCAGGCCCTGGATCACCGCGCCTTCCATTTGCGAGCGCACGCGTTCCGGATTGACCTGCGGTCCGCAGTCGACCGCGATATCGACGCGCGGAATCGACAGCGTGCCGTCGTCGCCGACCTCGACCTCGACGACGACGGCCACGTAGCTGACGAAGCTGCGGTGCGCGGCGATGCCGAGCCCCTTGCCGCGCGGCAGCGTGCGGCCCCAGCCGGCGCCCTGCGCGGCGACCTCGGCGACGCGGCGCAGCCGGCCGGCGTCGAGCGGATAACGTGCCGGGTCCTCGCCGTAGTTCGGCGTCTTCATCGAGACCGGATCGATCGTGCGCGCCGGCCCGATGAAGTCGAGCAGGAAGTCCTTCGGGTCGCGGCCGGCCGCATGCGCGAGCTCGGCCACGGCCGACTGCGTCGCGAACGCGTGCGGGATGTTGTAGACCGAGCGGAACCAGCCGATGCGCGTATGCGCGGGCGCCTCGGGATTCTCGACGCGGTAGTGCGGCACCGCAGTCGCCAGGTCGGTCAGGCCCTGGCCGAGCTCGAAGTCGCGCTGATGCTTCGGGTCGGGCCCGAACAGCGAGGCGATCGACGGCGCCGCGCTGCGGTGCAGCCAGGCCAGCGGCTTGCCGGCCGCGTCGACCGCCGCCTCGATGCGCTCCAGCGAGACGGTGTGGAAATAGTCGTTGACGATGTCGTCCTCGCGCGTCCAGGTCAGCTTGACCGGCTTGCCGTCCAGCGCACGCGACAGCACGGCCGCCTCGGCGACGAAGTCCGGCTTGGACTTGCGGCCGAAGCCGCCGCCGAGCAGGGTCTGGTGGATCGTCACGCGCTCTTCGGGCAGCTTCAGCAGGCCGGCCAGCAAGGCGCGCGTGGCCTGCGGCGCCTGCACGCAGGCCCAGGCCTCGGCGCCGTCGGCATCGGCGCGCACCACCGCCGCCGGCGGCTCCATCGGCGCATGCGCCAGATGCGGCACGTAGTACTCCACGGCGATCTTGCGCTCGGCCTTGGCCAGTTCGGCATAGGTCGCGCCGCGCTCGTAGACGAGCTGGCCCTCGGCGCGCGAGGCGGTTTCGAGCGCGGCGCGATAGCGCTGCGAGTCGTAGCCCGCGTTCGGGCCGTGGTCCCATTCGATCTGCAGCGCCTTGCGGCCCTCGATCGCGGCCCAGGTGTTCTCGGCGACGACCGCGACGCCGCCGAGCGGGAAGAACGCCGACGGAATCGGCGCGCCGTCGAGCGGCAGCACCTTGAGCACGCCGGGCACCTTCAGCGCGGCCGCGGCATCGTGGCGCTTGACCCGGCCGCCGTAGACCGGCGGCCGCGCGACGACCGCGTAGACCATGCCCGGCACGCGCGTGTCGATGCCGTACTGCGCCTTGCCGCTGACGATGTCGCGGTTGTCGATGCCGCCGATGCGTCCCTTGCCGATGTAGCGGAACTGCGCCGGCTGCTTGAGCTTCAAGGCCTCGCCGCTCGGCACCGGCAGCGCGGCCGCGGCGGCCGCGAACTCGCCGTAGCCGGCACGCCGGCCGCTGCCGGCATGCGTCAGCACGTGCTGCTCGGCGACGATCTCGGCGGCCGGCACCTTCCAGCTTGCGGCCGCGGCCGCGATCAGCATCTGCCGCGCGGCTGCGCCGGCACGCCGCAGCGGCTCGAAGTTATGGCGGATCGAGCGCGAGCCGTCGGTGTTCTGGTTGCCGTACTTCGTCTCGTCGCCGGGCGCCTGGCGGACCTGCACGCGCGCCCAGTCCGCCTCCAGCTCGTCGGCGATGATCATCGGCACGCTGGTGCGCACGCCCTGCCCCATCTCGGCGCGGTGGTTGAGGATCGTGACGGTGCCGTCGGCGGCGATCGCGACGAACAGCCGCGGATCGTCCTTGAGGCCGCCGGGCATGCCATCGCCGCCGTAGCGGCGCGGCGGATCGGCAGCGAGCGCCGGCGCCACCGCCAGCACCAGCGCGCCGGCGCCGAGGCCGAGCAGGAATGCACGCCGGCTGACGTTGACGATCGGCTGCGCGTCGGCGTCGTGTGCCTCGGCCGGCGCCGCAGCGGCGCCGCGCGGGCCGTCCAGACCGTCGGGCATCATGCGCCACCTCCGCTCTTCTCGACCGCCAGATGGATCGCCGCGCGGATTCGCGTATAGGTGCCGCAGCGGCACAGGTTGCCGACCATCGCCGCGTCAATGTCCGCGTCGGTCGGTTTGGGTTTGTCCTTCAGCAGCGAGGCCGCCTGCATGATCTGACCGCACTGGCAGTAGCCGCACTGCGCGACGTTCAACTCGGTCCAGGCCTGCTGGACCGGATGGCTCGCATCGGGCGACAGACCTTCGATCGTCGTCACCTGGCGGCCCTCGGCCGCCGCGACCGGCGTCACGCAGGCGCGCATTGCGACGCCGTCGAGATGAATCGTGCAAACGCCGCACAGGGCCATGCCGCAGCCGTACTTGGCGCCGGTCAGGCCGAGCACGTCGCGCAGGTACCACAGCAGCGGCATCTCGGGATTGCCGTCGAAGCGCTGCTCGCGGCCGTTAACGGTCAGGGTGACCATCGTCGATCTCCGGTTCGTGGGTCGACCCGGATCCGGAAGGATCCGCGCCTGCCTTCGTCAGGGGAGGCCCGCATCAGCCCGAGGACGGCCGCTGCCGAGCCGTCGGCGACGCTCGGCCGATCGCGCACGCAGGCGCAGCGGACGCCGTCGGCGACCGCCCGAGCATAGCCAGCCGGCCGGTCGTTTTGAATACCCAGGAGTACTCGAATGAGTGCGTCCGGCGTGCCGCACCGGAGCCGGCGCGGCACGCGGACGGCGATCGATCAGGCCAGGCCCGGCGCCACCGCGAACGCGCACTCGGTCTTGGCACGCACGTCCTCGACGCTGACGCCGTCCTGCAGCTCGATCAGGGTCAGGCCCTTGCCGCGCTCGACCTCGAACACGGCCAGGTCGGTGATGATCAGGTCCACCACCTGCTGGCCGGTGATCGGCAGCGTGCAGGCATTGCGGATCTTCGGCGTGCCGTCCTTCGCGGTGTGCTCCATCAGCACGACGACGCGCTTGACGCCGCTGACCAGATCCATCGCGCCGCCGGGCCCCTTGACCATCTTGCCGGGCACCATCCAGTTGGCCAGATCGCCGGTGCCGGATACCTCGAGTCCGCCGAGGATCGACAGGTCGATGTGGCCGCCGCGGATCATCGCGAACGAGTCGGCGCTCGAGAAGAAGCTGGCGCCCGGCAGCGCCGTGATCGTCTGCTTGCCGGCATTGATCAGATCGGCGTCGACATCGGCGTCGGCCGGGAACGGGCCGATGCCGAGCAGGCCGTTCTCCGACTGCAGCGTGACGTCCATGCCGGCCGGAATGAAGTTGGCGACCAGGGTTGGAATGCCGATGCCGAGATTGACGTAGTAGCCGTCGCGCAGCTCGCGCGCGGCACGCTGTGCCATCGCGACGCGTATCGGGCTTTCCTTGCCGGTGTTGGCGCCGGCGACGGTGCGGAACTCGATGCGCTTCTCGTAGCGCTCGCCCTGGATGATGCGGTCGACGTAGATGCCCGGCACGTGGATCTGGTCCGGATCGAGTGATCCGACCTCGACCAGCTCCTCGACCTCGGCGACGCAGACCTTGCCGCAGGTCGCGATCATCGGGTTGAAGTTGCGCGCGGTCTTGCGGAACACCAGGTTGCCGAGCGCATCGCCCTTCCATGCCTTGATCAGCGAGACATCGGCGCGGATGCCTTCCTCGAGCACGTACTCCTTGCCGTCGAACACCTTGGTCTCGCGGCCCTCGGCCAGCTTGGTGCCGAACGCGGTGCGCGTGTAGAAGCCCGGGATGCCGGCGCCGCCGGCGCGCAGCCGCTCGGCCAGCGTGCCCTGCGGCACCAGCTCGAGCTCGAGCTCGCCGGCCAGCACCTGGCGCTCGAACTCCTTGTTCTCGCCGACGTAGGACGCGACGACCTTCTTGACCTGGCGCGTCTTGAGCAGCGGCCCCATGCCGAAATCGTCGACGCCGGCATTGTTGCCGACGATCGTCAGCTCGCGCGTACCGGCCGCCAGCAGCGCGCCGATCAGGTTCTCCGGGATGCCGCACAGGCCGAAGCCGCCGGCGGCGATGGTCATGCGGTCGAACAGCAGGCCGTTCAGCGCTTCCGCCGCGTTTGCATGGACTTTATTCACGCGTTGTCTTCGTCGGGCTGGAAAAAGGACCGCCAGTTTCTCGCGAAACCGCGCCGGCCGCCATTGCACGAACGGCCGATGGCCGCGATGCGCAACCCCGCCGCGACGGCCGCCGCGTTGCAGAGCCCCACCCGACACAGGAGCTCCACCATGCGCATCGTCCTCGCCACCGCTCTCGCCGCCCTGTTCGCCGCTCCGCTCCAGGCCGGCACGCTGATCGACCTCGCCGTCGTCGACCGCGAAACCGGCCAGGTTCTCACCCAGCACCATCGCGACGGCCGCGCGCACGTCGCCGGCGCGCCCGATCACCGCTACGCGATCCGCCTGACCAATCGCAGCGGCGGCCGCGTCCTGGCGGTGCTGTCGGTCGACGGCGTCAACGCGGTGACCGGCGAGACCGCCGATCCGGGCCAGAACGGCTACGTGCTCGGCCCGTGGGAAACCACCGAGATCCTCGGCTGGCGCAAGAGCCTGGACGAAGTCGCGCAGTTCACGTTCACGGCATTGCCCGACAGCTACGCGGCGCTGACCGGCCGGCCCGACGACGTCGGCGTGATCGGCGTCGCCGCGTTCCGCGAGCGCCTGCCGATCCGGCGGCGCGAGCCGGCGCCGAAGATCGCCGCGGAAGCGATGCCGGCACCACCGGCAACCGCCCACGAAGAGAAGGCGCAATCGGCCGACGCGGCGCAGGCGCAGGCCCGCGCGGCGCGCCCGGCCGAACGGCTCGGCACCGGCCATGGCGAGCGCGAGAGCTCGAGCGTGACGCAGACGCGCTTCGTACGCGCCAGCGATCGCCCGGCCGAACAGGTCGCGGTCTGGTACGACAGCTATCGCAACCTGGTCGCGCGCGGCATCATCGCGCGGCCGCTCGCCGAGCGCGCTCCGCAGCCGTTCCCGGGCGCGTTCGTGGCCGATCCGCCGCGGCGCTGACACGCCGCTGCCGAAGCAGCGCCGATCCGATCGGTCGGCGCTAAGCGCGAGATCGTCATGGGTCGTGAGTAATGCTGCCGCTCAGCGGAGCGATTCGTCGTGCCGGAATGCCTGCCATGGGATCTCCGAAGCCTTCACGTCGGTGCGGTCGACCGCGTGTTCTACATCGGCGAAGGCTTGGATGCTCTCCGGTGGTATGTCGCGGTGGGTGGAAATGCACTCATACCTGCCCAGCATCGAGTAGGCGCTCACGTCCAGGAAGCGCCAAGTCAAGAGGCTTGTCAGGACATCGTGCGCGATGCCGCTGGCGAGGTCGTCTGACATGCTCTCCCATGGCACATCGCAGGCTAGAAGAAAGGCCCGTCCGGGTCGACGCGTGTAGTGCTCTCCCACTCCTGCCTGTTCGGCCACGCTGCCCAGGAACTCCCCGCCTTGGCGAGCGAAGGCGGGCAGCCTTCCTGGGCGATCGCCATCGAGAGTCCCGAGTGTGTGGCTCAGGGACGCGAAGGAGTACACCCTGCCACCTCGGTGGACGGGGTCGTTGAGCGCGATGGACCGTTCGAGCTGGACGGGCGCCACTGCGGCGTCCAGCGCGTCGCGAGCTGCCAAACGAAGTTCATCCGCACTCCATGCCCGCAATCCCTGTGCCCGAACCCCATTCAAATCGGGCAATCGCGTGGCGTGAAAGACCCGGACGCCCTGATATGTGGCGTGCAGGTAAGGCGCGAAGAGCGCCCGGCTCGAATCGTTCGTTCCAGTCTGCGCCGCCTGCTCTGCGTCGAGCCAAGTCAGCCAGTCGGGTTGCACCGCTTCGTGGAACCGCTCCAGCACCGTCGGATGAAACCGCTGGTCCAGCCACGGGGCCAGCGATTCGCACCAGCGTCGCCAGTCGTCGATTTCCAGGAACAGGGCAGAACCCTCGGCAGAGCGAGATGCCAGCCCCACGCGCGGGCTGAAAGCGGGCTCAGGCCTCGATTCTGGCGCGTGGAGAGAGGCGTAGCAACGGGTGCCGCTACGGGAGCCAGCGTTGCCGGACGTCGAGGGGGTTGACGGCGCCCTGCAGCCTCTGGCGCGCAGCGGGTTAGACCTCGACGGCCGGTGAACGGCTGACGCGTGTGGGATCGTGGGGTGTGGCGTGCGGATCGTCATCTTCTGCAGATGAAGGTGGCCGCCGGTGCGATGCTTCACTCGGCGGCATCGAGACGGCGATCGAGGAGCAGGCGTCCCAGTTCGGGTAGCTCCATTTTCTTGACCTCGCCATCAATCGACAGGACATGCTCCTTGACCACCGGGATAGCGAGCTCCTTCACTAGAATCCGAACACGCAGGGTGTAGCAGCCGGGCCCGCTCGGAGCAAGGCCCGTCTGACTGGCTCGGCCATTTCTGCTTGGCCGAGATCTCGATCGAGAAAGGCGCGCCGGATGAAGTCGCCGTTCGCATCAACGGCTGCTACGGCCTCCCCAGGTAACTTGCTTCTGGCGGCCGCCCAATCATCCAACTTGATCGGTGGATTGAACGTCGTTGGAGCAATACGCAGCAAGCGCTCTGCCCCTATCAGCAGCCTTGCTTGGCCAAGCGCGCTCTCTGATTGAAATGCAATCGCCGCATCGATCGCAGTTCGCCAGGACAATAGGCCACCTCGTTCGATCATTCGATCGCTCACGGTGTAGGGCTCGTCGCCGCATCCGAGGCTCAGGATTCTGACTTTGTGCCGATCGACTTCGAAGCACGCGAGCGCGTCGACCAACCCGACCATGAGGGGATTGTTGGCCCAGAGTCCCCCATCCACAAAGCGGTAGCCTCCGGATTCCAGCGGCTTGAAGTAGGTTGGGGCGGCCGATGTGGCAGAGGCGACGGTGGTCATCCGCTCGTGTTGATCCTTCACATAGTCCGGGTGGTGGGGCGTCTTGAAGATATAGACGTTGCCGTGACGACCATCGATGGACGGAATGCACAGGCGACACTTTGCGTGTCCGAACAAGCGCTGACCGAACGTCTCATCGAGGAGTCGTGCTAGAGCACTTTTGTCGTAGCGGTTGTAGAAGAGGTTTCGTGCACCGTCCCACCGCTGTCGAAGCCTCCCGAACCAATTTGAAGGATAGGGAGGGAATAGCTCAGCGCCGCGTTCTACGTAGAGGTTGGCGATGTCACGAGCCGGCAGTCCAATGGATAGACCGAGTGCGACGATGCCACCCGTGGATGTGCCCGTGATCAGGTCAAAATGATCGGCAACAGAGCCGCCGGTCAAATAGCGTTCCTCCAGCTCCGCCAGGACTGACGCAGGGAAGATTCCCTTGATGCCACCGCCGTCGATCGAGAGGATTCGAAATTCTCGGTCCGCCGGCCAAGGCTGCTGCGCGCGGCGCTTCGAGAGGGCACCGGCAGACCGCGGCTCCGGCATGAGACTGTTCAAACGCTTGCCCTTACATGATCCCTTCCGCCACCAGTCCACTCACCAGTCGCCAGCCATCCTTCGTAGCTCGTCAACCAGTCAATAGTCCACGGAAGCGTTGTGTCCGCGATGGCCATGTCGCGAGTCCATTCGCGTTGCGCGGGATCGAAGAGGCAGAGACCTGAGCGTGTCAGATCCGATGTGTTGGGGTAGATGTGTGGCACCAGCTGATCAGGCGCTAACTCGCATGCAATCACCAACCTGGGTTCGATCAGCCAAACCTGAGGGAAGGGGGCATCGATGCGCATATCGCCCAGCCAGTCTTTCAGCGTTAACGCGACTTGGACCCGATAAGTCTTCGCAATGGGTCGTAGATTTCCTTCCCAGACTACCAGCCAACCTCCGTCGAAGGTGACCTGGAAGCCTGGGTAGAGCTGGCGCATGCGCCGAATCTGATCGCGCATCGCCATCATTCGGTGGTCGATCCAAAGTAGGTGTGCTTCGGTGTTGCGTGGCTTGTCGTTGCGAGGGTGGAGGTAACAGCGGCAACTGCCGGCGCGCTCGGCATCTCGAAGCGTCCGCTGCCGGCGATGTGGCGGGACCGCCCTTCAACGATCGCCCGGCCAGCTTCCCTGTTATACGACTTGATCGCCTCCAGCGTGGGTCGCTCGCCGAAGAGCTCGGAGAGAAGGTGCTGCATCGTGGCCAGGTCGCAGTCTCCGCGCAGAAGCTCAAGCTTGCGAACCAAGGTCGTGAGGTCGGTGAGGAACAAATCCTGGGCCTCAAGACATTCTGGCCAACGATCAGTGAACACATCGCTCTCGCACGCAGGGTTCCGCACGACGATCTTCTCTCGACATCGTTGCGCCTGCTCGAAAACGAGCTTGAGCTGTTGTGCCTGGTGGAGCAGCTCTTCGGAGAGCGTTTGAGTCCTATTGGCGTTATCCGCGACGAACTTGGCCAGCACGACCGACGGCGGAAACCGTCCCTCGCGTTGGTCGTATTGCACGTTTCGCCAGCGCTTCAGCAACTGCAAGGCGATAACGGCCATCGACTTCTCGTGCACGGGGCAAAGATCAGGAACTGGCTCAACCTCCGCTTCCGCCAGAACGATCGTGTTGGCATAGGCAGCCACGCGAGCATCGAAGGCTTCCACGAAGCGCCGCTCTGCAGGCGTGAGCGCAATGAACCACTGCGCAAAGCCCCAGGGGTTGGCAACAATTCTTCGATCATCGACACCAGCGTGCCGATGCCTTGCATGGAAGATGAATCCGCAGCGCTCGGCCAACAGCGGTATCCGCACCATAGGTGTGACATCCAGATGCATGCCGTCGGCGTACCGGACCTGGACGCAACGAGTGCATCGCTCGGTCATGTCGTAATACCGCGACCCAGGCTCACCGCGAATTGCGGCCTCGAGGATGTTGAGCATCTGGTGGGGCGGAGTGTCGTCAGGAAGGTCGAGTTGCGCGATCAAGTCGATGTCGAACTCGTCGTACTCCAGCTTCGACGCGATAGTCGCTCCAATCGCCATCGAGCCCTGCGGGTAGAAAATCTCGACACGATCTTGCAACGGACTACCCGGGCGCTCGATCCACTTGTTGACGGTCGCGTAGCGACTGACCGCGAGGGCATGGTGAGTGGAGCTCAACTGCACACGGATCGCAACATCCGCCAGCAGGAAGTCGATGGGCTCCGACAGAGGCAGCCTGAGGTTAGGGAAGGAGTTCATCTGTGGGCCTCTATCGATGTGGGAGATGGCCGGCGGGCGCCGCCGCTGATCAGACCCGGTTCGTGTCTTACAGCGTGCGGCGCCCGTTCGGTCGGGCTACTTGGTCTTTGTGCGATCTACCAGGGTGTACGTGGACTTGGGGCTGGGCGTGGGCGGAAGCGGCTCATTGCGAACCACTGTGCGTTCAGGACCCTTTCCACCACGCGGGCCGGTGATCTGGTACTGACCAGAAGCGGGGGCCGGCTGGCCCGGCTTCAGATTTCGTGTTTTGCTCATGTCGACACCTCGTTACGTTCTCAGGCAACAGTGTTGCCCAGAAAAAGCCCGCGGCACGCGGGCTGTTACGTCATCAGGCAACACTCGCTTCCGAAAAAAGCCGCTCTGTAGCGGCGGGGTGTTACTGACTTGGGCAACAAGCCTATACTCTCTCCCGACTAGGATCAAGGCCTCAGGAGGCAGAGTGGATTTCGGACGCTACATCGCCGAGGTTAGGGAGCGAAAAGGCTTTAGTCTCAGAGAGTTGGAGAAGAGAGCAGACGATCTCAACCATGTCTATATCTGGCGGCTGGAGAAAGGCGACCGAGACGCACCCTCCGCGGAGACCATCGCGAAGCTGACAAACGCGTTGGATTTATCGCAGCGGGAAAGGGAAATCGTGTCGCTGCTTCTCAAGTCGGACATCGACGATGGGCTGTATGCACTGATCGTCGAGAGGCCAGACATTCCATTGGAGGATATTGAGCCTGTCGCAACTATGAGCTTTCGCGGCAACAGGCCTAGTGATCAGGCGGGCTGGTTGAAGCTCATCGATATGGTCAGGTCTTTCTGAAGATTCATGGACGAGCTATCGGTCATTGGCCGCGCCAGACAGTTCGTGGGACAGCTGACTTCGGCGCCGATCGATGTGATGGCGCTAGCTTCTTCCCAGGGCTTCGAGGTGCGAGAGAGTGATCTGCTCGCATCGGGAGAAGCAGGGAACACGTTTTCAAAAGGCGGCAAGAACTACATAGTCGTCAACAAAAACGACGACCCCTATCGACGGAGATTCACGATCCTCCACGAAATCGCACATCACGTGCTCGGCCTGCCGTCGAATCACGGCGCGAAGATTCACTCGAATGAACTTGAGCGATTTTCAGGACGCCCGATCGAGGAGCGACTCTGCGACGTGTTTGCTGCGGAGTGCCTGGTGCCATCCCATTTGCTCCGACCCTTGGTTTCCGAAGAAATTTTCTCCGTGGATGCGCTACAACGACTGTCCGACCACTTCCAGGCTTCGCGCCCTTGCGTCGCCTCCAGCTTCGCTCGCGCATCCACGACCCTGGTAGCCTACGTCTTCGCTGAAGGGGGCAAGGTCCAGAATGTGATCCCGTCGAGCGCGCTCCGAGACCGCCGCGTTTTCATCCAGTCCGGCGTCGCTCTACCGAGGGCATCTGCGGCTGCGAGGTGCCTTTCCAACGGCACGACCGTCGAAAAAGTAGATCTCGACGCGACTGACTGGAGTTCAAGTGATGCAGCAGACGCGTTCTGCTGCTATGAGGAGGCGTTTCACATCCGCACTTGGAAGCAGACACTGTCGCTGATCACCTTCGAACAGGTGGGGCGGCCACCGTCGAATAGCAGCGAGGCCGACGAGAGTGAAGAGTTGCTTCCAGAGCTTACTGGCCATCTCCCGTGGCCCAAGCGATAAATGGGTCACGTCCGACACGAGCCAGAGACTCGCTCGCTTGTTGGGACGTCTATTGTTGATTCCAACGATTCGGTTGGACGTTCTATCGCCCGTTGGAGCAACTATTAGCCACACCAGTCCGACCGCGGACTTTTGGACTCAAAATTACCGCGGGTTGCCCGGTTCAGCTCGCCGATTTTGGAGACTTGATTCCCCCGTTGGAAACTAAATTAGGTCTTACCACGACGTCGCAGCCACCCAGCCCGGTCTACTCCACCGTCACCGACTTGGCCAGGTTGCGCGGCTGGTCGACATCGGTGCCGCGCAGCACGGCGACGTGATAGGCCAGCAATTGCAGCGGCACCGTGAACACCGCCGGTGCGCAGAGGTTGCCGCCCGAGGCGACCTTGACGACCGCGCCCCGATCGCCCGCGCCGTCGATCTGCACCTCCTCGTCGGCGAACACGAACAGCTCGCCGCCGCGTGCGCGCACTTCCTCGAGGTTGGACTTGAGCTTCTCGAGCAGCTGGTTGTTCGGCGCGACCGTGATCACCGGCATGTCCTCGTCGACCAGGGCCAAAGGACCGTGCTTGAGCTCGCCGGCCGGATAGGCCTCTGCGTGGATGTAGGAGATCTCCTTGAGCTTGAGCGCGCCTTCGAGCGCGACCGGATAGTTGACGCCGCGGCCGAGGAACAGGGCGTGATGCTTGGCGACGAAACGCTCGGCCAAGGCGGCGATCGTCGGCTCCAGCGCGAGCACGTCGTTGAGCAGGCGCGGCAGGCTGGCCAGCTCACCCACCAGCTTGCGGACCTTGTCCTCAGCGATGCCGTTGATGCGCGCCAGTTCGAGCACCAGCAGCGCCAGCGCGGCCAGCTGCGTCGTGAACGCCTTGGTCGAGGCGACGCCGATTTCGGGACCGGCGCGCGTCATCAGCACCAGGTCCGATTCGCGCACCAGGCTCGATTCGGGGACGTTGCAGACCGCGAATGAACCGAGATAGCCGCGTTGCTTGCCCTCGCGCAGCGCGGCCAGCGTGTCGGCGGTCTCGCCGGACTGGGAGATCGTCAGGAACAGGCTGTCGGCCGGGACGACGGCGCGTCGGTAGCGGTACTCGCTGGCGACTTCGATCGAGCACGGAATGCCGGCGATGCCTTCGAGCCAGTAGCGCGCGACCAGGCCGGCGTGAAAGCTGGTGCCGCAGGCGACGATCTGCACGTGGCGGACCCGCGCGAGCAGGGAGTCGGCGTCGACGCCGAAGATGTTCGGCAGGATGTGGCCGTCGGCGATGCGGCCTTCGAGCGTGTCGTTGATCGCGCGCGGCTGCTCGAAGATCTCCTTGAGCATGTAGTGCCGGTACTCGCCGCGCTCGACCGCATCGGCCGAGAGCTCGCTGGTGTGCACGCGCCGCTCGACCGGAAGGCCGTTGGCGTCGTAGACCTGCATGTCCTCGCGCGTAATCTCGACCAGGTCGCCCTCGTCCAGATAGACGAACTGGTTGGTGACCTTGATCAGCGCCTGCACGTCCGAACCGAGGAAATGCTCGCCGATGCCGATGCCGACCACGAGCGGGCTGCCGCGCCGCGCGCCGATCACGTGGCCGGGCGCCTCGCTGCTGATCACGGCGATCGCGTAGGCGCCGTGCAGGCGCCGGATCGCGGCCTGCACCGCCTCGCGCAGCGGGGTACCGCCGGCCATCAGATGATGGACCAGATGCGCGATGACCTCGGTGTCGGTGTCGGACGTGAACGCGTAGCCGAGTCCCTTGAGCTCCTCGCGCAGTTCGGCGTGGTTCTCGATGATGCCGTTGTGGACGACGGCGACGGTGCCGGTCGACAGATGCGGATGCGCATTGGCCTCGTTCGGCACGCCGTGCGTCGCCCAGCGCGTGTGCGCGATGCCGCTGACGCCGGCCAGCGGCGATTCGGCGAGGCGGCCTTCGAGCTCGCGCACCTTGCCGACGGTGCGGGCGCGCGCCAGCTCGCCGTCGACGAGCACCGACAGGCCGGCCGAATCGTAGCCGCGGTACTCCAGCGCCCTGAGACCGGCGATGAGGATCGGCACGACGTCTCGCTGGGCTGCGGCAGCGACGATTCCACACATGTCAGGACACTCCGAATGGATGCGCGTCCGCCCCGGTCCGCGCGATGCGCGCCATCATAGTCGCTCCGGCGCGATCGGCGCACACCCCCGAGACAGAAGCCGCCGCTTCCGGCGACAATGCCCGCTTCCGGCCCTTTCCGAGCCTCCGATCCGCCTCATGCCGGCTTTCGCCTACCAGGCCCTCGACGCCGACGGACGCACCTGCCGCGGCGTGCTGCAGGGCGATACCGCCCGCGCCGTGCGCGGCAGTCTGCGCGAACGCGGCCTCAGTCCGCTGGAAGTCCAGGAGGTCGCCGGCGACGCGCGGCGCGGACCGTTCGCCGCGCGCGGCCTGAGCGGCCACCAGGTCGCTTTGCTGACGCGCCAGCTGGCGACCCTGGTCGGCGCCGGCCTGCCGATCGACGAAGCCCTGGCCGCCCTGTCCGAACAGAGCGAGAGCGAGCGTCAGCGCACCGTGACGGTCGCGCTGCGCTCGCGCGTGATGGAAGGCGCCGGTCTCGCGCTGGCGATGGCCCAGTTTCCGGAGACGTTTCCGGACGTCTTCCGCGCCGCGGTCGCCGCCGGCGAGCAGTCCGGCCAGCTCGAGGAGGTGCTCGAGAAGCTGGCCGACCATGCCGAGGCACGCGACGCGCTCGCGCAGAAGCTGCTCGGTGCGCTGGCCTATCCGCTGCTGCTGACCCTGGTCGCCACAGCCGTGGTGACCGGCCTGCTTACGTTCGTCGTGCCGCAGATCGTCGGCGTGTTCCAGGGCACCGGACAGACACTGCCGACGGCGACGCGCCTGCTGCTGGCGATCTCCGATTTCCTGCGCGCCTGGGGCTGGCTGCTGGCTGCATTGCTCGTCCTCGCCGGCATCGGCGCGGCGCTGGCGCTGCGGCGGGAATCGGTGCGGCGGCGCTGGCATGCGGCCCTGCTGCGCCTGCCGCTGCTCGGCCGGCTGATCCGCGCGGCCAACACTGCACGCGCCGCGCGCACGCTGGCCCTGCTCTCGGCCAGCGCAGTGCCGCTGCTCGACGCCTTGTCGATCACCGCCCAGGTGGTGCCGAATCTGCCGATGCGCGAGGCGCTGCGACGCGCCGCGCTGCGCGTGCGCGAGGGCGCACCGTTCGCACGCGCGCTCGGCGACACCGGCCACTTCCCGCCGGTCGCGCTGCGCCTGATTGCCAGCGGCGAACGCTCCGGCCAGCTGCCGCGCATGCTCGATCAGGCCGCGCGCCAGCAGCAGCGCGACCTCGACCGCTGGCTGACCGCGCTGGCGTCGATCCTCGGACCGCTGGTGATCCTGGTCGTCGGCGCGCTGGTGCTGTTCATCGTGCTGGCGATCCTGCTGCCGATCTTCGAGATGAACAGGATGGTGAAATGAGCGGTCCGCTCCGACTCGGCGCCTGTGCGCGAGATCCCGCCCCGACGAGCCGCGCGCTCGGTGCATGCATGACCTGCGGGGCCGGTCGATGATCCGCTTCGAGCAGGTCGCCAAGCGCTATCCGGGCGGACACGATGCGCTGATCGACCTCAGCTTCACCGTAGCGGCCGGCGAGATGGTGTTCGTGACCGGCCACTCGGGCGCCGGCAAGAGTACGCTGCTGAAGCTGCTGAGCCTGGTCGAGCGTCCGACGCGCGGCTCGGTGCACGTCGACGACGTCGACCTCTCGCGGGTGCGGCGGCGCCGCGTGCCGCAGGTGCGCCGCGGCATCGGCATGGTGTTCCAGGACCATCGCCTGCTGATGGACCGCAGCGTGTTCGACAACGTCGCGCTGCCGCTGGTGATCGCCGGCGCGCCGCGCGCCGAGGCCGCCAAGCGCGTGCGCGCGGCGCTCGACAAGGTCGGACTGCTGGCACGCGAGAAGGCGGCGCCGACGCTGCTGTCGGCCGGCGAGCAGCAGCGCGTCGGCATCGCCCGCGCGATCGTCGGCAAGCCGCCGCTGATCATCGCCGACGAGCCGACCGGCAATCTCGACCCGCAGCTGTCGGTCGGCATCATGCAGCTGTTCGCGGAGTTCGCGCAGGTCGGCACCGCGGTGCTGGTCGCCAGCCACGATCTGCATCTGATCAAGCGCATGAACCAGCGCGTGCTGGTGCTCGACCACGGACGGCTGATCGACGACTTCCGCCCGCAGGCCGCCGCATGAACGTCCGCCGCCGACCGGCGCGCCGCAGCGCCCCCGAACCGGCCCCTCCGAAGCGCGCGCGCGCACCGCGGCAGACCGCCGGCGCGCGTCTGGGGCGCTGGCGCGACCATCACCTCTACGGTCTGCTGTCGAGCCTGGGCCGGCTCGCGGTACGGCCGCTGGCGACCGTGCTGACGGTCACCGTGCTCGGCGTCGCGCTGGCGCTGCCGCTGCTGCTGCAGGCGGCGCTCGACAATCTGCGCGCGTTCTCCGGCGGCCTGCGCGAGGCACGCGAGATCACCGTGTTCCTGGATCCGGACGTCGCCGCCGCGGCGGCCGCCGAGATCGCCGCCGGCTGGCGCGCGCGGCCCGACGTCGCCGAGGTGATCGTCCGCACGCCCGAGCAGGGGCTGGCCGAGTTCCGCCAGCTGTCGGGCTTCTCCGAGGCGCTCGAGGTGCTCGACTCCAATCCGCTGCCGACCGTGCTCGTCGTCGCGCCGGCCGGCGCCGCGGCCGAAGGCGGCGACGGCGCGCTGGTCGCCGCGATCGAGGCGGATGCCCGCGTCGACCTGGTGCAGCACGATGCGGCCTGGCGGCGCCGTCTGACCGCGATCATGACGCTCGGCGAACGCGCCGCGGTCGCGCTGGCCGCGCTGTTCGGCCTGGCGACCCTGCTGGTCGTCGGCAATACCGTGCGGCTCGACGTGCAGAGCCGCGCCGAGGAGATCGCGATCATGCAGCTGATGGGCGCCGGCGACGGCTTCGTCCGGCGGCCGTTTCTGTACGCCGGGCTCTGGTACGGCCTGCTCGGCGCGGTCGTCGCGATCCTGATCGTACTGGCGATGCATCTGGCGCTCCGCGATGCGCTGGCGCAGCTGATCGCCAGCTACGGCGGCCAGCTGACGGTGCGCGGCATCGCGCCGACGGCCTTGCTGGCGACGTTGGCCGGCGGTGCGGCGCTGGGCTGGCTCGGCGCCTGGATCGCCAGCACGCGCCAGTTGAGGAGAACCGCATGACCGCGCTCGGCGAAATCGGCCAGCAGCCGCGCGTGCTGATCGTCGACGGCTCGCGCGTCGTGCGCCGGCTGATCGAGCAGGTGCTGCAGGCCGAGCTGCCCGGGGTGACGGTCGTCGCCTGCGCGAGCGGCGAGGAAGCGCTGGCGCGGCTCGACGAAGGCGGCTTCGATTTCGTTACCACCGCGCTGCGCCTGCCGGACATGGACGGCGTCGACCTGGCGCGGCGGATCCGCACCCATGCGCCGCAGGCCTACGTGCCGATCGTGGTCGTGTCCGGCTCGGCGCAGGAGCGGCTGATGGCGCGTACGCTCGGCGACGACGTCACCGATTACTTCGACAAGTCGCTCGGCTTCCAGGCGCTGGCCGCGTTCATCGGCGGCTACGTGCACCCGGTCGAGCGCATCACCGGCCAGGTGCTCTACGTCGAGGACAGCCGCGTGGTCGCGCTGGCGACCTCGCGCATCCTCGAGCGGCATGGACTGTCGGTGCGCCACGTGGTCAGCGCCGAGGAGGCGATCCAGATCGTCGAGGGCGAGCGTGGCGCCGACGGCCTGCCGACCGTCGACCTCGTGCTGACCGACGTCAGCCTGAAGGGCGCGCTGACCGGTGGCGATCTGCTCGACCGCGTCCGCAACCACTGCGGCCTCGGCAAAGGCCTGCTGCCGGTGCTGGTGATGACCGGCGACGACAATCCGCGCAGCCAGGCCGTACTGCTGCGTGCCGGCGCCAACGACCTGGTCAGCAAGCCGATCGACGAGCGGCTGCTGGTCACCAAGCTGCAGTTCCAGCTGCGCGTCAGCCAGCATCTGCGCCGCCAGCAGACCGAGCCGGCACGATGAGCGCGCCCGAGCAGACCGCCGCGGATCGCCTCAAGCTCGAGCCGAGCTGGAAGCAGCGGGTCGGGCACTGGTTCGATCGGCCGGAGATGATCGCGCTCGGCCATTTCCTGCGCGAGGAGAAGCAGGCCGGCAAGATCATCTATCCGCCCGGCTCGAAGATCTTCGCGGCGCTCGACACGACGCCGTTCGAGTCGGTCAAGGTCGTCGTGCTCGGCCAGGATCCGTATCACGGCCCGAACCAGGCGCACGGCCTGTGCTTCTCGGTGCTGCCCGGCGTCGCCGTGCCGCCCTCGCTCGAGAACATCTTCAAGGAGATCGAGCGCGATCTGCATATCGCGCGGCCCGACCACGGCTGCCTGATCCCATGGGCGCGCCAGGGCGTGCTGCTGCTCAATGCGGTGCTGACGGTCGAGCGCGGCCATGCCGGATCGCACCAGGGCAAGGGCTGGGAAGGCTTCACCGATGCCTGCGTCGACGCGCTCAATCGCGAGCGCGAGAATCTCGTGTTCCTGCTCTGGGGCAGCTACGCCCAGGCCAAAGGCAAGCTGATCGACGGTCGGCGCCATCGCGTGCTCAAGGCGCCGCATCCATCCCCGCTGTCGGCGCACCGCGGCTTCATCGGCTGCGGACATTTTTCCCGCACGAACGAGTACTTGGCGCAGCGCGACCTGACCCCGATCGACTGGCGGCTGCCGCCGGCCGCCGAACTGTCGCCGTGAACGCCGGCCGCCCGGCCGCGATTGTTCACCGCAGGGCAGCACAGAAATAACTGGCGATTCACGAATTCGGGTGTAGTATACCGGTCAGTTCAGAAAAGGCCGCCGCGGTCGTTCCGACCGGAACTTCCGGCGCGGTTAGCACTCTCTTAGCGGGAGTGCTAATTTGCCACTCGATCAGGAGGACATCCACATGAGCAATGCCATGGTCGCCAGCACCCTGCCGATCTCGAACCTGCCGGTTCCGAGCGCGATCGGCAGCCTCGATGCCTATGTGGCGGCGGTACACCGTTTTCCAATGCTCAGTCAGGAAGACGAGCAGTCGCTGGCGCGCCGTTTCATCGACGCCGACGACCTCGACGCCGCCAAGCAGCTGGTGATGTCGCATCTGCGCTTCGTCGTGCACGTCGCCCGCGGCTATTCCGGCTACGGCCTGCAGCTCGGCGATCTGGTGCAGGAGGGCAACATCGGCCTGATGAAGGCGGTCAAGCGCTTCGACCCCGATCAGGGCGTGCGCCTGGTGTCGTTCGCGGTGCACTGGATCCGGGCCGAGATGCACGAGTTCATCCTGCGCAACTGGCGCATCGTCAAGGTCGCGACCACCAAGGCGCAGCGCAAGCTGTTCTTCAACCTGCGCAAGTCGAAGAAGCGCCTGGGCTGGATGAATGCCGAAGAGGTCAATACGGTCGCGCGCGAGCTCGGCGTGCCGGCGGCCACGGTGCTCGAAATGGAAGCGCGGCTGTCGGGCAAGGACATCGCGTTCGATGCGCCGACCGATGACGACGAAGACGCCAAGCCGTCGCCGGCGATGTTCCTGGTCGACCACACGGCCGATCCGTACGGCGCGATCGAGAGCGAATCGGAGGAGGAGTCGAGCCTCGACACGCTGCAGCGCGGCCTGGCCAAGCTCGACGACCGTTCCCGCGACATCATCCAGCGCCGCTGGCTGCGCGAGAGCGACAAGGCGACGCTGCAGGAGCTGGCCGATGAATACGGCGTGTCGGCCGAGCGCATCCGCCAGATCGAGGCGAACGCGATGAAGAAGATGCGCACGCTGTTCGTGGCCTGATCGGCCCGATCACCTGACGATGCCGGCGCGCAGGCGCCGGCGATGACGGCCCCGGCAACGGGGCCGTTGGTTTTTCCGTACCACGATCAGCCCATGTCGATCGGATCGACGTCGATCGACCAGTGCAGTCCGCTCTGCGCCGGCAGAGCGGCCAGCGCCGGCAGCCAGCTCGACAGATACCCCTGCAGGGCGCTGCGCTCGTCGGCCTCCAGCACGATCTGGCCGCGGTGCAGGCCGGCGCGGCGCGGCATCGGCGCCGCCAGCGGTCCGAGCAGCCGCACCGGCGCGGGCACGTCGAGCACATGGCAGGCCGCCGACAGGAAACCCTGCAATCGAGACGGCTCCTTGGCCTCGGCACGCAGCAGCGCCATGCAGCCGTACGGCGGCAGGCCCGCCGCCCGGCGCTCCTCGATCAGGCTGCGCGACAGCGCGCGGTAACCCCCGTTGCGCAGGATCGTCAGCAGCGGATGGTCCGGATGGTGCGTCTGCAGCCAGACCTGGCCCGGCCGGGCCGCCCGTCCGGCGCGGCCGGCGACCTGGACGACCAGCTGGCCGAGGCGCTCGCCGGCTCGGAAATCGGCGCTGAAGAGACCCTCGTCGACGCTGACCAGCACGACCAGGTTGAGGCCGGCCAGATCGTGGCCCTTGGCCAGCATCTGGGTGCCGACGAGGATGCGCGGCCCGGCCTCGGTCAGACCCTCGAGCAAGGTCTCGCGCGCGCGCTTGCTGCGCGTGGTGTCGCGGTCGATGCGGACGATCGGCACGTCCGGGAAGCGCAGCCGCAATCCGTCCTCGAGCCGCTCGGTGCCGTGGCCCTGCGGCTGGATCGCCAGACCGCCGCAATCCGGGCATGCCCTCGGCACGGCCTCCTCGGCGCCGCAATGGTGGCAGATCAGGCGCGCCCGGCCGCGATGCAGCGTCAGCGGCCGGTCGCAGTGGCGGCACTGCGCGCTCCAGCCGCAATCGCGGCATTGCAGCACCGGCGCGAAGCCGCGCCGGTTGCGGAACACCAGGGCCTGGTCGCCACGATCGAGGCAGTCGCGGATCGCGGCCAGCGTGGGTTCGGCCAGACCATGCTGCAGCGGCTGGCGCCGCACGTCGAGCACGTGCAGCGTCGGCGGCCGCGCGTCGCCCGCGCGCTGACGCATCGACACCGATGCGTAGCGCCCGGCCTCGACATTGGCCAGCGATTCGAGCGACGGCGTCGCCGAGCCGAGCACGACGGGCACCTGCTGCGCGCGCGCGCGCACGACCGCGAAGTCACGGGCGTGATAGCGAAAGCCCTCCTGCTGCTTGTAGGAGGTGTCGTGCTCCTCGTCGATCACGAGCAGTCCCGGCCGCGGCAACGGCACGAACACCGCCGAGCGGGTGCCGAGGATCACCGGCGCGTCGCCACGGGCTGCCGCCATCCAGGCGCGCGCGCGCTCGGTCTCGCCGAGCCCCGAATGCAGGACGGCGATGTCGACGCCGAGCCGCTGCCGGAATCGGCGCAGCATCTGCGGCGTCAGTGCGATCTCGGGCACCAGCACCAGCGACTGCCGCCCGGCGGCCATGGCCCGGCCGATCAGCTCGAGATAGACCTCGGTCTTGCCGCTGCCGGTAACGCCGTCGAGCACGATCGGCGCGAACCGGCCGAACGCGGACGAAACCGTCTCGACGGCATCGCGCTGCTCGGCATTGAGCGGCGGGCCGGGCAGCGGTCGCGGCGGCGCTTCGGCACGTGCGACGTGCTGCCGCTCGATCCAGCCGCGCCGACGCGCTGCGCGTGCCGCGGTGCGCCAGCCCGGCAGCCGCTCGTCGAGCTGGCCGGCGGTCAGTGCGCCGTCCTCGAGCAGCGCGAGCAGGGTGTCGGTCCGCGCGCCGCGGCGATGACGCGGCGCATGACGAGCCTCGCGGCCGGCCGGCTCGAGCGACCAGAGCTCCTCCTGGTCCGGCGACGGCGTGCGCGGCCCGCGCAGCGCCAGCGGCAACGCGGTCTCGAGCACCTCGCCAAGCGGATGGTGGTAGTAGCGCGCCGCCCAGTCGAGACTGGCCAGCAGCTCCCCGGTCAGCCATGGAACCGGATCGAGCACCGCCTCGACCGCCTTGAGCCTCTCGGCGGCGACCCTCGCGTCCGTCGCATGGCCGATCACGACGCCGACCGTGTCGCGGCGGCCGAACGGCACGCGCACGCGGCTGCCGACCGGCGGCACCGGGTCGCCGTCGCGGACGGCATAGTCGAAGGCTTGGGTGAGCGGCACCGGGACCGCGACGCGAACGATCGTCGGCGGCCCGGGATCGACGGCATCGGACATCGCCCCAGTCTAGCGGCAGCTCCGAAGTTCGGCGCGTTTATCGCCTTCTTCTCACCCTCACTGCGCGGAAGCATCGCCAAGTGGCCGTGGCGCCGGGCATTTGTCGCTTATCCACAAGCATTGTGGATAAGTCTGTGGACGAGCGGCCGCGAGCCGCTTGCGGAGCGCACAGCGACGCGCTCGCGGTCATGTTGGTGAATGTTTAACCAATCTTAAATGGTACTGGTGGATCAATGACTTGCATGATGGCTGCGCGCGGCGGATGACACCGCGATGACGCACGGCGGCACGTCTGCCGTCCTCGTGCTGCCTGTGCACAAAATGCTTGACAAGCGGCCGCAAGCGGCTCAGGTGACGGCCAGTCCGATCACCAGCGCGGCGACGATCCCGAGCGACAGCAGGATCGAATAGCAGGTGCCGACCACCCCGTACGTGATCACGCCCATCCACCAGCCCTGGCGATAGACGCGCTTTTGCATCAGCAGCAGGTACAGCGGCAGCCAGACCCAGGCCGCCGTGATCAGCCAGCCCAGCGACGTCGCCGCCGCCGGCACGGTGACCAGCGCGTCGCGCAGCGCGTACAGCACGATCAGCACCAGCATCGACAGAAAGATGAAGGCGTGACTGTGCAACGCCACCATCAGATGCTCCATGTACAGACGGCGCTTGAACACGTAGACGATCTTCAGCAGCACCGCGAAGATCGGCATCAGCACGAACAGCGTCTGCGGCAGCACCGAGAACAGCGCCGTCGCGAACAGCGCCGGCTTCTTGGCCGCCAGACTCGCGTTGGCACGCATGTGCTCCAGAGAAGCGTTGATGCGCCGATTGACGGCCTGGGGCAGCCAGGCGATCTGTACCGGATTGGTGACGGGGTCCCAGGGCCGGTCGTTGAACGTGAACATCACGTCGAGCACCGTCTCGGCGGTGTCGGGCTTTGTTTCGCCGGGCTTGGCGGCCGGTGTCCGGGCGCCGCTGTCCGCCGACCCCGGGTCGTTTGCGCCCTCGGCCGGCGGCGGTGAGGACGGGCTCGCGGACCGCGGGGGAGCGGCTTCGCCGGACGGCGCGGTCGCCGCCTGGGTCGGCTCGGTAGCGGCCTCGGTCCCTTCGGCATCATCTCCGGCATCGACCACGACGCCGATGCCGTCGCTCTGGAACAGATCTTCCATCGTCAGCTGCACCGCGAAGATCGACAGCACGCACAGCACGAAGAACAGGCGGAACGGCGTGACATAGCGGACGCGGCGGCCGGCGCAGTATTCGGTCGTCAGAAAGCCGGGCCGGAAGTACAGGTCGAAGATCGAGCGGAAGATGCGCGAATCGACGTTGAAGACGATGTCGGCCAGATCCGAGCCGACCTCGCGCAGGCTGCGGATCATGCCCTTCTCGGGCTGGCCGCACCGGTAGCAATACCCGCCGTACAGCGGCGAGGCGCAGTTGCCGCACGCCGAGAACCGCGGCGGCGGCGCAGCCGGCTCGGCGACCGCCACCGTGACCGGCAGCGAATCGGCCGGCAGCGCGGCGGCCGACTCGCCGCCGAGCGATGTCTTCGGATCGTTGTTCATCGATCGACAGAGGTCTCCGCGAGGCCGCAACGCGCTCGCCAAACGGCGGACGATAACCGTTTTCGACGGCCGCCGGTGCGGTCAGGCGGACGGCCGGCGCAGCGGTCCGCGCCGCGCCCCGCGCGCCCGCATTCGGGCTTGGCGGAGCCCGGACCGAGACGCCGATCCGCTCGCATTCGACCGGCGGAACCCGTGCTATGGTAGGACGGTCGGCACTTGACAGATGCAATTCCTTCATTAGCTCGCAGCGGAATTGCGTTGAGCATCTGCCGACGACCACCGTCAGGTCCCTGGGGCGTCTCGCATACGAATCTATTTTTACTGGGCCCTGCATCGGTCCCCGACCCGATGATCATCCGTGAAAAAGGAGAATTTCAGTGATGTCCAAGCTATCGAGACTAGGTCACCCGCCCGGCGCAGCGCTGGTCGCCGCCTGCGTGACCGCAGCGATCGCGAGCGCGACGGTACACGCCCAGCAACTGGACGAAGCCCCCTGGCGACCCGGCGCGAAAGCGCAGCTCACGGCCGATGCGGCCGCGCCGCGCGCGATCTGGCAGCCGCCCGCCAACGCGATCTACGACAACGGTCCACTGACCAGCGGCACCGCGCCGGGCTGTTCGGGCGACGCCGGCAACGCGAGCATCCTGCAGGACGCGGCGCTGGCGATGAGCACGTTCGGCGCGGGCCATGCGGTCAGCAGCGGATTCCGCGTCGCCGATGATTTCGTCGTGCCGGGCGGCCAGACTTGGAACGTGACCGGCGCAAACTTCTTCGCGTACCAGACCGGCTCGGGAGCCACCTCGACGATCAACGCCGTCAACGTGCGTATCTGGAACGGCGTACCGGGCACCGGCACCGTGGTCTGCGGCGATACGACGACCAACCGGATGGATGCCACGGCCGCGTCCGGCGTCTTCCGCACGCTCGAGAGCGGACCGGACTGCACGCGCCCGGTCATGGTGCAGCACGTCGACCTGTCGGCCTGCCCGCCGCTCGGCAGCGGCACCTACTGGATCGACTGGCAGACCGGCGGCTCGCTCGCCAGCGGACCGTGGGCGCCGCCGATCGTGATCGCCGGTCAGGCGACGACCGGCAACGCGATGCAGTTCGAACCCACTGCCGCCACCTGGGGCCCCCTGCTCGACACCGGCAGCGGTACCACGCAGGGCCTGCCGTTCGTGCTCGAGGGACCGTCCGGCCCGGCACTCGCCTTCGATACCGCTGCGGCGATGCTGACCGATTCGTGCGCTGCCAATCCGGCGCAGGACAACGGCGTGGTCGAGCCGGGCGAAACCGTCGACATCGCGGTGCCGGTGCATGCGACCGGCGGCAACTTCACGAACGTCGTCGCCAGCCTCGCGCTACCGGCACCGGGCTCGGTTGTGTATGTGGTATCCAGCGCGAACCTCGGCACCTTGAACGCCGGCCAGAGCGCGACCGCCCACTTCCAGATTCGCGTCGAGAAGAGCTTCACCTGCCTCAGCGACTTCACGCTGCCGCTGGCCGTCACCAGCAACGAGGGCAGTGCGACCGGATCGATCGACGTGACCGTCGGCGCCCCGGCATCGCCGGCGCCCGCCGACGTGCCGGTGGCGATTCCCGACAACAACCCCACCGGTATCAGCTCGACGATCGCGGTCACCCAGAACCTGACGCTGACCGACCTGCAGGTGCGTGTGCGGGCCACCCACACCTGGGTCGGCGATCTGATCGTCCAGCTGACCAGCCCGGCCGGCACGACGGTGACGCTGCTCGATCGCCCCGGCGTACCGGCCACCACCAACGGCTGCAACAACAACGATCTCGACCTCACGTTCGCCGACGGCCAGTCCGATCCGGAAGCCGTCTGCGATACGGCCGGCACCGGCGCGGCATGGCCGGTCACCGATGCCGGTCCGACCCAGCCGCTGTCGGCTTTCGACGGCCAGAGCACGCTCGGCAACTGGGTGCTGACGATCTCGGACCACGCCAACATCGACACCGGCACCCTGGTCGACTGGGAGCTGATTCCGACGCCGGCGTTCGAGGGCGGCTGCGAGGTCTGCGGCGGCCTGGCCGATCTGATCTTCGAGGACGGGTTCGAACCGTAGCGCGACGCGGCGAGGGATCGCCCTGGCCCGTTGCAGGGCCCGGCATACGCCGGGCCCTGTTCGCGTCCGCGCACCGGCGCCGGCGCCGATCCGCATGCGCCGCGCCAGCACCCGGATGCGCCAACGACCTCGTCACAGATGGCCGCCGGAACTGCCGGGCCGCGGCGCGCCGCCCGATTCGTCCGACGCTCTTCGATCGAACGGCCCCCGTCCGCGCGGCTGCGGCGCTGCCGCACCTCCTCACCGCCAAGCCCGCTCGCCCGGCATCGCAACGCGGACTGGCGCCCGTTCTGACGTTCGCCGCGAAGGGCCGGCGCCGCCGCTCACGCGCCGGCCGGCGCAGGCTCTACACTGACGACCGCAACTCGTCGTCTTCTCTCCTGCAATGACCTGGCTTGCTACCGACCGGCAGCGCTTCGCGCGCGAGCTGACCGATACCGCGCGTCTGGCCGGCCCCCTGGTGCTCGGCCAGCTGTCGGCAGTCGGCATGAACGTCATCGACACGCTGCTCGCCGGGCATCTCGATGCGCATACGCTGGCCGCGGTCGCGGTCGGCACCAGCATCTGGTCGCTGGCGCTGGTGGCCTCGCTCGGCGTCATGATGGCGGTGCCGCCATCGGTCGCGCAGCTGCACGGCGCCGGCCGCCACGAGGCGATCGGCGCCTTGCTGCGCCAAGCGCTGTGGCTGGCCGGCGGCCTCGGCACTGCGCTCGGCCTGGCGACTGCGTTCGGCGGTCCGCTGCTGTTCGAGCTGATCGGCGTCGACCCGGTCCTGACCGAGGACGTGCGCCGCTTCCTGCACGCGATCGCGTTCGGCGCACCGGCGATGGCGCTCTACTTCGCGCTGCGCGGGCTCAGCGAAGGCATCGGCCTGACCCGGCCGACGATGATGTTCGGCCTGCTCGGCCCGGCCCTGCTGGCGCCGATCGGCTACGTGCTGATGTACGGCCGGTTCGGCCTGCCGCGGCTCGGCGCGGCAGGCGCCGGCATTGCGACCGCGCTGGTGCTGTGGATCCAGATGGCAAGCCTGCTGACCTATGTGGCGCGGCACCCGGCGTACCGGCGCGTGCAGCCGTTCGGCCGGCGCGAGCGGCCCGAGCGGCGCGCGATCGGCGAGCTGCTGCGCATCGGCGCACCGATGGGCGTGGCGGTCTTCATGGAAGCGAGCCTGTTCGTCGCGGTCGCGCTGATCATCGGCCGGCTCGGCGCCGACGTCGTCGCCAGCCACCAGGTCGCGATCAACGTCGCCTCGTTCGCGTTCATGGTGCCGCTCGGCATCGCGATGGCGACGACGGTCCGGGTCGGTCATGCGGTCGGGCGCAACGACGGCGTCGGCGTGCGCCTGGCCGGCGGCGCCGGCTTCGCGCTGACGCTGGCGATCCAGTGCCTGTCGGCAAGCGTGCTGTTCGCGATGCCGCATGCGATCGCCTCGCTCTACACGCGCGATGCCGTCGTCGTCGCACTGGCCGCGCAGCTGCTGGTGCTGGCCGGCATGTTCCAGCTGTCCGACGGCATCCAGGTCGCCGCCAACGGCGCGTTGCGCGGCCTCAAGGACACGCGCACGCCGATGGTCATCACGCTGCTAGCCTACTGGGGCGTCGGCATGCCGGTCGGCGGGTGGCTGACCTTTCAGGCCGGATACGGTGCCCGCGGCATGTGGATCGGACTGATCGCCGGGCTCACGATGGCTGCGCTGCTGCTGACGCTGCGCTTCCGTCGTCAGGCGGCGGGCTTCCAGGCTGCGGTCGACCTCGATCGTCGCCTCGATCGTTGACGGCCGCTGTCCCGGCGCCTGTGTCTGCAGCACCGGCGAGGTCTGCGCGACCGGAATGCTCCAGGTCCGCAAGGCGTCGCCGAGCAGGTCCAGATGTCCCGGATGCCGATCGTGTCCGTGCGTGCTGACCTCGAAACCGTAGCGGCGCTTGAGCCGCAGGCGGCCGTCGACGCGTGCCAGCCCGACCCGTCGCAGCGACACGGTCTGATCGAGCAGCTGCACGCCGGCGCGATGGCACAGTTCGCGCGCCAGGCGCCCCGCCTGCTCGCGCGCGCGCAGCGCGCGCAACCACAGCGCGATCGCGGCGCCGATGAGCAGCAGGGGAATCCATTGACTGAGCATCGCCCGAGTGTGGAGACGGCCGGTCGGCCTTGCAAGGGTGCCCGGTCCGACCGGCGCGGGCGCACGGCCGGCGGCCGGTCGCGGCGGCCGGCACCGTTTTCGCTAGAATCCCCGTCATAACCAGAACATCAGGGGCACGCTGCGACCTCGAAGCCCGAGGTGCGCTGATCCGGACATGGCGACGATCGACATCCCCGACTATCGGCCGGTCGACAAGCTCGGCTCCAGCCGGCTGGCCAGCGTCAGGCTTGCGACGCAGACCTCGCTGGAACGCGACGTCGCGCTGAAGATCCTGTCGCCCGGTCCCGCCGCCGATCCGGACATCAGCGAGCAGTTCCTGCAGTCGGCGCGGACGCTGGCCTCGTTCGCGCATCCGAACGTCGTGCAGGTCTACGACATCGGGCTGGAGCCCGCTCCGTACTACGCGATGCAGTACCTGTCCGGCGGCAATCTCGCGAGCCGGGTCAGGCGCGGCCTCGACGAGCGCGAGCTGCGGCGCATCCTCGAGAGCGTCGCGCGCGCGCTCGGCTACATCCATCGCCGCCGCCACGTGCACGGCAGCATCAGTCCGAACAACATCCTGTTCGACGCCAACGACACGGCGATCCTCAGCGACTTCGGCCTGCTCGCGGCGCGGCGCAAGCTGGCCGCCGAGGGCGACGCCGCACCGGCCGCCACGGACGGCTACGTCGGTCCGGAGGTCGCGCGCGGCGACGCGCCGGACGCACGCTCGGACATCTACAGTCTCGGCGCGGTCGCATTCTTCGGCCTGAGCGGCCGCTCGCCGGCCGAAGCCGGCGACGCCGCACCCTCGGTCCCGCGCCTGCCGCCCGAGCGTGCGCACTGGCAGCCGCTGCTCGACAAGGCGATGGCCGCCGATCCGAACAAGCGCTTCCAGAGCGCCGAAGCCCTGCTGGCCGCGCTGGCTTCGATCGATGTCACTGCCGGCGAAGGCGCCGCTGCGCCGGCGCTGCCGCCGAAGATCCCGAGCGCGCCGCCGCCGGCACCGGTCGTGGCTGCGTCTGCGTCCGCCGCGGTGGCCGGCAGCGCTCCCGACGGCCACGTAGCGCCGGCAAGTCATGGCGACGCACCGGCGCCACCTGGCGCGGCCGCGGACGGCGCCTGGCTGCCGATCGCGATCGCTGCGCTCGGCGTGCTGCTGATCGGCGGCGTCGGCTATGGCCTGTGGGCCTCGCGCGCGCCGTCGAGCCAGCCGGCGCTGTCGGCCAGCGTCCCCGATCCGATCGAGTTGCCGGAACCATTACCGGCCGATCCGGCCGAGCCGCCCGCCGCGGCACCGGCCGAACCGGATTTCCTGTCCGATCCGCGCCTGGACGCCGAAGGCCGGCCGATCGCGCCGATCGACCTGCGCCTGCTGCCGACCGTCGTCGATCCGGTCGCCGAGCTGGTCCGGCTCGGCCGCGCCGATCTGGCGGCGCAGCGCCTGACGTTGCCGCCGGAGCGCAATGCGCTCGAGCGCTTCCAGCTCGCGCTGAAGATCAATCCGCGCACGCGCGCCGCGCGCGAGGGCATCGCCCAGGTCGCGCGCGGCTATCTCGATCTGGCCGAGAATGCCCATCAGGCCGGTCAGACCGACGCCTTCCTCGAACAGCTCGACAAGGCCGGCACGGTCGGGGCGCTCGCCGGCGAGGAAGGCAAGGCCGTCCTCGCTCAGATCCGCGAGCGGCGCAGCCGCGAGGCCGCTCGCCTGATCGAGCAGGCGCGCCCGCTGGTGGAGGCCTGGGACAAGGCCGGCGCCGGTGCGCTGTACGAGCGCGCGCTCGCGATCGACCCGGGCAATGCCGCCGTGCTCGAGGCGCAGCGCCGGCTGCAGCGCGTCGGTGCGCCGGGCTACGTGTTCCGCGACGCGGTCGACGGCGGCAGCGGTCCGTCGCTGGTCGTGCTCGACGCGACGCTGGCGGTCGGACAGTTTCCGGTGACGCGCGGCGAGTTCGCACGCTGGGCGCAGGCCGCCGGCGATGCGGCGCAAGGCGCGCAGGCCTGCCGCGATCGCGAGTCGTTCTTCCGCTCCTCGCGCAATCGCAGCTGGCTCAAGCCCGACCTCGAGCAGGGTGACGACCATCCGGTCGTCTGCGTCGGTTTCGCGCAGGCGCAGCGCTACGCCGCCTGGCTCAGCGAACGCACCGGCCAGCGCTACCGGCTGCTGACGCCGGCCGAATGGGATCGCATTGCGCGCTCGGCGACCACCGCCGACTGCCGTACGGCGAATCTGGCCGACCAGGCCTATCGGCGCCGCTACGAGACCCAGCAAGGCCAGGACTGCGACGACGGCGCGGCCGGCACCTCGCCGGTCGGCCGCTACCCGTCGATCTCGGTCGGCGTGTTCGACATCGACGGCAACGTGCGCGAATGGGTCGCCGGCTGCGGCAAGGGGGCGCCGCTGAAGCCGGGCTGCCGCGAACACACGGTCAAGGGACGCGGCTGGCTGTCGATGCCGGGCAAGGAGGCGGTCGGCAACGTCGAGAGCTACGGCGAGGACGTGGCGCTCAACAGCGTGGGATTCCGCATCGCGCGCGAGATCGCGCCGTGACATCGAAGGGGAACGCAAGCAGATGAAGCTGATCTTTCCGAACGGGGAGCATGCGTCGGTCGACCTGTCCGACGGCCGCTGGATCGTCGGCTCCGCCGCCGATGCGCAGATCGCGATCGCATTGCCGGGGGTAGCGCCGCGCCATGCCCAGCTGCAGGTCGCCGGCGGCGCCGTCAGCGTGCAGGGCCTGGCGGCCGGCGCGGCGCTGGCCGTCAACGGCCGGCCGGTCGCGGCCGAAACAGCGCTCAAGCCCGGCGACCTGATCACGATCGGACCGGTCGGCTGCCGCCTGGCCGCGGTCGAACGCGCCGCTGCGGCGGTGCCGCCGGCCAAGGCCAGCGTCGACGAGTCCGGCAGCACGCGGCTGCGCATCGCGCTGCCGCGCTTCGTGCTGCGCGGCGTGTCGGGCCCGACCTTCGGCAAGGCGTTTCCGATCCACGGCACGATGACGATCGGCCGGCAGGCCGATTGCGACATCACGGTCGCGACCGAGGAGATCTCGCGCCACCACGCGCGCGTCCAGGCGACCGCCGACGGCCTGCTGGTCGAGGATCTCGGCTCGGCCAACGGCACCTACATCAACGGCAAGCGCGTGCAGGGCGGCCTGCTGCGGACCGGCGAGGAACTGCGCCTGGACACCGTGCGCTTCCTGTTGCTGACGCCCGGCGCCGAACTCAACCCCGGCGCGGCCGCGGCCGCGAGCACCGCCGTGCCGGAACAGAAGGTCGCTTCGCGGACCGGTCTGGTCGTCGCGATCGTGATCGTCGCGCTGGCGGCGCTCGCCGCGGCCGCCTGGTTCACCGGTCTGATTCCGCACTAGGCGGAGGGACCGGCCGGGCGGCTCAGGCCGCTCCGACCTCGATGCGCATCGACAGATCGACCGCGCGCACGTGCTTGGTCAGCGCGCCGATCGAGATGAAGTTCACGCCGGTCTGCGCGATCGCGCGCACCCGGTCCAGGCCGACGCCGCCGGATACCTCGAGCGCGGCGCGTCCGTCGACTTCGGCGACTGCCTGCGCGAGTTCGTCGAGCTCGAACTCGTCGAGCATGATGCGGTCGGCCCCGGCCGCGAGGGCCTGGCGCAGCTCGACGAAGTTCTCGGTCTCCACCTCGACCGGCACGCCCGGATGCAGCGCGCGCGCACGCTCGACCGCGGCGCCGATCGAGCCGGCCGCGGCGATGTGGTTCTCCTTGATCAGCACCATGTCGTAGAGGCCCAGACGATGGTTGCTGGCGCCGCCGACGCGCACCGCGTACTTCTGCGCGAGGCGCAGACCCGGCAGCGTCTTGCGCGTGTCGAGGATGCGTGCGCGGGTGCCGCGCACCGCCTCGACGTAGGTCGCCGCGGTCGCCGCGGTCGCCGACAGCGTCTGCAGGAAATTGAGCGCCGCGCGCTCGGCCGTGACCAGCGCGCGCGCCGGTCCCGTCAGGCGGCACAGCACGGCCCCTGCCGCGACCGGCGCACCTTCGTCGCAGGCCCATTCGACCGCGACGCGGCGGTCGACCTGATGGAAGCATGCGTCGAACCAGGCCTGTCCGCACAGCACGCTCGCCTCGCGCGTGATCACGCGCGCGCGCGCCTGCGCCTCGGCCGGCAGCAGGTCGGCGGTGACGTCGCCACTGCCGATGTCCTCGGCCAGGGCACGCCGCACGTCCTCGGCGATGGCTTCGGACGGCGGCAGTTCGATCGCGCTCATCGCGGCGGCTCGCGCGGTATCAGCGGGCGCCGGTCCAGCGCTTGAGCCAGGCGTTGACCGTGTCGTGCCACTTCACGCTGTTCTGCGGCTTGAGCACCCAGTGATTCTCGTCCGGGAAGTACAGCAGCTGGCTCGGGATGCCGCGCCGCTGCAGCGCCGTGAACGTCGAGATGCCCTGATCGACCGGGACGCGATAGTCCTTCTCGCCCTGCACCACCAGCATCGGCACGCGCCACTTGCCGACATGGTTGACCGGATTGAAGCGCTCGTAGTGATCGGGCTTGGCGAACGCGGTGCCGCCGTTCTCCCACTCGGTGAACCACAGCTCTTCGGTGACGTAGCCCATCGAGCGCGTGTCGAACACGCCGTCGTGGTTGACCAGGCACTTCCACGGCGCGTTCCAGTTGCCGGCGATCCAGTTGATCATGTAGCCGCCGTAGGAGGCGCCGAGCGCGCAGGCGCGATCGCCGTCGAGGAAGGCGTAGCGGTCGAGCGCGGCCTGCCAGCCGAGCTTGAGATCCTCCAGCGGCTTGCCGCCCCAGTCGCCCGAGATCGAGTCGGTGAACGCCTGGCCGTATCCGGTGGAGCCGTGGAAATTGATCGTGACGACCGCGAACCCCTGACCGGCATAGGTCTGCGGATTCCAGCGGTAGCTCCAGCCGTCGCTCATCGCGCCCTGCGGGCCGCCGTGGATGATGAAGGCGACCGGGTACTTGCGGGCCGGATCGAAGTCCACCGGCTTGACCACGTAGCCCTGGACTTCCTCGTTGCCCCAGCCCTTGAACGTGAAGAACTCGCTCTGGCCGACCGCGAGACCGGCCAGCCGCTCGGCGTTGAAGCGCGCGACCGGACGCAGCGTGCCGCCCTTGAGCGGCGCGACGAACAGATCGCTCGGCCGCTGCAGCGTCTGATGCGCGATCAGCAGCTGCCGCGCACCGACGTCGAAGCCGGCGACGGTGCCGTCCTCGACCAGCTGGCGGACCTTGCCGCTGGCGGCGTCGATCGCGAACAGCGGATGCCGGCCCCGGTCGTCCGCCGCGGTGTACAGCGTGCGGCCGTCGAACGATTCCTTCAGCGCCGACGCGGAGCGGTCCCAGTCGGCCGCGATCTCGCGCAGCGCACCGGTCTCGAGGTCGAGCGCGCGGATGCCGAAGCGGTCGGCCTCGAAACCGGGCCGCTTCATCGCGAGGTAGTACAGCGTCTTGCCGTCGCGCGAGGGCAGCGGATAGGCGTCCCAGGCCGGGTTCGCGGTGGTGAGGTTGCGCGGCGCGGCGCTGCCGTCGACGCTGGCCGCATACAGATCGAAGTTGGTCGACCAGGCCTCGCTGCTGCCCTCGGCATTGCGCGCGCCGAAGTAGACCGTCGCGCCGTCGGGCGAGAACGCGTACTCGCTGTCATCGCCGAACGGCTTGGACGGCACGTCGTTGTCGATGCCGCGCGAGAGCCGGCGCGGTTCGCCGGCGAGCTTGCCGTCCGCGCCGAACTCGGCGACGAACAGCTGCGAGCGGCGGCCGTCGGACCAGGTATCCCAGTGGCGGATGAACAGCTGCTCGTAGACGCGCCCGCTGCCCTTGCTCTTTTCCGCCTGATCGAGGCGCTCGCGCGTACAGGCCAGTGTCGCGCAGTCGACGAACACCTCCAGCGACAGCGCGACGCGGCGGCCGTCCGGCGACAGCTTGTAGCCGCCGACGTCGAGCGGCAGCACGCTGAGCTGGGTCGCCTCGCCGCCCTCGGCCGGCATCCGCCACAGCTGGCTGACGCCGTCCTTCGCGGCCAGGAAGTACAGCCAGCGGCCGTCCGGCGACCAGCGCGGCGTGGTCGCGCCGAGCGCCTGGTCGGTCAGCCGGCGCGGCGTACCGCGGCCATCGGTGGTGACGGTCCAGATACCGTTGACGCCGCGGTTGGCCTCGAAGTCGGTCTGGCGGATCTGGATCGCCGCATGACGGCCGTCCGGAGACAGCACCTGGTCGCTGAGCCGGTCGAGCGTCGCCAGATCGCGAACCTCGAACGGCCGCGGCGCGGCCGACGCCGACGCGGCGGCCAACAGGATCAGGATCGCGCAGCAAGACTTCATCGGACAGCCCCGGAAGACGAAGGGAGGCGCATGGTACGGATTCGGATCAGGTCGGGCCAACCGCCACAGGTCATTCCGCCAGGTCAGGCCGGATCGCGGCGCACCGCGTAGCGGTACAGCAGCCAGGCGATGAAGGCGAGCAGCGCCAGGCCGAGCCAGCCGCCGAAGTGCAGCGAGTCGGGCAGCGCCAGCACGTCCTTGTTCTCGGTGACCACGATCGGGATCGCGATGATGATGCCCATCAGTGCCTCGCCGGTGATCAGGCCGGCCGAGAACAGCATGCCCTTGCGATGGATGCGGCCGTGCTCTTCCTCGTTGCGGGCGCCGCCGAGCGCGCGCTCGACGAAGTGCGAGAGCAGGCCGCCGAGGAAGATCGGCACCATCAGCTCGATCGGCAGGTAGATGCCGATCGCGCAGGCCAGCACCGGAATGCGGAACTTCTTGCCGGTCGCCTTCAGCCACGAGTCGACCGCGATGATCACCGCGCCGATCAGCGCGCCGATGCCGATCGTCGTCCACGGCAGCTGGCCGCCGAAGATGCCCTTGGCGACCGAGGCCATCAGGTTGGCCTGCGGCGCCGGCAGCGGACGCGGAAACGCCTCGGATCCGGGCGCGCCGGCGACGCCGTAGGCGGTCATTAGCAATTGCAGGATCGGCGCCATGATCAGCGCCGAGGACACCGCACCGATCGCCAGCATGACCTGCTGCTTCCACGGCGTCGCGCCGACGATGTGGCCGGCCTTGAGGTCCTGCAGGTTGTCGCCGCCGATGCAGGCCGCGCAGCAGACCACCGCGCCGATCATGATCGCGGCGACCGCACCGATCTGCGAATCACGCCCGAGCAGCAGCACCAGCACGAAGGCTGCGAACAGGATCGTGCAGATCGTGATGCCCGAGACCGGATTGTTCGACGAGCCGACCAGGCCGGCCATGTAGGCCGACACCGACACGAACAGGAAGCCGGCCACGATCATGATGATCGTCATCGGCACGCTGGCGCTCCACTGGCCGACGATGTTCTGGTACAGCGCGAGCAGCGGCAGCGTGAAGACGACCAGGCCGATCGCGATCAGCTTCATCGGGATGTCGCGCTCGGTGTCGGCGATCACCGTGCCGGCGCCGGCACGCGTCGCGGCGAAGCCGCTGCGCATGCCCGAGAACAGCGAGTTGCGCAGCGAGATCAGCGTCCAGATGCCGCCGATCAGCATCGCGCCGACGCCGAGATAGCGGATCTGCGCCGACCAGATCATGCCGGCCGCATCGGCGGCGCTGGCGCCGGCGACGCGCGCGGCGAGCGCCGGATCGGTGTCGAGGAAGAACGTGCTGTAGATCGGGATCGCGACGTTCCAGCCGATGATGCCGCCGAGCAGCACGACGATGCCGATATTGAGGCCGACGATGTAGCCGACGCCGAGCAGGGCCGGCGACAGGTTGGTGCCGACGTAGGCGATGCCCTTGCCGACCCAGGCGGCCGAGGCCGCCGCATCGGGGAACAGGCGCAGGCCGCTCTCGGCACCGAGCTTGGCCAGACCGCCGAGCGTGGCGGCGACGCCGAGCGTGCGGATGCCCTGCCCCGGGTTCTCGCCGGTCTTGAGCACTTCGGCCGCGGCCTTGCCTTCGGGGAACGCCAGGCCCTGGTCGACGATCAGCGAGCGCCGCAGCGGCACCGAGAAGATCACGCCGAGCAGGCCGCCGAGTCCGGCGATCGCGAGCACCCAGGAATACTTGAACTCGGTCCAGTAGCCGAGGATCACCAGCGCCGGGATCGTGAAGATCACGCCCGAGGCGATCGAGGAGCCGGCCGAGGCACCGGTCTGCACGATGTTGTTCTCGAGGATGCCGCCGCCGCCGAGCAGGCGCAGCACGCCCATCGAGACCACCGCCGCCGGGATCGCCGAGGCGATCGTCATGCCGGCGAACAGGCCGAGATAGGTATTGGCCGCCGCGAGGATGACGGCGAGGACGATCGAGAGGACGACCGCGCGAACGGTCAACTGCGGTGCTGCGGTGCTGCTCATCGAGGCTCCCCGGCTCAGGCGAAGCGCGAACGTTACCGCAGATGTCCGCCGCTGCGTAGGGCGCCGGCCGGTGCGTTCGCTCGCGCCGGCGGCTGCAATGCAGCAATCTCGGCCGGTTCCAGATGACGCCAGGCGCCCTTGGCGAGCGCGCCGAGCACGACCGGGCCGATCGCGACGCGGACCAGGCGCAGCACCGCCACGTCGAACGCGGCCAGTACGCGGCGGATGTGGCGGTTGCGGCCCTCGTCGAGCACGACCTCGAGCCAGGCGTTGCGCTCGCCGCTGCGCAGCACCTCGACCGCCTTCAGCGCCAGCCGCTCGCCGTCGACGTCGGCGCCGGTCCGCAGCGCCTCGAGCAGCGCGGCGTCCGGCAGCCGGTCGATCTGCACGTGATAGCGCTTGTCCAGATGCGTGCGCGGGTCGGTGATCGCGGCCGCCCAGGCGGTGTCGTTGGTGAGCAGCAGCAGGCCCTCGCTGGCGCGGTCGAGCCGTCCGACCGGCGCGACCCATGGCAGGCCGGCCGCCGCGAACGGCGCGTAGACCGTGGCTCGGCCGCGCTCGTCGGCGGCGCTGGTGACCAGTCCGCGCGGCTTGTTGAGCGCCAGATAGACGCGCTCGGCCGCGGCCGGCGCCGTGCCGTCGATCGCGAGCGCGTCCGCGCGTGCATCGGTCGGCCATTCCGGATCGCGCACGATGCGGCCGTTGACGCTGACGCGGCCCTCGGCGATCAGACGCGCCGCCTGGCTGCGCGAGCACACGCCGAGCTTGGACAACACGCGCGCCAGACCGTGACGGACCGTCGGGCTGCCGTCGCGTGCCGTGACCGGACGCCTCATCGCGCGCGCGCCGATGCCAGCGCCGACGTCAGCGCGTCGACGAAATCGCCCGGCAACTCGGCATCGACCGGCACGCTCCACTGCAGGTCGGCGGCGAACGCGGCGCACTTGATCGCGTCCTTCTCGGTCATCAGCACCGGCAGACCGTCGCCGAACGCGAGATCGGACGGCACGTAGGCGTGATGGTCCGGAAACGGATGCGCCTGCACGTCGATGCCGCGCGCGCGCAGCGCCGCGAAGAAGCGCTCCGGATGGCCGATGCCGGCGATCGCATGCACGGCATGCCCGGCGAAGTCCGCGAGCGGCTGCACCTGCCCGGTCGCGAGGTTGACCGCACGATCACCGTGCAGGCGCATCGGCACCTCGCCGGATTGCGCGGTGCCGCCGTTGCAGACCCGCCACGGCAGCGTGGCAAGCCGCGTCAGCGGCTCGCGCAGCGGTCCGGCCGGCAGCAGACGGCCGTTGCCGAAACGGCGCTCGCCGTCGATCACGCAGATCTCGAGGTCACGGGCCAGCGCCGGATTCTGCAGGCCGTCGTCGGCGATCACGACATCGACGCCCTCGGCCAGCAGCAGCTGCGCGGCAGCCGCACGGTCGCGGCCGACCGCCACCGGCACGGCGGTCCTGCGCCGGATCAGCGCCGGCTCGTCGCCGACCTCGGCCGGGTCCGGATGCGCATCGAGCAGGCGCGGCGTGCGCGTGCGCCCGCCATAGCCGCGGCTGACGACGCCGGGCCGCCAGCCACGCGCATGCAGGGCCTCGACCAGCGCGATCACCAGCGGCGTCTTGCCGCTGCCGCCCGCGGTCAGATTGCCGACGACGAGGATCGGCACCGGCAGGCGCGTCGCGCGCCGCCAGCCGAGGCGATACGGCATCCGGTGCAGCCAGCGCAGCAGCCGGTAGACCGGTACCAGCGCGGACAGCCACCCCGGCACCGCGGCGCCGCCATACCAGATCCGCTGCAGGCCGGCCGCGTCCATCGGCGGCTCAGCTCGCGCCGCCGAGGCGCTCCATGCGGTAGCTGCCGTCGAGCACGCGCCCGACCCAGTCCTGGTGCGCCAGGTACCAGTCCACCGTGCGCTCGATGCCGCTCTCGAAGCTCTCGAGCGGACGCCAGTCCAGATCGCGACGGATCTTCGACGCGTCGATCGCGTAGCGCCGGTCGTGCCCGGGCCGGTCGGTGACGTAGCGGATCAGCGCTTCGCGCGGACGGCCGTCCGGTAGCGGGCGGCGCGCATCGAGCAATGCGCAGACCGTGCGCACCACGTGCAGGTTCTCGCGCTCGGCGTCGCCGCCGACGTTGTAGACCTCGCCGGTGCGGCCGATCTCGAGCACGCGGCGGATCGCGCGGCAGTGGTCGAGCACGTAGAGCCAGTCGCGCACGTTGCGTCCGTCGCCGTAGACCGGCAGCGCCTCGCCGGCCAGCGCCTTCTGGATCATCAGCGGGATGAGCTTTTCGGGAAACTGGAACGGCCCGTAGTTGTTCGAGCAGTTCGTCGTCAGCGTCGGCAGGCCGTAAGTATGGTGGAACGCGCGGACCAGATGGTCCGATGCGGCCTTCGACGCCGAGTACGGCGAATTGGGCTGGTACGGCGAGGTCTCGCTGAAGCGCCCGATCGGTCCGAGCGAGCCGTAGACCTCGTCGGTCGACACGTGCAGGAAGCGGAACGCGTCCTGGCGATCGATCGGCAATTCGCGCCAGTACGCCAGCGCGCACTCGAGCAGCGCCAGCGTGCCGACGACGTTGGTCTGCACGAACGCGGCCGGGCCGTCGATCGAGCGGTCCACGTGCGACTCGGCCGCGAAGTTGATGATCGCGGCGGGGCGATGCTCGGCCAGCAGGGCGGCCACGCAGGCGCGATCGCCGATGTCGCCGTGCACGAAACGGTGGTCCGGGTGGCCGGCGAGCGAGGCCAGCGTGTCCGGGTTGCCGGCGTAGGTCAGCGCGTCGAGATTGACCACGCGGTAGCCGCCCGTGGCCAGCACGTCGTGAACGAAATTGCCGCCGATGAAACCGGCGCCGCCGGTGACCAGCAGGGTCTTCATGGGGTCGATCGCATCCGCAGCCGGGAAAACCGCGATGTTAGCCCGGATGCAGGCGCGGTGCGGCTCCGGATCGCCTGCGGGCGATCCGGAGCGCGGCGCTCAGTTGACGCGGAAGGCGGCGCTGTAGGGCAGCACGCGCGAGGCGAGCTTGGTGTCGGCGCGGACCAGGGTGATCTCGTCGGCGAGGATGTGCGCGGCCTCGATCAGGATGAAGTCCGGCTTGTCCTTGCGCGCCTGCTCGCGCCGGACGTCGTCGCGGATGCTGCGCTCGTCGGCCTGCAGGCCGTCGTCCTGCAGCGCGACCGGGGCCGGCACGCCGTCCGCGTCGGCCGCTGTACCGTCGGCGACCTGCTCGGACTCGGCCTGGCGCGCCTTGCGCTTGGCCTCCTGCTCGTCGCGCTCCTTGCGGCGTACGGCCTCGTTGAGCGAGATGGTCTTCTCTTCGCGCAGCTTGCGCGCATCGGCGAGGTCGTCGCGGAAGTTCTTCCAGTCGCGGCTCTGCGCGGTGCGCGTCTCGTGGCGCGCGATCAGCTGCGGCACGATCGGCGACAGGTCGGCCAGCGGCTGGTAGCGCGCCGCCGGGATCGACGTCCATGGCAGCGCGTTGTCGTAGCTGGACTCGCCGAAATCCTCGGCGCCGACGGTCATCGGGAAGCTGATGTCCGGCGACACACCGCGCAGCTGGGTCGAGCCGCCGTTGATGCGGAAGAACTGCGCGATCGTCATCTTGAGCTCGCCGAGCGAGGCCGATTCGCTCTGCGCGACGTCGTCGAGGTCGACCAGGTTCTGCACGGTGCCCTTGCCGAACGTCGGCTCGCCGATGATGACGCCGCGGCCGTAATCCTGGATCGCCGCCGCGAAGATCTCCGAGGCCGATGCCGACACCCGGTTGACGACGACCGCCAGCGGACCGTCCCAGGCCATCGTGCGCGAGGTGGAGTTCTCCACGTCGACGCGGCCGGCGGCGTTGCGGACCTGCACCACCGGGCCGCGCTCGATGAACAGGCCGGTCAGATCGGTCGCTTCGGACAGCGAGCCGCCGCCGTTGTTGCGCAGGTCGACGACGACGCCGTCGACGCGCTCCTGCTTGAGCTCGCCGAGCAGGCGCTCGACGTCGCGGGTGGCGCTCTTGTAGTCGCGGTCGCCGCGGCGGCGCGCCTCGAAGTCCTGGTAGAACGTCGGCAGCGAGATCACGCCGATCCGCCGCGTCGCCTCGCCGTCCTTGACCTCGATGATCGACTTCTTGGCGGCCTGCGCCTCGGTCGTGACCTTCTTGCGGACCAGCTCGATCATGTAGGACTTGCCGTCCGGACCGGCATCGGCCGGCAGCACCTCGAGCCGGACCACGGTGTCGCGCGGGCCGCGGATCTTGTCGACGACGTCGTCGAGGCGCCAGCCGATCACATCCTGCAGCGCCGAGTTGGCGCCCTGGCCGACGCCGAGGATGCGGTCGCCGACCTGGATCTTGCCCGACAGCGACGCCGGCCCGCCCGGCACGATCTCGCGGATCGCCGTGTACTCGTTGTCGCGCTGGAGCACTGCGCCGATGCCCTCGACCGAGAGCTTCATCGCGATGTCGAAGTTCTCGCTCGCGCGCGGGCCGAGATAGTTGGTATGCGGCTCGATCGCGGTCGCGTAAGCGTTCATGAACGTCTGGAAGACGTCCTCGCTGTTGATCTGGTGCACGCGGTCGAGGTAGTTCGCGTAGCGCTTGTCGAGCGTCTCGCGGATGTCCTTGTCGGACTTGCCGGTGAGCTTGAGGCGCAGCCAGTCGTTTTTGATGCGCTGGCGCCACTGGTCCTCGATCTCGGCGTCGTCCTTCGGCCACGGCGCCTTGGCGCGGTCGTAGCGGTAGCTCTCGTCGCTGGAGAAATCGAAACCCTTGGCGAGCAGCGAGCGCGCATAGGCGACGCGCTGGCCGACGCGCTGCAGATAGATGTTGTAGATCGCGAACGGCGCGCTCAGGTCCTTGTTGTAGATCGCCTCGTCGAGCTTGTCGCGCGAGGCGCCGAAGGTGTTGATGTCGGCCTGGGTGAAGAACAGCTTCTCGCCGTCGAGCGATTCGAGATAGTTCTCGAAGATCTTCTCCGACATCGCCTTGTCGAGCGGCAGCGGCTTGTAGTGGAAACGCGTCAGGAAACGCGCCGACCAGACCGCGGCTTCGCCCTGGGTCGGCGTCGGCTTGAGGACCGGCGCGCCGGAATCGGCGACCGGCTTGGCCTGCGCCAGGCCGGCCAGCGACACCAGAGCCAGGGCGAGAAGGAAACGACGCATGAGACTCTCCGGAAGTGGGCGGCTGCGCGAACGGCCGGTGATTGTCCGATCAGGCCACCTGAACATAACCTGCCGCGTGCGCCATCTGGTCCGCATGGTAGGACGACCTGACCAGCGGACCGGATGCCACGTGCTGGAAGCCGAGCCGGTACCCGACCGTCTCGATTTCCTTGAATTCCTCCGGCGTCCAGTAGCGGAGCACCGGATGGTGATGCGCGGTCGGCTGCAGGTACTGGCCGACCGTCACCATGTCGACATCGTGGGCACGCAGATCGTTCAATGCGCGCACGACCTGCTCCATCGTCTCGCCGAGGCCGAGCATGATGCCGGACTTGGTCGGCACGTCCGGATGCTGCGCCTTGAAGCGCCGCAGCAGATCGAGCGACCAGTCGTAGTCGGCACCGGGACGCACCTCGCGATAGAGCTCGCGGACGGTCTCGATGTTGTGGTTGAACACGTCCGGCGGGTCGGTCGCGAGCAGTTCCAGCGCGCGCTCGACGCGGCCGCGGCCGCGGAAGTCCGGTGTCAGGATCTCGATGCGGATGTCCGGGCTCTCGAAGCGGACCGCGCGAATGCACGCGGCGAAGTGGCCGGCGCCGCCGTCGCGCAGATCGTCGCGGTCGACCGAGGTGATGACCACGTAGCGCAGACGCATGTCGCGGATCGTCTCGGCCAGATGGATCGGCTCCATCGGATCGGGCGGCTTGGGCCGGCCGTGCGCGACGTCGCAGAACGAGCAGCGCCGCGTGCAGACCTCGCCGAGGATCATGAACGTCGCGGTGCCCTTGCCGAAGCACTCGTGGATGTTCGGACAGGACGCCTCCTCGCAGACCGTGACCAGGCGGTTCGCGCGCAGCTGCGACTTGAGCTTGGCGACCGCATTGCCGGGCGGAATCCGCACGCGGATCCACGACGGCTTGCGCAGTACCGGCGCCTCGGCGAAGCCGGCGCGGTTGCGCGCGATCTTGTCTTCGCCGAGCTGCTTCTCGCCGACGACGGTGAGGGGAATGGTCTTGTCTGTCGCGCTCATGCCGATGCGGCGACCGATGCGCCGTTGTCCACGGGTGGGAAGAGTTCCGCGGCGGCCGGGACCGGCGCGAATCCGAACTGCCCGGCGAGCTCGGCGACGAGGACGTCCTCCACGGCGGAAAGCGATCCGGGGCCGCCCAAGTCTAGCATCTGGGTCACCGCCAGCCCCTGGTAGCCGCACGGATTGATGCGCCGGAACGGCTCCAGGTCCATGTCGACGTTGAACGCGAGGCCATGGAACGTGCAGCCGCGGCGCACGCGCAGGCCCAGCGCGGCGACCTTGGCGCCGGCGACGTAGACGCCCGGGGCGCCGGGCCGCCGCACCGCCTCGATGTTCCAGTGGCCGAGCGTATCGATCAGCGCCTGCTCGAGCCGGCAGACCAGATCGCGCACGCCGACGCCGAGCCGGCGCAGGTCGATCAACGGGTAGCCGACGATCTGCCCCGGCCCGTGGTAGGTGACCTGGCCGCCGCGCTCGACGCGCACGACCGGGATGTCGCCGGGCGCGAGCACGTGCTCGTCCTTGCCGGCCTGGCCGAGCGTGAACACCGGGTCGTGCTCGAGCAGCCACAGCTCGTCGGGCGTGTCCTCGCCGCGGGCGTCGGTGAACCGCCGCATCGCCTCGAGCACCGGCCGATACGGAATCCGGCCGAACCGCCGGACCAGCAGCGGGCGCCCGGTCACAGCGTCCAACGGATGTCCGGGTCGGCGCGCAGCGCCGCGTGCACCTGCTCGTAGGCTTCCCGCGACGGGCACGTGAAGCTGACCGCGATCGAGACGTAATGGCCCTCGCGCGACGGCCGCACGCGGCGGCTGCCCTCGAGGACCGACAGTCCCAGCCCGGCAATGATGTCGGCGACGCGCGCTTCCATGCCGCCGCCCGCGGTGCCGATCGCATTGACCTCGAAGACGCCCGGGAACTGGAATCCCTGGTCGGGTCGCGTGGGCTGGATGTCGTCGAGGTTCTTCATCGGCAGGACCGTCAGGTATTGGGGGCGGAGGACACCTTGCCGCCGTCGTCACCCTTGAACCAGAGCCAGACCCCGTCGTACAGGCGCTTGAAGAAGCCGCCTTCGGGGACGTCCTCGAGGGTGACCAGCGGGCGCTCGAGCAAGGTCTTGCCGTCCAGTTCGATTTTCAAGGTGCCCACGGCCTGCCCCTTCGGCAGCGGGGCGATCACGCGCGAAGGCAGTTCGAGGCTGGCCTTGAGCTGATCGTAGCGTCCGCGCGGCATCGTCACGACGGCATCCTCGGCGATGCCGAGCGGCACGGTCGCGGTCGTGCCCTTCCACAGTTCCGGCTGCGCGAGCGGCTTGCCGGCCTCGTAGAGCTTGTGCGCCTCGAAGAACCGGAAGCCGTAGTTGAGCAGGGCCTGGTTGTCGTCGGCGCGCCGCTTTTCGCCCGAGGAGCCCATGACCACCGCGATCAGGCGCTGCTCGCCGCGCTTGGCCGAGGTCACCAGGCAATAGCCGGCCGAGCTGGTGTGGCCGGTCTTGATGCCGTCCACGGTCGGATCGCGCCACAGCAGCGTGTTGCGGTTGTGCTGCTTGATGCCGTTCCACTCGTAGTCCTTGATCGCGTAGATCGCGTAGTCCTGTGGGAAGTCGCGGATCAGCGCGCGCGACAGGATCGCGACGTCGCGCGCGGTCGTGTAGTGGTCCGGATGCGGCAGGCCGCTGGCGTCGACGTAATGCGTCCCGGTCATGCCGATCTGTGCGGCGTAGCGGTTCATCAGGTCGGCGAAGACCGGCTCGGAGCCGGCCGTATGCTCGGCCAGCGCGATGGCGGCATCGTTGCCGGACTGAATGATCATGCCGTGCAGCAGCGCATCGAGCGGCACCTCGCTGCCGAGCGCGAGGAAGCTGGTCGAGCCGTCGGTGCCGGCGCCGCCGGAGCGCCAGGCGTTCTCGGAGATCCGCACCGGGTCCTCGCGCTTGATCTTGCCGAGCGCGAGCTCGGAGGACACTACGTAGGACGTCATGACCTTGGTGATCGAGGCCGGCTCGACGCGCAGGTCCGCATTGGATTCGGCCAGGATCTGCCCGGTCGCGTAATCCATCAGCACCCAGCTGGTGCCCTCGATGGCCGGCGGTGGCGGCGTCGGCGTCGCGGCCGCCGCGGGCGCGGCCGGCCGGGCGACCGGCTGCGGGGCAGGTTGAGGCGTGGGCTGGGGCGCGGGCGTCGGCGTCTGGGCGGTGACGGCGGCGGCGCACAGCGCGGCGGACAGCCACACGGACCAGCGGCGGGCGCGCGCGGCGGCGGAAAGAAGCGGAGTCGGTTTCATCTGCGGCGGGAATCTCTGGGTGAGTCCAAGGGAATGATGGGGCGGAGCGGCTCAGCGGTCGTCGATCGCGACACGCGGCGATCCCAGACCAAGCGAACGGATGCGCGGCGTCAGCGCATCGGCCTCGCCGACGTCGGCGACCGGACCGATCCGGACCCGATGCACCGGGCGACCGTCGGCGGCGACGATCCGCTCGATCCGCACCGGTCCGATGCCGGCCTGCTCGATCTGGCGCAGCACGCGCTCGGCATTGGCGCGCTCGGCGTACGCGCCGACCTGCAGGAACAGGCGTCCGCCGGCGTCCGGCTGCGCGCGGCTCGGCGCCGGCAGATCCTTCGGGTGCTCCGGATCGATCGCCTGCACCTCGACCAGCCCGGTGCCCTTGGGCCAGATGCCGATCCGCACGGCGGCGGCATAGGACAGGTCGATCACGCGGTTTTCGTGGAACGGCCCGCGATCGTTGACGCGGACGATCACGCTCTTGCCGTTCTCCAGGTTGGTCACGCGCGCATAGCTCGGCAGCGGCAGCGACTTGTGCGCGGCGGTGAACTGGTACATGTCGTACGGCTCGAAGCTCGATGTCATGTAACCGTGGAATTTCTGGCCGTACCAGGAGGAAATGCCGCGCTCCTTGTAGCCCTTGGCCGAAGGCAGCACGGTGTAGGTGCGACCGAGCACGGTATACGGCGACTTGTTGCCATAACGTGAACGCGGCTCGACACGCGGCACCGGCTCGGGCAGCGCGGCGATGTCGGGGATCGGCAGCGTCGGCTCGCCGTCGCGGCCGTGACGATAGCGCGAGGATTGGGGGCGGCTCGTTTCGGACGCCTGGCCGCGGCCGTCATTGTTCTGTCCGGCCGCGGGCGGCACCGCACCGGGACGATCGGGCCGCTTCTTGCCGCCGGCGCAACCGCTGACGGTCGCGATCAGCACCACCCAGGCCAGCGCCGCCGCCAGCCAGCGCGTTCCGGTCACGGCCCCTCGTCCGACGCACCGCGAGCGATCGCCTCGGACAGCTGCCAGACGGCCATCGAGTAGAGCGGGCTGCGGTTGTAGCGCGAGATCACGTAGAAATTCCGGAAGATCATCCAGTCCTCCTGCTCGGCGCCATCCAGCGTCAGCAGGGTCGCCGCCCGTTCGGCGCTGACCGGCGCGGTCGGCGCATAGCCCCAGGCTTCCAGCTGCTGGACCGTCAGCAGCGGCTCGAGGCCGGTGCGCTCGACCGGCTGCGCGGCGGCGTCGCGGACCGCGCGCACGGTCACCGGCGCATCGCGCTCCCAGCCGTGCTCGACGAAATAGTTGGCGATGCTGGCGACGATGTCCGGATAGGAGTTCCACAGGTCGATGCGGCCGTCGCCGTCGTAGTCGCGCGCCCATTTGGCGATGCTGGTCGGCATGAACTGGCCCAGCCCCATCGCGCCCGCGTACGAGCCCTTGAGCTGGTCGACCGGAAACGCGAGCCGGTCGTCGCCGAGCAGCATCAGCTGGCGCAGCTCGCCGCGGAAATAGGCCGACCGCGGCGGGTAGTGGAACGCCAGCGTGTACAGCGCGTCCAGCACGCGGTAGCGGCCGGTGTTGCGGCCGTAGTTGGTCTCCACGCCGATGATCGCGACGATGATCGCGGCCGGCACCCCGAACTCGCCCGATATCCGGTCGATCAGTTCGCGATGCTGCCGGTAGAAGATGATGCCGTCGTCGATGCGCCGGTCGCTGATGAAGATCGGCCGGTAGTCCTTCCAGGGCTTGGCTTCGGCCGGCCGTGCGATCGCGTCGAGGATCGACTGCTGGATCTTGGCCTCTTCCAGCGTCGCCAGCACCTGCGTCTCGGACAAGCCGTCGTCGCGCGCCAGCTCGGCGGCGAAGCTCAACACCTGCGGATCGGTGATCTCCGGCAACGCCGTGGCCGGCATCAAGGCGACGATCCATGCACAGGAGGTGCAAACGGCGAAGCGGCGGATTCGATTCAAGACGAGGGCACCTGCGCGAGCAGGTGCCTACTCTAGGCAAGCGGCCGGGAACTCTCAACCGTCGGCGCCGCGCGGCACCGCGCGCCGCGGACTCCGTTCCGCCGCTCAGTTACCCATCGTGAACTCGATGCGCCGCCGCAGCGTCGAGCTGACCGCGACGCCGTTCTCCAGGCGCGGCCGGAACGTCGAGCGCTCGATCGCCTGGATCGCCTCACGGTCGAACACGCGTGGCGGATTGGAGCGGACCACACGGACGCCGCTGGGACTGCCGTCGGGCGTGACCGTGAACTCGACCTCGACCCAGCCTTCCTGGCGATCGCGATAGGCCCGAGCCGGATAGTCCGGACTGGCACTGCTGACGATGCCCGCGTCGCGGGTCTCTCCGACCGGGGGCGGCGGCGACGGCGGTGGCGTCGCGGCGGGTGCCGGAGGCGGCGCCGGCGTCGCGGCCGGCGACGGCGTGGCCGGCCGCGTGTCGGCGGTCGGCGCTGCGGGCTCGGGGCGCTGCGGCGCCGGCGTCGCAGGCGGACGGCTTGCCTGCGCGGCGGCCGCGGCCTGGGCGGCTTGCTGCGCGGTCTGCGCGGCCGCTTCGCGCTCCACCTGGCGCCGCCGTACGTCGAGCTTGCTGCGCAGGATCGTCAGGCTGTAGTTGTTCGAATCGGCGCGCGCGAGCAGATCGATCACGCGTTCGGCCTCGTCGACGTCGCCGCGATTGATCGCCTGCTCGACGACGCCGGTCGCGAACGGAAACAGCTCGCGCAGGCCGTCGCGGGCACCGTCCCGATTCGGCTCGCGGGCGAGGATCGCCAGGTAGTATTCGACCGCGTTATTGCCGACCGGCGCCGCAATCCGATTGTCCGAGACCGCTTCGTTCGCTCTCTGGAACAGATCGTCCACGCTCAGGGTGTCGAACGCGGTCGGCGCGGCAGCCGGCGCCGCGGGTGCGTCGGGCGTGGCGGTCGGCGTGGCCGGTGCGGCCGGCTGAGCCGCCGGTGCGGCCGGTGTCGTCGGCGCCGGCGATTCGCCGCAGGCCGCGAGCATCAGCGTGGCGACGAAGAGCGCCCCGAGGATCAGCGGCCGCGGCCCGGCGCTTCGCGGAAAAAGAACCCGATGGCATTGGTTGGTCATGCCGAAAAGCCCCCCCAAAGGCTGGACACTGACGCCCGCTAGAAGAACGAGCAGGCCTCCGATGCCCGCGCGGTGCTGCCCGACCGTCCGCCGCCTGGCTGTTCGACTGGCCCCCTGGCCCGCGTAACCATAACGCAGTCTTTGCAAATACGGCAATTCGCATAACCGGACGCGTTTGGCAGTTGCGACCTGCGCCCCGACCGCGCCGCGCTTGACGGCGGTCATGTTTCCCTCAGCCGGCCCGACCTACAGTCCGATGACCCGGCCGACCGGGATTTCCCGACCTGCACTGACTTGGAGATCAGCATGGCCACCATCCGCGACATGAAACAGGGCGCCTCGAAGACTGCCGACGATCTTGCCGATGCGGCAGACGGCGCGGGCGAGACGATCAAGGAAGGCCTGAAGGACACCGCGGAGGAGCTGCATCGCCTCGGCGACCGCCTGCGCGCGAACGGATCCCAGCTCGAGGACGAGCTGCGCGATGCGAGCCAGCGCTTCACCGACGGCGCGCGCAAGTTCGGCGATGCGGCCGCCGAGCAGATCCGCGAACATCCGCTGGCCGCGTTCGGCATCGCCTTCGCCGCCGGCATGATCGTCACGCGCTGGCTGCGTCGCTGAAGGGCACCGCGATGGAGCCGCAAGGGGAACGGCCGAACGAGCAGCCGCCGGCGCCGCAGGCCGCCGATGCGACGCCGACGCTGACCGACCTGCGCGACACGCTCGATGCCGCGGTCGGCGCCGCCGAAGCCGCGCTGGGCCTGGTGCGGGCAGAACTGCGCCTGGCACGGAGTTCCGCGCTGAACCTGGTCTGGCTGGGGTTCGGCCTGGTGTTCCTCGGCGTCGGCGCCTGGCTGGCGACCAGCGCCGCCATCGCGGCGGGCATCTATCAGCTGACCGGCAACGTCTTCGTCGGCATCGCCGCGGTCGCGCTGGCCAATCTCGGCGGCATCGCCTGGGTGCTGTTCGCGATGCGCCACTGCTGGCGCGACCTGTCGCTGCCGCGAACGCGCCGCATGCTCGACGAAGCACGACGGGAGGTGCAGGCATGAGTCTCAGACAGGACCGCCGGGCCGCGCAGGCCGCGGAAATCCGGGCGATCGTCATGAAGCGCGAACTGCAGCGAGCCGGCAGTCCGCTGGCGCGGCTGTGGCGCCGGCATCGCACGGCGCTGGTCATCGGCGGCGGCATGGCCGCCGGCGTGATCGTGAGCCTGCTGCCGGTCCGCGCGTTCGCGCGCGCCGGCTCGACCGTCGGGGCACTGGCCGGCATGGCGCTGCGATCGCCGTTCGCGCCGATCGTGCTCGGCTGGATCGCCAAAGCGCAGGAGCAGGCAGCGCCGGACGAGGCGGATGTCGCTCCGCAGCGGCCGGTCGACGGCTGAGCGCGGCGGCGGCGCTGACCGTGCCGCCGTTCGGCCAGCCGCCGCGATCATCCGGCCGGCCAGCCGCCATGCGTCCGGCACGCATACGTGCGTGCCGGACGCGCGGATATCGCGATCAGCGCTTGGCGAACAGGTGCTCGACCGCGGCGCGCTCCTCGCGCAGCTCCTTGTCGGTGGCCTCGATGCGCCCGCGCGAGAACGCGTTGATGTCCAGACCCTGGACGATCTGGTACGCCCCGTTGCTGACGGTGACCGGGTAGCCGAAGATCACGCCCGGCTCGACGCCGTAGGAACCGTCGGACGGAATCCCCATCGACACCCAGTCGCCTTCCGCCGTGCCGAGCGTCCAGTCGCGCATGTGATCGATCGCGGCCGAGGCCGCCGAGGCCGCCGATGACGCGCCGCGCGCCTTGATGATTGCCGCGCCGCGCTGCTGCACGACCGGGATGAAGTCGTTCTCGTACCAGGCCTGGTCGACCAGCGACAGCGCCGCCTTGCCGCCGACCGTGGCCGCGTGGATGTCCGGATACTGCGTGGAGCTGTGGTTGCCCCAGATCGTGACCTTGGCGATATCGGTGTTGAGCGCGCCGGTCTTCTCGGCGAGCTGGCTGATCGCACGGTTGTGGTCGAGGCGGACCATCGCGGTGAAACGGCCCGGATCCAGATCCGGCGCGTTCTGCTGCGCGATCAGGGCATTGGTATTGGCCGGGTTGCCGACCACGAGCACGCGCACGTCGCGCTTGGCATGATCGTTGAGCGCCTTGCCCTGCGGCGCGAAGATCGCACCGTTCGCTTCGAGCAGATCCTTGCGCTCCATGCCGGGGCCGCGCGGGCGCGCGCCGACGAGCAGCGCGTAGTCGACGTCCTTGAACGCGACGTTGACGTCGTCGGTCGCGACCACGCCGTGCAGGGTCGGGAACGCGCAGTCGTTGAGTTCCATCACGACGCCGTTGAGCGCCGGCAGTGCGGGCGTGATCTCCAGCAGGTGCAGGATCACCGGCTGGTCGGGGCCGAGCATGTCGCCGGCGGCGATCCGGAACAGCAGGGCATAGCCGATCTGGCCGGCAGCGCCGGTGACGGCAACGCGGACGGGAGCTTTCATCGCAACAACCTCATCGGGGGGACGGTGGGAGAGGAACTTCAGGAAGACGGGGCCGCATCGCCGGCCGGCAGCTGGCCGGCCTCCGCGAGCAGGCGGCGGATGCGCCGCGGCGCGTAGCCGTGCACCACGGTGTCGTCGATCAGCACGATCGGCACGCCGGCCGAGCGCAGCAACGCGAACGCGCGACGGCCTTCATCGGAGCGCTCGACGTCGACTTCGCGATAGCGCACGCCCCAGGCACCGAGGTCGGCACGCAGCTTCATGCAGTAGCCGCAGTGCCGCGTCGATAACAGCACGACCGGCTCGGACCCGACCAGCTGCCGCAACGCGGCGGCATCGGCGCCGGCGCGCGGCTGACGCTCGCAGCCCGCCAGCGCGGCGGCGAGCGTCAGACCGACCAGCAGGCGCGCGATCATCAGCGCAGCTCGGCGAAGAATTCCTGGATGCGCTGCATGCCCGGCGCCAGCTGCGGCGTGGGGCAGGTGTAGGAAATGCGCAGCGCGCGCGGTTCGCCGAAGGCGCTGCCCGGCACGCAGGCCACGCCCTTGGTTTCGAGCAGGACGTTGCAGAAGTCCACGTCGTTGGCGATCAGCCGTCCCTGGTAGGACTTGCCGAACGCGCAGGAGATGTCCGGGAACACGTAGAACGCGCCCTGCGGACGCGGACAGACCACGCCGGGGATCGCCTCCAGCGCGGCCATGACGGTGTCGCGCTTGGCCGCGAATTCGGCGTTCTTGGCAGTCGGCACGTCCTGCGGGCCGCTCAGCGCGGCGATCGCGGCCGCGTTGACGATCTCGGGCACGTTGGTGATGTGGTTGGAGTTGAGCGTCACCACGGCCTGGGCGACCGTTTCCGGTCCTGCGACGAAGCCGACGCGCCAGCCCGGCATGCCGTAGGTCTTGGAGAGCGAATCGACGAGGATCGTACGGTCGCGCAGCTCGGGCCGCGCATTGACGAAGTTGTGGTAGCCGATGCCGTCGAAGACCATGCGGTTGTAGATGTCGTCACAGACGATCCACACGTCCGGATGGCGCGCCAGGACATCGGCCAGTGCGGCGATCTCGTCCTTCGAATACACCATGCCGGTGGGATTGGACGGGTTGTTGAACAGGAACACCTTGGCACCCGGCAGCGCCGCGTCGAGCTGCGCCGGCGTGAGCTTGTAGTTCTGCGTCGCCGGGCATGGCAGCAGCCGGGTCTGCGCACCGACGATGTCGGCGATGTCGACGTAGGTCGTCCAGTACGGCGTCGGGAAGACGATCACGTCGCCCGGATCGAGCAGCGCTTCGGCCAGGTTGTACAGCACGTGCTTGGCGCCGATGCCGGTCGCGATGTTCTTGCGCCCGTAGCCGCTCAGCCCGCTGCCTTCCAGGTGCGCGATGAACGCGTCGAGCAGCGCGTCGGGACCGCGGTTGGAGCCGTACTGGCCCGAGTCCTTCGCCAGCGCGTCGCGCACCGCCTGGTAGACGTGCTCGCCCGGCAGGAAGTTCGGAACGCCGATCGAGAAGCTGATGATGTCGCGCCCCTCGGCCTTGAGACGCTTGGCTTTCTCGGCGACGGCCATGATGGCGCTGGGCTTGGCGCGGCTCATGCGCGCGGCAAGTGAAGGCATGGGAAAAACCTCGTGGGAAAAGCGGGCGGAAGACACGCGGGACAACAGCTGATTTTAGCACGCCCGGCCGACGCGCCGCAGCGAAGCGCTGGCGCGCCGCGCGCAGGGTCCGCATGCATGCCGCCTCGCCGAGGCAGCTCCAAACAATCGTTACGCGAGCCAAAAATTCCCGGTGCGGGACGCTGGATGACACGACGGCGGAGTATGCTGGCCGCCGCCCGCGCCGGCACGAACGGCTGCGCGGCACATCCCCTCAACGTTCTTGCGGAGAGACGTCAATGGAAGTATTCGGCGGCACCTACGGGATCATCATGACGATCCTGATCGGCCTGGTGGTCGGCATCATCGCGAAGTTCCTCAAGCCCGGCAAGGATCCGGGCGGCTTCATCGTGACCACGCTGATCGGTATCGCCGGCTCGTTCCTCGCGACCTTCGTCGGCAAGAGCATGGGCTGGTACCAGCCGGGCCAGACTGCCGGCTTCATCGGCTCGGTGGTCGGCGCGATCGTGTTGCTGATCCTCTGGGGCCTGCTGACGCGCAAGCGCTGAGCCCCGCCCGCGGCAGGCGCCGGCGACCGGCCCTGCCGCGGTTTCACGCAACAGCGCGCCTCAGCGCGCGTCGAGCACCGCGTTCCACGCATCGAGCTGCGCGCGGGTCTTCTCGAACAGTGCGGCGGTGTCGCCCTCGATCGTGACCGACTCGATCGCGTCGCCCTGGCGGATCGCGTCGACGACCTTCTGGTCGTCCGCATCGACGACCTTCCCGAACACGGTGTGCTTGCCGTCGAGCCACGGCGTCGGTCCGTGCGTGATGAAGAACTGGCTGCCGTTGGTGCCCTTGCCGCCCTGGACGCCGGCGTTGGCCATCGACAGGACGCCCGGTGCATCGTGTCTGAGCGAGGGCACGATCTCGTCGTCGAACCGGTAGCCCGGTCCACCGGTACCGGTGCCGTTCGGACAACCGCCCTGGATCATGAAATCGCTGATGACGCGATGGAAGCTCAGCCCGTTGTAGAAGCCGCGGCGCGCCAGATTGACGAAGCTGGCGGTGGTGACCGGGACCTGATCGGCGAACAGCTTGACGCGGATCGGGCCGCGCGCGGTCGCGAATACGGCGGTGAGGTCGGACATGGGAGTCTCCGCAAAATGGGGGCGCAGACTAACCGATTTCCGATCCGGCCGAGCGCCCTCCGCCCGTCGCGAGCGGGCGGTCGGCGCGGTGGCCGGCGCCGCTGCCGGCCACCGCGAAACGATCGATCAGAGCGCCAGCCAGACCCACAGATCCTGTCGGAAATCAGCTGCTTGCGACGCGGACTCATACGGGATCGCGGACTCGACCGGCTGGTTCGACGCCATGCTGGCCTGCACCGGCGGCGCGCGGTCGGCGACGACCGTGACCGTCGGCAGCACCGGCAGGGCCGCCGGTTCGGCGTGCGCGGTCACGTGCACGGTCGGCATCAGCGTGACCGGCAGCGGCGCGGCCGCGTCGACGTGCCAGCGCACGGGGCCGTCGGGATCGGCCGGATTGGCGACGACCGTGACGGTCGGCAGCAGGGTGGCCTGCAGGGGCTCGCGAGCCTCGACCATGGCCGATTCGCCGGCGACGGCGGCGGCAAAGGTGCCGCCGAGGCCCGCGAGCAGACATGCGAGGGGGACCAAGGACGTGCGGATGCTCATGGCGAAAACTCCTGGGGTGGGTTGCAGGTTGGGTATCGCAAGCACCATGCCAATCACGCGATCCTCGACACCTGCAGCGAATGAGATGCACGAACAAGGACTTGGGTTGCTAGTCCGAAAGTCACGCCGGCGCGATCGGACGGCCGAAGGTCCGATCGCGGACGGTCGCGCTTGTCCGCACGCGGACGCCCGGCGCCGCCGCGCTCTTCCGGTTCGCGCCGGCGCTGGGCGCAGCGCCGCATCCTCTAGCCCGCGCGCCGCCCAGCCAACGGAGGGCTGAGGAGCGGCACCACGCCCGGCGCCGGACTCTTCCCCTCGGTACCCGGAAGCGGGCAAGCTCCGCCCCTGGACCGATGGACGAACACTCATGAAACGATCGCGAACGGCTGCCCTGCTGATCATGGGCGCCACCCCGCTGGCGCTGACCTCGTGCAGCCGCGAGACCCAGACCGAAGGCCTCTATACCTCGGTCGAGGCCTGCGTCGCGCAGACCAACGATAGCTACAACTGCCAGCAGGCCTTCGACGAAGCGCAGCGCCAGGCCCACACCGAGGCGCCGCGCTACGCCTCGCGCGAGGACTGCGTGGCCGCGCACGGCGCCAATGCCTGCCAGGCGCGCAGCGATGCGGGCGGCCACTCCTATTTCATGCCGCTGATGACCGGCTTCCTGATCGGCCAGCTGATGCGCGGCGGCCAGACCGTCGGCCTCAACGGCTCGCCCGCGTTCCAGGACCGGGCCGGCAACTGGCAGCGCCCGGCGACGCCGGCGAGCGGCGGCGTCTACCGGCCCGGCAGTCTCGGCACGACCGCGATGGCGCCGATCGCGGCCCAGCCCGACCGTGCACCGACGGTGACCCGCGGCGGCTTCGGATCGCGCAGCGCCGGCAGCGGCGGCTGATGCGGCGGGTCGCGATCCCGCCGCGCGCGAACTGGCGCGAACGGGCCGAACACAGCGGATTCCGCTTCCACACGATCGACGGCGAGCCGTACTGGGACGAGTCGGCGTACTACGCCTTCACGCTGCGCCAGATCGAGCAGGACATCGAAGCGCCGACCGAGGAGCTGCACGCGATGGCGCTGGATCTGGTCGGCGGCATCGTCGCCAGCGAGGAACAGCTGCGCCGGCTCGACATTCCCGAGCCGTTCTGGGACTGGATCGCGCGCAGCTGGCAGGCGCGCGACGCGCATCTGCTCGGCCGCATGGATCTGGGCTACGACGGCCACGGCCCGGCCAAGCTCTACGAGTTCAACTACGACACGCCGACGTCGCTGTTCGAGGCGGCGTTCTTCCAGTGGCAGTGGCTCGACGACCAGCAGCGCGACGGCCGCCTGCCGGTGGCGGCCGACCAGTTCAATTCGATCTACGAATCGCTGGTCGAGGCACTGGCGACGATCGCGCCACGGCTGCCGCGCCCGATCCGCTTCGCGGCGCTGCGCGATGCCGTCGAGGATCAGGGCACCAGCGACTACCTGCGCGACTGCGCGCTGCAGGCCGGCATCGAATGTGCCGCGCTGGCGATCGAGGACATCGGGCTCAGCGCCGATGGCCGCTACACCGATCTGGACGACACCGTGATCGGCACGCTGTTCAAGCTGTATCCGCTCGAGGACCTGTTCCGCGAGCCGTTCGGGCGCCACCTGCCCGATTCGGGTCTGCGCCTGGTCGAGCCGCCGTGGAAGGCCGTGCTCAGCAACAAGGGCATCCTGCCGCTGCTGTGGGAAGCGCACGAAGGCCATCCGAACCTGTTGCCGGCGTACTTCGACGAGGAGACCGAGCCGCTGCCGGCCGGCTGGGTGCGCAAGCCGCTGCATTCGCGCGAAGGCGCCAACGTGCGGATCGCCCTGCCCGACGGGCAGCGCATCGAAACCGCCGGCCCCTACTCGGGACCGGCGATCCGCCAGGCGTTCCATCCGCTGCCGCAGTTCGACGGCCGCCATGCGCTGGTCGGCAGCTGGGTCGTCGGCGACCGCGCCTGCGGCATCGGCGTGCGCGAGGACGCCTCGCCGATCACGCGCGACGGCGCGCGCTTCCTGCCGCACGCGATCGTCGAGGCCGGCACCGCAACGCTGCTGGCCTGAGCGTCCGGACCGGCCGGACGCGCGCGCCTCACTCGTCGAGCGTCAGCAGCGAGGCGTTGCCGCCGGCGGCGGTGGTGTTGACGGTCAGCGTGCGCTCGGTCGCGAAACGCAGCAGATAGTGCGGTCCGCCGGCCTTCGGGCCGGTGCCCGAGAGCTGCTCGCCGCCGAACGGCTGCACGCCGACCACCGCGCCGATCTGGTTGCGGTTGACGTAGCAGTTGCCGACCTTAGCGCGGCGCACGATGTGGTCGATCGTGTCGTCGATGCGGCTGTGGATGCCGAGCGTCAGGCCGTAGCCGGTCGCGTTGATCGCGTCGATCACCTGGTCGAGCTCGCCGGCCTTCCAGCGCACCACGTGCAGGATCGGGCCGAACACCTCGCGCTGCAGCAGGTCCAGCGACGGCAGCTCGTAGGCACGCGGCGCGAAGAACGTGCCGTGCGCGGTGCTGGCGCCGAGCCTGACCTCGGCGATCTTCTTCGCCTCGCGGTCCATGCGCTCGGCGTGCGCGGCCAGCGTCTCGCGCGAGGCTTCGTCGATGACCGGGCCGACGTCGGTCGAGAGCAGGCCCGGATCGCCGACGCTGAGTTCCTGCATCGCGCCGGCGAGCATCGTCTTGACCTTGTCGGCGATGTCGTCCTGCACGAACAGGATCCGTGCCGCCGAGCAACGCTGACCGGCCGAATCGAAGGCCGAGGCGACGACGTCCTTGACCAGCTGCTCGGGCAGCGCCGAGGAGTCGGCGATCAGCGCGTTCTGGCCGCCGGTCTCGGCGATCAGCGCGGCGATCGAGGCGTCGCGCGCGGCCAGCGTGCGATTGATCGTCCAGGCGGTCTCGGTCGAACCGGTGAAGCACACGCCGGCCACTTCCGGCCGCGTCAGCAGCAGCTTGCCGATCGCCGAGCCCTTGCCCGGCACGAACTGCAGCACGTCCTCGGGCACGCCGGCCTCGTGCAGCAGGCGTGTCGCCGCGTAGCCGATCAGCGTGGTCTGCTCGGCCGGCTTGGCCAGCACGGCATTGCCGGCGGCCAGCGCGGCGACGACCTGGCCCATGAAGATCGCCAGCGGGAAATTCCACGGACTGATGCAGACGAACACGCCGCGCCCGTGCAGGAACAGCTGATTCGATTCGCCGGTCGGGCCCGGCAGGATCTCGGGCTGGCCGAACAGCTTGCGCGCCATCGCCGCGTAGTAGCGCAGGAAGTCGGCCGCTTCGCGCACCTCGGAAACGGCCGCGGGCAAGGTCTTGCCGGCCTCGCGCACCGCCATCGCGATGAACTCGGCGCGGCGCGACTCGAGCAGGTCGGCCGCGTGCTCGAGGATCTTGGCGCGGCTGGCGGCCGGCAGCGCGTCCCAGGCCGGTTGCGCGGCGACCGCATTGGCCAGCGCCTTCTCGATCGTCGCGGCGTCGGCCGGGCGGTACTCGCCGATCGCGCGGCGGCGGTCGGACGGATCGGTGACCGGCTTGGCCGGCTCGGCGGTCGCGGCGCCCGGCACCAGCGGGCCGGCGATCCAGGGGCGGAGCGCGGCGTTGACGCTGTCGGCCAGCGCGCGCAGTTCGAGGTCGTTGGCGAAGTTGACGCCCATGGAATTCTTCCGTTGTTCGCCGAACAGAGCGATCGGCTGGGGGATGCGCGGGTGGGGCTTGCTGTCGAAGTGGCGCACGAGCTCGCAGGGATCGGCGACCAGGTCGCGGATCGAGACGTCCTCGTCGACGACGCGGTTGACGAAACTGGTATTGGCGCCGTTCTCGAGCAGGCGCCGGACCAGATACGGCAGCAGGTCCTCGTGGCTGCCGACCGGCGCGTAGACGCGGCACGGCACGCCGAGGTTGCCGGGACCGATGACCTCGGCGTAGAGATCGGCACCCATGCCGTGCAGGCGCTGGTGCTCGTACGGACGGCCGCGCGCGACGTGGTGGATCGCCGCGATCGTGTGCGCGTTATGCGTCGCGAACTGCGGATAGATCAGGTCGGCGCCGGCCTCGAACATCTGGCGCGCACAGGCCAGGTACGACACGTCGGTGTTCGGCTTGCGCGTGTAGACCGGATAGCCGGCCAGGCCCTGCTCCTGCGCGCGCTTGACCTCCGAGTCCCAGTACGCGCCCTTGACCAGGCGCACGCACCAGCGCCGCCCGGCCTTGCGCGCGGTCTCGGCGAGCCAGTCGATGACCAGCGGCGCGCGCTTCTGGTAGGCCTGCACCGCCAGACCGAATCCGTTCCAGCCGGCCAGCGAAGGGTCGGCGAACACCGCGCCGATCACGTCCAGCGACAGCTCGAGCCGATCGGCTTCTTCGGCGTCGACGGTCATGCCGATCGCCTGGGACTTGGCCAGCTGCGCCAGCTCGAGCACGCGCGGCGTCAGCTCGGCGTGCACGCGGGCGCGGTTGGCGACGTCGTAGCGCGGATGGATCGCCGACAGCTTGACCGAGATCGACGGCGCGTCGAGCACGTCCGGCCAAGGCCCGCGCCGGCCGAGCGCGGTGATCGCGTCGCGATACGCCTGCAGGTAGCGGTCCGCATCGGCCTGGGTCAGCGCGGCCTCGCCGAGCATGTCGTAGGAATAGCGGTAGGCGCGGTTGTCCTTGTGCTCGGCGCGGTCCTGGGCCTCCTCGATGGTACGGCCCATCACGAACTGGTGGCCCATGATGCGCATCGCCTGGCGCACCGCCAGCCGCACCACCGGCTCGCCGGCACGGCCGACCAGGCGCTTGAGCGCGCCGGTGAAGTTGCTGCGCGTCTCCTCGGCCAGGCCGACCAGGCGGCCGGTCAGCATCAGGCCCCAGGTCGAGGCGTTGACGAACAGCGACTCGCTGGCGCCGACGTGCTTCTTCCAGTCGGCCTCGCCGAGCTTGTCGCGGATCAGCTTGTCGGCGGTCTCGGCATCGGGGATGCGCAGCAGCGCCTCGGCCACGCACATCAGCAGCACGCCCTCTTCGCTGGAGAGGTCGTATTCGCGCATGAACGATTCCACCGCGCTCTGGTTCGAGGCCTTGGCGCGCACGCGCGCGACCAGTTCCGAGGCCTTGGCGAGCACCAGTTCGCGCTCGGCCGGCGGCAGGCTGGCCTGGGCCAGCAGCTCGTTGACGGCGTCGGTCTCGTCGCGGGTCCAGGCGGCGGTGATGCGCGCGCGGGCCGGTTCGGCCGCGCCGGGCAGTTCGGGAGTGAGGATTTCGCTCAAGGCGGCGCTCTCGGACAAGATGTGCGGATTGGGCCGCCGACGGCGGCCGGCATGCGTGCGGCAGCCGCATAGTCTAGATCGTGTCCGCGCGCCGGGACACACCACGACCAAGGCGGCGACCGGTCGCGCCACCGGACCGTGCCGGCGGCGGGCATCGGGTCGGGTCGACCGGAGCGGCGCTCCCGCAGCGCGGCGGCGGTCCGCGCCGCCGTCGCAGGCTGCGGCCGATTGACGCAGAGGTAGCGCCTGTGCGCGATCTGCGTCCTTGCCCGGCTCGCAAGGGGTCCACTATCATGCATGGGTTTCGCGGGCCGTGCATCGGGGACGTGGGGCGGTTGCGCGGACAGGGCCTGAAGGCTTTGTCGCGGCGGCGCCGGCCGCGCCAGTGCGCAACCGATCCGGTCGGACACGACCCGCGAATACGGTTGGCGACCCGCCGGCGGCCGATCATCCGCCGCGGCGATCACTAGTTCTCGATCGGGATGGTGGCGATGATTTCAGTCTGGATTGCGCGCCTGCGGCGCGCTTACGTGACGACAAGCCTGGCGGCTCTGAGCCTGGCACCGGTGGCGGCGCTCGCGAACCCCGAGCCCTGGCAGCTCAACCTGACCAAGGGCGTCACGCCGACCTCCGAGCGCGTGCACACGATGCACATGATCAGCCTCTGGGTCTGCGTCGCCATCGGCGTCGTCGTGTTCGGCGCGATGATCTACGCGATGCTGCGCTTCCGCAAATCCAAGGGCGCGGTGCCGGCCACCTGGAACCACAGCACCAAGCTCGAGGTGATCTGGACGGTCACGCCGATCGTCATCCTGATCGTGATGGCCTGGCCGGCGACGCGGCTGCTGGTCGACATGGCGCAGACCGACGGCTCGGACATGACGGTGAAGATCACCGGCTACCAGTGGAAGTGGCGCTACGAGTACGTCGACTACTACGAGCAGAATCCGGACATCGGCTTCATGTCGACCCTGCACGCCGATTCCAACCTCGTGCGCCAGGTCGGATCGGGCCTGGATCCCAAGAGCGTCAAGGTCGGCAACGAATCGACCTATCTGCTCGACGTCGACAATCCGCTGGTGCTGCCGGTCGGCGTCAAGGTCCGCTTCGTGATCACCGCCGACGACGTCATCCACTCCTGGTGGGTGCCGGTCCTGGGCTGGAAGCAGGACGCGATCCCGGGCATGGTCACCAGCGCCTGGGCCAGCATCAACCAGCCGGGTACCTATCGCGGCCAGTGCGCCGAGCTGTGCGGCAAGGATCACGGCTTCATGCCGATCGTCGTCAAGGCGCTGCCCAAGGACGAGTTCGAACGCTGGCTCGCCGAGCAGCAGGCGGCCAAGGCCGCCGCCAGCGGCACCGCCCAGACCGCCGCCCCCGCGTCGCAGACGCAGGGCTGAGGCGCACCAACCGGATTCAAGAGTCGAGAGGTTTCAAGGCCATGGCGCACGCAGCCACCCACGATCACGTCGCTCACGACGACCATCACGATCACAAGCCGCAGGGCTTCATCGCCCGTTGGTGCTTCTCGACCAACCACAAGGACATCGGCACGCTGTATCTGATCTTCTCGCTGCTGATGTTCTTCATCGGCGGCGCGATGGCGATGATCATCCGCGCCGAGCTGTTCCAGCCGGGCATGCAGCTGGTCGAACCGGACTTCTTCAACGAGATGACCTCGGTACACGCCCTGGTCATGATCTTCGGCGCGGTCATGCCGGCCTTCGTCGGCCTCGGCAACTGGATGATCCCGCTGATGGTCGGCGCGCCCGACATGGCGCTGCCGCGCATGAACAACTGGTCGTTCTGGCTGCTGCCGGTCGCGTTCGGCCTGCTGCTGTCGACGCTGTTCATGCCGGGCGGCGGCCCGCAGGGCGGCTGGACGCTGTATCCGCCGCTGTCGCTGCAGGGCGGCAACGGCATCGCCTTCTCGATCCTGGCGATCCACGTCGCCGGCATCAGCTCGATCATGGGCGCGATCAACATCATCGCGACGATCCTCAACATGCGCGCGCCGGGCATGGACCTGCTGAAGATGCCGGTCTTCGTCTGGACCTGGCTGATCACCGCGTTCCTGCTGATCGCGGTGATGCCGGTGCTGGCCGGTGCGGTCACGATGCTGCTGACCGACAAGTACTTCGGCACCAGCTTCTTCAACGCGGCCGGCGGCGGCGACCCGGTGATGTTTCAGCACATCTTCTGGTTCTTCGGGCACCCCGAGGTCTACATCATGATCCTGCCGGCGTTCGGCATCGTCAGCGAGATCATCCCGACCTTCGCGCGCAAGCCGCTGTTCGGCTACCAGGCGATGGTCTACGCGACGGCCTCGATCGCGTTCCTGTCGTTCATCGTCTGGGCCCACCACATGTTCACGGTGGGCATGCCACTCGGCGGCGAGCTGTTCTTCATGTACGCCACGATGCTGATCGCGATTCCGACCGGCGTGAAGGTGTTCAACTGGGTCAGCACGATGTGGGAAGGCTCGATGACGTTCGAGACGCCGATGCTGTTCGCGATCGGCTTCGTCATCCTGTTCACGATCGGCGGCTTCTCGGGCGTCATGCTGGCGATCGTGCCGGCCGACTTCCAGTACCACGACACCTACTTCGTCGTCGCCCACTTCCACTACGTGCTGGTGACCGGCGCGGTGTTCTCGATCATGGCCGCCACCTACTACTGGCTGCCGAAGTGGACCGGCCACATGTACAGCGAGCGCTGGGGCAAGATCCACTTCTGGTCGAGCGTGATCTCGGTCAACGTGCTGTTCTTCCCGCAGCACTTCCTGGGTCTGGCCGGCATGCCGCGCCGCATCCCGGACTACAACGTCGCGTTCGCGGACTTCAACATGATCTCCTCGATCGGCGGCTTCTGGTTCGGCCTGTCGCAGCTGATCTTCCTCGGCGTGGTCGTGCACTGCGCGTTCTTCTCGAAGGTCAAGGCTCCGGCTCGCGTCTGGGAAGGCGCCAGGGGTCTGGAGTGGGAAGTGCCCTCGCCGGCACCGCACCACACCTTCTCGGTGCCGCCGGTGCTCAAGCCGGGCATGCTGGCGCACGACGACGTTTCGCATTGACGCGATGGGCGGCCGGCCGGCGCCGGCCGCCCGTCCGAACGACCGAGGTAGCACCGTGACTCCGATCCGACAGCCGCACGACGTCAGCGAAGCAGCCCGCCGCAAGGCGCGCCGCACCGCCTGGCTGGTCGGCGGCGCGGCGGCGCTGGTCTACGCCGGCATCCTGCTCAAGGCCCTGCTCGCCCGATGAACGCCGCCGCTCCGACCCGCGACGCCCGCGGCGTGGTCCGCATCACGCTGATGGTGTGCGCGTGCGCGTTCCTGTTCGGCTTCGCGATGATTCCGCTGTACCGCATCGCCTGCGAGCAGGTGCTCGGCATCAAGCTCGAGGACGGACCGGTCACCGGACGGGCGCTCGCCGCGGCCAGCGTCGACACCAGCCGCAGCGTGCGGGTCCAGTTCCTCGCCAGCGTCAACAGCAAGCTGCCGTGGACGTTCGCGCCGGAAGTGACGCGGATCGACGTGCATCCGGGCGAGCTGACCGAGGTCTGGTTCGACGCGGCCAACACCTCGGACGGGGCCATCGTCGGCAACGCCGTACCGAGCATCGCGCCGAACACAGCCTCGGCGTTCTTCAACAAGACCGAGTGCTTCTGCTTCACCGAGCAGCTGCTCGCGGCCGGAGAGTCGCGGCGGATGCCAGTGCGATTCATCGTCGACCCGGCGCTGCCGCGCGACGTCACCGAGCTGACCTTGTCCTACACGTTCTACGAAAACACCGACGCGACCCGCCGGGTCGCGGAAACCGTCGGCGCGCCGCCCCACGCGGGTTGACGAGCGGATCCTCGAGAGGCCTCACCATGTCCGAAGCAGCTACCAGCCAAGAGCAGTACTACGTCCCGCATCACAGCATCTGGCCGCTGGTCGGATCGGCCGCGATGCTGATGACCGCGGTCGGCGCCGCCAACTGGATCAACGATTCGACCGGGCTGATGGGCCGTCCGCTGATGTTCGCGGGCATCGCGGTCTTCGTCGTGCTGTTCTTCGGCTGGTTCGGCGCGGTCATCCGCGAATCGCTGTCGGGCTTCTACAACAAGCAGGTCGACATCTCGTTCCGCATGGGGATGATGTGGTTCATCTTCTCGGAGATCATGTTCTTCGCGGCGTTCTTCGGTGCGCTGTTCTATGCGCGCATGCTGTCGGTGCCGTGGATCGGCGGCGAGGGCCACGGCGCGCTGACCAACCAGTTCATCTGGGAAGGCTATACCGCGGCCTGGCCGACCAACGGCCCCGGCAACATCGGCGGCACGTTCGAGACGATCCCGGCCTGGGGCCTGCCGCTGCTGAACACGATGCTGCTGCTGGCCTCGGGCGTGACGATCACGCTGGCGCATCACGCGCTGCGCGCCGGCCACCGCACCGCCCTGCTGGTCTGGCTGGCCGCGACGATCCTGCTCGGCGGCGTGTTCCTGTACTACCAGGCCCACGAGTACATCGAGGCCTATCAGCACCTCAACCTCACGCTCGGCAGCGGCGTCTACGGCTCGACGTTCTTCATGCTGACCGGCTTCCACGGCATGCACGTCACGCTCGGCGCGATCATGCTGACGGTGATGTGGTTCCGCTGCGCCAAGGGCCACTTCACGCGCGACAACCATTTCGCGTTCGAGGCGGTGGCCTGGTACTGGCACTTCGTCGACGTGGTCTGGCTGGGCCTGTTCCTGTTCGTCTACGTGCTGTAAGAAGCGCGAACGGCCGGCGGCGTCGCTCGACGCGGCCGGCTTTCGATCGTCAGATGCCGTGAGGCTGGATGACGCCGGTCAGGATCAGGATCGCCACGACGACGATCAGGCCGACCGAGAGGGCGATGCGCCGCGTCAGCGCCTTGACGACGCGGTCGCTGCCGCTGCGGTCGGTCATCATGTAGTACAGGCCGGCGCCGAGGTTCCACAGGATCGCCGCCAGGGCGACCACGATCACGATCTTGGCAAAAAGCATGTCTAGGGTTTCCACGGGGCAGCCGCTGCCCCCCATCGACGCCAGTATAGTCCGGCCGTGACGCGGCGCTGGCACCGTCCCGGCGCCTTCGCCGTGATCCTCACGGCGCTCGGCACGGCCGCTTTCGTGTCGCTGGGCCTGTGGCAGCTGCGCCGCGGCGCGGAAAAGGAACAGCTGCTCGCCGCGTTCGCGCGTACGGCGCAGATCGCGCCGGTCGATCTGGCCCAAGCGCGCCGGCAGGCCGATGCGCGGCATTTTCCGCACGTGCGCGTCGAAGGCCGTTTCGATGCGGAGCACGCCTATCTGCTCGACGATCAGATCCGCGATCGGCGGACCGGCGTGGTCGTCTACGGCGTCTTCGAGCCGCGCGAAGGCGGCCCGGCCCTGCTGGTCAACCGCGGCTTTCTGCCGCGCCGCGACAGCCGCCGGATCGAGGTTCCGCCGCTCGCCGACGGCCCGATCGAGCTGTCGGGCCTGTACGCTCCGCCTCCCGGCAGCGGTTTGCGGCTCGGCGGCAATGCGCTGCCGAAGCAGACGACCTGGCCGAAGACGACGATCTACCTCGATACCGCCGAGATCGCCGCCGACATCGGGCGGCGCGTCGACGATCGCGTGCTGCTGCTCGACCCCGATCCGGCCAGCGGGTTCGAGCGGGTCTGGACGCCGGAGCTGATGCCGCCCGAGCGCCATCGCGGCTACGCGTTCCAATGGTTCTCGTTCGCGGCCGCGGCGATCGTGATCTTTCTCGTTCTGCATTGGCGCAAGAATCCCTCATGAACCTGTCCGTCCAGACCGCCAAACGCCGCAAACGCCTCGCGCTGACGCTGATCACCGCGCTGTTCGTGATTCCGGTGGTCGGTTCCTACGCGTTGTTCCTGTCCGGCTGGAAGCCGTCGCATACGCGCAACCACGGCGAGCTGCTGACGCCGGCGCGCGACATCAGCGCGCATCCGATCGTGCTCGCCGACGGCAGCACGCTGGCCTGGAAGGATCCCGAGCTCGAGCACTGGACGCTGCTGGCGGTGCCGGGTCCCGGCTGCGCGCAACGCTGCCTGCAGCGCCTGGACGAACTGCGCCGCGCGCGTCTGACGCTGAACCAGAACGCCCAGCGCCTGCGCCTGGTCGTGCTCGACACGGCGCTGTCGTCCGAGCAGCTCGCCGCGCTCGCGCCGATGATCGCCGGCCACGACGCCGATGCGCTGTTCGCCGAGATCAGACCCGGCGCCGACGATCTGGCGGCCGCTCTGGTCGATCCTTCCGGCTTCTATGCGCTGCGCTATCGCGCCGGCTACGACGGCACCGGCCTGCGCAAGGACCTCTCCCGCCTGATCCGCTCCCGGCACTGACATGTCCGCCACCACCGTGCTCCGCCGCCTCGCCTGGATCGCCACCGTGTTCGCGCTCGGCGTGATCGTGTTCGGCGCGTTCGTGCGCCTGTCCAATGCCGGCCTGTCCTGCCCGGACTGGCCGACCTGCTACGGCAAGGCGACCTGGCCCGGCCACGAGCACGAGATCGCGCACGCCAATGCCAACTTCGACCGGCCGGTCGAGACCCACCGCGCCTGGCGCGAGCAGGTGCACCGCATGATCGCCGGCACGCTCGGCCTGCTCGTGCTCGGCATCGCGACCGCCGCCGCCTGGCGGCGCTGGACCTGGGTCGGCGCGCTCGGCGTCGCCGCGCTGGCGGCCGCCTGCGCGGTGCGCGCGTACATGCTCGGCCACGCCGGGCTGTCCGGATCGCTCGCGGCGATCGCGATGATCCTGCCGCTGCTGGCTGCCTGGCGGATCGAACGGCCCGCGCCATGGCGCGTGGCGATCGTCGCGTTCTCGGTCATCGTCTTCCAGGCGATGCTCGGCATGTGGACGGTCACCTGGCTGCTCAAGCCGGTGATCGTGATGGCGCACCTGCTCGGCGGCCTGCTGACTCTGGTGCTGATCGCCTACGTCGCGCTGCGCCTGTCGTGGACGGCCGCGCCGACGGCCGCGCTGCGCCGGCTGCAGCCGATGGTCGTGGTCGGCCTGGTGCTGCTCGCCGCGCAGATCGCGCTCGGCGGCTGGGTCAGCGCGAACTATGCCGCGCTCTCGTGCGGCCTGGACTTCCCGACCTGCCAGGGCCGCTGGTGGCCGCCGATGGACTTCGGCGAAGGCTTCGTGCTGTGGCGCGGCATCGGCGTCAACTACGAAGGCGGCATCCTCGACGGACCGGCCCGCACGGCGATCCAGATGACGCACCGCATCGGCGCGCTGATCGTGTTCGGCCACGTCGGCGCGCTGGCCTGGCTGGCGATCCGGCGCGGCCGGCGCGGACTCGGCCTGGTGATCGGCGCGCTGCTGTGCCTGCAGGTCAGCCTCGGCATCGGCAACGTCCTGCTCGACCTGCCGCTGGCGGTCGCGACCGCGCACAATGGCGTCGCCGCGCTGCTGCTGCTGGCGCTGCTGGCGCTGCTGGTGCGCACCCAGCTGCCGCTGCCGGCGGCGCCGCCCCGCCCCCTCTGACCGATCCGGATCGCATGGCCAGTCTCGCCCGCCAGTACCTGGAACTGACCAAGCCGCGCGTCGTCGCGCTGATCGTGTTCACCGCGATCATCGGCATGTTCCTGGCCGTGCCCGGTCTGCCGCCGCTGCGCCAGTCGGTCGCCGGCTTCATCGGCATCTGGCTCGCGGCCGCCTCGGCGGCGGCGATCAACCATCTGATCGACCAGCGCATCGACCGGCTGATGGTGCGTACCGCGCACCGCCCGCTGGCGACCGGCGCGCTGTCGCCGGTGCAGGTCCTGGCCTTCGCGATCGCGCTCGGCGCCGCGTCGATGGCGATCCTGATCGGCTTGGTCAATCCGCTCACCGCGGCGCTGACGTTCGCCTCGCTGATCGGCTATGCGATCGTCTACACGGCCTATCTGAAGCGCGCCACGCCGCAGAACATCGTGATCGGCGGCGCTGCCGGCGCGGCACCGCCGGTGCTCGGCTGGGCCGCGGTCACCGGCGAGGTGCATCCGTATGCCTTGCTGCTGTTCCTGATCATCTTCATCTGGACGCCGCCGCACTTCTGGGCGCTGGCGATCTTCCGGCGCGAGGACTACTCGCGCGCGCAGGTGCCGATGCTGCCGGTCACGCACGGCGTCACCTACACGCGCTGGCACGTGCTGGCCTACACGATCCTGCTGGTCCTGGTCACGGTACTGCCGTATCTGACCGGCATGAGCGGCGTGTTCTATCTCGGCGGCGCGCTGGTGCTCGGCGCCGGCTTCCTGTGGCACGCGATCGTCCTGCTCGATCCGCCGGACGAGTTCTTCGCGATGAAGGTGTTCAACTACTCGATCGTCTATCTGATGGTGCTGTTCGCGTTCCTGCTGGCCGACCACTACATCGACGCACCGGTCGCGATGACCGGCGGTCTGCGCTTCGAGCCGGCCGGCTGAGCGGCCGCGGCGGCGCACTCGAGGCTTCGCGCCGAGGTGCAACGGCCGCCGCCGGACGCCGGGCCCGGCGGCGGTCGAAAGCTCACTTCAGCAGCGAACGCAGCATCCAGGCGGTCTTCTCGTGCGCCTCGAGCCGCTGCGTGACCAGGTCCGCGGTCGGCTGATCGTCGGCCTTGTCGGCCAGCTTGAAGACCGTGCGTCCGGTCCGCGCCGCGGTCTCGTGACCGTCGACGAGCTGCTCGACCATGCCGCGCCAGTCCGGCACGCCCGGCTCTTCCTTGATCGCCGAGAGCTTGACGAACTGCGAGTACGAACCCGGCGCCGGGAAATCCAGCGAGCGGATGCGCTCGGCGATCACGTCGGCCGCGCTCCACAACTCGTTGTACTGGGTCTCGAACATCGTGTGCAGGCTGTTGAACATCGAGCCGGTGATGTTCCAGTGGAAGCTGTGCGTCTTGAGATACAGCGTGTAGGTGTCCGCCAGCAGCTTGGACAAGCCGTCGGCGATCTTCTTGCGATCTTTCTGGTCGATACCGATATCGATGGCCATCACCGTCTCCGTGTCGGGGGAAGAAGCCGGCGCATTGTGAACCGGTCACCCGGGCAAGGGAAATCGACGCGTTGGATCGCGCTCATCGAGCGCCGCTATCATTGCCGGTTCGCCGCGCCGCCCGTCGCGGGCCGGCGTGCGGAAAGGCCCCAAGAGACCCCATGAACGACCTGCCCTCTCTCGAGCTGCTGCTGGACGGCGTGCGGACGCGCGACCGCGGCCGGCTGATCGGCCGCTGGCGCAAGCTGGCCGCCCAGCGCGAGGGTGCGCCCGGACAGGCCGTGGCGGCCCTGATCGAGGCCGCGGCCGCCTCGCGCACGCAGGTGGCCGAGCGGGCCGCGCGCCTGCCGCCGATCCACGTCGACGAGAGCCTGCCGATCGCGGCCCGCGCCGATGCGATCGTCGATCTGATCCGCCGTCATCAGGTCATCGTGCTCGCCGGCGAGACCGGCTCGGGCAAGACCACGCAGCTGCCGAAACTGTGCCTGGCCGCCGGCCGCGGCAGCGCCGGCCTGATCGGCTGCACGCAGCCGCGCCGGATCGCCGCGCGCACGGTGGCGCGGCGCGTCGCCGCCGAGCTCGGCAGCGAGATCGGCGCCCTGGTCGGCTTCCAGGTCCGGTTCACCGACCAGACCTCCGACCAGGCGCTGGTCAAGTTCATGACCGACGGCATCCTGCTCGCCGAGACCCAGTCCGACCCCTGGCTCGGCGCGTACGACACGCTGATCCTCGACGAGGCGCACGAGCGCAGCCTCAACATCGACTTCCTGCTCGGCTACCTCAAGCGCCTGCTGACGCGGCGGCCCGACCTCAAGCTGATCGTCACCTCGGCGACGATCGACACGGCGCGCTTCGCCGAGCACTTCGGCGGCGCGCCGGTGGTCGACGTCGAGGGACGCGCGTATCCGGTCGAGGTGCGCTGGCGCCCGCCGCCCGAGCGCGGCGAGGCGAGCACGGCCGAGCAGGTCGCGCTGGCGATCGACGAGATCACCGCCGAGGATCCGCGCGGCGACATCCTGGTGTTCCTGCCGGGCGAGCGCGAGATCCGCGACGCGCACCTGGCGATCTCGCGCCGCAAGTACCGCGCGACCGAGGTCGCCGCGCTGTATGCGCGCCTGTCCGCGCAGGAGCAGGATCGCGTGTTCCGTCCAGGCGCGCAGCGCCGCATCGTGCTCGCGACCAACGTCGCCGAGACCTCGCTGACGGTTCCGCGCATCCGCTACGTCGTCGACACCGGCACCGCGCGCGTCAAGCGCTACGGTGCGCGTACGCAGCTCGAGCGCCTGCACATCGAGCCGATCTCTCAGGCCGCCGCCGACCAGCGCAAGGGCCGCTGCGGCCGCGTCGGCCCGGGCATCTGCTATCGCCTCTACGCCGAAGAGGACTACGCGGCCCGACCGCGCTACACCGATCCGGAGATCCTGCGCACCTCGCTGGCCGGCGTGATCCTGCGCATGCTCGACCTCAAACTCGGCGACGTCGCTGAGTTTCCATTCGTCCAGCCGCCGGCCGACCGCGCAATCGGCGACGGCTATCGCCATCTCGCCGAGCTCGGCGCGATCGACGAGCAGCGCCGCCTGACCGGCATCGGCAAGGCGCTGGCGCGGATTCCGGTGGACGTCGCGCTCGGGCGCATGCTGCTCGAGGCGCGCGGCCAGGGCGTGCTGCGCGAGCTGCTGATCCTGGTGTCGTTCCTGAGCATCCAGGATCCGCGCGAACGCCCGGCCGACGCGCGCCAGCAGGCCGACGCCGCGCACGCACGCTTCGTCGAGCCCAAGTCCGACTTCCTCGGCGTCCTGAAGCTGTGGACCGCCTACAGCGCGGCTCACGAGGCGCTGACGCAGTCCAGACTGCGCGACTGGTGCGCCGAACACTTCCTGTCGTTCCTGCGCATGCGCGAATGGCGCGAGCTGCACCGTCAGCTGCTGGTCGTCGCCGGCAATTTGGACTGGGCGCTCGACGGCCGGCCGCCGCGCTCGCGCCGGTCCGGCGCGGCCGCCGCGACAAACATGAAGGAGGCGAGCGGTGCGAATACCGCCGTCGCCGCGGCCGAAGGCGCAACGGCGCCAGCCCCCCCGGAAGCCTACGAGGCGATCCATCGCAGCCTGCTGTCGGGCTGGCCGACCCAGGTCGGCCTCAAGGACGAGCGCGGCCAGTATCGCGGCACGCGCGAACGCAGATTCGCGATCTTCCCGGGATCGGCGCTCGCCAAGTCGCCGCCGCAATGGCTGCTGGCCGGGCAGATCCTGGACATCGGCAAGATCTACGCGATGAGCTGCGCACGGATCGAGCCGGCCTGGATCGAGCAGCAGGCGGCCCATCTGGTCCGGCGCAGCTGGCGCGACGCGCACTGGTCGCGCAAGCGCGGCGCCGTGCTCGCCTACGAGCAGGTCACGCTGTTCGGCCTGACCCTGGTCGAGAAGCGGATCGTGCAGTTCGGCGCGCGCGATACGGAACTGGCCCATGCGATCTTCGTGCGCGAGGCACTGGTCCGCGGTGAGCTCGACGCACGCGCGGACTTCGTGCGCGCCAATGCCCGCGTCCTGGCCGAAGCACGCGATATCGAAGCCAAGCAGCGCCGCTCCGGCCTGATCCGGTCCGAGGACGAACTGGCCGCGTTCTTCGCCGGCAAGCTGCCCGGCGACATCCACACCACGGCCGCGCTCGATGCCTGGTATCGCCGTGCCGCGCCGGCCGAGCAGGCCGCGCTGCGCTGGTCGCTGGCCGATGTGTTGACCGGCGCGGGCGGATCGTCTGCGCGCGATTTTCCGGCCCGGATGGAGCTGGCCGGCCATGCGCTGCGCTACGACTACCGCTTCGTGCCGGGCGATCCGGCCGACGGCATCACGCTCAACGTGCCGCTGGCCCTCGTCAACGCGCTGCCGACCGCAGCCATGGAATGGCTGGTGCCGGGCCTGCTCGCCGAGAAGGTCACCGAGCTGATCCGCGGCCTGCCCAAGGCATTGCGGCGCAACTTCGTACCGGCACCCGACTTCGCGCGCGCGTTCGTCGAAGCCGAAAGCCCGCGCGACCAACCGCTGCTGGTCGTGCTGGCGGCGTATCTGCGCCGCGTCACCGGCGTCGAGATCGGGCCGGCCGCCTTCGCCGGAATCGAGCTGCCGGCGCATCTGACGATGAGATTGCGGGTCTACGACGCCGACGGCCGCACGCTGGCAGAGGGCCGCGATCTGACCGCGATCCGGGCCCAGTGGAGCCAGGCCGCGCGCAGCGCGTTCTCACAGCAGGCCGACGCCGAATTGACGCGCGAGGACGTCGCCGATTTCGACTTCGAGACGATACCCGAGCAGGTCGCATCGCCGTCCGGACTCCAGGCGTTTCCGGCCCTGGTCGATCTCGGCGAGAGCGTCGCGCTGCGCGTCTTCGAGCACCGCGACGAAGCGCTGACCGAACACCGTCGCGGTGTCGAGCGCCTGTTGCGGCGCGGCCTGGCCGCCGAGATCAAGCAGGCGCGGCGGCAGCTGCCGCTGAACGGCAAGACCGCGCTGAAATGGGCACCGCTCGGCAGCGCCGAGACGCTGCGCGGCGACCTCGTCGAGGCTGCGCTGAACGGCCTGCTGGCCGGCAGCGACCTCGACGTGCGCGACCGCGGCGGCTACGAACGGCTCAAGGCCGGCATCGCCCAGGCACTGTTCCGCGCCGCCGTGCAGGGTCTCGCGCGCGCCGAGACGATCATCGAAGCGTACGCCGCGCTGGCCCCCTGGCTCGAGCCGCCGATCATCGGTTTCGCGCGCGCCAACTACGACGACCTGCGCGAACAGCTGGCCGAGCTGGTGTTTCCGGGCTTCCTGCGCGAGGTCGCGCCGGCGCGTCTGCAGCACTATCCGCGCTACCTGCAGGCGATGCGGCTGCGCGCCGAGCGGCTGCGCCAGGATCCGGCGCGCGATCAGGCCAAGATGCTCGGCGTGCAGCTGTACTGGCGCGAGTACCTCAAGCGCCGCGCCAGCGGCGTCGATACGGACGCGCTCGAGGAGCTGCGCTGGCTGGTCGAGGAACTGCGCGTGTCGGTGTTCGCGCAGGAACTGAAGACGCCCGAACCGGTATCGCCGAAGCGGCTCGCCAAGGTCGTCGCGGCCCTGCCGTGAGGCGGCGGCCGCTTACCCGGCCGCCGTCGAGAACGCAGGAACCGTCAGCGGATGCGCCGCACGCGCAGGCGGCAGTCGCAGCCTTCCACTTCCATCAGCCAGCTGCCGAACATCATCGGCTGGATTTTCACGGCCGGCGACGGCAGCGAGATGTCGTTCAGGCCGGTCTGGACCTGCTGCCACTCCTGGCCGTTTTCGAGCTTGAACACCGTATTGCCGCGCCAGCCGGTGAACTCGCCCTCGATGCGGCTGCTGACGGTCTCGCGCTGGCCGCCTTCCGGATAGAAATAGCGCGACGCGGACGGCTTGCCGACGACGGTCGACGGCACGCTGGCCCCCTGGCGGCGCAGCCATTCGTTCAGGAACTTCAGCTCTTCAGGGGACAGCTTGTCGAGACCGGCGGCGGTGAAATCACCCTGGGTCATGCGCTCCTCGAGGGAGGAGAACTCGGACTGGGCAGCGACGGAGGCGGCAGAGGCAGCGAGAGCCAGACACAGAGCTAGGCGGATTGGACGCATGGTTATCGGTCGACGGTGAGGCCGGAATGGGAAAATGGCGGAGGTGATCACGCTCTAATGCGAACTTAACAGATGCAGCAAGCAAAACAAGGCGTTACAATTGCCTTCAGCGCAAGTGTAGCATGGCGTGATCGCGCGCCCGCACGACGGGTGTCGCGTGTGAACAGGGGAAAGGGTCGTATCGGACTGTCCCGTCGTTCGCGCCGTCACGGACGACGCCGTGAGGCCTGTGTGCATGCACTTGTGTCCCGCTCCCGCAGAGATCCGCCTCAATGTTCTCATCGAAGTCCGCAACCAGCTTCCTCCTTCTTGCTGCAGTGCTGGCACCCGCAGCCGCCGGCGCGCAAACCTCGGTCCTCATCAGGGATCTCCCGCCGATGTCGATCACGGCGCCCGGCATGAGCTATGCGTTCGGGGGCGGTGGCGTCGAGCTGCGTGTTCCCACCCAGGGTTTCATTCTCTGCGCCAATCCGCTGGCACCCAATCAGACTCCCCAGTTCTCGACGATCGCGCTCACGCCCGAATACGGCGGCTGGGCACTGCCGACCGCGAAGGACATCGGCACGTTCACGTACGGTGTCGGCGGTAACCAGATTCGCATCAACAACGGCGGCTTCAGCGCCCCATCGTCGCTCGTGTGCCATGTCGCCACCACCCAGGGCTGGCCGGTCACGCCGTTCCAGGGCGGCCTGTTCTACGACACGTTCGAGTTCCAGCTGCCCGCCAATCCCTACGGCGCGAACGAAAACGTGCTGGCATCCGTGAGCGGCCTGACGTCGACCGGCGGCTATGCACCGAGGATGCTGACGCAGACCTACGTCAGCGGCGGCCTTTGGGTGTACATGTACATGTTCGAGGTCTACGGCGAGAATCGCATCAACAGCACCAGTCCGAACGTGAACCTGCGCGTTCGCGACGCCTATGACGCCACGCGGCTCGGCAATACCGCCTGGACCTGTGAGCTCGACCAGATTCCCGCCGGCAACCTCGATCTGCGGGCGCTCTGTCCCTCGGCACAGGCGACCAGCGGCAACATCGAGATCTCGTATTATCTGGACAGCGCTCCCAAGCGCCGTTACGTCATCGTCCATCGGGTGATCCAGGGCTCGCAGCCGCTGGGCGCCGAGCCGCTGGCAGGGGCGGCCGCGTTCATCGATCCGCGCGTTCCGAAAGCCGATCGCTACGTCGGCGACAACGTCGTCTTCAGCCTGCCGCCCCAGTAAGCGGCGCCACCTGCCTCCAGGTCTCGCTTCGAAGAAGAGCGCCCTCGGGGGCGCTCTTTTCGTTTCGCCGTCATCGCACCGTGAAATCCGCCTTCGATCCCGCGTTGCCGATGGCCCGTTCGCTGACGGGTGAGGCCGCGCGCGCGGCTCGGCTGCTCGAAGCCGCGCTCGCGGCGGACCCTGCCGCGAGCGCGCGCTGGCAGCTCGACGGCGGCGCGGAACTGGCCGCTACGCTGTCGCGGCTCGAACAGCTCGAGGTCGGGCCCGATGCGCTCGCCGCCTGCATCCTGCATGCCGCGGCTCAGGCCGGGATCGCACTCGGGGACGAGCTCGCCTCGTTCCCGGCGACGGTGCGCGAGCTGCTCGAGGGCCAGCAGGCGGCCGAGAAGATCTGGATCCTGCACGCAGGCACGGCGCGTTCGAGCGCCGAGGGCCTGCGCCGGCTGCTGCTGGCGATCATTCGCGATCTTCGCGTGGTCTTCATCCTGCTGGCGCGCCAGGCCGCGCGCCTGCAGCAGGCGGCCGGCTGGCCCGGACCGCAACGCGACGCGCTCGCGCAGCTGACGTTCGACATCCACGCACCGCTGGCCAACCGCCTCGGCATCTGGCAGCTGAAGTGGGAGCTGGAGGATCTGGCGTTCCGCTACCTGCAGCCCGACACCTACAAGCGCATCGCGCAGCTGCTCGACGAGCGGCGCGGCGATCGCGAGAGCTGGATCGAACAGGCGCGCCGGCAGCTCGAGGCCTCGCTCGCGCAGGCCGGGATCCGCGCGCAGATCTCCGGCCGTCCGAAACACATCTACTCGATCTGGCGCAAGATGCAGCGCAAGGGGCTGGCGTTCTCGGAGCTCTACGACGTGCGCGCGCTGCGCGTGCTGGTCGCCGACGTGCCGACCTGCTACCTCGCGCTGGGCAGCGTCCACGCGCTGTGGCCGTTCATTCCGGGCGAGTTCGACGACTACATCGCCAATCCGAAGGGCAATCACTACCAGTCGCTGCACACGGCGGTGATCGGCCCCGGCGGCCGGCCGCTCGAGGTGCAGATCCGAACCCACGACATGCACGCCCAGGCCGAGCTCGGCGTGGCCGCGCACTGGCGCTACAAGGAAGGCGGCGGCGGCGACGCCGGCTTCGAACGCAAGATCGCCTGGATGCGCCAGCTGCTCGAGAGTCGCGACGAGCACGACGACGATGCGGCGCTGATGGCGGGCTTCCGCACCGACATCATGGACGACCGCGTCTACCTGCTGACGCCCAAGGGCGAGGTCAAGGACCTGCCGCGCGGCGCGACGGTGCTGGACTTCGCATATCACGTGCACACCGATGTCGGCCACCGCTGCCGCGGCGCCAAGGTCAACGGCCGGATCGTTCCGTTGAACCACCGGCCCGAGACCGGCGACCGCATCGAGATCCTGACCGGCAAGACCGCCGAACCGCGACGCGACTGGCTGTCGGCGCATCACGGCTTCCTGGCCACGCATCGCGCACGCGAGAAGGTTCGCGCCTGGTTCAAGCGGATCGACCTCGCGCAGAACGTGGCAGCCGGCCGCGCCCTGCTGGACCGCGAACTCAGGCGCGTCGGCCTCTCGCATGCGCAGCTCGACACGATCCCCGCGTTGTTCAAGCTCAGATCGGCGGAAGAGCTGTACGAGGCGCTCGCGCTCGGCGACGTCACGCCCGGCCAGGTCACGCGCGTGCTGCACGAGCGGGCGGCGCCGCCCGCGGCCGCGCCACCGCCGGCGCCCGCGGCGATCAAGGCGCCGCCGCGCGGCAGTCTCGTCGTCGAAGGCGTCGGCAATCTGCTGACCGTGCTGGCGCGCTGCTGCCAGCCGTTGCCGGGCGATCCGATCGCCGGCTTCATCACGCGCGGACGTGGGGTCAGCGTGCACCGCAGCGACTGCCCGCAGCTGGCGCGGCTGCGCGCGCGCGATGCCTCGCGCCTCATCGAGGTGGAATGGGGATCGTCCGCGCAGTCCTACGAGGTCGACGTGCTGCTGCGCGGCTACGACCGCAAGGGACTGCTCAAGGACGTCACCGCCGCGATCGCGGCCACGCATGTCCACCTGGTCGGCGTGCACTCGCGCATCGACCAGGCGCGCGGCATCGCCGAGATGAATCTGGGCCTGCGCGTGGCCGACTTCGGCCAGCTCAGCGACGTGCTCGACCGTCTGCTCGCGCTGCCCAACGTCATCGAGGCGCGCCGCATCGTCTGAGCGGCGGCCCCCTGCTATGCTTCGCGGACGAGACGGGGTGCCCGGGGGCACCCGACCACCGCCGCGGACATGATGCCCACGTGATCGAGATACCCGGCTACCGCCTGTTGCGCCAACTCGGCCGTGGGGGCATGGCGACGGTCTATCTGGCGATCCAGGAATCGGTCGATCGCGAAGTCGCGCTGAAGGTCATGTCGCCGGCGCTGCTGATCGATCCGAACTTCGGCGAGCGGTTCCTGCGCGAGGCCAAGATCGCCGCACGCCTGCACCACCGGCATGTCGTCGGCGTGCACGACGTCGGCCGTGCCGGCGACTACCACTACATCGCGATGGAGTACCTGGCCGGCGGACCGGTCCTGCTCAAGGACGGCCGTCCGCGGCCGGTGTCGTTCTCGCTGCGCATCATCCGCGAGATCGCCGGCGCGCTCGCCTACGCGCACGAGAAGGGCTTCGTCCACCGCGACGTGAAGCCCGACAACATCCTGCTGCGCGACGACGATTCGAGCGTGCTGACCGATTTCGGCATCGCCCGCGCCAGCGACGCGGTGACGCGGATGACCAAGACCGGCGCGGTCGTCGGCACGCCGCACTACATGAGTCCTGAGCAGGCGCGTGGACGGCAGATCGACGGACGCTCGGACCTGTACGCGCTCGGCATCGTCCTGCACGAGATGCTGCTCGGACGCGTGCCCTATCACGCCGACGACTCCCTCGCCGTCGGCATCATGCACATCACGCAGCCGGTTCCGGAGCTGCCCGAACCACTCGCGCCGCTGCAGACGCTGATCGACGGGCTGCTCGCCAAGGAGCCGGAGCAGCGGTTCCAGAGCGGTCGCGAGACGGCGGCGGCGATCGCCGCGATCGAGCAGCGTGCCGCCAGCGGCGAATGGCCCGAACTGCCCGACGCCAAACCGCGCGCGTCACGGCGTCAGGCGCGGCGGTCCGATACGCGCGTTTCGCCGTTGCCGGCCACCGCCGGCATCGCGGCGGTCGCGCCGGCCGAGGCGGTCGACCGGCAGCGCGCCGAGCCGAGCATGGGCCGCTTCGACGACATCGTCGCAGTCGCCAACGGACCAGGCCGCTCCTCGCGCGGCGGCTCGACGCCGCCGCCGCGCCGTCCGGCACGGCGCCGCGGTCCGATCGCGCTGGCCGTCGTCGTCGCACTGGCCGTAGCGGGCGGCGCCGGTGCCTGGCGCTACCAGGACCGGCTGCGCACGCTGCTGCCCGATACCGAACTCAACGACACCCTGGCGCGAGCGCAGCAGGCGCTCGCGGCCGGGCGTCTGAGCGGCAGCTCGGACAGCGCCCGCGAGCTGTTCGAAGGCGCACGCTCGCGCGAGCCCGACAACGACATCGCGCGCAACGGCCTGCGCGAGGTGGGTGCCCGGCTGCTCGACCGGGCGCGCGACGCGCTCGGCCGCGGCGACCTCGGCGTCGCACGCGAGTCGATCTCGGCCGCGCGCGAACTGCTCGGCGGCGGCAGCGCGATCGAGGAACTCGAGCGACGGCTGGTCCAGATCGAGTCGCGCGGCACCGAGATCGAGGTGCTGCTCGGCCAGGCGCAGGCCGCGCTCGACGCCGGCCGCATCGTCGGAACCGACGGTTCGAGCACGCTGTACCGGCGCATTCTGACCGCCGATGCCGGCAATGCGCTGGCGATGGCCGGCCTGCGCAGGTCCGCCGATGCGCTGGCGGCGCAAGCACGCGCGGCGCTGGCCGAGCACGATCTCTCCACGGCGGCGCAGCGGATGACCGAGCTCGGCGAGATCGCGTCCGACTACGCGGGCCTGCCGGAACTCCAGGCCCAATTGACCCAGGCCCGCGATGCCGCTCAGGCCGAACTCGAGCGCAGCGTGCAGCGCGCCCAGGCCCAGTTGCGCGCCGGGCGCATCGTCGGCGATGCCGACAGCGCGGTCGCGCTGTTCGAATCGGTGCTCGCCGTGCAGCCCGACCACGCCCAGGCCCGCGACGGGCTGCGCCGCGCGGCCACCGCCCTGCTCGCCCAGGCACAGACGGCAGTCGAGGACAGCAATACCGAACGCGCCGAACGCCTGATCGCCGAAGCCGTGCGCATCGCACCGGGCCTGCCGGGGGCCGCCGGCGTGCGCAGCCAGCTGCGCGAGCTGCGCGAACGTCTGGCGATCGAGAGCTCGCAGGCGCCGCTGACGCCGGCGGCGGCCGAACGCGTCCGCACGCTGATCGAGGAGGCCCAAGAGGCGGCAGCGCAGGGGCGGCTGCTGGTGCCGCCCGGCAACAGCGCCTACGACAAATACCGCGCGGCGCTCGCGATCGACCGCAACAACGCCGACGCCCAGCGCGGCCTGTCGGTATTGCCGGTGCGCGCGCGCGAGCTGTTCGCCGAGCATCTGAAGGTCGGCCAGCTGCCGCAAGCGCTGGACGAATGGGAAGCGCTGCGCCAGCTCGCGCCGGCCGATCCGGCGATCGGACCGCTGCAGGGCCAGCTCGTCAACGCCTTCATCGACGAGGCCACCGCGCGCATCGCCGAAGGACGGCGCGCCGACGCGACGCGCGCGCTCGACTCGGTGCGCAAGCTGAGCCCCGCCGACCCGCGCGTCGGCCCGCTCGAGGCGCGCCTGCGCAGCGTGCCCGAAGGCGGCAGCTGAGCGGCATCCGGCGATGTGCCTGCTGCTGATTGCGGTCGACCATACGCCCCGGCACCGGATCGTCCTGCTCGGCAACCGCGACGAATTCCGTGCCCGGCCGTCGACGGCCGCGGCGCCCTGGCCGGATGCGCCCCAGATCCTCGGCGGCCGCGACCTCGTCGCCGGCGGCTCGTGGCTGGCGATCGACGGCGGCGGCCGCTACGCCGCGGTCACCAATCTGCGCAACGGCCTGCCCGCGACGGCGCCGCGTTCGCGCGGCCAGCTGGTCGCCGACTACCTGCGCGGCACGCAGTCGCCGGCGGCCCATCTCGCCGCCGTGCGCGCGGAGATGGACGCCTACGGACCATTCAATCTGATCGTCGGCGACGCGCACGGCGCCTGGCTGCTCTCGAGCGGATCGACCCAGATCCATCATCTCGGGCACGGCATTCACGTCGTCAGCAACGGTGCCTACGGCACGCGCTGGCCGAAGACCGAGCGCCTCGGCCGCGCCTTCGCCGCACACGCGGACGATCCCGGCGCGAACGGGGACCGCTGGCTGGCGCTGCTCGCCGACGACACGCAGCCCGGCGATGACGAACTGCCCGACACCGGGATCGGACCGGTACTGGAGCGGCAGCTGGCACCGATCCTGGTGCGCGGCGAGCGCTACGGCACGCGGGCGAGCACGCTGGTGACGATCGATGCCGCCGGGCGGCCGGCGCTGAGCGAACAGGTCTGGTCCGCCGAAGGCGCCGCGGCGCCTCGCCATTGGCGCCATGTCGAGGAGGGCTACTGGCGCGAGACCGACGTCCACCTTGCCGGCGAGGACCGGCCACGCGGCGGGTGAACCGCGATCGGCGCAGGATGGCCGCTCGCGCGGACGGCGCCGCCGCGCCGCTACCGCAGGGGCGGCGCGGTCCGGACGAAGCTTTCAGGGCCGGGCCCAAGCCGGCCGGAATGCATCCGGCCGGCGGCGCCGGTCAGAAGCGCAGGCGCAGATAAGCCGACGGGCCGTGCAGCTTGATGTCGGCCGTCGCGTCGTAGCTGCCTTCGCTGCCGTCGAGCTTGATCCGCGACACGCTGTACTCGGCACCGAGACCGAGGTTCTGCCATGGGAACCATTCGACACCCAGCGAGCCGTTGTAGATGTGGCCCTCGAGCGATCCGCCGTTCTTCTTGACGCCCGAGATGTCGATGTAGGTGCGCACGTTGTCCGAGAACGCATGACGCCAGCCGAGCTGCACCAGCGGCGCGACCGCATCGTCCTTGTAGCGTTCGGTCGCCGTAACGGTCTGACCGTCGAACGTGGCCTCGCCGCGCACGCGCGCGTCGAGGCGGTACCAGGCCGCGCCGAGACCGAAGCCGAACACGGTCTGGTCGCCCCCGAACCACCAGCGGTAGGCCGCATTGCCGACGTCGAACTGGAGGCGCGTATCGAGCACGGCATTGGCGTCGAAATCGGTGCCGCCGAAGCTGAAGGGCTCGACCAGGGTCAGCGAGCGGTCGCGACTGAGGCCGTAGTAGTCGAACGAGAAGCCCTGCGAATCCATGATCAGGAAATCCAGCCGCGCCCGGCCGACCGTGTCCTTGAAATCGCCGACGTCGAGGCGGCCGCTGTCGAGGCCGCTCTCGCTCTCGCGCAGGGTCAGGTCGAGGTCGGCATCGGCACGATAGCCGCCGAGCCAGACGCTGATGCGGTCCAGCGCCTGGGAAGGTGCCGCCGCGGCGGGAGCGGCGATCGAGGCCAGGCCAGCGGCGAGGCCGAGCGCGGGGAGCAGACGGGGGAACGGCATGCGGTAGGAAGCCATCGGAACGCCCTCGGGGTGGGATGAACTGAGGATGGGATGAAAACGGGCGCAACAATTAACATTTTCTCAATGAACCGTTACCTCATCGCTGGCGACGGACCTTACTTGGCGCGATCGGGCCCATTCGCGCCCATCGCCGGTTTGCCAACGCAAACCGTTCTCATTAGTCAGTCCGCAGGGGCGCGGGCAGGAGGCCCGCGCGTTCGTCGTCAGCACAGGAGGTGCTGTCGACGAACCCCGGCGCCGGTCCACGCACCCGCAGGGCAGGAAGCCCGGAGGGCGCATCTCCGGGGTGCCCTTCTCTTTTGGTTACTTTCTCTGACTCCGCGCATCCTGCGCTCCGCCCTCCGGGCCGGCTTCGCCGTTCGCGCCGCTCCTGCGGCGCAGTGGGCATGCAAGAGAAAGTGACCCGCTCGCCCGGAGGCGAGCGGAAAAAGCAGGGACGCCGCCTCCCTACGAAGGAAAGCCTCCCAGATCGATCGCCAGCGAAAGGACCCGCCCGCCCCGAGGCGCGCAGGAAAAGGCACGGACGCCGCCCGCCTACCAAGAAGAGAAAGAAGGGACCACTCAATCCCTCGATGCGGCCAGCCAATCACGCCACCCGCGCAACACCAAGACCGCAGCCCCCTCACAACTTGCGCCGCGGCGGCACCAGCAAATCCCCGAACAACAACCCCGCCACCAGCGCGATCAGCAGCGTCAGCAAGGTCACCGCCGTATCGAGGCCGAGCATCACGTCGCGCTCGAGCACGAAGCTCAGCGTGCGAAAGCCGACACTGCCCGGCACCAGCAGGATGATGCCCGGTTCGCGGATCAGCGCGCCGGGACGCTTCCAGACGCGCGCGAACACGTTGCTGACCGCGCCGAGCACCAGACCGCCGAGGAAGACGCCGAACGGCGCCGAGACGTAGGCACCGCCGAGGCGCGTGCACAGGTAGCCGAGCACGACCGAGGCGATCACCGCCGGATAGTAGCGGCGCGGACTGCGAAACATCAGCGCGAAGGCTAGCGCCGCGGTCAGCACGGCCAGCCATTCGGCCCAGACCGGCACCGCGACCACCGGCATCGGCGGCGGCACCCAGCCGAACAAGGCGCACAGCTGAGTCGCGGCGACCGTGCCGAACGCGAGCTTGAGCAGCGTCGCCATCGCACCGGCCATGCGGGCCGTGCCCGAGATCAGGTGCTGGCTCGACAGCTCGCGCACTGCGGTCGTCAGCGACAGACCCGGCAGCAGCACGATCAGGCTGGCGATGACCACGGCGCGCACGTCGATCGGCACCCCGTAGACGGCGACCAGGGTCGCGATCAGCGTCGCCAGCAGCGCGCAGATCGCCTCGAACGCGGCGGCGATGTTCGGCCGCCGCGCCGCGCCGAGCGCGATCGCGCCGGTCACCAGTCCGATCAGCCCGGCCGTGGCGACGGCCGGCCAGTCCGTGCGCAGGATGATCGCGACGCAGGCCGAGGCGGCGCCGTAGGCGATCATCGTCGGCAGCTCGGTGGTCCAGCTCGCCGGACGGGCGCCGATGTCGCGCAGCCGGCGCCGGCCCTCGACCAGATCGACCGCGCCGTCGATGACCTGGTCGGCGATCTCGTCGACCTCGCAGAGGCGCTCGAGATTGACCTCGCCCGGCGACAGGCGCACCACCTGGGTAACGTCGGCCAGGCTGCCGGGACGGCGCCGGTCGGAGAACGACATCACGATCGAGGTCGGCGTCGACAGGATGTTGCAGTCCAGCTCCAGGCGCGCGGCGACGTGGTTGACCGCATCCTCCAGACGCGGCGCGGCGGTGCCGTATTCGTGCAGACGGCGCGCCAGCTCCACGACGAACTCGATACGGGTGGTCAGCGCGGCTTCGGCAGGCATCGGGCCGGTACGGTACATGCGGTCGGTTCGGTGATAATGCCGCTTTTCGCGCGGCGCGGCGCGGGCACATGGGGATCGGAGAAGCACTTTCAATCGCCAGCGCGGTGGCCTGGGCCGGTGGCGTCGTGATCTACACGCGCTTGGGCCGCACGCTGCCGCCGCTGCATCTGAACCTGTTCAAGAACCTGCTGGTGTTCGCGATGGTCGTGCCGACCGTGCTGCTGGTCGAAGGCACGCGCTGGCCGGCGATCGGCGCGGGCGCGATCGCGCTGGCACTGGCCTCGGGCGCGATCGGCATCGCGCTGGCCGACACGCTGTACTTCCGCGCGCTCAACACGCTCGGCGCCGGCCACATGGGCGTGATCGGCAATCTCTACAGTCCGCTGGTCATCGTGCTGTCGTTTGCGTTCCTCGGCGAGCGCCTGGACGCACTGCAGATCGTCGGCTTCGTCCTGGTCATGAGCGGTGTCTTGCTGGTCAGCGGCCACGACGCGGACCGTCCGCTCGACCGTGCAGCGCTGCGCCGCGGCGTGCTGCTCGGCGCGGCGGCGATCGCGCTGATGGCGGTCGCGATCGTGATGATCAAGCGCACGCTCGAGCAGCAGCCGCTGCTGTGGGTCGTCGCGATCCGGCTGGCCGGCGCGGTCGTTTGCATGCTGGCGCTTTTCGCGCTGGGCCGGCACGCGCCGGTGCCGCGCGGCGTGACGCTGAAGCGCGGCGAGGGCTGGCTGCTGCTGGCGGCCGCGTTCCTCGGCCAGTACCTGTCGATGATCCTCTGGCTCGGCGGCTACAAGTTCACCGACGCCTCCGTCGCCTCGATCCTGAACGAGTCCTCGTCGGTCTTCATCGTGCTGCTGGCCTGGCTGTTCCTGCGCGAGCCGCTCGACCGGCGCCGGCTCGCCGGCGTCGGCTGCACGCTGGCGGGCCTGGCCTGCATGCTGCTGAGCTGACGCCCAACACGCGTGTAGCGCTGCATCCACCGCGTCTGCGCAAGCTGCTAGGCTTCGCGCATGCAGCCCGCCACCGCTACTCTCGCCGCCGACGGCGTCCGCATCCTGCTGGCCGGCGACTGGGTGCTGGCGCAAGCCCCGGCACTGGCCGGCCAAGTCGAGCGGCTGCGCCGGCAGGTCGGCGCCTCCACGGTGCTCGACGCCAGCGGCATCGGCCGCCTCGACACCGCCGGCGCCAGCCTGCTGCTGCAGCTGGACGAGGACAGCGGCCGGACCGATCGCTTCGACGGACTCGGCGCGCATCAGCGCGAACTGCTGGCCACGGTCGCGCGCGCGATGCGCGCACATGCCGCCGCACCGCGCCGGCCGAACGGCCTGATCGAGCTGCTCGCCAACGCCGGCAAGGCCGTCGAGCACTTCTGGCGCGACCTGACCGAGCTGGTCGGCTTCATCGGCCTGATCCTGTCCGCCCTGGCGCGCAGCCTGGTGCTGCCGCAGCGCTGGCGCGTGACCTCGCTGTTCTTCCACATCGAGCAGACCGGCCTCAACGCGGTGCCGATCGTGGCTCTGCTGAGCTTCCTGGTCGGCGCCGTGGTCGCCTTCCTCGGGGCGACGATCCTGCGCGATTTCGGCGCCACGGTGTTCACGGTCGAACTGATCAGCTATTCGTTCCTGCGCGAGTTCGGCGTGCTGCTGACCGCGATCATGGTCGCCGGCCGCTCCGGCAGCGCGTTCACGGCGCAGATCGGCTCGATGAAGGCGCGCGAGGAAGTCGACGCGATCCGCACGATGGGCCTGTCGCCGGTCGAGGTGCTGGTGCTGCCGCGCGTGCTGGCGCTGCTGATCGCGATGCCGCTGCTGAGCTTCCTGGCGATGGTCGCCGGCATCATCGGCGGCGCGATGGTCTGCGTCTACACGCTCGACATCTCGCCCGGCATGTTCCTGCACCGGCTCCAGGAGATGACCCAGGTCCGTCATTTCTGGGTCGGCATGATCAAGGCACCGCTGTTCGCGTTTCTGATCGCCGCGATCGGCTGCCTGGAAGGCTTCAAGGTGTCGGGCAGCGCCGAATCGGTCGGTGCCCACACCACCTCGAGCGTCGTGCAGTCGATCTTCGTCGTGATCCTGGTCGACGCGCTGGCGGCGATCTTCTTCATGGAGATCGGCTGGTGAGCGAGACCGTCATCGAGGTGCGCGGCCTGCGCAACCAGTTCGGCGAGCAGGTCGTGCACGAGAACCTGGACCTGGACGTGCGGCGCGGCGAGATCATCGGCGTGGTCGGCGGCTCGGGCAGCGGCAAGTCGGTCCTGCTGCGTTCGATCATCGGCCTCAACCAGCCGCGTGCCGGCACGGTGCGCCTGTTCGGCGAGGACATGGCGCGGGTATCGGCCGCGCGCCGCAACGCGATCGAGCAGCGCTGCGGCGTCCTGTTCCAGAACGGCGCGCTGTTCTCGTCGCTGACCGTCGCCGAGAACGTCTCGGTGCCGCTGGTCGAGCATCACGGCCTGCCGCACGCGCTGATCGAGCGGCTGGCCGCACTGAAGATCGGTCTGGCCGGTCTGCCGCCCGAGGCCGGCGCGAAGTTCCCGTCCGAACTCTCCGGCGGCATGGTCAAGCGCGCCGCGCTGGCGCGCTCGCTGGCGCTGGATCCGGACATCCTGTTTCTCGACGAGCCGACCGCGGGTCTGGACCCGATCGGCGCGGCGGCATTCGACCAGCTGATCCTGACGCTGCGCGACAGCCTGGGCCTCACCGTGTTCCTGATCACCCACGACCTCGACACGCTCTACACGATCTGCGACCGTGTCGCCGTGCTGGCCCAGCGCCGCGTGCTGATCAACGCGCCGCTCGCCGAGGTCGAGCGGCAGGACGAGCCGTGGATCCGCGAGTACTTCCAGGGGCCGCGCGGTCGCGCGGCCGAGCACGCCGCACTGACGGCCAAGAGGATCTGACATGGAAACCCGTGCCCATCATGTGCTGATCGGTGCCTTCGCGATCCTCGTGTTCGTGCTCGGCGCCGGTTTCGTGCTGTGGCTGTCCAAGACCAGCCGCGACCGCGCGTTCAAGGAGTACGACGTGGTCTTCGTCGAGGCCGTCACCGGCCTCTCGCAAGGCGGCGCGGTGCAGTACAACGGCATCAAGGTCGGCGAGGTCAGCCGGCTCGAGCTGGCGCCGGACGATCCGCGCAAGGTCATCGCGCGGATCCGCGTCGGCGCCTCGACGCCGATCAAGCAGGACACGCGCGCCAAGCTCGCCTTGGCCGGCGTGACCGGCGTGGCCTTCATCCAGCTCAGCGGCGGCATGCCGAGCAGTCCGAATCTCGAGCCGACGCGCGAGCAGCCGGTGCCGGTGATCCAGACCGACCCGTCCGCGCTCTCGCAGCTGCTCAATTCCGGCGAGGACATCGTCACCAGCATCAACGACGCCCTGTTCCGGATCGGCCAGCTGCTGTCGCAGGAGAACGTCGACCGGGTGGCCCACGTGCTCGACAACGTCGACAAGATCGTCGACAGCGTGGCCGGTCAGCGCGAAGAGCTCAGCACGGCGCTGCGCCAGCTGTCCGACGCGACCGGCGACCTCAAGTCCTCGCTGCGTACGGTCAGCGAACTGGCGACGACGACCAACAAGCTGGTCCGCGAGGACGCCCGCGAGGTGATGGTCGCGGCCGAGAAGGCGATCGGCTCGATCGACCGCGTCGCCGAGTCGGTCAGCGGCCTGGTCGAAGACAACCGCGCCGCGATCGACAGCTTCGGCAACCAGGGCCTGCGTCAGGTCGGCCCGACGCTGGCCGAGCTGCGCGAGACCCTGCGCGCGTTCAAGCAGCTCAGCGACCGCCTCGCCAAGTCCGAGAGCCTGCTGCTCGGCAGCGACCAACCGAAGGAGTATTCGCCGCGATGAGCCTCCCGATCCGTCTCGCCGGCCTGCTGGCGGCCTGTGTGCTGACGTCCTGCGCCTCGCTGACCGGCAACACCGAACCGTTCGCGATCTATGCCCCGCAGCTCAGGACCGCAGCGGCGGCCGGGCCCGCGGTCGACTGGCAGCTGGCGATCGACACGCCGCTGGCGAACAGCGCGATCGATTCCACGCGCATCGCGGTGATGCCGACCCCGGGCGTGCTGCAGATCTATCCGGCCGCACGCTGGCGCGATCCGGCACCGGCCCTGCTGCGCGGCCTGATCGTGGAAGGCTTCGAGCGCAGCGGACGCATCCTCGGCGTCGGCGCCGCAGCCGGCCTGCGCGCCGATTTCGGCCTGACGCTGGAGCTGCGCGCGCTGCAGGCCGAGATCGGCGCCGACGGCACGCGCGCGGTGGTGCGGCTGCAGGCCAGCCTGATCAACTACGCGAGCAACCGGGTGGTCGCCGCGCACACGTTCGAAACGGCCGCGCCGGCCGCGGGCTCGGACATGACCGCGGCGTTTCCGGCCTTCGAGACCGCGCTCGACACGATCGTCGTGCAGCTCGTGGACTGGACGCTGGCCGAGGGCGAACGCCGGCGCAACGCCGGCACGCGCTGATCGTCCGCACGCACGTCTTTGCGCCGGGCGTCCGAACGGCGACAATGACGGCCGCTGACCTCCCCTTGTCCGACCTCGCGCGTGCGGCATCGCCGTTCGCCGTCGCCGGCCGCCCGCCATCGCCATGACCGACGTCGACACCGGCAAATCGCAGACCGCCCTGCAGAGCCACCTCGCGCGCGTGGAGGAGCTGCTGCGCCGGCACCGCGTGGTCGAGAGCCTGGCCCATCGCCAGGAGGGGCTGCATCACGATCTGGTCGAGAATCTGGTGCACCGGCAGAACCTGGCCGAGCTGCAGCGCGAGATCGATCAGCTGCATCCGGCCGACATCGCGCACATCCTCGAGTCGCTGCCGCAGGAGGACCGCCAGAGCATCTGGAACCTCGTCAAGTCCGACCGCGACGGCGAGATCCTGCTCGAGGTCTCCGATGCGGTCCGCGAGTCGCTGCTGGCGGAGATGGACACGCCGGAAATCCTGGCGGCGGCCGAGCAGCTCGATGCCGACGAGCTGGCCGACCTCGCCGAGGACCTGCCCGAGGACGTCCTCTACACGCTGATGCAGCGCCTGACCGCCGACCAGCGCGCGCGCGTGCAGTCGGCGATGGCCTGGGAGGAGGACCAGGTCGGCGCGGTGATGGATTTCGACATGGTGACGATCCGCGAGGACATCAGCCTGGAGGTCGTGCTGCGCTATCTGCGCCGCCTCAAGGATATCCCCGACCACACCGACAAGCTGTTCGTCGTCAACGGCGACAACGTGCTGACCGGCGTGCTGCCGATCCGCTGGCTGCTCGTCAACGATCCGGCCAAGGACGTCGCCGAGGTCATGGCGGCCGACGCCAACACGTTCCATCCCGAGGACGACGTCACCGAGACCGCGCAGGCATTCGAACGCTACGACCTGGTCACCGCGCCGGTCGTCGACGGCGAAGGCAAGCTGATCGGCCGTCTGACGATCGACGCGATGGTCGACGTGATCCGCGAGGCCGGCGAGGCCGAAGCGCTCAGCCGCGCCGGCCTGCGCGAGAACGAGGACATCTTCGCCTCGGTCTGGCGCTCGGTGCGCAACCGCTGGCTGTGGCTGGCGGTCAATCTGGTCACCGCGTTCATCGCCTCGCGCGTGATCGGCCTGTTCGAGGGCTCGATCGAGAAGCTCGTCGCGCTGGCCGCGCTGATGCCGATCGTCGCCGGCATCGGCGGCAATTCCGGCAACCAGACGATCACGATGATCGTGCGTGCGCTCGCGCTCGATCAGATCACGCCGGCCAGCGCCAAGCGGCTGCTGCGCAAGGAGCTCGGCGTCGCGCTCGTCAACGGCGTGGTCTGGGGCGGCGTGATCGGCCTCGTCGCCTGGCTGCTCTACGGCAACCTGGCACTGGGCCTGGTGATGACGCTGGCGATGACGCTGAACCTGCTGCTGGCGGCGTTCATGGGCGTGCTGATCCCGATGACGTTGCTGCGCTTCGACCGCGATCCGGCGATGGGATCGAGTGTCATGATCACCGCGCTGACCGACTCGGGCGGCTTCTTCATCTTTCTCGGACTGGCGACGCTGTTCCTGATCAGGCAGGGCTGATCAGGCGGGGCAGATCACGCAGGGCCGATCACGCAAGGCCGATCGCAGCGGGTGCGCCAGACCGGGAAGAAGAGCCGCCCGGACGCGTCTGGCCGGCTCGTCCCGGTCCGCGCGATCGACCGGCGATGCACCGGTCGTGCGGACGCATCAGGGGGAGCGCGCCGGATCGTCCGCCGGCGGCGGCGCTGCGACGACCACGACGGCGGCCGGCACCGCGTCGAGAGCGGCCTCCTCTTCCTCGTCGCGGCCGACGAACATGCCCCACACCGCCATGAACAGCGCGGCGATCATCGGGCCGATCACGAAGCCGTTGATGCCCATCAGCGCCATGCCGCCGATCGTCGAGATCAGCACCACGTAATCGGGCATGCGCGTGTCCTTGCCGACCAGGATCGGCCGCAGCACGTTGTCGACCATGCCGATCACCAGGACGCCGTAGGCGGCCAGGCCGATGCCCTTGCCCCAGTCGCCGGTCGCCAGGAAGTAGATCGCGACCGGTGCCCAGACCAGGCCCGCGCCGATCGCCGGCAGCAGCGACAGGAACGCCATCAGCACCGCCCACAGCAGCGCGCCCTGGATGCCGAGGAACCAGAACGCCAGGCCGCCGAGCGTGCCCTGGACGATCGCGACGACCACGTTGCCCTTGACCGTGGCGCGCATGACGGTCGCCATCCGCGCGATCAGCTGACGCTTGTGCGCGGGTTCCAGCGGCAGGGCCTCGACCACGCGCGCGATCAGCACGCGCCCGTCGCGCAGCAGGAAGAACAGCAGGTACAGCATGACGCCGAAGCCGATGATGAACTGGAACGTGTTCTGCCCGATGTTGATCGCCTGGGTCGCGATGAAGCGGCTGCCCTGGGCGGCGCCGGAGCCGAGCTTGTCCTGCAGCGATGCGACGTCGCCCAGGCCGATCCGTTCGAGCGGCTGGATCAGCCAGTCCGGCAGGGCCGCGAAGATGCGCTGCAGATAGGTGCCGAAGTTCAGCTCGCCCGACTGCATGCGCTGGTAGACCAGCGTGGTCTCCTGGATCAGCGAGGCGGTGATCGCCATCAGCGGCAGGATCGCGATCAGCAGGCACAGCGACAGCGTCAGCAGCGCGGCCAGATTGCGCCGGCCCGGCAGGCGCCGCAGCAGCCAGCGATGCAGCGGCGCGAACAGGATCGCCAGCACCACCGCCCAGAACACCGCGCCGAAGAACGGCAGCAGGATCAGCCCGAACGCAATCGTCACCGCACATAGCAGCAGCAGGAATACCGCGCGCTGCAGGAACGGCGTATTCATCGTCTTCATCGCGGCCTTGGCGCTGGACCCGGTACGGGGCGTCGGCCGACTATAGCAACACCGTGCTGCGGCCGATGCGCGCGGCGCGTTTGCGATGACCTTGCATGGAGCGGCGGCGCCGGCGGCTCGCCGGCACGGCGGCGGGGGCCGGCGGCGGGCCGCTCAGGGCTCGAAGCCGTCGGCGAACACGGTCTCGCCGAGGCCGTCCAGGCGCAGCACGCGGACCGCGTCCAGCCGCGAGCGCTCGCCCTGGCCGCCGCTGCGCACCAGCGCGATCTCGATCTCGCCGCCGGCGGCCTGCGCGTAGAAGCCGTAGCGCAGCGCGCTGCGCTGGCCGGCCAGCGCGAACACGCTGAACCGGTCGAGCACCGGCGCCCCCTGTACGCGGACGTCCTGCACGCGGCAGCTCGCGCTGTTGCACGGGTTGTAGGTTTCGGCGAAGTGGAGCTCGACGAAGTATTCGCCGGGCGGCACCGGCAGCCGGTAGCCCCAGCTGCCGTAGCTGACCCGGTAGTCGTGATGCAGCGGGTCGTCGGCACTGCCGAACAGCGCACCGGGACCCGACGCGGTCGAGGCCTCGCTCGTGCCGTAGTGGAACGCATCGGCCTCGTAGCGGCTGCCGTCCGCGGCATCGTAGGCGCCGCCGCCGGCATTGATTGCGATGACGACCGGCGCCGCGCCCCCGGCCGGCAGCACCAGGACCTGCTGCACGAACTGCCCCTGCGCGGCGCCGTCGTCGGCGGTCACGCGGACACGATAGCGGCCGGCGGCGGGCGCTGCGATCGTCGCATGGCGCCGGTCGGCCGGATCGACCTGGAGCACGCTGCCGGCCGGCGCCTGCTCGATCGCCCAGTCCAGCGCGATCGCCGCCGGTGCCGGCAGGCCGTCGTCGAGCACACGCGCGCGCAGATCGAGCGGCTGGCCGGCGTGCAGGACCGCCTCGGACAGCACGAAGACGCGCGGCGCCGCGTTGTCGAGCGCCGGCGTGACCACGCGCAGGCTGGTGGAGGCTTCGGTCCAGCCGCCGAGCGTCGCATCGTCGCTGGCGCCGCGGGCCTGCATCCGCACCGTCTGCGTGCCGGTGCCGAGCGCCAGCGCATCGACCGACCACGGCGAGATGCCCGCCGCGGTGCCGGACGCGGCGCCGAGGAACCAGCGCACCGAGGCGATCGCGGCCGCCGGGGAACCGGCCGAGCCGGCGAGATCGAGCGTCGCCGCGAACGTCGTCCAGACCGGGCCGGTGGTCGGCTCGGACAGCCGCACGTATGGCTCCACCGCGACGTTGGGCCGGCCGAGCCGCTGCGCGATCAGCCAGTCGAACAGGCGCGCGCTGGCGTAGGTGCGCGTCCAGATCGCGTGGCCGCCGGTCGCGAACTCGGTATAGAGCGGATCCCCGGCCGCGGCCCGCAGCGCCGCGACGTGGTTGCGCGAGTGCTCGACGGTGACCGTGCCGTCGTCGACCGCATGGAAGAACCAGGCCGGCGTCGTTGCCCAGGCCGCATCGCCGGCGGTGTAACCAGTGTGCGGGCAGACCGGCACGATCGCCGCGAACAGGCCGTTGTAGGATCCGATCAGATCGAGCGCGCCGCCGCCACCCATCGAGATGCCGGTGAGGTAGATGCGGCCCGTGTCGTACGGAAACTCCGACCGCACCTGCTCGAGCACGTCGATCAGCCGGTTCTTCTGGCCGCCCCACTGGCCGCCCTCGCCGAGGCAGCATTGCGGCGCGACCATGATCATCGGCTGCTGCGCCTGGCGCGCCGGGTAGACCAGCTGCATCGCGCCGTTGGCGGCATTGCCGAGCTGTGACTGATTGTCGGTGCCGGTCTCGCCGGAGCCATGCAGGAACAGCAGCAGCGGACAGCCGGCATGACCCTGGCAGGCCGGCGGCACGTAGATCCGGAACGGCAGGCGGTCGCCGGGCGGGTCGTTGCGGCGCAGGAAGTCCTCGGCACAGATCCGGTCGGGCGGGCAGCCGGCCGCTGCCGCCAGACTCGTCACCGACAGCAGCAGGCCGAGCAGCAGCGAACGGGCGCGTGTCATGGCTGGCGATCGTCACGGGGGGGACGTACACGCTAGCGCAGCGCGGGCCGCGTACCGTGACGGCGCGCGCGATTCGCGCTGCGGCCGCGGCATAGGCGCTCCGGGACGAACGGCGCCGGGCGCGGGGCCCACGGCGGCGGACGGCTTGTGCGGCCCCGTCCGTCCACGTTGCACGCCATGCGCCACGCGATGGCCGCTGCGGCTACGGTCGCCCGGCTCGTCTACGGACTGATCTTCGCCGGGCAACGCGTCAACGGGGAACGCAGCGCCGGCCTGCCGTGGCGCGGCCGGATGCCGGGTCAGACGTGACTGACGTCGTGCAGCTTCCAGTGGCGGCCGATCAGCAAGTCGAGGCGATGGCGCAGGATCGCATGCGGCAGACGTGTCACGACCTCGACGTCGCAGCGCAGGTCCGACTGGCTCGCGGTCACGACGGCGTCCGGATCGCTGGCGCCGGTCGCCGGGTCGACCTCGTCCGGATCGGGCTGCATCGCGCGCCAGCGCTGCCACAGCGTCGGCTCGCGCAGCGCCGACTGCAGCGCAGCCGCGAACGCATCGGGCGAGACGCCGTGGAACGACAGTTGCTCGACTTCGCCGCGCGCAACCGACAGGTCGTCGACGGTCAGGAAGAACTTCTGGACTTGGGACATCGGGGATTTCACTCCGTCATGGTGGTCGAGGCACCGGGGCCGGCGCCGCGGGCATCGAACAAGTATGCACCGTGCGGCCGATGCGCAGGGCGCGCCGCCGGTCGCGCGGCGAGCGCGAGGACGGCCGCGAGCACCGAGGCCAGACAGCTCCAGCCGAGGTAGCGCAGCTCGGCCGAGGGCGCCAGCAGCGGATACGGCAGCGCGTACAGCCAGGCGCTGGCCAGCAGGCACAGCGCCGCGCCCGCCGGCCGGTCGGCGCGGCGGCGCCAGGCCAGCGGCGCCGCCGCCAGACCGATCAGCAGATGCGGCCAGATCGCGAACACGGCGGTCGGACGCCAGGCCTCGACCCAGCGCATCAGCGCGCGATGGGCCGCGCCGTCGTTCGGCGCCACCGGCGGGTTGTCGCGATAGCCGATCTGCGCGTCGACGTACAGCAGCGTCTGCGGCCAGTCGCGCGGCTGGGTGCCGAACAAGGCGCGCGTGACGCGCCAGCGGTGCGCGAGATAGGCGCCCGGGTCGGTCGCGATCGCCGCGAACCAGGCCTCGCGCAGCGCGCGCAGATCGTCGGCCGGCCATTCGCCGAGCGGATCGCGGATGCCGCTGCGGTTGTTTTGCAGCATCGCGGTCACGCTCCACGGCCGCGACACCTCGGCGAGTTCGGCGACGCTGAGCCCGGGACCGACGCTGAACGCCGGCAGCAGCACCTCGCCGCGCGCGATCGACAGCGCGGCCAGGTCACCCTGCGCGAGGATCGGCCACAGCGGCACGTGGCTGCGCGCCTGGCGGTTGATCGCGGCCACCACGGCGAGCAGGGCCGCCAGGACCAGCAGGCCGGTGCCGATGCGGCGCACCGGACCGCCGCCCGGCCAGGCCAGCCAGGCCCAGACCGCGACGATCGGCGCGACCGCGAGCACCGCGTTGTGGCGCATGCCCAGCGCGTAGAGCAGCACCGGCAGCGCCGGCCACAGCGCCGCGCGCCGGCCCGCATGCGCCTGGGCGAGCAGGCCGCAGGCCAGCAGCAGCGCGCCGAGCATGCCGACGTCGGTCCAGACGTGGCCGCGCAGCACCAGCACGATCGGCAGGGCGCCGCAGGCGACCAGCGCGACGCGCCAGCCGGTGCCGATGCGCTGCCCGCCGGCGAGCAGCGCCAGGCCTGCCCAGAACATCGCCAGGTGCAGCGCGAAGACCGGTCCCGGGCCGGTGTAGAGGCGGTCGGTGATCCGCCACAGCGCGATCAGCGTCGGCGACGCGACGTCGGTGACGGTCTCGCCGCGCGCCTGCCACCAGGCATAGGCCGAGTCGAACGACATCTGCCCGGGCCAGTACAGCGCGCAGTCGATCGCCAGGCCCAGTGCGGCGAGCAGCCATGGCAGATACGCCCGCCGATCCGGACGCGCCGGCGGCATCGCGTCCGGCCTCATCGCAGCGGCCCCAGATCGAGCAGCGGCCGCGGCCGCCCGTCGGGTGCATGATCGAGCACGCCGAGCAGCGGCGCCGGCAGACGTTCGCGCAGGCAGTCCAGCGTGGCTTCGGCGCGCGCCATCTGCGGATCGACGCGATTGGCGATCCAGCCGGCCAGCACGCAGCCGTCGGCGACGATCGCGCGCGCGCTCAGCAGCGCATGGCTGATCGCGCCCAGGCGCAGACCGACGACCAGCACCACCGGCAGTCCGAACGCACGCGCCAGGTCGGCCTGCATCAGATCTTCGGCGAACGGCGCCATCCAGCCGCCGGCGCCTTCGACGACGACGAACGGCGCCTGCGCGGCGAGCCGCCCGTACGCCGAGCGCAGCGGATCGAGCGCGACGCGCACGCCGGCATCGGCGGCCGCGACGTGCGGTGCGATCGGCTCGGCGAACGCGTACGGATTGACGTCGGCATAGGCGGGCGTGGGCACGCTCGCCGCGAGCAGCGCTTCGGCATCCTCGTTGCGCCAGCCCTCGGCGCTGCGGCGGCAGCCGCTGGCGACCGGCTTCATGCCGACCGCGCGGCAGCCGGCGGCGGCCAGCGCCTCGAGCAGAGCGACGCTGGCGACGGTCTTGCCGACGCCGGTGTCGGTGCCGGTGACGAAGCAGCCGCTCACGGCGCGAGCGCGCCGTGGCGCGCCAGGATGCGCCGGTGCTGGAGCGGCATCAGCAGCTGCACCAGATGCAGGCCGAAGAAGATGCAGCCCGGCAGCGCGACCGTCCACGGCACGCCGGGGATCATCGGCAGCCACGCGGTCAGCGCCAGCGAGATCAGCGAGAACAGCGGAATGACCGCCCAGCGCAGCAGCGCGTGGCGGGTCAGGTCGCGCTCGAGCGCATCCAGCCCGATCCGCTCGCGCAGGCGCCAGGCATGCACGTAGAGCAGGCAGCTGACCAGCCCCATCGAGCCGAACGCCAGCGCGAACACCGCGAACATCAGACGCAGATCCGACAGGTTCGACAGCGCGAACCTGGCCGGCAGCCAGCCGCTGCTGACCCAGCTGAACAGGGCGTCGAACACCATGCGCAGCGGGTAGATGAAGATCAGCACCAGGAACACCAGCAGCAGGCTCAGCCGCTGGCTCCGGCGGTCGTCCAGCCCGTAGCGCCGGCTCCAGTCGGCGTGGCCGCGCCAGAACAAGGCGATCAGCAGGAAGCTCGCCGCGTACGACGGAATCGCCTTCAGCGCCAGCTTCAAGGCGTCGATGCTGTCGGGAATCTCGTCGATCGAGATCACCATCAGCGTGATCGCGAATGCGAACGCGGCGTCGACGAAGGCCTCGATGCGCGTGACTTCCGCGCCGCGCTGAAAAAAGCCGTCCTCGTGCCGGACCGCGGCGGACGCGCCGCCGGAACGCGTGCGGATCATGCCGCGGCGATCCGCGCCGCGCGGCGCGCGGCGAGGTGCGAGACCGGCCAGGCCAGATTCATCGCGACATAGACGATGCCGGGCAGGCCGTGCACCCAGGAGCGCTCGGCCGGCAGCAGGCCGGCGATCAGTACCGATACCAGACCGGTCGCGATCGCGACCCCGCCGACTGCGACGTTGGCCGCGATGTCGGCGGCGCGCTGCGGCGTCGGCTGGCCGTCACGCGCGGCGATCCAGTACAGCCCGACGATGCACAGCCACATCGCCGACCAGCCGAGGCCGTAGACGCGGTAGACCAGGACCAGATCATCGAGCGAGTCGATGCGTGTAGCCGACGGCAGCCAGCCGCCCGACAGCGTCGCCATCGCCGCCGAGAACACGATCTTCAGCGGATAGACGTAGATCAGCACCAGGAACACCAGGACCAGGCTGAGCAGCGTGACCGCCAGCCGGTCGCTGCCGTAATGGCGGCTCCAGCGCGCGTGCTGGTACCAGAACATCGCGATCACCGCGAAGCTCAGCGCGAATGCCGGCACGCCCTTGAGCGCCGCGGTCAGGTCGCCGATGCTCTCCGGAATCGTGTCGATCGAGATCACCAGCAGCGTCAGCGCGAACGCGAACGCGGCATCGACGAACGCCTCCAGGCGGGTCGGCTGCGCGCTGCGGCCGGACGCGGCGGGATCGGTCGGAACGGCGTTCGGCGGCGCGGTCGGCACGGACATCGGCAAAGCTTAGCAAGCGGCCGCCCGATCCGCGTACACTCTTGCGTTCCGTGCACACCGGTTCCGACCACGCGATGTTCGCAGCCCGTCCCCTGTCCGGCAGCAAGGCCGACCAGTACGCCGACCTGGCCGACCAGGCGCGCGCGCTGCTGCACGGCGAGCGCGACCGCGTCGCCAACGCGGCCAACTTCGCCGCGCTGGTCTGGCACGCGCTGCCGGCGATCAACTGGTGTGGCTTCTACTTCTTCGACGGCCGCGAACTGGTCGTCGGCCCGTTCCAGGGCAAGCCGGCCTGCGTGCGGATCGCGCTCGGCAAGGGCGTGTGCGGCACCGCGGCGGCCACCGGCGCGACCCAGGTGGTCGACGACGTCCATGCGTTCCCGGGGCACATCGCCTGCGATGCCGCCTCGCGCTCGGAGATCGTCGTGCCGCTGATTCGCGACGGCCGCCTGATTGGCGTCTGGGACGTGGACAGTCCGCAACCGTCGCGTTTCGACGCGGCCGACCGCGCCGGCATGGAACGCCTGTGCGACCTCTTCATCGCGTCGCTCGGCGACTGACGGCGCGGCCCAACCGACCGGGGACATCATGGCCAACGAGAAAATCCGCAACGTCGGACCCAAATCGGCCGCCTGGCTGCGCCAGGTCGGCGTGCGCACGCTGGAAGACCTGCAGCGGATCGGTCCGGTCGAGGCGTTTCTCAAGACCAAGCGGGCCGGCTTCCGGCCCAGCCTGAACCTGCTGTACTCGATGGCCGGCGCGCTGGCCGACTGCCACTGGACCGACCTCAGCGACGCCGACAAGCAGGCGCTGATCGCCGACCTCGAAGCGGCCGAAGCGGCCAACCCGATCCGCAACCGCTGGGAGAAGGGCGCGCAGCGCAGCGCGCAGCGCGACGGCGACGGTGCGCCTGCCGAAGCCGCCGCCGAGGACGGGGACGGCTTCGGTGACGGCGACAGCGGCGTGCGCGAGCTGACCGGCACGCACAGCGACTTCGACTGACGCCAGGCGCCGGCACGCGCGCCACGCCCGCAGCGCGGCACGTGAGCGCCGCCCGCCGGCCTTCGGTCACCGCCGCCGCGACGCCGGCTCCGCCCCGTCGCACCGCCAGCCAGCCGGCGCCTGCGCGCGCATTTCGCGGTGCAGCAAGGCGGCCGGTGGGGCTATAATCCCAAGGTTTCAAGCAGCGGCCTTGCCCTGCCGGCTTCCGCCCCCACTCCGACTCCACGCCCGTCCGGCCAAACCCACACGGTGTCACGCGTGACCGCCAGCATTTTCCAGCAGTTTGCATCCACTTCGGCCCTCTCCGGCGGCAATGCGGCCTTCATCGAGGACCTCTACGAGGACTGGCTGCGCGATCCGGCCACCGTCGCCCCGGCCTGGCGCCAGTACTTCGACGGCCTCAAGGGCCGCGCAGCCGGCGACACGCCGCATTCGGATGCGATCGCGCGAATCGAGCAGGCGCAGAAGAACGGCCCGCGCGGCGGTACGGCCGGCACCGCGGCGCCGCGCACCGGCGATGCGATCTCGCAGAAGCAGGCCGGCGTGCTGCGCCTGGTCACGGCCTACCGCTCGCGCGGCCACCTCGCCGCCCGGCTCGACCCGCTCGACCTCGCCGGCACCTACTCCGGCGACGAGCTCCAATCGCTGGGCCTGCTGCCGCGGCCGTCGGCGCCGGATCTGGACTACACGTTCCACGGCCTGACCGAGGCCGACCTCGACACCGAGTTCGAGACCAGCTCGGTCGCCGGCCCGCAGCGCCTGAAGCTGCGCCAGCTGGTCGCGCTGCTGAAGTCGACCTATGCCGGCAGCATCGGCGCCGAGTTCATGCACATCTCCGACGCCGAGCAGCGGCGCTGGGTGCACGAGCAGCTCGAGCGCGTCGGCGGCCGCTTCGCGCTGTCGACCGACGAGAAGAAGCACCTGCTCGAGAAGCTGGTCCAGGCCGACGGCCTGGAGCGCTACCTGCACACCAAGTACGTCGGCCAGAAGCGCTTCTCGCTCGAGGGCGGCGACAGCCTGATCCCGCTGCTCGACGAGCTGGTCCGCCGCGGCGGCGTCGGCGGCATGAAGGACATGGTCATCGGCATGGCCCACCGCGGCCGCCTCAACGTGCTCGTCAACATCCTCGGCAAGCCGCCGCAGAAGCTGTTCGACGAGTTCGAGGGCCGCTACGACCATCCGGACGATCCGGCCCATTCGGGCGACGTGAAGTACCACATGGGTTTCAGCGCCAACGTCAAGACGCCGGGCCGCACGGTGCACCTGGCGCTGGCGTTCAATCCCTCGCATCTGGAGATCGTCGACCCGGTCGTCGCCGGCTCGGTGCGCGCGCGCCAGACCCATCGCGGCGACGCGACGCGCGAACAGGTGGTGCCGGTCCTGATCCACGGCGACGCCGCGTTCGCCGGCCAGGGCGTGGTCATGGAGCTGTTCAACATGTCGCAGGCCGACGGCTTCAAGGTCGGCGGCACGATCCATATCGTCGTCAACAACCAGGTCGGCTTCACGATCTCCAACCCGCACGACGCGCGCTCGACGCTGTACTGCACCGATGTCGCCAAGATGGTCAACGCGCCGGTGTTCCACGTCAACGGCGACGATCCGGAAGCCGTGCTGTTCGTCGCGCGCCTGGCCTACGACTACCGCCAGAAGTTCAAGCGCGACGTCGTCATCGACCTGGTCTGCTACCGCCGCCACGGCCACAACGAGGCCGACGAGCCGGCGGCCACGCAGCCGCTGATGTACCAGATCATCCGCAAGCGGCCGACGCTGCGCGAGCTCTACGGCAAGAAGCTGATCGAGCAGAGCGTGATGACCGAGGACGGCGTCCAGGCCGTCGTCGACGGCTACCGCAAGCGGCTCGAGGAAGGCAATCCGATCGCCGGCGTCGACTCGGACTACTACGACGCGTTCGCGGTCGACTGGTCCAAGCACCTGGTCGGCGACCTCGGCCAGGCCGTCGTGACCGGCGTCAGCCGCAAGGCGATGGCGGCGCTCGGCGACAAGATCCTGCGCGTGCCCGACGACGTGACGCTGCATCCGCGCGTCGCCAAGATCTACGAGGACCGCGCCAAGATGGCCAGGGGCGAACTGCCGCTGGACTGGGGCTTCGCCGAGAACATGGCCTACGCGACGATCGTCGCCGACGGCAACGACCTGCGCCTGGTCGGCCAGGATGCCGGCCGCGGCACGTTCTTCCACCGCCACGCGGTGCTGCACGACCAGAAGAGCGGCCGCCGCCACACGCCGATCGACACGCTGCGCGACGACGACTCGATCGAGATCATCGACTCGCTGCTCAGCGAAGAGGCCGTGATGGCCTTCGAGTACGGCTTCGCGACCGCCGAGCCGGAGACCCTGGTGATCTGGGAAGCGCAGTTCGGCGACTTCGCCAACGGCGCGCAGGTCGTGATCGACCAGTTCATCTCGTCCGGCGAGGCCAAGTGGGGCCGCCTGTGCGGCATCGTGCTGCTGCTGCCGCACGGCTACGAAGGCCAGGGCCCCGAGCATTCCTCGGCGCGTCTGGAGCGCTATCTGCAGCTGTGCGCGCTCGACAACATGCAGGTCTGCGTGCCGACCACGCCGGCGCAGATGTTCCACATGCTGCGCCGGCAGATGCTGCGCTCGTGCCGCAAGCCGCTGATCGTGATGACGCCCAAGTCGCTGCTGCGCCACAAGCTGGCGGTCTCGACGCTGGACGATCTGGCCAACGGCAGCTTCCAGCTGGTCATTCCCGACAGCACCGCCAAGACCGCCAAGAAGGTCAAGCGTGCGGTGCTGTGCTCGGGCAAGGTCTACTACGATCTGGTCGAGGAAGCCGCCAAGCGCGAGATCGCCGACGTGGCGATCGTGCGCGTCGAGCAGCTCTATCCGTTCCCGCGCCCCGAAGTCTCGGCCGAGCTGGCCAGGTTCCCGGGCCTCAAGGAGGTCGTGTGGTGCCAGGAGGAGCCGATGAATCAGGGCGCCTGGTACCAGATCAAGCACCACTTCCAGGCGATCCTCGATCCGAAGATCGCGGTGGCCTACGCCGGCCGGCCGCGCTCGCCGGCGCCGGCCGCCGGCCATCTGAGCACCCACGTCGCCGAACAGGCGGCCCTGGTCGAACAGGCCCTGGCGCTGCCGCTCGGCAACGACTACGGGCTGGAATGACCGCCCGCGCCGCGCATCCGCAGCAGACCGATCCCCGTCCCGCCCTTCCATCCATCGCACGCCCCCAGGACGCACGTCATGAGCCTTGAAGTCAAAGTTCCGGTCCTTCCCGAATCCGTGTCCGACGCGACGATCGCGACTTGGCACAAGAAGCCCGGCGACGCCGTCAAGCGCGACGAGAACCTCGTCGACCTGGAGACCGACAAGGTCGTCCTGGAAGTGCCGGCCACCGCCGACGGCGTGCTCAAGGAAATCCTCAAGCAGACCGGCGAGACCGTGACCAGCGGCGAGGTGCTCGGCATCGTGATCGAGGGCGCCGCCGCCGAACCGGCCAAGGCCGCCCCGGCCGAGGCGCCGGCCAAGAGCGAACCCAAGGCCGAGGCCGCCAAGTCCGCCGCACCGGCCAAGTCCGCACCCGCCAAGGGCGTCGACGAGCTGTCGCCGGCCGGCCGCCGCGTCGCGACCGAGGAGAACATCGATCCGGCCCAGGTCGCCGGCACCGGCCGCGACGGCCGCGTCACCAAGGAAGACCTGGTCAACCACGCCAAGGCGCCGGCCGCGCCCGCGGCGTCCGCACCGGCCGCCGCGCCGGGCGCGCGTCCGGAAGAGCGCGTGCCGATGACGCGCATGCGCGCCAAGATCGCCGAGCGCCTGATGCTGTCGAAGAATTCGATCGCGATGCTGACCTCGTTCAACGAGATCAACCTCGCCAAGGTCGGCGCGCTGCGCAAGGAGCTCGGCGAGCAGTTCGAGAAGACCAACGGCGTCAAGCTCGGCTACATGAGCTTCTTCGTCAAGGCCGCCGCCGAAGCGCTCAAGCGCCATCCGATCGTCAACGCGTCGGTCGACGGCAACGACGTCATCTATCACGGCTACCAGGACATCTCCATCGCCGTGTCGACCGACAAGGGCCTGGTCACGCCGGTGCTGCGCGACGCGCAGAACATGAGCTTCGCCGACGTCGAGAAGGCGATCATCGGCTACGCCAAGAAGGCGCGCGAAGGCGGCCTGACGCTGGACGATCTGCAGGGCGGCACGTTCACGATCACCAACGGCGGCACGTTCGGCTCGCTGTTCTCCACGCCGATCGTCAATCCGCCGCAGAGCGCGATCCTCGGCATGCACGCGATCAAGGAGCGCGCGATCGTCGAGAACGGCCAGGTGGTCGCCGCGCCGATGATGTACGTCGCGATCAGCTACGACCACCGCATCATCGACGGCAAGGACGCGGTGCTGTTCCTGGTCGACATCAAGAACCAGCTCGAGAACCCGCACCGCATGCTGGTCGGCATCTGACCGGACCGCCGCGACGGCACCGCGTACGCGGTGCCGTCGCCGGCCGCGGGGCGAGGCCCCGCACCTCGCCCCCGCGCCATCACGCCGCTCGCCGGTCCCTGAGCGGACCGGCCTCCAGAGGAAATGCCATGAGCGAACAATTCGACGTCATCGTCATCGGTGCCGGCCCGGCCGGCTACCACGCCGCGATCCGCGCGGCCCAGCTCGGCCTGTCGGTCGCCTGCATCGACGACTTCATCGGCAAGGACGGCAAGCCCGCGCTCGGCGGCACCTGCCTCAACGTCGGCTGCATCCCGTCCAAGGCCCTGCTCGACTCGTCCAAGCAGTTCCACAACCTGACCCACGCCTTCGAGGTCCACGGCATCACCGCCAAGGACGCGGCGATCGACGTGACCAAGATGGTCGGCCGCAAGGACAAGATCGTCAAACAGTTCACCGGCGGCGTCGCGATGCTGTTCAAGGCGAACAAGATCAAGCCGTTCGCCGGCAAGGGCCGCCTGCTCGAGAACCGCCAGGTCCAGATCACCGCGGCCGACGGCAACACGCAGACGCTGACCGGCACCAATGTCGTGATCGCGACCGGCTCGGCACCGATCGAGCTGCCGTTCGCGAAGTTCGACGGCGAACACATCGTCGACAATGCCGGCGCGCTCGATTTCAAGGCGACGCCCAAGCGGCTCGGCGTGATCGGCGCCGGCGTGATCGGCCTGGAGCTCGGCAGCGTCTGGAGCCGCCTCGGCAGCGAGGTCACGGTGCTCGAGGCGATGCCGGACTTCCTGGCTGCCGCCGACGCCGAGGTCGCCAAGGTCGCGCTGAAGGAACTGACCAAGCAGGGCCTCAAGATCGAGCTCGGCGCCAAGCTGTCGAAGGCCGAAATCAAGGGCAAGGAGGTCCATCTGACCTATGCCGGCAAGGACGGCGAGAAGCAGCTGGTCGTCGACAAGCTGCTGGTCGCGGTCGGCCGTCGCGCGTACACCGACGGCGTGATCGGCGAGAACACCGGCGTCAAGCTCGACGAGCGTGGCCGCGTCGTCGTCGACGAGCACTGCTGGACCGGTGCGGAAGGCGTCTGGGCGGTCGGCGACTGCGTGCGCGGCCCGATGCTCGCGCACAAGGGTTTCGAGGAAGGCATCATGGTCGCCGAGCTGATCGCCGGCAAGGCCGGCCACGTCGATCTCGACACCGTGCCGTGGGTCATCTACACCGAGCCGGAAGTGGCCTGGGTCGGCAAGACCGAAAAGCAGCTCAAGGAAGAAGGCGTGCCGTACAAGACCGGCAGCTTCCCGTTCGCGGCGATCGGCCGCGCGGTCGCGATGAACGAGCCGGCCGGCTTCGTCAAGATGATCGCGCATGCCGAGACCGACCGCATCCTCGGCGTGCACCTGGTCGGCGCCAACGTCTCCGAGCTGGTCGCCGAATGCGTCGTCGCGATGGAGTTCAAGGGCAGCGCCGAGGACATGGCGCGGATCATCCATGCCCATCCGACGCTGTCCGAAGCGGTCCACGAGGCCGCGCTCGCGGTCGACAAGCGCGCGATCCACAAGGCCAACTGATCGATCGGGCCGCCGGCGCTGCCGGCGGCCGCGGATGCACCGACGGGCGCGGCGCGAGCCGCGCCCGTCTTCGTTTCTACGGCGCGGCCGGCGCGCTCGAAGCGGCCTGCGGACCGATGTTGCGGTCGAGGAACGCGAGCAGCTTGGTGTAGAGCTCCTCCTGGTTCTCGGCCAGGTAGAAGCCGTGGCCTTCGTTGTCCTTGACCAGCCACTCGTAGCTGTAGCCGCGCGCGTCGAGCGCCTTGCGCAAGGCCTGCGCCTGTGCGATCGGCACACGCCGATCGCGGCCGCCGTGCACGATCATGACCGCGGCCTTGAGCTTGTCAACGTTGGCGACCGGCGAGCGCTGCCGCATCTCGTCACGGTTCTCGCCAACGGTCAGGCGCACAGTATTGAGGTCGTACAGGTTATCGGTCAGATCGCCGCGGTCGAGCATCATCGGCAGGTCGTAGACGCCGACGTAGCCGATCGTGCAGCGATACAGGTCCGGCTCGCGGATCGCACCCATCAGCGCCGCATAGCCACCGTAGCTGGCGCCATACAGGCAGATGCGCTTCGGGTCGGCATAACCTTCGGCGATCGCCCATTTCGTCGCGTCGGTGACATCGTCCTGCATCTTGACGCCCCACTGCCGATAGCCGCTGGTCGTGAAATCGTGACCATAGCCGCCCGATCCGCGGAAGTTGACCTGCAGCACCGCATAGCCGCGGCTGGCCAGCAGCTGCACTTCCGGACTGAATTCCCATATGTCACGCACGGTGTGCGGTCCGCCGTGCGGATTGACGATCAGCGGCAGATTCTTGCCGCTGCCACCCTTGGGCAGCGTCAGATATCCATTGAGCTCGACGCCGTCGCGCGCCTTCAACGCAATCGGCCGGACCTCGGCCATCGCATCGGGCTCGATCCAGCGGCGGCGGCTGACCAGATAGTCGGCCTTCTTGTTCTCGAGATCGAAGAAATAGAAATCGCCCGGATTGACGTCGCTGTCGACCTCGACCACGCGGTAGCGACCGTCGCGCGTGAAGCTCGTGAACCGCGCGGTCTGCCCCGGAAAGCTGCTCGCCAGGGCACGGGTCATCTTACCCTCCGGGATCTGCGCATCGAAGACCTCGATACCGGTCTTGCCCTCCAGCGTCGCCACCGCATAGGCATCCTTACCATCGGCCGTTGGGAGCAGCAAGCCAGGATCGGCCTTACCGCGATAGACCAGGGTCTTCTCGCGTGTGTCGAGGTTGATCTTGTACAGGCCGAACGGCTGGCCCGGCTCGGACACCTCGGCGTACAGGTGGCGGTTGTCGCGCGCGAAGCGCAGCGGCTGGATCACGACACCGGAAACGACTGAGTCGTTGAATACGGTCCAGTCGGTGCCCTTTCCGGCCCGGACGTAGAACACCAGATTGTTCTGCTTGCCCATGGCGTACGCCGCACGCAGCTCATTGTCACCGTCGAGGATCAGCGAGGCGCCCGGCGCAGGTCCCTTACCGACGATCTTCGAGGTGCCGGTGTAGATGTCGAGCTGCTCGAGCGTCGGAACGGCCGGTTCGCCCTCCTTCCACTCGTGCACCTCGACCAGGATGCGCTTGTCCTTGTCGGGCGTGTGATTGAGCACATAGGCGCTCGCATAGCGCTGGTCACCGCCCTTGCGGATCCGCGAGCCGACCTCCTCGCCGACGCTGCGATAGCCGAAGATCTGCTTGGGGTTCTTGCCGTCGGCGTCGACCGCGAACAGCTCGCCGGTCGGCACCGGCTTGTCGCGTCCGCCGAACTTCTGCGCGACCGTCGCGATCACGCGCGTATCGTTGGCCCACCAGAAGCCGCCGATCATGTTGCTGCCGCCGGCCCGGATCGAGCCGGTCGGCTTCATCGACTCGCGGTCGATCACGATCAGCATCGTGGTGCCGTCCTCGACCGGCACCGTCATCGCCAGATGCTGACCGGTCGGCGACAGCTGAATGTCCTGCACCTCCGCACGCTTGACGAAGTCGGCGATCGGAATGGGCGGCGGAGCGGTATCGGCGGCGGCGAAGCCGGCCGACAGGAACAAGGCGCATAGCGCGGCGTGAAGACGCATCGAGAACGATTCCCCCTGGCATGGGCGCGAGAGGCGCTCTCCCGCGCTGGCCGTCATTACACCCGGAGCGCCGCCCCAAGACAATCCCGCCGCCGGATCGCGACACCGTTGCTGACAATGCACGGCGCGCCCACCGCGGCGATGGCACGCCGGCGTCGCCCGCGGCCGGCGGGACGACGCGCCTACCGGCCGGCCAGCGCGCGCGAGGCCTTCGGCGTGCGGAACAGCAGCGGTTGCGCGGGCGGCCGGCCATCGTCGGTGATCTGGGCGCGCGCGATCGCCGCGTCGACCTGCGCGCGATCGGGCGAGCGCGTGCAGACCGGATCGGCCGCAGCCGGATCGCCGGCCAGCAGATAGGCCTGGCAGCGGCAGCCGCCGAGATCCTGGGTCTTCTCGGGGCAGCTGCGGCACGGCTCGCGCATCCAGTCGTCGCCGCGATAGCGGTTGAAGCCCTCCGAGTCGTACCAGATCTCGCGCAGACCGGTGTCGCGCACGTTCGGAAACGCCAGTCCCGGCAGCATGCGCGCGGTATGACACGGCAGTGCGGTGCCGTCCGGCGTCACGGTCAGGAATACCGCGCCCCAGCCGTTCATGCAGCGCTTCGGACGCGACTCGTAGTAGTCGGGCACGACGTGATAGATCCGCGGCGCATCCGCGCGCCGCCGCCAGTCCGCGACCACCGCCTCGGCACGCTCCAGCTGCGCGCGCGACGGCAGCAGGTGGTCGCGGTTGAGATGCGCCCAGGCGTAATACTGGGCATTGGCCAGTTCCAGATACTCGGCACCGAGTTCGGCCGCCATCGCGATGATGCGGTCGACGTGATCGATGTTGAGCCGGTGCACGACGACGTTGAGCACCATCGGATAGCCGTGCCGCTTGATCGACGCGGCGACGGTGCGCTTGAGGTCGAAGGTGCGCGTCGAGGACAGGAAGTCGTTGACCTCGCGCGTGGAGTCCTGGAACGAGAGCTGGATGTGGTCCAGGCCGCTCTCGCGCAGCGCGGCCATGCGACGCTCGTCCAGGCCGATGCCGGAGGTCAGCAGATTGGTGTAGTAGCCGAGGCGATGCGCCTCGGCTACGAGCGTCTCCAGATCGTCGCGCAGCATCGGCTCGCCGCCGGAGAAGCCGCACTGCACCGCGCCGAGCGCGCGCGCCTCGCGCAGCACGCGCAGCCAGTCCTCGGTCGGCAGCTCGGCACCGTCGGCGAAGCCGAGCGGGTTGTAGCAGAACGCGCAGTGCAGCGGGCAGCGGTAGGTCAGCTCCGCGAGCAGCCACAGCGGCGGTCCCGGCGCATTCATGCGGACTCGATCCAGCGCTGCGCACGCGCATGCTCGAGGAACTGCGCGACGTCGGCTGCGAGGCCGCTGGTCGCGAACGCCGCCTCGAGCTCGGCGACGATCGCCGCCACGCTGCGCGTGCCGTCGCAGCGCCGGAGGATCTCGGCCGCGCTGCGATTGAGCTGCACCATGCCCTCCGGATACAGCAGCACGTGACAATCCTGCACCGGCTCCCACTGCAGGCGGTAGTGCCGCACGATGCGCGGCATCGGTCCGGACGCGCCGCTCATTCGGCCACCCCGTAGCGTGTCGCCATCGCGTCGTTCATCGCCCACAGCACGTCGAGCTTGAAGCGCAGCACGGCCAATGCGCGGTGCTGCTGCTCGGCGCTGCGGAAATGGTCGAGCGTGATCGCGAGGCCCTCCTCGACGTCGCGCCCGGCCTGGCCGATCCGGTTGCGGAAGTACTGCAGCCCGTCCGGGTCGATCCATCGGTAGTGCTCTGGCCAGTGGGCCAGGCGCTGGCGATGGATCGCCGGTGCGAACAACTCGGTCAGCGACGCGCAGACCGCCTCCTGCCACGGCCGCCGCCGCGCGAAGTCGACGTAGGCGTCGACCGCGAAGCGCACGCCCGGCACCACGTGGCGCTGGTCCTCCACTTCCTCGCGGCGCAGGCCGACCGCCTCGGCCAGACGCAGCCAGGCTTCGATGCCGCCGGCCTCGTGGCCGTGGCCGTCGTGATCGAGGATGCGGCGGATCCAGGCGCGGCGCACCGCACGGTCCGGACAGTTCGACACGATCGCGGCGTCCTTGAGCGGAATCGTCGCCTGATACGCGTAGCGGTTGGCGACCCAGCCGCGGATCTGCTCGACGCTGGCGCGGCCGCCGTTGAGCATCCGGTTGAACGGATGGTGGATGTGATACGCCGCGCCTTCCGCGCGCAGCCGCTCCTCGAACTCGGTTCTCGACCATGGCGCCGGTGGCGGCGCTACGGCGACGGCGGCGGTGCTCACCATTGCAGCTCCTGGCCGTCCTCGGCAACCTCGATGCCGTGACGCGCGAGCTCGGCGCGTTCGGCACTGTCCTCGTCGAGGATCGGATTGGTGTTGTTGACGTGGATCAGCACGCGCCGGGTCGCCGCCGGCAGGCGGTCGAGCCAGGCGATCATGCCGTCCGGACCCGACTGCGGCAGATGGCCGATGTCGCGTGCGCGCTTGCGCGAGAGGCCGAGCGCGATCATTTCCTCGTCGTG
>NZ_DATKFQ010000026.1:0-6725 GCF_035511235.1 Dokdonella sp.
CGCTGTGCGAGAGCCAGCGCAATACCGGCTACTCGGTCAACGGCGGTTTCGCCGAGTACGCGCTCGCCGATGCGGCCTATGTCGGCCATCTGCCGGACGGGCTGGACTTCGTCGCGGCGGCGCCGGTGCTGTGCGCGGGCGTGACGGTCTACAAGGGGCTCAAGGTCACCGATACCAAGCCCGGTCAGTGGGTCGTGATCTCGGGCGTCGGCGGGCTCGGTCACATGGCCGTGCAGTACGCGCGTGCGATGGGTCTGCAGGTGGCGGCGGTCGATGTGGACGACGCCAAGCTGGCGCTGGCGCGCACGCTCGGCGCGACGGTGACCGTCAATGCACTCAACACCGATCCGGCGGCCTATCTCAAGCAGACCATCGGCGGCGCGCATGGCGCGCTGGTGACGGCGGTGTCGCCCAAGGCCTTCGAGCAGGCGCTCGGCATGGTCCGCCGCGGCGGCACGGTGTCGCTGAACGGCCTGCCGCCGGGCGACTTCCCGCTGTCGATCTTCGACATGGTGCTGAACGGCATCACCGTGCGCGGCTCGATCGTCGGTACGCGGCTGGATCTGGAGGAATCGCTGGCGTTCGCGGCGCGCGGTGCGGTCAAGGCGACGGTGTCGACCGACCGGCTCGAGAACATCAACGACGTGTTCGAGCGCATGCGCCAGGGCCGGATCGAAGGCCGCGTCGTGCTGGATTTCGCAGCCTGAGGCTCGCGGCCGATCGCGCCGTCAGGCGCGATCGGCCGGCTCGTTTCACTCGGCCGGTGCGACCGGCGGCGCCTCGCCTTCGGCGGCGGCGGTTTCGCCCTCGCCGGCTTCGGCTTCTTCCTCGAGCGGCTGCAGCGCGACCACGCCGATCAGGTTCTCGCTCTCGGGCAGGCGGATCAGCGTGACGCCCTGGGTATTGCGGCCGACGCGCGCGATCTCGGCGGCGCGCGTGCGCACCAAGGTGCCGAAGTTCGAGATCAGCATCAGCTCGCTCGCATCGTCGAGCTGCACCGCGCCGACCAGGGCGCCGTTGCGCTCGGAGCACTGGATCGCGATGACGCCCTGCGTGCCGCGGCCCTTCTTCGGGTACTCGGCAAGCTCGGTGCGCTTGCCGTAGCCGCGCTCGGTCGCGGTCAGGATGTCGCCCTCGCCGTCGGCGACGATCAGGCTGACCACGCGTTCGCCGTCGGCCAGGCGCATGCCGCGCACGCCGCCGGCGGTGCGGCCCATCGAGCGGACCGAGCCTTCGTCGAAGCGCACGGCCTTGCCGTTGGACGCGAACAGCAGGATGTCGCGATCGCCGTCGGTGATCTGCACGTCGACCAGGGCGTCGCCCTCGTCGAGGCCGATCGCGATCTTGCCGCGCTGCAGCTGATAGGCGAATTCGGTCAGCGGCGTCTTCTTGACGGTGCCGTTGGCGGTCGCGAAGAACACGTAGCGGTTCTCGTCGTAGTCGCGCACGGCCTGGATCGCCTGCACCTTCTCGTCGGGCGCCAGCGGCAGCAGGTTGACGATCGGCTTGCCGCGCGCATTGGGGCCGGCGTCGGGCATCTGGTAGACCTTGAGCCAGTAGACGCGGCCGGTGCTGGTGAAGGTCAGCAGCGTGTCGTGCGTATTGGCGATCCACAGCCGCTCGACGAAATCCTCGTCCTTCAGCGCTGAGGCCGAGCGGCCCTTGCCGCCGCGGCGCTGTGCGCGATACGTGCTGGCCGGCTGGCGCTTGGCGTAGCCGGCGTGCGACAGCGTGACGACGACGTCCTCGGGCTCGATCAGGTCGAGGATGTCGATGTCGTCCTGGCTGGCCTGGATCACCGTGCGGCGCGTGTCGCCGTACTGCTCGCCGATCGCGACGAGCTCTTCGCGGATCACCGCGAGCAGGCGCGCCGGATCCTCGAGGATCTCGATCAGGCCGGCGATCGTGCGCAGCAGGTCCTTGTATTCGTCGGTGAGCTTCTCCTGCTCCAGGCCGGTCAGGCGCGCCAGACGCATCTCGAGGATCTGCTGGGCCTGGACCTCGGACAGCTGGTAGCCGGTCTCGGACAGGCCGACGTTCGGATCGAGGTTCTCCGGCTTGGACGCATCGGCGCCGGACGCGGCCAGCAGCGCGCGGACCAGGCCGGGCTCCCAGCGCCGCGCGATCATGCGCGCCTTGGCCTCGTCGCCGGACGGCGAGGTCTTGATCAGCTCGATCATCTCGTCGATGTTGGCGAGCGCGACGGTCAGGCCTTCGAGGATGTGAGCGCGGTCGCGCGCCTTGCGCAGCTCGAAGATCGTCCTGCGCGTGACCACCTCGCGGCGGTGGCGGATGAACGCGTCGAGGATCTCGCGCAGGCCCAGCGTGCGCGGCTGGCCGTCGACCAGGGCCACCATGTTGATGCCGAAGGTGACCTGCAGCTGGGTCTGCTGGTAGAGGTTGTTGAGCAGGACGTCGGCCATCGTGTCCTTGCGGACCTCGATGACGATGCGCATGCCGTCCTTGTCGGACTCGTCGCGCAGGCCGTCGGAGGCGATGCCCTCGATCTTCTTTTCCTTGTGCAGCTCGGCGATCGCCTCGATCAGGCGGCGCTTGTTCACCTGGTACGGCAGCTCGGTGACGATGATCGTCTCGCGGCCGTTGTCGTCGGTCTCGATCTCGGCGCGCGCGCGCACCAGGATGCGGCCGCGGCCGGTGCGGTAGGCCTCGACGATGCCGGCCGAGCCGTTGATGATGCCGGCGGTCGGGAAGTCCGGACCGGGCACCAGGCGCAGCAGTTCCTCGAAGCCGAGCTCGGGCTCGTCGATGATCGCGACGCAGGCGGCGACGATCTCGGCCAGGTTGTGCGGCGGCACGTTGGTCGCCATGCCGACGGCGATGCCGGCCGACCCGTTGACGAGCAGGTTCGGCACGCGCGTCGGCAGGACCGTCGGCTCCAGATCCTTCTCGTCGTAGTTGGGCTGGAAGTCGACGGTTTCCTTGTCGAGATCCGCCAGCAGCTCGGAGGTGAGCCGGTCGAGGCGGCACTCGGTGTATCGCATCGCCGCGGCGTTGTCGCCGTCGACCGAACCGAAGTTGCCCTGGCCGTCGACCAGCGGATAGCGCAGCGAGAAATCCTGCGCCATGCGCACCAGCGCGTCGTAGACCGACTGGTCGCCGTGCGGATGGTATTTACCGATCACGTCACCGACGACGCGCGCGCACTTGATGTACGGGCGGTTCCAGACGTTGTTGAGCTCCTGCATCGCGAACAGCACGCGCCGGTGCACGGGCTTGAGGCCGTCGCGGACGTCGGGCAGCGCGCGCCCGACGATGACGCTCATGGCGTAGTCGAGATAGCTCTGCCGGACCTCGTCTTCGATATTGACGCGAATGATTTCTTTGGCCGTATCAGCCATCGAGCGGGTCTTCCTGGAGTGTGTTTGCCAAACGCCCCGGACGGGGGTCGGGCGGACTCGCGACGAGGCGCGAATCCGACCGCGCATTGTAACACAACGGCCATCCCGGCCGCCCCGAAATCCACGGTGCAGGAACCACTTAGCGCTGCCGCGACAGGCGCTCGGCGCGCCCGGAGCACACAAACCGGCCGCAACGGCCGCCGGAGACCGGACTGGAGGCGGCGCGACCGCTGCGCTTGCGGCCCCGGGGCGCCGTCGCGCGTGCCCATCCCATGCCGGATGCAGGAGAAATGCACAGCGCCGCCGCGCCTGTCGGCCAAAGCACGAAGGCGGAGCGGGCCGTCCCGGGACAGCCGCTGCGAGCGGCAACGGCCTGCGGCGGCCGCGAGCACGGAATGGAAGGCCCGGCCTCCGGCCGGCGGTCAGGTCGACCGAAGGGCGCGCCGTGACGCGGACCGTGGGTCCGGCTCAGGCGGCGAAGACGCTCCGCGCGAGCCTGCGCGATTCGCGCCATCGCCCGGTCCGCGTCGCGAGGCGATCGCGCCGGCCGGACACGAAAAAGCCGGACCGATGCCTCGGTCCGGCTTTCTGGTCTCGACGCCGCGGCGACCACCGCAGCGTCCGCGGTCTTACCAGTACAGCTGACCGCGCACTTCGAGGGCGCTGGGCTCCTCGCTGGTGCCGTTCGGGCGATCGATGTCGGTCTTGACGTAGTTCAGCATGAACTTGAAGTTCTGGCGGAAGTACCAGTTGAGGCCGAGCGTGTAGTTGGTCTCCTTGCCGCCATTGACGCCGCCGTCCTTGAGGTTCATCTCCTCGGCGCGCAGGCCGAGCTGCCACATGCCCATGTAGCCGCCGTGGCCGGGCTTGTTGGTCGTGAACACGCCGCTCTTGTAGCCCCAGGTCTCGCCGGTGAGGTTCCACAGGCCCGAGACGTACCAGCCGTCGGTCGTGTAGTCCGAATGCGCGTGGCGCGCGATCGTCGAGTCGTAGTACTCGGCATTGATCTTGAACGGGCCGCCGACCCAGCCGCCCTCCAGACCGTAGGTGGTGACGTCGTCGGCGTCGCGCAGCGTGCCCGAGTCGATCAGGCGCGGCGTGGTGCTCATGTCCATGCCGGGACGGGTGCGCACGCGCGCGGTGTCCTCGTGCGTGTCGTAGGTCACCGCGGACAGGCCGAAGTGCAGAATGCTGCCGTCGGTGTTGATCGGCGCCAGCGTAAAGCGGCCGCCGAAGCCGTTGCCTTCGCCGCCGCCGGTCGTGATCTCGTCGCCGAACACGCTGCCGGTCAGCGTGTACATGCCGTCGGCCCACATCAGCGAGCTGCCCACTCGACGGCCGACCGCGTAGGTGCTGGTGACCATCGCCTTCGGGATGAAGTCGTTGTTCTTGGTGCTCGACAGCTCTTCCATGCTGTTGGGCTGCTTGTACTGGCCGACCGTCCAGGTCAGCGTCTTGCCGAGCTTGAACTTGGCGTTGACGTCCAGGAACTTGTCGTTGCGGGTGCTGGCGTCGTAGCCGATCACCCATTCCCAGTTGGTCGCCTTGCCCTTGAGGACGATCTCGGCGCGGCGCAGCTCGCCGTCGTCCTCGAGCGTGGTCAGGTCGTCGTCGTACTGCGTGTAGTCGGACTGGATCAGGCCTTCCAGCGAGATCTTGTGGCCGAAGATCTCGTCGAGCGTGACGTCGGCCTTGGCATTGAGGGCAAAAGTGGACAGAACGGTGGCGATAGCGGCGGCAAGCAGATGCGGACGCATGAGGGCTTAGGCTCCCGAGGGCGGATGGATGAAACGGGGCAGCGCGTGCATGGGCCAGGAGCTCACGAATCGTTAACGCTGCGACGGGCCGCAGGATGGGTTCGGTCGATGACAGGCACATGGACGATGGATGACAAACCGGTTACACGGCACCGACCGGGCCCCGCCTGATCCCGTTGCGATGCAGCACGCGCGGTTGCGCTAGGCTTCATCCGCGTCGCCGTATGTTCAGCCGCCGCCCGCGGCCGCATCGACGCATCGCGGGTGTGTCTGCCGCGTCAGATCCTCGTATCCCCCATTCCCATAAGGAGAATCCCATGTCGAAGACATTCGTGAAACCGGCCGTCGTCGTCGGCGGCGCCCTGCTCGGCACCCTGTCGCTGGCCCAGCTCGCGCTCGCCAGCGAGACGTTCAAGGCGCGCGACCTCGGCAACGGCTATCAGGTCGCCGCCGCGCACGACGACAAGGCGAAGGAAGGCAAGTGCGGCGAAGGCAAGTGCGGTTTCGACAAGATCGACAGCGACGGCAACGGCTCGATTACCAAGGCCGAGTGGGATGCCGCCAAGCCCGGCAAGGCCGACCACTTCGCCAAGATCGACAGCAACGGCGACGGCACGATCAGCAAGGCGGAGCTCGACGCCGCGATGGCCGCCAAGAAGGGTATGGAAGGCAAGTGCGGCGAAGGCAAGTGCGGCGGCAGCGCCAAGAAGGGCTGACGCGCCGATGCGCCACGGCCCTCTCGAAGGCGCCGGACTCGGCCTGCGGCGGGCGCTGACCGGCCCGCTGCAGGACCGTCCCGACGCGGCCGCGGCGGTCGACTTCTTCGAGATCGCGCCGGAGAACTGGATCGGCGTCGGCGGCCGCCTCGGCGCGACGCTGCGCGGCTTCACCGAGCGCCATCGCGTCGTCTGTCACGGCCTGTCGCTGTCGCTCGGCGGGCCGGCGCCGCTGGACCGCATGCTGCTCGAGCGGATCGGGCGCTTCATGGACCAGCACGGCATCGCCGCCTACAGCGAGCACCTGTCCTACTGCGGCGACGACGGCCTGCTCTACGATCTGCTGCCGATTCCGTTCACCGAAGAGGCCGTGCGCCACGTCGCCGCACGGATCCGCACCGCGCAGGACATCCTCGGCCGCCGCATCGCGGTCGAGAACGTCTCCTACTACGCCGCACCAGGCGCCGCGATGAGCGAGCTCGACTTCGTCAACGCGGTGCTCGCCGAGGCCGACTGCGATCTGCTGCTCGACGTCAACAACATCCACGTCAACGCGACCAATCACGGCTACGACGCCGAGGCGTTCCTGGCCGCCCTGCTCGGCGAACGCATCGCCTGGATCCATGTGGCCGGGCATCTCGTCGAGCCGGACGCGCTGCTGATCGACACGCACGGCATGCCGGTCGCCGATCCGGTCTGGCGCCTGCTCGAGTCGGCGTATGCGCGATTCGGCGTGAAGCCCACGCTGATCGAACGCGACTTCAACTTCCCGCCGCTCGACGAGCTGATCGGCGAGGTGCGGTCGGTGCGCGAACGCCAGCAGGCCGCGGCGCGCTCCGGCACCGCGCCGGCACGGGCCGCACATGGCTGAGGACGCCTACGCCGGCGCGCTC
>NZ_DATKFQ010000027.1:0-33169 GCF_035511235.1 Dokdonella sp.
CTTTGCAGGCCCCCGCGCCAAATGCCCCTTCGGCGAGAAGACGAACGCCTTGCGCGTCCGCCCGAAACGTCCCAACGGAATCCGACCCGATGCCCTGACGTGACGTCGGGGCCACCCCCTGCGGGCTTCCCTGCGACGTGGATCGACCTTAACGCGGCCCGGCGGAAATTGGAACAATCTGTTCGTCACCCGTCGTGAACAACGCGGGCTGGCCCGCCGCATCAATCGACGGGTGCAACGACGCGGGTCAATCCCGCCGCAGCGACTCCATCGGATCGAGGTTCGACGCGCGGCGCGCCGGCAGGTAGCTCGCGAGCAGGCCGACCAGGGCCATCGCCAGCGGCATCGCGACGAAGGTCGCCGCGTCGATCGGCTGCACGCCGAACAGCAGGTTGCCGAGCGCGCGCGTGAAGACGAACGCGGCGGCCAGGCCGATCAGGAGGCCGACGCCGACGACGCGCGCGCCTTCGCGGACGACGAGGCGGCGCACCTGTCCGGCACGCGCGCCGAGCGCCATGCGCACGCCGATCTCGCGCGTGCGCTCGGCGACCAGGTACGAGAGCACGCCGTACAGGCCGACCGCGCCGAGGATCAAGGCCAGTACCGACGTCAGACCCAGCGTCAGCAGCGTGAAGGTCAGCTGCACCATCGAGCGCTCGACCAGGCCGGCCATCGTGTAGACACGGTACATCGGCGCCTCCGGTGCGACCTCGCGGACCAGGGCGCGCACGTCGGGCGCGATCTCCTCGGCGCGCGTCGTGCGCACGACGAACGCCGGCGAAGTCACCGGGCGTCCGCCGGTCTCGCTGCTATCGACCATCGGGAAGTAGATCAGCGGCTCGGGCGCGGAGCGGAAACCCTCCTGCAGCACGTCCTCGACGACGCCGACGACGGTCTCCCAGTTCGTCTGGTTCTGCCGCTGCAGGCGCTGGCCGATCGGATCCTTGCCCGGCCACAGCTGCTCGGCCGCGCTGCGGCTGACGACGAGGTTGCCGCGAGAGGCGCCGTGGTCGTCCTCGACGAAGCCGCGGCCGGCGATCAGCGCGATGCCCATCGCCTTGAAGTAGTCGCCGCCCGCATAGGTGTAGTGGACGCGCGAGCGGGCCTCCGGATCGGCGCCCGCGGTCTCGGTGCGTACGCGCATGCTGCCGGTCGACTCGTCGAGCGGCACGTTCTCGACCAGGCCGGCCGCCTGCACGCCCGGCAGCGCCGAGAGGCGGTCGATGAAGGCCTGGTTGAAGCGCGCGAACGACGGCGCGTCCTTGAGCTCGGCGCGGTCGGGCGCGATCTGGAACGTGAAGATGTCGCGCGTGTCGTAGCCCGGATCGACCTGCTGCAAGGCATAGGCGCTACGCAGCAGCAGGCCCGAGCCGATCAGCAGCACCAGCGCCAATGCCGTCTGGCCGACCACCAGCGCATTGCGCACGCCGTGATGGCGGCGCGTCAGGCCGCGTCCGCCTTCGCGCAGGCGCGACAGGTCCGGCGCCGACGCGCGCAGGGCCGGCAGGCCGCCGCAGATCAGCGCGACGACGACGGCGAGGCCGGCCGTGAACAGCAGCGTCGAGGCGTGGATGCCGACTTCGTCCAGGCGCGGGATGCCTGCCGGCGCGGTGCGCAGCAGCAGCGGCATGACCGCCGCCGCCAGCACGACCGCGGCGACCGCGGCAACGCCGGCCACCAGCACCGACTCGGCCAGCTGCAGGCGCAGCAGCTCGCGGCGTCCGGCGCCGAGCGCGCGGCGCAGCGCAAGCTCGCGATGCCGCCCCTCGGTGCGCACCAGGAACAGGTTGGCGACGTTGGCGCAGGCGATCAGCAGCACGATCGCGGCGGCACCGAGCAGCACCCACAGCGGTCGCGCGATCGAGCCGAGCATCTGGTCGGCCAGCGGCCGCACGACCGCGCGATGCAGCTCGACGATGCGCGCATAGCCCGGCGCGGCCGTACCGAAACGCTCCGGCGCGCGTCGCGCCAGCGCGGTCAGCTCGTCGGCCAGCGCTTCCGTGGTGACTCCGGGCTTCATGCGTCCGATCACCGGATAGTCGAAATCGCCGACGCGTTCGACGTCCTTGGCCTTCAGCGTGCTCGACACCCATAGCCGCGTGTCGGCATTCGGAAAGCGGAACGCCGGCCCCATCACGCCGATGATCGTGCGGTACTCGCCGGACGCCCAGACCGCGCGGCCGAGCACCGACGGATCGCGATTGAACCAGTCGGCCCAGAGCCGGTCGCTGATGACCACCGCGCGGTTCTCGTCGGCGTCCACCGGCAACCGGCCGAGCGCAGGCTGCGCGCCCAGCGTCGAGAACAGCGAGTTGGTCGGCCAGGACATGCGCACGCGTTCGACCCGATCGCCCACGCGCAGCGTCGAGGTGAACGAGCTCGACGTCGACACGTCCTCGAGCAGCTGCGACTGCTCCTGGTACTGCACGAAGAATTCCGGCGCCGCGTCGAACTCGGCCGGCAGATCCGAGCCCGGTGCCGACGACGCGATGTAGACCAGCCGATCCGGATCCGCGTACGGCAGGCGGTCGATCAGCACGGTCTTGACGACGCTGAACAGGCCGGCCGTCGCGCCGATCGCCACTGCCAGCATGCCGATCGCGATCGCCGTGAAGCCCGGCGTACGCGCCAGCGAACGCCGCGCCTGATGCAGGTCCTGCAGCCAGCCTACCGATGCCATTGCGCGTTTCCTCAGAAGTTCCGGCGCGCAGGCGCCCGGATGGACGATGCAGGCAGCCGCGCCGGCGAACCGGACGGCACTGCGGATACCGGATGGCAGCAAGCGCTGTGCCAGCCCAGCGGGGCCATTCGAATCAGGCACTTGAATGCCAGCAGGCGCGCCACTGTCCATCCGCGCACAGTGCATCGTCCGCGCCCGTACAGCCCGCGTCCGTTGCCGGCGGGCTATCCCGATCCGGCACGATGCTTGCCCGATCCGACGATGCGCCGTCGCGATTCACGGTCGGCTGCGGAGGCGCTGCTAGCATCGGACGGTCACGACGACCGATTCGCGGCCCTGCCACCATGACCGGTACCGCCTCCCTCGCCTACGCCGACGCGGCCCCGCTGGCCGCGATCCTCGCGCGCCTCAACGCCGCCGACGGCCTGTACACGACGGCCATCGCCGGCCTGAAGCTGTTCCGCTGCTCGACACCGACCGAGCCGACGCATTGCCTGTACGAGCCGAGCCTGGCCGTGATCGCGCAAGGCGCGAAGCGCGTCGAGCTCGGCGAGGAGGTCTACGAATACCGCGCCGGCCAGGCGCTGCTGACCTCGCTCGACCTGCCGGTGATCTCGCACATCAGCCAGGCCAGCGTCGAGCGGCCGTATCTCGGCATCGCGCTGACGCTGGACAGCCGCACGATCATGCAGCTGGCGGTCGAGGCCGACCTGCCGCCGGTACGTGAAGCCGCGCCGCGCGGCCTGCGCGTCGGTGGCGTGTCCGATGCCTTGATGGACGCCCTGGTGCGCCTGGTCCGCCTGCTCGACGAGCCGGCCGCGGTGCCGCTGCTGGCGCCGCTGATCCAGAAGGAGATCCTGCTGCGCCTGCTGATCGGGCCGGACGGCGCGCGACTGCGCCAGCTCGCCGCGACCGGTTCGCGCGGACACCAGGTCGCGCGCGCGGTCGCCTGGCTCAAGCAGAACTTCGCGCAGACGCTGCGCATCGACGAACTGGCCTCGCGCCTGCACATGAGCCCGTCGAGCTTCCGCCTGCACTTCCGCGCGGTCACCGGCATGGCGCCGCTGCAATACCAGAAGCAGCTGCGCCTGCAGGAAGCGCGCTGGCTGATGCTGAACTCGCACCTCGACGCCGCCACCGCGGCGATGCGCGTCGGCTACGAGAGCCCCTCGCAGTTCAGCCGCGAATACAGCCGCGTGTTCGGCGCCCCGCCGGCACGCGACATCGCGCGGCTGCGCAAGCAGACCTTCACGACCCAGAGTCCGGCCGAGTCGGCCACGCACGCGGCCTGAGCGCCGCCGCGGAACCGTCTAAGCCGCGCACGCGCCGATCTCCCAGCACGCCGCCGGCATGTGCACGCGGTCGCCGCGCACGTAGGGCGCGAAGCCTGCCTGCACCGCACCGGCGACGCGCCCGCGCGTCTCCTCGTCCAGGCCCGCCCAGATGCCACCGAGCGGCCCGATCCGCGTGAAGTAGGTCGGCAGGTCCGCCAGCGGCAGCACGCACTCGACATCGAGCGGCGTGATCGTGATCTCGGTCCAGCCGGCCGCATCCAGCAGCGCGCGCGTCCGTGCCGCATCGGCCAGCCCGAACGGCCCCGGCGCGTCGGCCAGGCGCGGCGGCAGCGGCGGCAGCAGCGCGGCGGCGGACCGCTCGACCACGGTCATGAACGGATTCTCCGCCGGGCCGCGCCAGGCGATCGCGTGCAGTCTCGCGCCCACCGCCGCCGCACGGCGCAGGTTCGCGAACGCAGCCTCCGGGTCGTCGAAAAACATCACGCCGAAGCGCGAGACGATGCGATCGACCGCAGACGGCGCGAACGCGTGCCGCTGCGCATCGGCGCAGACGAACGTCGCCGCGATGCCTTCATGTGCCGCCCGCGCCTCGGCCGCCGCGATCATCGGCGCGGAGATGTCGACCCCGGTCACCCGTCCGTCCGCAGCGAGCCGCTGCGCGATCGCCAATGCGACCGCACCGGTGCCACAGCCGACGTCGAGCACCCGCAGCGACGCGCCGGGCGGCACCGCCTCGATCAGGCGCTCGGCGATCGGCCGGAACAGCGCATCGAGCAGCGCCTGCGTATCGACCCAGGCCTGCCCGCTGCGGCCGTTCCAGAGCGCGGCCTGGGATTGGTCCGCGGCCGGTGCCGCGGCGGAATCGGATGTCATGGCAGTTCTCGTCGGCTTGCGTCGCAACGCGGAATGACGCAGGTTGCCACGTGAAGTCGGCTTCAGGTCAAGCCCATGGGCGAACTCGATATCGCGCAGGTCGCGCGGCACACCGGCCTGCCGGCCGCCACGCTGCGCTACTACGAGCGGCGCGGCCTGATCGCCGCGATCGGCCGGCACGGGCTGAGGCGCGTCTTCGATGCCAGCGTCCTGGAACGCCTGGCGCTGATCGCGCTCGGCCGAACCGCCGGCTTCTCGCTCGAGGAGATCGCCGCGATGGTCGGCCCGCACGGAGCGCCGCGCATCGACCGGCGCATGCTGGCCGACAAGGCCGACGCGCTCGACCGCACGATCCACCGGCTCGAGAAGCTGCGCGACGGCCTGCGCCACGCCGCCGCCTGCCGCGCCCCGAGCCACCTGGAATGCCCGACATTCCGGCGGATCATGCGCGCGAGCGCGCGCAAGAGGACTGCGAAGCGCCGCTAGCAGGCCGTTGAGTAACCCCTTGCCCGCGCGACCACCATAGCTTCCATCAATCGCAGGTCGACGCGGCATGCGCTGAGCGACCAGAAGTTGGGATGTTCTCGTACGTATCGGCCGAGAACCGATTACCGCGGGCGATCCGATCCGTAAGCTGCGGGTGCTGGTGACGCGATCCTCAAGAACGCGGATGCAGTGCCGGGCTCACGCTACGCCGCGGATGGGCGCGAGTCGATCCCGCCGGAGCGGCCACTACGCGCCTCGCTGTTGCAGGCATCTGAAGCGTACGCAGCGAGCGTCTGCTGATGCAGAGGATGCAGTACAACCTGCCCCGCTTCGCGGCTTCGCAGGCTTGAACATCGATGATCCCGTGGGACCAACGGCCTGCTGAAGGAGCCGAGATCAGAGAGAACCCTCTTTCTCCAACCGCTCCCCGCACCGATGACAGAAGTTGGCCTCGGGCGGATGCATGTCCAGCCTGCATCGTCCGCATACGGTTCCGGCATTAATGGCGGCATGCCGATCCTCTCTGAAAACCGCTGCGAGTTCCGCCGTGTAGATGCCAGTGGGGACGGCAATGATTCCGTAGCCGATCAGGATCAGCAGAGATGTCACGATTCGACCCAATGGCGTTACGGGGGTGAGATCGCCAAAACCAACGGTCGCCACCGTCACCACGGCCCAGTACATGCCTGTTGGAATACTCGTGAACCCGTGCGCCGGCCCCTCGATCACGTACATGGCCGCGCCAAAGATCACCACGAGGGTCAGCACGACAGAGAGAAAGATCAGGATCTTGCGTCGGCTTCGCCAGAGCGCTTCACCCAGATGGCCGCTCTCCTGGACGTATCGCGTCAGCTTAAGAATGCGGAAAAGCCGCAGTAGGCGCAGAACCCTGACCACAAGCAGGCTCTGGCTGCCAGGAACAAAGAGCGAAAAATACGTAGGCAGAATCGACAGCAGATCGATGATTCCCCATAGGCTGGTTGCATACGCAAGCGGGCGCCTCACGACCATCAGGCGGAGCGCATACTCAGCCGTGAAAAGAAGCGTAAACCCCCACTCGAGTATGTAGAGAAGCTTGGTAAAGCGGACATGGATGGCTTGGGTGCTGTCCGCAAATACCACGAACACGCTGGCGAATATCGCCCCCACCAATATCAAGTCGAAATTTCGAGACGGACCCGCGTCATGACGGAAGATGATGTCGAACCAGCGCGCCCGCCATCCATTTCCAGCAGGCTCCAGCCCCTCCAATTCGTCCCCACTCTGCCTCATCATCAAACTCCAACCGCCGGGCCAGATGCGGCCGAAGACGGAGAGGAGATGACCGAGTCAGTCACATACGCCTGGATGCCGTCATACGTACCGGTAGCCCTGTCAAGCGGGCCGGCCCAGCCACCGTCTCCGAGATGCGCAGTTTCGCCCGCAGTCCGGGGCGCTTCGAATGAGCGTGAGATCGACGGCAGGACCATGAATCCGCTCCGTTCGAGGGGGCGGCATTCTAACATCGGGCCTTCATGCTGACCCATCACGCCTGATCGGGACTGGGCATGGTCAACCATCTTTCTTGTCGCCAGGTCTCGGGTTCCCGGTGATTGCAGAGCGGCTCGCAGCTATGCTCTGCTGCAGGTTCGCAGCGTGCTGGAGACGCTGCGGTGGAGCCCATGGAGGCACGGTGACGCTAGGCCAACGCGACGACGACGGCGAAGATGCGTGCCTACATCCAGTCTTGGCCCTTGAGCGAACGCGCGCCTGGCGCCGCCATCTTCGGGCGACCTGACACCGAGCGACACTCAGGAAACCGCCCGAGCCCGTGATGGACACATACAAGCTGGCCCTTGCCTTGATTGGTCTTGCGCTGTTCGGAGCGACGTGGCTGCCCGACCTGTTGCGACGCCGGCCGCTCACCCTGCCCATCCTCACCCTCGCGTCAGGCGCGGTCTTGTACTGGCTTCCGTTGCCCCTGCCACCGGCTGACCCGCTTCGCTTTCCCGTCATAACCGAGCGCTTGTCGGAATTGGCAGTATTGGTGGCACTGGCCGGGGTCGGGCTGCGCATCGATACGCGCTTTGGCTGGCGACGATGGTCGCTGACATGGCGCCTGCTGCTGATCGCGATGCCGCTCACGATCTGCGCCGGATGGTGGCTCGGCAGCTCATGGCTGGGCTACGGGGCAGCCACTGCACTTCTGATAGGCGCCGTACTGGCCCCCACGGACCCGGTACTTGCTTCGGATGTGCAGGTGAGGCCGCCGGGCGAAGGAGGCGAAGATCCCGTCCGGCTTGCACTAACGTCCGAGGCAGGCCTCAACGACGGTCTGGCATTTCCGTTCGTGTGGCTCGCGGTCGGTCTCGCAATGGCCGAGGCCGGCCAGCCGATGGATTGGCAGAGATGGCTGACGATTGATGTCGCTTGGCGTGTTCTCGGCGGCGTGTCCATCGGCGCTGGGCTGGGATATGGCCTGATGTATTTGATCTTCCGGAGCAAGCGCGCTCCCACGTTGTCCACAGGCAGCCACGGACTGGCCGCATTGGCGATGACGTTGATGGTTTATGGGATCGCAGAGCTCTGTTCAACGTACGGGTTTCTCGCCGTGTTTGTCGCGGCCCTGGTGATTCGCCAGAGCGAGCGCGGTCACGCGTATCACAGCACGCTTGAATTGTTTGCCCAGCAATGCGAACGATTACTCACCGCTTTGATCTTGCTGATGCTTGGCGGCGCACTCGTCTCAGGCCTTCTTCTCGACATGGGATGGCGCGAACTGGCGTTCGGCGCAATATTCGTCTTGCTCGTGCGTCCACTGGCGGGCCTGGCTTCACTGGTAGGCACCACGCTTTCCCGCCGCGAGCGGTGGAGTATCGCGGTTTTCGGCGTGCGCGGGGTCGGCTCGCTGTACTACCTGGCCTTTGCGCTGAACCACGCGACATTTGAGTCCGAACGTGCCATCTGGGGCATCGTCGGATTGATAGTCACCCTGTCGGTTCTGCTGCATGGATTGAGTGCCGGCTGGGTCATGGAAACCCTAGACCGCTGGCGCTCCCGGAGCAAATAGCCGTCAGATTCCCGAAGATTATGTACGGACCTGACCGATAGGCCTTTTCCGGCAAATGAGCGTCCGCCGTAGAACGCTCAAACGACAATCGAATATTCCTCGCATCACCTTGGCTAAAAAGCGATGAAACTCACTCTGCGCCGCGCGGCCAAACGACCCTGCCCAGGACGCGGGAAGAACCCTGCGCCTTGAGCGAGCAGGTTGCTCTTGATGGATACCTGCCGGTCAGCGACTGGCACCGGCCGGGAACGAGGCCTGCCCGAAGCATTCGATCAGCAGATCGGTCAGCACGCGCACCTTGCGCACCGGATGCTGACCGGGCGGGCGGATCACATAGATACCGGCCGGCGGCGGCGGATAGCGCGTCATGACCGGCACCAGCGCACCGGAGGCGATGTGCTCATCGGTGAGCCCGTCGGGCAGCCAGGCGATGCCGAGTCCGGCGATGGCCGCCGCGAGCAGCGCCGTACCGTTGTCGGCCTTGAAGCGCCCGCGCGGATGCACCGTGACGATCGCGTCGCCGTCCATGAACTGCCAGCGCTCGGTCCCCTGCATCAGTGCTTCATGGGAAGCGAGATCCGCCGGCGTTTCCGGCGTGCCATGGGCCGCGATGTAGGCCGGGCTTGCGACGAGCTTGCCGTAGAGCGGACCGACGCAGCGCGCGATCAGGTTGGAATCCTGCAGATAGCCGACACGGATCGCGCAGTCGAAACCCTCGGCGATCAGATCGACGAAGCGATCGCTGTAGACGGTATGGACCTGCAGCTGCGGATGGCGTCGCGCCATGTCCGCGAGCACCGATGCGAAGTGCGTCGGACCGAACGTCAGCGGCGCGGCCACGCGCAGACGGCCGCGCAGATCGCCGGCCGGCAGTATCGTTTCGGTCGCGGCGTCGATCTCGGCGCAGGCCCGGGCGGCGTGGTCGCGGAACGTCAGTCCGGCCTCGGTCAGCGCCGCGCCGCGCGTCGTTCGCGCCAGCAGCTGCACGCCAAGCTCGGCCTCGAGCCGGCCGAGCCGCCGGCTGACGATCGATTTGGACAGGCCGAGCCGGCGCGCCGCCGGCGACACGCCGCCCGCGTCGGCCACCTCGACGAATGTGCGCAAATCTTCGATATCCACTCGGCGTTCCCGTCCTCGCGACTAGCCTGACACAACGAACGCCGGTCCGGCGTTGCGGATTCTGCGACACAGCATGACGCGGTCCGGCGCTACCGCCCCGGCCGAGGCGATGACAAGGTTTGCCGACGAGGTGAGGCCATCGGCGCTCGCCTCCAATCGCCCATTTCATCGACGACCCAAGGATACCCATGAGCTTTCGCAACGGCCTCGACTCGCTGCTCCGCCCTGAAGACTCGGTTCTCGTGCTGATCGACCACCAGCCGTATCAGCTCGCGAACCTTAACAGCCATGACCCGCACATGGTCGTCAACAACTCCGCAGGCCTGGCGAAGGCCGCCAAGGCTTTCGGCGTGCCGACGATCCTGACCAGCGTGATCGCCGAGCGCGGCGGCCTGATCTTCCCGCAGATCACCGATGTGTTCCCGGGCCAGGAAGTCATCGACCGCACGCTGATCAATACCTGGCAGGACCCCAAGGTGGTCGACGCGGTCAAGGCCACCGGCCGCAAGCAGCTGATCATCGCCGGCCTGTGGACCGAAGTCTGCGTCGCGATGCCGGTGATCCAGGCCCTCGGCGAAGGCTGGGACGTCACCGTCGTCACCGACGCCTGCGGCGGCGTGTCGACCGAGTCTCACGAAGTGGCCATCCAGCGCATGATCGGCGCCGGCGCCAACGTCATGACCTGGCTGGCCGTAGCCGCCGAATGGCAGCGCGACTGGGCGCGCACCGAGCACGTCGCCGAGCTGACCGAGGTCCTCAAGCAGCATCTGGCCGGCAGCGGCATTGCGTATCTGTGGGAGCAGCAGTTGTTGAATACGCCGGTGCCGCGCGCGGCGGGGTAAGTCGGATGGGGAGGACGAGACTTGCTGAGTACAGCGCGGCACTCCCAATCTCGTCCTTCACACTCCTGCTTGAGGCCGAGCTGTGGGCGATTGCTGCTCGCCGCACGATGCAGCAGCCCTTCCATCTAAGGCTGGGTCTTAAAAAGTAAACCTGACCCCGTTTCCGGATCCGAAGACGAATGCGGGCGAACGGGCATGCTCAGGCGCCCTCCGAGCAAGCGCCCGTGCTCAGCGAAGGTCCCAAGCAGAACCTCGCCGGCAGTGGTACTGCGTATCGGCGGGAGCAGCGGCTGCCCGATCCCCCGGTGCGGTGCGCGCCGGTTGGAGTCGGATGGAAGGACGGGATCTTGAGATGCCGCCGAGTACGGCGCGCGCGCTCGAATGTCGTGCTTTCCCCTCCTGCTTGAGGGGAGGCATCGAAGCCTCCGGCCGCACTCGCGCCTTTCGGAAAGTTACCCTGACCCCGTTATCCTTCCATCAAGGCTCGAACTCCAAAAGTAAATCTGACCCCGTTCTCGTCAGACTACGGGGACGTACCCAGGTCAAGCCGCAAGATGCGCCAGACCGCATCGATCAGTGGGTCGACAGCCGCCAGCTGCATGCACTGGCGTCGCCGAAGCCATACGAACTGCCGCGGATGCTGAGCAATCGCAGTAACCCGATTGAGTGCCGGCTGGTGATCTATGCCAAGGCGCGACACGGACGCCGGAGCCCAAACCGACGCATGCCAGGCAGGACGTCGCGCTCGACCGCGAGCATGAAAGCGTCCGCGCGAGAACGCGAGCCTTGGTTGATCGTCGCCTCGCCGGAGCTCGACGCGCCCAGCGCACGGCAGTTGGTAAGCCTCTATGCGCGCCGCATGCAGATCGAGCTCGGGTTTCGCGACCTCAAGTCACATCGCTACGGCCAAGGCATGGAGGACAGCCTCACCCGTCACGGCGCGCGACTGCAGATGCTCTTGCTTGTCAGCACGCTAGCCAGCTTCGTCAGCTGGCTCGCAGGTCTGGGCTGCGAGGCCACCGGCGTTGCACAGTGGCTCTCGCCTCATCGCTGCACGCGCAAGCTCTATTCGACCATACGCGTCGGACGCGAAGCGCTCGTCCGACGATGGCCCCTTGAGCCCGTATCCAGATGGCTGGACCGCATACGGTCACTGCCACCAGACGTCACCGATCAGATGGCGCTGACGGTATGAAAACGTGGGGAAACCTTAGAACCTGACCCCGTTCTCTCTCGACGCCTCGCTACGAAGGTGTCGGCGGTTCTGGCAGACGCTCCCACGAAAGCCTGTGCATCTAGAAAGTCAACCTGACCCCAATTTTCGGAACTCAAAGCAAACTTAGCTGCTGATCAGCCCTGGATGTAGCGGCTTCATACGCCTGCTCAACAACTCGAATAAGTGGAGCAAGGCGATTTACGTCTCTAATCTTTAGCAACCGCTGAGCCCACCGACCTTTCGCCTGCATCAGCTGCCCACGCTCTATGGACCAAGCTGCATCGCCTTGCGGAAACGCCACCGCGCACTCGCCTGCTTCATGAGAAGCACGAATCACCCGCGGGCAATAGAATCGCTCTAATCCTAAAAAAGTGCTACCTAGTATCGTGCTGCAGTTTGCAGGATTAGCCCTGACGACATATCGCTCGGCGTCAACGCCGTAAGCGCTCCTTAAGGCCACCAGCTTTTGATCGGAAACTTCCCAATCGACCAAAACAATCATAGGGCAATCCGCTGGTCGTCTTGATAATAAACGAGAATTCTTCTTAATATAAGAAATAAGAGAATCCACGCCAGAAGATTCGCCATCTTGCATGGTCGGCAACGTAACAAACTTTATTATGCTGCGACCGACAACACTTGCAACGTAATTCAGGACCAACTCATCATTATCACCCTCCACCAGAACCACGGGATTGAACGGATAAGACAGTATTGGATGCAAATAAGTCGATACCCCGTGCTCTTCAGCTGCTCGAACCAGCTCTTGAGTGTTCATTGGACGAAGTACACTACTAGTTTCACCGACCTCCGTCCAGTAACCACAATCACCGGACATAGCTACCACCGGTGAATGCGTAGTAGTGAATACCTGCAATCGTCGATTCTCGTCTGAGGTCCACTCAATTAACTTCTTAGAAAGTCTCGTCTGGAGATCATGATGCAAACCAGATTCGGGCTCCTCAACCGCCCATACTGTAGCCTGTCGCCAGCCAAACTGCCTGCTATAGTCAGTATCAATGTCTCTGAGCAAGTGAAGGAGAAAGAATGCCTGATGACCAGCGCCCCAGTCCTCATCTCTAATTGTTGATCCATTTAATCCCCGCGCCTGAAAGCCGGACATCCTTAGCATGCCGCCGAGGGAGTCTGCCGTCGCGATGTTTGGATTTGAAATTGGGGCGCCCGATTCACTCAAAGCAGAAGCCGTAGACTGCAATATTCTTCCCGCGGACTCCGACAAACCCCTCAATACATCGGCGGCCTGCGCCGACTCACGAAGTCTCTTGAATATAACCGCAGCTATCGACTGACTTTCATCCCGAAGAAGCTCAGAAGGCACCGTGCGATTAGGAATATATCTAAATACAATAAGAGATAGAAAATCGTACGCAAGTCGGTCACCTCCCTCCACTATTTGGTCACCGACCAAAAGCGCAACCGACTCTTCTGGGCGCCGCTGGCGACTTAACGCCCAGGTCTTGCGAACCAAGAAGTTAGGTCCCAATCGCTGAAGCGGCTCAAGTTCTCTTCTGAACCTAAAACCCTCTGGAAGGGAAAAGCCGACTGTAATTTGTATTATCTTCTTCTGACGTCGCGTCGGACGAAAGTGAAAGTCGACATCAAAATCTACTGGAATCCCCGGGGAAGTCTCCCCATTAAAAAATAAGTTTAATGCTCGAAGAACATTTGATTTACCACTCGAATTCTTTCCTGTGAATACAGTATGACCACCTAAATACTCCAAGCCCTCATCTGCGATCGAGCGAAAGCCTTGAACCCTGATTGAGCTGATGAGTTTCAATCACCCCTCCCGTAACCAAGAGCACTTTGCTTACGTATATATCTTTACCGAGTAGATTACGGGGTCCAGAAATAGGGGCAGAATACGTTCCGACGTCTCGCTACGATGGTGTCCACGGTTCTGGCAAACGCTCCCACCAAGGCCTATACATCTAGAAAGTTAACCTGATCCCGTTTTCAACGACTGCTTTTTGTATCGAGCTCCACAAGATTCTCCGAATGACGCCCAATACCTGAATTAAGCTGCGCCGTATAGCGACGTCGGCTTTAATAGATTGTTAGCCGCGCGTCTCCCAATGCGTGCGCAACGCGCCAACATCTGCATCGATACGAGCTTTGCGTCCGCTTGGATAGACAATCTTGATACTACCCGTCGGGAGTCCGTAATTCTTTTCGATGGTCTTCTGCAGTGTACCGATAGAACCATCTGCCTTTGCCTTGCGCTGGCGGATTGGTTTGCCAACACGTTTGACAGCCATCTTTGCAGCAGCAGTCTTCTTCGTGGCCATGACTTCTTCCTTTCAGTTAGTTGTGAAGCAGCACCTGAAAACGGGGTCGAAAACGGGGTCAGAGTGCGTTCCGACATCTCATTACGGTGCGAGCACAGACATAATTACCGCCCACCTCAACTACTAAAGCAGCCAGCCTCTCTGGATTCCTCTCCGACTCAACACAACCAACCCAATCGCCACAACCAACACCACCCCCTGCAACACCGCCACCACAGGTCCGGCCAGCTTGACCGCATCAGCCAGCACGAACAGCCCGATGTCCTGGACGATGATCCCGATCAGCGAGAGCACGAACACCGGCAGCGCCCATTTCTTGCGCATCAGCAGTCCAATGCAGCCGAGCACGCCGCCGAAGACCGCGACCGCGGTGGCCGCAACGGCCCAGGCCGGACGTGCCGCATAGAGCGCCTGGTGGGCGGCCGGCATCTGCGCGATGTCGGCGGTGGTCAGGCGCAGGTCGCCGATGAAGGCGACGCAGCCGAGCAGATTCCACAGCAGGGCGATCACGGCGACGACGTAGAACCATCGGGGTGGCTTGTTCATGGGTATCTCCTATGCACGGATGGAGCGCGCGGCATGAGCGCGCGTTTGGAAGCATCGAATCGATGGAACGGACCTGGGCGTCTGATCGGTACAGACGGCAGCGCTGTCGCGAAGCGAACGCAAAGACGCCGAACGAAGCCGCCCAGCGGCGGCTGCATCGGGAATACGGAAACGGATGAAGCCGACGGCGATGTCGGCCCCGGACGGAGGGAAGCGGTGGGACGCGCGAACGGACAGCGGAGTGCAAGTGGGCGTGCGCTGCGGCGCACCGGCCGGCCCGTGGCCGGCGGCGTCTCCCTGCGTGCAGCCTGTACCTGCATCCCTTCCATGTCGTCCTCGACATGAATCGATCGGCCTGCGCGCGCTCGGCGGCGCCGACCTTTGCCGGCGCCCGACGGAGGCGCCGCCCCTTGAATCCGCGGAGCGACTCTAGGCCAGCGGACCGGCGCCGACAAGTGACCGCGCAGCAGGACCGCAAGTCCCGACAATGACCCCATGCCGGGCGCTCGCCGGGCGCCACGCTGTGGTATCCAGAAGGCCCGTCGCTGCGATCGGATCCGGCCATGCTGCACCACCTCTCGCTCGGCGTCACCAACATCGAGCGCGCGATGGCGTTCTACGACGCCGCGCTGGCACCGCTCGGCTACGTGCGCGTGTGGTCCGATCCGGACGGTGACGATGCCGCCGTCGGCTACGGTCCGCCGGGTGGCGGCGACAGGCTCGCACTCAAGCGTCGTGTCGGCGCGCGGCCGCCCGGGCCGGGATTCCATCTTGCACTGGCCGCGCCGAGTCGCGCGGCGGTCGATGCCTTCCATGCCGCGGCGCTGCGTCGTGGCGGCCGCGACGACGGTGCGCCGGGCCTGCGGCCGCATTACGGGCCGCACTACTACGCGGCCTTCGTCGTCGATCCGGACGGACATCGGATCGAGGCGGTCATCAACACGCCGGAATGACTCGATCCGATCCGTGCGATCGGATCGGAGCAGGTCGAGGCAAGGCTGCTCGAGACCGCTGGATGGAAGCGGGTCGACGTGCGTTGCCAAAACCCGCCCGATTGAAGGGCTAGTTTGAACCGGCGCGGTCACCGCGGTCGGGGTCGGGCCGGCTTGAGCTGCTCGAGACCGAGCGATCGAAGCCGATCGACGCCAGCGGATCGAAGAAGGTCCGGTCGCAAGACCAGGCCGCACCTGATCGACGCGGCTCGGACCACGGCGGCGCCGTGCGTTGCGCGTCAAGGCGTGCCCGGCGGCTCGACTACTTCATCGGCCGCCGCGACACCACCGGCGCCGAGCCCCATGCCGACACCAAGCCCCATTCCGCCGCCGCCCATGCCGCCGCCTCCGCCACCACCACCCCTGCCGCCGCCTTCGCGACCGCCTTCGCCGCGTCCGCCGCCTCCCTTGCCGCCGCCAGCCGGACGCGTCGGGCCTTGCTGCGGAATCGGCAGCGCGGCCGGCACGGGATCGAGGTCGAGTACGTCGCGGATGAACGTGCGCAGCGAGACGACCAGCTCGGCGACGTGCACCGGGCGGCCGGCGACGAGTTCGGCGGCGGCCTGCGCGGCCAGGCGCACCTGATCCTCGGTACCGAGCAGCAGGATATCCGAGAGCGCGGCCTCCACCGCATCGCGCATGCGACGCGCGCGGTCGCTGCCCTCCTCGAACGCGCGGCCTTCCTCGGCGGCGCGCAGGCGCAGGTCGCGAAGATGGCTGGGGTCGACGCGCAGGTCGCCGGTGAACGATCCGCCGAGCGTCTTGTACGCGGCGATCAGCGTGCGCAGGCGCTCGTTGATCTGGCGGTTCTCGCGCTCGCGGCGCTGCTGGATCGTCTGCATGATCAGCAGGCGGATGCCGACGCCGATCAAGGTGATCACGGCCAGGCCGAGCAGCGTGGTCAGTACACCCTGCCACGAACTGAAATCGAGATTGCGCATCGTCACTCCGCTGGCCTGCGGCGGCGGCCGCGCGCGTACTGTAACGCCGGGGCACGCCGGTCCGTGACGGCGCCGCTGCAGCGGCGGCTGCGCAGCTTGATCGGATCGGGCAAGGCTTCGCGAGGATGCGGCTGGCCGGCGCGGGGCCGCCGGATCCATACTGCGCGTCCCGCGCCGTCCGCTCCGGCCTCTCGCCTCTTGCGCGACCGGCCGCGCCCGCCGGCCTCGATGTGGCGCGGCGATACGCCCCACTCCCTCCCCACTCGACGGAAGACTCGAACGCCATGAACGTCAAGGCTTACGGCGCGCACGCCGCCGACCAACCGCTGGAATCCCTCTCGATCGCACGCCGCGCGCCCGGTCCGCGCGACGTACGGATCGACATCGCCTATTGCGGCGTCTGCCACTCGGACCTGCACACGGTGCGCTCCGAATGGGGCGGCACGATCTACCCCTGCGTACCCGGCCACGAGATCGTCGGCCGCGTCAGCGCGGTCGGCGGCGAGGTTACGCGCTTCGCGGTCGGCGATACCGTCGGCGTCGGCTGCATGGTCGACAGCTGCCGGTCGTGTCCGTCCTGCGCCGAGGGCCTGGAGCAGTACTGCGAGAACGGCTTCGTGCCGACCTACAACGGCCGGACCGCGGACGCGCCGGGCCATACGCTCGGCGGCTATGCGCAGCAGATCGTCGTCGACGAGGCCTTCGTGCTGACGATCCGCCATCCGCACGATCAGCTCGCCGCGGTGGCGCCGCTGCTGTGCGCCGGCATCACCACGTATTCGCCGCTGCGGCACTGGAACGTCGGCCCCGGCAAGACCGTGGGCATCGTCGGCATCGGCGGCCTCGGCCATATGGGCGTCAAGATCGCGCGCGCGATGGGCGCGCAGGTGGTCGCGTTCACGACGTCCGAATCCAAGCGCCAGGACGCGCTGGCGCTCGGCGCGCACGAGGTGGTCGTCTCGCGCGATGCGGCCGCGATGCGCGCGCAGGCCAATCGCTTCGACCTGATCCTCGACACGGTCGCGGCCAGCCATTCGCTCGACGCGTTCACGACCCTGCTCAAGCGCGACGGCACTCTGGTGCTGATCGGCGTGCCGGAGCATCCGCATCCCTCGCCGGCGGTCGGACCGCTGATCTTCAAGCGCCGCGCGATCGCCGGCTCGCTGATCGGTGGCATCGCCGAGACGCAGGAGATGCTCGATTTCTGTGCCGAGCACGGCATCGTCGCCGACATCGAACTGATCGCGGCGCAGCAGATCGATGCGGCCTACGACCGCATGATCAAGAGCGATGTGAAGTACCGCTTCGTGATCGACAACGCGACGCTGGCGGCCTGAGACGCGCGTTCGGCCCGGCGGTGAAGCCGGGCCGGACGCTCCTGCGTTGCGCGCGGGCGCGTATGCAGCGCCGGTTCAAGCGGGCGGCGGCACGGTGCGGGCCTGGGTCCGTCACGTCCGAGGTCCGCCATGCGCCATACCCTGCTCCGCTTCGGTTCCGGTTTCCGCACGCTGTTCACGGTGCGCCGCGCGCAGGCGGCGCAGATGGTGATCGAGCCCGGCGGACAGGAAGGCGGACCCGACAATCGCCATCGCGGCGCCGATCAGTGGCTGTACGTGGTCTCCGGCACCGGCATGGCGACCGTCGAGGGCCGCCGCGTTCCGCTGCGCGCCGGCCGCCTGCTGGTGATCGAGCGCGGCGAGCGGCACACGATCCGCAACACCGGCCGCACGCCGCTGAAGACGCTGAACTTCTACGACCCGCCGGCATTCGACGGCGACGGCGACCCGAAAGGACCGGGACGCCCGTAGCGCGGCGCGAATGCTTGCGTGCCTTCGGGAGACGCGTCCGCGATCGGCTCTAAGCTCGAGCGCCCGGATGAAGCGGCACGCGCCGCAGCGACCGGCATCGGCACACGGCTTCGCCGTCAATGGGGCCGCAGCCGTGCGTCCAGGTGCTCGGCGATCGCCGTATGCCCGTTCTCGCGCGCCAGCGTCGCGGCCGCGCCGTCGCGTGCGCCCGGATCGGCGCCGTGCTCGAGCAGGTACGCGACCACGTCGGCATGGCCGTTCTGCGCAGCGAGGGCAAGCGCGGCGTGATCGCGCGAGGCGACGTCGACGCCGTGCTCGACCAGGAACTGCACGATCGGCAGCCGGCCGTCGCGCGCGGCCACGATCAGCGCGCCGCCGTGCTCGGCGTCGAGCGGAACGCCGGACTCGCCGAGATAGCGCAGCACGTCCAGATGCCCCTTGGCGGCGGCGACCACCGCCATCGCGCCGTCGCGCGCGTTCAGATCGGCGCCGGCGGCGTGCAGCACGCGCACCACCGGCAGGTGGCCGTTCTGCACGGCCATGCCGGTCGCGTACTCGCCCTTGGCGTGCACGTCGCTGCCGTGCGCGAGCAGTTCGCGCACGATCTCGACGTGGCCCTGCTCGGCGGCGAGCCGGAACGGCCGGCAGTCCTCGGCCATCGGATCGGCACCGTGCGCGAGCAGCCAGCGCACGACCGGCAGATGGCCTTCCTGCGCGGCCAGCCGCAGCGCTTCCTGCTCGCCGGCGCCGATGCGCGCGCCGGCATCGACCAGCTCGCGCACGGCGTCCAGATCGCCGTGCGCGGCGGCACCGGCCAGGGCGTAGTCGAGTCTGTCGTTCAAAATACCGAGAATGCCGGTTTGATCGCCGTGATCGTCTGCGGTGGCCCCGAGCGCGACAATGCGCCCATGGCGGCCCCGGAGGTCTGATTGACGAAGCTGTTGATCGGGCCCTGGTTCTCGGGCATGCCTTCGCGGATGGTCAACCCGCCCTGAATGCGCGTCAAGAACTCGTCGACGTCCTGATTGGCGAAGTGATTGCGCAGCACCGCGAGCGCGGCGCGGATCGACTTGGGCGGCGTCGATGCGGTGCCGAACTGGCGCTGCCACTCGTAGCGCACCCAGGCCGGACTGGCGGTCTTGACCGGCTTGGTCACGCGGGTGCGCGCAGTGACCTTGCCACTGTTGATGATCTTGTTGGCATTGCGCGCCTTCAGGCGGATGTCGCGCTGGATCGCCTGGTAGTCCTTCTTGACCGGATAGCGGCGCTGCAGCTCGGTGATGTTCCATTCCTCGGTGACGACGCCGTAGGGGTCGATGCTGGCGCGGCACACGCGCGCCTTCTTCGACTTGGGATTGTGGACCAGCGCGCCGTCCTCGCCGACGCGATAGGTATGCGTGCCTTCGACCTCGAAGTTGTAGACGCGCGTGGGCGCCTGCGCCTGGTAGGTCGACACCGACGCGACCTCGATCGCCTTGCCGTCGCTGCCCTCGAGCAGCGAGCCGGTGCCGAGATCCTTGGCCGGGATCCAGCCGCGCTGGTGGCCGCGGAACGCGTGGTCGGGCGTGGTCGTGATGCGCTCGCCGCCGGCGAGCGTGATCTGGACGAGGAGATCGGTCTCGCGGCGCACCAGCTCGGAGACGGTGCCGTCGGCATCGACGCCGGCCGGTACGTCGCGGCCGGCGACGCGATCGCCGACCGCGATCGACTCGATCGGCCGGACCTGCCCGCCGGCGCCGATCACCGGCGTGCCGGCGACGAAGCTGGCGCTGCAGACGTCGCCGGCCAGATCGTCGGCGGCGCTGCTCTCGCGGCGCGCAGCCGAGGCGGCACTCTCCTCGAGTCCCTCGGCCGCGGCGCCGGAGCGCCGCGCGAACTGCGAGGCGATGCCGCCCATCGCCTCGCCGGCGACCGCGAACGCGGCGCTCCACAGCGCGCCTTCGCCGGCCGCCTGCAGCACGTCCTTGGCACTGCCGCCGCCGAGCGCGGTGAACGCGGCGTTCTCGCCGGCGCCGACCAGGACCTGACCGCCGATGCCAACCGCGACGCCGGCTGCCTCGGCCGCGAGTCCGCCGGAGGCGCCGATCGCGACGCCGGCTTCGACCGCCAGGCCGCCGGCGGCAGCGCCGACCGCGCCGATCGCGGCACCGGCGGCGAGTCCGGCGTAGGTCTTGCCGGATCGCCAGTTCCAGTTCAGCGGATTCATGTCGTGGTTGACGGTGGCGCCGCCGAAGTACGCGCCGACGACCGCGCCGATGATCATCGCGACCGCGAACGCGAAGTCGCCGTCGGGGTCGATCGCCGAGACCGGGTTGTTGCCGGCGTAGAGGTACGGACTCGTGAACTGGCCGACCGGATCGGGCGAGATGAAGCGGCCGAGCGCGGGCGCGTAGTAGCGCACGCCCATGTGGTAGAGCGCGGTGGTCGGATCCCATTCGCTGCCGACGAACTTCGGCCGGAAGTTGTCGACGCCGCTGCTGCTCGGCTGGTCGATCGCGCCGTCCGGCGTGTAGGCGACGGTCGCGGTGACGGTGCCGTTCTGGTCGGTCACCAGCACGGTGCTTTCCAGCGCATTGGGCAGGAAGAACAGCGAGCCGGCGGTCGGCACGCCGGCGCCGTTGGCGCCGGGCACCAGGGCCGCGTAGGCCGGCGGCGGGCTGCCGAGCAGGAAGCACAGCAGCACCAGCGGCGTGCTCCAGCGATAGAACGGGCGCACCGGCGCGACGCCGGGACGCGTACGCGTCGAACGTACGTAGAACAGGCCGAGCGCCGCGAACAGCAGGCCGGTGCCGAACGGCGCCGCGGCGCGGCCGGCGGCCGCGAGTTCGGCGCGCAGCCCGTGCACGGCCGAGAGCACGCGGCCCTTCAGCGTGCGCGGGCCGTACAGCTCGCGCAGCGCGGCCTGCGTCGCGGCACCGCCGGCATTGCCCTTGCCGTCGGCGGTGATCGCGGCGATCGGCGTGACCGTGCCGGGCACGTAGACGGTGTGCTGGAACGTGCCGTCGCCGCGGTCGACGACCTCGAACTGGCTGGTCACGCGCCAGGTCTTTTGCGCATCGCCGATGCGCTGGTAGAAGACGCGCCGGCCGCTGGCGTCGTAGGCGGCGTAGCCGGACTCGGTCTGGCCGTCGACCGTGCGGTCGACCTGCACCAGCAGGCCGCCGGCGTCGTAGGTGTACGCGAACGCGGCGGCGCCGTCGAACTGCGTCTTGAGATTGCCGTTGGCGTAGTAGTCCAGCGTCGCGCCGGCCGAGGTCGCGGTCAGCCAGTCCTTGCCGTCGGCATAGGTCATCGTGACGCCGGCCTTGTCCGAGACGTTGCCGAGCGCGTCGTAGGCATAGTCCTGCGTGCCGTAGGCGCCGCTGGCCCGGGTCAGGAATCCCATGTGCGCATTGGCCGGCTGCGTGTCGTAGCGGTAGGCCTCGCTGGCGGCGGCGTTGTGCTGGTCGGCGATGGCGGTCAGCGAGTTGAGCGGGTTCCAGGTATAGCTGCGCGCATACAGCGAGCCGGCGGTGTTGCTCGCGCTGGTCGTCTGCAGCTGCGAGAACGAGGGGCCGATCGGGAAGTAGCTATTGTCGACCGTGACGCCGGAGCGGTCGTAGCGGATGCGCTGCGCTTGGCCGAGCGCGGTATAGGCCTCGTAGGTGGCATAGGTGACCGCGCTGCCGCCGCCGGCCGGCGTCAGCGCGACGCTGCCGGTGGTCGCCTCGGTGAGGTAGCTCATCGACAGCACATCGCCGCTCGGATAGGTCGCCGTGGTCAGGCGGCCGAGCGGGTCGTAGCTCGATCCGTAGACGTAGCGCTCGCCGCCGAGCGTCATCGTGCCGGCCTTGGCCTGGCCGTACGCGGTATAGCCGTAGGTGTAGGCGAACGCGCCGGCCGCGCCCTGCTCCATCTGCACGCCGGTGAGGTTGCCCAGGCCATTGGCGTAGGTCGGGTCGTCGTAGACGTAGACCGCCGAGGCGGTGCCGCCGGCATAGGTCATCGTGCGCTGGCGCAGCCGGCCCATGCCGTCGTACTCGGGATAGGCGATCACGTTGCCGGCACCGTCGACGATCTGCCGCAGCGTGCCGGTGGCGTCGAACGTCCAGCTCGAGGTGCCGGTGTTGCTGCTGGTCAGCGTGCGCTGGCGGCCGATCGAGTCGTAGGCGATCGTGGTCAGGCGCGCCTCGGGCGCGGTGGTCACCGTGAGGATCTGGCCGAGCGGATCGCGCGCGTAGGTGGTGGTCGCGCCGTTCGGCGCGACCGCCTGTTCGACCAGGCCGCGGCCGCTCAGATAGGTGATCTCGGTCTGCGCCTCGGGCGTGCCGTAGGCATTGGTCCGCGTGATCTTGCGGCCACCCTCGGCGTAATCGATCTTGTGCTGGACGCCGGCCGAATCGGTCGACAGCACCGGCCGGTTGTAGACGTCGTACTCGATCGTCGTGGTCGGCGCCGGATCGCCGGCGTAGTACGGCGCGGTCGTGGTGTGGACGCGGCCCTGCGCGTCGAAGCCGGTATCGGACAGCACGCGCGTGGCCTGGCCGTCCTTCACGCCATAGCGCTCGGCGCGATAGACGCGGTCGAGGCCGTCGTAATACTGGCGGTCCCAGTACCAGGTGGTCTGATCGTCGACGCTCCAGGCCGGCCGCTGCTGCGTCTGCAGGTAGTAGGCACCGCCAGAGGCGGCCCAGCCGGTCGTTACCAGCAGAGTCTGCTTGCCCTGATCGTCCGGGCCGTAGACGCGCGCCGGCCGGCCGAAGCCGTCGATCTCCTGCGAGGTGACGTTGCCGTTGGGATCGGTCGTCGCGATCAGCACGCCGAACGCCGGCTCGTAGTCGGTGCGCGTCGTCAGCTGGTAGGAACTGCCCTCGCGCGTCAGCGGCGGCGAGGTGATCGTGGTGCGGAACGTGTGGTACGTGGCGTCGTAGGTGTAGGTCGTGGTGTCGCCGGCGGCATTGGTCGCGCTGAGGATGTTGCCGTAGGCGTCGAAGCCGAAGCCGTCGGTCAGGAACGTCGCATGCGTGTCGTCGTAGCGCGACGACGCGACGAGGTTCATGTTCGCGTCGTAGGCCTTCTTGCTCCAGCGCAGGTCGACCGCCGGATCCCAGCTGATCGCCGCCGGGTCGGTCGCGTCGAGGAACGCCTGGCAGCCGGCCTGGGTGCGGTCGATCTTGGTCTGCAGCTCGTAGCCGTAGCGGCCGGTCGTCGGATCGTTGTGGTAGCGCACGCAGGTGTAGACGTCGTCGTCGCCGATCGCCGCATCGCCGAGCTCGGCGGTCAGCGCGGCATTGCCGTAGGCGTCGTACTGGTACTGGGTCTGCAGCGTGTAGTCGGCGTTGCCGGCGGTGTACTGCGTCATCGTCTCGCTGGCGCGCAGCGGCTGATGGACGCCGAGCGCCTGCAGTGCCGGCAGCGCGGCGTCGACATAGGTGTAGACGCTGCGCGCGAGCAGCACGCCGGCGCCGTCGAGCGCCGCGCTCGAGGCGACCATGCCGGCGAACGGATAGGCCTGGTCGTAGGTGGACTTCGCGGCGCGCTGGCCGGCGACGTCGGTCATCGTCACGTCGGAGAAGCCGAGCCAGCCGTAGCCGAGCGCGTCGACGAGACCGCCGGCGTAGGCGTAGGTGTATCGGTACGTGTTGCCGCGACCGTCGCCGTTGGCGTAGGCCGACACCACGATCATCGAGCCGTCGACGTTGCGGACCGGATAGGCCGGCGCGCCGGCCGGCGTGTACAGACCGGCCGTCAGCGCCTCGTACTCGACCTCGACGGTGCCGCCGAAGCCGTTGGTCGCGCGCTGCAGCAGATCCGAGAACGGCCCGTTCGCGAGCTGCACGCCGAGCGCGCACTGGCTGAAGGCGCCGCCGGCCTCGAGCGTGCAGACGCTGTCGACGAAATCGGTCACGCCGTCGCCGTTGACGTCCTGGTACTCGGCATTGGCATAGGTACCGCCGTCGAGGACGCGGAACATCGCCTTCGGCAGGTTCCTGCCCATCGCGCTGAAGCCGGTGCCGCTGCCCAGATACAGCGCGAGATCCTCGCTGCCGTCGCGCCACTGCGTCGCGCGCGAGTAGCGCGTGGTGCCGTCGCCGTTCCAGTTGGTCAGCATGCCCTGCACGTAGGACACGCCATCGAGGATCGTGTACAGCGGGCCGGGCAGCTTGAAGCCGGCCGGCACGTAGCCGCCGCCGGTACCGAGATGGACGTCGAGCAGCATCTCGCCGCTGGCGGTCAGCTCGGTCGCGCGCGAGTAGTCCGGGATGCCGTCGCCGTTGATGTCGACCAGGGCACCGCTCGCCAGCGCCTGGCCGTTGACGATCCAGATCATCTGGCCCGGGAGGTCGTAGGCGTAGCGGAACGTGAAGTCCGGACTCTGCCCGAGGAAGACGCGCAGGTCCTGGCTGCCGGCATCGGCATTGACCGTGGCGGCCGAGTAGTCGGCGAGGCCGTCGCCATTGAGGTCGCGCAGGATGCCGGCGTCGCGCGAGCCGGTCGCGTCGATCGCGAACAGCGGCCCCGGCAGTTTCGTGCCGGTCGCGCTGAAGCCGCTGCCGGTGCCGGTGCCCTTGTACAGATCGAGCATCGTCTCGCCGGTCGCCAGCAGCACGGTCGCGCGCGAATAGTCCGGGATGCCGTCGCCGTTGACGTCCTCGAGCACGCCGCTGGCCATCGTACGGCCGTTGACCTGCCAGAACAGCGGTCCGGGCAGCTGGTAGTCGGCCTGCCGCACGAAGCCGCTGCCGCTGCCGAGCCAGACCGTGTAGTCGGTGGTGCCGGCGTCGTCGTTGCGCAGTGCCGGCGAGAAATCGAGGATGCCGTCGCCGTTGATGTCCTGCAGCACGCCGGTCTGCACGACCGACTCGGACGTGACGCGCCAGACCGGTCCCGGCAGCGAGTAGGACGCGGGCTCGAAGCTGCCGTCGGTCCGGCCGAGATAGACCGACAGATCGCGGTTGCCGTCGACGAACTCGACCGCCTTGGAGTAGTCGGCCAGTCCGTCACCGTTGAAGTCCATCATCACGCCGAACGGATAGAGCCGCCCATCGAGGATCACGTAGGTGGGACCGGGCAGCTGCGTCGTCGGCGCCGCGAACGTGGTCGGATCGGTGTACCAGTCGAAGGTCGTCGGCGGCCAGCAGACCGCGGCGGCATCGCACAGCGTGACGCTCTGCAGGCGCGAGCGCTGCGTGGTCGGGCTCGTCGCGTAGGCGAAGCGGTAGCGCAGCACGTCCGATGCGGTGCCGTCCTGCACGACCGAGGTCGTGATCGAGGTCAGCCGCTGCGAGATCAGCACCTGCGATCCGGCCAGGAAGCGCTTGACGACGTCGTCGCGCGACTCGTACTCGAAGCGCACCGAGCGCTGCGCCGCCAGGCCGGCGGCGGCGTTGCTGGTGTAGTCGATGCGCTGCGGGTAGTACTCGCCGCTGTCGGCGTCGTTGACGTAGACGACGCCGACCGCGTTGCCGTTGAGATCGGTGCGCGTATCGATCGACCAGGTGCGCACGGCGCCGTCGCTGCGGCCCTGCGCGAGGATGCGCGAGCCGGTCGCGCCGGTGGTGGCGCCGAAGCTCAGCGCATTGCCGTCCTTGTCGGTGCCGGTGAACGAGCACGGTCCCGATCCGCAGCTGCCGTGCGAGGTCAGCACGGTCCAGGTCTCGATCTCGGTGTGGTAGACGGTACCGTCGGCGCCGTAGCTGCCGGAGGTCGCGATCAGCCTGCGGCCGTCCAGGCAGTAGCGGTCGCGCGGACCGTAGTCGACACCGGCCTTGAATCCGTCGGTGCGGTAGTTGGCGCCGCAGCGCGTGATCGCCGAGATGCCGTTGAGCGCGAACCCCATGCCGAGGTAGCCGTTGCTGCGGTGGCTGTCGTAGGTGATCTGCAGCGAAGGCGCCACGCCGCCGGTGCCGGGCGGCACCTGCACCTGCAGCGTCCAGGTCGCCGCGCCGTTGCCGTCGACGCCGAAGCTGCCCGGCAGCGTACCGACCGGCGCCGACGGCACGACGTTTTCGGAGGCACGCGTCGAGGCGGCGCGCGTCTCGGCGCGGCGCGCCTCGGCCGGCGGATGGCCGGTCGCGACCAGCAGCGTACACAGCAAGGCGGCGACGGCCGGCCACAGACGCAGCACGCGAGTGCAGGCGATACGCGGATGAGACATGGTCGGCCCCCTTCTCCCTAGGTGGTCGGGCGCGGCGTCTGCGCGACGCGGGACCCGGTGTCATTGTCCGTAATGCGCAATGTATAAAATCAATCATGTTTCACAATGTCAATCTGTGTAATCTGTCTCAATCGGACTTCGCCGCCGGACGGGCGGTATTCACAGGGAGTAAAAGGACGATGATCCAGCAACAGATATTCGTATGTGGCGACGGTCTGCTGTCGCATCCGGTCAGCTATCTGTTTCATCTCGGGGAGGGAACGCCGCGCGGCCAGCCGGACAAGGCGACGCTGGGCAATACGCGATTGATCCTGGCGGACTGCCGGACGACGGAGGCGGCGCAGACGGCCGAATGGGTCAGCCAGGGACTGAAAGCCGGCCGGCCGATCCTGCTGCTGTGCCCCAGCCTCGACACGCTGGCTGCGTTGCGCGGCATCGTCGGCATCCTGCCGCAGCGCAGCGTCGCCGCCCTGCTGATCAGTGCCACCCAGAACGCTTCGGGCCTGACCGACTTCCGCGTCGAGGCGCTGGAATACACCACCGTCGCTGCCGGATCGAGTGCGGCCGACTCCCCGAGCAAGGCCGCGCTCGAGCTCGGCAAGACGCCGCCCGAAGACGCACCGATCGCCTGCGCCTGCATCGACTTCGCCTCGCTCGGCAGCGCCTTCGTCGACCCCGCGGCGGCCGATCTGTTCAAGGTCCACGTCGAACGGACGATGGACCGGACACGCGGCGCGGCGGTGATGCTCGACAACACGCCGCCGACCGGCCTGAAGTATTTCCTGCAGACGCTGACGTCAACGACCTCGTTCACCTACTCGCAGGGCGGCACCTCGAACAAAGGTGCCGGCGCGGCCACGTTCACGTGGACGGTCTGGGGCTTCCTCAACCAGACCCAGCAGGGCAATTCGCAGTATCTGGTCGTCGAAGGCCGCATCAGCGTCAACGCCGGCAGCCTGCATTCCAACGACGAATGCGACCGCGGCTTCGGCAATGCGTACGTGCTCGGCACGCTGACCGCGCCGATGAGCCCGCAGGCGTTCGTGCCGACCAGCGGCAGCGGCACGTTCAGCGGTACGGTGTCGATCCCGATCAGCTACAAGTCGCCGACCGGCGGCTACCAGATCTGGACCTATAGCGGGTCGATCAACAACACCGTCGACAAGTGGTCGTGCAAGTCGATCAGCTCGGGGGCGAGTCTCGGTGCGCAGTGGTGGATGACCGACCCGTGCGACGGCTCCAACATTCCAGACAAATGGAAGGACGCGTTCAGCACCTGGGGCCACGTCGGCGACTTTTCCGGCGCCACCAGCGGTTCGCTCGACGTCAACACGATCTCCTCGTGGTTCTCCAACACGCTGCTGACCGGCTACCAGAACGTCGGCGGCAACTTCCAGTGGGAAGGTGCGCGCTTCTGGGGCAGCAGCTGCTCGCCCGGCATGTACTGGGGGATCAACGCCGGCTGGAACTGGATCACCTATTACCCGGGCTTCAGCGTGGACTTCACACCGATCAACCCCTGAGCGGCCGCAGGACCGACGTGCGGCGCCGGGCGCCGCACGTCCCGGGAAGGCCGTCGCGCAATGCGCCGGCCCTGCACCGCGCGTGCCCGAACGCGGATCGATAATCGGCCGGCAATCAGCCGATAATCGCAGGCGGCCGGCGCGGATCGTCCGTCCGCCGCCCGTCAGGAGCCCGCCATGTCCGCACTCGCCGCCGTCGCCGCCGTCCTGTTCGCCGTCCAGCCCGCACAGGCGCCGCCGCAGGCGACCGGCGCGGCGATCCCGCAGCAGCGCGCCGCGGTCGAGAAGTCCGAGCGCATCATGGCCGAGGCGCAGCGCCGGCCCGGCCTGCTCGCGCAGTACCTGTATATGCGCGATGCCTACACCGGCACCACCGCGGTGCCGTTCCGGCTGATCTTCAACCAGTATCTGAGCTGGTTCCAGACCTGGGTCGGCGACTATGCCGGCGCGCGCACCACGTTCACGATCGCGCAGCCGGCGCAGAAGGGCGACAGCGCCTCGCCGCTCGGGCCCGGCTACCGCGCCGAACCGGCGGTCGATGCGATCGCGGCGCTCGCGCAGGGCCGCCAGGCGGTGTTCTTCAACGAGAACCATTCCAACGCGCTGACGCGCACGCTGACGGTGCAGATGCTCGAGCGGCTGCGCGCGCAGGGCTTCGACCATTTCGCGGCCGAAACGCTCTACTCCACCGACAAGAAGCTCGCCGCGCGCGGCTATCCGACCGCGGCGACCGGTTTCTACACCGAAGAACCGATCTACGCCGAGATGGTGCGCACCGCGCTCGACCTCGGCTACGTCGTCGTCGCCTACGAGGCCGAATCCGAGGCGATCGGCGACGCACGCGAGCGCGAGCAGGCGCGCAACCTGATCCGCCGCACGCTCGACGCGCATCCCGATGCGCGGATCGTCGTCAATGCCGGCTACGCCCACATCCAGGAGGCCGGCCGCTACTTCGACGGCAAGTCGATGGCGCAGCACTTCGCGCAGATGAGCCGGATCGATCCGCTGACGATCGAGCAGACCTTCATGACGCCGCATCCCGCGTCCACCGACGACCACCCGCTCTATGCCGCGGTGACCGCCCGCCTGTCGCCGCAGCAGCCGATCGTGTTCCGCGATACCGGCGGCACGCCGTGGTCGCTGCGCGCCGACGCCTACGACGTCAGCGTGATCTTCCCGGCCGAGACGCTGCGCCGCGGGCGGCCGACCTGGCTCTCGCTCGGCGGCGAACGCCTGCCGTATCCGGTCACCAGCGCGCTGTGCGACAACCAGTATCCGTGCCTGCTCGAGGCGCGCTACGCCGACGAGCCGGACGACGCGATCCCGGCCGACCGCGTCGTGTTCGATCCGGCCAACGCGGCGCGCACCACGCGCGACCGCGTGCGCACCTCGGCCGACGCCGAGCCGACCACCGACCTGTACCTGCGCCCGGACCGCTATCGCCTGACCGCCCGTTCGACCGACAATCGCGCGCTCGGCCGGCGCACGATCGACGTGAGCGCGGCGACCGCCACCCAGGGACACTGACGCATGAGCCTCGACACCATCCGCACCGAACGCGCCCCGGCCCCGGTCGGCGCCTATCCGCACGCGCGCCGCGTCGGCGACCTCCTGTTCCTGTCCGGCGTGGGCCCGCGCCTGCCCGGCAGCGGTGCGATTCCCGGCAACGTGAGCGCCGCCGACGGCACGCTGGCCGCCTACGACATCGCCGCGCAGACGCGCCAGGTGTTCGCGAATGTACGCGCGGTGCTCGAGGCCAGCGGCTCTCGCTGGGAGGATCTGGTCGACGTGACCGTGTACCTGACCGACATGGCGCGCGACTTCAAGACCTACAACGCGATCTGGGCCGAGCATTTTCCGGACGTGGACGGCGCGCCCTGCCGCACCACGCTCGGCATCACCGCCCTGCCGACGCCGATCGCGATCGAGCTCAAATGCATCGCCGCGCTGCGGAGCGCCTGAGCGCTGGCGTACCCTAGACGCACCGACTCTGCCAGGCGACCGCCGATGCTTGCCCCGCCCATCAACCTCCAGCGCTGGATCGACGAGCACCGCCACCTGCTCAAGCCGCCGGTCGGCAACAAGTGCATCGTCCAGGAGGACTTCATCATCATGATCGTCGGCGGCCCGAATGCGCGCACCGACTACCACTGGGAGGAGGGTCCGGAGTTCTTCTACCAGCTCGAGGGCGAGATGGTGCTGAAGATCCAGGAGGACGGCGCGGTGCGCGATATCCCGATCCGCGCCGGCGAGATGTTCTACCTGCCGCCGCGCGTGCCGCACTCGCCGCAGCGCATGCCCGATTCGGTCGGCCTGGTGATCGAACGCAAGCGCCTCGCGCACGAGGACGACGGTCTGCTGTGGTTCTGCGAGCGCTGCAACCACCGGCTCTACGAGGAATACTTCCACCTGGTCGACATCGAGCGCGATTTCGGCGCGGTGTTCGACCGCTTCTACGGCTCGCGCGAGCACCGCAGCTGCGCCGCCTGCGGCCACGTCAATCCGGCGCCGGCACGCTACATGGTCGATCCGACCTGAGTCCCCGCGCGACAGCCCGGTATCGGCGCCGGCGGCGCTCTGGGATGATGGCCGGCCCGCTGCGATCCGCTCGGGTCCGGGCCCTCACCGGCCGGTCGCGACGCCTTTCCTGATCTTCGGCCCGATGCTGCGTCCGCTGCTCCAACTCAAGCCCCGCGACGTGCCCTACCGGGTCGCGCTGCGCAATACGCTGGCCATGGTCGCGCCGCTGGCGATCGCCGCGGCGATCGGACATGTCGAGGCCGGCGTCGCGATGGCGACCGGCGCGCTCAATACGATGTTCTCGGACCAGCCCGGTCCGTACCGGCTGCGCATGCAGCGCATGCTGCTGACCGCGCTGGCCGCCGGCCTGTCGGCGTTCGCCGGCATGCTGCTCGGCGCCGATACGGTGCTGCTGGCCGTCGCGGCGCTGCTGTGGGGTTTCGGCGGCGGCCTGCTGGTCGCGCTCGGGCCGGAGCAGGCGCGCACCGGTCTGACCAGCATGATCCTGCTGATCGTCACCTCCGACCTGCACCGTCCTCCCGAAGAAGCGGCGATCGCCGCCGCGCTGATCTTCGCCGGCGGCCTGCTGCAGACCGCCGTCGCGATCGCCGCCTGGCCGCTGCAGCGCTACCGGCCCGAGCGCTTCGCGCTGGCGGCCGTGTTCCATCAGCTGGCCGCGACCGCGCGCCAGCATCCGGGGCCGGACCAGGCGCCGCCGACCACGCAGGCCGTGCAGGACGCGGTGATCCTGCTGCACGGCGAGCACCGCGCGCGCGGCGTGGCGGTGCAGGCGTTCCGCGTGATCGCCGAGGTCTGCGAGCGCGTGCGGCTGGAGCTGCTGGCGCTGTGCGAGATCCACGCGCGCCTGACCGACCCGATCGCGCGCGCGCGGCTCGATGCGATCCTCGAGCATGCCGCCTGGGTGCTCGACGGCCTCGCGCACGCGCTCGAGCACGCCGAGCCGCCGTCGGCCGCCGCGGCCGCGGTCTCGACGCTCGATCCGCTGGTCGCCGCGCTCGGCGAGGTGCGCAGCGGTGCCGACGACTACCTGCTGCGCATCGCCGCCGCCCGCGCCCAGGGTCTGGCCGGCCAGCTGCGCTCGGTCGTGCGCAACAGCGAGTTCGCCGGCAGCCGCGGCGAGATCCGCGCCGAGCAGATGGAGGCGCATCTGCCGGCCGCGCTGAAGCCGCGCGGCGCGCTGGCGACGCTGCGTGCGAATCTGCATCTGTCCTCGGTCGCCTGCCGGCACGCGCTGCGCTGCGGCGTCTGCCTCGCGCTCGCGGTCGTGCTGGAGCGCCTGCTGGCGATCCCGCACGGCTTCTGGATTCCGATGACCGCCGCGATCGTGCTGAAGCCCGACTTCGCCAGCACCTTCAGCTTCGGCGTGCTGCGCGTCGCCGGCACGCTGGCCGGCCTGCTGCTGACCACCGCGATCGCCCATTTCGCGATGGACGGCGTCGCCGCGCGCCTGGTGCTGCTGGCGGTGTTCTGCTTCGGCTTCCGCCTGCTGACGACGATGCACTACGGGCTCGGCGTCGCGCTGCTGACCGGTCTGCTGGTGATCCTGCTGTCGTTCGACGGCGTACCGCCCGGCGAGATGATCGTGCCGCGCGGCATCGCCACCGTGCTCGGCTGCGCATTGGCGCTGACCGCCTATGCGCTATGGCCGACCTGGGAACGCCTGCGCGTGCGCACCGCGCTGGCGGCGATGATCGACGCCTACCGCGGCTACGCGATCACGCTGCTGACCGAACGCGACACCGTGATGATCGAGACGCGCAGCGCCGCCCGTGCCGCACGCACCAATGCGCAGGCCTCGATCGACCGCCTGCGCGGCGAGCCGACGCGCTCGCGCCGCGAGCTGATCCTCGCCGAAGGCCTGTTCGCGAACGCCAACCGGCTGATCCGCGCCTGCATGTCGCTCGAGGCAGTGCTGCAGGACGCACCCGACCTGCCGCAGCGCGACCAGGTGCTGGCGTTCGCCGGCCGTGCCGATCAGGCGCTGGCCGCGATCGCCGCCGCCCTGCGCGACGGGACGCCGCTGGACCTGCCGTCGCTGCGCGGCGAGGAGCGCCTGCTGGCCGAGACGCTGGCGGCCGAGTCCTGCGCCGACGAGGCGACGCGCACGGCGCTGGTCGCGGTGGCCGATACCTGTGACCGGATTGCCGACAGCGTCGATACCTTGGCGTATCTGCTGCGGCCTTCGAACGAGGGGTTGGCGGCGTGACCGCCTGAGGGGATGTTTCTTTTCCGCTTGCCTTCGGTGGTTTCGGTTGCTGCCGAGCTGCGGCTTTTTGCTTCGTAGGCGGTCGGCATCCCTGCCTGTTTTCCGCTCGCTCCGGGGGAGCGGGTCGCTTCTCTTTGCGTGCCTACTGCGCAGCACGGGCGGCGTTAACGGCGGAGCCTTTTGATGTTTGAGGGGTGTCGCTTCGTAGGTAGGCGGCATCCCTGCGTGTTTTCCGCTCGCGCCCGCGAGCGGGTCACTTTCTCTTGCGTCCCCACAGCGCGGCTGGAGCGGCGAAGCCGGTCGATGTTGGGGTGGTTGTTGCTTCGTAGGCGGTCGGCATCCTGCCCTTTTCCGCTCGCTCCCGCGAGCGGGTTACTTTCTCTTGCGTGCCCACTGCGCCGCAGGAGCGGCGCGAACGGCGAAGCCGGCCCGGAGGGCGGAGCGCAGGATGCGCGGAGTCAGAGAAAGTAACCAAAGAGAAGGGCACCCCACAGACGTGCCCTCCGGGCCTCCTGCCCTGCGGGTCCGTGGGCCGGGACCGAGGTTCGTCGACAGCACCTCCTGTGCTGACGACGAACGCGCGGGCCTCCCTGCCCGCGCCCCTGC
>NZ_DATKFQ010000028.1:0-72886 GCF_035511235.1 Dokdonella sp.
GGTAGGCCAGGAACTGCTCCTCCTCGCCTGGAATCTCCCGGCGTTGCAGGAACAGGAACTCGGTCCGGTACAGGCCGATGCCGGCGGCGCCGGACAGGCGCGCGCGGGCGACGTCGGCCGGCATCTCCGCATTGGCGTAGAGGCGGATCGCCACACCGTCCCGGGTCAGCGTCTGCGCTTCGCGCAGCCGCGCCAGACGCTTGCCGATCTGGACCTGTTCGCGCTGCCAGTTGCGATAGCGCGCGATGTCCTGCGCATTGGGATGGACCACCACCTCGCCGTGCTCGCCGTCGACGAGGATCAGGTCGTCTTCGGCGATCGAGCCGAGCGCGTCGTCGACGCCGACGACCATCGGCAGCCGCAGCGAGCGGGCCAGGATCGCACTGTGCGACAGCGTGCTGCCGTTGGTCAGCACCGCGCCGAGCACGCCGTTCTCGGCCAGCGGCACCAGCTCGGCGGGCGCGACGATGTCGCTGACGAGGATCTCGCCGACGCGCGAGGCCAGCTTGCGCTCCTCGACGCTCGATTCGCGCACCAGGGCGGCCTGGACGCGGCCGAGCACGTGGTCGATGTCTTCCTTGCGGCTGCGCAGGTAGGCGTCTTCCATGGCCTCGAAGACCGCGACCAGCTTGTCGCGCTGCAGCTTGAGCGCGGCGCTGGCGCGGTAGCGGCCGAGCCGGACCAGATCGACCAGGCCGGCGACGAGATCGCGGTCGGCGAGGATCAGGCCGTGCGCTTCGAGGAAGTCGCCGACGTCGCTGGCCAGCGTGCCGTGCAGCTTGTCGCGCAGCGTGCGCAGCTCGTCGCGCGCCAGGCCGATCGCCGCCAGCAGGCGCTCGACCTCCGGCTCGATCTCCTCGGCCGCAAGCGGGCGCTCGTCGACGAGGATGCGGCCGGGCTGCTCGAGGCGTGCGCGTCCGAGCGCCATGCCGCGCGCCGCGCTGCCGCCTTTAAGTACCGACCGCACGCTCGATGCTACTCCTCGGGATCGTCATTGCCCCTCGTCGAACTTGCGCTCGAACAGGTCGACCATCGCCGCCATCGCCGCCTCCTCGTCGGCGCCGTCCGCGCGCAGGCGCAGCTGCGCGCCGAGGCCGGCGGCCAGCATCATCACGCCCATGATGCTCTTGGCGTTCACTTCCTTGCCGCGATAGATGATGAAGATGTTCGCCTGGAATCCCTGCAGCGCCTGGACGAGCTTGGCCGAAGCCCGCGCATGCAGGCCGAGCCGGTTGCTGACGGTGATGTCGCGTTCAAGCATGGTCGACGAAGATTCCTCCGCGACCGCCGCTGGCGGCGGTCTGCGCCAATTGATCGAGCTTCTGCTCGGGATAGTTGAGCACGCGCAGCAGCATCGGCAGATTGAGTCCGGACACGCAGTGCATGTGCACGCCCAGGCCCGGCAGCCGCTGCGCGACATTGCAAGGCGTCGCGCCGTACAGGTCGGTCAGCACCAGCACGCCGTCGCCGCCGTCGAGCGACCGCGCGCGCAGCGTCGCGTCGCGCAGCGTGGTGTCCGGGTCGGAACCCGGCTCCACCTCGATCACGTCCAGCGGCAGCGGCAGCTTGCCGAGCACGTGGCGCGCGGCGGTGATGAGCGCGCCGCCCATCGCCTCGTGAGTCAGGAGCAGTACGCCGACGCTCATCGTCATTCCATCTCGCGGTGGTAGCTCAGCACCTGCCGGAAGCGCTCGCGGCAGTGCTCGGCCAGTCGTTCGGCCAGGTACACCGACCGGTGGCGGCCGCCGGTGCAGCCGATGCAGATGGTGACATAACTGCGCCCTTCCGACTCGAAACGCGGCAGCCAGCGGTCCAGGAAGCCGGCGACGTCGGCACGGAACGCCTCCACGTCGGGCTGGCGCTCGAGCCAGTCGCGCACCGCCGCGTCGCGGCCCGACAGCGGCCGCAGCGTGGCGTTCCAGTGCGGATTGGGCAGGGCGCGCGCATCGAAGACGAAATCGGCATCCGGCGGCACGCCGCGCCGGTACGCGAACGACTCGAACAGCAGCGTCATCGAGCCGCTCTTCTGGCCCATCTCGGTGATGACCAGGCGGCGCAGCTGATGGACGTTGATGTCGCTGGTGTCGATGACGGTATCGGCGATCGCGCGCATCGGACGCAGCAGCTTGCGCTCCTGCACGATCGCATCGGCCAGCGCGATGCCGTCGGCCGACAGCGGATGGCGACGCCGCGATTCCGAATAGCGCTTGAGCAGAACCTCGTCGCGCGTGTCCAGGAACAGCAGGCGGTAGTCGATGCCGGTACGCGCCAGGTCCGACAGGATGCCGGGCAGGCGGTCGAGGTCCTGGCGCCGGTTGCGCACGTCGACGCCGACGGCCATGCGCGGATGCATCGCGATCGAGTCCTGCGAAACGGCGGACACGAAGGCCGGCATCAGCGCGCTCGGCAGGTTGTCGACGCAGTAGTAGTCGAGGTCCTCCAGCGTGCGCAGCGCGACCGTCTTGCCCGAGCCGGACAGGCCGCTGACGACGATCAGCTGGGCGCGCTGCGCGGGCGCGTCGGCGAGGGGCTCTACCATGGCGGCAGGCGGCGCATCTGATGCGCCTGGCGGTCGATAAAGGTCTGCGCCGGGTCGAGCCCCTTGGTCTTGAGCATGTGGCTGCGCACGGCGGCCTCGGCCAGCACCGCGATGTTGCGGCCCGGGGCGACCGGAATCACGATCTGCGGCACCTGCAAATCGAGCACCTCGCGGTAGCCGACGTCGCCGGTCAGGCGGATCATGCTGTCGCCGGGCGCGTCGAAGCGCTGCGGCTGCAGATGCACGATCAGGCGCAGGTACTTGGACTGCTTGACGGCCGTGTGGCCGAACATCTCGCGTACGTTGAGGATGCCCAGGCCGCGCACCTCGAGCAGGTCGCGCAGCATCTCCGGGCAGGTGCCGTCGATGACGTCCGGCGCGATCTGCGTGAACTCCGGCGCATCATCGGCGACCAGCCGGTGCCCGCGCGTGATCAGTTCGAGCGCCAGCTCGCTCTTGCCGGTGCCCGACTCGCCGGTGATCAGCACGCCGATCGAGTTGACCTCCATGAACACGCCGTGCAGCGTGATCTGGCGCGCCAGCGCGCGCGCCAGGTGGTATTGCAGATAGGTCAGCAGTTCGTGGCCGCGCTTCGGGCTGGCCCACAGCGGCGTCTGCGATTCGTCGGCGGCCTCGCGCAGATCGGCCGGCACCGCCTGATCCTTGGTGACGACCAGCGCGATCGGCTTGTAGTTCATCACGCGCTCGATGGTCTCCCAGCGCTGGCGCGAATCGAGGCCGTCCAGATAATTCAGCTCTTCCGTGCCGATGATCTGGACCTTGTTCGGATAGATGATGTTCAGATAGCCGACCAGCGAGGGACGGCGCGTCTGCGCGCCGACCGGCTCGATGACGCGGTTCTCGCCGCGCATGCCGCTGACCCAGCGCAGGGCCAGACGCTCGCTGACGGCGTCGAAGATCTCGCGGGCGGTGACTCGATCCACGCAGATGTCCCGGGGCTACAGCGGCGCTGCGGGCCGCGTCGGCGCGCCTCAGCGGGATTCGCGGGCGGCGCGCGTCCATTCTGCCAGTTTCAGGCGCAGAGTGGCGGCGTCGGGCGCGCTGCGCAGCTGACCGGTGAGCCGGGCGTCGGAGAAGATCTGGGCCAGCTCGGCCAGCAGCTGCAGATGCTGATTGGTGAAATGCGCGGGCACCGCGAGCGCGGCGACCAGATCGACCGGAAGGCCGTCGGCGGCACCGAAATCGACCGGTTCGGCCAGGTGGACGAAGGCGGCGCGCGCGCCGTCGATGTGCGGGGTGCGGCCGTGCGGAATCGCCACGCCGCTGCCGAGCCCGGTACTGCCGAGCTGCTCGCGCGCGAGCAGCGATTCGAGGATGGCCGGCAGTTCGCCGTCATCGACGGCGAGCATGCCGGCCAGATGCCGGATCAGCTGCGGCTTGTCGCCGGCCCGGACGCCGACGTGAACCCGCTCCGCGGGCAGAAGATCGAGCAGAGGCATCGGGCGGAGCGGGTGTCCCTGGCGTCAGGCGTAACGCGCGGAGCGTACCTCATCGGCATGGTGGTCCGCACGCTTGCTCTTGAGCTTGCGACCCTGCGCGCCGAGCTTGTCGACCAGTGCATCGAGCGCGGCGTACATGTCGGTCGAGGTGGTCTCGGCGTGCAGGGTGCGGCCCGCGCACAACACCGTCACCTCGGCCTTGTGCAGCAGCTTCTCCACACTGATCACGATCGTCAGTTCGTTCACATGATCGAGGGTTCGTCCGATTCGCTCGAATTTCGCTATCGCGTAGTCGCGGATGGCGGGAGTGACTTCGACTTGATGCCCCTTGACGTGGATCTGCATGACGACCTCCGTTGCTGCGGGTGAACCGGGAACATCCCCGGCAGTAGCCTGAAACACGCCGGGGCGCGATGCAGGCCTCAAGCTGTTCGGACACGAATCGGTTGGCGAGGTTCCTCAGGGTGATGGAGTTTCGATGGGGGTGTTTGCGGACCGGTTCAACTCAGGCGCGCACGATCGTTCGACGAGGGTATGTTCATCGCTTCGCGGTACTTGGCGACGGTGCGCCGGGCGACGTTGATGCCGCGATTGTTGAGTTCGACGGTCAGCGCCTGGTCCGACAGCGGCCGCTCCGGGCGCTCGTCGGCGACCAGCTTGCGGATCATCGCCTGGATCGCCGTCGCCGATGCCGCGCCGCCGTCGATCGTGGTCACGCCGCTGGAGAAGAAATACTTGAACTCGAACGTGCCGCGCGGCGTGTGCAGGTACTTGCGCGTGGTCACGCGGCTGACCGTCGATTCGTGCATGCCGATCTCGTCGGCGACGTCCTTGAGCACGAGCGGGCGCATCGCCTCGGGGCCGAATTCGAGATAGGCCTCCTGCGCGCGCACGATCGCGGTGGCGACCTTGAGCAGCGTATCGGCGCGCGTCTGCAGGCTCTTGATCAGCCAGCGCGCCTCCTGCAGCTGGCTGCGCAGGTAGTTGGCGTCGTCGCGCTTGGCGCGCGCGATCAGGGCCGCGTAGTGCTGGTTGATCGACAGCCGCGGCTGGCAGCCCGGCGACAGCGAGACCTGCCAGCGGCCGTTGTGCTTGATCGCGTACGCGTCGGGCGCGACGTACTCGGCCGGCGCCGCCGAATGGCCGGCGCCGGGCCGGGGGTTCAGCGAGCGGATCAGCGTGATCGCATTGTCGAGCTCGTCGGCGCTGGCGCGCAGCTTCTGGCACAGCTTGCCGCGGTCGTTGCGCGCGAGCTGGTCGAGATGCTGGTCGACCAGGGTGCGCGCCAGATCGAGCGAGGGCGTATCGCGGCTGCAGGCGTCGAGCTGTACCAGCAGGCACTCGCGCAGGTTGCGGCTGGCGACGCCGAGCGGATCGAAGCGCTGTACGCGATGGCGCACGGCCTCCACTTCCTCGGCGGTCGCCGCGAACAGCGACTGCACGCTCTGCGCGAGCACCTCGGCCGGCTCGCCGAGATAGCCGTCGTCGTCGACCGCCTCGATGACCGCCGTCGCGATCGCGCGGTCGCGCGGCGACATCGGCGTCAGGTTCAGCTGCCAGAGCAGGTGGTCGCGCAGGTCCTCCGCTTCGGCGTCCTGCGGCTCGAGGCCGTCCTCGTCGCTGGAGGCGCCGCGGTAGTCGCCGTGCTCGAGCGCGAGGTCGAGCGGGCCTTCGTCGTCGTGGGCGTCCTCGCCGGCCGCTTCGGCGGGCGCTTCGGCTTCGGCCGGCTCGGGCGACTCGCTCTGCTCGCCGTTCTCGTCGAACTCGGCGTCGCCGTCGGTCATGTCCAGCAGCGGATTGGATTCGAGCGCGACCGCCAGCTCGAGCTCCAGCTCCATGCGCGAGAGCTGCAGCAGACGGATTGCCTGCTGCAACTGAGGAGTGAGCGCGAGCTGCTGGCTGACGCGAAGCTGGAGAGCAGGTTTCATGCCGGAATCATGCCAATCCCCTGGTTCGAAATCCTAGCGCTAAATCGCAGGCCCGGGCAGGGCTTGACGGCGCAGCGCGAACGGAACAGGCTTGGCGGGCCAGCAGGCGCGCCACGGTTTCGGTCGGCCGGCGCCGCTTGGCGGTCCGGCGCGATGCGGGCGCGCTACATGCGGAATTCGCGGCCCAGATACACCTCGCGCACCTGCTCGTTGGTCAGGATGTCGGCCGGCACGCCCTGCGCGAGCACGACGCCGTCGCTCATGATGTAGGCGCGGTCGCAGATGCCGAGCGTCTCGCGGACGTTGTGGTCGGTGATCAGGATGCCGATGCCGCGATCCTTGAGGTGACGCACGATGCGCTGGATGTCGACGACCGAAATCGGGTCGACGCCGGCGAACGGCTCGTCGAGCAGCATGAAGCGGGGCTTGGCGGCCAGCGCGCGCGCGATCTCGACGCGGCGCCGCTCGCCGCCGGACAGGCTCTGGCCCTTCTGTCCGGCGATGTGCCCGATCTGCAGCTCCTGCATCAGGCTTTCGAGCTCGGCGGCGCGGCCGGCGGCGTCCAGATCCTCGCGCAGCTCGAGGATCGCCAGGATGTTCTCGGTGACGGTCAGGCGCCGGAACACCGACGGCTCCTGCGGCAGGTAGCCCACGCCCAGGCGGGCGCGCACGTGCATCGGCTGCTGGGTGATGTCGGTCTCGTCCAGGCGGATCACGCCGGCGTCCGAGGCGATCAAGCCGACCACCATGTAGAAGCAGGTCGTCTTGCCGGCACCGTTGGGACCGAGCAGTCCGACGACCTCGCCGGCCCCGATCGCGAATCCGAAATCGCGTACGACGTTGCGGCCGCGGAAACTCTTGCGCAGCCCCTCGGCACTCAGCATCAGGGCGAGCCGCCGGGCGGTGCGGTCTTGGGCAGGAAGCGCAGGTGGATCTCGCTGCCGGGTGCAGTGCTGCCGCCTTCCATCGCGCCGGTATTGGTGTCGTAGGTCATGTGCGCGCCGCGGAATTCCGAGCGTCCTTCCTGCACGACGACGACGTCGCCGTCGAGTTCGGCGATGCCGGTCTCGGTGTTGTAGTGGATCGTCGCGGCGCTGGCCTTCATCAGGTCGCCGCTGCCGTCCATGCGCTGCTCGAGCCGCGCCGGCTTGCCGGTCAGCACCATGCGGCGGATCTGGTTGTCGCCGCCGCCGCTGCCGGCCTGCGTGGTGTCGTAGAGCTTGGCCTCGTCGCCCTGGGCCTTGAGGCTGCCCTGTTCCATGCGCACGTTGCCGGTCAGCGTCACGAAATGGGTGTCGCTGCCGCTCGCGCGGCTCTGCGTCATGCGCTGGTACTGCGCCCTGACGTCGAGCGGCTGATTGCGGTCGGTGCTGAGCGCGAGCGCCGGTGCGACCGGCAGCAGCACGGCCAGGATCAGTCCGATCGCCTTGCGGGCGGACCGCTCAACGCCGCCGCTGTCGGGGTTCGAAGGTGGAATGGACATCGGACAGCAACTCCAGGACGTTCGTGTTCATGTCGCCGCGCAGGCCGGTGCCGCGCAGTATAGAGCCGGGCTGCTCGATGCGGGCGGGCGCCGCGGTCTCCAGCTTGCCGGTCTTGGGCCAGGTCGTCAGATCGGCGGTGCGGATCGTCGCCGGCTGCACGCCGGCTTCGGCGCGGCGCTCCAGCAGCACCTCGCCCTGCAGCTTCATCACGGTGCCGCCCTTGTCGACCCAGGCCGTGTCGGAACGGCCCAGCCACGGCAGGCCGTCGCGGTCGACCAGGACGTAGCGCGGGTCGGTGACGTAGATCGAGCCGTCGTCGCCGCGGCGCGCCAGGCGCGGGCCGCTGATCGCGAACGACAGCCTGCCCTGATCGTCGAGCGCGTTCATCGTGAAGTCGGCCAGCGTGTAGTCCGAGCGCGGCGGACCGCTGTAGACCTGCTCGTCGACCGGCGCGCGGTTGATCCAGACCAGAATCTGGGTCGCCGCGGCGGCCAGCGCCAGCAGCACCACGGCCAGCCAGTAGCGGCGGTCGATCACGGCAGGTGGAACGCCATTTCGGCGTCGGTGCGGCCCTGCGCGGCCAGCAGCAGGTCGCAGACCTCGCGCACGGCACCTTCGCCGCCGCCGCGCCGCGTGCGCCAGCGCGCGCGTTCGCGGACCCAGGGGTGGGCGTTGGCGACGGCCACGCCGAGGCCGGCCTCGCGCATCACCGCCAGGTCCGGCAGGTCGTCGCCGGTGTAGGCGCTCTGCTCGGGCGTGAGGCCGAGTGCGCCGAGCAGGGTGCGGAAGCAGGCGAGCTTGTCGGCCTGGCCCTGGTAGACGTGGGCGACGCCGAGATCGGCCATGCGCTCGGTCACGGTGCGGCTGATGCGGGCGGTGATCACCGCGACCTCGATGCCGTTGGCGAGCAGCCGCTTGAGGCCGAGCCCGTCATGGACATGGAACGCCTTGATCTCGTGGCCGTCCTCGCCATACCAGAGGCGGCCGTCGGTCATGACGCCGTCGACGTCGAACACGGCGAGGCGCACGCGGGACGCGCGGGCGCGGATGTCGGCAGGCAGATCGTCGGGCAGCATGATGGGGACGGCTGAAAGGCGAGGGCGCATGGTACCGCCGCGCAGCCGTCTGCGGCGACCGCGGCGAGAGGACCGGCATGGGTGCGGCCGGTCGTTACGCGGAGGTGCGGATGGTGGGCGGCGGCGATCAGCCGCCGCTGCGAAGTCCGGCATCCGGGCGGGCAACGCCATCGCGACCGCCGGTGACGCGGGACGGCAGCCCTTGCGGGCGCCCCGGTCAGACCACGCGGGCGCGCAGCAGGTCGTGGATGTTGAGCGCGCCGACGACGCGCTGATCGTCGTCGACGACCAGCAGCGCGTGGATCTTGTGCGCTTCCATCACGCGCGCGGCCTCGACCGCAAGCTTGTCCGGGCCGATCGTCTTGGGATTGATCGTCATCAGCCGGACCACCGGCGTCGTGCGCAGGTCGACGTCGCCGTCGTCGACGGCGCGGCGCAGGTCGCCGTCGGTGAAGACGCCGAGCAGGCGGCCCTCCGGATCGGTGATCGCGGTCATGCCCAGGCCCTTGCGCGTCATCTCGAGCACGGCCTCGAACAGCGTGGCCTGCGTATCGACCGACGGGATCGCCGCGCCGCTGTGCATGACGTCGCCGATGTGCAGCAGCAGGCGGCGGCCGAGCGAGCCGGCCGGATGCGAGCGCGCGAAGTCCTCGTCGGTGAAGCCGCGCGCCTCGAGCAGCGCGATCGCCAGCGCGTCGCCCATGACCAGGGCCGCCGTCGTGCTCGAGGTCGGCGCCAGGCCGAGCGGGCAGGCCTCCTCGGGCACCGATACGTCGAGGTGGACGTCGGAAATGCGCGCCAGCGACGAGCCGGCGTTGCCGGTCATCGCGATCAGCGGCACGCCCTGGCGCTTGATCAGCGGCAGGATCGTCAGCAGCTCGTCGGTCTCGCCGGAATTGCTGAGCGCGAGCACGACGTCCTTGTGCGTGATCATGCCGAGGTCGCCGTGGCTGGCTTCGGCCGGATGTACGAAGAAGGCCGGGGTGCCGGTGGAGGCCAGCGTCGCGGCGATCTTGCGCGCGATGTGGCCGGACTTGCCCATGCCCGAGACGACGATGCGGCCGGCGCAGGCGAACATCGTCTGGCAGGCGCGCATGAAGTTCTCGTCGATGCGGTCCTTGAGCGCGTCGATCGCCCGGGCCTCGATCGTGACCACGTTCAGCGCGCTCCGGCGCAAGGCATCGCCGTCGATCGGCGAGTGGGCGAGCTTCGTGGAAACCGGTTGCACTTGGGCGTTCATCAAAGGCAGCAGAGCGATGGAAACGTCGGCGTCGGACGGGCCCGCGTTTCGGAAATGGGAGTTTTTCAGTAACATCCGCGTCCTCCATTGTAGCTGCAAGCCCGTGTAAGCGCCCAAGACGGGCGCCGGGCACCGATCGTCGCAGCCCTCATCCCGCCCTCAAGCCGCCCGCCGATGGACACATCCACGATCGAGAATCTGATCCGACAGGGCCTGCCCGACGCCCAGGTCCAGGTCCACGGGCCCGACGGCGTGCATTTCGAGGCGCTGGTGGTCAGTCCGGCGTTTGCCGGCAAGCTGCCGCTGGCCCGGCACCGGATGGTCTATGCGACCCTCGGCGACCTGATGGGAGGTGCGATCCATGCCCTGTCGCTGCGCACGCTGACGCCGGACGAAGCGCGCTGACGCGCCGTCCCTTGAGAGCCGGCGCGCCGTGCCGACGGCGTGCCGCTCGCCCGTTCCCCACTTCGAGGTGTGACCCACAGCAATGGCCAAAATCGTGATCAACGGCGGGCAACCGCTCAACGGCGAAGTCACCGTCTCCGGTGCCAAGAACGCGGTCCTGCCGATCCTCGCCGCCTGCCTGCTGGCCGACGAGCCGGTCACGATCGGCAACGTGCCGCATCTGCACGACGTCACCACGACGATGGAACTGCTCGGCCAGATGGGGGTGGAACTGGTCGTCGACGAGCGCATGCGCATCAACGTCGATCCGCGCGCGGCGCGGCACTATTTCGCGCCGTACGATCTGGTCAAGACGATGCGCGCCTCGATCCTGGTGCTGGGGCCGCTGGTCGCGCGCTTCGGCGCGGCCGACGTCTCGCTGCCGGGCGGCTGCGCGATCGGTTCGCGGCCGGTCGACCTGCACATCAAGGGACTGCAGGCGCTCGGTGCCGACGTCACCGTCGAGAACGGCTACATCCGCGCACGCGCCAAGCGGCTGCGCGGCACCCGCATCAATCTCGACCTGGTCACCGTGACCGGCACCGAGAACATCATGATGGCCGCCGTGCTCGCCTCGGGCACCACGATTGTCGAGAATGCCGCGCAGGAACCTGAGGTCATCGACCTGGCCAACTGCCTCAACGCGATGGGCGCGCGGATCGAGGGGGCCGGCACCGCGACGCTGACGATCGAGGGCGTCGAGCGCCTGCACGGCACCGACTACGACGTGCTGCCCGACCGCATCGAGACCGGCACCTTCCTGGTCGGCGCGGCGATCACCGGCGGTCGCGTGGTCACCAAGAAGGTGCGTCCCAAGACGCTCGACGCAGTCCTCGCCAAGCTCGCCGAGGCCGGCGCCGACATCAATGTCGGCGAGGACTGGATCGAGCTCGACATGGGCGGTCGCCGCCCCAAGGCCGTCAACCTGACGACCGCGCCGTATCCGGCGTTTCCGACCGACATGCAGGCCCAGTTCACCGCGCTCAACTGCATCGCCGAGGGCGTCGGCGTGATCACCGAGACGGTGTTCGAGAACCGCTTCATGCACGCGCACGAGCTGCAGCGGCTCGGCGCGGACATCCGTCTGGAAGGCAATACCGCGATCATCAAGGGCGTGCCGCAGATGACTGGCGCGCCGCTGATGGCGACCGATCTGCGCGCCTCGGCGTCGCTGGTGCTGGCCGGCCTGGTCGCGCAGGGCGACACCACGGTCGATCGCGTCTATCACATCGATCGCGGCTACGAGAACATCGAGGAGAAGCTCGGCTCGCTCGGCGCGCACATCCGCCGTCTGCCGTCCTGATCCGGAGCGGTGCGGCGGCTCAGCCGCCGTGGTCCGGGGCGTGCAGGCGTTCGACCAGTTCGACGTAGCGCTGCATCGCGTCCTCGCGGCTCATGCCCTTGAGCTTGCCCCAGGATTCGTGCTTGGCGGTGCCGACGAAATCGAAGAAGCCCGGCTTGGGGCCGCAGGCATCGCCTTCGCTGGCCTGCTTGTAGAGCGCGTAGAGCTTCAGCAGGGTGTCGTTGTCCGGACGTTCGGCCAACTCCCTGACGCGCGCGACGGCGGTCTGAAAGGCGGCCTGTAGATCGTCTGGCATAGCGAACCTGCGCGCGGGCATGGTCGTCGTCTGACCGGCGAACGATTAGAACAGCGCAAGAAATGTCGGTCAACGCGCGCCGTCAGCGCTTGCGCGAGCCGCTTCTCCGCGTCGTTGCGCGCGCGGCGATCTGCGCGTTCTCCAGTTCCTTGGCCACGTCGGCCAGTTCGTCGCGTACGCGGCGCACCGCATGCGCGCCCGGACGCGGTTCGGCGCCGCCGCGGCGTGCCGCTGCGGCCGGCCGAGCCGTGCCGCCGCGCTGCAGCTGCTCGACGCGGCGCGCGAGCGTCTCCACGCGTGCCGCCAGCGCGTCGAACTCGGCACGGCCGACGACCGGCAGCGCCGAGCGCACGCGTGCGCCGAACGCATCGCCGACCGCCCCGATCAGCTCGCCGGCGGCCTCGCCGCGGGTCCGTGCGGCCTTGCGCAGCTGACCGTCGAAGTCGATGCCGGCCTTGACCAGCGCCTGGAAGTGCCGCGCACCCTCGGCCTGCGCGCGCGCCAGCGCGCCGAGGCCGGCCAGCCAGATCGAGCGGCCCGTAGCGGCCTCGGGCTTCGGACCGGCCGGCGCCTCGGCCGGTGCCTGAGCCGGCGTCCTGGCCGATGCCCTGGCCGGCTTGCGCGGCGCGGTGGCGGTCGGCGCGGTGCCGCGCGAACGGGTGGGGCGCTTCGATCCGGATGCTGCCATGTGCATGTCCTGTTCGGTTGGGCCGGTGCGGCGCCGGCCGGCGGCGTTCATTGTCGTTTCGTGCCTCGCGCCGGTACAAGCGGCGCTGCAGCGTCCGGCGTGCGAGCGTTCAGCGCAGCACGCGCACCTGCACCTGGGCGTAGGCGCCGTCGGCGGCGAGCGCGGTGATCGTGCGCGGCCCGGGCGTGTCGAACGGCTGCTCGATCGGCCGGCTGCCCAGCGAGCGGGCAACCAGCAGGCCGTCGACCAGCCACAGCACCTCGCCCTCGGCGCCGAGCGCGCGCAGCCGCACCCGCGCCGGCTGGTCGCTGTTGGGCGCCCGCGCCAGCGTCGCGCCGTCGCCGATGCCCTCGATGCGCAGCCCCTGCAACTGTCCGAGCCCGTCGTCGGCACAGCCCGGCGCCAGCGGCGGCAGGCCGGCGCGCCGCCGCGTTTCGCGCGACAGCCACGGATACGCGGCGACCGGCCAGCGCGCGACGTCGATCCTGCGCGAGGGCTCGCGCAGACAGCCGGCAGCGAGCCGCTGCCCGCTGGCGGCATCGACGGTCAGATGGACCAGGCCGGCGCTCCAGCGCGTCGCGTCGCGCTCGGCCAGCGTCGGCGGGATCACGCCGTCGAGCACCCAGGCATCGCGCTTCTGGTGGCAGCGATCGGGATGGTCCGGATCGAACGCCAGCCCGAGCGGCCAGCAGATCGGCACCGAGGCGACGTTCGCCGGCGGCGGCCGCGGCGTCGGCGCGATCGCGCTGCGCGGCAGCGTGTCGACCGCCTGGAACATCAGCGGCAGGGCGGTGACCGCGCCGTACTGGCCCGGCAGCGGCGTGCCGTCGGGGCGTCCGATCCAGACGCCCACCGTATGGCGCCGCGTGGTACCGATCGCCCAGGCGTCGCGGAAGCCGTAGCTGGTGCCGGTCTTCCAGGCCACGCGCGGGCGCGAGCCGGTGTCGAAGCTGCCGCTGGCATAGCCGGGCCGCGGATTGGCCTCGAGCATCTCGCGCACGATCCAGGCCGCGCCCTCGGACAGCAGGCGGCGATCGACGACCGGCGCGTCGCGCAGGTGGCGCACGCGGCCGGCCACGCCGCCGCGATTGAGCGCGGTGTAGGCGCCGACCAGATCCTCCAGCCGCGCGCCGGCGCCGCCGAGGATCACCGACAGGTTCGGCCGCGCCCCCCGCGGCAGGCGCAGGCTCAGGCCGGCATGTTCGAGGCGCGCCGCGAAGCGCGTCGGCGTGACCCGGTCGAGCAGATCGACGGCCGGAATGTTCAGCGACAGGCGCAGCGCCTCGGCCGCCGCGACCGGCCCGTTGAACGCCATGTCGAAGTTGCCGGGCCGATAGCCGCCGAACGCCTGCGGTGCGTCGACCAGCAGGCTTTCCGAATGGATCAGGCCGTCGTCGAGCGCCAGTCCGTACAGGAACGGCTTGAGCGTGGAACCTGGCGAGCGCCAGGCGCGCACCATGTCGACGTGGCCGAGCCGCGCCTCGCTGCCGAACGCGCCGGAGCCGACATAGGCCAGCGTTTCCAGCGTTTCGTTGTCGACGACGAGCAGGGCGGCCGAGGTGCGCTCGGGCAGCCGTGCCAGATAGTCTCCGACGCGCGCCTCGAGCGCGCGCTGCAGCTCGACGTCGATCGTCGAGGCGATCCGGCGCTGGTCCGGGTAGGCCGTGCGCAGGCGTTCGGAGAACAGCGCGGCCGTCATCGGCGGCTGCAGCGAGCGCGACGCGACCGTCTCGATCCGCGCGTCGGCGACCACCGCCGGCGTCCAGACGCCGAGTCGCGCCATGCGCTCGAGCACCTTGTCGCGATAGGCGCGGGCCGCCTCCGCGTTGCGGTCGGGCCGCAGGCGCGTCGGTGCCTGCGGCAGCACCGCGAGCAGGGCCGCCTCGGCGTGCGAAAGCCGCTGCGCGGACTTGCCGAGGTACGCCCACGATGCCGCCTCGACGCCTTCGACGGTGCCGCCGAACGGCGCGTGGTTGAGATAGAGCGTCAGGATCTCGCGCTTGGACAGATGCGCCTCCAGCTGCAGCGCGCGTGCCATCTGGCGCAGCTTGCCGGCCAGCGTATGCGGCGTGCCGTCGAGGATGCGCGCGACCTGCATCGTCAGCGTCGAGCCGCCGGAGACCAGGCGGCCATGGCGCAGTCCCTGGCCGATCGCGCGCGCCAGCGCGAGCGGATTGACGCCCGGATGATGCGCGAACCAGCGGTCCTCGTAGTTCAGCAGCGCCTCGACGTAGAGCGGCGAGACCTGGTCCGGCGTCACCGGATAGCGCCAGACGCCGTCGCGGTCCGGAAACGCGCGCAGCGGCTGGCCGTCGCGCGCGAGCACGACCGTGCCGGCGCCCGATCCGTCGGGCAGCGGCAGTGGAAAGCAGCGGTCGAGCACCCACAGCAGCGCGGCCGGCACCAGCACGGCCGCGAGCAGGCCCCTGAGCCAGCGCGGGCGCAGGATCGCTTTCATCCGCGGCCCACTTCAGCGCCGCGCCGTGTCGGCGGCGTCGCGCCGATCCACGCGGCCGCACGGCCGATCGCGCCGACGTGCCGGCGCTGCCGCCGGCCGGCCGGCGCCGGGACGCGAGGCGATCGCGTTGCCGCATTCGGCGCGTCCGCTCGCGCAGCGGCCCTGCGTTCGGCCGCGCCGGGCGAGGTCAGGCATCGCCGCTGCACGAGCGATGGAAGGCCAGACAGCGCATGCGGTCCGTCGTGCGACGGCCTGCTAGGCTGATGCGGCCACGGCAGCGATCGGAGCTGGATCATGAGCGTACGCGGATCGGCGGCAGGCATCGCGTTCGGCGCGTTGTGGATCGGCGCGGCCGGTGCGGCCGCCTCGACGGTCGAGCTCGGTGCCGGCCAAGCCGGAGCGCCGCAGCATGTGCAGGTCGGTGACGAACTGGTGCTGCGGCTGTACTCGAACCCCAGCACCGGCACGCATTGGCGGATCGACGCGTCGACCGCCGGTGCGGTACTCGAGACGCTTGCAGCAGGACGGCTGCTCGATCCGCCGCCGCGGCCGGTGGTCGGCTCCGGCGGACGGTACGAATGGCGCTTCCGTGCGATCGCGCCCGGCGAAGCGACGCTGCGGCTGCAGCGGATCGAGGCGCGCGCGGTGCCGGCACCCTCGGCGCCGGTGCGCGTATTCACCGTCGTCGTGGCCGCGCCCGCTGCACCGTGAGACGCCTGCCGCGCGCGAGCGCGCGGCACGAGAGCAGTGGCTGGCCGATCACGCACGCCTGCGCCTCGCCGGCCGCGCCGCTCACGGCGACTTCGCCGGCGCGCCGACCTCGATGCGCGGCGGCTCGCTGCGGCCGACGCCGCGGATCTGCGGCCGGTACATGTCCTCGACCAGCGGCGGCGGCACCAGGAACGTGCCCGGCGACACCGCACGCACCAGATAGAAGATCTGCGCGGTCTGGCCCTGGTCGAGGCTGAGCGCGGCGACGTAGCGGTCGTCGCGGAACTCCTCGTGGCGAACCTCGGCGGCCGAGCCGCGATCGCTGAGCGTGATGCCGTCGACGACGACGTCGGCCCACTGCTTGGCGTCGGTCAGGTTGAAGTTCTCGATCTCCAGGCCGCCGGGCAGCAGGTCGACCAGCAGCGCGTCACGCATCGATTCGCGCGCTTCCAGGCGCAGGCCGACGATCAGCGCATCGCCTTCCTTGAGCGGCGCCGGCTCCCACGGCTTGCCGTCGAGCGTGTAGTAGCGGCGGCGGATCCAGACGTGGCTGTCGTCGTTGGCCGGCGCCGAGGTCGGCACGCCGGCGACGTCGGTGCTCAGATAGATCGGCAGGTCGCCCTGCGGCGTCAGCCGCACGCCGGCGCGCAGATCGGCTGCGCCGAAGCTGCGCGTCCACAGCTGCGTCGGCTCGACCGGCGTGGTCTGCGCGCCGATCGCGAGGGTGCCGGAGACTGCATTGCCGTTGTCGTCGATCAGCGTGCGGCCGAGCCGCGCGATCGCGATCTGCTCCTGCGTGCTGAGATAGGTCCAGCGCGAGCGGCGGTCACCGGCATTCGCGTCGAGGCTGCGCGCCAGATCGAACACGCGCGCCAGGTACTCCGGCTTGGCGAGGTCGAACCGCCGCACCAGCGAGATCATCAGCGCGGTATCGCGCAGGTCCGAGCCGTAGTCGCCGAGCCAGGACGGCCGGTCGACCGTCTTGGCGAAGGCTTCGGCGATCGCCTGCTCGGCGCGCGGCGCGTCGCCCATCAGCTTCAGCGCGATGCCGAGGTGGACCAGCGGCAATGCCGTCAGCGACTTGCCGCGGTCGTTGTCGTACAACGCACGCAGCGTGCCGAGCGGCGCGCGGTTGACGCGGGCGAGCACGTAGGCCGACCAGGCCTGGTCGGCGAAGCGCAGATGGTCGCTGTGGTCGTACTGGTAGTACGGATGGCCGCCGGACAGCAGGTCGTCGTTGATCCGCTGCAGGGCCTTCTGCAGCGTCGCCTCGGGTACCAGGAAGCCCTCGTCGCGCGCGTCGAGCATGAACTCGGTGATGTACGGCGTCAGGAACTCGTTGACGTAGCCGTCGCCGCCCCACATGCCGAAATGCCCGGAGCCGACCTGCATCGAGGCCAGGCGGCCGAGCGCGCCTTCGACGCGGGCCTTGCGCGCGTCCGCGTCAAGGCCGGTCACGCCGAGCTTGTCGGCGCTCGCGCCGTCGAGCAGCAGCGCGCCGTAGCCCTTGCTGGTGGTCTGCTCGGCGCAGCCGTACGGGTACTGGAGCAGGCCCTGCAGCGCGGCCGCGAACGGCAGCGGCGGCAGGCTGGTCACGGTCAGCCGCGCGGTGACCGAGTCGGGCAGCAGGCCGTCGAGCTCGCCGGCGCCGAGCGTGATCGGCGCCAGCTGCTCGAGCACGGCCGGCCGCGAGCGCAACACCGACGGCCAGGCCGGCCGCACCGCGAGTTCGAACGTGCGGCGGATCTCGATGTCGGCGCCGGCGTCGGCGGCGACCGTCAGCGTGCCGACGCCGTAGCCGTCCTGCGCGCTCAGCGGGAAGTTCAGCGTGGTCTTGGCACCGTCGGCCAGCGTCAGCGTGCGCTTGCTGTCGGCCAACGCCAGCGGCTTGCCGGCCTGTACGTCGACCGTGATCGCGCGCTCGCTGCCGGAGAAGTTCTGCAGGTCCAGCGTCATCACCGAGCGGTCGCCCGGCGCGAGCACGCGTGGCGTCGAGATCTCGGCGACCAGCGGCGCGCGCACGATCGTCTCGATATCGGCGCTGCCGTAGCGGTCGTCGGCGAACGCGACCGCGACCACGCGCAGCGTGCCGTTGAAGTCCGGCACGTCGAGCCTGACCTCGGCGCGGCCCTGCGCATCGAGCGCGACGGTGCCGGAGAACAGGTCCACGGTCTGCACCTTCGCGGTCGGCCGGCGCGCCTGCGGCAGCGCGTCGAGCGCGAGGTCGCCGCCGTAGCGCAGCCGCGCGGTACCGCCCTCGAAGCTCTCGATGACGCGGCCGTACAGATCGTAGGCATCGACGCCGAGCCGGCGCTGCGCGAAGAACCAGCCGGTCGGGTCGGGCCGCGGGAAGCGCGTGATGTTGAGGATGCCGACATCGACCGCCGACACCGTCACCGCGGCCTTGCGGCCGGCCAGCGCCGGCGCGCTGACCGTCACCGGCAGCGCGGTCTGCGGCTTCATCGTCGCCGGCGCCTCGAGCTTGACCTCGATCTTGCGCTCGCTGCGGTCGATCGGCACGAAAGCCTCGCCGACCGCGCGCGCCGGCGTGACCTTCTCCGAGGCCGAGCCACCGCGGAAGACCAGCGCCGTGATGTAGACGTCGTGGCGTTCCCAGGCTTCGGTGACCGGAATCTCGATCGTCGCGTTCTTGCGCACGTCGATCGCCTGGGTGTGCAGCAGCGTGTCGGACTCGACCAGCAGCAGGCCCTCGCCGGGATGCGGCGGCGTGACGGTCACCTTGACGGTGTCGCCGGCGCGGTAGCGCTCCTTGTCGAGCGACAGCTTGATCTTGTCGGGGCGCGCTTCCTGGCCGCGGTTGTCGTCGTTCCAGCTCCAGCCGGCGTAGAACGGATAGCGCGTGGTCAGGCCGGTGTCCGGATCGAACAGCTCGACGCGATAGTTGCCCCATTCGACCGGCACGTCGAAGCGCGCGGCCTGGCCGGCCTGGATCGGCAGGTCGCGGCTCTCGGCGTTCTCCTGGCGCTCGGTGTAGTTGAAGCGCCAGCCGCTCTCGCTGTCGTAGACCCAGTGGTAGTCGCGGCGCTCGCGGACCAGGGTCAGCTTCAGCGGCGAGCCGCCGACCGATTCGCCGGCGGCATTGGCGCGCACCACCTCGAAGCCGGCGCGCGCGTTCGAGCTGGCGCCGTCCTTCGGATCGAACAGCGGCCGCACGCCGACCAGCGTGTCGGCCGGCCACAGCGTGCGCTTGAGCGTGCGCGTCACGGTGCGTCCGCCGGTTTCGTAGACGCTGCCCGAGACGATCGCGGCGATCGGCGTGGCCGGCTTGGCGTCCTCGGCGATCTCGACGCTCGCGCTGTGGTGGCCGTGCTGGTCGAGCACGACGTCGAGCACGTCCTTGGCCTCCTTCGGCAGCTCCACGGTCGGATCGCCGAAGAAGTAGTCCTTGTAGGCCTCGACCGGATGCTGGTCGACGGCGACGGTCAGCCGCGCGGTGAAGCGGTTGCCGGCGGCCGGTGCGCCGTAGAGATAGTCGGCCTGCACCTCGAGCGCCAGCGCCTCGCCGGGCGCCAGCCGATCCTGCGCGGTGCCGAGGTCGAGCTTGAGGCGCTCGGGCAGGAATTCCTCGATGCGGAACGTGATGCCTTGGCTGGCTTCCTTGGCGGCCGGGTCGAGCCGGAACTCGACCTGCCAGCGGCCGGTCGGCGCATCGGCCGGAATCTCGCGCGTCCATTCGAAATAGTTCAGATCGCCGGGCTCGAGCCTGGCCTGCGCGAACACGCGGCCGTCGGGCTGCTTGAGGCTGACGAACAGCGGCTGGGCGGCGATCGGCTTGCCGTCGAAGTCGCGCAGCAGCGCCGACAGCCGCACGGTCTCGCCGGGCCGGTACAGATCGCGCCCGGACCAGGCGAATACGTCGAAGCGCTCCTGGCGGCGGCCGCCGACCGCGAAGTCGGACAGGTCCAGCGCCGGCTGGTTGAACGGCAGCAGCGAGACGTCGCGGCCGGCGCGCGCGGTCAGCACGTGCGCGGCGTTGAGCGTGTAGCCGAGCAGGGCGTTGCCGCTGGCGTCGGTGGTGCCGCTGACGACGGTCTCGCCCTTGGCGTCGACGACGGCGATCTCGACACCGCTGGTGGCCGCCCCGGTCTTCAGCGAGGCGGTGTGCACGAACAGCTTGTCGGCATAGACACGCGTGTGCAGACCGATGTCGCTGACGAAGAAGAAGCTGGTCTCGAACTGGTCGCCGAAGCTGCCGGCGCGCTTCATGACCGCGAAGTACAGACCCGGCTGGTTCAGCTCGGCGATGTTCTGAATCGGCAGGTACGACAGCGTGCGCTCGTTCTGCTTGCCGGCCAGTGCGAAGCGGTTGGCATAGACCGACTCGGCGATCTGCGCGACCGGTTTGCCCTCGCGCCCGTACCAGCCGTAGCGCGGATCGAGCTCCCACGAGGAGCGCTTGGCGTTGCGCTGGTAGGCCGCGAAGAAGTTCGGGATTTCCTTGTCCTGCACGCGCAGGAACTCGACGTCGACCTCCGGCACGTTGACCGACACCACCGGCAGGCCGCGCGTCTCGCGCGCCGGCAGCACGCTGCCCTGCGACGCGAAGCCGACCGCGGGTTCCAGCGGACCGGTATAGACCGATTTCTCGACCGCCTCGGACAGCGTGCTGCCGTCGACCGCGCCGATGCCCGGCTTGATGCGCACGGTGTAGCTGGCGTCGGCCTGCACGAACGGGAAGCGCAGCGTCTTGCCGTCCTCGTCGAGCGCCCAGCTGCCGGTTACGGTCTCGCCCTTCGGCCCGGTCACCTCGATCAGCGTGTCGAACGTCTGCGATCCGGTCAGCGCGCGCGAGAACTCCAGCGTCAGCGCGAGCTGCCCCTGGTACGGCTCGGCGCGCGCCGAGGCCAGCGCGAAGCCTTCCGGCTGCGTCGCCGGCTCGGCGGCGACCGGTTTGCGCTCCTGGAGTTCGGGCACGCCTTGCGGGGAACGGCTGCAGGCACCGAGCAGGGCCAGCGCCGACGACAGCACGATGGTCCATCCGAGACGCAACGGCGAAACAGGCAGCGAGGCCTTCATCCCAAGTTCCCCTCCAGAACGGATGCCGATCAGTATAGCGAGCCGTTGTGGCGAACTGCGGGCGCGACGTGGCCGCGCACGGCTGCCGACGGGCGGCCGATGCGTGTCGCGATCAGGCCAGATGCTGGTCGAGGTAGCGCTCGATCTCGCGTTCGATCAGCGGCTTCATCGCGCCCATCAGCAGGCCGAGTTCGGCGCTGACGTGCACGTCGTGCTCGCCGACCGCGATCCGGCCGCGCACGCCGCTGCGTTCGAACGTCAGCGTGTCGCCGTCCCAGCGGTGGCAGACGCCGAACCGGTCGCCGAGCGAGCAGGCCAGCCGGTCGACGGCGTCGCGCACGTCCTGGCGGCTGCGCTGGTGGGGACGGCGGATGTCGATGCGGCTCATGCCGGGCTCCGGATGCGGGCGTGCGGGACGGCATGCTGTGCTAAATTTCGCGGCAATAACAAGCCTGGATGGCCGATGCGCCTCAGTTTTCCGAACGGCGAGCACCGCGACGTCGTCGTCGCCGCCGGCGCCGTCACGCTCGGCAGCGCGGAAGGCAACACGATCGTGATCGCGGCCGACGGCGTGCACGCCTGGCACGCGCGCGTCACCGCCGATGCGCGCGGTCTGGTCCTGGACGTACTCGACGCGGCCGCGCGCACCCACGTCAATGCGCGGCCGGTACGCGAGAAGGCGCTGCTGCGGCTCGGCGACACGGTCTGTCTCGATCGCGTCGCGGTCCTGGTCAAGCCCGATCGCGACGCCGACGTCGCGGACGAGGCGGTGACGCTCGACGTCGACGGGTCCGCGCCGGTGGCACGCGCCGCGCTGCGCGGGATCTCCGGCAGCTGGTTCGGCAAGTCGATCGCACTCAATCCGCAGCTGACGATCGGATCGGCTGCCGGCAACGACCTCGTCGTCGACGAGGCCGGCGTCGAGCCGCTGCATGCGACGATCGTGCTCGGCGGGCCGCGCATCGCACTGCGCAGCCACGGCAGCGGCGGCGTCCAGGTCAACGGCGTCGCCGTCACGGCGGCGCTGCTGCGCTCCGGAGACCAGGTCGTGATCGGCCGCAACCGGTTCCTGATCGAGGCGCCGGGCCTGCCGTCGGCCGACGAGACGCGCCGCACGCCGCTGATTCCGCAGCCGGCCGTCGATCCGGCGCTGCTGGACGGTGCCGGCGAGGAGACCGAGGCGGCGCGCAACGGCCTGTGGTGGCTGATCGGCGGCGGCGCGCTGATCGGCCTGGCGCTGGCGCTGCTATTGCTGCTGGGCACCTGAGCGGCGCGCACGGCGCAGCCAGTCCGGCACGCGCAGGGCCAGCAGCACGACGAGGATGCCGGCGTAGATCAGCGGCTCGCGCACCGCGATCGTCTCGCCGTACTTGACCTGCCAGAGGAAATGCAGGATCGCCAGGATCGCCAGCGGATAGATCAGCCGGTGCAGCTTCTGCCAGCGGCCGCCGAGCCGGCGCATCATCGCGCGCGTCGAGGTGACGGCCAGCGGAATCATCAGCAGCCAGGCCAGGAAGCCGGCGGTCACGAACGGCTTGCGCGCGATCTCCTGCAGGATCTGCGACCAGAAGCCGCCGAGATCGACGACCAGATAGACCGCCAGATGCACGCTGGCGTAGAAGAACGCGAACAGCCCCAGCATGCGCCGGTAGCGGATCACGCCGGCACCGGCGCCGAGCCGGCGCAGCGGCGTCAGCGCCAGCGTCGCCAGCAGCAGGCGCAACGCCCAGGCGCCGGTTTCGTGCTCGAGGCGCGCGACCGGATCGGGTCCGAGGTCGCCGTAGGCGGTCAGCCAGACCAGCCAGGCCAGCGGCAGCAGGCAGGCGGCGAAGACGAAAGGCTTGCTGAGCGCGATCGGATCGAGGCGGCGCGCCATCAATAGTGGGTCCGCAGGTCCATGCCGGCATACAGGCCGGCGACCTGGTCGGCGTAGCCGTTGAACGGCAGCGTCGCGATCCGGTTGCCGAGCAGGTTCAGGCCGGTGCCGGCGATGCGCCGTTCGCTGGCCTGGCTCCAGCGCGGATGGCTGACCCCCGGATTGACGTTGGCGTAGAAGCCGTACTCGTCGCCGGCCGAGAGGTTCCACGAGGTGGCCGGCTGGCTCTCGGTGAAGTCGATGCGCACGATCGACTTGATGCCCTTGAAGCCGTACTTCCACGGCACGACCAGGCGCAGCGGCGCGCCGTTCTGGTTCGGCAGCGTGCGCCCGTACAGCCCGACCGCGAGCAGGGTCAGCGGATGCATCGCCTCGTCGATGCGCAGGCCCTCGCGATACGGCCAGCGCAGCACCGGATACGACAGCCCCGGCATCTCGGCCGGTCGCTCGACCGTCGTGAACGCGACGTACTTGGCCTGGGCGGTCGGGCGGAAGCGCTTGAGCACGTCGCCGAGCGGGATGCCGACCCACGGAATGACCATCGACCAGGCCTCGACGCAGCGCATGCGATAGATGCGTTCCTCGAGCGCATGCGGCTTGACCAGGTCCTCCAGCGCGAAGCGGCCGGTCAGCTCGGCATGTCCGGCCACCTCCACGCTCCACGGCGCCGGCTTGAAGCGGCCCGATCGCCGCCACGGATCGTCCTTGCCGGTCCCGAACTCGTAGTAATTGTTGTAGTGCGTCGCGTCGCGCAGGCTGGTCCGGGTCTCGTCGGTCGAGTAGGCGCTGCGGCTGGCGACCGTCAGCGCCTCGCCGGGCAGCTCGGCCGCCTCGGCGGCGGCGCCGTCCTCGGCCCGGCTGCAGCCGGCGGCCAGGGCCGGTCCGGCCAGCGCGAGCGCCTTGAGGATCTGGCGGCGGCGCAGCCAGGTCGATTCGGACGTGATCTGCGAGCCCGGTATGGCGGGTACGGCGTCGCGGCGCATGGGTCGGTTCCGGCGAGGCGGGAAGGGCGTCGCGACGATACTCCGTCCGATGTTCAGCCGCGATGAACGCGGCGGCTGCGGAACGCGCGCCAGCCGGGCTTGCCGCCATGCCGCACTGCGGCATACTGTGGTCGTTTCCGTCACCGCCTGCGCCGTGCGCAGCGCATCTGCGAGGTTCGCGTGAGTCGATGCTTCAACTTCAGCGCCGGACCGGCCGCCCTGCCCGAGGCGGTGCTGCGCCAGGCGCAGGCCGAGCTGCTCGAGTGGAACGGCACCGGCGCTTCGGTGATGGAGGTCAGCCATCGCGGCAAGCCGTTCATGGATCTGGCCGCCGAATCCGAGCGCGACCTGCGCGACCTGCTCGCGATCCCCGATCACTACCGCGTGCTGTTCCTGCAGGGCGGCGCGACCCAGCATTTCGCGCAGATCCCGATGAACATCGCGCGGCGCGACCAGGTCGCCGACTACGTGCTGACCGGCGCCTGGAGCGAGAAGGCCGCACGCGAGGCCTCGCCGTACACGACGGTCCGCATCGCGGCCAGCGCGCAGGCCGGCGGCTACGCCGGTCTGCCGCCGGCCGACGCGTGGCGGTTCGACCCTTCCGCCGCCTACGTCCACGTCGTCAGCAACGAGACGATCCACGGCGTGCAGTTCGCCGATCCGCCGGACACCGGCGAGGTGCCGCTGGTCGCCGACATGTCATCGGACATCCTGTCGCGGCCGATCGACGTCTCGCACTACGGCCTGATCTACGCCGGCGCGCAGAAGAACATCGGCGCCTCGGGTCTGGTCGTGATGATCGTGCGCGAGGATCTGCTCGCGCGCTGCCCGGCCGACATCGCGCGGATCTTCAGCTACGCCGAACACGCCGCCCAGGGCTCGCTGCTCAATACGCCCAATACGTTCGGCTGGTATCTGGCCAGCCTGGTCTTCAAGTGGCTCAAGGCCGAGGGCGGCGTCGCCGCGATGGCCGCGCGCAATCGCGAGAAGGCCGCCGCGCTGTACGCGGCGATCGACGGCTCGGACTTCTATCGCAACCCGGTCGATCCGGACGCGCGCTCAGCGATGAACGTGCCGTTCACGCTGCCGCGCGCCGGGCTCGACGAAGTGTTCCTGCGCGAATCGCGCGAGGCCGGCCTGCTCGCGCTGAAAGGGCACAAGCTGGTCGGCGGCATGCGCGCCTCGCTGTACAACGCGGTGACGCTGGAGGCCGTGCACGCGCTGGTCGCCTTCATGCAGGACTTCGCGCGCCGCCACGGCTGAGCCGGCGGCGCGTCCCCCCTTCCATTGCCGATCCGATCCCATGAGCGCAGATCCGCCGCCCGATGCACCCCCCGACCTGGCCCAGGTGCGCGCGCGCATCGACGCCATCGATCGCACGATCCAGGAGCTGATCGCCGAACGCGCCCGCTTCGCGCACCAGGTCGGCCTAGCCAAGGGGCCGCTCGCGGCGGCGGTGGACTACTACCGGCCCGAGCGCGAGGCGCAGGTGCTGCGCATGGTCGTCGACCGCAACCAGGGGCCGCTCGGCGACGAGGTGCTGGTCCATCTGTTCCGCGAGATCATGTCGGCGTGTCTGGCCCAGCAGGAACCGCTGAAGATCGGCTTCCTCGGGCCGGAAGGCACGTTCAGCCAGCAGGCCGTGCTCAAGCACTTCGGCCGCTCGGCGCACGGCATGCCGATGGCGAGCATCGAGGAGGTGTTCCAGGAGGTCGAGAACGGCAATGCCGATTTCGGCGTGGTGCCGGTTGAGAACTCGGGGCAGGGCACGATCCAGGTCACGCTCGACCTGTTCCTGACCTCCGGCCTCAAGATCTGCGGCGAGGTCGAGCTGCGCGTGCACCAGTTTCTGCTCTCGCGCAGCGGCCGCATCGAGGACATCGAACGCATCTACTCGCATCCGCAGTCGTTCGCGCAGACGCAGGGCTGGCTGCGCGGCAACCTGCCTCAGGTCGAGAAGATCCCGGTGTCGAGCAATGCCGAGGGCGCGCGCCGCGCGCGCAACGCCGACGACGCCGCGGCGATCGCCGGCGAGGCGGCCGGCCACGTCTACGGGCTGCGCAAGGTCATCACCGGACCGATCGAGGACGACAAGGACAACACCACGCGCTTCCTGGTGATCGGCCGCCAGCTGTTTCCGGCGTCCGGGCACGATCGCACCTCGGTCCTGGTCTTCATCAAGGACCAGCCCGGTGCGCTGTTCAACGTGCTGAGCCCGTTCGCCCGGCATGGCATCAGCATGAACCGCATCGAGTCGCGGCCCTCGCACCAGGCCAAGTGGGAATACGCGTTCTTCATCGATCTGGCCGGCCACGTCGAGGACGCGCCGATGCAGCGCGCACTGGCCGAACTCCAGGCGCACGCCGCGCAGATCAAGGTGCTGGGCTCCTATCCGGTCGCGGTGCCGTGAGCTTCGACGCTGCGCGGCTGGCCAATGCGGCCACCGCGGCGCTGCGCGCCTACGATCCCGGCCACGACCTGCCGGCGCTGCGCCGGCTGCACGGCGCCGCGCTCGCCGAGCTCGGCTCGAACGAGAATCCGCTCGGCCCCAGTCCGCGCGCACTCGCCGCGGCACGCGACAGCCTGGCCGAGGCGTTCCGCTATCCCGATCCGAAAGGCGCGGCGCTCAAGCGCGCGATCGCCGGCCACCTCGGCGTCGATGCGTCGCGGATCGCGCTCGGCAACGGCTCGCACGAGCTGCTGATGCTGATCGGCCAGTGCTTCGCCGACGCGCACGGCTCGGTCGTCCATTCGCAATACGGCTTCGCGGTGTTCCCGATCGCGACCGCGGCGGCCGGCGCGCGCGCGATCCGCGTGCCGGCGCTGCCGGCCGATCATGCGCGCATGCCGTACGGCCACGATCTGCCGGCGATCGCCGCCGCGGTCGAGGCCGACACGCGTATCGTGTTCCTGGCCAATCCGAACAACCCGACCGGCGGCTGGTTCGACGACGCGGCGCTCGACGCCCTGCTTGCCGAGGTGCCGCAGACCGTACTGGTCGTCGTCGACGAGGCGTATCAGGAGTTCGCCGACGCCGAGGGGCCGCGCAGCGCGCTGCGCCTGATCGAGCGCCATCCGAACCTGATCGTCACGCGTACGTTCTCCAAGGCCTACGCGCTGGCCGGCCTGCGCGTGGGATACCTCGTCGCCGATCCGGGCGTGGTCGAGGTGATCGAACGCCTGCGCGAGTCGTTCAACGTCAACGGGCCGGCGCTCGCCGCGGCCGAGGCCGCGCTCGGCGATACCGGGCATCTGCGCGCGGTGCGCGACTGGACGCTGGCCGAGCGGGCCTGGCTGGCCGGCGAGCTGAGCGCACGCGGCTACCGCGTGCTGCCGTCGCAGACCAACTTCCTGCTGATCGACCTCGGCGCGGACGCCGCCGCGCTCGAGGCGGCGCTGTTCGCGCGCGCGGTGATCGTGCGGCCGATGACCGGCTACGGCTTGCCGCAGACCCTGCGCATCAGCGTCGGCAGCCGCGAGGAGAACCTGCGCCTGCTGGCGGCGCTGCCGTCATGATGGTCGCGGCGGGGCGCCAAGCCGCGCGCAGCGCCGCATCGCCGACGCTGGCCACGGGCGGGTCGCCTGCTGTCTGCGGGCCCCGGTGCTGCGCGAGCGGTCACGCCGCCGAGGTTCTGATCCGAATCCGAGGATGTACGCGCCGATGAGCCAGCTGGAATGGACGAGCGCCGCGGGTGGACCGCTGACCGGCACGATCCTCGTGCCCGGCGACAAGTCGGTCTCGCACCGCGCGATCATGCTGGCCGCGCTGGCCGAGGGCGTGTCGCGGGTCGACGGCTTCCTCGAGGGCGAGGACACGCGCGCGACCGCCGCGGCGTTCGCCGGCATGGGCGTGCACATCGAGACCCCGTCGGCGTCGCGGCGGATCGTGCATGGCGTCGGCCTGCATGGCCTGCGGGCGCCGGCCGCGCCGATCGACTGCGGCAATGCCGGTACCGGCATGCGCCTGCTTGCCGGCCTGCTCGCCGGCCAGCGCTTCGAGTCGGTCCTGGTCGGCGACGCGTCGCTGTCGCGGCGGCCGATGCGGCGCGTGATCGATCCGCTGGCGCTGATGGGCGCTCGCATCGATGCCGAGCCCGGCGGCCTGCCGCCGCTGCGGATTCACGGCGGCCGCGCCCTGCGCGGCATGCGCCACGCGCTGCCGGTCGCCAGCGCACAGGTCAAGTCCGCGCTGCTGCTGGCCGGTCTGTATGCCGACGGCCAGACCGAGGTGCGGGAGGTTCATCCGACGCGCGACTACAGCGAGCGCATGCTGGCTGCGTTCGGCTGGCCGATCGCGTTCGGCGAAGGCTGGGCGCGCCTGTCCGGCGGCCACCGCCTGCGCGCGACCGACGTGCGCGTGCCGGCCGATTTCTCGTCGGCCGCGTTCTTCCTGGTCGCGGCCAGCCTGATGCCGGGATCCGACCTGGTCTTGAGTGCGGTCGGCCTCAATCCGCGTCGGACCGGGCTGCTGACCGCGCTGCGCCTGATGGGCGCCGATATCGTCGAGCGGGACCGCCGCGAGCAGGGCGGAGAGCCCGTCGCCGATCTGCACGTGCGGCATGCGCCGCTGCGCGGCATCGACTTGCCGCCGGATCTGGTGCCGGACATGATCGACGAGTTTCCGGCGCTGTTCGTCGCCGCCGCGGCGGCACGCGGCATCACGCGCATCAGCGGCGCCGCCGAGCTGCGCGTCAAGGAATCGGATCGCCTCGCGGCAATGGCGCGCGGCCTGGAGGCGCTCGGCGTCGCCGTGACCGAGCATCCGGACGGTGCCGACATCGAGGGCGGACCGATCGGCGCCGGCCGCGTCGACAGCCGCGGCGACCACCGCATCGCGATGAGCTTCGCCGTGGCCGGCCTGATCGCCGCCGGGCCGGTGCGGATCGCCGACTGCGCGAACGTGGCGACCTCGTTCCCGGGCTTTCTCGAGCTCGCCAACGGCTGCGGCTTCGCGCTGAGCGCGCAGGCGGCCGCTCAGCGATAGACCAGCACCGGGATCTTCGAGTGGGTCAGCACCTTCTGCGTCTCGCTGCCGAGCAGCGCGGCGGACAGGCCGCGGCGGCCGTGCGAGGCCATGAAGATCAGATCGCAGCCCTGGCTGGTCGCGGTATCGATGATGCCGCTCCAGACCGTGTCGCATTCGGCCGCGACGGTGCGGCACGACACGCCGGCCGCCGCGGCCGCGTCGGCGATGTGGCGCAGATGGCGTTCGGCACCGGCCAGCGCCTGTCGCCGGAACTGTTCCGGATCGACCAGCGTGTATTCGGCGAACGACAGCGGATAGTCTTCGGCGCCGCAGTAGCCGACGATGCCCGCGCCGAGGGCCGAGGCCAGCTCGATCGCGCCGGCGATCGCCTTGTGCGACAGCGCGCTGCCGTCGGTCGGAACGAGGATCTTCTTGAACATGGCGGTGCTTCGCAGGAGGCGGGCGATCATCATCGCCGCGGCCCGCCGCGGACCAGTTGATCCGGATCAAGCGCAGCGGCGATGCGATCCGCGCTGCCGCCATGGGCGGCGGCCATGCGGCAGCCGGCGCCGGCCGGCGCCGTGCACCGCCGTGGACCGTTCCGGCCGGGGAGCGCGCATCCGCCGCAGTGCCCGCCTCCCGCTGCGCTGCGTTCGGGTGCGGCCCGGATGCGCGGTCCGGACCTGCCGACCTGATAAAATCGCCGATTGCGCCCGAGGAGCTCCCATGACGCCGGCATCGCCTTCCGCCCCGGTCCTGACGATCGACGGTCCTTCCGGATCGGGCAAGGGGACGGTCAGCCGCCTGGTCGCCGAGGCGCTCGGCTGGCATCTGCTCGACTCCGGCGCGCTGTACCGGGCGGTCGGCTACGCCGCCGGTTCGGCCGACCTGGACCTGTCCGACGCCGATGCGGTCACGCGCTGCGCGCAGACCACGACGATCCGCTTCCGCGATCCCGGCGACGGCGGCGAGACGCGCGTGATCGTCAACGGCCACGACGCGACCGACGAGCTGCGCACCGAGACCGCCGGCGCGGCGGCCTCGGCGATCGCGGCGATCCCCGGCGTGCGCTCGGCCCTGTTCGAGCGCCAGCGCGGCTTCCGCCGCGCGCCGGGCCTGGTCGCCGACGGCCGCGACATGGGCACGGTGATCTTCCCGGATGCCCCGTACAAGGTGTTTCTGACGGCCAGCGCCGCCGAGCGCGCACAGCGCCGGTATAAACAGTTGAAAGAAAAGGGGTTGAGCGTTACACTCGCCGCCCTTTTGCATGAAATCGAGGCGCGCGACGCGCGCGACGCCGCCCGCGTGGTGGCGCCGCTCAGGCCCGCCGCCGACGCCGTCACCATCGACACGACCGGCATGCCGGTCCAGACGGTGGTGTCGCGCGTGCTGGCGCTGGTGCGTCCGGCCTCCTGATCGTACGGAAGGGAACGGTCCGGCGCACGCGCGCCGGGAATTTGAACGGTGCCGGCGAAACGGCACCCTCGACAGGTGGATCGCGCCTCGTCTCGCAGGCTGGAACCCGCGGCGACTGCGATCTGTTGTCTCAACTGGATACCAACATGACCGAAAGTTTTGCTGAGCTGTTCGAACAGAGCCAGTCCTCGCTGGCCAAGCTGCGCTCCGGCGCCATCGTGTCCGGCATCGTCGTCGACATCCGCAACGACGTCGTCGTCGTCAACGCCGGCCTGAAGTCCGAGGGCATCATTCCGATCGAGCAGTTCAAGAACGATCTGGGCGAACTGGAGATCGACGTCGGCGACGAGGTCAAGGTCGCGCTCGACTCGATCGAGAACGGCTTCGGCGAGACGATGCTCTCGCGCGAGAAGGCCAAGCGTTCGCTGGTGTGGGACGAGCTCGAAGAGGCGCAGACCGCCAATGCCGCGATCACCGGCCGGATCTCCGGCAAGGTCAAGGGCGGCTTCACCGTCGACATCAAGGACGTCCGCGCGTTCCTGCCGGGCTCGCTGGTCGACGTGCGGCCGGTGCGCGATCCGTCCTACCTCGAAGGCAAGGAACTCGAGTTCAAGATCATCAAGCTCGACCGCAAGCGCAACAACGTGGTGGTCTCGCGTCGTGCGGTGGTCGAGAGCGAGTTCAGCGTCGAGCGCGAGCAGCTGCTGGACCGCCTGCAGGAAGGCGCGGTCGTCAAGGGTGTCGTCAAGAACCTCACCGACTACGGTGCGTTCGTCGACCTCGGCGGCATCGACGGCCTGCTGCACATCACCGACATGGCGTGGAAGCGCGTGCGTCATCCGTCCGAGGTGGTCAACGTCGGCGACGAGCTCGACGTGCGCGTGCTCAAGTTCGACCGCGAGCGCAACCGCGTCAGCCTCGGCCTCAAGCAGCTCGGCGAGGATCCGTGGGTCGCGATCTCGCGTCGCTACCCGACCGGCACCCGTCTGTTCGGCAAGGTCAGCAACGTCACCGACTACGGCTGCTTCGTCGAGCTCGAGCCGGGCGTCGAAGGCCTCGTGCACGTCTCGGAGATGGACTGGACCAACAAGAACGTCAACCCGGGCAAGATGGTCCAGGTCGGCGACGAGGTCGAGGTCATGGTCCTGGACGTCGACGAGGAGCGCCGCCGCATCTCGCTCGGCATGAAGCAGACCCGCGCCAACCCGTGGGAAGCCTTCGCCGCGATCCACAAGAAGAACGACAAGGTCATCGGCACGATCAAGTCGATCACCGACTTCGGCATCTTCGTCGGTCTGGAAGGCGGCATCGACGGTCTGGTCCATCTGTCGGACATCTCCTGGCAGACCACCGGCGAAGACCTGGTCCGCAACTTCAAGAAGGGCGAGGAGATCGAGGCGGTCGTGCTGGCCGTCGATCCGGAACGCGAGCGCATCTCGCTCGGCGTCAAGCAGCTCGAGCAGGATCCGTTCGGCCAGTTCATGGCGGCCCATCCGCGCGGCAGCATCGTCAGCGGCACGGTCCGTGAAGTGGACGCGCGCGGTGCGACGATCGACCTCGGCGACGGCGTGGAAGGCTATCTGCGCGCCAACGACATCGCCAAGGAGCGGGTCGAGGACGCGACGCAGTACCTCAAGGTCGGCGACACGGTCGAAGCCAAGTACACCGGCATGGACCGCAAGGGCCGCAGCCTGCAGCTGTCGATCCGCGCCAAGGACGAGGAAGAGCTGCAGCAGACGCTCGAGGAGTACCAGAGCGCGTCGGGCGGCACCACCAAGCTCGGTGCGCTGCTCAAGGAACAGCTCGGCCGCTCGGCCGACTGATCTCCCGCGCGTCACAGGGGCGCCTCCGTCCGCGTACGGTGTGCGATGAAACGGCCCCGCTGTCCGCCTTCGGGCGGGCAGCGGCGGCCCACAACGGAACATTCCGCGTCGATGACCAAGTCGGAATTGATTGAAGCGTTGGCCGCGCGTCAGGTGCACCTTGCGGCCAACGATGTGGAGCTGGCGGTCAAGAGCCTGCTCGAACAGATGAGCCAGGCGCTGGCCGACGGCGATCGTATCGAGATCCGCGGTTTCGGCAGCTTCTCGCTGCACTACCGTCCGCCGCGCATGGGTCGCAACCCCAAGACCGGCGACGCGGTAGCCTTGCCGGGCAAGCATGTGCCGCACTTCAAGCCGGGCAAGGAACTGCGTGAGCGCGTCAATGAGTCGGCCAAGCAGCTGCTCCAGTCCAACGACTGACCGGTCGTGCCGCCGTGCGGCCGGCTGCGCCGTTCGTTCGCGTTGAGATCACGATGCGTACCGGTTTGACCCTGCTGCTGGTGGTCCTGTTCGCGGTGTTCGGCGCCGTGTTCGGCGCGCTCAACGCCGAGACGATCAGCGTGGACCTCTACGTCCGCAGCGTGTCCCTGCCCAAGGGCGCCGCGCTGCTGGCCGCCCTGATGCTCGGCTGGCTCAGCGGCGGCTGTCTGGTCTGGTTCGCGCGCGGGCGCCGCGCGCGCCGCCGTGCGAAGGCGGCCGCGGCCGCCGCGCCGGGCAGTCCGGCCGCCCCCGACGAGCCCGTGGTATCCGGTGGTGCATGAACGCACTCGCCTGGCTGTTCGCGCTGCTCCCGGTCGCCGCGCTATCGGGCTGGCTGCTCGGGCGCCGCGGTAGCGAGCGCAGCTCCGGCGCGCGCGTCAACGAGCTGTCGACCAGCTATTTCCGCGGTCTGAACTACCTGCTCAACGAACAGCAGGACAAGGCGATCGAGGTCTTCCTCAAGCTCGCCGAGATCAACCGCGACACCGTCGAGACGCATCTGGCGCTCGGCAACCTGTTCCGCCGCCGCGGCGAGGTCGAGCGTGCGATCCGCGTGCATCAGCACCTGATCGCGCGGCCCAATCTCAGCGAATCGGAGAAGACTGTCGCCCTGCTCGAGCTCGGCGAGGACTACATGCGCGCCGGCCTGCTCGATCGCGCCGAGACGCTGTTCAGCGACCTCGTCGCGATGGACGCGCTGGCGCCGTCGGCGCTGCGGCATCTGATCTCGATCTACCAGCACGAGCGCGACTGGCACAAGGCGATCGAACACGCGCGCCGGCTCGAGAAGGCCGGCGGCGACTCGCAGGCGGCGATCATCGCCCAGTTCTACTGCGAGCTCGCCGAGCAGGCGCGCGCGCAGGCCGACTGGCCGACCGCGCTGGCCTATCTGGACCAGGCCGAGGGCGCCGAAGGGCGCTGCGTGCGCGCGAGCATCGTGCGCGGCCACATCGAGGCCACGCGCGGCCATCTGGCCGAGGCCGCCGCCGCGTTCGAGCGCGTCGCCGAGCAGGACGTGGACTACGTGCCGGAGATCCTGGCGCCGCTGCTGGACTGCTACGCGCGCCTGCAGCGCATGCAGCGCGCCGAGGCGTTTCTGCTCGGCATCGCCGAGCGCTACAAGGGCGTCTCGCCGGTGCTCGCGCTGGCCAAGCTCTACGCGAGCACACGCGGCGAGGCCGTCGCGATCGCCTACCTCAACCAGACGCTGCGCCAGCGGCCGTCGGTGCGCGCGCTGATCGCGCTGATCGACGTCAGCCTGGACCGCTCGCGCGGCGAGGCGCGCGAGAACCTGCTGCTGCTGCGCGAACTGGCGCGCAAGCTGCTCGAAGGCCAGGCGATGTACCGCTGCAACCGCTGCGGCTTCGGCGCCAAGGCGCACCACTGGCAGTGCCCGAGCTGCAAGAGCTGGGAATCGGTGCGTCCGATCCACGGCGTGGTCGGCGAGTAGGCCATCGGCATGACGGTATCGGCGACGATCGCGGCGCCGCTCGCCGCGCTGGCGTTCGTGCTGTCGGCGCTGCTGACCCGCGCCAGCATCGCCTACGCGCTGCGCCGCCGCCTGATCGACCAGCCCGGCCAGCGCCGCTCGCATACGGTGCCGACGCCGCGCGGCGGCGGCATCGCGATCGTCGCCGCGGTCCTGGTCTGCATCGGCGTGCCGATCGTGCTGTGGATGCCGGCGCAGTGGCCGGTGGTCGCGGCGATCGTGCTGGTCGCGGCAGTCGGCTGGATCGACGATCACCGGCCGCTCGGCGCCGCGGCGCGGCTGGCCGTGCATGCGCTGGCCGCCGCTCTGGTCTGCGCGCCGGCGATCCCGGCGCTGCTGGCCGGTTCCGGCCCGGCGGCGCTCCCGGATGCGTTCGGCGCGGAGCCGGCGGCTCGCCTGCTGCTCGCGCTCGCCGCGGTCCTGACGATCGTCTGGAGCATCAACCTGCACAACTTCATGGACGGCATCGACGGCCTGCTGGCGCTGCAGGCGCTGTTCGTGTTCGTCGTAATGGCGGTCCTGCTCGACCGCTACGGCGCGCCGGCGCCGGCCGCCGCGGCGCTGGTCATGGCGGCCGCGGTCGGTGGCTTCGTGCCGTTCAACTTCCCGCGCGCGCATATCTTCATGGGCGACGTCGGCAGCGGCGTGCTCGGCCTGCTGGTCGCGCTGCTCGGGCTGGCGCACCTGGCGCAGGCCGCGCCGGCCGCGGTCAATGTCGCGATCGCCTGTTCGGCCTTCGTTGTCGACGCCTCGGCTACCTTGCTCTCGCGCATGCTCCGCGGCCGGCGTTGGTATAGTGCGCACCGCGAGCACCTCTACCAGTGGCTGGTGCGCAGCGGACGCAGCCATCCGCGGGTCGTCGCGCTCTACGCGCTGTGGAATCTCGGAATCGTCGTTCCGGTCCTGTGCTGGGTCAATCGTTCACCTCGGGTGTCGGGCACCATGTCGAACATCGCCATCGGTCCGTTTGAGGCGCCGCCTGCGGCCTGGGGCGCCTGCGCCGCGGTCTACGCGGCCGGCCTCGCGCTGTGGTTCGCCGGCCGGCGGCACTGCCTGCGCCGCATTCGGATGCGGGGCACGCGATGACGATGCTGCGCTCGGCGATGGCGGCGATCCATCCGCGGCTCGCGGTGGTCCTGCACGATCTGACGATGGTCGCGCTGGCCTGGGTCGTGGCCAACGTGGTGCGCTATTCGCTGCTGGCCGAGCCGCCGCAGATCGGCTGGCTGACGCCCGAGCTGGCCCTGGTGCTGGCCGCGCAGGGCGCGGTGTTCTGGCTGACCGGGCTGTACAAGGGCCTGTGGCGCTTCGCGAGTCTGCCGGACCTGTGGAACATCGCGCGCGCCAGCGTGCTCGGCGCGCTCGCCGCGGCGCTGGTGCTGTTCCTGTACAACCGCCTCGACAGCGTGCCGCGCGCGGTGCTGGTGATCTATCCGCTGGTACTCTCGGTCCTGCTCGGCGGACCGCGCCTGCTCTACCGCTACTGGAAGGACAGCCATCTCGATCTGGGCGGCGGCCGTTCGGCGCAGCGCGTGCTGGTGCTCGGCGCCGGGCGTGCCGGTGCGGCCCTGGTCCGCGATCTGCTGCACGAGAACCGCTACCGGCCGGTCGGCGTGCTCGACGACGATGCCAAGCTGCGCGGCGGCCGCGTCCACGGCGTGCCGGTGCTCGGCCACTTGGCCGACCTGCCGCTGCTCGCGCGCGAGACCGCCGCGCAGATGCTGCTGATCGCGATGCCGTCGGCGACCAACGTGCAGATGCGGCGCGTGGTCGCGCTGTGCGAGGAGACCGGCCTGCCGTTCCGCACGGTGCCGCGCCTGGAGGACATCGTCGCCGGGCGCTCGAGCTTCAACGAGCTCAAGGAGGTCGCGATCGAGGATCTGCTCGGCCGCGATCCGGTGCAGCTGGACTGGACCGCGATCCGCACCGGCATCTCCGGCAAGCGCGTCCTGGTCACCGGCGGCGGCGGCTCGATCGGCTCGGAGCTGTGCCGGCAGGTCGCGCGGCTCGGCGCGGCGGCGCTGACGATCCTCGAACAGTCCGAATACAACCTCTACCGCATCGAGCAGGAGCTGCGCCGCGAGTATCCGGACCTGCTGCTGGACGCGCGCATCGGCGATTGCGGCGACGCGATCGCCTGCGAGCGCGCGTTCGCGGCGGCGCGGCCCGAGGTGGTCTTCCACGCCGCGGCCTACAAGCACGTGCCGCTGCTGCAGGGGCAGATCCGCGAGGCGTTCCGCAACAACGTGCTGGCGACTCAGGTCGTGGCCGAGGCCGCCGACCGTCACGGCGCCGGCAGCTTCGTGCTGATCTCGACCGACAAGGCGGTCAATCCGTCCAGCGTCATGGGCGCGTGCAAGCGCGTGGCCGAGCTGTTCTGCCAGAACTTCGCGACGCATTCGCGCACGCGCTTCATCACGGTGCGCTTCGGCAACGTGCTCGATTCGGCCGGCTCGGTCGTGCCGCTGTTCCGCGAGCAGATCCGCGCCGGCGGTCCGGTCACGGTCACCCATCCGCAGATCACGCGCTACTTCATGACGATCCCGGAGGCCGCGCAGCTGATCCTGCAGGCCTGCGTACTCGGCCGCGGTGGCGAGATCTTCGCGCTCGACATGGGCGAGCCGGTGCAGGTGCGCTACCTCGCCGAGCAGATGATCCGCCTGGCCGGCAAGCAGCCCGGCCGCGACGTCGGCATCGTCTTCACCGGCCTGCGGCCCGGCGAGAAGCTGTTCGAGGAGCTGTTCCACCCGCTCGAGAACTACCAGCAGACCACGCATGCCAAGATCTTCCTCGCGCAGTCGCGGCTGATGTCCTGGGAGCTGCTGGCGAGTCAGCTGCGCCAGGGCGCGCTGGCCACGCGCGACTACGACGAGGACGCGCTGCGGCGCCTGCTCGACGGCCTGCTGCCGGAGTTCGCGATGCGGCCGGCCGGCGGCGATGCGCAGGTGCTGGCGCTCGGCGAGCGCGCGCCTTGACGGCAGCGGCTCGCCGTTCGCGATCGCCCGCCGCCGGGTCCGGTCCGGTGCGCGCGCAGACCGCGCCGCGTTTCGATTCCATGCTCATCCCCTTCATTCGTTTCGAGGACATGCCGTGAGCTCCCCCCGTTTGCGCAAGGTCGTCTTCCCGGTCGCCGGTCTCGGCACCCGCTTCCTGCCCGCGACCAAGGTGGTCGCCAAGGAAATGCTGCCGGTGCTGGACCGGCCGCTGATCCAGTACGCGGTCGACGAGGCCGTCGATGCCGGCGCCGACACGCTGGTGTTCGTCACCAACCGCTACAAGCACGCGATCGCCGACTACTTCGACAAGGCCTACGAGCTCGAGAGCAAGCTCGCCGAGGCCGGCAAGACCGAGCTGCTGGCGATGGTGCAGGGCACGCTGCCGCCGCACGTGCGCTGCGTGTTCGTAACCCAGCCCGAGGCGCGCGGGCTCGGCCACGCCGTGCTCTGCGCGCGGCCGGTGGTCGGCGACGAGCCGTTCGGCGTGATCCTGCCCGACGACCTGATCTGGAACGAGGGCCCCGGCGCACTGCGCCAGATGTCCGAGCTTTCGCAGCGCGAGAACGGCGCCGGCATCATCGCGGTGGAGGAAGTGCCGCACGACCAGACCGACAAGTACGGCATCGTCGACGCGACCGCATTGTCCGAGCGCGCGGCCAAGATCAATCTGGTCGTCGAGAAGCCCAAGCCCGAGGTCGCACCGTCGAACCTGGCGATCGTCGGCCGCTACGTGCTGCCGGCGCGGATCTTCGGGCTGCTCGAGAGCACGCAGCCCGGCGCCGGCGGCGAGATCCAGCTGACCGACGCGATCGAGGCGCTGCTCGCCGAGCGCTCGGTGCTGGCCTATCGCTTCGCCGGTACGCGCTTCGACTGCGGCAACAAGCTCGGCCTGGTCAAGGCGACGCTGCACATGGCGCTGCAGGACCCGCAGATCGCGGCCGCCACGCGCGAGTTCGTCGGCGGCCTCTGAGCCGCGCCGCTGCCCGCCGCCGCGCTGCCCGGCGTGGCGGCCTTCCGGAGCCGCGCTGATGGACCTCAGCTACATCCTCAACCACCTCGGCGAGGATCGCGACCGCTATCACGGCGCGGTCGTGCCGCCGCTGGTGCAGTCCTCGATCTTCGCGTTCCCGACGGTCGCGCAGATGCGCGCCGGCTTCCGCGACGAGTACGCCGGCCACGTCTATACGCGCGGCAACAATCCGACCGTCGCGATGCTGCGCGCGAAGCTCGCGGCGCTCGAGGGCGCCGAGGACTGCCTCGTGTTCGGCAGCGGCGCCGCGGCGATCGCGGCCGGCGTGATCGCCTGCGTCGGCCAGGGCGACCATGTCGTCTGCGCCGCGCGGCCGTACAGCTGGACGCGCAGCCTGCTGCAGGATTTCCTGCCGCGCTTCGGCGTGGAGGCCCGCTTCGTCGACGGCGGCGAGGCCGCCTCGTTCGAGGCGGCGCTGACCGAGCGCACGCGGCTGATCGTGCTCGAGAGCCCCAACTCGATGACGTTCGAGCAGCAGGATCTGGCCGGCATCGCCGCACTGGCGCGCCGGCGTGGCATCCGCACGCTGTGCGACAACAGCCATGCGACGCCGCTGAACCAGTCGCCGATCGCGCTCGGCATCGACCTGGTCGCGCATTCGGCGACCAAGTATCTCAACGGCCACAGCGACGTCGTCGCCGGGGCGCTGTGCGGTCCGGCCTCTCTGCTGCGCGGCGTGTTCAAGGGGCCGTACATGACGCTGGGCGCAATCCTGTCGCCGCACGATGCCTGGCTGATGCTGCGCGGCCTGCGCACGCTCGAGATCCGCATGGAACGCGTCGCGGCCAGCACGCGCACCGTGCTGACCTGGCTCGAAGCCCAGCCGCGGATCCGCCGCGTCTGGTCGCCGCAGGCGGCGGACAATCCGCAGCTCGGCCTGAGCGCGCGCCAGCTGCGCGGCGCCAGCGGCCTGGTCACGATCGATCTGGACGCCGCGGACGTCGCCGCGGTCGAGCGCTTCTGCGACGGCCTGACGCGCTTTCTGATGACCGTGTCCTGGGGCGGCTACGAGTCGCTGGCGTTTCCGGTCTGTGCGGTGTTCCCGCCGGGGACGCCGCTGCGGCCAGCCAAGGGGCTGGCGCTGAGCCTGGTGCGGCTGTCGATCGGGCTGGAGGACCCGCAGGTGCTGATCGACGATCTGGCCCGGGCCCTGGCTCGGCTCTAGCGGACCGGCCGCGTTCAGGTCCGGCGGCGCCGGCCGCACGGACGCCTCTTTCAATCGAATCAATCGCTTGCCGGGGACCGGTCGGGGCGGGTGCAGCGGTTTCACGGCGGCGCCCGCCGATTCGGCGCGGCGCCGGTCCGGCGATTCGACAAGCACCGCGCGCCCGGGCTATAAACCCGATCAACATTCTTTTCTAACCCCTTTTGTGTCCGAAGAAATCCTCATCAACGTGACACCACGCGAAACCCGCGTGGCCCTGGTCGAGAACGGCATGTTGCAGGAGGTGCTGGTCGAGCGCTCGAGCCGGCGCGGCTACGTCGGCAACATCTACAAGGGCCGCATCAGCCGCGTCATGCCCGGGATGCAGGCGGCCTTCGTCGAGGTCGGCCTGCAGCGCACCGCGTTCCTGCATGCCTCGGACATCGTGCGGCCGTCGCTGCCGATCGTCGCCGACAACGGCGACCTGCTGCCGCCGCTGCCGCCGCCGATCGGCGAGCTGGTGCGTGAGGGCCAGGAGGTCGTCGTGCAGATCGTCAAGGACCCGATCGGCACCAAGGGGGCGCGGCTGACCACGCACCTGTCGATCCCGTCGCGCTATCTGGTCCTGCTGCCGTACAGCAAGGTGCTCGGCGTGTCGGCGCGGATCGAGGTCGAGGAGGAGCGCGCCCGGCTCAAGGACATGCTGGCCCAGCTGGTCGGCGACAGTCCGCTCGGCTACATCGTGCGCACCAATGCCGAAGGCCAGCCGCGCGAATCGCTGGCCGAGGACGTGGCCTACCTCGGGCGCCTGTGGAAGGCGGTGCAGGAGAACTCGGCGCGCGCGCGCGTCGGCGAGTGCATCTACGAGGATCTCGCGCTCGCGCAGCGCGCGCTGCGCGACCTGATGCGGCCGTCGATCGAGAAGGTGCGCATCGACTCGCGCGAGACGCTCGAGCGCGCGCAGCGCTTCGTCGCGCAGTTCATGCCCGAACTGGCCGAGCGCGTCGAGCACTATCCCGGCGAGCGCCCGATCTTCGACCTGTACGGCGTCGAGGACGAGATCCAGAAGGCGCTGCGCAAGGAGGTGCCGCTCAAGTCCGGCGGCTATCTGATCGTCGACCAGACCGAGGCGATGACGACGATCGACGTCAACACCGGCGCCTTCCTCGGCAGCCGCAACCTCGAGGAGACGGTGTTCCGCACCAATCTGGAGGCGGCGCAGGCCGCCGCGCGCCAGCTGCGTCTGCGCAACCTCGGCGGCATCATCATCATCGACTTCATCGACATGACCGACGAGGAGCACAAGCGCCAGGTGATCCGCCTGCTCGAGAAGGCACTGGCGCGCGATCACGCCAAGACCACGGTCTACGAGATGTCCGAGCTCGGCCTGGTCGAGATGACGCGCAAGCGCACCACCGAGAGCCTCGAACGCCAGCTCTGCGAGCCGTGTCCGGCCTGCGCCGGCCGCGGCAGCCTGAAGACCGCCGAGACGGTCACCTACGAGATCTTCCGCGAGATCACCCGCGCGGTGCGCCAGTTCGAGGCGGCCAAGCTGCTGGTGCTGGCCGCGCCGAAGGTGGTCGGGCGCATCCTCGACGAGGAAGGCGCGGCGGTGGCCGAACTCGAGGAGTTCATCGGCAAGACGATCCGCTTCCAGGCCGAGGAGCACTACTCGCAGGAGCAGTACGATGTCGTGCTGCTCTGACCGGCCGGCATGGGCGCCAGCGCAGCACCTGCGGTAGATCCGGCACGCCGCCGCTGGCGTCGCGTCCGTCGCATCGTCGCCGGCACGCTGGCGACGGTCGTGATCGCGCTCGGCGTGCTGGTCGGCATCGGCCAGCTCGTCGTGCCGTGGCTGGTGCGCAATCCGGACCGCGTCGAGACCTGGCTCGCCGAGCGCATCGACCGGCCGGTCACGATCGGCCACATCGCGGCGCGCTGGGTCCGCGGCGGACCGCAGCTGGTGCTCGAGAACGTGCTGATCGGGGCGCGCACGCCGGCGCAGACGCCGCTGCGGCTCGAGCGCGCCGAGCTGGCGCTGAACCTGTTCGCGCCGTTCCAGCGCAATCGCGCCTGGAACGAGTTCCGCCTGGTCGGCCTGGACCTCTCGCTCGAGCGCGGCGCCGACGGCCGCTGGCAACTGCACGGCTTCGATCTCGATCCGGCGGCCAGCGGCGATCCGCTCGGCGCGCTCGGCGTGCTGGTGCTGGTCGACCTCAAGCTGCGACTCGACGACGCGCGGCACGGCATCCACCTGCAGGTCGGCGCCAGCGAGCTGCGTCTGGTCAACCGCGGCGCCGAGCTCTATGTGCTCGGCAAGGTGCGCAGCCTCGACGAGGAGGCCAGCCCGCTCGACCTGATCACCTCGATCCGGCGCGGCGAAGGCCGCGGCCGCCTGTACCTGTCCGGCCGCGATGTCGACCTCGGCCGGCTGCTGCGCGGACAGGTCTACGGCGGCACGCGTCTGGACGCCGGCCGCGGCCTGGTCCAGGCCTGGGCGGAGTGGGACCACGGCCGGGTGCTGGACGTGCGCACGCGCCTGGACCTGCGCGGTCTGAGACTGGCGGCCGATGGACCGGAGGTCGGGCCGCCGAGCGCCGCCGCCGCAACGGCGCTGGACCGGCTCGCCGTGGCGCTGCGCTGGCGTCGCGGCGACGGCGAAGCCTGGTCGCTCGATCTGGCCGATCTCGTGCTCGGCGCCGGCGGCGTCGAGCATCCGCCGACGCGCGCCAGCGTCGAGATGCTCGGCGGCACGCCGCTGCGCTGGCGTGCCGCGGCCGACACGATCGCGCTGGCGCCGCTGGCGGGTCTGGCCGCGCAGATCGGCCAGCTGCCGCCGGGCCTGCGCGGCTGGCTGCGCGGCGCCGCGCCGCGCGGCCGTCTCGATCAGGCCTATCTGCGCTACGACGGCGCCGACGACTACGAGCTGAGCACGCGGTTCTCGGATCTGGCGGTCGCACCGGCCGCCAGGGCGCCGGGGCTCGGGCCGCTGCACGGCGAACTGCGCGGCGACGCCCAGGCGCTGCTGATCGCGCTGCCGGCGCAGGGCTTCACGGCCGAGTACCCGGGCGTGTTCCGCGAGCCGTTCGCGTTCTCGGCGTTCGGCGGCGACGTGGTGCTGCGGCGGATCGACGACGGCTGGCGCGTGGAGACCGACCGCATCGTCTTCGAGGGCGACGGCTACGGCGGCGAACTGCGCGGCGGCGTCGAGCTGCCGCGCGGCCGGCCGCGGCCGCGGCTCGATCTCTACGCGGCGGTCGCGCACGGCGACGTGCCGGCCGCCAAGCGCTTCTGGCCGGTCAACGTGATGCCGCGGCCCGCGGTCGACTGGCTCGATCGCGCGCTGCAGGCCGGCCGCGTCGTCGACGGCCGCGCCGTGTTCCGCGGCGATCTGGCCGAATGGCCGTTCGACGGCTACGGCGGGCGTTTCGAGGCGGTCGCCGCGATCGAGGACACCCAGCTGCAGTACCTGGCCGACTGGCCGCGCGTCGAGGGCGTCGCGGCGGTCGCGCGTTTCGTCAACGACGGCATGGAAGCCTCGGCGACCGCCGGCAGCTCGCTCGGTGCCGCGCTCGGCAGCGCCGAGGCGCGGATCGCCGATTTCGGCGACGCCGTACTCGAACTCTCGGCGGACGGCCGCGGCAGCGGCCGCAACCTGCTCGGCTTCCTGCGCGCCACGCCGATCGGCGCGCGCTTCCGCGACGCGCTGGCCGGCCTTGCGATCGGCGGCAGCGCCGATTTCGAGTTCGAGCTGGCCGTGCCGCTCAAGAAGGACGCACCCGGCTTCTCGCTCGACGGCACGGCGACGCTGGCCGGCGCCACGGTCACGCAGCCGGACTGGCGCGTCGACTTCAGCGACGTCGCCGGCGCGATCCGCTTCGACCGCGGCGGCTTCGTCGCCGAGAACCTGCGCGTGACGACGCGCGGCCACGCCGGTGCGCTGACCGTGGCGGTCGGCGATGCGGTCGCCGAGGCCGGGCAGGTGGTGCAGGCGCGGCTCGACGCGCGGCTGCCGGCCGAGGTCGTGTTCGCCGACGTGCCGGGTCTGGAATCGATTCTGGCACGCATGCAAGGCAGCTCGCAGTGGACGATCGCCGCCAGCGTCGCCGCTGCGCAAGACGGTGCGCCGGGCCGCACGCGGCTGAGCGCGCACAGCGATCTGGTCGGCACCGCGATCGATCTGCCGGCGCCGCTGGCGAAGGCCGCCGACGTCGCGCAGGCGCTCGACGTCGCGCTGCCGATGCCGTACGCCGGCGGTGATCTGCGCGTGACGCTCGGCGATCGGCTGATCGTCAGCGGCCGCCTGCCGGCGCCGAACGCGCCGCTGGCGATGCGGCTGGACTTCGGCACGCGGGCCGCCGGCGCGCTGCCCGACCGCGGTGTCCTGATCGGAGGCCATGCGCCGCAGCTCGACCTCGCCGGCTGGGCGGGCTTCGTCGGTGCCGGCAGCGGAGGCGGCGATTTCGAACTGCGCGGCGCCGACCTCGCGGTCGACGCGCTGATGCTCGGCACGCGCACGATCGGCGCGGCCGGCGTGCGCATCGCGCGCAGCGACGCGGCCACCGAGTTCAGCTTCAGCGGCGAGGCGCTGCAGGGCGGCATCACGCTGCCGAACGCCGATCTGATGCGCGCCGGCGTGACCGTGCATCTGGATCGCCTGCACTGGCCCGAATCGCCCGAGGACGACGATGCGGACGCGCCTCCGGCCGGCGGCGACCTCGCGCCGGGTCTGCTGCCGCCGCTGCACGTCTGGATCGGCGATCTGCGTGTCGGCCGCTCGGTGCTCGGCCAGACCCGGTTCGAGAGCCGGCCGGTCGCCGGCGGCATGCACATCGACCAGCTCGACGCGAAGTCGCCGAACCTGGAGATGCGCGCCCACGGCGATTGGACCGGCACGCCCGGCGCGAACCGCTCGCGGCTGTCGATCGAGCTGTCCTCGCACGACCTCGGCCGCATGCTCGACGCGTTCGGCTATGCCGGCATCATCGACGGGGGACGGACCACGGCACGCATCGAGGCCGGCTGGGCCGGACCGCCGACCGCATTCGCGCTGGCCAAACTCGACGGCACGCTCGCGATCTCGGTCGGGGCCGGCCGCATCCTCGACGTCGAGCCGGGCGCCGGGCGGATCTTCGGCCTGCTCTCGCTGACCGAGATTCCGCGCCGGCTCAGTCTCGATTTCTCGGACTTCTTCCGCTCCGGCTTCAGCTTCAACGCGATCACCGGGACGTTCCGGCTGAACACCGGCGAGGCGGCGACCGACGACCTGTCGATCAAGGGGCCGGCCGCCGACATCCGGGTCAGCGGCCGCACCGATCTGGCGCACAAGGACTACGACCAGCGCCTGATCGTGACGCCGCACGCGGGCGCGACGCTGCCGGTGGTCGGCGCGCTTGCCGGCGGGCCGGTCGGAGCCGCTGCCGGACTCGTCGTTCAGGGTCTTTTCAACAAGCAGATCAATGCCGTAGCGCGCGCGACCTACGAGGTCACCGGGCCTTGGGAGAAGCCGCAGATCCGGCTGATCTCGCGCGAGGGACGGTCCGGACGGCCGGCCCGCGGGGAGCCCGGCCCGGCCGGCTGAACGGGCCGGCGCGGCTTGCGGGCGGCGCGGTGCGCCCCCATGATCGTTGACCTGGTTCCATTCGCAAGGCCCCCATGACCTCTTTGATCGCCCAGGCCGAGCAGCGCCTGCTGCGGCCCGGCGGCTTGTCCGCCACCGACCTCGAGCCGGTGTTCGCGCGCCTGATGGCGCCGTCGATCGATGCCGCCGACCTGTACTTCCAGCATTCGCGCGCCGAGTCCTGGCTGCTCGAGGACGGCATCGTCAAGGAAGGCAGCCACAGCATCGAGCAGGGCGTGGGCGTGCGCGCGATCTCCGGCGAGAAGACCGGATTCTCGTACTCGGACCAGATCGTGCTGCCGTCGCTGTTCGAAGCCGCCGGCGCCGCGCGCGCGATCGCCAAGGCCGGCGCCGCCGGTACCGGCCGGCCGCTCGCGATCGCTTCGGCACCGGCGCTGTATCCGGCGATCGACCCGATCGAAACCCTGTCGAGCGAGGCCAAGGTGCGCGTGCTGCGCGAGATCGACGCCTATGCGCGTGCGCTCGATCCGCGCGTGCAGCAGGTCATCGTCAGCCTCTCGGCCGGCGTCGATACCGTGCTGATCGCCGCTTCCGACGGCACGCTGGCCGCCGACGTGCGCCCGCTGGTGCGCATGAACGTCCAGGTCATCGCCGAGCGCGGCGGCCGCCGCGAGTCCGGCAGCGGCGGCGGCGGCGGCCGCTACGGCTTCGACGAGCTGCTCGCCGACGGCCGTGCGCATGCGTTCGCACGCGAGGCGTTGCGCACCGCCCTGATCAATCTGGAGGCGGTCGATGCGCCGGCCGGCACGATGACCGTCGTGCTCGGCCCGGGCTGGCCCGGCGTGCTGCTGCACGAGGCGATCGGCCACGGCTTGGAAGGCGACTTCAACCGCAAGGAGACCTCGGCCTTCGCCGGCCGCATCGGCGAGCGCGTCGCCGCGCCGGGCGTCACCGTCGTCGACGACGGCACGCTGGCCGGCCGCCGCGGCTCGCTCAGCATCGACGACGAGGGCACGCCGACGCGCTGCACGACCTTGATCGAGGACGGCATCCTGACCGGCTACATGCAGGACAAGACCAATGCGCGGCTGATGGGCGCGGCCTCGACCGGCAATGGCCGCCGCGAGTCGTTCGCGCATCTGCCGATGCCGCGCATGACCAATACCTACATGCGGCCCGGCGCGCTGCCGCCCGAGGAGATCATCGGCTCGGTCAAGCGCGGCCTGTACGCGGTCAACTTCGGCGGCGGCCAGGTCGACATCACCAACGGCAAGTTCGTGTTCTCGGCCAGCGAGGCCTATCTGATCGAGGACGGCCGGCTGACCCGGCCGGTCAAGGGCGCGACGCTGATCGGCGCCGGCCCCGAGGTGCTCAGGCGGGTATCGATGATCGGCAACGACCTCGCGCTCGACGAGGGCGTCGGCGTCTGCGGCAAGGACGGCCAGAGCGTGCCGGTCGGCGTCGGCCAGCCGACGCTGCGGATCGACGCGATGACCGTCGGCGGCACCGCGGCATGACGGGCACCGCCGCGCCGGCGTCCGGCGCCGCGCGCCGGCGCTCAGTCGGCCGGCGCGTCGACCAGTGCGCGCAGCAGCCGGAACAGCTCGCGCGAGGCGCGCGGCGGCTTGGCGCGCTCGGCTTCGAGCCGCGCCTGGCGGATCAGCGCGCGCAGCTGCTGGCGGTCGCCGCCCGGATGCCGCTCGAGCAGCGGGTCGAGCGCGGCGTCGCCTTCGGCGAGCAGGCGGTCGCGCCAGGCCTCGATCTGGTGCAGCACCGCGGTCTGCCGGTGCGCGCTCTGCCGGTCGTGGTCGAGCAGCTTGCGGACCGCGTCGAGCGCGTCCTCGTCGAGCCGGCGCAGCTGCTTGGCCAAAAACTGGGTCTGCCGCTTGCGCGCCCCGTGCGACGGCGTCGCGCGCGTGCGCTCGACCTCGCTGCGCACGTCATCGGGCAGCGGCAGGCGGTCGAGCTGGGCGTCGGACAGCGTGGCCAGCGTGGTGGCGAGCTTGAGCACGTCCAGCGCCTCGCGGCGCAGCTGGCTGCGGCTCGGGCCGTCGAATTCGTCGGTCGTATCGTGATCGATCATCGGAAAAGCATAACGTGAACGCAGCGCTCATCGACAATTCCCCCGATTCCAGCCTGGAAGAACTGGCCCGTCTCGCCGAGGTCTGCGACGACGTGCTGCGCCGCTGCCGAGCGGCCGGCGCGAGCGAGGCCGAGGTCGCCGCCAGCATCGATACCGGCCTGGACGTCGGCGTGCGGCTCGGCGAGGTCGAGACGATCACGCGCACGCGTGACCGCGGCGTGTCGCTGACGGTGCTGTTCGGCAAGCGCAAGGGCTCGGCCAGCACCGCCGATCTCGATCCCGAATCGATCGCGCGCACGGTCGAGCACGCCTGTGCGATCGCGCGCTACACCGAGGAAGACCCGTGCAACGGCCTGGCCGATCCGGCGCTGTACGCGCGCGACTTCCCGGACCTGGATCTGTGGCACCCGTGGCGGATCGGCGTCGAGGAAGCGATCGAGCTCGGTCTGCGCATCGAGGATGCCGGCCGCAGCTTCGACCCGCGCATCAGCAACTCCGAAGGCGCCGCCGTGCAGGTCGGCGAGTCGGTGCTGGCCAATGCCAACTCGGCCGGCTTCCGCGGCGTCGAGCGCAGCACGCGGCACCTGCTGTCGTGCGCGCTGATCGCCGAGGACGAGGCCGGCATGCAGCAGAACTACTGGTACGACGCGGTGCGCGCGGCGCAGGATTTCGCCGATCCGGAATCGATCGGCCGGCGCGCCGCCGAGCGCACGGTGGCGCGGCTCGACGCGCGCCGCCTGTCCACGCGCGAATGCCCGGTGGTGTTCGTGCCCGAGGTCGCGCGTGGTCTGATCGGGCATTTCCTGTCGGCGGTCAGCGGCGGCGCGCTGTACCGGCGCGCGAGCTTCCTGGTCGATCATCTGGGCAAGCCGGTGTTTCCGTCGTTCGTGCAGATGGCCGAGCGGCCGCGCCTGCCGCGCGGTCACGGCTCGAGCGTGTTCGACGCCGAGGGCGTCGCGACGCGCGATGCCGACCTGGTCCGCGACGGCGTGCTCGAGCGCTACATCCTCGGCAGCTATTCGGCGCGCAAGCTCGGCATGGCGACCACCGGCAACGCCGGCGGCATCCACAATCTCGTCGTCACGCCCGGCGCCGACGATCTGCCGGCCCTGCTCGGGCGCATGGGCACCGGCCTGCTGGTGACCGAGGTCATGGGGCAGGGCGTCTCGCTGATCACCGGCGACTACTCGCGCGGCGCATCGGGCTTCTGGGTCGAGAACGGCCGGATCGTCCATCCGGTCGAAGAGATCACGATCGCCTCGAACCTGCGCGCGATGTTCGCCGGCATCGTCGCGATCGGCCGCGACGTCGATCCGCGCTCGCACCTGCTGACCGGATCGATCCTGATCGACCGCATGACGATCGCCGGCGAGTAGCCGGCGCGGCGCGACTGGCGCGCGAGGTGTCCGTGCGCTGAACGGGTACGCCGGGCATGACCCCTCGCCCTTGACGCTCCGAGCGCCCGAATCCACCGTGGGAACCTCCCGCGAACCGGAGATCCGTGATGATCGATGACACCACCGCCACCCCGCCGAGCACGCTCAGCAACGACGAGCGGACCTGGGCCCTGCTCGGTCATCTGTCCGCGTTCAGCGCGTTCTTCACGGCCGGCTTCGGCTGCGTGCTCGGGCCGCTGGTGGTCTGGCTGGTCAAGCGCGACAGCCTGCCGTTCGCGGCCGATCAGGCACGCGAGGCGCTGAACTTCAACCTGACCGCGCTGATCGTCTGGATCGCGCTGTGGATCGTCACGATCGGCACCTTCGGAATCGGCATCTTCCTGACGCTGCCGCTCGGCCTGGCGCTGCTCGGCGTGTGGATCGTGCTGACGATCGTCGCGGCGATCAGTGCCAACAACGGCCAGACCTACCGCTATCCGCTGACGCTGCGGCTGATCAAGTAAGCATCGTTCCTGCGCGACCGGCCCGGCCCTGCCGGTTCCGGTCGCGCCCTCAGCCGTCCTGGCGCGCGCTGTCGAGCATCTGCCGCGCGTGCGCCAGGGTCTGCCGCGTAATCTCCACGCCGCCGAGCATGCGCGCGACCTCGTCGCGCCGAGCGCCCTCGTCGAGCGCCTCGATCTGCACGCGCGTGGAATCGGCGTCGCTGGACTTGGCGACGCGCAGGTGGTGATGCGCCTGCGCGGCGACCTGCGGCAGATGCGTTACGCACAATACCTGGCAGCCCGCCGCCAGCCGGCGCAGCTTCTGACCGACGATCTCGGCCACCGCGCCGCCGACCCCCGAATCGACCTCGTCGAAGACCATCGTGCCGGTCGCGTCGGCGCCGAGCGCGGCGACCTCGATCGCCAGGCCGATCCGCGACAGTTCGCCGCCGGAGGCGACCTTGCGCAGGGCGCGCGGGGGCTGGCCCGGATTGGTGCTGACCAGGAATTCGCAGCGTTCGCGGCCGGCCGCCGCCGGTTCGGCGTCGCCGCCGGATTCAAGCTGCACCTCGAAGCGGCCGGCCATGCCGAGTTCGGCCATCAGCGCGGTAACGCTCGCCGCAAGCCGCTCGCCGGCCTGCGCGCGGGCCGCGGACAGCGCATCGGCGGCGCTCGCGTAGTCGGCGGCGATCCGCGCACATTCGCCGTGCAGGCGCGCCAGTTCGTCGCCGGCGCCGCGCAGCGTGTCGAGCTCGGCGCGCAGCTCGTCGGCAAGCGGCTTGAGCTCGGCCATCGGTCGGCGGTGCTTGCGCGAGAGCTCGTGCAGCCGGGTCAGCTGCGCCTCGATTTCGGCGAGCCGCTCCGGATCGAGGTCGAGCGCATCCTGGTAGCGGCCCAGCGTGTCGCCGGCCTCCTCGACCTGGATCCGCGCCGCGTCGAGCAGCTCGGCGACGGCGCCGAGGCGCGGGTCGAGCTCGGTCAGACGCAGCGCGTCGGCCTGGGCGCGATGTAGCAGGCGCGACAGCGCGAACTCGCCGTCGCCGTCGATGCGTTCGGCCAGGTTCGCGCAGCCCTGCACGAGCTGGCCGGCATTGGCCAGGCGCCGATGGTTCTCCTCGAGCGCGGCGAAGGCATCGGCATCGAGTGCATGCCGGTCGAGCTCGGCCAGCTGGTGGCTCAGCCAGTCGATCCGCTCGGCGTGGTCGGTGCCGCCGGTCAGCTCGGCGACGCGCGCCTGCCTGCGGCGCCAGTCCTGGGCCAGGCCGGCCACGGTCCGGCGCGCCTCGTCGTGGCCGCCGAACGCGTCGAGCAGGTCCAGCTGCGCGGCGCGGTCGAGCAGGGTCTGGTGCTCGTGCTGGCCGTGGATCTCGATCAGCCGCTCGCCGAGCGCCTTGAGCTGGGCCAGCGCGACCGGGCGGCCGTTGATCCAGGCGCGCGAGCTGCCCTCGCTGCGGATCACGCGGCGCAGCTCGCAGGCGCTGTCGTCGTCGAGTGCCTCGGCGCGCAGCCAGGCGAGCAGATCCTCGCGGCCGTCGATCACGAAGCGCGCCGAGAGCTCGGCGCGGTCGCAGCCGTGGCGGACCAGGCCGCTGTCGCCGCGGCTGCCGGCCAGCAGCAGCAGCGCGTCGACCAGCAGCGACTTGCCGGCGCCGGTCTCTCCGGTGACCACGGTCAGGCCCTCGCCGAAGTGGATCTCGGCGTGCTCGACGATCGCGAAATCCTTGACGTAGAGGGTTTCCAGCATGGTGTGGGCGTGCGGTCCGAGGACGGTCGGGGCGCCGATTATCGTTGCCGGCGCCGGTCGTGAACAGGATGCTGCCCGGATCGCGTCGCACCGCGTGATACGCGGCGCCCGGCCCGCTGCGCGGCTCGCGGCGGCCGCATGCGACCGCTGGCGGCCGATGCGACATCGCCGCGGGGCACCGGCTGCGCCTTCGCCGCCGCGCCGGCATTCCCGGTGCGGCGGGCGCGCACGCCGCAGCCCCGGCCGGGGCCTGCGCCGCAGGGCGGCTTCCGCCCGCCCTGCTTGAACCCGGCGCGGCCGCTTGCTAGCGTGCTTGGCGCCGGCTGCCGGCCATTCGCACGTCCGATGAACCGTTCATCCGCTCACCCGCTCGACGCCCGGGCCCGCCAGCTGCTGCGCACGCTGATCTCGCACTACATCAGTGACGGGCAGCCGGTCGGCTCGCGCACGCTGGCCAAGTCCTCCGGGCTCGACGTCAGTCCGGCGACGATCCGCAACGTGCTGGCCGATCTGGAGGAGGTCGGTCTGGTCGCCGCGCCGCACACCTCGGCCGGACGCGTGCCGACCGCGCAGGGCTACCGCGTCTTCGTCGACAGCCTGCTCGAGATGCAGCCGCCCGACGAGGACCAGCTGGCCCAGCTGCGCCGCGAGCTGCCGACCGACGCGGCGACGCCGGACCTGCTCAACAGCGCGACCTCGCTGCTGTCGGAGATGACGCATTTCGTCGGCGTGGTCAGCGTGCCCAAGCGCGAGGAATTCCCGTTCCGGCACATCGATTTCGTGATGCTCGACGCCAGCCGCCTGCTGGTGATCCTGGTCTTCACCGACGGCCAGGTGCAGAACCGCGTGGTCGCGACGCAGCGCGCCTACGGTGCCAGCGAGCTCGAGCAGATCGCCAACTTCCTCAACGGCCAGTTCGCCGGCATGCGCATCGACGAGATCCGCGCGCGGCTGCTGCGCGAGATGCGCGAGGAGGGCGTGCGGCTGAACCGCCTGCTGAGCGCCGCGGTCGAGGTCGCGAGCCAGGCGTTCCAGGCCAGCACCGACAGCGACATGCTGGTGGCCGGCCAGACCCGGCTGATGGGACGCCAGGACCAGGCCGACATCGACCGCCTGCGCGAGCTGTTCGAGGCGTTCCAGCGCAAGCGCGACCTGCTGCAGCTGCTCGAGCGCTGCGCGCGCGCCGACGGCGTGCGGCTGTTCATCGGCGAGGAATCGGGCTTCGCGGCGCTGGACGGCTTCTCGCTGGTCACCGCGCCGTACGGCGTGCATGGGCGGATCCTCGGCGTGCTCGGCGTGATCGGCCCGACCCGGATGGCCTACGAGCGCGTGATTCCGATGGTCCAGGCCACCGCCCAGATCATCTCCGGCACCTTGAACCGCGCGCAGCCGGCACAATAAGTGCCCCACAATCGCATGCTGGCCTCCGGCGCCCGACGCCGGCGGCGTTTTTTTGACAGGTGGAGAGCAACGATGCAAAGCACCGATCCAGCCGGAAACCCCGCGCCCGAGGGCGCCGCGCCGCCGGACGAGGTGATGGCCGATCTCGACCGGCTCAATACGCAGCTGGCCGAAGCCGAGCGCAACCTCGCCGAGATGCGCGAGACGGTCCTGCGCGAACGTGCCGAGATCGAGAACCAGCGCCGGCGGCTGCAGCGCGATCTCGAGCACGCGCGCCGCTTCGCCAACGAGAAGCTGCTGGCCGATCTGCTGCCGGTCCTGGACAATCTCGAGCGCGGCCTGGCCGCGACCGGCGAGGATTTCGCGGCCCTGCGCGGCGGCGTCGAGCTGACGCTGCGCGAGCTGACGCGCGTGGCCGAGGCGAACGGACTCAAGGCGATCGATCCGGCCGGCGAGGCCTTCGATCCGGAGCGCCACCAGGCGATGCAGATGGTGCCGACGCAGGCGCACCCGGCCGGCTCGGTGGTCGCCGTGTTCCAGAAGGGCTACGTACTCAACGAGCGCCTGCTGCGCCCGGCGCTGGTCACGGTGGCGCAGGCCGCCCAGTGAGCGCGTGATCCGCGACGGCGGCCGGCGAGGGGCCGGCCGCCGTCGATTCGAAGCGCCGGTTTCCGGCGCGCCGTTGCACCGGGGAGTTCAGGAATTGGCTTTCAGCAGTGCGTCGACCGGACGCTGCGCGCACCGCGCGCAAGCGAGCGGTTCGATGCGCAAACCGCTTGAAAGCGGTGTCCAGACCCCCAGATTCTGCGCCAGTCACGGTCATTGCGACCGAATCCATTTCGCGGGAGAGAGTAGACCATCATGGGCAAGATCATCGGTATCGACCTCGGCACCACCAATTCGTGTGTCGCGGTCATGGAAGGCACGACGGCGCGCGTCATCGAGAATTCCGAGGGCGACCGCACCACGCCGTCGGTGGTCGCCTTCAAGGACAGCGAAGTCGTCGTCGGCGCCACCGCCAAGCGCCAGGCGGTGACCAATCCGAAGAACACGTTCTACGCGGTCAAGCGTCTCATCGGCCGCAAGTTCACCGACGCCGAGGTCCAGAAGGACATCGGCATCGTGCCGTACAAGATCGTCGCGCACGAGAACGGCGACGCCTGGATCGAGACCGCCGACGGCAAGAAGATGGCGCCGCCGGAGATCTCGGCGAAGGTGCTGATGAAGATGAAGAAGACCGCCGAGGACTTTCTCGGCGAGCCGGTCACCGAGGCCGTCATCACGGTGCCGGCCTACTTCAACGACAGCCAGCGCCAAGCGACCAAGGACGCCGGCCGCATCGCCGGCCTCGAGGTCAAGCGCATCATCAACGAGCCGACCGCGGCCGCGCTGGCCTACGGCCTCGACAAGAAGGGCGGCGACCGCAAGATCGCCGTGTACGACCTCGGCGGCGGCACGTTCGACGTCTCGATCATCGAGATCGCCGAAGTCGACGGCGAGCGCCAGTTCGAGGTGCTCGCGACCAACGGCGACACCTTCCTCGGCGGCGAGGACTTCGACAAGCGCGTCATCGACTATCTCGTCGAGGAGTTCAAGAAGGACCAGGGCGTCGACCTCAAGAACGATCCGCTCGCGCTGCAGCGTCTGAAGGACGCCGCCGAGCGCGCCAAGATCGAGCTGTCGAGCTCGCACCAGACCGAGGTCAACCTGCCGTACGTGACGGCCGACGCCTCCGGTCCGAAGCACCTCAACATCAAGCTCACGCGCGCCAAGCTCGAGGCGCTGGTCGAGGACCTCGTCAAGCGCACGATCGAGCCGTGCCGCATCGCGCTCAACGATGCGGGCCTGCGCGTGTCCGACGTCAGCGAGGTGATCCTCGTCGGCGGCCAGACGCGCATGCCCAAGGTGCAGGAAGCGGTCAAGGACTTCTTCGGCAAGGAGCCGCGCAAGGACGTCAACCCGGACGAGGCCGTCGCCGTCGGCGCGGCGATCCAGGGCGGCGTGCTCGGCGGCACCGTCAAGGACGTGCTGCTGCTCGACGTGACCCCGCTGTCGCTCGGCATCGAGACGCTCGGTGGCGTGTTCACCAAGCTGATCGAGAAGAACACGACGATCCCGACCAAGGCCTCGCAGACGTTCTCGACCGCCGAGGACAACCAGAGCGCGGTGACCGTGCACGTGCTGCAGGGCGAACGCGAGCAGGCGCGCTTCAACAAGTCGCTGGCGAAGTTCGACCTGGCCGGCATCGATTCGGCGCCGCGCGGCATGCCGCAGATCGAGGTCACGTTCGACATCGACGCCAACGGCATCCTGCACGTGTCGGCCAAGGACAAGAAGACCGGCAAGGAGCAGCGCGTCGAGATCAAGGCCGGCTCGGGCCTGTCCGACGACGAGATCCAGCGGATGGTCGCCGACGCCGAGGCCAACAAGGAAGAGGACCGCAAGTTCCACGAGCTGGTCGGCGTGCGCAACAAGGCCGATCAGCTGGTCCACGCCACGCGTGATGCGCTCAAGGAACACGGCGGCAAGCTCGCCGGTGGCCAGATCGGCCCGATCGAGGAAGCGCTGTCGGAGCTCGAGAAGGTCATGAAGGGCGACGACAAGGCGCAGATCGAGACGCGCACCAGCCGCCTCGAGGAAGTCGCGCAGGCGCTGTATGCGGCGGCCGCGGCCGGTCCGCAGCCGGGCGCTGACGCCGGTGCCCAGGGCGGCGCCGGTCAGGCCGCCGGCGACGATGTCGTCGATGCCGAGTTCACCGAAGTCAAGGACGACAAGAAGTAAGACGCTAGACGAGAGGGAACGGAGCCGGCCCGCCGGCTCCGTTTTCGTGTCCGCCGCCCCGACCTGACGTCTCGCGCCGATCATGAGCAAACGCGACTATTACGAAATCCTCGGTGCCGAGCGATCGGCCACCGAAGAGGAGATCAAGAAGGCCTTCCGCCGGCTGGCGATGAAATGCCATCCGGACCGCTGTCCCGACGACCCCGCCGCGCAGGAGCGCTTCAAGGAGGCCAAGGAGGCCTACGAGGTGCTGTCCGATCCGCACAAGCGCGCGCTGTACGACCAGCACGGCCACGCTGCGTTCGAAGGCGGCATGGGCGGCGGCGGCTTCCGCGGCGACGTCGACGACATCTTCGGCGACATCTTCTCGAACATCTTCGGCATGGGCGGCGGTCGCGGCGGCCCGCGGCGCGGCTCGGACCTGCGCTACATGCTCGAGCTCGACCTCGAGGAGGCCGTGTTCGGCGTCGAGAAGTCGATCGAGGTGCCGACCCTGATCGAGTGCGCGGCCTGTACCGGCTCCGGCTCGGCCGACGGCAAGACCACCACCTGCCACACCTGCCGCGGCCATGGTCGCGTACGCATGCAGAACGGCATCTTCTCGGTGCAGCAGACCTGTCCGCATTGCGGCGGCAGCGGCAAGACCATCGCCAATCCGTGCCGCGACTGCCGCGGCGAAGGCCGCGTGCACGACGAGCGCACGCTGTCGGTGCGCATTCCGGCCGGCGTCGACAACGGCGACCGCATCCGCCTGACCGGGCAGGGCGAGGCCGGTCCGCCGGGCACGGTGCCGGGCGATCTCTACGTCGAGGTGCGCGTGCGCGAGCATGCGATCTTCCAGCGCGACGGCGACGACCTGCACTGCGAGGTGCCGATCCGCTACGGCCAGGCCGCGCTCGGCGCGGAGCTGAAGATCCCGACGCTCGAAGGCGAGGCCAGCATCACGGTGCCGGCCGAAACCCAGAGCGGCAAGCTGTTCCGGCTGCGCGGCAAGGGCGTCAAGTCCGTGCGCAGCGGCCGCACCGGCGACCTGATCTGCCGCGTCGTGGTCGAGACGCCGGTGCGCCTGACGCGTGCGCAGCGCGAACTGCTCGAGCAGTTCGAGGCCACGTTCGAAGGCGCCGACGCGGCCGCGCATTCGCCGCGCAACAGCTCCTGGCTCGACAACGTCAAGCAGTTCTGGGATCGCGTGACGTCCTGACCGGCGTGGGCAACGGCGGTTCGCCGTTGCGCGGAGCAGGCTGGATGGTCGGCGAGCGCCGGTCGCGCGGCCGGTTCGCCGGACCGTATGCCGAACGCGTCGCCGGCGAACGATCGGAGCCCGTGGCGGCCGATGACGATGCATGCGGTCGCGCCTGGCTCGGGCCGGGACGCGCCAGCGCGCTCCCTCGCCAGCGGATCCGCCACCGTCCCCTGCGTGCATACCCAACGCGCGCGCCAGGCTCTACCATCCGCGCATGACCGATACCTCCAATCCGACCGCCGTCGCCGTGTTCGGCGCCACCGGCCGCATGGGCCAGGCGCTCGTGCGCGCGATCCGTACCGAACCGCGGGCGCGGCTCGCGGCCGCCCTGGTGCGCAGCGGCTCGTCGTCGGCCGGACGCGTCGTGCCGGATTTCGAGGCGTCCGCGCGCGACGGTGATGCCGAGCGCTACGCCGATCGCCTCGACGCTGCGCCGGCCGCGCTGATCGAGTTCGCCGGCCCGGCCGGTTTCGACGCCGCGCTCGACCTGGCGCTGCGCCGCGGCATCGCCTTCGTCAGCGGCTCGACCGGTCTCTCGGCGCCGCAGCTGGCCGCGCTCGATGCGGCCGCCACGCGGATACCGGTGCTGTGGAGTGCGAACTTCAGCCTCGGCATCGCCGTGCTGACGCGCCTCGTGCGCGAAGCTGCCGCGGCGCTGGCCGACTGGGACTGCGAGATCGTCGAGGCGCATCACCGCCACAAGCGCGATGCGCCATCCGGCACCGCGCTGGCGCTCGGCCGCGCCGCCGCCGAAGGGCGCGGCGTCGCGTTCGAGTCGGTCGCCGGCGCGGCCTCGCGCAGCGGCGAGCGGCGCGACGGCGAGATCGGCTTCGCGGTCGTGCGCGGCGGCGACGTCGTCGGCGAGCACAGCGTCTGCCTGCTCGGTGCCGGCGAGCGCATCGAACTGGGCCACCGTGCGACCGAGCGCGACATCTTCGCGCGCGGCGCGGTGCGCGCCGCGTTGTGGCTGGCCGGACGCGCGCCGGGCCGCTACGCGCTGCAGGACCTGTTCACGCGCTGAGCGCGGCGCGGCGTCAGCCGCCGGGCGGCGTACTCGGCTGCCGCGCCTGCGTCGCCTCGAGCCGCCGCTGCTGCAGCGCCAGCAGGCCGCCGGTCAGCCCCCAGACCAGCGAGATCGCCGCGCCGATCAGCGCGGCCAGCGCCGGATGGCTCGCGATCATGTCGATCAGCGCCTTGACCCAGGCGCTCAGCGCATCGGCGCCGCGATAGACCACGGTGTCGATGAAGTTCTTCGCCTTGTACTTGGCCTCCGGCGAGACCGCAGTGAACAGCATCTCGCGGCCCGGTCGCACCAGCGCGTACTCGCCGGCGCGGCGGACCACCATGACGACCGCGAACACCGCGAACACCGGCGCCACCGCCATCCACAGGAAGCCGGCCGCGACGACCAGCGGTACCGCGACCAGCAGGATGCCGACGCCGAGGCGCTGCGCGATGCGGCCGGTGAAGAAAACCTGGGTCAGGATCGCCAGTGTCTGCACGACGATGTCGAGCGTGCCGAATACGCGCGTCTGGTCGGCGCGGTCGGGGAAGGCCGCCTTGACCAGGTGCGCCTGCTCGAAATACAGGAACGTATTGACGCTGGCCAGCAGCAGCACGAACACCGCGATGCCGATCAGGAACGGCGACTTCAGCACCGCGGTCGCGCCGGCGAACGGACTGCCGCCGAGCGGCCGGCGCCGCGCGACGGTTTCGTCTTCCTTCAGCGGGTTCGCGTCGCGCCAGCGCTGCAGCCGGTATGCCGCGCCGATCGCGGCGGCGAGCAGCGCCGCCGACAGCACCAGCAGGCCGGCATGGCCGATCGTGCCGACCAGCAGCGTGCTCAGGAGCGGGCCGGTCAGGCCGCCGAGGCTGGCGCCGCCGGCCATCATCGCGAACAGCCGGCGTGCCTGCGCGCTCGCGAACAGATCGGCCAGCACGCTCCACGCCAGCGAGATCGACAGTAGGTTGAACACCGACAGCCAGACGTAGAACACGCGCGCGGCCCAGACGTTCTCCGGATCGAGCACGAAGCCGATCGCGAACGCGACGAGGTTCAGCGTGAAGAAGCCGTAGGTCCACGGCAGGATCTGCCGGCGCGGTACGCGCGCGGCCAGCCAGCCGAACAGCGGCAGCACCAGCAGCGAGCTGACGAAGGTCGCCGTGAACAGCCATTGCAGGTTCTCGATGCCGCCGGCGATGCCCATCGTCTCGCGCACCGGCCGCAGCATGAAGTAGCTCGCGAACAGCAGGAAGAACAGTGCCAGTCCGGCGAGCACGCCCTGGATTTCCTCGGGCCGGACATCGAACAGCCGGGCCAGGCGGGCGGTGAACGGAGAGGCGGTCGAGGTCATGGCGGGGCCTGTTCGGAAGCGCAAGAGGGACGACGGATCCAGGCGCTCCGGCCCGCACGACGACGCGGCGGCCGGCCGGTCGCCAGTCGCGTCAGCATGTACCGGACGCCACCGGCGCCGGCAAGTCCGCAAAGGACCGGCTGCGGTATCGTCGGCGCGAACCGCGCAGCGGATGCACCGGTGCGCGGTCCTGGCCGGCCGCCCGGGCGTCGAGTCAGCCGATCAGCTGGATCAGATCGTCGCGCTGGGCCTGCGTCAGCGTCGGCCCGCTGCCGGCCTTGAGATTGTCGCTCTGCCGGTCCGGCTTGCCGGTCGCCGGGATCACCACGGTGACCGCCGGGTGGCTCAGCGCGAACTTCAGGAACGCCTGCGCCCAGGAGCCGATGCCGGCCTCGCCGGCCCAGGCCGGCAGCGGCTTGTCCTTGACGCGCGCAAACAGCTGGCCGTCCTCGAACGTGCGATTGATCATCACCGCGACGCCGAGCTCCTGCGCGACCGGCAGCACGCGCTTCTCGGCGCCGCGCGTGCTGACCGAGTAATTGATCTGCAGGAAATCCGGACGCGTCGCACGGACCACTTCGACCAGCGCGTCGTGCCCGCTCTCCAGATAATGGGTCAGGCCGCTGTAGCGCACCTTGCCCTCGGCCTTGAGCTGGCGGATGACCTCGAACTGCTCCTTCCAGTCGCCGAGGTTGTGCACGGCGAGCAGGGCGACCTTGTCGGTCTTGAGCCGCGTCAGCGAGCCGGCGAACTGCGCGAGGCCCGCCTCGCGGCCCTTGACGCCGGACAGCTTGGTCGCGAGCCAGGCCCTGGACGTCAGGTCCTGCTCGGCGAGCAGGTCGCCCATCACGGCCTCGGCGGTGCCGTAGCTCGGCGCGGTATCGATCACGGTCGCGCCGCCGGCGAAGAAGCGCCGCAGCACCTCGCGCAGCGGATCGCGCTCGGCCGCGGTCTCGCCGACCTGGAAGCTGCCCGAGGTGCCCATGCCGATGACCGGTATCGCCTCGCCGCTGGAGGGGATCTTGCGGGTCTGCATCGCGGCCGCGGTCTGGGCCCAGGCGGTGCCGCCGGTCAGCAGGCCGGCCGGCAGCAGTCCGGCTGCCGCGGCGGCGGCGGCGGCGGAAAGCGTCATGAACTGGCGTCGCGTCGTCATCGGCGGTGTCCTCGTGCGGGTTGCGGTGGAGTCCGATTTTGGCGGCACGGCTGCGGATCGTGTGAAGATTGCGTTCAGCCGCCTGGCGCGCGCCGCGCGCCCCTGCGGCCGCGGCTGCCGGCAGCAGCCCCCGGTGAGTCCGCAGTCAGCCGGCCGCTGCTAGCGTGTGGGCCTCGCCGCGCGCGCGGTTGCAATCCATCCGGGCTTGGCTCAGGCTGGCCCGAGCACTCAAGGAGAATCCATTGCCCAAGACCCCACCCGCCGCGCGCAAGAGACGCAACGGCGGTTCCGGGCGCGATGACGCGCGCCCGGCCGACAACAAGAAGAACGCCCCCCGCAAGCCCCGTCCGCCCTGGATGCCCGAGCCGCCACCGCGATCGGCACATCCCGCTCCGCCCGCTGCCGCCTCCGCTCCGCGCGCTCCGAAGGCCGCCCGCGCCGCCGTCGCCGATCCGCAGGCCGAGCGCGAGGCCAGCCGCTATGCGCGGCCGATTCCGAGCCGCGAGGCGATCCTGCAACTGCTCGCCGACCGCGGCGAACTGCTGCGCGTGGAGCGCATCGCCGAGGCCCTGCAGCTGCACGAGGCGCCCGACTTGGATGCGCTGTCCAAGCGGCTCGCCGCGATGGTCCGCGACGGCCAATTGCTGCAGAACCGCCGCGGCGGTTTCGGCGTCGCGCAGAAGCTCGATCTGATCCCGGGCGTCGTGATCGCCAACGCGGAAGGCTACGGCTTCCTGCGCGCCGATGCCGGCGGCGAGGACCTGTATCTGTCGCCGGCGCAGATGCGCCAGGTGCTGCACGGCGATCGCGTGCTCGGCAGCGTGATCGGCGTCGACCGCCGCGGCCGCCGCCAGGGTGCGATCGTCGAAGTGCTCGAGCGGCGCCCTGCGCGCCTGGTCGGCCGTCTGGTCGAGGAGAACGGGCTGATGCTCGTCTCGCCGGACGACCGCCGCGTCCATCAGGACATCCTGATCCCACCGGCCGAGCGCGCCGGCGCGCGCGCCGGGCAGATCGTCATCGCCGAGATCACCGAGCCGCCGACCGCCTACCGTGGCCCGATCGGCCGCATCGTCGCCGTGCTCGGCGAGCGGCTGGAACCCTCGCTGATCGTCGAGATGGCGATTGCCAGCCACAACCTGCCGCACGAATGGCCGCAGGCCGCGCTCGACGAGGCGGCCCGGGTCGAGCCGACCGTCGCCGCCGAGGAGATCGCCGACCGCGTCGACCTGCGCGACTGGCCGCTGGTGACGATCGACGGCGCCGACGCCAAGGACTTCGACGACGCGGTCCATGCGCGGCCCACGCGTACCGGCTACCGGCTGATCGTCGCGATCGCCGACGTCTCGCACTACGTGCGGCCCGGCACCGCGCTCGACGAGGAGGCCTATTCGCGCGCCACGTCGGTCTACTTCCCGGGCTTCGTCGTGCCGATGCTGCCCGAGAGCCTGTCCAACGGCATCTGCTCGCTCAATCCGAACGTCGACCGTCTGTGCATGGTCTGCGACATGCGCATCGACCACGAAGGCGAGGTCTCCGGCACGCGCTTCTATCCGGCCGTGATGCGCTCGCACGCGCGCCTGACCTACGACCAGGTCTGGAAGGCGATCGGCGAACGCGATGCCGACACGCGCGCCGGTCTGGGCGCGCTGACCGAACACCTCGATCATCTGCACCGTCTCTACGGGATACTGGCCGAGGCGCGCCGCCGCCGTGGTGCGATCGATTTCGGCAGCCGCGAGGTCGAGTTCCGGCTCGACGCCGCTGGCGAGGTGGTGCAGCTCGACGCGCGCGAGCGCAACGATGCGCACATGCTGATCGAGGAATGCATGATCGCCGCCAATGTCGAGGCGGCGCGCTTCCTGCTGAAGAGACGCGTACCGGCGCCGTACCGCGTGCACGAGCCGCCGCCCGAATCCAAGTACGGCGACCTGCTCGAGTTTCTGCGCGAATTCCGCCTGCGCCTGCCGGCCTATGGCGAGGTCGAGCCGGCCGACTTCTCGAAGCTGCTGCTGGCGATCCGCAAGCGGCCCGATGCCGGCCTGATCGAGTCGGTCGTGCTGCGCTCGCAGAGCATGGCGGTCTACCAGCCGCAGAACACCGGCCACTTCGGACTCGCGCTCGATGCGTATGCGCATTTCACCTCGCCGATCCGGCGCTATCCGGACCTGCTCGTGCACCGCGCGATCCGCCACGCCCTCGCCGGCGGCAAGCCCGGCGACTACCGCTACAGCGCCGGCGACATGGCGATCATGGCCACGCACTGCTCGCACAACGAGCGCCGTGCGTCCGAAGCCGAGCGCGACGTCGACGAGCGCTACCGCTGCGCCTGGATGGAGAAGCACGTCGGCAGCGAGTTCGACGGCGTCGTCTCGGGCGTGACCTCGTTCGGACTGTTCGTCGAGCTGGTCGATTCGAAGATCAACGGACTGGTCCACATCACCCAGCTGCCGAACGACTACTACCACTTCGACCCGATCCGCCACCTGCTGACCGGCGAGCGGCGCGGCCTGGCGTTCCGCCTCGGCGATGCGCTGCGCGTGCAGGTGCTGCGCGCCAGCCTGGAGGATCGTAAGATCGACTTCCGCCTGGTGATGCCGCAGGAGGCGCCGGTGCCGGCTCCGGCTCCGGCCGCGCAGCGCGGCAAGTCGCGCCGATCGCGCAAGTCCGGCGGCTGACGACCAGGCAACGGCTGACCGGCACGAGCAAGGGGCAGGGTATGGGCAATGACGCGTTGCAAGCCTCGCAGGCCCCGGGCGGCCTGCATCATGCGCTGATGCGCATGGTCGGCAGTTGGCACGGCACCTCGCGCGTGTGGTTCGAGCGCGACGAGCTGGCCGACGAATCGCCGATCCGCGGCACGATCCGCGCCGCGCTCGGCGGGCGTTTCGTGATCCACGAGTATCAGGGCGCGTTCGGCGATCAGCCGCTCGAGGGACTCGCGCTGATCGGCCGGCATCTGGATGCCGGCCGTCACGAGATCGCCTGGATCGACAGCTTCCATACCGGCAGCTCGATCCTGTGGTCGACCGGCAGCGGCGAGGGCGGCCGCCTCGACGTGCTCGGCCGCTACGGCGGCCACGACGGCTCGCCGAGCTGGGGCTGGCGCAGCACGATCGAACAGCCCGACGACGATACCTTGATCCTGACCGCCTGGAACGTCTCGCCCGAGGGCGAGGAGGTCAAGGCCACCGAGATCGTCTACCGCCGCGACTGATGCCGCGGACGCGGGGGCGTCCGGTCGGGCGCGGCGGCCGCGGCGTCGCGACGCATCGGGCGATGCGCCGCCGGTCGGCTGCGGCGGGCGGCGGCCGGTTCGGTCACAATAGCCGGCCCGCCGGCCGTTTCCGGCTTCGCAACGACTCCCCCTGACGATCGATGAGCACCGAACTGCTGAGCGGCATCCACTCCGTCGAGGCCGCGTTGAACTACGACGCCGGCAACATCGTCGAGCTGTACATCGAGACCGGCTCGCAGAATCCGCGCATCCGCGAACTGTCCGAGCGCGCGCGCGAGCTCGGCGTGCGCCCGCATGCGCGCGACCGCGCGGCGCTGGACCGCATGACCGGCGGCACGCGCCACCAGGGCATCGCGGCGCGCTACACCGTGCCGCCGCCGCGTTCGGAGGCCGAGCTGCCGCAGCTGATCGAGCAGGCCGGCCGAGAGGCGCTGTTCCTGGTGCTCGACGGCGTGACCGATCCGCACAACCTCGGCGCCTGCCTGCGCAGCGCCGAAGCTGCCGGTGTCAGCGCGGTGATCGTGCCCAAGGACAAGGCGGTCGGCATCACGCCGACGGTGCGCCGTGCATCGGCCGGCGCCGCCGACCGCGTGCCGTTCGTCGCCGCGACCAACCTCGCGCGCGCGCTCAAGGCGCTCAAGGACGGCGGCGTCTGGCTGACCGGCCTGGCCGGCGAGGGCACCACGCCGCTCTACGCGGTGGACTTCGACGGTCCGGTCGCCCTGGTCATGGGCAGCGAAGGCGAGGGCATGCGCCGCCTGACGCGCGAAGCCTGCGATTTCCTCGCGCACATCCCGATGCGCGGCCAGGTCGAGAGCCTCAACGTTTCGGTCGCGGCCGGCGTGGCGCTGTTCGAGGTGCTGCGGCAGCGCCATGCGAGATCCGCTAGCGCATGAGGCATCGAACCATCGCACGGACGGCGACGTTGGGCGCAGTCGCCTTCTTCGCCGTAGCGGCAGCCTATTATCTGCTGACTGGCATCGGCGCGATCGCCAATCTGGCTTTTCCGCAGCTGATGGCCGATCAGTACCGGTTCTATCCGAACTACATTCTGCGTCCGTTCCCCGACAATGCCCTGCAGCTCGAGAACGGGCACCGGCCCATTCTGCCGGCGCTCGTTCGTGTCTGGGAATTGCGGTCTTTCGAGGGCAGCCTGAAGCTGCAAATCGTCGTCGGCGCGTTCCTGGCGATTCTTGCCGTCGCGCTGACCGCACTGGCGGTGCTCCGCCAGCGCTCATGGCCGGCCTCGGTGCGTGCGGCCGGTGTGGCTTTCTCGTGCATCGCCGTGTTCTGGCTCGCCAACGCGCGAATGCTGCTACACAGCAACGAGATGGTGCCGGTCTATCTCGTGATCGCAAGCCTGGTGCTCGGCGCCTGGGCGGTCCACCGGGCCACCGTCTCCGGGGAGACACTCTGGATGTGGGGAGCCGGACTTGCCGCGGCGGCCGCGACGTTCAGTTTCGGCACCGGCGTGGCCTGCTTCGCCGCATTCGCCTGCATCGCCTGGATGAGCGGTGTGTCCTGGCGGGGCCTGCTGCCGCTGGCGGTCACGGCGGGGCTGTGCATGGTGGCCTATCTGGTACTGCTGCCCGGCGACCAGGGGGTGCGCCAGTCCCTTCAATTGCGCCCGGTCGAGAATTTCACGATAGCGGCACGCTGGCTCGCGTCTCCTTGGATCCATGCCTGGTTCGGAATGGCCGATCCACCGATGAATGCGAGTTTGGCCGGCGCACAGTCGAGCCGGCGGATCGCCGGACTCCTCGCCTCCTCGGCTACGCAGATTCAAAACGTATTGCACTTGCCCTGGCGCGGCGCCGGAGCCGTTTTCACCGGCGCGGTCGGGCTGATCGTGCTGACCGGCCAGGTGCTGTGGGGCGTCTGGCACAGACGCAAGCTCGATCGCGTGGCGATCTTGGCCTATACCTTCATGCTGTTCGGTGCCGCCAGTGCCCTGCTGATCGGAATGGGGCGGCTTGCGTACTTCGAACAGCATCCGGAACAGATCTTCGCCGACCGCTATCTGGTCTGGCCGTGCCTGTTCTGGTTGGGGTTGGGCCTGCTGACGCTCTCCTGGAGTACGCGGCTCAGCGGTCCGGCGCGTGCCGTGATCGTGCTTCTGGCGGCTGCCGTACCGATCGTGGTCGCGCCCACCCACCGCTCGGCGGCGAGCTGGGCGGCCGCACTCTACGAAGGCAACGCGGCGACCGAGGCGGCGGCGTTGTCCGACGTCATCGACCCCCGGATCTTTCCGGACCATCGGCCCGACGCCAGCCTGGAAGAACGGATCGCGACTCTGAAACTGATGCAGCAAAAGCGTCTCGGAATGTTCGCGTCACCGTATGCGGCGCTGCTGGGTCGGCATCTGTCGCCATTGCGCGCGTCCAGCGGCGAAGCGACGGTTCGCATCGTCGATCTCGAGCCGGTCGAAGATGCGCGCGACCGTCGCCCTGCAGCGCGTGTCAGAGGCATCGTCGCGAGCGGGATCGCCTATGTCGCCGACGCCGGAGGCCTGGTGGTCGTGGACGAGGCAGGCGGCGTTCGCGGCTTCGCGGCTTTCACACGCTTCGACGATGGTGGTGGCGCGATCCGGCTTTCGGTGCCGCGCAAACGCGGTTTCACCGCCTACGTGCGCGACTACGATCCACGCGTGCGGTACAGACTGGTTCGAGTCGATCGTGAAGGGACTTCGGGTCTCGTACTGACCGAGCTACCCGGCTTCGAGCGTCCGGAAACACCGTCGCCGAGTGCTCACAACGAGGCCAGCCACGCCTCGTCCGATCCTTCCTCGACGCCCTCGAACAGGTACGTGCTGAGATAGCGTTCGCCGGTGTCGGGCAGCATCGCCAGCAGCACGTCGCCCTCCTGCGCCTCGCGCGCGATCTCCAGCGCGGCGGCGAACGTGGCCCCTGCCGAGACGCCGCAGAAGATGCCCTCGTCGCGCGCCAGCGCGCGGGCGGTGTCGCGCGCGAGGAATTCGTCGACCGCAAGCAGGCGATCGACGACGGTGCGGTTCAGCACCGCCGGCACGAAATCCGGCGTCCAGCCCTGGATCCGGTGCGGCTTCCATTCGGCGCCGGCGAGCAGGGCGGCCGGGCCGGGTTCGGCGGCGGCGATGCGGACTTCGGGCCGCGCCGCGCGCAGCATCTCGCCGACGCCGGTCAGCGTGCCGCCGGTGCCCCAGCCGGTCACGAACCAGTCCAGCCGCTGTCCGGCGAAGTCCTGCAGGATCTCAGGACCAGTGGTGTTGCGGTGCCAGGCCGGATTGGCCTCGTTCTCGAACTGGCGCGCCAGGAACGCGCCGTGCTTCTCGGCGAACTCGGCCGCGCGGCGGACCATGCCGCTGCCGCGCTCGGCCGCCGGCGTCAGGATCACCTTGGCGCCGTAGGCGCGCATCAGCTTGCGGCGTTCGATCGAGAACGTCTCGACCATGAACGCGACGAACGGATAGCCGCGCGCCGCGCAGACCATCGCCAGCGCGACGCCGGTATTGCCCGAGGTCGCCTCGACGACGGTCTGGCCGGGCGCGAGCAGGCCCTTGGCCTCGGCGTCGAGGATGATCGCGAGCGCCAGCCGGTCCTTGACCGACCCGCCCGGATTGAAGGCCTCGCACTTGACGTACATCGACACGCCGGGCGGCGCGAGGCGGCTGATGCGCACGACCGGCGTGCGCCCGATCGTGTCGAGGATGCTGGCGTGGATCATCGCGCGTCTCCGTACCGTGGCCGATCGGGGGCCAGCATAGTCCCGGCCGCGAGCGCCGGCCAGTCCGGCCGGCGCGGCTACTCGGCCGCCGGGCCGTGCAGCACGGTGCTGGCGGTGGCGTCGCCCTTGCGGCGGATCTGGCCGATGCGGCTGCCGTGCACGAGGTAGTAGACGTTCTCGGCGATGTTGGTCGCGTGGTCGCCGATGCGCTCGATGTTCTTGGCCATGAACAGCAGATGGGTCGACGCGGTGATGTTGCGCGGGTCTTCCATCATGTAGGTCAGCAGCTCGCGGAACAGGCTGGTGTAGAGCTCGTCGAGCTCCTCGTCGCGCGCCCAGGCGAGCAGGGCGGCGTCGGCGTCGCGGTCGCGATAGGCGTCGAGCACGTCGCGCAACAGTTCGCCGGCCAGTTCGGCCAGGCGCGGAAGGGCGTGTACCGGCTTGACCGGCGCGAGCTGGTTCAGCGAGATCGCGCGCTTGGCGACGTTGGCCGCGTAGTCGCCGATGCGCTCGATGTCGGCGGCGATGCGCAGCGCGGCCATGACCTCGCGCAGGTCGCGCGCCATCGGCGCGCGCGCGACCAGCAGCTGGACCACGTCGTGACTGACCTCGAGCTCCAGCGCGTCGATCGCGCCATCGCTGCCGACGACGATCTCGGCGGCCTCGCTGTCGCGCTTGACGACGGCGTCGATCGACGCCTCCAGCTCGGCCAGCGCCAGGTCGCCCATGCGCTGGATCTCCTGGGTCAGGCGCTGGAGTTCGGCGTCGTAGCTCTTGACGATGTGCTCGGAAACGGGTGCGTTCATCAGGGGTCCTCAGCCGAAACGGCCGGTGATGTAGTCTTCGGTCTGCTGCTTGGCCGGCTTTGTGAACAGCTTGTCGGTCGCGCCGAACTCGATCAGCTCGCCCAGGTACATGAAGGCGGTGTAGTCCGAGCAGCGCGCCGCCTGCTGCATGTTGTGGGTGACGATCGCGATCGTGTAGTGCTCCTTGAGCTCGGCGACCAGCTGCTCGATCTTGCCGGTGGCGATCGGATCCAGCGCCGAGGTCGGCTCGTCGAGCAGCAGCACGTCGGGCTTGAGCGCGACCGCGCGCGCGATGCACAGGCGCTGCTGCTGGCCGCCGGAGAGGCCGAGCGCGCTCTGCTTGAGCTTGTCCTTGACCTCGTTCCACAGCGCGCCCTGGACCAGCGCCTGCTCGACGCGTACGTCCAGATCGGCCTTGGACAGTTTCTCGTAGTGACGGATCGCGTAGGCGATGTTCTCGTAGATCGACATCGGAAACGGCACCGGCTTCTGGAACACCATGCCGACCTTGCCGCGCAGCCGGTTGAGCGCATAGGACGGGTCGAGGATGTTCTCGCCGTCCAGCAGCACCTCGCCCTTGGCGACCAGCTTCGGGTACAGCGCGTAGATCCGGTTGAAGATGCGCAGCAGGGTCGACTTGCCGCAGCCGGACGGTCCGATCAGCGCGGTCACGCGCTTCTCGGCGATGTCGATGTTGACGTTCTTGAGCGCGTGGAACCCGTCGTAGAAGAAGTCCAGGTTGCGCGCGCTCATCTTCGGCGCCGCGCCGGCCTCGGCCGCGCGCGGCGAACCGCCGACGGTCGGCGTGGAAATCGCAAACGGTGCGTCAGTCATGGCTGATCTTGTTCCTGAGGAGAATGGCGCGTGCGAGCAGGCTGAGCAGCAGCACGAAGGCGGTCAGCACCAGGGCGCCGGCCCAGGCCAGAACCTGCCAGGATTCGTAGGGGCTGCCGGCGTACTGGTTCATCACGACCGGCACGCTGGCCATCGGCCGGGTCAGGTCGGTGCTCCAGTACTGGTTGCCGAACGCGGTGAACAGCAGCGGCGCGGTCTCGCCGCTGATGCGCGCCAGCGCCAGCAGGATGCCGGTGACGATGCCGGCCGAGGCGCTGCGGTAGAGCACCTGGGCGATCACCTTCCACTGCGGGATGCCGAGCGACAGCGCGGCCTCGCGCATCTGCGAAGGCACCAGGCGCAGCATCTCGTCGGTGGTGCGCACGACCACCGGCAGCACGATGAAGGCCAGCGCGATCGCGCCGGCCAGCGCCGAGAAGCTGCCGCCCATCTGCGCGACGACGATCGTGTAGACGAACAGGCCCAGCACGATCGAAGGCGCCGACAGCAGGATGTCGTTGACGAAGCGGATCACCGTGCCGATCCTGCGCGCGCCGGCGTACTCGGCCAGCCAAGTGCCGGCGGCGATGCCGAGCGGCGTGCCGATCAGGATCGCCAGCAGGCACATCACGGCACTGCCGAAGAACGCGTTGAGCAGACCGCCTTCTTCCATCGGCGGCGGCGTCATCTGCGTGAACAGCGCCAGGTTGATGCCGGCCATGCCGCGCGAGACGGTCGTCCAGAGGATCCAGAACAGGAAGAACAGGCCGAACAGCGCCGCGGCGCACGACAGCACCAGGGCGAGCCGGTTGACCAGGGCGCGGCGCATATAGAGGCGGCGCGCGACCGGGCTTTCCGGCAGCGGAGCGACGACGCTGTTCATCGGCCGCCCTCCCTGCGCGCGAGCTGCATCAGCATCAGGCGTGCCGCAGCGAGCACGATGAAGGTCACGATGAACAGCACGAAGCCGAGCAGCAGCAGCGCCGACCGATAGCTGTCGGTCGCCTCTGCGAAGTCGTTGGCGATCAGCGCCGCGATCGTCGTGCCCGGTTCGAGCAGCGACGGCGAGAAGCGCACCGTGTTGCCGACGACGAAGGCCACCGCCATCGTCTCGCCGAGCGCGCGGCCGAGGCCGAGGAATACGCCGCCGATCACCGCCGAGCGCGTATACGGCAGCACGACGTCCCAGACCACTTCCCACTTGGTCGAGCCGAGCGCGTAGGCCGATTCCTTCAAGCGTGTGGGCACCGTCAGAAACACCTCGCGCATCACCGAGGAGATGAACGGAATCACCATGATCGCCAGCACGAAGCCGGCGGTCAGCATGCCGATGCCGAGCGGCGGGCCGCGGAACAGCACGCCGATCAGCGGCAGCGTGCCGAGGTGGTCGTTGAACCACGGGGTGACGTACTCGGTCATCACCGGCACCAGCACGAACAGGCCCCACATGCCGTAGATGATCGACGGCACGCCGGCCAGCAGCTCGATCGCCGAACCGACCGGTCCGCGCAGCCAGGTCGGCGCGACCTCGGTCAGGTACAGCGCGATGCCGAAGCTGACCGGCACCGCGATCACCATGGCGACGATCGCGGTGACCAGGGTGCCGTAGATCGGAACGAGCGCACCGTAGCGGTTCTCGACCGGGTTCCACTCGGTCGAGAAGAAGAAGCGCCAGCCCTCGCTCGCGAGCACCTCGCGACCGCCCCAGAGCATCGACAGCGCCGCGCCGGCCAGCGCGATCAGGACGAGGATCGCGGTCAATCCGAGCGCGATGCTGAAACCGCGGTCCTGCCGTTCGTCGCGGCGCGCGCGCCGCTCCTCGATCAGAACCGCATCGGCAGCCAGGCTGCTCATGCGTCTACCCGTGCGTTGGGATCGGCGCGCTCGGCGCCGACCGGAAAAGAGGGAGCGGAGGGCGCCGCGGCCACGAGGGCAGGGCGCCGTCCGCTCGGCTCGAAACGTCGCCGGCGCAGGCCGGCGACCGTACAGCGCTTACTTGATCTTCGCGGCCCAGTAGGCTTCGATCTGCTCCACCAGCGAGGCCGGCAGCGGCACGTAGTCCAGCGCCGAGGCCTGGGTCTTGCCTTCGGAGTAGGCCCAGGTGAAGAACTCGCGCGCGGCCTTGGCGCGGGCGGCGTCCTTGGGCTGGGCGTGCATCAGGATGAAGTTGGTCGCGGCGATCGGCCAGGCCTCGTCGCCCGGCGCGTTGGTGATGACCAGGCTGAAGTCCTTGGCGTTCTTCCAGTCGGCGCTGGCGGCCGCGGCGGCGAACGTCTCGGCGCTGGGCTGCACGAAATGGCCGGCCTCGTTCTGCAGCGACACGTACGCCATCTTGTTCTGCAGCGCGTAGGCGAGCTCGACGTAGCCGACCGCGTTCTTGACCTGCTTGACGTAGGCGGCGACGCCCTCGTTGCCCTTGCCGCCGAGGCCGTACGGCCACTGCACCGAGGTGCCTTCGCCGATCTTGTCCTTGAACGCCGGGCTCACCTTCGACAGGTAGTTGACGAAGTTGAACGTCGTGCCCGAGCCGTCCGAGCGATGCACGATCGAGATCGTGCCCGACGGTAGCTTGAGGTCCGGGTTGTGCTTGGCGATCGCTTCATCGTTCCACTTGGTGATCTTGCCGAGGAAGATGTCGGCCAGGACCGGACCGGTCAGCTTGAGCTGGCCCGGGCCGATGCCCTCGACGTTGACCACCGGCACCACGCCGCCGATCACCGACGGGAACTGCACGAGGCCGGCGTCGGCCAGGTCGTTGGGCTTGAGCGGCGCGTCGGACGAGCCGAAGTCCACCGTGCCGGCCTTGATCTGGGCGATGCCGCCGCTGGAGCCGATCGACTGGTAGTTGATGCGATTGCCGGTGGCCGCGTTGTAGTCGGCCGACCACTTGGACATCAGCGGAAACACGAAAGAGGCACCGGCGCCGGTGACTTCCGCGGCCTGGGTGGTGCCGACGGCGAACACGGTGGCGAGACCGAGTGCGACCGCACGCAGCTTGATCGAGATGGACACGCTGGCGACTCCTTGGGCTGAATGGACAAAGCGATGGCGCGCTTTGTAGCCCCGGGAGGTTGCAGAACGATGTGGGAAATATGTCAGTCGTGTTTCAGCGGCCGATCCAGGCCTCGCGGCGGCGGTAGTGAATCTTTACAGATCAATGGTTTGTATCGATGTCATCCGATGACGCCGTATGACGGCCGGCGATCCGCAGGAGCGCCCGGATCGTGGACGGGCGAGGTCGCCGTGCGGCGGCGCGCCGTCATCGGAAGCGCAAGGATGGTCGTGACGCGGCGCACGGCCGGCGGCGCTCAGTCGCCGCTGATGACGTCCGGTCCCTTGCCGGCGGTCTTCTCGTAGAGGCCCTTGCCGATGCGGCGGTACTGCGTGAAGCCGTTCTTGGCGACGTTCGATTCGCGCAGGTGATGCGCGCCGCCGCTGACGACCTGCGGCGCCGAGATCACGCGCTCGACGGCCGCGCCGCAAGCCGGGCAGGCGGTCAGCGCCGGATCGGCCAGGCGCTGCAGCAGATCGAATCCGGCGCGGCACTGCGGACAGGCGGCAGCAGCGTCGCGAGGGCGGTAGTGGTGGATCGGCATGTCCGGAGCATGCGGCCGGCCCGCCGGCCGATCAAGCGCCGCCGTACTGCAGCGTCCAGGCGTCGTCCATCTGCTTCCAGCGGTTGACGATGCGGCAGAACAGCTCGGCGGTGCGCTCGGTGTCGTAGACCGCCGAATGCGCCTCGTTGGCGTCCCACTGGAAGCCCGCGCTGACCATCAGCTTGCCGAGCACGGTCTGCCCGTAGGCCAAGCCGCCGAGCGTCACCGTGTCGAAGCAGCTGAACGGGTGGAACGGGCTGCGCTTGTGGCCGGTGCGCCGGATCGCGGCATTGAGGAAGCCGAGGTCGAACGCCGCATTGTGGCCGACCAGGATCGCGCGCTGGCAGTCCGCCTCGCGCAGCGCCTTGCGGACCGGATTGAAGATGTGGTCGAGCGCCGCGCGCTCCTCGAGCGCATTGCGGAACGGATGGTCCGGATCGATGCCGGTGATCTCGAGCGCGCGCGGGTCGATGTTCGCGCCCGGAAACGGCACCACGTGCGTCGACACCGTCGGCTGCGGGTGGAGCTGACCGTCGGCGTCCATGCCGATGACGACGCAGGCGATCTCGAGCAGGGCGTCGCGTTCGGCGTCGAAGCCGCCGGTCTCGACGTCGACGACGACAGGAAGATAGCCCCGGAAGCGCTCGGCGATGCGCCGGGGAGAAGAGGAAGGCTGCATCCGCCGAGAATAGCGGATCGCGCCGATCGGGCGATACTGGGACGGTACGCGGCCGCGCGCGTCAGCCGCGTCGCGTGCCGAGCAGCGCGCCGTGACGGCGCAGCTCGGCCAGCATCGCCAGGCCCGCGGCCCGCAGGGCCGGTTCGTCGCGGCCGAGCTGCGCGAGCACGCGCGCGACCGCTTCGCCGCCGCTGCAGTCCGGATCGTGACGCAGCGCCTCGATCAGCAGCGCGGTCAATGCGTCGATCTCGAGGAAGTGCACGTCCCCGTCCGCATCGCGCGTCAGCGCGATCAGCGTCGGCTGCTGCGGCGTGGCGTCCGCAATCGCCGCGGGGCCGATCCGGTGCACGGGGTGGCGATAGGCGAGCACGCGCAGCAGCGGCGAGAGCACCGGCACGCCCTCGGCGAGGTCGCCGCCGGCATCGTGCGCCGGTGCGTCGGCCAGCGAGGCCTCGTCGAGCATCAGCGCCAGCTCGCTCCATTCGTAATGCGCCAGCTCCGCCAGATACGGCGGATCGTCCGCGCCGGCCTCGGCGCGCGCATCGAGAAAGCGCACGAACTCGCGGCCGACCTCCGTGAACAGCGGCGTATGGCTGACGTGATCGCGCAGGAACGCACGCACGCGCGCCTGCCAGGCCGGCGCGTCGTGCAGCGCGCGGATCACCGGGAAGTTCGCCGCGAGCAGGCCCTCGACGGTATTGAAGACCAGCTCGCGGTAGACCGCCATGCGGCGCGGTGCGACGTCCGGCGGCGGCGCCCGGCGATCCGGATCGCGCAAGTGCGCGCAGAACGCGCGCTGGCGGGCCTCGAGCGCGCCGGCGTAGGCGTCCTCAGCCATGTGCGGCCCGTGCCGGCGCGGTGCCGGAGCGCGCCGCGGCCTGCTGGCGTTCGCGCACCGACCGCACCTCGCCGATCAGCTCGTCGAGCGGCGGGAAGTTGAAGTCGCGTT
>NZ_DATKFQ010000029.1:0-49949 GCF_035511235.1 Dokdonella sp.
AAAGGCGGGGGTTTTTTGTTGCCTCGCCGCCCGGCCTGCCGCAGCCACCACCCCTGCCGCCCCCAACCCGGCCTGCCGCTCCACTCCTCCCCAAGCCCTCGGACCGGCGCGAACTGCTATCTTTCTGCTTCCCCGCTGCCACAGATCGTCCCGTGCTCCCTCATCAACGTCGGTTCCTCGAGCTCGCGCTGGAGCGCCATGCGCTGCGCTTCGGCCAGTTCACGCTCAAGTCCGGGCGCATCAGTCCGTACTTCTTCAATGCCGGCCTGTTCGATTCCGGATCGGCGCTGGCCACGCTCGGACGATCCTATGCGCAGGCGGCCGTCGATTCGGGCCTGGCGTTCGACGGACTGTTCGGACCGGCCTACAAGGGCATCGCGCTGGCCGCGGTCACGGCCGCGGCGCTGGCCGATCATCACGGCCGCGACGTGCCGTATACCTACAATCGCAAGGAAGCCAAGGACCATGGCGAGGGCGGCCTGCTGGTCGGCGCGCCGCTGACTGGCCGCGTGCTGATCGTCGACGACGTGATCACCGCGGGCACCGCGATTCGCGAGTCGCTGGCGATGATCGCAGCCGCCGGCGCGACGCCGGCCGGCGTGCTGATCGCACTCGATCGTCAGGAGAAGGGCCAGGGCGAGCGCTCGGCGGCCCAGGAGGTCGCCGAGGCCTACGGCATTGCGGTCATCGCGATCGCGACGCTCGGCGATCTGCTCGCGTTCGCCGACGAACGCGCCGACCTCGCCGCCCATCGGTCCGAGCTGGCCGCCTATCGTGCGCGATACGGGGTGTGACGAGGGTTCCGCGCCGGCTCGGCGCCGTCGCCTATACTCGGCGGGTCTGGAGGTGGACATGGTGTCGTACAGGGGAATCGCGTCGACATTGCTGTGGGTATTGCTGGCGGTCGTCCAGTCGGCGGCGGCGCAGCGCTCGTCGGTGCCCGATCACAACCGCTACAAGTGGCGTGATGGTGAGGGCAAGCTGCACTACGCCGACGTGCCGACCTCCGAGGCAATTCGCCTGGGCTACGAGGTGATCAGCCCGCAGGGCATCGTGATCCGTCGCGTCGAGCGCGCCAAGACCGCCGAGGAGCTGGCCGCCGCGCGTGCCGCCCAGGCCAAGGCCCAGGCCGACCTGCAGGAGGCCGCGCTGCGCAGCCGCTCCGACTCGCAGATGCTGATCGCGTTCCCGACCGAAGCGGACCTGCAGCGGACCCAGCAGCAGCAGCTCGACCTGCTCGACCAGACGATCAAGGCCGCGCGCATCAGTCTGCGCAGTCAGGAAGGCACCTTGGCCGACCAGCTGGCGCATGCCGACGAACTCGAGCAGGCCGGCAAGCCGGTGCCGATCAACCTGACCAACCGGATCCTGGATCTGCGCGAACAGATCGACACGCATCGCAAGCTGATCGCACGCAAGGAGCAGGAACGCGTCGAGACCGCCGAGCGCTTCGAGGCCGACGCTGCGCACTACCGCAAGCTCAAGCTCGCGCAGGAAGAACAGCAGCGCTGAGGCCGCTTGGCGCATTGGGCCGACCGTTCTCCTGAGCGCGGCATCGATGCCGAATGCCGCCATCGACCGAATCCCGAGGTTTCGCCGCATACGCAGCGGGTCGACCCTGGCGTATGCGCCGCGACGTCGCGTTCGAATCGCCGATCGGCTCTCGCCGACGCCATGACCCCCGGCGACGAGCGCTCAGGCGGCGATGAATGAAATCCTCGTCATCGCCTGAGCCGCCTGAGCCGCCTGAGCCGCCTGAGCCGCCTGAGCGTCGGACCGCCCGGCACCCCGCTCAGAACGGCAGCTTGAGCTCCGGCTCGATCGCCAGCAGCTGCGTGCGGAACGCATCCTGGATGCGCCGCAGCGCATCGGCGCTGTCGGCATCGAAACGCAGTACCAGCACCGGCGTGGTGTTCGACGCCCGCACCAGGCCCCAGCCGTCCGGCCAGTCGGCGCGCACGCCGTCGATCGTCGTCAGGCGCGCGCCGTCGAAGACGGCCTTGCTCTGGAACGTGGCGATGAACCGGTGCGTCTGGCCCTCCTGCATCGGAATCTTGAGCTCGGGCGTCGAGACGCTGTTCGGCAGCGCATCGAAGATCTCCTTCGGCGTGCGCTCCTCGAGGTCGCCGGCGAGGATCTCCATCAGCCGCGCCGCGGCGTAGATGCCGTCGTCGAAGCCGTACCAGCGTTCCTTGAAGAAGAAATGGCCGCTCATCTCGCCGGCGAGCTCGGCGCCGGTGTCGCGCATCTTCGACTTGATCAGCGAGTGGCCGGTCTTCCACATCAGCGGCACGCCGCCGTTCTGCAGCACGTTCTGCTGCAGCTTGCCGGTGCACTTGACGTCGTAAATGATCGTCGCGCCCGGTACGCGCGTCAGCACGTCGGCCGCGAACAGCATCAGCAGGCGGTCGGGGAAGATCACCTCGCCGGTCTTGGTCACGACGCCGAGCCGGTCGCCGTCGCCGTCGAACGCGAGGCCGACGTCGGCATTGGTGTTCTTCACGGTCAGGATCAGATCCTGCAGGTTGTGCAGTTCCGACGGGTCCGGATGATGGTTCGGGAACGTGCCGTCGACGTCGCAATACAGCGGCATGACCTCGCAGCCGATCGCCTCGAGCACTGGCGGGGCGATCGCGCCGGGCACGCCGTTGCCGCAGTCGACGACGACCTTGAGCCGGCGCTGCACCTGGATGTCGTCGGCGATCCGGTCGATGTACTCGCGGGTGACGTCCAGGCTTTGCAGGCCGCCGCTGCCGTCGACGTAGTCCTCGTCGCGGATGCGCTCGTACAGCTTCTGGATCGCCGCCTCGGCCAGCGTCTCGCCGCCGAGCACGATCTTGAAGCCGTTGTAGTCGGGCGGGTTGTGGCTGCCGGTCACGGCGACGCCGGATCCGGTATTGAGGTGGTAGCACGCGAAATAGACCACCGGCGTCGGCGCCAGGCCGATGTCGATGACGTCCAGACCGCTCGCGCGCAGGCCCTCGATCAGCGCGGCGGAAAGTTCAGGGCCCGACAGCCGGCCGTCGCGGCCGACGACGATCTCGCTCAGGCCGCGCGCGCGCGCCTCGCTGCCGATCGCGCGGCCGATCGCGCGCGCCACGCTGCGCGTCAGCGTCTGGCCGACCACGCCGCGGATGTCGTAGGTCCGGAAAATGCTCGGATCGGCCCAGCTGTCCTCGGCTGCCGGATTCGGCGCGGCTGCCGCCGTGGCGGGAGCCGCCGGGACCGATGCCGGGAGCTCCGGCTTGGGCTGCTGCTTGATGACGTCGGACAAAAGCGTACTCTCCTCAGAATGGGGTTGGCGGCGCAGCAGGCCCATCGCTCGCTCGATACCGGCCTTGCGCAGCCACAGCGCGGCCAGTCCGCCGAGCAGGCACAGCAGCGTCAGCGCCGAAACCAGCAAGGGTGACCGAGGCACCGTTATGAAATAGTTCGGCGGCGCCTTGCCGATGCGCAGGTCCGAGCCGGCGATCGGCTGGCCGGCATCGGCCAGCCCGCTGGCCTCGCCTTCGCCGATCGCGCGCAGAAGCTGGTCGCTGCGGCCGTCGCCCTGGCGCAGCTCCAGGCGCGCGCCGACCAGCGGCGCGGCCGAGAAGCGGTCGAGCAGCTCCTGCGCGGGCCACTCGGCCAGCAGATAGGCCCGGGTCGGTTCGCCGGACTGGCCGCCGACCGGCCAGACCTGCAGCAGCACCGGCGGTTTGCCTTTCTCCTGGCGCAGCGCCGCGACGGTCGGGGCGGCATCGGACTGTGCGCGCATCAGCAGGGCCGCCCGCGCGTAGCCGACGGCGGCGAGGTCGTCGACCAGCACCGAGCCCAGCGCGGCGTCGTAGAAGCGCACCGTACCGACGTCCGACACCGAGGCCTTCAGCAGGCCCGTTGCCATGTTCAGGTCCGGCACCGGCGATTCGAACAGGCGCGCGAGCGGCGGGCTGGCCAGCGCCGACTCGATGTCGCGCCGCCGCTCGGCGATCTGCTTGCCGAACTCGGCGACCAGTTCGCTGCGCAGGCGATCTGCGGCCTCCGATCCACTGCGTTCGCGCATGATCAGCCAGGTCTGCCAGGCCAGGAATCCGGCCAGGACGAACAATGCGGTCGCGGCCGCCACGCCGAGCAGCACGCGGGGATCCGGACGGTACCGCAGACGCGGCAGTCGCCGCCTGGCCTTAGCTGGTTCTTCGCTGCCCATGCTCCCCTCCCCGGACTCCGGAGCCGGCGCTGCCGGCCGCTCCGGTATCGCCTCAGTGTGCCCCGCTGACCTGGCCGGTTCCGAGACCGGCCCGGCATCCATCGCCGGCCATTCTACTGCTCCGGCCGTGCCGGTCGAACGCGCGATCAGGCCGGCGCGCTGCCGACGCCGGTCGAGCCGAAGCCGCCGAGGCCGCGTTCGCTGCTGTCGGAGAATGTCGACACCAGCGTGAACCGCGGACGCAGCACCGGGACGAACAGCATCTGCGCGATGCGATCGCCCGGCTCGATCGTGATCGCGGCATCGGCCAGGCCCGCCGGATTGCGATTCCAGACGCTGACGAAGCACTCGGCCATGTAGTCGGCGTCGACGATGCCGGTGCCGTTGCCGAGCACCAGCCCCTTCTTGTGACCCAGGCCCGAGCGCGCGACGATCATCGCGCACAGGTGGTCCGAATTCATGTGCATCGCGATGCCGGTCGGGATCAATACGGCCGGCGCCTGCGGCTCGATCCGCAGCGGCGCCTCGACGCAGGCGATCAGGTCGATCGCGGCTGCCTGCGCGCTCTGGTAGCGCGGCAGACCCCACTGATGCAGGCGTTCGTCGAGAACGCGGATTTCGATCGTCGGTTGGGCCGATTCGGGCGTCACGGGAGGCAGTCCTGACAGAAGGGCGAGCCCCGGATTAGACCACGACCGCCGCCCCCGGCATCGCCGCTCGGCGCATCAGCGCAGCTTGCTCCAGCGCAGCTCCGATATGCCCGGCGGCGGGCTGAAGCTGTCGGGACGCGCCTCTTCCCAGAAGCGCTGGAACACGGCGTGCCCGGGCACCTGCTCGAGCAGCTCGCCGGGCCGGACGAACGGGTAGAGCGTCGCCAGCGAGCGGACTTCGTTGCCGGACACGCGACGGATGATGTGCTCGGGACCGAGCTCGCCCGGATGATGCAGCCCGGCCGCGGCGACCAGTTCCTTGAGCGCGTGCAGCGTGCCCTGATGGAAATTCCTGACGCGCTCGGCCTTGTCGGACACCGCCAGCGATTTCCAGCGCCGCGGATCCTGCGTGGCGACGCCGGTCGGGCAGTGATCGGTATGGCAGGCCTGCGACTGCAGGCAGCCCAGCGCGAACATGAAGCCGCGCGCGGCATTGCACCAGTCCGCGCCGAGCGCGAGCGTGCGCGCGATGTCGAACGCCGTGATGATCTTGCCGGCCGCGCCGATGCGGATCCGGTCGCGCAGGCCGAGGCCGACCAGCGTGTTGTGCACCAGCAGCAGCGCCTCGCGCAGCGGCGCGCCGACGTGATCGGCAAACTCCATCGGCGCCGCGCCGGTGCCGCCTTCGCCGCCGTCGACGACGATGAAGTCCGGCCGGATGCCGGTGCTGACCATGGCCTTGGCGATGCCGAACCACTCCCAGGGATGGCCGATCGCGAGCTTGAAGCCGGTCGGCTTGCCGCCCGACAGCGTGCGCAGCTGCGCGACGAAGCGCAGCAGGCCCTCCGGCGTGTCGAACGCCGAATGGCGCGCCGGCGAGACGCAGTCCTCGCCCTCCGGCACGCCGCGCGTCAGCGCGATCTCGCGCGTGACCTTGGCCGCCGGCAGCACGCCGCCGTGGCCCGGCTTGGCGCCCTGCGAGAGCTTGATCTCGATCATCTTGACCTGCGCCAGCTGCGCGCGCTCGACGAAGCGCTCGGCACTGAACACGCCGGCGCGCTCGCAGGCGCCGAAGTACCCCGAGCCGAGCTCCCAGACGATGTCGCCGCCGTTCTCGCGGTGATACGAGGACAGCGAGCCTTCGCCGGTGTCGTGATAGAAGCCACCGCGGCGCGCGCCCTCGTTGAGCGCGCGGATCGCGTTCGGCGACAGCGAGCCGAAGCTCATCGCCGAAATATTGAATACGCTGGCCGAATACGGCTGCGTGCAGTCGGTGCCGCCGACCGGTACGCGGAAGTCGTGCCCATCGATCAGGGCCGGCGCCATCGAATGGTTGATCCACTCGTAGTCGCCGCGATAGACGCCGCGCTCGGTGCCGAACGCGCGCGTCTCCAGCTCGCGCTTGGCGCGCTGGTAGACGATCGCGCGCTGATCGCGCGAGAACGGTACCTCGTCCTCGTCCGATTCGACGACGTACTGGCGCATCATCGGCCGCACCGCCTCGAACAGATAGCGCAGCCGGCCGATGATCGGATAGTTGCGACGCAGCGTGTGCCGCACCTGGATCAGGTCGTAGACGCCCAGTGCCGTCAGCAGCGCACCGACCGCGGCCAGCACGCGCCAGCCGATGCCGTGCGTCCAGCCGGCGAGTCCGGCGATCAGCGCGGCGATCGCCAGCGCGAAGCACAGGTAACGCAAGGGAAGGAGGCGTGTCACGGCTGGAATCCGATCGGTTCTGGCAGCCGCGGAGGATAGCCCAAACGCCGCTGCGGCCCGTGTGCTGGCGCGTGTCGGATCCGGAGCGAAGCCCTACACTTGCCGCATGGAAGACACCCCGCCACCACCACCGAAGCGGCCGCGCGCGCCGCGCCGCGCGACGTCCTCGCCGGTCGTGACGCCGGCCGCGACCGACGCGGCGCCGACCGAGGCGCCGGCTCCGCGCAAACCGCGTACACGTGTCGCGCCGGCTGCCGATGCGGCCACGCCGGCGCCGATTGCGGCAGCGGGCGAAGTCGCGGACGCGCCGCGCCGCCGCGCTGCGCCGCGCGCGCGCGGCAGCGGCGAGGCAGCGGCCGATGGGGCGCCCGCGCGCCGCGTCGCTGCGCCACGCAACCGCCGCGGCGAGCCGGCATCGACCGATCGATCCGAACCGTCCGCAACACGGCCCGCCACGGCGACACCGGACCCGCCGCGCCCTGCCGTGCGCCGTCCGCCGGCTGCGTCGGCGCGCATCGCGCAGCCGACGCAGCCGACGCAGCCGACGCAGCCGACGCAGCCGGCGCAACCGGCGCAACCGGCGCGTGGCGCGACGATCGCCGCGCCGCGCGCGCCCGCACCCGGGCCGACGCGACCGGCCCGCGAGATCGAGCCGCCTTGGGTACGCGCGCAAGCGGCGCCGGCTGCGCCGCCGTCTTCGGCCGACCGGCAGCCGGCCGATACGTCCACGCGCTCGCAGCGCGTGATCGATGTCCTGATCGGGTACCTGCCCGAGCGCCATCGTGCGCGCATCCGCGAGTACCTGGTCCTGATGCGGATGGATCGGCCGATCGGCGCGCTGCTGCTGCTGTGGCCGACCTGGTGGGCGCTATGGTTCGCCGCCGGCGACTTCCCGCCGGTCGGCCTGCTGGTGATCTTCACGCTCGGCGTGTTCGTGATGCGCGCGGCCGGCTGCGTCATCAACGACTATGCCGATCACGACTGGCTCGACGCGCGCGTCGAGCGCACCCGCGGCCGGCCGATGGCGGCCGGTCGGGTCTCGCGCAAGGAAGCCCTGCTGCTGTTCGGCGGTTTGCTCGTGCTCGCGTTCGCCCTAGTGCTGTTCACGAACCGGCTCACGATCCTGCTGTCGTTCGTCGGTGCGGCGCTGGCGGCGATCTATCCGTTCACCAAGCGCGTCACCCACCTGGCCCAGGTCGTGCTCGGCGCGGCGTTCGGCTGGTCGATCCCGATGGCGTTCGCGGCCGTGACCGGCACGCTGCCGCCGCTGTGCTGGCTGCTGTTCCTCGCCAACGTGCTGTTCTCGGTCATCTACGACACCGAGTACGCGATGGTCGACCGCGACGAGGACATCCGCGTCGGTGCGCGCTCGACCGCGATCCTGTTCGGCGATGCGGACCTGCCGATCCTCGGCGTACTGATGGTGACGTTCGTGTTCGCGATGCTGCTGGCCGGCACGCGCGCGGCGCTGGCGTGGCCGTACTTCGCCGGCCTGGCCGCGGCCTCGTGCCTGTTCGCGTGGCAGCAGTGGACGATGCGCGAGCGTGCGCGCGAGCGCTGCCTGGCCGCTTTCCGAAACAACAACTGGGTCGGCTTCGTGCTTTGGGCCGGCCTGCTGCTGGCCCTGGCGATCGGCTGACCAAGCGGCGCGCCGCATCGGTCAATCGAAGCCGTCGCGCATCAGCGTCGGCAGTACCTGCGGGAACAGGTCGTGCGCCGGCCAGCTCGAGACCTGGCCGTAGGCGGCCCAGATCGCGGTGTCCATCGCATTGGTCGTGTCGTCCGGATTGTTCTCGTTGCGGCGGTTCAGCAGGATCACGATCGAGAAGCCGTTGCGGTAGCGCACGATGTAGCTGGCTGTCGACGGCAGGCTGCCGGCATGGAACGTCGTGCGGCCTTGCGCGCCGTAATCGCGCACCGACCAGCCGCTGGCGTAGTAGTAGCTGCCGGGCGTATAGGGCAGCGGAAAATTCTGCGGCAGCGCGAACATGCGGTCGAGCGAGGTCTGATCGAGGATCGCGTCCGGCGCGTTCGGCGCGTCCAGATTGGTCATCCAGCGCAGCAGCTCCGGCGCCGAGGCGACCCAGCCGCCATAGGCGTCCATCGTGTCCTGGTTGATCGAGCCGCCGTACTCCCATGGCCGCAGCGTGCCGCTGTCGTCGATCACGCTCGTGGCCTGTCCGCCGGAGTAGTAGGCGACCTCGCCGGGTGCGCGCTCGTCCTGGCGCGCGCGCGCCAGACGCAGGTTCCACAGGCCGATCGGGTTCAGCACGCGTCGTGCGTAGCGCTCGTACGGCATGCCGCTGGCGGCTTCGATGACGCGGCCGAGCAGCTTGTAGCCGTAGTTGCTGTACTGGTACGTGGTTCCGGGCGTCGAGGCCAGCGCCACGCCGCTCTGGTAGCGGATCACGTCGGCGTGCGAGACCGGCAGCGCGATGCCCAGACCCTGCGCGACGATGCGATCGCGGAACACCGGGTCGTAGCCGAGCGTGGCCGGATCGCCGAAGCCGCCGAGCATCTCGAGCAGGTTGCGCACGGTCACCGTCGCCAGGCGCGGGTCGGCGCTCGTGCCGGGCCGCGGCGTCAGGTCCACGTACTGGCCGATCGTGTCGTCGAGCGCGAGCGCGCCGTCCTGGATCAGGCGATTGACCAGGGTCGAGGTGATCGGCTTGCTGCAGCTGGCGATGCGGAACAGCGAATCGGGCTGGGTGACGATGTCCGCAGGCCCCGGATTCAGCGAATAGCCGCGCGCGAACACGAGCCGGCCCTGCCAGGCAACCGCCAACGCGCCGGACGGCACGTTGCGCGCGGTCATCAGCTGCTGCATCTGCTGGTCGAATGCGGCCAGCGACGGCACCTCGACGCCGGTGACGGTCCATTGCGCATGAACCTGAGCCGGTGCGGCGGTCATGAATGCGGTCAGCGCGACGCACCAGATGCCGTGCAACAGGGATTGACGGATGGACGACATGGAGCAGCTCCTTCGACGAGTCGTGTCGGTGAAAGGCGTGAAACGATGCCGAATAGGCTCACCAGGCGCCGCGAGAGCGAGGGCAGCGTGCCTCACGGTGCGCGCGCCAGTGCCCAGACGTCGACGCGCTCGACGCCGGCCGCGCGCAAGACGCGCGCGCATTCGCCGAGCGTGGCGCCGGTGGTCATGACGTCGTCGAGCACCGCCACGTGGGCCGGCAGCGTGTGACCCGGCCGCAGCGCGAGCGCGCCGCGCAGATTGCGCCGCCGCGCCGCGCCGTCCAGGCCGGTCTGCGCGCTCGTCGCGCGCCGGCGCGCGAGCGCGTCGGGCGCGAACGGCAGGCCGAGCGCGCGCGCCAGCGGCCGCGCCAGCTCCAGCGCCTGGTTGTAGCCGCGCCGGCGCAGCCGGCCGGCATGCAGCGGCACGCACAGCAGTGCCTGCGGTCGCGCGGGCGGGTCGCGTTCGAAGCGCGCGATCATCAGCTCGGCCAGCACGCGGCCAGCGGCCAGATCGCCGCCGAACTTGAAGCGCGTCTCGAGCAGGTCGAGCGGATGCGCATAACGGAACGCGGCCCAGGCCGCATCGAACGGCGGCGGCCGGCGCACGCAGGCGCCGCAATGCGTGGCCGCGGCCGGCAGCGGCAGCGCGCAGCGTGCGCAGCAGGCGGTATTGGCCGGCATGTCGTCGCGGCAGCCGGCGCACAGGTCGCGGCCGTCGGCGCCGGCATCCGCGCAGAGCAGGCAGCGCGGCGGCAGCGCGAGCCGCAGCAGGCGGCCCCACAGGCCGTCAACTTTCATCGTCGGTCTCAAGTTGACAGCGCTCCGTGCCGGCCTCCAGACTCGCGGCCCACTGTACCGGAGCCGGAAGCCGCATGTCCGCCACCCTGCGCCACGACTGGACCCTCGAGGAAACGATCGCGTTGTTCGAGCGGCCGTTCGCCGACCTGCTCGATCAGGCCCATCAGGTCCATCGCGCGCATCACGACGCCAATGCGGTGCAGGTCTCGACGCTGCTGTCGATCAAGACCGGCGGCTGTCCGGAGGACTGCGCGTACTGCCCGCAGAGCGCGCGCTACGCGACCGGCGTGCAGGCCGAGAAGCTGATGGCGCTGCCGGCCGTGGTCGCCAAGGCGCAGCAGGCGCGCGAGGCCGGCGCGACGCGCTTCTGCATGGGCGCGGCCTGGCGCTCGCTGAAGGATCGCGACGTCGAGAAGGTCGCCGCGATCGTCGGTGCGGTCAAATCGCTCGGCATGGAGACCTGCGCGACGCTCGGCATGCTGACCGGCGATCAGGCGCGCCAGCTCAAGGCCGCAGGCCTGGACTACTACAACCACAATCTCGATACCGCGCCGGACTTCTACGGCGACGTGATCTCCACGCGCGCGTACCAGGACCGCCTCGACACGCTGTCGCACGTCCGCGACGCCGGCCTCAAGACCTGCTGCGGCGGCATCGTCGGCATGGGCGAATCGCGCGCGCAGCGCGCCGGCCTGCTGCGCACGCTGGCGACGCTGCCCGAGCATCCGCAGTCGGTGCCGATCAACCGCCTGGTCCAGGTCGAGGGCACGCCGCTGGCCGGCACCGCGCTGCTCGATCCGTTCGAATTCGTGCGCACGATCGCGGTCGCGCGGATCCTGATGCCGGCCTCGATGGTGCGGCTGTCGGCCGGCCGCTCCGAGATGAACGACGAGCTGCAGGCGCTGTGCTTCTTCGCCGGCGCCAACTCGATCTTCTACGGCGAGAAGCTGCTGACCACCGGCAATCCGGACGTCGAGGCCGATCGCGCGCTGTTCGCACGGCTCGGCATCCATCTGCTCGAGGTCGAGCTCGCCGACGGCCACCACGGCGGCAGCACCGTGCACGCCGACCTCGTCGAGCCTTGCGGCGTGGACGCGGCGGCCTGAGGTTCCGGCCGGCGCCGCCGGCGCGGCGTCAGTGCAGCTTGAGGCGGCCCGATACGCGCCGTTGCAGCAGCCGCGCCAGCGCCAGCACGACCGTATTGCCGGTGCCGAGGATCGCGCGGTGGTGATTCAGATGCAGCGATATGTACATCCACTTGGCGATCAGACCCTCGACGAAGAAGTTCGGGCCGCCCAGGCCGCCCATCAGCGAGCCGACGCCGCGGTTCTCGCCGAGCGAGACCAGCGAGCCGAAGTCGCGATAGACGAACGGCGCGTCGTGGTCGCGCTCGCGCCGCCGCGCCAGCAGCAGCTTGGCCAGATAGTCCGCCTGCTGATGCGCGGCCTGCGCGCGCGCCGGCACCCATTTCTCGCCCCACGGACAGGCCGCGCAGTCGCCGAGCGCGTACAGATCCGGCGCGCCGGTGCGCAGATGGTCGTCGACGACGAACTGGTTGGCGCGGTTGACCGGCAGGCCGAAATGCGCGTTCGCATCGGCGGCCTTGATGCCGGCCGCCCAGACGATCAGGTCGGCCGGAATCTCGCCGCCGGCGGTGACCAGCCGATCGGCCTTGACCTCGGTCACCGGCGTCGCGGTCAGCACGCGCACCTGTTTGCGTTCCAGCGCCAGCTGCGCCTGCGCCGAGATCTTCTCGGGCAGGCCGGCCAGGATCCGCGGCGCGGCCTCGACCAGGGTGATGTCGAGCCGGAACCGCTGCTCGGCGCGAAAGCCCTCCTGCAGCAGGCTATGCGCTTCGAGCAGCTCGGCCGACAGCTCCACGCCGGTCGCGCCGGCGCCGACGATCGCCACGCCGAGGCTGCGGTGATCGGCGAACGCCGCGCGCGTGAACGCGGCCAGCAGGTGGCGCTGGAAGCGCTCCGCGTCGCGGGCGCGTTCGAGCACGTAGGCGTGTTCGGCCGCGCCCGGCGTACCGAAGAAGTTGGACCCGCTGCCGAGCGCGAGCACCGCATGCGTGTAGCTGATCGTGCGCTCGGGCACCACCTCGCGGCCGTCCTCGTCGCGCATCTGGCCGAGCGTCAGGCGCTTGGCGCGCGGGTCGAGCCCGGTCAGTTCGCCCGGCGAATAGCTGAAGTGGTTGCGCCGCGCCAGGATCATGTACGACAGGCCCTCCTGGTGCGCGTCGAGCGTGCCGGCGGCTACTTCGTGCAGGGTCGGCTTCCAGATGTGGAAGACCGAGCGGTCGATCAGCAGCACGCTGGCCGGCCCGTCGCGGCGGCCGAGCGCGCGGCCGAGCCGGGCCGCCAGTTCGAGGCCGCCGGCGCCGCCGCCGACCACGACGATGTCGTAATGCATGGACGCCGCTCCGGGAGGGATGCAGCGGCCAGTCTACTGGCTTTGCGCGGCGCGCCCAGGCCGTCGCCGGATTCCCGTAGCGAGATGCCGCGATGAGACGGACCGATCCGATCGCACGCCTGGCCGCGGCCCAGGCCGAACGCGCGCAGGCCGCCCTGCTGCGGCGGCTGCGCAGCGTCGAGGCGATCGACGGCACCGCCCTGGTGATCGACGGCCGCCGCCTGACCGGCTTCGCGAGCAACGACTATCTCGGCCTGGCCGCGCACCCGGAACTGATCGAGGCGCTCGCCGGCGCCGCGCGGCAGTGGGGTGTCGGCGCCGGCGCGGCGCATCTGCTCGGCGGACATCGCGAGGTCCATGCCGCGCTCGAATCCGATCTGGCGCAGTGGACCGGCCGCGAGCGGGCGCTGCTGTTCTCGACCGGCTATCTCGCCAATCTCGGCACGCTGCAGGCGCTGCTGCAGCCGGGCGATCTGTGCGTGCAGGACAAGCTCAACCATGCCTGCCTGCTCGACGGCGCGCGGCTGTCCGGCGCGACGCTGCGGCGCTACCGCCACGGCGACGTCGCCGTGGCCGAGCGCCAGCTCGGTTCCGATCCGGCCGCCGCGGCGCTGCTCGCGACCGACGGCGTCTTCAGCATGGACGGCGACGTCGCGCCGCTGCCGGCGCTGGCGGCCGCATGCGATGCGCACGGCGCCGTGCTGATGGTCGACGATGCGCACGGCATCGGCGTGCTCGGCCCGGATGGCGCCGGCAGTCTGGCCGAGGCCGGCATCGGCCAGGACCGCGCGCCGGTGCTGATGGCCACGCTCGGCAAGGCGCTCGGCGTCGGCGGTGCCTTCGTCGCGGGATCCGCCGCGCTGATCGACGGCCTCGTGCAGTTCGCGCGGCCGCACGTCTACACGACCGCGCCGCCGCCGGCGCTCGCAGCGGCGACCCGGGTCGCGGTGCGCCTGGCGCGCGAGGAAGGCTGGCGCCGCGAACGCCTTAGTGCGCATGTCGCGCATTTCCGCGAAGGCGCCGCGAATCGCGGACTGACGCTGGCCGATTCGCGCACGCCGATCCAGCCGGTCCTGGTCGGCGCCAGCGACGCGGCGCTGACCGCCGCCCGGGCGCTGGAGACGGCCGGCTTCTTCGTACCGGCGATCCGCCCGCCGACGGTGCCGGCCGGTAGCGCGCGGCTGCGCGTCACGCTGACCGCCGCGCACGCGGCCGACGAGGTCGAGCGCCTGCTCGATGCGCTGCAGGCGGTGCTGCGATGAAGCCGGCGGCCGGCGACGTCGAGGCGCGCGCGGCGGTCTGGCTGGCGTACTCGCGGCTGTATCTGGACACCGACTACCGCCGCGAGGTGCACGCAGCCGCACGCGACGCCGCTGCCTCCGCCTATACGGAGGCCGAGCTGCGCGCGATCCTGCTGCACGAGGTGCATCCGATCCTGCGCAGCAACTTGGTTGCGACCGCCGGCGTCTGGGACGGCTTCGATCCGGCCTGGCTTCGCGCGGCGATCCTGCGCCGCTCGCGGCGGCCGCGCTGGCTGCGCTTGGACGGCTGCCTGCGCAGGCAGGCCGAGCATCTGTGGCGGCTGCTCGCGCCGCGCATCCGCCGCCTGCGGGCAGCGGCAGGCTGATGCGAACGACCGCGCCCGCCCGAGCAACCGCGACTTCCCGATTCCTTTCCTACGATCCCTCATGCATATCGACACCATCGGCCACGGCCCCGACCTCGTCCTGATCCACGGCTGGGCCATGCACGGCGGCATCTTCGCGCCGCTGACCGAGCGGCTCGCGCAGCGCTGCCGCTTGCACCGGGTCGATCTGCCCGGTCACGGCGCGAGCCGCGACTACGCCGCCGGCGCACTCGAGCCGGCCGCCTGCGCGCAGGCGATCGCCGCGGCGACACCGCCGGCGGTCTGGCTGGGCTGGTCGCTCGGCGGCCTGGTCGCGCTGCGCGGCGCGCTCGACCGGCCCGATGCGGTGCGCGGCCTGGTCGCGATCGCGGCCAGTCCGCGCTTCGTCGTCGGCCCCGAATGGCCGCACGGCGTCGAGCCGGACGTACTGCGTGCGTTCGCCGACGGCCTCGGCCGCGACTACCACGCGACGATCGAGCGCTTCCTCGCGCTGGAGACGCTCGGTTCGCCCGATGCGCAGCAAGAGCTGCGCGCATTGCGCCAGCAGGTATTCGCGCGCGGCGAGCCGGACGCCGCCGTGCTCTGCGACGGGCTGGACATCCTCGGCCGCACCGACCTGCGCGCGGCGTTGCCGGCGCTCGCCGTGCCGAGCCTGTGGATCGCCGGCCGCCGCGACCGGCTGATCCCGGCCGCGGCGATGCGCTGGTCGGCCGGGCAGGCGCCGGCCGGGCGCTATCTCGAGCTGCCGGCCGGGCACGCGCCGTTCCTGAGCGATCCGCAAGCCGTCGCCGATGCCGTCGCCGACTTCGTCGACGCACAGGTGCGCGCATGAGCGGGCCGGACGACGGCGGACCGTTCGATCGCGCGCACGTGCGCCGCGCGTTCGGCCGCGCCGCGGCCACCTACGAGGCGCATGCCGTGCTGCAGGCCGAGGTCGAGTCGCGACTGCAGGAACGCCTCGACGGCCAGCCGCTGCAGCCGGCCGTCGTGCTCGACGTCGGCAGCGGCACCGGCCGCGGCACCGCGCAGCTGCGCCGCCGCTACAGCAAGGCGCAGGTGATCGCGCTCGATCTCGCGCTGCCGATGCTCAAGGCCGCGCGCCGCCATGCCGGCTGGCTGCGGCCGTTCGCGCGCGTGGCCGGCGACGCGCAGGCGCTGCCGCTGGCCGATGCCAGCGTCGACCTGATCCACTCCAGCCTGTGTCTGCAGTGGAGCGGCGATCTGGCCGCCGTCTACGACGAGTTCCGGCGCGTGCTCAGGCCCGGCGGCCTGCTGCTGTTCAGCACGTTCGGGCCGGAGACGCTGTTCGAACTGCGCGAGGCGTTCTCGCGCGTCGACGATCATCCGCACGTCAGCCGCTTCCTCGATCTGCAGACGATCGGCGACGGCCTGCTCGCGGCCGGATTCCGCGACCCGGTGCTCGAGCGCGATCTGTTCACGCTGACCTATGCCGACGCGCTGACGCTGATGCGCGAGCTGCGCGCGATCGGCGCGACCAATGCCGACATCGGGCGCAGCCGCGCGCTGACCGGCAAGGCGCGGCTGCAGGCCGCGATCGCCGCCTACGAGACGTTCCGCCGCGACGGCCGCCTGCCGGCGACCTACGAGGTGATCTACGCGCAGGCGTTCGCACCCGATGCCGGGCAGCCGCGCCGCACACGCGGCGGCGACCTGGCCAGCTTCCCGATCGAGCGCCTGCGCGGCAGCCGCCGGACGCGCACGCCGTGACGCGCGCCCGCGCCCTGGCCGCGATCGGCGTCGCGCTGGTGTCGGCGCTGTTCTTCACGGTGACCTACGTGCTGAACCGGCTCGCCGCGACCAGCGGCGGCCACTGGGCGTGGACGGCGGCGCTGCGCTATCTGATCACGCTGCCGCTGCTCGCGGCCGTGCTGCCGTTCGCCGGCGGCCTCGGCGGCCTGCGCGCGGCGATCGTCCGCCATCCCGGCATCTGGCTGCTGTGGAGCCTGGTCGGCTTCGGCCTGTTCTGCGCCTGCCTGACCTATGCCGCGGCCAGCGGTCCGTCGTGGCTGGTCGCCGGCAGCTTCCAGATCACCGTGATCGCCGGCCTGCTGATGTCGCCGCTGATCTACGAGGACGCGCGCCGGCGCATTCCGCTGCCGGCGCTGGCGGCCGGCCTGGTCGTCGTCGCCGGCGTGCTGCTGATGCAGATCGACCATGCCGACGGCCGGCTCGACCGCGCCGCGTGGATCGCGCTGGGCTGCGTCGTCGTCGCCGCATTCGCCTATCCGCTCGGCAACCGCATGCTGATGCTTCATCTGGAGCGCACCGGCCAGCATCTGACCACGCTGCAGCGCGTGTTCGGCATGACGCTGATGAGCCAGCCGGCCTGGCTCGTGCTGTCCGGCTGGGGCTGGCTGCAGGCCGGGCCGCCGTCGGCGGTGCAGACGCTGTCGGCGGCCGGTGTCGCGCTCGCGTCCGGCGTGGTCGCCACGCTGCTGTTCTTCGCGGCGACCGAATGGGTGCGCGCGGATCCGACCGCGCTGGCCGCGGTCGAGGCGATGCAGGCCGCCGAGCTGCTGTTCGCGACCGTGCTCGGCGTGCTGCTGCTCGGCGAGGCCTGGCCGCTCGGCCGCGCGCTCGGCGGCGCCTGCCTGATCGTCGCCGGCATCGTCGCGTTCTGCCTGATCAGCGGCCGGCGCCCGGCGGCGCCTTAGCGACCGCAACGCTGCGCGGACGACCGCGACCGGCACGGCACGCGCCGCGAGCCGCAGCGGCCGGTCCCGCGCGGCCGATCATGTCGCGTCGGCGTCCAGCGCGATGCGCGTCCGCGCAGCGCTCCGGCCGGCCGGGACTTCAGGCCGCGACGTGCGCGGCGCCGGCGTGGATCGTCGGCCAGACCTCGTCGAACCAGCGCCTGGTCTCCTCGACGAAGACCATCTGGATCGCCGCCAGCGCATTGCGCGCCTTCTGCGCGATCACGATCCGCTGCAGCGGCAGCGGATCGGCGATCGGCCGGCGCAGCAGCGGCCGGCCGTCGTAGCTGAAGTCGCCGTACGGGCGCGAGTACGCCAGCGCGACGCCGAGCCCGTTGGCGACCATCGCGCGCTGCAGCTCGAACGATCCGGTGCGGATCGCCTGCGCCGGGCGCAGGTTGCACAGATGGAACAGCTCCAGCACGTGCTGCCAGCTCTGCGCCTGGTCGGTCAGGATCAGCGGTTCGCCGGCCAGTTCGGCCATCGTCACGCTGGCCCGCTCCGCCAGCGCATGACCGGCCGGCAGCAGCGCCTGCGGCGCGAGCTCGCAGAGGATCGTCGCGGTCGAGCTCGCCGGCAGGCCGAGGTCGTAGCTGATCGCCAGGTCGATCGCACCGTCGTCGAGATGGCGGCCGATCGTGTCGAAGCCTTCCTCGCGCACGACCACGTCGATCGCCGGACAGCGGCGGCGCAGCCGCGCCAGGATCGACGGCACGCAGTACGGCGCCAGATCCTCGAAGCAGCCCAGCACCAGTTCGCCGCGCAGGCCGCTGTCGGCATCGGCGAGGGTCTCGAGCGTTTCCGCATCGGCCAGCAGCTGGCGTGCCTTGGCCATGACGACGTGGCCGAACGCGGTCAGCGACACGCCCGATCCGCGCTGGCGCACGAACACCGGCTTGCCGAAGTGTTCCTCGATCTGCGTGATCGCCATCGAGATCGACGGCTGCGACACGTGTAGCACCTTGGCCGCCGTCGTGACGTTGCCGTAGCGTGCGGCCGCCTGTGCATAGCGCAATTGTCGCAGCGTCAGGCTCATCGGATTTCCTGATGGCGCAGGCAGGATTTAAATATTTTACATCCCGTCATCATGCCGACATTGTGCAGCAACGAGGACTACATCGGATAGCCGGCTAAACGTCTATCTGCCCATATACGAAAGTCGGGGTGCACCCGCGGATCTCGCATCCGGCCGGGATCACCGCCCGGCACACGTGACGGCGGCCGGATCAGCCGCCGCTGGGCCCTCCGGCTGCCGGGAGCGCCCGGCCGACTCCGCTTACCGACTCCCCGGGAGAACCGTTGTCATGAACCGTTTCTCGTTTGTCCGCTTCGCCGCATTGGCCGCCGCGCCGGTGCTGCTGCTGGCGCTGGCGGCTGCACCGCCGGCGAGCCATGCCACCGTGTCCACGTCCGCCGCGCCCGCCGGTGCCGATCTCACGCTGACCCTGACGCTCGCGCCGTACCAGGGCGACCCCGATGTCTGCGGCACGGCCACCGAGATCGAGGCGACCACCGGCGAGCAGGTGCTGCTGTGCTACTCGCTGACCAACAACGGCACGACGACGCTGACGCATCAGTCGCTCGAGGACAGCCTCGACGGCACGATCCTGGCGTACGAGCCGATCACGCTGGCGCCGGGCCAGACCCACCGCCGCGTGCGCACGATCGTCGCCAGCGGCGACACCCAGCGCACGGCCACATGGCGCGGCTACGCCTCGCTGCCGCGCTACAGCTATGCCGACACCGGCGCGTCCGGCTTCGTCGACATCGCCGCCACCGGCACGCGGATCGGCTTCGACGCCGCACCGGATCTGGCCGCCTACGCCAGCGAGTTCCCGCTGCGCTTCTACGGGCGCACCTCCTCGGCGCTGTGCGTCAGCAACGACGGCGTCATGCTGTTCGACGATCCGGACTGCCTGTCGCCGCAGGCCGGCTCCACGCCGGACTATGGCTATGCCTACAACGAGCCGCTGCCGGTCGACGTCGGCTTCGGCCGCATCCTGGTGCCGACCGTGATCGCGCCGATGTGGTCGGACCTCGATCGTGAACCCGGCGGCGTCTACGCGCAGACGCTCGGCAGCGCCCCGAACCGTCGCCTGATCGTGCAGTGGAACGATCTGGGCACCAGCATCGCCAGCACGACCACGGCGCGCTTCCAGGTCATCTTCGAGGAAAGCAGCGACACGATCCGCTTCGAGTACGCCGACACCGCGTTCGGCAACGAAGCCGACCACGGCGCGTTCGCGACCGTCGGCCTGCAGGGCGATCCGGCTGGTCTGTACACGCAGTATTCGTTCCGCGAGCCGTCGCTGGCGCCGGGCCGGTCGATCGTCTGGAGCTACGTGCCGGAAATCGGCGGCACCGCCGCCGGCAACACGGTGCGCGTCGATGCGGGCATTCCCGAGATCGCGGTGGCGCCGGCGGCGCTGTCGGCCGTGGCCGGTCCCGGCGCGAGCGTGACGCGGACGCTGACGATCGACAACGTCGGTGCGCGCGATCTGGCCTGGAACCTCGGCGAGGCGCCCGGCGGCACCACTGCGCATTTCCCGCGCACGCCGCGCTACGTCGCGCCGCCGATCGGCGGCGCCAACGAGGCGCTGCCGGGCTCGCTGGCCTCGACGTACGCCGGCACTGTGCGACTGCCGTGGCTGCCGGGCCAGCGGCCGCTCGCGCCGAACGGCAGCCTGCCGTTCTACGGCACCAGCCCGATCGCCGGCTTCCTCGGCTTCGACGGCGCCGATCCGACCGGCACCTTCAGCATCATCAATGCCGACGTCGACACCTGGTACTTCGGCACCGAGTTCATCGGCAACGACTTCACCAAGCTCTACGTGATCGTCTACGACAGCTGGACCTACCCGCCGGGCACCTACGGCACGATCGACGTCGCCACCGGCGCGTTCACGCAGCTCGGCCGCATCACCGGCGGCGACAGCTGGACCTGGAGCGGCCTGACCCAGGATCCGCTGACCGGCACGGTCTACGCGATCAACAGCAACGACGGCCTGTTCGCCAAGCTCTACACGATCGACCTCGCCAGCGGCCGCGCGACCAAGGTCGGCGACATCACCGGTCCCGGTCTCAATCCGCCGTACTCGATCCACACGCTGGCGATCTCGCCGGGCGGCCTGATGTACGGCATCGATCTGTACGGCCAGATGTTCGTCGCGATCGACAAGAAGACCGGCCAGGCGCGGCCGATCGAGACGCTCGGCCTGCAGCTGGCCGGCTTCCAGGATCTGGAGTTCGACCAGCAGACCGGCGTCCTCTACTACTCGGCCGCCTACGTCAATTCCAGCGGCGTGACGGTCGGCGAACTGCGCCGCATGGATCCGCTGAGCGGCCTGTCGACGCCGATCGGCAGCTACCCGCCGACCGGCGGCTTCCCGGGCACGCAGGTCGGCACGATCGCGCTGGCCAAGCCGGCCGTCGGCTGCGCCGCCCCCGGCGACGTGCCATGGCTGACGGCGACGCCGACCTCCGGTTCGATCGCGGCCGGCGCGCCCGGTCAGTCGGTCACGGTGACGTTCGACGGCACCGGCCTGGCGCCGGGCCGCTACCAGGCATCGATCTGCGTGCACAGTACCGACCCGCGCAAGCCCGACGTCGCGGTGCCGGTCAGCTTCATCGTCTCCGACGCGGTGCTCTACGACCAGAGCGTCACCGACACGCCGCTGCGCGCGTTCAACAACACCGTCGTCGCGCCGACCGTGGTGACCGGCATGTCGTCCGAGGGCGCCGACGACTTCGTCGTGACCGCCAGCGACGGCTGGCGCGTCTCCGGCTTCAACTTCACCGCCTACAGCACCAGCGGCACGTTCCCCTCGCACGTGAACCTGCGTGTCCACGCCGACGACGGCAGCGGCCATCCCGGCGAGGAGATCGTCTGCCTGGCGCCGCGCGTGCCGGCTTTCGTGCTCGACCAGCCGGCCAACCAGATCGGCGTCTGGCTCGATGCGCCGTGCGTGCTCGATGCCGGCACCTACTGGGTGGTGTGGTCGTTCGCCGACGTCGACGTCTCCTCGCCGGTGATCGGCCTGTGGGGCCAGACCACGCTGCAGCAGAACCAGCCGGCGGTCTGGCGCAATCCGGGCGGTCAGCTGAGCGCCGCATGCACGGCCTGGTCGACGTTCGCGCAATGTCCGGACCAGTTCGACGCCAGCGCGCGCGACTTCGGCTTCTCGGTCTACGGCCGCGTGTTCGACGTCTGCGAGGACACGCTGTTCGCCGACGGCTTCGAGACCACGGCCGGTGCCTGCCGCGCAGGACCGCGCGACTGAGGCATCGCCGGAAAAGGGGCGTCACGCCCCTTTTCCGCCGGCGCCGGCCGATGCGCCGTTCCGGTCGTGGCGTCCCTGTGCGCCGCGGCCTCACCTACACACGATCGGGAATTGCACACGTGCGTGACACCTTTCGAACGACGCTGCTCTTCGCCGCGGTGCTGTCCGCGATCGGCACGGCGCCCGCGCGCGCGGCCGACGCCGATGCGCTGCGCAGCTATCTGATCCGCTACGCCGAGCCCGGCCTGTTCGCAGCGCGATCCGGCGCCGCCGCACCGCGCACGGAAGCCGCGATCGGGCAGGCGCGCGCCGAACTGGTGAGCGCGCAGCATGCCCATGCGCAGACGATGCGCGCCGCGCTGGGCCGCACGCCGGTCGTCACGCATCACTATCTGGCCAGCCACAGCGGCATCGCCGCCCAGCTGACGCCCGCCGAAGCCGAACGCGTGCGCAGCCTGGCCGGCGTCGCCGAGGTGCGGCCGGACGGCGTGGAGTATCTGGACACGTTCCGCACGCCGGCCTTCATCCGCGCCGACGCGGTCTGGAACGGCGTCGCCGTGCCGGGTCTGCCGGGCAGCCGCGGCGAGGGCACCGTCGTCGCGGTGATCGACACCGGCATCACGCCGGGCCATCCGTCCTTCGCCGACGACCCGAGCTGTCCGGCCGACGGAATCGGCGCCAAGCTGCTGAGCTACGTCGATTGCAGCACGACCGACGAGAACGGACGCTGCAACGGTACCGAGCCGCTCGACGGCGTCGGGCACGGCACCCATACCGCGGCCACCGCGGCCGGCAGCTTCGTGCCGGCCGACGGCGACCGGCCCGCCGTCTCCGGCGTCGCGCCGTGCGCGCACATCCGCGCCTACAAGGCCTGTCCGGGACTCAGCTGCACGTTCTCGGGCATCTATGCCAGTCTCGACAACATCCTGCTCGACGGCGACGTCGACGCGCTCAATTTCTCGATCGCCGGCGGCAGCGATCCGTGGAACGATCCGGACCGCGTCAAGCTCGACCTGGTCGCCAACGGCATCTTCGTCGCGGCCTCGGCCGGCAACACGACGCCGTCGCAGCCGTATCCGGTCGGCCGCGTCAATCATCTCGGCCCCTGGGTCACGACGGTGGCCGCGACCACGCACGACGTCTGGGCCGACGGCCTGCTCGACGTCGCCGATGCCGCCGCGCCGCCCGACCTGACCGATATCCAGCTCTACAAGACCAGCGACGCGCCGAACCTGACGGCGCGCACCGGTCTGCCGATCCGCCACTACGACGCGCAGCCGGCGATGTTCGAAGGCTGCAGCGCCGGGCTCGAGGGCGCGCCCGCCGATCTGCCGGCGTTTCCGCCCGGCTACTTCGCCGGCGCCGCTGCGCTGCTGCGCAACGCCGGCTGCGCGCCGGCCACGCAGATCGCCAATGCGGTCGCGGCCGGCGCCGAGCTCGTGCTGATCCGCGCGACGCCCTCGCTCGGCGCGGTCGAGCTGCAGACGCAGGGCCAGCCGCCGGTGCCGGCCTACGGCATCACGCTCGATGCCGGCGAGGCGCTCGCGGCGCATGTCGCCGCACAGGCCGACGTGCGCATCGATGTCGTCCCGGTGCAGGGCGACGCGCTCGGCGTGTTCTCGCTGCGCGGCCCGACGCCGGGCGTCTACCGCGATCTGACCAAGCCCAATCTCGCCGCGCCGGGCGTGCGCATCTTCGCCGCTTCGAGCCAGCCGCCCGGCTATGCGACCTACGACGGCACCTCGATGGCCTCGCCGCACGTCGCCGGCGCCGCCGCGCTGGTGCGCAGCGTCCGCCCGGACTGGACCGTGCCCGAGATCGCATCGGCGCTGATGACGACGGCCAAGGCCGCCGGCGTCGACGACACCTGGGCGCACGGCTGGACCTGGGACCAGGTCGGCAGCGGCCGCATCGACGTGGCCGCCGCGGTCGGCGCCGGACTGCTGCTCGACGAGAGCGTCGACCATTTCCTGGCCGCCGACCCGGCCGACCCCGGCCTCGACCTGCGCGATCTGAACCTGCCGTCGCTGCGCGACACCGACTGTGCGCCGAGCTGCACCTGGGTGCGCGGCCTGCGCAGCGCGCTCGACGCGGCCGGCGAATGGACCGTCAGCGTCGAGGCGGCGACGCCCGGTCTGCAGATCCAGGTGTCGCCGATGACGTTTGCACTGGCCGCCGAGGCGGCCGGCGCAGGCGTTGCCGATCGTCTGTTCGCCGACGGCTTCGATCCGGCCAGTCCCGGCCGCGACCAGATTCTCGCGATCACCGCGACGCCGCCGCCCGACGGCGCGCTCGCGTTCGGCCGCGTGATCCTGACCGAGACCGGCGGGCGCGCGCCGCCGCAGCATCTGACCGTCGTCGCGGCCGGGCGCCAGGCCGGCAGCGGCCGTCCGCAGATCGCGACGCTGCCGGCGGCGGTCACCGCGCGCGCGTCGGCGGCCGGCGGCCTCGTCAGCCAGACGCTGACCATCGCCAACCACGACAGCGGCGATCTGACCTGGGCGCAGACGCTCGAGCATCACGCCGACCTGCTCTGGGACCAGGCGCCGAGCGGCAGCACCGGCGTACGTTCGAGCCGTTCGACGACCCAGAACGGCGGCGTCTACACGGCCAACGACTTCCGCCTGCGCGCGCGCACCACCCTGACCACGATCCGCACGCCGGGCCTGGCGATGGCCGCGGCGCTGACCAGCCAGCCGGTCACCTGGGCGATCTATCCGGACGACGCCGGCGCGCCGGCCGGCGATCCGGAGCTGCGCCCCGGCAACGCGATCTGGACCTATACGACGCCGGCCGACGGTCCCGGCGTGACGATCGAGGACGGCACCATCACGCTCGATCTGGCCGCCGCCGGCCAGGACGTGGATCTGCCGGCCGGCGTCTACTGGCTCAGCGTGTTCCCGACCTATGCCAACGCGGTGACCGGCACCGCCGCGCACTGGCGCTGGCTGCAGGCCACGCGCGCCGACCTCGGCGCCCAGCTGATCTCGCCGGTGATCTACGGCGTTTCGGCCTGGTCGCCGATCAGCGTGATCGGCGTGTCGTTCGACGACACCGCGTTCTCGATCGAGGGCCGCATCGGCGGCAGCGGCATCGATTGCGCGGCACCGTGGCTGCAACTGGCGCCATCGTCCGGCGAGGTGCCCGGCAGCAGCGCGCGGCAGGTCGCGCTGCGCATCGATCCGCGCCAGCTCGCGCCCGGGACGCATACGGCCAGCCTCTGTATCGACAGCAACGATCCGTACCAGCCGACGCTGATCGTGCCGGTGACGCTGACGGTCGATCCCTGAAATGACCGATCTGCGATCGCCCCGGCCCGCCCGTGCGGCGGGCCGGCCGGCGTGCCCGCCCGCCTTTTTCGTGACCGGCTCCGCGGCAGGCCGTGCTTGCGCCGCGTGCCGAGGAACCTGCGCTTCTGCATGAACAGCATCACCGACACGATCGCCGCGCCCGAACCGGCCGCCCGGCCGGTGTGCCGCCTGCGCCACGCCCGGCACGAGGACGCGGCCGAGCTCGCCGCGTTCGCGGCGCGCACGTTCGAGGACACCTACGGCCACGACATGCCCGGCCGGATCGCGCCCGAACACATTGCCCTGCATCTGGCGACCGCGTTCGGACCGCAGCAGCAGGCCGCCGAGCTCGCCGATCCCGGTGTCGTCACCGTGCTCGCCGATTGCGATGGCCGCCTGGCCGCCTATGCGCAGGTGCGGCGTGCGGTCGTGCCGCCGTGCGTCGGCGGGCGAGCGCCGGTCGAGCTGCACCGGCTCTACGTCGACCGTCGATGGCACGGCTCGGGCATCGGCCAGCAGCTGATCGCCGAGGTCTTCGCGATCGCCAGCAGCCGCTTCGGCGGCGCCACGCTGTGGCTGAAGGTCTGGGAGCGCAACGCGCGCGCGATCGCGTTCTACGCCAAATGCGGCTTCGCCGACGTCGGCATCGCCGACTACTTCGTCGGCGGCGATCGCCAGACCGACCGCGTGCTGGTGCGGCCGCTCGACCGGCAGACGGCCGAGCGGCCGGTGTCGGGCTGAGGCGGCGGCGTCACGTCCGCTGCGGTCTCGACCTGAGATCGGCGGCTCGCGCAGCACGCGGTGCCGCGGCCTGCGCGCTCACAGATGAGCGTCGATCCAGGCGATACGCTGCGTCAGCCAGTCCCTGAGGTAGGCGATCTCGCCCTCGTACGAGCCGGCGACCACGGCGTTGGGCCAGTGGATCTCGGTCAGCACCGGCCACGGCTCGAAGTTCGTGCCGAACGCGGTGCCGTAGGTGTCCAGGTGCGTCTCGATCGCGTCGAGCAGCGTGTCGATCTGGCTGGTCTTGAGCGCGTCCCAGCGCGCGCGGACCGCCGCGTGGAAGGCCGGATCCTGGAACAGCCGCTCGTACCAGGGACCGCCGCGGATCCACCAGCCGTAAGGATCGTTCTTGACGCCGTGGAAGAGGTTGCCGGCAGCGATGTCGAAGTCCCACAGCGGACCGCGCGAGAACCTGCCGCCGCGATCCTTGAAGTTCCAGATGCTGCTGCCGTCGCGCGCGTCCTGGTTCTTCATGAGTTCGTTGACCAGATACCAGTCGATGAAGCTGGCGGTATCGAGCCAGGCCGGGTAGCCGACGGTCGGATCGGTGAAGTGGGCACCGTAGAGCGCCGCCTCGGTGCTGCGCACGTAGTGGACGATGTAGTTGTACTGCTCCGGCACCAGGGTCTCGTCGTCGGGATTGTCGATGCAGAACGGCACGCGGCCGGTATCGAACTGCACCCACGGTGCGCAGTCGCGCCGGCCGTCGATCTCCAGCAGATAGCCGCCGGAGATCGCCGGCTCGGCGATGTCGCCGGGGCCCAGCTCCGGAATGTTCACGCGATCGCGGTCGATGCGGATCTGCTCGGTCAGCTGATAGACGCCGACGTAGCGGCCGTTGAGATGCACGTCTACGAAACGCGAGCGCGGCGTCCAGGCCATGCCGAGACGTCGCCCGGTCTCGAAGGCCAGTTCGTTGCGCAGCATCGTCTTATCGGCATGATTGGCCAGCAGCACCCAGTGCTTGCTGTCGGGCATGCCGAGCAGCGGTGTCTTCTGCGCCAGCTTGAGCCGATAGGGCTTCTTGTCCATCAGCCAGGTCGTGTTGCCGCGGCCGCGGATCTGCAGCGCGCCGGCATGGCTGAAGCCGCCGCCCTCGAGCGTCATCTGCGCATCGACGTAATCCTCCCGGCCGATCGGCGCGGCTCCGGCGGTCGCGATCGAGAGCACCGGCAGGGTCTGCTGCGCCGGCAGCGGCGGCGGCGCCTCCAGGTCGTCGGCGAACACGCCGTCGCGAAGCTGCCCTGCGGCGGCCGCGCTCGCGGTGCGCACCGGCCGCATGCGCGCCAGCGCGGTCTTGTCCATCGCGAAGAGGTTGCCGTCGCCGAAGAAGACCGCCCAGGCCATGCGCACCACGTGCCGGTTCGAGGTCGAGGTCCAGTAGGCCGTGCCGGCGGTGTTCGGGAATCTGACCGCATCGATCGCCGGCCGCGTGCCATCGCGTCGGACCAGGCTGGCCAGCTCCTTGACGTTGGGCAGGCGCCAGTCGGCATGGCCGCGCCAGTTCTGCTGGTTGAGCGTCTGCACGCGCAGCAGCGCCTGCTGCCAGGTCATCTCCTGAGGCACGCCCTGGCATTGCGCGCCGCCGAACTGGCCGACCGAGCAGCGATCCCACATCAGGCCGCTGCGCGGATCGGTCACGGTACCGTCGCCGTTGTCGATCGGCGCGCCGAACCGATCGCCGCCGGTCACCAGGCGCACCATCGCGGTCTTGCCGCGCGCCAGCGGATTGACCTGGCCGCCGTGGAAATTGACGACCCAGCTGCGCTCGCGCGGCGCGCGCTCGGCGGTCCAATGGAACGCCACCGCCGTGCCCGGCAGGAAGTCCGGATCGATCGACGGCGCGGCGCTGCCGTAATCGACCAGTTGCTGCAGCTCCTTGACGCTCGGCAGCCGCCAGCCGTAGTGGCCGCACAGACCGCCGTCGGCGTTGGCGGCGCCGGCGGCGCGGCGCGCCTGCAGCCAGTCGACCGCATCGCTGTGGATCGCCCAGATCAGACCGGTCACGTTGTCGCGCGTGCAGGCCCAGTCGTCGGGTCCGCTGCCCGGCAGCGCATCCAGCGGCAGCGCCGCGCCGCGCGTGGACAGCTTGCTGAAATCGAACCCCAGCCGCCCCGCACCGATCTTCGGCAGGTTGCCGGTCAGCGCCGCGTTGTCGCGGCCGTCGGTCGCGTCCTGTCCGGGCCAGGCCGGATCGTCGCACGCGATCTGCGTGATCAGGTCGCCGGCCGTGTAGCAGCTGTCCAGGCCGGTATCGTTGATCCGCTGCGGCAGGTCGGCCGCCGCCTCGACGCCGATACCGAGCAGGCCGAGCAGCGGCCAGGCAAAACGAAAGGAAATGGCAAGGGCCATGGCGGGTGTCCTCCGCAGTGGGGTTCGGGACCGCGCGAGCGCAGACCGGTTCCTGGGAACGGCACGCGGCGGCCGCGTGCCTCGAGTCGTCGCCTTCAGGGGGACTCACCCGGTTGCGGCGCGCGCTTGGCCATGGCCTGCGCCGGCGCCCTTGCCCTGCCGGGGGGAAGTCGATAGCGTCGCATTATGCAGCCCACGTTTCGGTCTGCAAGCGCAATCGGAGCTCGTCGATGCCGTCCACAGCCGCGTTTCGCCGCGTCCCTTCCGTCGCGTTCGGCGCGATCGCGTACGTCGCGCTGCCCGCGTCCGCCGCCGAGGTCGATCTCGCGCAGTGCGTCGGCATCGCCGATGCCAGCACGCGCCTGGCCTGCTATGACGTCGCCGCCGGCCGCAAGGAACTGCCGCCCGGCGTGATCGCCGACGCACCGCCGGAAACGCTGGACACCGCGCCGTCGGCCTCGGCGAAAGCGCCGAACGATCCGGTGTTCCGGCACGACAGCGGCCATCAGCCCAAGCCGAAGGTCTCGCTGCTCGACTCGCGCTGGGAGCTCGATTCGGACTCCAAGCTCGGCACGTTCCACCTGCGCGCGTACCGGCCGGTCTACGTCCTGCCGGCGTTCTACGCGACCAGCCTCAACCGCAAGCCGAGCTCGCCCTCGCCGGACAACCAGGTCGCCGACGCGATCGACATCGATCGTTCCGAGCTCAAGTTCCAGCTCAGCTTCAAGGCCAAGCTCTGGGAGAACATCTTCGGCGACAACGGCGACCTGTGGACCGGCTACACGCAGGTCTCGCACTGGCAGGTGTTCAACAGCGCTACCTCGCGGCCGTTCCGCGAGACCAACTACGAGCCCGACCTCAATCTGATCTTCCGCACCGACTACGACGTATTCGGCTGGAAGGGCCGCCTGCTCGGCATCGGCGTGGTGCACCAGTCCAACGGCCGCGGCGATCCGTACTCGCGCAGCTGGAACCGCGTCGTCGGCAACGTCGGCCTCGAACGCGACGGCTGGACCCTCAACCTGCGCCCCTGGTATCGCATTCCGGAAAGCCGCCGCGACGACGACAATCCCGACATCAGCGACTACATCGGCCGCGGAGAGGTCCAGCTGATCCGCGTGACCAACCGCCATCAGATCTCGCTGCTGGTGCGCAACTCGTTCCGTGGCGACTGGCACGGCGCGGCCCAGCTCGACTGGGCGTTCCCGATCAAGGACGAGCTGCGCGGCCACGTGCAGCTGTTCCACGGTTACGGCGAGAGCCTGATCGACTACAACCACCGCGCCTGGTACTTCGGCGTGGGCCTGTCGCTGCTGGAGTGGTACTGACGGCGGCCGCGCGAAACTGAGCCGATCGGCGCGCCCGACGCGATCCGCACGGCCCGACCCGACCGATCGCACCCCCTCCTGCCGATACGCCGCCATGCACCCGAAGAACCTCGAACACTGGAAGTCGGTGCGGCAGAAGGGCCTGCCGCGCTACGTGCTGGTCCACGGCGTGCTGATGTACGGCCTGCCGCTGTTCGTCGTGATGACGTTCTTCGTGCATCGCGACAAGCTGGCGACCGCGTTCGTCGCGATCTCGGCCGTGCTCTGGACGGCCGGCGGTGTCGTCTTCGGCCTGCTGAGCTGGTGGTGGTGGGAACGACGCTATCGCGCGGCGGGCGCGCGCGGGCGTTCCTGAGCGCCCGTTCGCAGCGGCCGCAACGTTCGGCATCGGATTGGGCGGCGGTCAGACATTGGCCGGCGGTGCCGTTCCGGAAGGCCGGCGAAGCGGTACGATCGCCGTCGCGGTCGGCCGACCCCCTACGCAGGAGCCATCCATGGATCTCGGCGCATTCTCGATCAGTCTGGCGGTGAAGGATCTGGACGCCTCGCGGCGCTTCTACGAAGCCTTCGGCTTCCGCGTGTTCGGCGGCAATGCCGAGCAGAACTGGCTGATCCTCAAGAACGGCGATCACATCATCGGGCTGTTCCAGGGCATGTTCGACAAGAACATCCTGACCTTCAATCCCGGCTGGGACGCCGACGCGCAGCCGCTGCCGAGCTTCACCGACGTGCGCGAACTGCAGCGCCGTCTGAAGGCCCAGGGCATCGTCCTGCAGCAGGAAGCCGATGAGACCACGACCGGCCCGGCCAGCTTCATCGCGATCGACCCCGACGGCAATCCGGTGCTGGTCGATCAGCATCGGTAAGCGATCGATGGCTGGACGGAATACCGAGCCGGCAGTTGTCTATAGCGCCGAGCATCTGCTCAGCATGGCTTCCGATCTGCGAGCGTTACGGCAGTGGCCGTTGCGCGAAGCGTCCGATCTGGATGGCTGGCATCGCGAGATTCAAGCTGTCGTCGAGCGCTGGGGCCGTGATCTCCCCCACATGCCGATCGTGCCCGAAATCTGGCACTACCTGCACGACGCCGATATTCGTCTACGTGATCGTGCCTACTGCGTCGCGCAAGAGGCTCGCCTGGACACCATCATCACGGACATGGAAAGAGGGGTGCTGCCCGCATCGGGTCGTGTTTCAGTCGTGTTGCCTTGGCCGGTCGTCGCTGCGCTCGTGGTGATCGGTGTGATGATCTGGCTTCTGACGTGATGCGAAGGTCGCCGCTCGTCGCGCAGCAGCGTCGGAGTCTGATCCGGGGAGCGCATCACCCCCGGATCAGGTCAGCCATTTGACGAGGACTTCGATCGGCGCGCGTCAGCCGAACGAAGGCATCCGATGCTTCTGGAATGACCGATTGCGCCCGCCCGATGACCGGGCCGGCGGAGAGACTGTCTCTTTCTGGGATCCGATGGCGTCGACTGACGTCCATCTTCGGTGGATTCTTCAGGCCATTCCAGGTGCGAAACGGACGACGAGATCCGGATGGGACATCGGCAATCGCGATGGTTCGGCCCCTGATCCTCCGGCGGCGCTGACTTCCGATCGCGTCGCGGGCGGTCGTTCTTCAAGCGATCTCACAATACGATGCGATCTGGACACGGCTGGGCAATTCTCTCGCGTCTGTCCGATTTCCTGGGCATGCTTTGTTTCATGGCATCCGTTTCGATCATTCTCATGACGCCCGGTATGCTCGAGTCGCAGTCACGACTGAGGCAAGACGCGTTCGGTCCGGTTATCGCCTACGTCGAAGATGTCCATGACCGGTTCCACAGGCTGCCGAGCGATGTGGAGTTCGACACTTGGAAAGCCACTGGCGGGCGCGAGAACCAAGCCTTGTTTCTATACACCGGTGGTGTGCTCGATCCAGACGAATGTCCGTTCGGAGTCGTGCCGGACGATAGCTATGCCATCGTCGCATGGCGTGGGGAGTACTACGATTGCTATGCCGACTGGATCGCACGCTACTCGTTCGACGACACGAGGTACAAGGCGCTAATCGCGCTACAGACCTGCCTGCTCGCGGCCCTCCTGTCCTCGATACTCGCCAGCTATGCAGCCCGCCAGGTATATCGAACCACGACCTCCGTGTTGTGCCCGCCGAGGCATTGATCTACAGCAGAATCCGGCGTGATCGAGCGCCTGCAGTTCCGGAACGTGATTTCAGCGATGCGACTTTCCTTGGACGATGAGCGTTGCTGGGCTTGGCAGGCGGACCGCGTAACGATGCGGTCGGCCGAGGATCGCCCATCGAGCAGGCGATCCCAGCCACGGTACCGGCGAAGATTCGCTCGTTACATCAAGGCGATGAGCTCATCTCTTCTCGAGCGGCACCGCATGCAGCTTGAACGGCAGCGCCGGCTTCGTGCTCGCGCGCTTGGCCGGATCGAGGATCAGGTCGAGCTGGCCTTCGGAGATCCACAACTGCGTCCGGCCGACCTGGGTGACGCCGGTCGGCAGCGCGAGGCCGTCCTTGATCGTCTCGATCTTCGCGCTGTCGCCCTCGATCGTCATGCGGTCGAGCCGGCCGCCGCCCTCGATCAACCAGAACGTAGTACCGTCGATCAGGCGCAAGGTATCCGGCAGCGCCAGCGGCCGTGACGGCGTGATCGGCGTGACCGTGCCGGCCTTGCCGTCCTTGGCCTCGACACGGAACAGCTCGCCCTTGCTGTAGGTATTGACGTAGACGTGGCCGTCGCCGCCGAAGACGATGCCGTCCAGGCCTGCGTCCTGGCCGCTCGGCCCGAAGCGCGGATCGGTCGCCCAGACCGCCAGCGTCTTGCGGTCGGCCGACAGCTTGAGGATCTCGGGCGCCATCGTATTGGTCGCATAGATGCCGCCGTCGGGGCCGATCGCGATGTCGTTGCACAGCGTGCGCTCGCCGGGAAACTTCGCGCTGACCTTGCCTGTGCCGGTCTTGAGGTCGAAGCCCTTCAGCCAGCTGCCGGTCTCGCGGCCGGCAACATGCGGACCGATCACCGCGCCGATGTCGTTCGAGCAGACCCAGAGCAGGCCGGCCTTCTCGTCGGCCAGCACGCCGAACGTCGAGCGTGTGCCGTAGCTGCCCGGGGCGATCCACTCGGTCGCCTTGGTCTCGCCGGGCCGCACGCGAAAGATGCCGCCGTTGCCGAGGCTGCTGACGTAGAGCGTGCCGTCGGCGGTCGAGGTGATCGCCTCGGGAAACGCGAGATCGCCGGGCAGGTCGATCGTGCTGCGCGTGTCCTTGGCGATCGCGCCGGTCAGCGGCAGCAGGCCGGCGAGCACGGCGATCCAGCGGGCGCGGCGAGGATGCGAACGGCGACGGACGAGCGAAGACTCGGGCATGCGGCGGACTCCGGTGCGGGAAGGACCGCCATCCTCGCACGGATACGCGAGCGTTCGGCGTGCGCCGATCACCATCGACGCATCGCGATCGCGGTCCGGCAATCGTTCGCGGTGATCGCGCTAGTTCTCGCGCGCGGACGCGTCGCTCGGCAGTTCAGGCACCACACTCGGCGTAGCGACACGATCGTCGACGATCAGGTCCGGCCAGCGCCGCGGCTTGATCTCGACCTCGCCGTTGCGCAGCGCCAGCGCGACGCGCTGCACGTCGTCGCCGACGTACCAGGTCAAATTCGCCGCGCGCTCCCACCGGCCCTCGTCGGAACGCGTCCACAGTGCGCACGCGGTCATGACGTGCATGCCCAGATCGCACAGCAGCACGTCGCTTCGGCCGTCACCGTCGAAATCGCGGTCGATCGTGACGCAGTCCGAATCGGTCATCACGCAATTGCCGGCTGCGAACGGCTCCGCGAGAAGCGCCTGCAGCATCGCCGGATCGGGTGAAGCGGAGCCGCGCGCCGGGCGGATTCGCGCCGCGAGTTGGTCGGCACTCGAAGCACGGCTGCGCGGACGCTGCGGATCGTCCGGCATCGCCTTACGCTCGAGCATGCGCTGCACCGATTCGGCCAACGCCGCATCGGCGACGATGCGCGGATCGGATCGCAGCGTCTGCAGGGCCCGGTAGCCGTAACGGCCGCTGTCGAAGCGCAGATAGCGCACGCCCAGATGCTCGGCATCGGTCCGCCCATCCTGCCAGCGGCGCAGCTGATCGTTGACGCCGATGCGATGCGGATCGAGCAGTGGCGAGTTGAGTGCGCCGATCACCGCGATCGTCAGCAGCGACAGCGCAATGTTGATGCGTGGCAATGCCGCGAACCACTGCGCGCGCGGCCGCAGCACGCCGATCGCGTACGCGAACGCCGCGATCGTCAGCATCGAGCAGATCGTCACCGCGAACACGCGTTCGCTGGTCCAGCCGTACTGGCCGATGCGCAGACCGAGCGCGTAGAGACCGATCGCGCCATACACCGGCAGCGTCAGCACACCGGCTTCGATCACGCGACGCAGCCAGGCCGGATACGGCGACGGCTGCGTACCGTCCTGCCAGACCGCATTGAGTCCGAGCACGCTCGCCGCGATCACGCTCATCAGGATGAAGGTGGCCGAGCGCGTGTTCCATAGCGCATCGAGGCCGGTGAACGGCAGGCTGGCCACGAACAGCACGGCGACGCAGGCGATCAGCGGCAGCAGGCCGATCGCGATCGCCACCACGACCTGGCGCGCCGTGCGGATCGCTCGGTGCTGGGTGCGGCCGATCAGGATGCCCAGGCCCGCCAGCGCGCCGGTGGCGAGGTACTCGAACGGATCGCTGCGGAACAGCTCGCGAAAGAAGGTGATGTCGATCAGCGCGAACAGCGATGCCCACAGATGCAGCACCAGCCAGCCGATGCCGGTGAACAGGCCGGCCACGGCCAGCGTCAGACCGTTCTGCCAGACGTGCCCGAACAGCTCGGGGTACGGTGCGCACCAGCGACCGTGGGTCAGGCGGCATTGCAGGTAAGGCAGCGCGAGGAAGACCGCGAGCGCGGTCGAGACGCCATAGGGGCCGAGCACCTCGCTCGCATCCAGACCCGGCGCGCCGGTCGCGCTCCAGGCGGCCCAGCTGGCCGGCAGCGCGAGCAGCGCCATCAGGCCGAGCGCGTGCTGCCAGAAGCGCCGATCGCGCAGATGCAGCACCGACAGCGTCATCGCGCCCGGCACCGCCAGCACCAGCGTGTACCAGCACACCCGTCCGCCGAGCAGCGAGAACGGCCACCAGCCGTGCTCCTCGCCGATCTGCACCAGATACAACGCGAAACCCTGCAGCAGCGAGACCAGCACGATGAACTGGCGCTCGGCGCGACCGAGCACGGTGTCCGTGGACATGACGCGCCTCCCCATCCCTATTCGACAAGGCGGCCACACGATGGCCGCGACCGGCAAGGATGCCGTATCGGCATCCGCGCTGGTGATCCTGTGCGTCCGAAGCGGCGAGAGGCGGGCCGTGGCCTTGCCGAAGCAGGGCTTTTCGAAGGCAGACGACGCGGGGCCGATGCCGCCTCAGATCGCCGCCGCGATTGCCCGCGCCACCGCCGCCAGCGTCGCGCTGCGGCGCTCGTCGGCCTGCGGCGAGCCGGTCAGATAGGTCGCGACCAGCAGCGGCGCGCGGCCAGGCGGCCACAGCACGGCGACGTCGTTGGTCGTGCCGGGACCCGAGCCGGTCTTGTCGCCGACGCGCCAGTCCTTCGGCAGGCCGGCGCGCAGGCGGCGGTCGCCGGTGCGGTTGGCGATCAGCCAGTCCGTCAGCTGCCTGCGCGACGCGGCCGTCAGCGTAGCGCCGAGCACCAGATGGCGCAGGTGGCTGGTCATCGCGCGCGGCGTCGTCGTGTCGCGCTCGTCGCCGGGCGGCACGTCGTTCATATGCGGCTCGGGCCGGTCCAGGCGCGTCGTCGCGTCGCCCCAGGTACGCAGGGTCGCGGTCAAGCCGGGCGGTCCGCCGACCAGCGGCAGCAGCAGGTTGGCCGCGGCATTGTCGCTCTGCGTCATCGTCGCCTCGCACAGCTGCGCAACGGTGAGGCCGGCGGCGCCGACGTGGCGCTCGGTGACCGGCGAATGCGCGATCAGGTCGTCGCGGCGGATCGGCACGCGCCGATCCAGGCCGAATTCGCCGCGGTCGACGCGTGCGAGCACCGCACCCGCCAATAGAAATTTGAACGTGCTGCACATCGCAAAGCGCTCGTCCTCGCGCCAGCCGGCGAACCGGCCGTCCGCCGTGTCGAGCACGGCCACGCCGAGCCGGCCGCCGTCGGCGCGCTCCAGCTCGGCCAGGCGCTCGCGCGGCAGTGCGAGCGGCGCAACGGCAGGCGCGGCGCGGCCCGGCGCGGCAACGGCGAGCAGCAGGCTGCCGCCCAGGAGATGCAGAAACTGGCGTCGATCGGTCATCGCGGATCCTCGTGGCGTGCGGCGAGTATTTCGCGCGCCGGCAGCGCTCACCAGCGCGAAGATTTGATCGCAGTCATGCACGCAGCTAATGTCGGCGCATGATCCGACCGCAGCTGCCGTTGAACGCCCTGCGCGCGTTCGAGGCCTCCGCCCGCCATCTCAACTTCACGCGCGCGGCGGTCGAGCTGTGCGTCAGCCAGGCCGCGCTCAGCCACCAGATCAAGGCGCTGGAGGCGCGGCTGGGCGTCGCGCTGTTCCGCCGCCTGCCGCGCGGCGTGGCGCTGACCGACGAGGGCGCCGCGTTGTATCCGGTGCTCAACGAGGCCTTCGACCGCATCGCCGCGGTGCTCGACCGCGTCGGCGGCGGCCACGTGCGCGAGGTGCTCAGCGTCGGCGTCGTCGGCACCTTCGCCAACGGCTGGCTGCTGCCGCGGCTGGCGCAGTTCCAGTCGGCACATCCGCAGGTGGATCTGCGCGTGCTGACGCACAACAACCGCGTGGACCTCGCGGCCGAGGGCCTGGACTGCGCGATCCGCTTCGGCGACGGCGACTGGCCCGGCGTCGAGGCCACCGCGATCGCCGAGGCCGGCCTGACGCCGCTGTGCGCGGCGTCGCTCGCGCAGCGGCTGGCCCATCCGCGCGATCTGGCCGCCGCGACGCTGCTGCGCTCGTACCGCCGCGACGAATGGGCGCGCTGGTTCGCCGCGGCCGGCGCAGCGCCCGTGCCGGCGCGCGGCCCGGTGTTCGACTCCTCGCTGGCGATCGCCAACGCCGCGGCCGACGGCGCCGGCGTCGGTCTGCTGCCGGTGCGGATGTTCGCGCAGGACCTGGCGCGCGGCCGCCTGGTGCAGCCGTTCGCGGCCTGCGTCGACGCCGGTCGCTACTGGCTGACGCATCTGCGCTCGCGGCCGGTGACACCGGCGCTGCGCGTGTTCGGAGACTGGCTGGCGGCGACAGCTGCGATCGCGCCGTAACATGCGCGCCGTCGGCTGACGTCATTCGGCGGCAGCCTCCTCGAGCGAGCATTGCAGCATGAGTGAACCATCCACTGTCGCACCGTCCGGCTTGCGGATCCGTCTGCGCGAGAAGCTGCCGGAAATCCTGATCGAGGCAGCGTCGGTCGTGCTCGCGCTGCTGCTCGCCCTGGCCGCCAACGACTGGTACGACCATCGCCAGGAAGCCGAACGCACGGTCAAAGCGCGTGCGGCGATCATGGCCGAACTCGCGCAGAACCATCGCGAGCTGCTGACCGCGCAGCCACGCCTGCATCAGATCGTGGCCGATCTGACCGGCGTGCTCGAGCGGCCGCCGGACGCCGACCGCGAAGTCAAGGTGAACCTCGGTCTGTCGCTGCTCTCGCAGGCGGCCTGGCAGGCTGCGCTGACGACGCAGGCTGCGCAGGGATTGGACTTCGACTGGATGACGCGCGTCGCCCAGGTCTACGAGCTGCAGTCCAGCTACATGCATGCGCAGAACGCCGCCGTCGATGCGATAGCGGCACTGCCTTTCCGCGACGAGCTCGCGAACGGGCAGGACGTCGCCCGTCGGCTGATCTCACGGATGCGTGCGCTCTCGCAGCTGGCCGACGGTCTGGTCGGCGCCTACGAGGACATCCTGGAGCAGCCGAACGACGCCGGCTGAGCCGGTTGCGCGGCGTTCTGCGCAGATACGGAGGTTCCCCTGGTCCGGAGCCGTCCGATGTTCGTTCCGCCTTGCCGCAGCGTGTCGTCCACAGGCGTGCTGATCGTGTTGTTCGTGCCGCTGGCTGCCGCCGCGGCCGGCAGCTTCGATCCGTGCCAGCCCGGCACGCCGCTACCGAACGGCGGCGAACGGCTGATCAGCGAGCCGACCGATGCGCAGAACGGTCCGCCGAGCGTGGCGGCGACATCGAGCGGCGGTGTCGTCGCGGCCTGGTGGCGCGCCAATGACGGCAACGGCCAGATCGTCATGCGCCGTCTGGCCGCCGACGGCTCGCCGATCGCCGGCGAGCGCGAGCTGCTGGCGCCGATCGAAGGGCGCGTCATGCTCAACCGGGCCCGGCCCGAACTGCGCGTGCTCGCCGGCGACGCCGTGCAGATCGCCTGGTCCGGCAACTTCTGGGAGCAGACCGGCGCCAGTCAGTGGACCTGGCGCGACACGATCATGACGCGCCGCTACGACCGCGACGGCAATCCGTTGACCGACTACGTGCCGGTACCGGCCCAGCACGACGGCGAACAGGCCTATCCGGCACTGGCGACGACCGCCAGCGACAACACCGTGATCGTCTGGTCCGGCGCCGGCCAGGGCGATACCAACGGCAGCTTCCAGCGCCTGTTCCGCGCCGACGGCGTGCCGTCGGAGGTGGTCTCGCCGGTCAATACCGTCACCGTCAACGGCCAGTTCCAGCCGCGCGTCGCCGGCAGCGCGTTCCGCTATGCCGTGGTCTGGCGCGGCAACGGCCCGGGTGACGATCAGGGCGTGTTCGTGCGCGGCTTCGACGCGGCCGGCATCCCGTTCGGCACCGAGGCGCGCGTCAACGAGACCACGGCCGGCATGCAGCTGCAGCCGGACGTCGCGATGCGGCCGGACGGGCGCAGCGTCGTCGTCTGGCAGGGCAACGGCCCCGGCGACGACTGGGGCGTGTTCGCGCGGCGCTACGCAGCTGGCGGCGCGCCGCTCGGCGGCGAGATCGCCGTCAACACGACGACTGCCGGCAACCAGGTCAATCCGAGCGTCGCGACGATGCCCGACGGCGGTTTCGCCGTCGCCTGGAACGGTGCCGGAGACGGCGACGATGCCGGCGTGTTCGTGCGCCGCTTCGACGCCTACGGCACGCCGCACGGACCGGAGCTGCGCGTCAACGCGACGACGGCCGGCGCGCAGGCGCAGCCATCGGTCGCGGTCGCGCGCGGCGGCGAGATCGTCGTCGTCTGGACCGGTGCCGGCCAGGGCGTGGACTACGGCATCTTCGCGCAGGCCTACACGCGCCCGGTCAATCTGCACCGCTCCGGCTTCGAGCCGGACGAGGCGGCCTGCGTGCCTTGATCCGGCAGGGCGAGGCCGGGCAAGCGGGTACGCGGCGACCCGCTACGGCACCACCTGATCGATCTTCAGCACGATCGGCGCGGTCCGCGTGACCTCGACCGGCGCCGACAGCGTCTGCAGATCGCCGCTCTGCGCGATCGCCTGGCCCGAGCGCGACACGCGCGCGCCGACGACGATGCTCGGGAACATCGACAGCTTCATGTTCGGCAGCATGCCGTTGGACTCGTCGAGCGTGACGGTCAGCGGCAGCTGGCCGGCCGACAGGCGCTGGATCGCCAGCGGCATCGGCGGGCCTTCGGCGGCGCGCGCGAACACGAACAGCGTCGCGTCCGGCGCGAGTCGGTCGGCCAGCGCGGGATCGAGCGAGACCTCGACGGTCAGGCGCGGGCCCGCGGCGGCGGTCTGCGCTGCCGTCGCGCCCGATGGCGGCGCGACTTCCGCTGTCGCGGTGCTGCCGGCATTCGCACCAGCGGCCGGTTCGCCGCCCGGCGGCGCCGGCAGGTTGCCGAGGCGGCGCGCCTCGGCGATGCGGTCCTGGATGCTGCGCGCGACGTTGGACCCGGCCGGCAGCTGCGGCAGCACGCGTTCCCAGATCGCGATCGCCTCGGCATAGTGCTGCGCCTGGTACTCGCTGATGCCGATCAGCCACAGTGCGCGCTGATGGCCGGGGTCGGCCGCGACCACCTCGTCGAGCAGGCGGCGCGACTCGCCTTCGATCCGCTGCGCGGGGCTCGCCAGCGCGAGCGCCTGCGCGTATTCGACCTGCAGGTCCCGGTCGTCGGGCTGCAGCCGGCGCGCCCGCTCCAGCGCATCGCGCGATTCGGCGAAGCGCTGCATCGCCTGATAGGCGCGGCCGAGCAGCGCCCAGCCGGTCGCGTCGTCGGGGTTCTGTTCGAGCTTGGCGACCAGGCCGGCGACGGCCTGATCCATGCTCATGCCGTGTTCGCCGCCCGGTGCGGCGGCGGTCAGCGCGGCCGGATCGAGCGCCTCGGGCGTGCCGATCGTCCGGTACAGCACGATCGCGCTCAGCGGCAGCAGCAGCGCGACCAGCAGCACCGTCACCGAGGCCGGCCGGTTCGGCGCGCCGGCCGCGGTCGCGACCTCGGGCAGGGCGGCGCGCTTGGCGGCGTATTCCTCGGCGCTGATCACGCCGGCGGCATGCGCCTGGTCGAGCGCGCGCAATGCGCGTGCGTCGGGGCCGGACATCGCGCCGCGCCGCCGCAGCAGCGGCACCACGACGAGCGCCAGGGCGGCCACGGTCATCAGCGCGGCCAGCAGGAAGAAGCGTAGTGTCACCAGTCGTCCCCGTCGGATGGGCGTGTCGATGTCGAGGCGCCGAGCGCGCGGCTGCGCCGGCGCACGATCGTGATCACCGCGAAAAGTCCGATCGCCAGCACCACGGCCGGACCGAACCAGAGCACGAGGGTGCCGCCGCGCAGCGGCGGGTCGTACAGCACGAAATCGCTGTAGCGGTCGGTCAGCCAGCGCTTGATCTCCTCGTCGCTCTTGCCGGCCTGCATCTGCTCGAACACCTGCTGGCGCAGATCCTGGGCGAGCGGCGCGTTGGAGTCGGCGAGGTTCTCGTTCTGGCAGACCAGGCAGCGCAGCTGGCGCGTGAGCTGCTGGAAGCGCTGTTCCTGCGCCACGTCGGCGAACGGCAGCGGATCGATCGCGTGCGCGATCGGAGCCAGCGTCAGCAGCACGGCCAGTACGATCGAGCGAAGACGCGTCGTCATGGCGCGGCTCCGAGCGCGTCGATCGCCGGCTTGAGCTCGCTCTGGACCGATTCGGGCGTGAACGGGCCGATGCGCTTGTAGCGGATGACGCCGTTGGCGTCGATCAGGAACGTCTCCGGCGCACCGTAGACGCCGAAGTCGATCGCGACGCGGCCGTCGTAGTCGACCAGGATCTGGTCGTACGGATCGCCGAACTGCGCGAGCCAGCGCTCGGCATCGGCGGTCTCGTCCTTGTAGTTGAAGCCGATCAGCGGCACGCCGAGCCGGCGGATTTCGCCCATGAACAGCGGATGCTCGACGCGGCAGGCCTGGCACCAGCTCGCGAATACGTTGAGCAGATACGGCTTGCCGGCAAGCTCGGCGCTGCCGACGCGGCGCTCCGGATCGCCGAGCAGCGGCAGCGCGTACACCGGTGCGGGCTTGCCGACCAGCGGCGAGCGCACCTCGCGCGTGTCGTGGTGGGCGCTCCAGTAGATGCCGAACGCGAACAGCACGACCAGCAGCGCGAACGCGATCAGCGGCAGCACCCGCGACAGCCTCATGCCTGCGCCTCCGTGACGGCGGCGCCGGGCGCTGCGGGCCTGGCGGCGCGGACCGCACGGAAGCGGCGGTCGCCGGCGGCGACGAATCCGCCGAGCATCATCAGCAGCGCGCCGACCCAGATCCAGCGGATGAACGGCTTGTGGTAGACGCGCACGGCCCAGGCGCCGTCGGTGCCCAGCGGCTCGCCGAGCGCGACGTAGAGATCGCGGAACACGCCGGCCTGTATGGCCGCCTCGGTCTGCACCTGGGTGCCCTGCGAGTACTGGCGCTTCTGCGGATGCAGTACCGCGATCGTGCGGTCGCCGGCGGTCACGGTGACCGTGCCCTGATCGGCGCTGAAGTTCGGGCCTTCCTGGTGGCCGACGCCGTCGAAGCGGAACGTCGCCTCGCGGATCGTCACCGACTCGCCCGGCGCCATGCGCAGATCCTTCTCGATGCTGGTCGCCTCGGTCACCAGGACGCCGGCGACGAAGACGGCGATGCCCAAGTGCGCCAGGATCATGCCGAACATCTCCGGCGTGTAGCGGCGCCCGGCCGGCAGCCGCCGCCAGCGCGCGATCGCGAACAGCACGATGCCGGCGCCGACCCAGATCGCCAGCGCGAGGCCGGCGATCGCCTTGGCCGGCAGCCCGTCGCCGAGCAGCCACGCTGCCGGCATCGCCAGCACGGCCAGGATCAGCGCCGGGCGCAGCGAACGCAGCGCGGCGCCGATGTCGCCCTGGCGCCAGTTGAGGAACGGCCCGAACGGCACCAGCAGCACGACCGGCAGCATCAGCAGCACGAACATCAGCCCGAAATACGGCGGCCCGACCGAGACCCGGCCGAGGCCGAGCGCCTCGCCGATCAGCGGATACAGCGTGCCGAGCAGCACCATCGCCGCGGCGCAGGCGAACATCAGGTTGTTGACCAGCAGCGTGGTCTCGCGCGAGACCGCCGCGAACGGCTCGCCGCCGGCGATCTTCGGCGCGCGCAAGGCGTAGATCAGCAGCGAGCCGCCGACCGTGACCGCGAGGAACGCCAGGATGAACGTGCCGCGGCCCGGATCGCTGGCGAACGAATGCACCGAAGTGATCACGCCCGAGCGCACCAGGAACGTGCCGAGCAGCGACAGCGAGAACGCGAAGATCGCCAGCAGCAGCGTCCAGGCGCGGAACGAGCCGCGCTTCTCGGTGACCGCCTGCGAATGGATCAGCGCGGTGCCGACCAGCCACGGCATGAACGAGGCGTTCTCGACCGGATCCCAGAACCACCAGCCGCCCCAGCCGAGCACCGAATACGCCCACCACGAGCCGAGCGCGATGCCGAGCGTCAGAAAGCCCCAGGCGACATTGGTCCACGGCCGCGACCAGCGCACCCACTCGCGGTCGAGCTTGCCGCCGAGCAGGGCCGCCAGCGCGAACGCGAACGCGATCGAAAAGCCGACGTAGCCCATGTAGAGCATCGGCGGATGGATGATCAGGCCCGGGTCCTGCAGCACCGGATTGAGATCCATGCCGTCAGGCGGTACCGGCAGCTCGCGCGCGAACGGATTGGAGGTCAGCACCGTGAACGCGAGGAAGCCGACGCTGACGAAGCCGAGCACGCCGAGCACGCGCGCGATGAAGTCCTCCGGCAGATGGCGCGAGAACGCCGCCACCGCGACGATCCACAGATTCAGGATCAGCACCCACAGCAGCAGCGAGCCCTCGTGCGCGCCCCATACCGCCGAGAACCGGTAGTACCACGGCAGCAGCAGGTTGGAGTTCTGCGCGACGTAGGCGACCGAGAAGTCCTGGGCGAGGAAGGCGTAGGTCAGGATCGCGTAGGCGATCGCGACGAACACCAGCTGGCCGGCGGCGATCGGCCGCCCGGTCGCGATCAGCGCGCGGTTGCCGAGCTGCGCGCCGACCAACGGCAGCACGCATTGCAGCAGCGCCAGCAGCAGCGCGAGGATCAGGGCGAATTGTCCGAGTTCGGGAAGCATGGCGGCACGCGGCGACGGCGGGAGGCGCCGATCCCGGAACGGAACGGGGCGCAGCCGTCGAGACTACCAAAAAAGACGGACCGGCCCTGCTGCGACGCGTCGCGGCGCGCTTTCCGGAGCCGCGCACGTCGATGCGTGCGGCGATTTGCCGCCGAGCGGTTCGCGCCCGGGCCGGCGCGATCGGTCCCGATGACGCGTGCGCCGACCGAGCGCGCCGTGACGGCGGCGAAGACGGCGGCCGGCTGCCCGATTCGCGTCGCGATCGGCGACCGCCATCGACGGCGGTGCCGGCGGATCCGCTACGGCGCGCCGATGTCCTCGCCGCCGGCGCGCACCTTGCCGGGGCCGATGCCGGTCAGGCGCTTGAACAGCTTGCGGAACGCCGGCTCGCTCTTGTAGCCGAGCTGCTCGGCGATCGCGGCCACCGACAGGCGCGGATTCTTCAGCAGCTGCCAGGCCTGGCTGACGCGCCAGTGGGCGAGGTACTGCATCGGCGGCGTCTCGAGCAGGGTCGTGAAGCGCTCGGCGAAGGCGCTGCGCGACATGCCGGCCAGATCGGCCAGACGCGCCATCGACCAGTCCTCGTCGGGGCGCGTGTGGATCGCCTGCAGCACGCGCGCGATGCGCGGATCGGCCAGCCCCGCGAACAGGCCGCGCGGATGCGCGCTCTGCGTCGCGTACTCGCAGACCGCGAGGATGAACAGGCTTGCGGCCAGCGTATTGAGCACGACCTGCCGGCCCAGGCCGCCGCGCCGCGAGGTGTCGATCAGCACGGCGGCCAGGTGCGCGAACGCCTCGCCGCCGTCGCGCGCGCGGACGATCACGCAATCGGGCAGCGCGCGCAGCACCGGATTGTGCGTGCCGATCAGGAACGTGAACTCGCCGCACAGCATGCTCGTATAGCCCGGATCGGCGTCGGCGACCGGCGCGCAGGCATCGTCGGCGCGCAGCAGATGACCGCTGCCGTGCGGAAACATCACCAGGTCGCCGGCCTCGAGCACGAGCGGGCCGCCCAGCGCCGGCGCCTCGATCACGCAGCGGCCTTCGCCGATCAGATGGAACGCGCCGTGACGCGTCGCCGGCTCGCGCTCGAGCCAGGCGCCGCAGTAGCGCAGGTCTTCGACGATCTCGACGCGCAGCTGCACGCCGTTCAATGCCGATTCCAGCACCTGTTCGATCGGGCTGTGGCGCATCCGTTGAAGCACGCTGGCCGGTGGCGGCCGCCGGGCGGTCGATCTGTGCAGTGTAGGCGGATGCGCGAGCGGGCGCCGGCCGCCCTCAGCCGCCGAGCGCATCGCCGTCCGGAGCGGCGATCCAGCCGGCCTCGATCCAGTCGCGCAGGGCCTGCGCGGCCCGCGGTGCCGCCGCCGCGCCATAGCGTCCGGCCAGCGCCTCGCACAGCGCGCCGAACGGCAGGCCCTGGCGCAGCGCGTCGAGCGCGGCGGCTTCTTCGGCGTCGAGCCGCCGATAGCGCACCTGCCGCTGCCGCCGCCATATCGCCAGCGTGCCCGGCGCCGCGGTCGGCGGCGGCGGCTCCTGGCCGGCGTCGACAGCGCGGCGGATCGCCTCGAGATTCCAGGCGGCCGGCAGCAGCACCAGCTGCGGATGCAGGGACAGCCGCAGGGCCGGCCAGTGCGCGGCCGGCAGTGCCGCGAGACGCTCGGCCTCCAGCGCCGGCAGGTCCTTGGCGTCGAACGCGATCGACAGCGCCCATTCGAACCCGGCCAGCGCCGCCGCCACCGGCGGCGCGGCGGCCGCCTCGCGCAGCCAGTCCGCGAACGCCGCGCCGTACCAGCGCAGGTTCGGATCGCGCGACGGCCGCTCGCGCGCGCAGCGTGCGGTCCATGCGGCGAACGTGTCGGCACCGGCCGTCGCGGCGAGCGCCGGGAACTCCTCGGCGAGCACCTCGTGCAGGCGCTGGCGGTACGCGTGCGCGTAGACGTCCAGGCGCAGCGTCGCATCCGCGTCCGGGGTCGCGCGCACCGCAGCGCTCAATGCGGTGTCGCCGTCGACCAGGCAGGCTGCGAACTGCCGCTGCAGCGCGTGCAGCGTCGTCATGCCGCAGCCCGCACGGACCCGGCCGCGGCGGCGATGCCGCGGGCGATCGACAGCTCCGCCAGCAGCTCGGCCAGCGGCGGTATCGCATCGTCGCGTTCGATCATCGTCGTGACCGCACCGTAGCGCCGCACCGCCTCGGCGTAGAGCCGCCAGACCGGATCGGCGACGGCCGCGTCGTGGGTATCGATCAGCAGCGCGCCGCCGGCGCTGTGACCGGCCAGATGAATCTGCTGAATGCGCGCGGCCGGCAGGCCGGCCAGATAGTCCAGCGGGTCGAAGCCGTGATTGGCCGCGCTGACGTGGACGTTGTTGAGGTCGAGCAGGATCAGGCAGTCGGCCGCCTCGGCCACGGCGGACAGGAACGTCCACTCGGGCATCTGCGAGGCGTGATAGGCGACGTAGCTGGAGACGTTCTCGAGCACCAGCCGGCGGCCGATCGCGTCCTGCACCTGGCCGATGCGTGCGGCGACGTGGGCGACGGCTTCCTCGGTATACGGCAGCGGCAGCAGATCGTGCAGCTGCACGCCGTCGACCGATGTCCAGCACAGATGGTCGGAGATCCACGCCGGCTCGATGCGGTCGGCGAGCGCGCGCAGATCGCGCAGATAGCGGCGGTCGAGCGGATCGGTGCCGCCGATCGACAGCGAGACGCCGTGCATGACCAGCGGGTAGCGCGCGCGGAAGCGCTGCAGATAATCCAGCGGCCGGCCGCCGGGCACCAGGTAGTTCTCGGTGACGATCTCGAGCCAGTCGATCGGCACGGCCGGATCGGCGAGGATCGCCTCGTAGTGGTCCACGCGCAGGCCCAGGCCATGGCCCAGATGCGGATGGCAGCGGGTAGGGGTGTTCATCGGCCGAAGGTCGCGCGGCGGCGCTCGCGCCGCCGCGCGCCGGTCCTCAGGGCGTCTTCTTGGCCGCGTCCTGCGCCGTTTTGCAGGCATCGGCGGACTTCTGCATCGTGAAGCCCTCGCCCTTGCAGGCGTTCTGTCCCTTGCAGGCGTTCTTGGCGCTCTTGCAGGCGCCGTGGCCCTTGCAGGCCGAGGAGTTCTCGCATTTGACCTTGGCGTCGGCGCCTTCGGCGGCGAACGCCGGGCTGGCGACGGTGCCGGCGAAGAGGCCGGCGACGGCGGTGGCCAGGGCGATACCGGTGAGCTTGTTCATGGCGTGGATCCTGTGTGCAGCGGAAGGGGAGCGGCCTGCGACGTAGCGCGGCCGATGCCGCGCGGCCGGGTGCGACTGCGACGACGAAGGCCATTGTCCGCAGCGCCGCGATGCCGGCCTGCGGCCAGGCATCCGGCGCTTATGTCCGCGCGTCCGGCAATTCAGCCGCGGGCAGGACGGCATGGACGCCGGGCCGCAAACGCCGGACGTGCGGACATGGCCGGCGCGCGGCGTGCTGCCTAGGCTGGGCCGTCCCGTCCGCTGCCGTGGAAATACCGATGGAATCCGTGATCGCGCTGTGCCGCCGGCTGCTGAACTTCGCCGCCTCGATCGAATGGCTCGGTCCGCTGCTGCTGCGGCTCGGCTTCGGCTACTTCTGGCTCGAGACCGGCTGGGCCAAGCTGATGAACCTCGATGCGTTCACCGCGCGCTTCGTCGACTGGGGCATTCCGTTCGCGCCGTTCAGCGCGGCGCTGTCGGCCGGCACCGAGCTGGTCGGCGGCGCCCTGCTGATGATCGGCCTGTTCACGCGGCTGGCCAGCGCGGCGCTCGGCTTCAACATGATCGTCGCGATCGCGCTGGTCTTGATCGCTGACGTCAGCACGCTGGACGAATTCGTCGAGCTCGACGAGGTGCTCTACGTGCTGGTCTTCGTCTGGCTGCTGCTGGCCGGCCCCGGCAAGGCCAGCGTCGATCACGGGCTGGCCGGTCGCCTCGGGTTGCCGCGCCGCGGCTGAGCGGCGGCGCGTCGGCCGGTCACTGCGCCTTGGTGGTGTCCACGTCGTGCTTGACGTGGGCCTTGCCCATCGCCTCGGCCAGTTCCTTGGGCATGTAGCCCTCGTCGTGCTTGGCCAGCACCTGGCGCGCGTAGAAGCGGCCCTCGCGCAGCTGGCCGGTCGCGATCACGGCCTGGTTCTCGCGGAACAGGTCCGGCAGGATGCCGGTGTACTCCACCGGCAGCTCGGCGTCGCCGTCGAGCACGACGAAATCCACGCGCAGCGAATCGCTCGCGCGCTGGATCGAGCCCTTCTTGACCATGCCGCCGAGCCGGAACGTCTGGTGGCGCGCGGCCTCGCCGTTCAAGACCTGCACCGGCGTGTAGAGGTAGTTCATGTTCGACTGCAGCGCGAACACGGTCAGCGTGGTCGCCACGCCGACCGCCAGCAGCAGCAGGCTGACCGCGATCAGGCGGCGCTTGCGGGTCGGCGTCATGGCGCCGCTCCGCTGCTGCGGCGCTGCTGGCGGCGCGCCTGGGCGGCCACCTCGCGCAGCACCGACCGGCGCCGCAGCCGCGGCGCGACGTAGTCGATCGCCAGGACCGCGAAGAACACGGCGTAGGACAGCCAGACGTAGAAGCCGTAGCCGCCCATGTCGAGCAAATCAGCCATCGCGGCCTCCTTCGTCCTTCAATGCGGCGGCGCGGACCCAGTCCTTGCCGCCTTCGAGCTCGAGCAGGGCCACGCGCGAGCGCGCCAGCAGACTGCCGAGAAACCACAGCTTGGTCGCCAGCGCCATCACCAGCAGCGGCCAGAGCATGTCGCCGGTGATCGTCGACTTGCCGAACATGCGCACCGTCGAGCCCTGATGCAGAGTGTTCCACCAGGTCACCGAGAAATGCACGATCGGCACGTTGACGATGCCGATCAGCGCGAGAAAGCCGGCCGCGCGCGCGGCCTTGCGGCGGTCCTCGATCGCCGCGTACAGGCCGATCACGCCCAGATACAGGAACAGCAGCACCAGCTCGGAGGTCAGCCGCGCGTCCCAGACCCACCAGGTGCCCCAGGTCGGCTTGCCCCACAGCGATCCGGTGACCAGGCACACGAACGTGAATGCCGCGCCGACCGGCGCGCAGGCCATCGCCAGCGTCTCGCTGAGCTTGATTCGCCAGACCAGCGCGATGAACGCGTTGACGCCCATCACGAAGTAGATGAACAGGCTCATCCACGCGCTCGGCACGTGGATGTAGATGATCCGGAACGCATCGCCCTGCTGGTAGTCGGCCGGCGCCATGACCAGGCCGCCGTACAGGCCGACCGCGCCGAGCACGATCGCCAGCGCGAAGCACCACGGCTGGATCCGGCCGGCGATGCGGTCGAAGATCGGCGGCGATCCGAGTTTGTGGAACCAGAGCGTCAGTGCGTTCATTCGGGGCGGGGTCGACCGTGCGGCCTAGCTCAACGAGATGCGCAGGGCCGCCGCGCAGGCCAGCGGCGCCAGCACCAGGGCCATCGCCAGCGCCGCGCCTAGCCACAGCAGCGGCGCGGCGAACGGCAGGCCGGCCTGGGCCGCATTGCAGGCGCCGGCGGCGAAGATCAGCACCGGTACGTACAGCGGCAGCACCAGCAGGGCCAGCAGCATACCAGAGCGCCGCATGCCGACCGTCAGCGCGACGCAGACCGCGCCGATCAGGCTCAGCAGCGGCGTCGCCAGCGCCAGCGCGGCCAGCAGCACGCCCAGCACCGGCCGCGGCAGATGCAGGAACTCGCCGAGCAGCGGCGCCGCGACGATCAGCGGCACCGCCGCGATCAGCCAGTGCGTGGCGATCTTGCAGGCCAGCAGCAGCGGCAGCGGATGCGGCGACAGCACCAGCTGCTCGAGCGAGCCGTCCTCGTAGTCGCCGCGGAACAGCGTGTCCAGCGCCATCAGGCCGGCCAGCAGCACGGCGACCAGGATCACGCCGGCGGCGATCGACGCCAGCCGCTCGGCCTCGGGCCCCAGCGCGAGCGGGAACAGCGCGACGACCATCAGCGCGAACAGCACCGGATTGAGCGCATCGCCGCGGCGGCGCCAGGCCAGCAGCAGGTCGCGCCGGAACAGCGCGACGCAGGCGGCGGCGGTCGTGCCCGGCTTCATGCGGCGAGCGGCCGGATCGGCAGCCGGCGCGGCGTGCCGGACGTGAATGCGTAGGCACCGTGCGAGGTCACCAGCGCTGCACCGCCGCGGCGCGCATGGGTGTCGAGCAGGCGGTTGACCAGATCGATGCCACCGCGGTCGAGATTCGCGTAGGGCTCGTCGAGCAGCCACAGCGCGGCCGGCACCAGCAGCAGCCGCGCCAGCGCGACGCGCTTCTTCTGGCCGGCCGAGAGCTGCCGCGCCGGCACATCCTCGTAGCCTTCCAGGCCGACGCTGGCCAGTGCCAGCCGCGGCGACACGCCGGCGCGCAGCCCGGCCACGCCGATCGCGAAGCGCAGGTTCTCCAGCGGCGTCAGATCGGTCTTGAGGCCCGGCTGATGGCCGAGCAGGGCGACCTGGTGCGCCAGCGCGGCCAGCCGCAGCGGCTCGCCGTTGAGCAGGATTTCGCCCTCGGCCTCGAGCAGGCCCGACAGCACGCGCAGCAGCGTGGTCTTGCCGGCGCCGTTGTCGCCCTCGATCAGCACCACGTCGCCGGCGTACAGGCGAAAGTCCAGCGGCCCGAAGATCGGCTCGTCGTTGCGCGCGAACGCCAGGCGGCGCGCCTCGAGCAGCGGGATCGGGTCGTGGTCGGGCGCGGTGATCATGGAGCCGGCAATGCTAGCCGGCCGCGCCGGGCGGCGCCATGCGGTGGGGTGGCTGGAGGGCTGCCATTGGCGAAACGTACTCGGAAGGCTGCTCCGGCGTCGCGCATGACATCGGCCATCCGTCTGCGTCGTTTCTCACTGGCATGCTTGCTGATCGCGAGTAGCGGCCGCCGCGCGAACGAGCGTGCCATCCGCGTACTCGCGCGCCCGCTGTGACGATGTGTCACCACCTCGTACTTTTCAAAACCGATCGGTCGAGTTAAGGTTGCCTCACGTCGCAGGGAGGCCCACAGGGGGTGGCCCCGACGCTCAAGTCAGGGTATCGGATCGGATCCGCAAGACGTCTGGAGCGGACGCGCAAGGCGTTCGTTTCTCTCGCTGAGAAGGTGTTCGGCCGGGGCCTGCAAAGGAGTCATGCATGTCCGTGTCGGATCGTGCGCAGCGGCGCGCGTCGTAAGTCGTTGTGATCGGCGGTCGGATCGGAAGCAGCCGTTGCGC
>NZ_DATKFQ010000030.1:0-94127 GCF_035511235.1 Dokdonella sp.
CCACCCGCTCCAGGCGATAGCCGGTCCAGCAGCCCAGCGCCTGCAGCGTCTTGCGATCGAACACGTCCGACCCCCGACTCTGGCCAAGAAAGCACCAGGATAGGGCCTCAAACGGTCCACGGTTTTCTGCGATGAACCAAAAAAAAACCGTCACAGCTTGGGCGCGTCCGACTCCAATCCGCTGGAGCGCGCTTCGCCCTCGTCCGGCGAGAAAGCGGTACGGGCGTCGGGCTGAAATGAAAAAAGCCCGCGGCGCGAGCCGCGGGCTTTCGTGTCGTCGATGTGGCTGCCGCCGCCCGATCAGGGCTCCCACGGGAACTGCGTCACCATGACCTCGACGCGGCCGGTCGAGGAGATGCCGCGCGAGTCGGTCACCGTGTAGTCGAACCAGTCCAGGCCGACGTAGCCGGCGATCGCGCGGTACAGGACGCGGCTGTCGGCCAGGATCGACACCTCGCCGTGGCCGGGGCCGGTGTGCTGCACGTCGGTGATCGTCATCGCATAGCCGCCCGGCGAGACCACATGCGAGAGCACGTCGATGACGACCTCGCCGCGCTTGAACGCGCCGACCCGGAACGTCGTCGTGATCGGCGCGCCGTCGCCGCCGCCCGAGCCGACCGTGATGCTGACGGTCGCCGTATCGACGCCGCCGTGGCCGTCGCTGACGGTGTAGGTGAAGCTGTCGGCGCCGAGATAGCCGGCGCTCGGCGTGTAGCTGATCGCGCTGCCCGAGATCGCCGCGCTGCCGTGGGCGGGTGCCGACACCGTGGTGATCGTCAGCGGGTGGCCGTCCGGGCTCGAATCGTTGGCGAGCACGTCGATGCGGTTGTCGGCCGAGTTCTGCGCGACCTGGGCGCTGTCGTCCTGCGCGAGCGGCGGCCGCGGATCGTAGATCTTCGGGCCGAGCGTCGTCGTCGTGCTCGATTCCTCGTAGTGGTACACGTCGACGGTGCGCTTGTGCTCGGCCGGGTTGCGCAGCGCCCGATCGATCCAGGCCGGCGACGCCTTGACCGGCTCGCGGACCCATTCGACGACGCTGCGCGGTTCCGGCGCGGGCGCCGGCACGACGGTCTCCTCGATCGTCAGGAACTCGACGTCGACGCGGCGGTTCTTCTGCCGGTTCTCGGCCGTGTCGTTCGGGAAGCTCGGGTTGAGTTCGCCCTCGCCGCGCGCATCGATCTGGTCGGCCGGGATGCCATGGCCGGCCAGATAGTCGCGCGCGCTGGCGGCGCGGCGCTCGGACAGGCGCTGGTTGTAGGCCTCGCTGCCGATCGAGTCAGTGTGGCCGACCACGGCGATGCGGCTGACGCGCTGGTCCGAGCCGAGCTTGGCCAGCAGCGCGTCGAGCGCGGCGACTGCGTCGGGGCGCAGCGTCGAGGCGTCGAAATCGAAGAACGCGTCGCCGTCCAGGCGCACCTCGTTGCGGATCAGCTGCGGCTCGGCGGCCGGCGCCGCGTCGACCACTTCGCGCTGGACCTCGACTTCGCGGAACGGCTCGACCGGACGGAAGCTCTGCCCGCCGAAGGCGTAGCGCAGCATCAGCCAGCCGCGCGTGTCGTCGCGGTCGCGCTCGAACTTGCCGTCCTTGCGCAGGTATTCGCCGTCCAGCGACAGGCTGAAGCCGCTGTTGCGGAAATACTTGTCGAGGCCGATCGAAACGGTCTGCTGATCCGAATCGTGCTTGCCGCGTTCGTAGTCGAGACCGCCGCGCAGGCGCAGCAGCGGCTGCTCGAAGTAGCGGCCGAAGCGCGCGCCGATGCCGTTGTCGTAGGGCCGGTCGAAGAAGCGCGTGATCGTCTCGACGGTCTCCACCTGCGAGTAGCTGCCGTCGCCGTCGCTGCCGCGGATGATGTTCTCGACGACGTCGGTGGTGGTATTGACCAGGCGCTCGTCGGTGACCGCATGGCTGAGGTAGCCGTCGATGAAGAAATGTTCCTTCTCGAGGCCGAGGCCGATGCTGACCTTGCGGTCCTTCCAGCGGTTCTGGTCGCCGGCCGCGAACACCTTGAGCACGCCCTTGCCGTCGACGACGCCGTCCTCGCGCGTGGCGCCGTACAGCCAGTGGTAGCCGAGCTGCACGCCGCCGGCCCCGCCGTCGCCGAGCCAGAGCTGGCCGGCCCAGGCCGAGTCGTCCTTCTTGCCGAAGATGCCGAGCACCTCGCCGAGCATGTCGCCCTCGTCGTCGATGCCGAGCGACACGCGCGCATTGGTGCCGACGTAGGTCAGCGGAATCGTGGCCGAGCCCGTGGCGGGGGCGTCGGCGGGGGGCTGGGCGGCGACCGTCGCGGCGGCGAACAGGCCGCTCAGCGCGAGGCGCGACAACGGTGACACGAGACGCTGTTTCATGGGCTCCCTCTCGATATGACTGCGATACGTGTTCCGGAAACGAACGCCCCCGCGAGGCTCTCGCCGGACGGTCCAAGAAGACGACGCGCCGCGCGATGCGTGCACGGCCGCCGGTCATTCCCGGTGACCGCCGGCGGGCCTGGCCATGTACCCCGTACCGGGTGCACGCTAACCCCTTGAAACGATTATGGGCCAAGCATACGTCCCAAACCAAGCCGGACCGCACGCTTCGCTGCCGTATCATCCGCCGGCTCCCGCTCCCGTCCAGGATTCAGCCGATGTCCGCCGTCCGCACCCGTATCGAGGCCTTGCTGGCCGCCCACCCGGTCATTCTCTTCATGAAGGGCACGCGCGAGGCGCCGCGCTGCGGCTTCTCGGCCGCGGCCGTCGAGCGGCTCGACGAGGTGCTCGAGGACTACCTCGGCGTCGACGTGCTCGAGGACGAGGCGATCCGCCAGGGCATCAAGGAATACGGCAACTGGCCGACGATCCCGCAGCTCTACGTCAACGGCGAGCTGGTCGGCGGGTCGGACATCATCCAGAGCCTCTACGACAGCGGCGAGCTGCACCGCCTGTTCGGCCGGCCCGAGCCGGACCGCTCGCCGCCGGACCTGGCGATCTCCGACCGCGCGGTCGCGGCGATCCGCGAGGCGATGGCCGACGTCGGCGACGCCAAGCTGTTCCTGGCGATCGACGGCCGGTTCCAGCCGCAGTTCCAGTTCCGCGAGGCCGGCAGCGCCGACATCGCGGTCGAGGCCAACGGACTGGAGGTCCGCTTCGACGTCGCCAGTGCGCAGCGCGCACGCGGTGCGCGCATCGACTGGGTCGAGACCGAACATGGCAGCGGCCTGTCGATCCAGCTGCCGCTGGCACCCAAGGGCGTGCGCGACCTGGACGTGCATGCGCTGCGCGAGCGTCTGGCCGCCGGCGACATCACGGTGATCGACGTGCGTCCGGCCGCCGACCGCGCCGCCGCGCCGTTCGCGGCGGCCGAGGTACTCGACGCCGATTCACACGCGCGTCTGCTCGGCCTCGACAAGGGCACGCCGATCGCGTTCCTGTGCCACCACGGCAACTCCAGCCGCCAGGCCGCCGAATACTTCCGCGAACGCGGCTTCCGCGATCTGTACAACGTCAGCGGCGGCATCGACGCCTGGTCGCGCGAGATCGATCCGTCGATCCCGCGCTACTGAGGCCCGGGCCGGTCCAGCCGCCGCCGCGCGCGGCGGAACCCCGGCCGCGGCGCGCGGTCATGCCTCTGCGGTCCGGCCGCGACGGCGGTGCGGCGGTTGCCGCATCGCGCCACGGCCGGTAGCCTTGGCGGTCGGCCGGGCGCACCGGCCGCGGACGGCGAAGCGGGTTCACGGCCGTCGTGACGGTCCTGCCGGGCCGGACATCTTCGCGTACCCGACGCTCCGGACGAGCGCCGGCGTGCTGCGAGTCGTTTCCATTGCCGCCCCGCGGCACCAAGCGGTCGTCTTCATGCGTCCTATTCGTTCCATTCGCCGTTTCGGTCTCCGTCTGCTCGCCCTTTCGTGCCTGACCGCGCCGGTCGCCGCTCTGGCCTGTTCGGGACGCGCCCACATCGAGATCATGCAGTCGGGCGTCTATGCGCTCGACCACGCGGCCCTGGTCGCCGCCCAGCCGAGCCTGGCCGACTGCGCCGCCGACGATCTGGTGCTGATGCACCGCGACGGCGAGGTGCCGATCCGCATCGTCGGCGCGGCCGACGGCCGTTTCGGTGCCGGTGCACGGATCGAATGGGTCGGCCATCAGCTGCACGGACCGGAAAGCTGGAACGACGCCTACAGCATCCACAACGTCTATCTGCTCGGCGCGGCACCGGGCCCGCACCGGCGCATCGCCGACGCGGCACCGGCAGCGCAGAACGGTGCGAGTGCCGGCCTGCAGCGCACGCTGCACCTCGAGCAGGACAATCTGATGATCCGGCTCGATCCTTCGCAGCAGAAGCCGTGGCAGGAGCCCGACGTCTGGCAGTGGGCCAAGCTGACCCACGTCGATCCCGATCCGTTCAAGGCCGATTTCGATCTTCCGGACCTCGCCGCGCGCGGTCCGGACGTTGCGATGACGCTGAACTTCCGCGGCCTGTCCTCGCTGTTCGCGCCGATGAACCAGAAGGCCAACAAGCCGGCCGATCACCAGGTGGAGCTGCGCGTCAACGGCCGGCTGCTGACGACGCTGGACTGGAATTCGCGCGACGAGGTCCGCAAGGACCTGACCGTGCCGCTGAGCCTGCTCAAGGCCCGCGGCAATACGCTGGAGATGCGCATTCCGAAACGGCCGGTGCCGTGGCAGGCGCAGAACGACATCGTCGACGTGGTGATGTTCAACTGGGCCGAGCTGCGCTATCCGATCGCCGGCGATCTGGACGCCGGCGTGTTCGCGCTGTCGGTCCGCGACGGCCAGCACGGCGATCAGACGCTGCGTTTCGCCGGCGAGGGCACGCCGGTGCTGTTCGGCGACGACGGCGTGCGCCGGCCCGGCGTCGCGGCCGGCGATGCCTACCGGTTCGCCGCGGCGCCTGCCGGCGTCGACCAGTACCCGGCGCTGGACGGCCAGCTGGCCGCGCCGGTCGCGGTGCGCGCGGCGGCCGACCAGACCGATTGGCGCAAGCCCGGCGAAGGCTACGATTACCTGATCGTCAGCCACGCCACGTTGATGGATGCGGTGCGCCCGCTGGCCGAGTTCCATCGCCAGCGCGGCCTCAAGGTCGCGATGATCGATCCGCAGGAGGCCTACGATCAGTTCAACGGCGGCATCAGCCATCCGCAGGCGATCCGCCGGCTGGTCGACGTCGCCTGGAACGAATGGCCCGAGCCGCGGCCGCGTTTCCTGCTGCTGGTCGGCAAGGCGAGTTTCGACATCCGCCACGACACCTACGACGACGGCCGCTACGCGAAGTGGACCAATCTGGAGCTGCTGTACCCGAACCAGTTCGGCGGCATCGCCAGCACGGCCAATCCGAACCGGACCGAGAAGCTGGCCGACAGCAATCTGATTCCGACCTGGCAGTTTCCGTCGCCGGAGGGCCAGTCGGCGAGCGACAACGGCTTCGTCACGGTCGGCCGCGAGAAGCTGCCCAAGGGCGAGGAGGAATGGAAGCCGGTGCTCGCGGTCGGCCGCTTCCCGGTCGTCAAGCCCGAGGAAGTCACCGCGATCGTCAACAAGACGATCCGCTACATGACCGACCCGCCGATCGGCCGCTGGCGCCGCGAGGCGATGATGATCACCGACGACAGCACGTACTTCCACACGCTGTCCGATCAGCTCGCCGACGAGCTGGACGAGCTGGGCTTCGCGACCTCGCGCATCTACGCGCACAAGGAAGAGGAGCACAACGTCGCGCACCAGTCGGCGATCCGCGACGGCCTCAACGAAGGACAGCTGCTGGTGCACTTCATCGGTCACGGCGGTCGCTACATCTGGCGCACCGGCGCGCCGGACGTGCGCAAGAACCACGACCTGTTCACGCTCGACGACGTGTCGGGCCTGACCAACGGCGGCCGCCTGCCGGTGATCCTGTCGATGACCTGCTATTCGGCGCCGTTCGACAATCCGAGCGAGGACTCGATCGGCGAGCGCTTCCTGCGCGAGGCCGACCGCGGGGCGGTCGCGGTGTTCGCGGCGTCGTGGCGCAATACGCCGTCGGCGGCCTTCAGCAAGGCGCTGATGACCGAGATGCTCGAACCGGGCCAGACCATCGGCGAGGGCATCGTCAAGGCCAAGAACAGCATCAACAGCCGGATCCTGGTCGAGATGTACAACCTGCTCGGCGACCCGGCGCTGGTCATGGAGCTGCCGCGCGATCCGCTGCAGATCGCGCGCAGCGACGATCGCTGGAGCCGCGACCTGCTGATCTCGCTGCCGATGCAGCGGTTCGACGGCGAGATCGTCGTCGACTGGGTCGACGCCGACGGCAAGACGCAGACCAGCGCAACCTATCGCACCGATCAGCCGCGCTTCCGCCTGCCGATTCCGCGGCTGGCCGGCGGCGAGCCGGCGAAGCTGCGCGCCTATGCCTACGACACGACCACCGGCAAGGACGCGCTCGGCACGTTCGTTCTGCATGCACCGCCGCCCGAAGCGTCCGCCGATGCGGCACAGGCTGCCAAGACCGCCAGTGGCACGCCCTCGGTCGTGATCGGTCAGCCGGCGACCGGCGTCGCGCCGTCTTCGCCGTCGGCACCCGCCTCGGCGCCCGCGCCCGCGCCTGCGCGCTGAAGCGTCATGAGCGTCGCCGCGCGCGCCCGCTCTCGCCCCTGGCAGGCCGCGCGCGCCTTGCTCGAGCTGGCGCGGCCCGAGCAGTGGATCAAGAACGGATTCGTGCTGCTGCCGCTGATCTTCGCTCATGCGGCCTTCGATCCGGTCGCCGTGCGCGGTGCGCTGATCGCGGTCCTGGCGTTCTGCTTGGCTTCGTCGGCGGTGTACGCCGGCAACGATCTGGTCGACATCGAGCGCGACCGGCGTCACCCCGAGAAATGCCGGCGCCCGCTCGCGCGCTGCGCGATCGGACCTCGCCCGGCCCGGCTGTTCGCGATCCTCGCCGCCGCGGCCGGCCTGGCGGTCGCGGCGATCGACGGCTGGCCGCTGGTCGTGGTGATCGCGCTCTATCTGGCCCTGCAGGTCGCCTACACGCTGGCGCTCAAGCGCATCGCCTACCTCGACGCGATCGTGCTGGCCTGCGGCTTCCTGTTGCGCATCGTCGGCGGCGGCGTCGGCCCGGACATTCCGCTGACGCCGTGGATCGTCGTGGTCGGCTTTCTCGTCGCCCTGCTGCTGGCGCTCGGCAAGCGGCAGGGCGACCTCGCCCAGGCCGTCGATCCGGCCGCGCGCGCGACCCGCGGCTACCGGCTCGCATCGCTCAACCGCGCGCTGATCGTCGTCGCGATCGCGACGCTCGGCGCCTACGTGCTCTACACGCTGTCCGCCGACGTCATCGCGCGCCATGGCTCGCATCCGCTGTACGGGTCGACGCCCTGGGTCGCGCTGGGTCTGCTGCGCTATCTGTGGCTCGCGCTGCGGCGCGGCGCCGGCGGCAATCCGAGCCGTCTGGTGCTGCGCGACCGCTGGCTGCTGCTCGCGGTCGCCGGCTGGCTGGTCACGCTCGGGCTGATCCTCTACGGCTGAAGGAGGCGACGATGGACATCATCCAGTCACTGACCACGATCCCCGAGGCCCGCGCGGCCGCCGGCCTCGGCGCCCTGCTGCTGGCGGCCTGGCTGGCGGGCCGCCTGGCGCGGATCGCGGTGACGCGCGGCGCGCGCGCGATCGCGGCACGCACCGTCTGGCGCTGGGACGATGCGCTGATCGAGCGCGGCGTGTTCACGCGCGTCGCACAGATGGTGCCGACCGTGATCGTCCAGCTCGGCATCGGCCTGATCCCCGATCTGCCGCCGGCGGTGGCCGTGGTCGGACGCAACGTCGCGCTGGCCTGCACGATCCTGTTCGGCATGCTCGCCGCCGGCGGCGTTCTCTCGGCGGTGCAGGATCTGTACGAACGCAGGCCCGGTGCGAGCGGACGCTCGATCAAGAGCCACGTGCAGCTGCTGAAGCTGGCGATCTACCTGGTCGGCGCGATCATCCTGGTCGCCGCCCTGCTCGATCGCTCGCCGCTGCTGCTGCTGTCGGGCATCGGCGCCCTGTCGGCGGTGCTGCTGCTGGTGTTCAAGGACACCTTGCTCAGCTTCGTGGCCGGCCTGCAGATCAGTTCCAACGACATGCTGCGCGTCGGCGACTGGATCGAGATGCCCTCGGCGCATGCCGACGGCGACGTCATCGACGTCGCGCTGCACACGGTCAAGGTGCGCAACTGGGATCTGACGATCACCACGATCCCGACCTGGCGCCTGATCAGCGATCCGTTCAAGAATTGGCGCGGCATGTCCGAGGCCGGCGGGCGCCGCATCAAGCGGGCGATCGCGATCGACGCGGCCAGCGTCCGCTTCCTGTCGGCCGAGGAGGCCGCGGACCTGGGGCGCTTCCGGCTGCTGCGCGAGTACCTGACCCACAAGCAGTCCGAGCTCGCGCAATGGCACGAGCGCCAGGGCCAGGCGGCGCAGCTGCCGGTCAACCGGAGGCGCCTGACCAATCTGGGCACGTTTCGTGCCTACGCCCTGGCCTATCTGCGTGCGCATCCGGGCATCCATCAGGACATGACGCTGATCGTGCGCCAGCTCGAGACGCAGTCCGAAGGCGTGCCGCTGGAGCTGTACTGCTTCACGCGGACGACCGGCTGGGTCGACTACGAGGGCATCCAGTCGGACATCTTCGATCACCTGATCGCGATCCTGCCGGAGTTCGGCCTGCAGCTGTACCAGCGGCCCGGCGGCGGCGACCTGCGTCAGCTCCTGGCCGCGCCGGTGGCTGCCGCGCGCCGTCCGCAACGCGCCTCCTGACGGCACCGCCGACCGGCCCGGCAGCCGCGCCGGCGCGATTCAGTCCCTGTCGCGGGGATGCGATACTGCGCGGTCGCCGCCATCCGGGCGGCCAACGGACGCGACTCACGATGACCCACCGACGCCCCGCCATCGGCACCCGCGCCATCCACGCCGGCCAGAGCCCCGATCCGTCCACCGGCGCGATCATGGTGCCGATCTATGCGACCTCCACCTACGTCCAGGACGCGCCCGGCGTCCACAAGGGCTACGAGTACTCGCGCACGCAGAACCCGACCCGCATGGCCTACGAACGTTGCGTGGCCGATCTGGAGAGCGGCCGGCAGGGCTATGCGTTTGCCTCCGGTCTGGCCGCTGCCGCGACCGTGCTCGACCTGCTCGACAGCGGCAGCCACGTCATCGCGATGGACGATCTGTACGGCGGCAGCTACCGGTTGTTCGAGCGGGTCCGCCGGCGCTCGGCCGGCCTCGACTTCAGCTTCGTCGACCTCGCCGATTCGCGCGCGCTGGCCGCCGCGCTCAAGCCCAACACGCGGATGATCTGGGCCGAGACGCCGACCAATCCGATGCTCAAGCTGGTCGATCTCGATCGCGTCGCGGCGTTCGCGCGCAAGCACGGGCTGATCCTGGTCGTCGACAACACGTTCTGCTCGCCGATTCTGCAGCGTCCGCTCGAACGCGGCGCGCACCTCGTGCTGCACTCGGCCACCAAGTATCTGAACGGACACTCCGACATCGTCGGCGGCATCGTCGTGGCCGGCGACGACGCGGCGCTGGCCGAGCAGATGGCGTTCCTGCACAACTCGGTCGGTGCGGTCGCCGGCCCGTTCGACGCATTCCTGGCGATGCGCGGCCTGAAGACGCTGCACCTGCGGATGCGCGCCCACTGCGAGAATGCGCTGGCGCTCGCGCAGTGGCTCGAGCGGCATCCGGCGATCGAACGCGTGATCTATCCGGGCCTCAAGTCCCATCCGCAGCACCGCCTGGCGCGGCGCCAGATGGACGGCTTCGGCGGCATCGTCACGATCGAGGTCAAAGGCGGCCTGCGCAAGGCGCAGAAGATGCTCAAGCGCTGTCATCTGTTCGCGCTGGCCGAGTCGCTCGGCGGCGTCGAGAGCCTGGTCGACCACCCGGCGATCATGACGCACGCCTCGATCCCGCCGGCGCAGCGCAAGCGGCTCGGCATCAGCGACGGCCTGATCCGGCTGTCGGTTGGCGTGGAGGATCTGGCCGATCTGCGCGCGGAACTGGAAGCGGCGCTGGCCTGAGCCGAATCCAGCGCGACACCGCATTGTGACATCGCTCGGATGGTGTTCGAGCTCGTCGCGGAGACTCGGGTATCGGAGCCCTCCACGACGCGACCAGAAGGATAGGACATGAGCACACAGCCTGCCGCATGGAATAGTCGGGTCGACGTACGCTGGGAGCGCACGTCCGGCGCATCGATCCATGCGTGGTTTCGCTGTTTGGTCTTCCTGATCCTGCTTTCGACGACCGGCGTTCTGCTTCTCTACGTCGGCCATTTCTTCAAGCCGGATTTCAGCAGCGACGACGCCGTGCTCAATCTGCTCGCCGAAGCGATGCACGCGCAGGGCCGGCTGTTCCCTCATGGCTGGGTGACCAACAACGGCGATCTGATGGTGCCGTCCGGCGCGCTGCTGATCGCGCCGCTGCTGACCTGGTGGCCGAACGGTTTCGCGGTGCATGCGGTCGCCAGCGTCGTGCTCAGCTTGATGTTGCTGGGGATCGTCGCCTGGTTCCTCAGGGTCGCCCGAATCTCCTGGCTGGCGGTGGCGATCACGCTGACGGTCCTGGCGTCCGGGTTCACGATCTACTTCACCGCGATGGTGTTCGCCCAGACCACGTACTTCTGGTGGCCTGCCGGATTTATCGCGGGAGCCGCCCTGCTGACGCGACATCATCTATCGCGCGCGGCGGCAGATGGCGGTCGATCGCAGTGGCCGCTCGTGGCGCTGTTCGTTCTGGTGGCGTCGGTGGCGTTCGCCAATCCGGGTCGCGTCGGGGTGATGATGCTCCTGCCGTTGTACGCGTTCGATCGGACCTTGGCTTGGTCCACGGCGGCGCCGCCCGGTGGGCTTCGTTCCGCGTTGATGCGACTGCTGCCGTTCGCGACTGCGCCCATCGTCCTGATCGCGGCCTGGATGGTCGCTTTTGTGGTCTATCGGCTGCTGATGAATGCCGAGATCGTCGCCACGCGGCATTCGGTATCCCAGTTGCGGCTGACTGATTGGCCGGGCTTCGCCGACCATGTGCGGATATTCGCGAACGGCTGGTTCGACTACCTGGGCGGCTCGTCCTACGGCGTCAACCAGAAGCCCTGGGAACCTTTCATGCGCACGTTCCGTACGAGCCTGGCCGTCGCGATCACCGCAGTCGCCGTCGTCGAGCTGCGTGACCTGCGCCGGCAGCACGATCCGGTCTGCCGCGCGCTGTTCTTTGCGTTCCTCGCCGCGCTGTTGCCGGTGCTGGCGCTGTTCCTGGCGTTCGAGCCGCTGGCGCAGGATTCGAGCATCAGTCTTCGCTATTTCAGTGTTGCCTATTTCATCCTGTTGCTGCTGTGCGCCTGGACGATCGAGCGCTGGCTCAGGAACGCGTCGCGCTTAACGACCGGCTTGCTGGCAGCCGGCTGCGTCATGCTCGCCGTGAGCGCCGTGCACCGCATGATCCCGTTCGGCGAGACGTTCTGGATGACGCGCACGTCGATGACGATGCACCTCAGCCGCATCCTCCAGCGCGAAGGCCTGACTTGGGGCTACGCGACCTGGTGGAACGCGGGCGCGACGACGGTGCTGTCCGAAGGCGCGGTCCGCGTTCATCCAGTCGAGATGTATTCGCAGACGGTTCGCCCACATCCGGCCATGGTCGATCGGCACTGGTATGCGCCTTCGGCTCATCGCGGCAGGACCTTCCTGGCGATGAGGTCCGCGGAAGCCACGCCGGCGCAGCGGGCGCATCTGGAGGCGAGGTTCGGTCCGCCGGAGGCCGTGATCGAAGAATCGGACTACCGCATCCAGATCTATCCGCGCAACATCGCCGCAGACCTGTCGTGTGCCGAGGCGGTCGTGACGATCGATACGCCCCTGACCGAGCAGGAATTCGACCGGTTGCGGATTCTATCGGCCGAGCCGTTCGAGACCCGGCCCGGCGTCACCGGCCTGCGAGTGCGCATTCGCAACGACACCGCGCGAACGATCGCCTCCGCAGGCGCCCATCCGGTGACGATCGGCGTGCACCTGCACGACGCGCAGGGCGCGATGGTGTCCTACGACTGGCTGCACGCGCCACTCGACTGCGCGCTGACGGCGGGCGAAGAGCGCGTGCTGCTGGTGCATCTGCCCGAAGCCCCTCACGGGTCGTATCGGATGACCGTCGACCTGGTGCAGGAAGGCATCGCCTGGTTCGCCGACAAGGGCGCCGACACGATCACGCTGCCGCTGGAGACGCCATGAGCGACACCCCCGACAACCGCTGGGCGACCGACGCCTATCCGGACGAGTACAAGCAGGACATCGAGCGCGCGCTGGCATTCACCGGGCTCGAGATGGATCTGTTCACGCGCGGCAAGGCCGACAGCATCGTCGAGGTGCTCGAGCGCCTGCATCGGGGCGGCGCGAAGGCTGCCGACTGCCTCGACATCGGCTGCGGCATCGGCAATCTGCATCCGTTCCTGCGCACGCGCGTGGGCCGGCTGCGCGGGGCCGACATCTCGTCCGATGCGATCGCGACCGCGCGCCAGCTCAATCCGGCGATCGACTACCGCGTCTACGACGGACACCGGCTGCCGTACGACGAGAACACGTTCGACTTCTGCTCGACCGCCTGCGTGATGCACCACGTGCCGCCGCCGCAGTGGCCTCACTTCGTCGCCGACGCCTGGCGCGTGACGCGGCCCGGCGGCCTGTTCGCGGTCTATGAGCACAATCCGCTCAATCCGATGACTCGCATCGTGGTCTGCCGCTGCCCGTTCGATCACGACGCCGTCCTGCTGCGTGCCCGGCGCGTGCTCGCGCTGATGCGCGAGGCGGGCTTCGAGCCGGTGCTCAGGCAGTATCTGTTCTTCGTGCCGATCGATGCCCCGTGGGCGCGCCGCGTCGATGGTCTGCTCGGACGGCTGCCGATCGGCGCGCAGTACGTGGTGTGCGGGCGCAAGCCGGCCTGAGCGCGCGGCCGCCGATCGTCCGGCTGGCCGCGGCGCGGCCAGGACCACAGATGCGAGCGGTCAGACCCAGGCCGCGACCATCACGCGCTTGCGGTGGACCAGCTGCTCGTAGCCGTCCGCGGGTACCGGCAGCACCTCGACGCGGCTGAAGCCGATGCGCTCGAGGATCCAGCACAGCGCCTCGACGCTCGGCACCAGGCAGATGCCGGTGGTCGAGGCTTCCGGTCCGTGCGTCTCGCCGGTCTCGTCGATGATGCCGAAGCTGCCCTTGAGCGGACGCACGAAGCGGTAGCTGCCGTAGTCGACCCAGCCGGTCAGCCCCGGCACGACCTGGGTCTCGATCACGCACAGGCGCCGCGTCAGCGCACGGGCGACGCGCAGCGCGCCGACCGGATTCTCCAGGTGATAGATCAGGCCGAAGCACAGCACCAGATCGTGCACGCCGAGCTCGGCGGCGTTCAGCGCATGGACGTCGGACAGGTGCAGTTCGATCTGCGACAGGCCGAGCGCGTCGCGGATCAGGCTCGCATCGGCGACGTGCTCGGGGCGCGCGTCGATACCGACGACACGGCCGAAGCCGCTCTGCGCGAGCTGGGCCGAGAACCAGCCCTGGTGGCAGGCGAGGTCGACCGCGGACGAGCCGCCGCGATCGCCCGGGAACTCGCGTGCGAGCAGATCGCCGAGCATCTGCGTGCGCGTGTGATGGACCGCGTCGAGCTCGCCCTGGCCGTAGGTGGGCGTGACGCGGCCGGATGGCAGGCGAAACGGGTAGAACCAGGTCTTGGCAAGGGCCTGCGCTTCGAGCGCGGCGGGATCGGGCAGGGACATCGGAGGGAGGCGGGCCGCAGGGCGCGCCAGTGTAGCCGAGCCCTGCCGCGATGGCAGCCGGCGGCGCGAAGCGTACGCCGGCCGCCGGACCGTCTCAGGCTGAGATCGCGAGCCGCTCGCTGCGGTAGACCCGAGCCGTCACCAGATAGGCCAGGATCGCCACCGCCGCCGTCGCGACGAAGCACAGCGCGATCTCGCTCATCGCCACCGGATCGCCGCGCATCAGGCGCGTGATCGTGACCTGCTGGCCGACCAGCGGCACCGCGTACATCCAGGTCTGCGTCTTGAACGGGAACAGCGACATCATCAGCGTCGGGATGATCGGCACGAACATCAGCAGCGACAGATAGGTCTGCGCCTCGCGGTAGCTCTTCGCGAACGCCGCCGCCAGCGTCTGCAGCGACGCCAGCAGGAACACCAGTGGCAGCATCACGATCAGCGTCAGCAGCGCGAAGCGCGGACCGATCTGCAGGCTCATGCCGAGCTTGCCGGTCGGCAGGAACAGCGCGGCGACCGAGAACGCGAGGATGCTCAGCACCAGCGTCGTGAACGCGAAGCTGGTCGTCGCGCCGAGCTTGCCGAGCAGGATCTGCGAACGCGGCACCGGATTGGCGAACAGCGGCTCGAGCGACTGCCGCTCGCGCTCGCCGGCGGTGGTGTCGATCGCCAGCGCCATGCCGCCGATGAACGCGCCGAGGATGAAGAAGTACGGCAGCATCGCGAACATCATGCCGCCGCGCGCCTGCGCGGTGGACTGGTCGCGCGAGGCGACGACGACCGGCTTCATCAGCGTCGGCGACAAACCGCGCGCGACCACGCGCATCGTCGCGGTGCGCTGCCCGTAGCTTTCGAGCATGCCGCGCAGCCGCGCGACCGAGCCGCTGGCGTCGCGCTGGGACTGGTCGAAGATCAGCTCGACCTGGGCCGGCTCGCCCTTGCGCCAGGCCTCGGCGTAGCTGGCCGGAATCTTCAGCACCAGATCGGCGTCCTGCTCGCGCACGGCGCGCTCCGGATCGGCCGGCGCGTCCTTGATCTGCGCGCCCTGCTGCTTGAGCGCCTCGATCAGGTTCGGCGCGTGCTCGGCGCCGATGACCGGCACCGGCAGCGGCTTCTCGGCCTTGTCGAGCTCGCGAGAGATCACCGCGTTGATGATCAGCACGAACATCAGCGGCGCCATCAGCGGGCCGGTCAGCAGCGTGTTGAGCACGGTGCGGCGGTCGCGCAGGTTCTCGCGCACTTCCTTGAGGAAGACGGTCAGGATGGATTTCATGCGGCGAGCCCCTCTGCGGAACCGATGACCTTGACGAAGGCATCTTCGAGATTGTGGGTGCCGGCCTGCGCGCGCAGCGCCTCCGGCGAAGCGTCGGCGACGACACGGCCGCGTGCGATCACGACGATGCGGTCGCACAGCGCACCGACCTCCTGCATGATGTGGCTCGAGAACAGCACGCAGCGGCCCTCGTCGCGCAGGTGGCGCAGGAAATCGCGCATCGCGCGCGTGGCCATGACGTCCAGGCCATTGGTCGGCTCGTCGAGGATGCAGTTCTTCGGATCGTGGATCAGCGCGCGGGCGATCGCGGTCTTGACGCGCTGACCCTGCGAGAAGCCCTCGGTGCGGCGGTCGGCGATGTCGGCCATTTCCAGCGCCTTGATCAGCGCCTCGCGCCGTTCGGCGATCGCCGCCTCGTCCATGCCGTGCAGGCGGCCGAAGTAGTCGATGTTCTCGCGCGAGGTCAGCCGCTTGTACAGACCGCGCGCGTCGGGCAGCACGCCCAGGCGCCGCCGTACCGCGGCCGGGTCGACCGCCGCGTCGATGCCGTCGACCAGCACCTGACCGCTGTCGGGCTTCATCAGCGTATAGAGCATGCGCAGCGTGGTGGTCTTGCCGGCGCCGTTGGGGCCGAGCAGGCCGGTGATCTCGCCGTCGCGCGCGATGAACGAGACGCCGTCGACGGCCTTGACCTGACCGAACGCCTTGTGGAGGTCCTTCAGCTCGATCATGGGGCGGCTCCGTTGAAGTCGATGAAGAGGGGAGTCGGCCCGAACGCGTCGGCACAGCTCGCGTCGAGGCCGGCCGGGTCGAGGCGGTCCATGAACTGGCCGACCAGCTTGGGCAGGCAGCCGCGGCCCATGACCGAATGGCCCTGGCCCTTGGCGACGATCAGGCGCGCACGGCCGAGGTGCTCGGCGATCTGCTCGCCGTAGCGCGGCGGCGTGACCGGATCGAACTCGCCGGCCAGGATCAGCACCGGCGTGTCGCCCGAGGCCGGTTCGTTGAAGTCGGCGGGACGCTCGCCGCGCGGCCAGATCGCGCACTGGGTCCTGATCAGGTCGGTCATCATCGAGCCGAGCAGGCGGCCCGAATCGGCCGGATCGGGCACGATGCGGTCGGCATCCTCGGCGCAGATCACCGACAGCTGCATGCCGTTGCCGGCCAGTTCGGACAGCGAGTCGGTCATGATCTTGACCTGGCCCATCAGCGGCGCGTACTGGCCGTCGAGCGCGCGGCCGACCGACAGCGGGATCAGCGACGCGGTCTCGGGCGCATACGCGAACATGCGGACCAGTCCGGCCAGCGTGATCTCGTCCAGGCGCCGCTCGACGGTCTCGAAGCTGACCGGATCGGGGTAGCGCACCTCGCGCGGCTCGGCGCGCAGCGCGTCGCGCAGGCGCAGCAGGTTCGCGTAGGGGTCGCCGTAGGCTTTCGTGCAGGCCGGATCGAGATTGCAGCGTCCGAGCTGGGCCTGCAGCGAGTCCTCCAGATTGCGTGCGAACTCGCCGCCGAGCGTCAGCGCGTTCGGCACCGGGCTGTCGAGCACGACACTGCGCACGCCCTCCGGATAGCGTTTCAGATACTGCTGCGCCATCCGCGTGCCGTACGAGACGCCGACCAGATCGAGCTTCGGTCCGCCGAGCGCCTGGCGCAGTGCCTCCAGATCGCGCGCGGCGACGGTGGTCGTGTAGTAGCGCGGATCGGCACGCTCGCTGACCGCCTCCAGGCAGCGGCGCGTCGCCTGTTCGATGCGAGTCAGGTCGAGTGTGGCCACGTCGGCTTCGTCGCCGTCCGGACAGGTCAGCGCGTTGGAGCCGCCGGTGCCGCGCTGGTCGAGCAGCAGCACGTGACGGCGTTTGCGCGCCGGTTCGAACGCGGCGGCGATCTGCGGCCAGGTCTCGATCGCGGCCTGACCGGGACCGCCGGCGAGGAACACGATGAAGTCGTCGTCGGCGGCCTGGGCGCTCTTGAGCAGCGCCAGATTCAGTCGGATCTTGCGTCCGTCCGGCGCGTCCCAGTTCTCGGGCACCTCGAACGGCGCGCAGAACGCGGCCGTGGTCGCGGCGCTGCGCTTCTGCGGCAGCTCGCAGGCGCTGAACTCGAGCGTGCCGAGGCGAAAGCCGGCCGTGCCGGCCGGCACGGCGAAGCGTCCGGTCGTGCTCGGCGGCGCCTCGCTCGGATCGGGCCGGTCGCGGAACCGGCCGTAGGCGATCACCCCGAGGGCGACCAGCACCGCCACCGCGATGCGCAGATTCTTCTTCATGTCAGCCTCTACTTCCTTACGATGTGGAGCGAATGTCGGACGCGCCCGGCCGGTACCCGACGGACCGGTAATCCCGGCGACGCGTCGGTCACGACGGTTCGTCGCGATCCGATTGCAGCCATCCGTAGCGATAGCGCGCCCTGACCCAGATTTGCGCGCCGATCCAGCACGCGGCCATGACGAACGCCGCAACATGCAGCGGAATGTTCACGCCGCCGTGCAGGTCGAGAAAGACCAGCGCGACGACGACGGCGAACGAGACGCCGAAGCCGATCGTCATCGCCTCCAGCTCGATGCGCTGGCGCAGCTCGTCGCGGCGGCGCAGGCGCTTCCATTCGGCATAGGCCAGCCAGGCGATCGCCGGCACCGGCAGCGCGGCCACCAGCATCCGCCAGGGACCGGGCGGCATGCGCTGCGCGAACAGGGCCGAGCCCAGCACCGAGAGCAGATAAGCGAGCATCGGCAGGCCGACGTCGGCGAGATAGCGCGTCCATTGTCGATGGCTGATCCGCATCTGTCCTATGCCTTTCCTCACGACGCCCTGGCGTCCGGGTCGAAGATCGATTCGATCGTCATGGCGAACAGGCGCGCGATCGCGAACGCGAGCGGAAGGCTCGGATCGTATTTGCCGGTCTCGATCGCATTGACGGTCTGGCGCGAGACGCCGAGGCGTTCGGCCAGTTCGCCCTGCGACCAGTCGCGGGCCGTGCGCAGCTCGCGGACGCGGTTGATCATGAGCAGCGATAGCGCCACTGGATCCAGCACCGCACCACGCCGAAGACGCCGGCCAGAACCGGAAACACCCACAGCAGCACGTCGCCGCCGAGCACGATGACCTTGGCCGCCGCGAGAAAGCCCAATGCCATGCTGACCAGGCTGACTGCACTGGCCGAGATTGCCAGCGCCTCCAGATGCAGGCGGCGCTGCAGCTCGTCGCTGTCGCGCACGTGCCGGTAGATCGCACGCAGCATCAGGGCCGCCGGCAGCACCGGCAGCAGCGCCAGCACGGCGCGCAGGCTCGCCGCATCGGTGCGCAGCGCGAGCGGCCAGGCGGTCAGCATCGCCGCCACGTACAGCACCGCGGCCAGGGCCATCTCGCGGCCGTAGCGTCTTTCTAGGGCGTGCATCGAAACACCTGTCAAGTGAGCTTGACACAAGCCTACGGCGGCGAGATCGCACCTGTCAAGCGTCCTTTACATGACGATTTTCGGCTGAACGATTGACAGCGCGTGTAATAACCCGCCGCGAAAAAAATGAAACGGCGCGTCCGTTCAGATTCGTCCGTCGACTGTTTCGCATTTTCCATTGGCATGTCTTATGCGTAATGCCGGAATGGAAGTTTCTTCCACCTTTTAATCAGGAGATTAACGTGAACATGTTCAGGATTGCCCCGCTTGCCGCGATTATCGGTCTGACGGCCGCCTTCACCGCACCCGCGCAGGCCGATACGGTCACCAGCTCGTTCGAGGTGCGCATCACCATACAGAAGGCCTGCGACGTCACGACGACCGCGCCGACCGATCTGGACTTCGGCGCGCATTCGTCGCTGGCCACCGCGATCAGCGGCACCTCGACGATCAGCGTGACCTGTACGCCGGGCTCGGCGTATACGATCGGTCTCGATGCCGGGCTGCATCCGGGAACGGCCGGGGATATCGCCACGCGGCGCATGAGCGACGGCGCCTCGCACTACGTCGCCTACCAGCTGTACCAGGATCCGGGCCACACCACGCCCTGGGGACAGACGATCGGTACCGATACGCTGGCGGCGGTCGGCACCGGCGCAGCGCAGATCACCAGCGTCCATGGCCTCGTCGCGAGCGCGAACGCCCAAGCCGGCAGCTACGCCGACACGATCGGCGTTACCGTGACCTACTGACGGCCCGGAGCGCACGTCATGCTGCGCCTCCGCCCCTGGCTGGCCGTCCTCGCCCTGGGTCTCGGACCGGCGGCTTCGGCCGCCGGTCTCCAGGTCACACCGATCATGCTCGAGATCGCGCGCAAGGATGCCAGCGCGGTGCTCTGGCTCGCCAATACCGGCAGTGACGCGCTGCATGCGCAGGTGCGCGTCGTCGAATGGACGCAGACCGATCACGAGGATCGGCTCGACACCACGCGCGATCTGGTGGCCAGTCCGCCGCTGCTGGAGGTGGCCGCCGGCGCGCGCCAGCTGGTGCGCATCGTGCGTACCTCCGAGGCGACGCCGGACGCGCGCGAGCGCAGCTTCCGGCTGCTGGTCGACGAACTGCCCGGACAGGACCGGCGCGGCCAAGGCGGCGTGCAGTTCCTGATGCGCTACTCGGTGCCGGTCTTCATCGCAGCGGACGATCCGCAGCCGGCGCCGCGGCTCGAATGGCGCCTGCGCGCCGAGCCGCCCGCGCTCGAAGCCGTCAACACCGGCAGCGCGCGCGCGCAGCTCAGCGAGGTCGCGATCGTCGATGCGGCCGGCCAGCGCACCGTGCTGAGCGATGGTCTGCTCGGCTACGTGCTGGCCGGCGCGCAGATGCGCTGGCCGCTGCCGCCCGGTCGTCCGCTGCCGGCGGACGCGCGATTGCACGCAAGGATCAACGGTGAGCCACTGGATCGGCCGATCGCGATCGTGGACGGTCGCTAGCCTGCTCGTCGCGCTGATCGCCGCGGGAAGCGGCGCTGGTGCATCCGGGACCGCGCCGGCGGCCACGCTGTATCTGGAGGTCGTCCTCAATGGCACCGTCCAGCCCGGCCTGGTGGCGTTCGAACTGCGCGAAGGCCATCTATGGGCCGATGCGCAGACCCTGCGCGGCCTGCGTTTTCGTACCGAGGCCGGTCCGGATACGGCCTGGGTCGACCTCGGCGGCCTGCCCGGCGTGACGGTCGACTACGACGCCTTGCGCCAGCGCGTCGCGCTGGACGTGCCGGTGCGCCTGCTCGACCTCGCGCCGGCCGTGCTCGGCGCACCGACCGAGGCGGTCCCGACGGCGACCGCCTCGCCCGGCCTGTTGCTGAACTACGATCTGTACGCCTCGGCCGCACACGGCGGCATGCGCACGCTCAGCGGCTACGGCGAACTGCGCGCGTTCTCGGCCGGCGGCATCTGGAGTCATTCGGGTCTCGTGCAGGGCTCGGATCCGGACCGGCACTGGCGCCACGCGGCCGTGCGGCTCGATTCGGTCTGGTCCAAGGCCCTGCCCGAGCGCATGCTGGCGATCCATGTCGGCGACACGCTGACGCGCGGACCGGACTGGGCGCGGCCGACCTACATCGGCGGCATCCAGCTCACGCGCGACTTCAGCCTGCAGCCGTACCGGCTGACGATGCCGCTGCCGTCGTTCTACGGCGAGGCGGCCGCGCCGTCGGCGGTCGAGCTCTATGTCGATGGCATGCGCCAGTACGGCGGCCAGCTGACGGCCGGTCCGTTCCAGCTCAATGCCGCGCCGACGGTGTCCGGCGCCGGAATCGCCCAGATCGTGCTGACCGATGCGCTCGGGCGCGTCACGACGTTCGACTTCCCGTTCTACGCGACGCCGCTGCTGCTGCAGCGCGGACTGAGCGACTTCTCGATCGAGGCCGGCTTCGTGCGCCGCGACCGCGGCCAGACCTCGTTCGACTACGCCGGCGACCCGATGGCCAGCGGCCTGTACCGCTACGGCCTGACCGACCGCGTGACCGTCGAGGCCCACGCCGAGACGCGCGAGGGCACCACGGTCGCCGGCGGCGGCTTCAACCTGCTGCTCGGCATGGCCGGCGTGCTGTCGGCGTCACAGGCGCACAGCCGGCACCAGGGGCGCGCCGGATCGCTGACCAGCCTCGGCTACGTGCTGCGCGAACGGCGCTTCCAGTTCGGCGTGCAGGGCACCGTCACCGACGGCGCCTACCGCGACGTCGCCAGCGCGTTCGGGCGGCCGCCGCCGCGCACCAGCGCACGCGCGCTGCTCGGCCTCGACGCCGGCGCCGGCGGCAACTTCGGCCTCGTATACGCGCATCTGCGCTATCCGGACGAGTCCGCGTCACGCTACGCGAGCCTGTCCTGGTCGCGCTCGATCGCCGGCACTGCGGCGCTGAACCTCAATCTCAACCGCAACCTCGACGACGCGGCCGATCGCAGTGTCTTCGTCGGTGTCACGATGAGTCTGGGCCGTGCGCAGCTGGGCACCTCGTTGCAGCACGAGCGCGGCGCCGACACGCTCAGCGTCGACGCGACGCGGCCGATCCCGGGCGACGGCGGCGTCGGCTGGCGCGTCCAGGCGCGCGGTGGCGAGTCCGGCGGCGGCATCGCCGAGGTCGGCTGGCGCGGGCCGTGGGCACAGCTGCTGGGCGGCGTGCAGGCACTGGGCGACACGCGCTACGCCTACGCCGGGATGGGCGGCGCGCTGGTATGGATCGCCGGCCACACGTTCGCGACGCGGCGCGTCGACGATGCGTTCGCGGTCGTCTCGATCGCCGGCATGGCCGACGTCCCGGTCCTGCTCGAGAACCGGCCGATCGGCCGTACCGATGAGGACGGCGTGCTGCTGGTGACGCCGCTCAATGCGTATCAGCGCAATCGCGTCGGCATCTCGCCATTGAACCTGCCGGCCGACGTGCGCATTGACGATATCGAGCGCAGCGTCGTGCCGATGCGCGGTACCGGCACGCACGTGCATTTCGCGCTGGAAAGCCTGCACAGCCTGTCGCTGTCCCTGGTCGACGCCGCCGGCCGGCCGCTGCCGGCCGGCAGCCGGATCCGCCGCCAGGGCCGCGCGGACGGCGTGGTCGGCTACGACGGGCAGGTCTATCTGGAGCGGGTCGAGGCCGATGCGCTGCTCGAGATCGATCTTCCGAGCGGCCCCTGCCGCGTCCGCGTCGCGCGCCCCGCGCCGCCGGCGTCATCGATCGCGGAGCCGCTGACATGCCGCTGAGGCGCCTTTCCGCGCGGGCCTGCCTGCTCGCACTGGCCGTTCTGCCGCCCGTTGCGGCACACGCCGTGACGACCTGCAGCGCGACGATGACGAACCTCAGCTTCGGTCCGGTCGATCCGCTCGGCGGACTGGTCGACACCACCGCGACGATCCACTATCAGTGCACCTACAGCAGCGGCCTGCTCGGCAATCTGTACGGCGTCTATGCCCGGCTCTGCCTGAGCATCGGAACCGGCATGCAGGGCAGCAGCGTACAGCCGCGCCAGATGACCAGCGCCAGCGGCGACGCGATGACGTTCCAGATCTACCGCGATGCCGCGCGCAGCCAGGTATGGGGTTCGGTCGACACGCCCGGCACGCCGCCGCTGCAGCGCGATCTGCAGTTCACGATCCTGGGCGTCGGCACCACGCAGAGCGGATCGGCGACGGTCTACGGGCGCGTACCGGCCGGGCAGACCGGCCTGGGCATCGGCGCGTACGCCAACAGCTTCGGTGGCATCCACACGCGCCTGTCGTTCCGCTACAACGAGGCGCTGCTGAGCCTCGGCACGTATCCGTCCGACTGCGGCACCGCCAGCAACGGCAGCTTCGCGTTCACCGCGAGCGCCAGCGTCGCGCCGGCCTGCACGGTCAGCGCGACGACGCAGGATTTCGGCGCGGTCAGCGGCCTGCTGCGCGTGGCCCAGGACGCGACCTCCACGGTCAGCCTGCGCTGCACCTACCGCGCGCCGTGGCAGGTGGGCCTCGGCGCCGGGCAGAACGCGGCCGGCAGTGTACGCCGCATGACCGGCCCCGGCGGCCTGATCGACTACGAGCTCTATCGCGACCTCGGCCGCACGCAGCGCTGGGGCACGACGCTGAACACCGACACCGTGACCGGCACCGGCACGGGCGCCACGCAGAGCCTGACGGTCTACGGACGCGTCCCGGCGCAGGCACCGCGCACTGCCGGCACCTACACCGACACGATCGTGGTGACGGTCACGTATTGAGCGGACCACTCGGCGAGCGGTCCGATCGCGGCGCGCCGATGCTTCGCGTCCGCGACGCGCCCAGTGCATGGCGGTCCAGGCGACGGCTCGATCGCCCGGCTATCGCGACGCCGGCGCGGCGATGCGCCAGCCGCTCGAGGCAGGATCCGTGGATTCGGGCGGCATGTGGGACGCCACCGGTCGCGGCGGCGGCGACCGGGCAGGCGCCCGACGCTCGCCCTGATGCGAACGCGTCGAGGAGGTTTCGCTAGCGCGAGGACAGGTACTTCTCGCGACGGATCTGCCGCACCGGCAGGCCCGCCTGCTGCAGCAGCGCGAAGCTCTCGTCGACCATGTCCGGATTGCCGCACAGGTAGGCGATGTCGCGCAACGGATCGGGCGCCAGCTCGGTCAGCGCGGCCTGGACGCGCCCGGTGCGGTCGCCCGGCCGTGCCGGGTGGCGCGGCACCCGGCTGAAGCATGGATGGAAGCCGAACCCGGGCGTGCGCGCCGCGAACGCCTCGAATTCTCCGGCATAGAGCAATTCGGCCTCGCTGCGCGCGCCGTAGATCAGGGCGACCTCGCACGGCCGGCCGGCGATGTGGCGGGCCAGATCCGGCAGCATCGCCCGGTACGGCGTCACGCCGGTGCCGGTCGCGACCAGCAGATAGCGCGCGTTGCGGTCGGCGTCGTGCAGGCAGAAGCGGCCGTACGGCCCGCTGGCGTCGATCCTCTCGCCTTCGCGCAGCGCGGCGAGTCGTTCGGTAGCCGCGCCGCCGGCGACGTAGGACACCGCGATCTCGATCAGACCGGCCGTGGCCGGATCGTCGCGGCGCGTCGCGATCGAGTAGCTGCGCTTGGTCGGCGTGCCGTCGGCGTAGTCGAAGTGGAACTGGATGAACTGGCCCGGCACGAAGGCCGTCGCCTCGCCGTCGGCACGCTCGAACGCCAGATGCCGCACGCTCGGCGCGAGCATGCGGCTGGCGACGAGGCGCAGCGGAAACAGCCTGATCACGGCACGCAAACCCTCCGGCGGTCGCGCCGGCTATACTAGCAGGGCCATGTCGGCTCCCCTCGCTGCACCGCATCCCGCCCCGAATCCGATGACCTCAGTACCCGCGCTCGAGCTCACCGAGCTGCGCAAGATCTACGCGACCGGCGTCGAAGCGCTCAAGGGCGTGACGCTCAGCGTGCAGCCGGGCGACTTCTTCGCCCTGCTCGGCCCCAACGGCGCCGGCAAGTCGACCCTGATCGGCATCGTCAGCTCGCTCGTCAACGCCTCCAGCGGCCGCGTGCGCGTGTTCGGCACCGACCTGCACGAACAGCGCGGCGCGGCGATGCGGATGATCGGGCTGGTGCCGCAGGAAATGAACTTCAACCTGTTCGAGAAGCCGTTCGACATCCTCGTCAACTACGCCGGCTTCTACGGAATCGCGCGCGACGAGGCAGTCGCCTGCGCCGAGCAGGAGCTCAAGCGCGCCCAGCTCTGGGACAAGGCGCAGACGATGTCGCGCAACCTGTCCGGCGGCATGAAGCGGCGCCTGATGATCGCGCGCGCGATGATGACGCGGCCGCGTCTGCTGATCCTCGACGAGCCGACCGCCGGCGTCGACATCGAGATCCGCCGCGGCATGTGGCGCACGCTGCGCGAAGTCAATGCGGCCGGCACCACGGTGATCCTGACCACGCACTATCTCGAGGAAGCCGAGAGCCTGTGCCGCAATCTGGCGATCATCGACGGCGGGCGCATCATCGAGCAAGGGCCGATGAAGGCGCTGCTGGCCAAGCTCGACGTCGAAGGTTTCCTGCTCGACATCGACGGACCGCTGCCCGAGCGGCTGCCCGACATCGAGGGCGTGACCCTGATCGCCGCGGACAGCCACACGCTCGATCTGGAGATGCCGCGGGCGATGGATCTGAACCGCGTGTTCGCGACGCTCGACGCGGCCGGCATCCGGGTGCGCTCGATGCGCACCAAGTCCAATCGTCTGGAGGAACTGTTCGTGCGCCTGACCGGCCATCGCGAGGACGCGGCATGAGCACGCCGTCCCAGCATCCGAACTTCGTCGCGTTCTACACGATCGTACGGCGCGAGGTCGTGCGCATCCTGCGCATCTGGGGCCAGACCCTGGTCCCGCCGGCGATCACGATGACGCTGTACTTCCTGATCTTCGGCAGCCTGATCGGCCGCCGCATCGGCGACATGGGCGGGCACGACTACATGGATTTCATCGTGCCGGGCCTGGTCATGATGTCGATCATCCAGAACAGCTACGGCAATATCTCCTCGAGCTTCTTCGGCGCCAAGTTCGGCCGCCACGTCGAGGAGCTGCTGGTCAGTCCGATGCCCAATATCGTGATCCTGTCCGGCTACGTGCTCGGCGCGGTGCTGCGCGGCCTGATGGTCGGCGCGATCGTGCTCGCCATCGCGATGCTGTTCACGCACGTGCGCGTGCCGCACCCGCTGGTCACGCTGTCGACGGTGGTGCTCGGCGCGACGATCTTCTCGCTGGCCGGTTTCGTCAACGCGGTCTACGCGAAGAAGTTCGACGACATCGCGATCGTGCCGACCTTCATCCTGACGCCGCTGACCTATCTCGGCGGCGTGTTCTACTCGGTCAAGCTGCTGCCGGAATGGGCGCAGACGTTGACCTATGCCAATCCGATCTTCTACATGGTCAACGCGTTCCGTTACGGCCTGCTCGGCGAGAGCGACGTGTCGCTCGGCATCGCCTATGCGCTGATGATCGGCTTCACGGTCGCGCTGACCGCGCTCGGGCTCTGGCTGCTGCGCACCGGCACCGGCCTGCGCTCCTGAGCGCTGCCCGTCACGCGGCGCCCGATGCGGCGCCGCCGGATCGAGGCGCGTGATCGATGCATCCGCATCGGAAGCCGCGGCGCAATCGTCGCGCGCGGCATCGACGCGCTGCGGCCGCGAGCCGGACGCGGCGTCTCAGCGCGCCTGACGCTCGGCCGGCAGATTCCCGAGCCAGGCCGCCAGCGCGTCGATCGAGGCATCGTCGAGCCGTTGCGCGACCCCGGTCATGATGAAGTCGTTGCTGGTGTGCGCGAGCGCGCCGCTGCGATAGTCGCGCAGGCGCGTCGCGACATAGGCTGCATGCTGTCCGTACAGCAGCGGATAGGCGCGGTACGGCGACCTCGCCGTGGCGTCGGCGAGCGGATGGCCGTTCGCGTCGGCTCCATGGCAGCCCTGGCATGGCGGCACGCCGCGGCCCGGGTCGCCCTGGCGATACAGCGTGCCGCCGCGCGCGAGCAGGTCCGGTGCCGGCGGCTCGGCCGGTGCCGGCACGTTCGCGGCCAAGGCGGCATAGTGCACCGCCAGGTTGCGCAGATCGGCGTCCTCGAGCGGCTGCACCAGCGCGGTCATCGGCGAGTCGGGCCGGCTGCCGCTCTTGTAGCGCAGCAGCTCCTGATAGAGATAGTCGGCGCGCTGGCCGGCGAGGTTCGGGAACATCGGCACCGGCGAGATGCCGTCGGCGCCGTGACAGGCGAAGCACAGTGCCGCGGCCTTCTGCGCGCCGGCGGCCGCGTCGCCGCTGACCGGCTCGATCCGGCGCAGATCGACGAAATCGGCGGCGGCCGCCGGCGCGCCGAGCACCGCCAGGGCGAGCGCTTGCAGGACGATCAGGCGCAAGGTCTTCATCGGCGTTCTCACAGTTTGACCGTCAGCAGCAGGCCGACCAGGTTCGCCGCGTAGTCGTCCGGTCCGCCGTCGCTGTAGACGCGGTGATCGATCACGTAGCCCTGCTCGAATCCCTGGTAGTGCCAGTCGCTGACGCGGCCGCGCTCGTAGTAGTCGAATACGCGCAGCGACATCTGCTCGTTGATCGGCATCGTGATGCCGACGTTGAGCGAGTTGACCTTGTACTTGGTCGCCGGGAACGCATCACCCGTGTACGCGGCGACGTCCGGCCAGGCCAGCGCAAGTGCCGAGGCGTAGCGGTAGCCGGTGGTGCCGCGCGACCACAGCCAGTTCCACGCCAGGTCCAGCTTGAAGCGCCGGAAGTCGTGCGCGAACACGGTGCCGAAGCTGTGATTGCGCTGCCGATCGTCGACCCACCAGCGCCCGGCCTCCGGATAGGTCGCGCCGCCGAGCGCCGGATCGGTCTGCAGCGCGGTGCCGTCCTCGTTGACGTTGGCGATGCCGAGCGTGGAGCGGTCGTAGGCGTAGTAGACGCTCGCGTTGGTGCGCGGCGAGGGCTGCCATTCCCATTGCAGCGTCGCGCCGAGCGTGTCGAGCCGCTGCCGGCCGAGCCGCGCGTCGTAGTCGTTCCAGTCGCCGCGCAGCGAGGCGCTGAACGTCATGTCGGCGCGCGGCATGAACGTCGCCATCAGGTCGATCTTGTCCTGGTCGCGGCTGGCCATGTCGTACTTGCGCAGCGCCTCGACCGTATGCGCCGGCAGGCCGCCCTCGGGCTCGACGAAGCCGGGCAGGTGCTCGGAGAACGTGAAGCCGTACGGATCGTAGTCGTAGCGGTCGCCCGAGCGGCGCAGATGCACGAGGTTGGCGCGCAGCGTCAGCCAGTCGAACGCGCGGCTGGTCCAGTTGAGCTTGATCGAGACGTCGTCGACGCGGCTGCGCTCGCGATGCGAGGGCTCGTTGCGCGTGAAGCCGAGCGTCGCGCCGAGGGTGTCGCGCACGGACGGCCGCCAGTCGGCGCCGAACGTGGCCTCGGTGTTCTGCGTGTCGAGCGGCAGGCTGCTCACGCGGGTCAGGATCGACGCGCCGGTCAGCGGATTCCAGATGCCGGCCTCGCCGGGCACGACCGTGCCCTGCGATCCGTTCTCGGCGACGTAGCCGTACTCGCCGGTCAGCGGGTTGTAGGCCAGATACGTGTTGCGATAGTCCTCGCGGTAGAAGCGCAGGCCGCCGCGCCAGGTCAGGCGCTCGGTCGGCTGCAGCACGATGCGTGCGTCGACCAGGGTCGTGTCGATGCGCATGTCGGCCGAGCGCCGCGACAGCGAGGCCGGCGTGTTCCAGTCCGAGCACGCATACAGGAACGGATTGGCCGGGCCGACCTGTCCGTTGCCGACCAGGTCGATGCCGAACGTGCCGCTGCAGTTGACCGGCGCGAGCAGATCCTCGTCCTGACGCATGCTGGCGCCCGACACGGTCAGCGAGAACTGGCCGTTCAGCGGCAGGCTGCGGCTCAGCGTGCCGCGCAGGCTGTGGTAGTCGTTGTCGGGCTCGGTCGAGAACTGGCCTTGCGTCAGCTGCGAGTTGCGCACGCCCGGTCCGGTGACGACGTTCCACAGTGCGTACGGCTGCTCGTAGGTGAAGCTCTCGTAGCGATCGCGATAGAACGAGCCCGAATAGCCCAGATCCAGCCGCCAGCGGCTGCCGACGAAGCGCACGCCCGCATTGGTGTTGATCGTGCTGTCGTCGATCGGGCGGATCGTCTCGAAGATGCCGCCGTTGTCGGCGAACGCGAAATTGAAGAAGAACGGCCCGCCGAACGGCCGCGTGCCTTCGCGCTGCTCGTTGCTGACGTTGAGATAGCCGGTCCAGCGCGGGTCGAAGAAGTAGCTCAGGCCCAGGCCCTGCTTGTCGCGGTTGACCTGCAGCACGCGCGTCGGCGCCGCGGCCGAAACCGCGGCCACCTCGGCCGGGGTGCTCGCGCCCGGCACCAGGCCGCCGGCCAGCGTCAGATCGTTGCCGCCGACGCCGTTCCAGATCGAGCGCGCGTTGTCGCTGACGACGTTCTGCGTCGAGCGCGCGTAGGCCTCGACCTTGTAGTGGCCGGCGCGGCCGATCGTGCCCTTGATGTACTGGTCGTGCTCGCTGATGTGGCTGGCGCGCAGATCGATGTAGCTGCCGTCGGCCGGCCGTACGAAATGCAGCTCGAGCAGGCCGAGCACGAAACCCTGGTCCCAGCCGGCGTAGCGGCGCCACAGCGCGCTGTCGGCGTCGCCGCCGATCGCCAGATAGCCGAACTGGATCGAGGCGTCGTACTGCTTCCACGCGCCGCTGCCGTCGAGCCGCGGCGGCTCGGCCGGGCAGGCGTACAACGTGCCGGTCGGCGTGCGCTTCTCGCCGGACCGCAGCCAGCTCGTGCCGCGCGGATCCTTCGGATCGGCGGCCGCGCCGGCGCTGGGGTCGAACTTGTTGGCGATCCACAGATCGACGCCGACGCCGCTGTCGGCGGCGGCGCCGAGCGGCAGCGCGGCGGCGACGGCGAGGACGAGGCGACGCATGCGGTTCGGGCGGATGCGCATCGGAGACCTCCTACTTGTGCAGCCGCGGTCCGGACGGATTGTTCGAGCCGTGCACCTGCGCGTGGCAGGTGATGCAGCCGCGCCCCATGATCCGCTCGTCCGGATGCGGGCCGCCGGCCAGCGACTGCGGCGTCTGCAGATCGTTCGGATGGCGCAGATGCGAATGGCACTGCTGGCACAGGAACGGCACCGGCGCGACCAGCAGGCTCATCTGGTTGGAACCGTGCGGCATGTGGCAGTTGAGGCAGCTGCCGCGGACCGGCGCGTGCTCGAACAGGAACGGGCCCCGCTTCTCGGCATGGCACTGGTAGCAAGTCTCGTTGACGCTGTTGGTCTTGAGCAGCGGCGCGGTCAGCGAGCCGTGCGGATTGTGGCAGTCGGCGCAGGTCATCTGGCCTTCCGGCAGCGGCATGTGCGAGCGCCGGTCGAACTGGGCGCGGATGTCGCGATGGCACTGCGCACAGGTCTCGTTGATCGTCGTGCGCGCCATCGAGCCCTCCGGCGAGACCTTGCCCATCGGGTTGTGGCAGTCGCTGCACGACAGGTCGTTGCGCTGATGGACCGAGCCCAGCCAGTGGTCGCGCGGACCGCCCTGATGACAGGCCAGGCAGGTCTGCGTCTGCACGGCGACCGGTGTCTCGGAGCCGTGCGTGAAGCCGATGATCAGACCCTTGCGATCGGGCTGCGCCGCATGCGCCGAGCCCGGGCCGTGGCAGGTTTCGCAGACCGGCGCGCCGGGATTGGCCGCAGCGGCCGCGCGCAGCCCGAGCGCGTGCACGGTGTGGCTGAAGTGGTCGTTCTCGAGCGAATGACAGGCCGTGCAGACGGCCTCGCCGACCGCGGTCGCGTCCGGGGCGGCCGGATTGGCCGCGACCGCCGCATGCGCGAATCCGGGCGGTGCGTCGCCGGCGACCGGTCCCTCGCCGGACAGGTTCGTCGGCGGCAGCATGTCGGCCAGCTGCTGGCGCGTCTGCTGGGCCGGCAGCGGCGAGGGCATCAGCAGGGCGCCGAGGCTGCCGAGCAGCACCAGAGCGGCCAGCAGCACGCGCAAACGAATCGGTCCGGGCTGCAGCATGGCCGGTCAACTCCAGGAAGCGGAAGCGGGACGAAAGGCACCGGCCGCCGCGGAACGGGGCGGGAAGGCGGCAGCGGACAGGCCCGCCGATACGACGGCGGTCGATGCGTGCCGCCACGCGCATGCGCGGCGGAGCCGCGGCGCGGATGGTGGCAGGGCTGGCGACGGCTGGCCCAAGACGACACCCCTCTGTGGTCGTGACCAGGAGGTCTTGCACCTCATGGTTCGCCCGAAACTAAACCCGCCAGTTCACGCCGGTCAAGCAGATTCGATGCTGCTGCGCATCAGGCCCTGCCGCGCGAATGCGGCGGAGGCTCCTGCGATCGGGTCAGTTCGTACCGCGATGTCGTCCCTGCCAAGGCGCGTAGAACGCGTGCAGCCGGGCGAGGTCCGCGTCGATGTCGGCGCTCGGCGCCAGCAGCGGGCCGACGCCGATCGTCCTGTTTGGATAGTGGAAGTAGATCGGCAGGATCGGCACGCCGGCCTGGCGCGCGATATGCCAGAAGCCGCTCTTCCAGCGCGTGACGCGCCGGCGCGTGCCCTCCGGTGCGATGCCGATCCAGAGACGCTCGGCTTGGCGCAGGCGGTCCACGGTCTGTTCGACGACGCCATGCGTGGCGTCGCGTTGGATCGGTACCCCGCCGAGCCGGCGCAGCACGCTGCCGAGCGGAAAGAAGAACAGCTCGCGCTTGGCCATGAAGCTGATGTCCACGCCGAGCGCGACCTTGGCGAGCAGGCCCCAGACGCCGTCCCACCACGACGAATGCGGCGCGCCGATCAGCACCAGTTTCGGCAGGTCCGGCAGTTCGCCGACGAAGCGCCAACCGGCGACTCCGAACAGCCAGCGTGCCAGCCGTCGCGCCACGCCCGGTCGGAACTGCGGCACCGACGGCGGCAGCTCCGGCCAGTACGGCGCGCTCAATCGCCGCTCCAGTCGCGCCGGCCGCGGCCCTGCTTGATCGCGCCGCGCGACTTCTTCGCATCGACGCGGCGCGCCTTGGCTGCGCGGCTGGGCCGCGTCGCGATGCGCGCCTTGGGCACGTGCAGCGCGCCGCGCAGGATCTCGGCGAGGCGTTCGCGCGCGTCCTCGCGGTTCTTGGACTGGTCGCGGAAGCGGCTGGCCTGGATCACCAGCACGCCGTCGGCGGTCATGCGCCGGTCGCGCCGCGACAGCACGCGCTCGCGTACCGCCTCGGGCAGCGACGGCGAACGCGCCACGTCGAAACGCAGCTCGACCGCGCTGGCGACTTTGTTGACGTTCTGGCCGCCCGGCCCGCCGGCGCGCACGAAGCTCTCGATCAGCTCGTCCTCGCCGATCTGGATGCGGCCGTCGATGTCGAGCATGAGCGCCGCGCCGCCGGACTAGTCGCGGAAGTTGTCGAACTGCAGCGGCATCGCGATGTCGGCCGCACGCAGGAATGCGATCGCCGTCTGCAGGTCGTCGCGCTTCTTGCCCGACACGCGCAGCTTGTCGCCGTTGATCTGCGCCTGCACCTTGAGGCCGGAGTCCTTGAGGCGCTTGACGATGTCCTTGGCGAGCGGCTGATCGATGCCCTGCTTGAGCGTCACGCGCTGGCGCGCCCGTGCCAGATTGACCTCGGGGTCGGCGATCTCGGCGCAGCGGATGTCGATGCCGCGGCCGGCCAGCCGGATCTTGAGGATGTCGAGCATCTGCTTGAGATGGAACTCGGCCGGCGCCGACAGCGTGACGACGGTCTGGTCGAGCTCGAAGCTCGCGTCGCTGCCCTTGAAGTCGAAGCGCTGGCCGATCTCGCGATTGGCCTGGTCGACCGCATTGGTCAGTTCGTGCTCGTTGATTTCGGAAACGACGTCGAAGGAAGGCATGGCCGGATTCTAGCAGGCCGCCGTGCGGCGGCCGTCCGAACGCTGCCGGTCGCGCCGGGGCAAACGGCAGGCAGACGAGCGGGCGCTGCGGGTCGCGGTGCGCACCGGCACTGCGATCGCGCGCGGCCGCGGCGCGCCGCTCAGCGGGTGTCGATCGGCGTTTCCTACTGCGGCGTCGGCCCGGCCGGCATCGGCATCCACGCCTCGGCCTCGTCCGGTGACGCCCAGCCGAGCCGCGCGCACAACCGCAGCCAGTCCGCATCGAGCGGCGCGTGCAGGTCGAGCAGGCGATCGTCGACCGGATGGTGCAGGCTCAGGCGCCAGGCGTGCAGCAACAGCCGGTGCGAGCCCAGGTGCTGCCGGAACAGCCGGTTGTGCTCGCCGCGGCCGTGGCTGGTGTCGCCGATCAGCGGATGGTGGACATGCGAGAAGTGGCGGCGGATCTGCCGGTAGCGACCGGTTTCGGGCTCGACCTCGAGCAGCGCGTAGCGCTGCTGCGGATAGCGGCCGACCGCGATCGGCAGCTCGACGGTCGCCAGACGCCGCCAGCGCGTCACGGCCGGCTTGCGCGGGCCGTTCTCGCGCACGCCCGGCAGCGGATAGTCGATCTGGCCGCTCGCCTCGGGCCAGCCGCGGCAGACCGCGAGATAGCGCTTGCGGACCGTGCGCGCCATCAGCTGCCGCCCGAGCGCCGCAGCGATGTCGGGACTGCGTGCGACCAGCACGATGCCGCTGGTCGCGCGATCGAGGCGGTGCACCAGCTGCAACGGACCGTCGATCTGGGCGCGCAGCCGGTCGATCAAATAGTCCTCGTCGCTGCCGACCAGACGGCTGCGGTGCATCGCCAGCGCTGCCGGCTTGTCGATCGCCAGCAGATGCGCATCGGCATAGAGGATCGGCAGCGGCGCCTCGTCGGCGCCGGCGTTCATCGCTTGGCGTCGGCGGCGCGCTGCGCGTCGCTGACCAGGAGCTGCGCGCTGCGCACCTGCAGCTGCGCCGCCCGGGCCAGCGCCGACTGGCCCCAGCCGCTCTGGTTGGCGGTCTCCGCGCTCATCTGGGCGCGCAGTTCGCCGGCGCTCTGTACGCATTCGTTGACGCGCCGGGTCAGATCGGCATTGGCCAGGCCGGCGCGTTCGATGATCTGCCGCGCCTGCTGGCACAGATAGTCCATCTCCTCGGCGCTGCTGTTGAAGCGCTGCTCGACCGTCTCGCCGACCGGCGTGAACGTATTGGCCGGCGCTGCGGCGGCCGGGGCGGGCGCGGGAGGCGGCGTCGCAGCCGTCGCGTCCGGCTGTGCGTTCGGCAGGGCCGGCAGCGCGGCGAGCAGATCCATCGCGCGGCGCGTCGGCTTGGGCTTGGCCAGATCGGTGAACAGCAACTGCTGTGGATTGCGCGCCGGATCGTCGAGCCAGCCCTGCACGGTGCGACGGCACTCGTCCTTCTGATCGCCCTGGTAGGCGGCCGGCAGACCCTGCTGCAGCGACGCATCGCCCGACCACGCGCGCAGGCAGTCGACCGCGCTCGCGTCGACGCGATAGTCGGGCTGCCCGTCGGTATGCAGCAGCTTCGAGAGCTCGGCATCGGTCAGGCGGTCGGCCTTGCCGCTGCAGCCGGCCAGAACCAGGACGCAGGCGGCAATCGCGCTCGACAGGACGGGACGCAGGTGATTCATCGGACTCTCCATCAGGTATCAGTGGGGCGCAGGGCTGCGAAGAACGCGCCGATCGCGCCGAACAGGGCGGCCCAGGTCGGCCAGGATACGTCGCCGATGCGGGCCGGTGGATCCGGAAACGTGAACAGCAGCGCCGCGGCGACGATCAGCGCGGCGCCGAGCATGCGCCAGACGGCGCTGCGCCGGTCGCCGCGCGAGGCACCGGCCAGCCGCTTCAGATCGGCCGAGGCCAGCCGAAGTTCCAGGCTGCCGGTGGTGGCCTGCTCGAGCAGGCGATGGGTCAGGCTCGGCATGTCCGGCGCCGCGGCCAGCCATTCGGGGATGCGCTTACGCAGACGTGCCAGCAGCGCGCGCGGCCCGTGACGCCGGCGCCAGATCCGTTCGAGTACCGGTTTGGCGGTCGCCCATATGTCGATGTCCGGATCGAGCAGGCGGCCGACGCCTTCGATGTTGAGCAGGGTCTTCTGCAGCAGGATCAGCTGCGGCTGCAGGACCAGCTCGTAGCGCCGCGCGGTCTGGAACAGCTTGACCGTCACCTCGGCCAGCGAGATCTCGCTGAGCGGCCGCGTGAAGTACGGTTCGCAGACGGTGCGTACTGCCGATTCGAGCTCGTCGAGCCGTACGTGCGCGGGCATCCAGCCGGCGCGCAGGTGCAGCTCGGCGATACGCCGGTAGTCCTGGTTGAACAGCGCGATGAAGTTCTCGGCCAGCCAGTACTGGTCGGCCTCGGGCAGGGTGCCCATGATGCCGAAATCGAGCGCGATGAAACGCGGATCCTCGCGTCGCGTGGCGTCGACCCAGATGTTGCCGGCGTGCGCGTCGGCGTGGAAGAAGTTGTCGCGGAAGACCTGGGTGTAGAACAGCTCCACGCCCTTGGCGGCCAGGCGCCTGCGGTCGATGCCGGCCGCGTCGAGTGCGGCCAGGTCGTCGACCGGAATGCCGCTGACGCGCTCGAGCGTCAGCACGCCGGCGCTGCTGTGCGACCAGTGCACGGCCGGCACGTAGAGGTCGTCGGATCCGGCGAAATTGCGCCGCAGCAGGCTGGCGTTGGCGCCCTCGCGCTGCAGGTCCAGTTCGTTGACCAGGGTGGTCTCGATCTCGTCGACGACCTCGTGCGGACGGATCTTGTCGGCATTGGGGTGGTGGCGCGCGGCGACGTCGGCCAGCGCGCGCAGCAGGGCGACGTCGCGGGCGATGCGCGGCGCGACGTCCGGACGCAGCACCTTGACCACGACGCTGCGGCCGTCCGGCAGCGTGGCCGGATGCACCTGCGCGATCGACGCCGACGCCAGCGGCGTCTCGCCGAACGATGCGAACAGCGTCGTCACCGGGCGGCCGAGTTCGCGTTCGATTGCGGCCCGCGCCAGCACACCCGGAAACGGCGCGACGCGATCCTGCAGCGCGGTCAGCTCGTCGGCGATGTCGGGCGGCAGCAGATCGCGCCGCGTCGACAGGATCTGGCCGAACTTGACGAAGATCGGGCCCAGCTCGGTCAACGCCAGCGCCAGCCGCTCGCCGCGCGGCAGATGCGCGATCGCGGCGGACGGACCGGGCAGCCAACGGCGCAGCCAGCGCAGCGGCCGGCGGCCGTCGCTGCCGTCGGTCAGCTCGAACAGGCCGTGACGGGCGGCGACCAGCACGATGCGAAACAGCCGCGGCACTGCGCGCAGCCGCGTCACGAGGCGGCGCCTCCGGCGCGCTCGGCCAGCCGGCGCACGCGCGCGTGCAGCCGGTCGCTGCCTTCGCGCAGCGCGTCGACCTCGTCGAGGAAGCTCTCCATCTCGGCGCGCGCGACCAGCGAGCGGTCCTCCTCGACCAGATAGTCGGCACCGTCGCGCACCAGCGCCCGGGCCGCCGCGCGGGCCCAGCCGGCGCCGCGCCGCGCCAGGCGCGCCAGCTGGAATCCGGCCACGTCGCCGAACACGCGCGCGAACGCTTCGTCGGTATCGGGCGCGAAGCCGCCGAGGATCTGCTCGAGGCGGCGCGCCAGTTCGGCATCGCCGGCGATCTGGACGCGCCCCGGCGGCAGCACGCCGCCGCCGCGGGCGGCAGCCATCGCCAGCCAGGTACCCGGCGTCGCCTCCAGCTCCAGCTCGCTGGCTCCGTCGCGGGCCGGACCGATCTGCAGCCGGGCATCACGCACGGTCGCGCGCAAGGCCAGCGAGGTGCCGCGAAAACGCAAGGTGACGCTGCGCCCGTCGAGTGCGGCGACGCGGGCCCGGCTGTCGGGGTCGAGCGACAAGGCATGCTCGATCGCCGTCTCGAGCAGACGGCCGAGTGCGGACAGGGTGCGGCTGGGCGGGCGCGTGGCGCCGGCTGCGGAAGCGGACATGCGGCGATTCTACCGTGCGGCATGTGCCGGGCGGTCGGCCGTTGACGATCACGCGCCGCGCCGGATGTCCACGGGCCGCAACGTCATCAGCGGCGATCCTTGGCCTCGGCGTGGCCCGCAAAGGCCGCGCGCCGCTGCGGCACGCGGCCGGCGCAGCGCAGGACGGGCCGCCGCCGGACGGCAGCGGTCGCGATGCCGAAGCCAGGCGTTCCGCCTGGGAAGTGATCTATGCGGCGGCCTGGCCGCCGCCATGGCGCGCCTGACGCGCGAGCACGTCGCGCGTGGAGGTCTGCGGGGCAAAGTCGAGGTCGCGCCGCGCCGCGGCGATCGAGAACCAGGCGCTGCGGTCGGTCAGATTCAGCAGATAGCGGTCCAGCAGCGGCCGGCTGCCGCCGGGCAGACGCTGGCGCAGGCCGGCGCTAGCCGCCAGCCAGCGCGCCAGCCGCGGCGACAGGCGCCGCGTCGGCGACGGCAGGCCGTGCACGCGCAGGATCGCCGCGATCAGCGCTTCGACGCTGACCGGCTCGCCGTCGCTGATGAAATAGCTGCGTCCGGCGATCGGCGCGCCGGGCTCGAGCCGCTCGACCGCGAGCACATGGGCCAGCGCGGCATTGTCGACGTGACAGCAGTCGATCCGGTTGCCCGGCTGTGCGGTCAGACGCAGGCGGCCGCTGCGCGCCAACTCGACCAGGCGCGGCATCAGCCGCGCTTCGTCGGGTGCCCACAACAGGCTCGGCCGCAGCGCGAGCGTCGCCAGGGTCTGGCCATTGGCGGCCAGCACGCGCTGCTCGGCCAGCGCCTTGACGTGCGGGTAGACCGCCGGCCAGCGCGGCGGATACGCCAGCGCCTCGCCGCCGCCGTTGATGTCGGTGGCGCCGATCACGACACTCGCGCAGGAGGTGTACACCAGGCGCCGGATGCCGGCGAGCTCGGCCGCGGCGAGCGCGACCTCGGTCGTGAGCACGTTGGCCTCGTAGGCGGTCTCGATCGGCGCCAGCGGGTCGACGTCGCCGGCGCTGTGGACGATCGCGTCGCAGCCGGCGGCGACCTCGAGCATCGAATCGAGCGATTCGGCATGGCCCTGCCATTGCTCGACGCCGAGGGCGTCGAGCTCGGGTCGCGGCGTGCGCACCAGCGCGCGGACCAGATGGCCGCGGTCGACCAGGCGGCGCGCGATCGCGCGCCCGAGAAACCCGCCGGCGCCGGTGAGCAGAATCTGCATGGAGTGGTCCCGGAATGCAGGCGCGCGCCTGCAGCCGCCACACTTTAATGATTCGCTCAGCCGTTGCGGCATAAGTTCGTCACACTCTGTTGCGGGGATCCGTCGATGCGCTATTTGGCCTTGCTGTTGCTGCTGGTCGGTCTGGCTGCCCATGCCCAGGAGGAGACCAGCGGTACGACACCCTCGGGCGTGTGGTATCGCATCGCGGTGCCGGCCGGCTGGGAAGCCGGCGGTCCGCTCGTGCTGTTCCAGCACGGCTTCAACTTCTCCGAGGCCGACGGCCCACCCTCGCTCGGTCCGCTGCGCGACGTGATGCTGTCCGAAGGCTACGCGGTGGCCGCCTCGGCCTACGGCCAGCGCGGCTGGGCCGTGTTCACCGCGATCGAGGACAACCGCGAGCTGGTGGACGTCTTCACGGCCCGGTACGGTGCGCCGGGCGAGATCGTGCCGTTCGGCGGGTCGCTCGGCGGCCTGCTCGCGCTCAAGCTCGCCGAGGCGCCGGGCTTTCCGCCGGTGCATGGCGTCTATTCGCTGTGTCCGGCGGCCGCCGGCTCGCGTCTATGGGACCACGCCGTCGACATGCGCCTGGCCTACGACGTCGTCTGCGATGGATCGGGGAGCCTCCCGGAGGGGGACGAACCGCTGCCGTGGGCGCTCAATCTGGACGATATTCCGTCGGACCTGGACGACCTCGGCAACCAGGTCGAAGTGCTGCGCGCGCTGATTCCGTTGAACCAATGTACCGGTGTGAACCTGCCCGAGCCGCTGCGCAGCAGCGGCATGAAGGAGCGCCTGGCGCAGCTGATGGCGGTCGCCGGCACCGACGACGAGAACTTCTTCATCACCAACATGGCCTACGCGATCTACGCGCTCAGCGATCTGGTGCGTGCGCCCGACAAGCTCGGCGGCCGCAGTGCGATGACCACGCGCGGCGTGACCTATGCCGATCCCGAGATCGAGGCTGGCATCGCGCGCATCGACGCCGACCCGCTCGCGGCGCTGGAACTGCGCTGGCGTTCGGACGTGCGCGGCGCGATCGGCTCGGCCAAGGTTCTGTCGCTGCACACTTCCAACGACCAGCTCGTCGTGCCGGCCAATCAGGACGTGCTGCGGCGCCGCCTGCCGGCGCAGCAGCTGACCAGCGCGATCGTCGCCGAGCAGGCGCCGACCCATTGCGGTTTCACCGAGGTCGAGGGCCGCGCCGGCTGGGAGGCGCTGCGCGAATGGATGAGCAGCGAGCGTCAGCCGCGGCCGGACAATCTGCAGGCGCTGTGCCAGACGATGCAGGCAGCCGGCGTGTCGGGCGAGTGCCGCTTCGATGCGGCGGCGACGGTTCCGGCCCTGGACAGCGTGATTCCGCCGCGGCCTGCTTCGGCCGTGCCGGATGCGCGCTACAGCGGGCTGTGGTTCGATCCGGTGCGCGCCGGCGAGGGCATCTACCTGGAAATCCTCGATGCCGGCCGCGCGCATCTGTACTTCTATACCTATCCAGGCCAGGGCGTGCCCGGCGAGCAGGCCTGGTTGAATGCGGTCGGCCAGGTCGTCGAGGGCGGCCTCGTGTTCGACGAGGTGACGCGACCGGTCCGGTCCGCGACGGTCGGTGGCGGCCAGGCGTTCGTCCACGAGCCGTGGGGACGCATCCAGATCAGCTTCGAGGACTGCGACAGCGGCCACATGCGCTGGCAGGGCCCGGACGGCTGGGGTACCGGCGAGGTGCCGCTGACACGCCTGAGCGCATTGGAAGGGCTGAGCTGCGACTCGATCGGCACCTCGCCGCCGGCGCAGACCAGCGGTGCCTGGTTCGATCCGGCGTTCACCGGCAGCGGCTTCCTGGTCCAGCAGCTCGGCAACGGCCGCAGCTGGGTCGGCTGGTTCGACGCCGGCGCCAACGGCGTGCAGACCTGGGCCGAGAACACGATCGAACCCGGCGTCAGTCCGCTCGTGCTGTACCGCCGTCTCGGCACGCGCTTCGGCGCCGGTTTCGACCCCCAGCAACTGATCCAAACGCCGTGGGCGGACGTGGCCTTGCAGATCTCCTGCGGCGATACCGGCAGCGCGCAGGTCCAGGTCCGCGCCGGTCAGCCGACGCCCGCACCGCAGTTCGATCTGATCCGCCTGACCCGTCCGGCCGGTCTGCCCGGCTGCACGCCGTAGCGCGTGGGCAGCGCACGCCCGGCTCGCGCCGGCGTGCGCTGCCGCTCCGAGCCCGACGTGTTTCGTCGTGAGGCAGCGGCCGCAACGATAGCGGCCGCAAGGCAACCCGCAGCGCTCAGCCGCCCTGCTGCCGCAGCCGGTGCGCCTGCAGATGGATCCAGGCCACGCGCAGCAGCGGCGCTGCCACGCCGAACGCATCGGCGCGATGCACCAGGTCGCCGACGATGTGCGCGGCCTCGATCGGCTGGCCCGATTCCAGATCGCGCAGCATCGAGGCGGTCAGCGGCGAGCGCGGCTGCGTCAGCGCATTGAGCGCGGTGGTCTGGATCGGTTCGGGAATCGGTTGGCCGGCCGCCGCAGCGACCGCGACGCATTCGGCGTAGAGCGCGCGCATGAACGCATCGCCGCCGTCGGCGGCGACGATCACGCCGATGCTCGCACGCATCAGGCAGGTACCGGCCGCAAGCGCGGCCAGGAACGAGTACTTGACCCACATCTCGTGCGCGATGTCGCGCGCATGCACCGTGTCGAACGCGGCCGGCGCGAACGCCTCGGCGATCGCGCGACAGCGCGCACTGTCCGGATCGCCGCTGCGCTCGCCGAACGTGATCGACGCCACCGGACCCAGATGCAGGATCTCGCCGTCGGATCCCTTGGCGGCGCTGATGAAGCACAGGCCGCCGAGCACGCGCTCCGCGCCGAAGCGGCGATCGAGCGCCGGGTAGTGCAGCAGCCCGTTGAGCAGCGGCAGCACGGCGGCACCGGCCTCGACGGCCGGCGCGATCGCGTCCATCGAGCCGTCGAGGTCGTAGGCCTTGCAGCTCAGCAGGACCAGATCGTAGCCGCGCGCGGCCTCGCCGGTCAGCTGATCCTGGGTCACGCAGCGGACCGTCAGGTCGGCGTCGCCGGCGGCCGGACTGCGGATGCGCAGGCCGCGCTCGGCCAGATCGCGCGCGCGCGCCGGGCGCACCAGAAAGGTCACGTCGGCTCCGGCCTGCGCGAGCCGGCCGCCGAAATAGCCGCCGGTCCCGCCGGCGCCGAGTACGAGCATCTTCATCGTTCGAACGTCCTCTGCGCGCAGCGCGCGCGACTGCTCCCGCCCGCCCGCAGCATAGCGAGCGGTCCGCCGCGCTGCCACGGCGGCGCGATCAGGGAATCTCCAAACTTCGTCAGGGCGCGATTCGTTCGCGCCGCGATACGGGCTGCCGCGACGGCGCGTCGGGCGATGCCGGACGTTCCAGGCCTACCACCGTCCTGCGTGCGCCGGCTGACGCGATCGGCGGCAGGCACGCCGCCGGCGTCATTTGATCGGGTAGGTCTCGACCGCGCCCTGCTGCGCCGGCTCGGCCGGTCGCGTCGCCGGCTGCGCGACGGCCGCGCCGCAGCGATACGCGGCCCAGCTCTGCGCGCCGTCGCGCGGGTCGCCGAGCGGCCGGATCGTGTCCGCGCCGAGGCCGGCGGCCTCGTTGCGGGCCATGACCTCGAGCTCGTCGCGGACCTTGAGGTTGTTGCGGTCCATCGGACCGACACGGTCGAGTACCGATACGGTCACCTTGCCGCGTTCGGTGCAGCCGGCGACGTCGCCGTTCCAGGCGACGCGTACGTTGCGGCCGGCCGAGTCGAGCTTGATGCCCCAGCTGCAGCCGGCCAGCACGGCGCCGCCGGTCAACACGGCCGCGAGGCGCAGGCCGGAGATACGGATCTTCATCGGGTTCTCCGCAAGAAACGTCTGCGGCGCCGCCCGGACGAGCGGCGCCGCAGACGGCCGTTTCAGCGTAGCACCTTGCCGTCGGCGTCGATGACCTTGACCTCGCCGAGCTTCAGGTCGCGGACAGGCTGCTCGATCTTCGACAGGTCGCCGACGATGACCCAGGTCAGCGCGTCGGCGCGATACAGCGCCTTCGCGGTGGCCTGTACCTTGGCGTCGTCGAGGCTTTCGAGCTTGGCCTTCAGCGTCGGCACGTAGTCGTCCGGCCGGCCGTAGAGCTGGTTGCTCGCGAGCGCGCCGAGCACGCTGCTGGTCGCCTCGTAGGCGCCTGGCAGCGCACGCACGCGCTGTTCCTTGATCTTGCCGATCTCGGCATCGGTCAGCGGCTTGTCGCCGGCGATCTGGCGCACTTCCTTGAGCACTTCGGCGGCCGACTCGGCGGTCTTGTCGGTCTGCACCGAGGCCACCATCATCAGCGGCCGCTGGCCGATCGCATCCTGGATGATGCTCGACGCGCCGTAGGCCCAGCGCTTGTCCTCGCGCAGGTTCATGTTGAGGCGCGAGGTGAAGGTGCCGCCGAACGCGCCGTTCGCGGTCTGCACCTGCAGATAGTCCGGCGCGCGCGTCGACGGTGCGAGCAGGCCGGCCAGGATCAGCGACTGCGGCGAATCCTTGCGGTCGATCAGGAACACACGCGGCTTGGACTGCGCGGCGACTTCGGCGACGTTCTTCTTCGGCACCGCGCCGGCCGGGGCCTGCCAGTCGCCGAACACGCGATCGAGCTGCGGGATGATCGCCTCGAGCGTGGTGTCGCCGGCGACCAGGATGCGTGCGTTGTCGGGGCGGTAGAAGTCACGGTGGAACGCGACGAGATCCTCTGCCGTCAGCGCGCCGATCGCCGGCTCGGTGCCGCTGCCGGTGAACGGAATGCCGTAGGCATGGCCACTGCCGTACAGCAGCGGCGGCAGCGTGCGCATCGCCAGGCTGTTGGGCTGGGTCTTCTCCTGCGCGATGCCGGCCAGCCACTGCGCGCGGATGCGGTCGATGTCGGTCTGGCGGAACGCCGGGTTGCGCACCATGTCGGCGAACAGCGCGAGCGAGGGCTCGAGCTGGTCGTTGAGCGCATTGAGGCCGATCGACGAGCTGTCGAGGCCGGCGCCGCCGCCGATGCGCGCGCCGAGGCGTTCCTTGCGCTTGGCGATCTCGACCGAATCGAGCGTGCGCGTGCCCTCATCGAGCATCGCCGCGGTGAAGCTGGCGGTGCCAAGCTTGCGGCCAAGGTCGGCCGCGTAGCCGGCGTCGAACTGCAGCTGGATCTGGGTCACCGGAATCGTGTGGCGCTCGGCCAGGATCAGCTCGATGCCGTTCTTCAGCTTGCCGCGCTGTACCTTCGGGAAGCTCAGATCCGGGAACGTCGTGACCGCGGGCAGGCCTTTGCTGCGATCGAGCGTCGAGGCGACCGTGCGGTAGTCGCCGGCCGGCGTGCGCACCGCAGCCGGCTTGCCGTCGGCGGCCGGCAGGCCCTTGACCGCCTTGTCCTCGGCGGCCAGGTCGGTATCGGGCTTGGCCGGCAGCACGGTCAGCGTGTAGTCGCCGCGCGCCAGCCAGCGCCCGGCCGCGGCCTTGACGCTGTCGGAGGTCGCCGCGCCGATGCGTGCCAGGTCGATCTTGTAAGCGGCCGGATCGCCGCGGTAGACCTGGCCCTCGGCCAGGATCGTGGCCTTGCCGCCGAAGCCGCCGACCTTCTCGAGGCCGCGCACGAAGCTCGAGGTGACGCCGGTCTTGGCGCGCGCGAGTTCGTCCTCGGTCGGGCCCTCGGCGAGGAACCTGGCCCATTCCTCGGCGACGACGGCCTCGACGCGGGCCGGGTCCACACCGTTCTTGACGTCGGCGCTCAGCACGAACAGGCCGGCCAGATTGAACGTCTGCGCGCTGGCCGAGACGTCGTCGACCAGCTTGTCCTGGTAGACCAGGCGCTGGTACAGCCGCGAGGTCTTGCCGCCGCCGAGCGTGGAGGCGGCCAGTTCGAGCAGCGGCGCATCGGCGTCGGCCAGGCCCGGCGTGTTCCAGCTGCGGTAGATGCGGGTCTGCGCGACGTGGTCGTGCTGGATGCCGCGCGTCGACGCCGTGCGCGGCGCGGTCCATGGCTGCTGGCGCGGCACCGGCTGGCCCGGCGGGATGTCGCCGAAGAACTTCAGCGCCTTCTCGCGTGCGATCTCGGGCGTGATGTCGCCGGCGATCACCAGCGTGGTGTTGGTCGCGCCGTAGTAGTCGCGGAACCACTGCTTGACGTCGTCGAGCGAGGCCGCCTCGAGATCGGCCATCGAGCCGATCGCCGTGTGCTGGTACGGATGGTTGGCCGGAAACGCGTTCAGCAGCAGATTCTCGTAGACGCGGCCGTACGGGCGGTTCTCGCCCTGGCGCTTCTCGTTCTGCACGACGCCGCGCTGCGTGTCGAGTTCTTCCTGGCCGATCGCGCCGAGCAGATGGCCCATGCGGTCCGATTCCATCCACAGCGCCATGTCGAGCGCGGTCGTCGGCACGGTCTGGAAGTAGTTGGTGCGGTCGAACCAGGTCGTGCCGTTCATGTCGGTCGCGCCGACGCGCTCGAACGGTTCGAAATAGGTGCCCTTGCGATGCTCGGAGCCGGAGAACATCAGATGCTCGAACAAATGCGCGAAGCCGGTCTTGCCGGCCGGCTCGTCGGCCGAGCCGACGTGGTACCAGACGCTGACCGCGACGACCGGTGCCTTGTGGTCCTCGTTGACGACGACGGTCAGGCCGTTGGGCAGCGTGAAGCGCGTGTAGGGGATGTCGATCACGTCGGTTCCCGGGTTGGCGGACGCGGCGAGGCTCGCCGCCAGCAGGCCGGCGACGAAGACGGGGCGAAACGGTTTGCGCATGAAGGGATCCTTTCGAGTGTCGCGATCGCGGCCGGTGTCGGCGGGCCGGCGGTCGGTCGGGTCGCCGGGAACGGCGCGCCGCGGGAGGCGCAGATGGTACCGGATCGACCGCGGCGCGCCGCCGCAAGTTCGCCCCGCTGCCGGTCCGCGATCGGTGCCGGATTGTCCGCGCGGTCGGCAGCGGTCGTGAAAGCGGACAGATCGCGCTCCAACAGCATTATGTAGTTCCTTGTTTGGTAAGTGTTTTGTGTTTGGCACGCCAATTGCTTTACTGGGTGTGCGGGTAGCCGCCCGATTCCACAGACAAGGAAAGACACCATGAAAACCGAAATGATCGTTCTGCGCGGCCTGTTCGTGATCACGATGGCCACCGTCATCGCCGGCTTCGGCAGCTTCGTGCGCACGATCGACACCGCACCGGTGCAGATCGCGCAGACGCCGGTCGCGGCCGCCACGCATGCCGGCTGAGCGGCGCGTGCGTTCGCCGTCGCGGTCCGTGCCGACGCACGGCTGCACCGAACTTGCGATGTTTCACCCGGAGACGCGGCGCCGCGTCGATGCGGCGCCGCTCGCGCGGTGCTGAGGCGGGCTGACGCATAATGCGTCGGTGCTGCACGTCCTGCTCTATCAGCCCGAGATCCCGCCCAACACCGGCAACGTGATCCGGCTGTGCGCCAATACCGGCGCCACCCTGCATCTGATCCGGCCGCTCGGCTATGCGCTCGACGACGCCAGGCTGCGTCGCGCGGGCCTGGACTACCACGAGTATGCCGCCGTCGCCGTCCACGACGACCTCGACGCCTGCCTGGCTGCGATCGCACCGGCACGCCTGCTGGCGCTGTCCACGCGCGGCCGCCGCCGCTACGACGCGGTCGACTACCGCGCCGGCGACGCGGTGCTGTTCGGTCCGGAGACGCGCGGACTGCCGCAGCCGGTGCTCGACGCGGTGCCGGCCGAGCAGCGCCTGCGTCTGCCGATGCAGCCCGGCAATCGCAGCCTCAACCTGTCCAATGCGGTCGCCGTCGTCGTCTACGAGGCGTGGCGGCAGCTCGGTTTCGCGGGTGCGGCCGACGTCTGAGGCGCCCGGCGAGGACTCAGATCGGAAATTCCGGCTTCTGCTCGCGCGCCAGCAGCGCGCGCATGCCCTCCTCGGGCGTGATCTGGCCGTGCAGCACGCGCTGCACGCCCTCGCTGATCGGCAGGTCCACTGCGTGTTCGCGTGCCAGACGCATCACCGCGTCGACGGTGACGATCGATTCGACGACCTGGCCGATCTGCTGCACCGCCTCGGCGATCGGCACGCCGCGGCCGAGCGCGAGGCCGAGCCGGCGGTTGCGCGACAGATCGCCGGTGCAGGTCAGCACCAGATCGCCGAGCCCTGACAGGCCCATCAGCGTTTCGGCGCGCGCGCCGAGCGCGCCGCCGAGACGCAGCATCTCGCTCATGCCGCGGGTGATCAGGCCGGCGCGGGCATTGAGCCCCAGCTGCATGCCGTCGGCGACGCCGGTGGCTACGGCCAGCACGTTCTTCATCGCGCCGCCGAGTTCGGCACCGAGCACGTCGGCGCCGGTATAGGCGCGCAGCAACGACGAATGCAGCAGCTGCGCGATCGTCTGCGCATAGGCCGGATCGTCCGAGTGCACGGTCACCGCGGTCGGCAGGCCGCGCGCGACCTCGTGCGCGAACGACGGGCCGGTGACGACGGCGGCCGGATGCCCCGGAAAACGCTCGGCGACCAGCTCGTGCAGGAACCGGCCGGAGGCCGGATCGAAGCCCTTGGTCGCCCAGACGATGCCGGCGCCCGGCGCGACCCAGGGCGCGATCTGATCGATCGTCTCGGCGAAGGCATGGCTCGGCACGACGATCAGCACCGTGCCGGCGTCGCGCACGGTGGTCTCCAGCGCCGACGAGAGCTGCAGGCCGTCCGGGAACGGCAGGTCCGGCAGGTAGCGCGCGTTGGTACGCGTCGTCGCCATCTCGACGATCGCCGCGGCCGAGCGGCCCCACAGCGTCGTCGGTACCTCGTTTCGCGCGAGCAGCACGGCCAGGGCCGTACCCCAGGAGCCGGCCCCGATGACCGCGACCGGCGTGGTATCGCTCATCGCGCGATCAGGCGTTGAGGCCCTGGGTGGGCTGGTTGCCGCCTTCGCTGCGGCGGCGCAACTGCTCGGCGTAGAGCGCCTCGAAGTTGATCGGCTGCAGCAGGAACGGCGGGAAGCCGCCGTTCTGCACGAGGTCGGACACGACTTGGCGCGCATACGGGAACAGCGTGTTCGGGCAGTAGGTCGACAGCACCGCCTCGCGCGAGGCGTCGTCGAAGCCGCTGAGGCCGAAGATGCCGGCCTGCTGGACCTCGGCGAGGTAGGCGGTCTTGTCCTCGACCTTGCAGGTCACGGTCGCGCCGAGCACGACTTCGAACACGCCGTCGCCGAGCTGGTTGACGCGCTGGCTGAGGTTGAGCTCGATGTTCGGCTGGCCCTGCTGCTGGAAGATGTGCGGCGCGTTGGGCGCCTCGAACGAGGCGTCCTTGATGTAGATGCGCTGCAGGTTGAGCTGGGCGCCGCCCTGCGGCTGCGCTGCGCCGTTGGCCGCGCCGTCGATGTTCTCTGCCATGTGGTACTCCGGAAGCTGTTGCGAGGAGAAAAGGGGAATAAAGCAGCGGAAAAGATTCGGGATTATCCCACGCCGCCCGGATCGGCGCACCTTCGGCGCCGGCCGCGATGCCGTGGAACGGGCATCGACCCGGCGTTCGTCAGCGCCGCCGCGGGCCCGATCGGCGCCGGTCGGACCGCGCGAGCCGTACGTGCAGCGTGCCTGCGGGCAACCGTCGCCTGCGCAGCCGATGTGCGATCGCGCCCGTCACTGCATGGCACCGACCGGCCGGTTATCAAGCGCGTCAGCCGGTCGCGCGGCCTTTGACGACCGGCATCTGCGCTTCGATCCAGGCACCCAGACCGCCGTCGAGCCAGTACACCTGCTTGAAACCGGCCTTGACGAGTTTGCGCGCGGCCTGCGCCGAGGCCTGGCCGGTCTTGCAGACCAGCGCGACCGGCCGCTCGCGGGCCTTGGCCAGATCCTTGCCGTCCGGATCGAGCTGGCTCGGCGGCAGGTGGCGCGCGCCCGGGACGTGCCCCTTCTCGTAGTCCTGCACGCTCGACACGTCGATCAGCAGCGGGTTTTCGCGGTTGATCAGCAGGGTCAGGCCGGCCGGCGTGAGCGCGCGATAGCCGCGCGTGAAGCGATTGACCTCGGTGACGATCAGCGCGACGAGCACGCCGATGAAGCCGAACGAGAGCAGCGGATGGTGGCTGATGAACTCCGGGAGGCGGGCGAGGATTTCGGACACGACGGACGACCTGGGCGCGGCGCGGGGCGCCGGACGAGCGGCGGGCCGCGGATTATCGACGCGCGGCCGCTGCCATGCAAAGCCGGCCGCCGCGCGCAGGTGCGCCGCTGCCGGGCGGGTCGCGGCCGGCGGCCGCCCGACGGTGTTGCGTTGCAGCCCCGATGCACCGCCGCATCGCTTGCGGCGGCATGGCATTGTCGCGATGCAGCATGTGACAATCCCGGCGCCACGCCTCTTCGACGGTCTGATTCGCATGGCGATCGTGTCGGTCTTCGCATTCATCCTGGCGCTGCTGGCGATCGGCGCGCTGCTGCGCATCTGGCGTCTGGTGCCCGATACCGCACCCGAAACGCTCAACATCGTCGCGATCTACGTCTGCATGCCGGCGGCGATCCTGCTCAACGTGCCGCGGCTGTCGTTCGAGCGCGACCTGATCGGCCTGATCGCGATTCCGTGGATCTGCCTCGCCGTCAGCATCGCGCTGGTGCTGGCGCTGGCGCGCCTGCTGCGCTGGGACCGGCCGAGCACGGCCTGCCTGCTGATGGAGGTGCCGATGGGCAATACCGCCTTCATCGGCTACGCGCTGATCCCGGCGCTGGCCGGGCCCTCGGCGATGCGCTACGCGGTCGTCTACGACCAGTTCGGCACGTTCCTGATCCTGGCCAGCTTCGGCCTGTTCGTGCTGGCGCTGTACGGCGGCGGCGCGCGGCCGACGGTCGGCGCGATCGCGCGGCGCGTGCTGCGCTTCCCGCCGTTCCTCGCGCTGATGCTCGGGCTGACCGTGATGCCGGCCGAGCTGCCGGTCGCGCTCGCGCGGCCGCTGGAGACGCTGTCCGGCGCGCTGCTGCCGATCGTCGTGATCGCGCTCGGCATGCAGCTGCGCCTGAAGCTGCCGCGCCGCTATCTGGCGCCGCTCGGCATCGGCCTGGTCGCCAAGCTGGTCGCCTTGCCGCTGCTGGCGCTGGCGCTGTGCGCCGCGTTCGGCCTGAGCGGCGACCTGCGCGCGGTCGCGGTATTCCAGACCGCGATGCCGACGATGATGACGACCGGCGCGCTGCTGTCGATGGCCGGTCTCGCACCGGAGCTGGCCGCGGCGATGGTCGGCTACGGCACGGTGCTGTCGATCGCGACGCTGCCGCTGTGGCATTGGGTGTTGTAGCCGGCGTCTGAGCCGGTCGGCCGCGACGTCGCGCGGGGGCCGCTCGATCGCGCCGCGAACGGTGCGCATGCGCCGCCCGCAGCGCCGGTCTCACGCGGCGGCCGCGCCGCGCCGGCGGTACCCCCGACTTCTGGCGGTTGCCGATGCCGGCCACTTGCAGCGTCAATGATCGGATCCGGCGCCGTTTTTCGTCATGATGACCGTGAACGTCCTGTCGCTCCCTCCGCTGCACGATACGGGTTCCGCGTTCCCGTCGACCGGCATGCTGCAGGTCGGCGCGCATCGTGTGGACCTCGGCGCGCTGCGCGTGCTCTCGGACGACGAGCCGCCGGTGCGCCTGACCCTCAAGTCGGTGCAGGTGCTGATCCAGCTGGCGCGTCACCAGGGCGTCACGGTCAGCCGCGACCAGCTGCTCGACACGGTCTGGCGCGGCACCTTGCCGACGCCCGAAGTCGTCACGCAGGCGATCAAGGAGCTGCGCCGCGCGTTCGGCGACAGCCGCGACACCGCCGGATACATCGAAACGATTCCGAAGCTCGGCTACCGGCTGATCGCCGAGGCGCGCTTCGAGGACGAGCCGCCGCGCATGGAGACCGGCGCGATCGAGCCCGCCGCACCGGCAGGGCCCGGTACCGCGATCGGCGCGCCGCCGCAGCGCGGGCCGCGATTCGGCCTCGCGCTGCGCCGCGCGGCCCTGCTGGCGGCGGTGATCGGCCTCGGCGGCGCGATCGTCGCGTTCAGCACGCATGCCTGGTCGCCGCGCAAGGCCGGGCCGGCCTGGATCGCCGGCGCGCCATGGCTGGTGACCACCGACCCGGCGCTCGAGCTCGGTCCGGCGATCTCGCCGGACGGCACCCAGGTGCTCTATCACGTGGTCGACACCGCCGCGCAGGCCGGACGCGTGCGGCTGCAGAACATCACCGGCTCGCGCGCGCTGACGGTGCCGCAGCCGGCCGACGGCAGCGACCAGTATCCGTCGTGGTCGCCGGCTGCCGGCGAGATCGTGTTCACGCGCACGCAGGCGCAGACCTGCCGGATCCTGGCGATGCCGGCGCTCGGCGGGCCGGCGCGCGCGCTCGGGCCGTGCAGCGCCGATACGGTCGTGCGCGTGGACTTCTCGCCGGACCGGCAGTGGCTGGTCGGCATGGCGGCGACGTTTCCGGGCGGCGAGTCGCTCGGTACCGGCCTGGCGCGCCAGCCGGTCGGCGGCGGTGCGGCCGAGCCGTTCCCGTATCCGCATACGCCCGGCGACATCGATCTCAGTCCGCGCTTCTCGCCGGACGGGCGCCTGCTGGCGTATCGGCGCGGTCTTTTGCCGTACAGCGATCTGTACGTCATGGACGTGGACGCACCCGATACGCTGCGGCGGCTGACGCGGTTCGGCTCGCGCATGGTCGGCTTCGACTGGACCCGCGACAGCCGCGCCCTGGTGTTCTCGTCCGATCATGGCGGCGAGCCGGCGCTGTACGCCGTCGACGTGGCCTCCGGCGAGGTCGACGCGCTCGGCATCGCGCCGGCGGTCGAGCCGACGCTGGCGCGCGAGGCCGACGTCGGCGCCTATCGCGTGCCCGAGCACCGGTTCCAGTTCGCGCTGCTCGGCGCCGATGCGCCGGCCCGGCTGCCGGCGCCGTCGACGACCAGCGATCGCGAGGCGGCACTGTCGCCGGACGGCCGTCAGGTCGCATTCGTGTCGCGCCGCACCGGCCGCGACGAGCTGTGGATCCACGACCTCGAACACGGCGACGCCTACGCCCTGACGACGCTCGAGGCCGGCGTGCCGCGCCTGCCGGAATGGCGCGCCGACGGTAACGGCGTGCTGTTCGTGCTGCGCGGCGACGGACCCGGCCGCGCATTCGAAGTCGCGCTCGATACGCGTCGCCTGATGCCGCGCTCGCCGGCCGCGCTCGATGTGCATTACCTCAGCGCGGCGCCCGACGGCCGGCTCTATGCGGTCGCACTGGCCGAGGGCGAGCATGGCCTCTACGCGCTCGAGCCGGACGGCACCGCCGATCTGCTCGAACCGGGCGTCGCGTTCGCGCGTGCCGGCGACGCGGCGACCGGCCTGGTCTTCAATTACCTCGACCGCATCGGTCTGTATCGCTGGCGCGGCAAGCACGTGGCGGCCGAGCGCATCGGCGATGCGCCGTATTTCCGCTACGAGATGCCGTGGGCGCTGGCCGGCGCGACCGCATTCCAGGTCGTCGCCGAATTTCCGACCCGCCGCGTCGAGGCGATCGATCTGGCCAGCGGCGAGCGGCGGATGGTCGGCCGGGTCGGTCAGGGCCTGGGCATCACCGCGGTCAGCAGCGATGCCAGCGGCCGCCGGCTGCTGGTCTGGCTGCTCGACCGCGACGGCGGCGACATCGCCGCATTCACGTTCCGTCCGGCCGTCGCGGCCGCCGGCTGAGCGGGCGGTTCGCATCCGCGGCGTCGGCCCCGGCCGCCGTTCGCCGCGACCGGGTGCCTTCTCGGCCGTTTCTCATCGGCGATACGCGACCCAGCCGCGGAACGTGAGCGCGACGTAGAACAGCTCGGCATCGACGAAGCCGGCCTCGCCGAGCAGCGCGAGATCCTGCTCCGGCGTCAGCACCGGCAGGCGTGCCTTCAGCGCCGCGATGCCGCCATGGGCCTGCGCCTCGGGCGCGCCGGCCGCGACTGCATAGGCGGCGTAGCGCGCCAGCCATCGATCCTGCGCCGGCCCTTCGTTCGGAAAGCTGTGCTGCGCGACGACCAGAGGCGCGCCCGGCGCCAGCCGCTGCCGGATCTGCTCGAGCGTGCGGCGCCGCTCGTCGCGCGGCAGGAAATGCAGCGTCAGCAGACAGGTCGCCGCGTCGAACGGACCGTCCGGCGCGTCGTGGACGTAGCCCGCGTGCAGCCGTATGCGCGAAGCGAACGGACCGAGCCGGGCGCGGGCCAGATCGAGCATCGGCGGCGACGGATCGACGCCGTCGAAGTGCCAGCCGGGCTGACGCTCGGCAAACGCCTCGAGCTCCAGGCCGCCGCCGGCGCCGACGACCAGCACGCGCGCATCGGCCGGTGCGCGCTCGGCCAGCAGCACGCAGGCCATCGCGTGCAAGCCATGCAGTCCCGGCACGATCCGCGCGGTCCGCTCCGCATAGTGCGCAACCGCCGCGGCGTCGGAGAACGGCGCGCCATCGGCCTCCTTCATCGCGAGGCCTCGCGGCGGGCGAATGTCAGCGGGCGGCGGGCATGGTGTCGTCCATGCATCGATCGCCGCTGCCGCCGCCGGGATGCGGCTGTGCGCGCCGCGGTGTGCGGAACGTGCGGCATGCGCCGTGGCGGCCGGGAGACAGGCGGACTCTTCATGTAACTTACTATGTTACGAGTTGTCCCGCCGGTCAAGACTCCGCGCTCGGCGCCGGCCCTGAGAGCGATCGGCGGCTGATGCGCAGATTCGCACCGATTCGCCGACGATCCGGCACGTTGCGGCGCATCACGGCCGTTTCACGAGGATTTCGCGTCGATTTCCGCACGCCATCAGGACTGCCGCCGCCATGCCGGCTACACCGGAAACCCCGTCAACGAGGAGGTTTCCATGTTCGCTTCACAGTGGGTACCCGGCGGCCAGGCCCGTCCGGCCGCCGCAGCCACGCTGCAATGCCGCCATGTCAACGGGCCCGGCGACTGGGTCGGCGGCCCCGGCTGGGTCGTGGTGGCCTGCTTCGACGGCAGCGCCGAGATCCGCACCGCCGAGGGCCAGTGGGCGCTTGCCGCCGGTGAGGTCCAGGTCGTCGAAGGTCCGGTCGTCGTCTGTGCCGGTCGCGTCGCCGGCTCGGCCTGGGGCGTCGTCGCCGGCGGCCCGGCCGAGTGGATCTGGGCGCTCGGCGAGCTCGGTCTGCCGCCGGCGCGCCGCTTCGTGCCGACCGGCGACTACCGGCTGACGTCCGATCAGCTCGGGCGGCTGCGTGCGGCCTGCATGCTCGGCGGCTCGGTGCCGGCCCGGCGCGTGATGGAAACGCTCGGCGATCCGACGCGCTGGAGTGCGCACCTGATCGAGCAGATCGGCCGCTGCCCGGGCCGCAGCGCCAGTCAGCGCCGCCGCGTGCACGCTCGCCTGCAGCGCGCGCGCAACCTGCTGCGTGCGCGCTGTTCGCAAGGCCGCCACACCCGCCAGGCCGCGGCCGTGGTCGGCTACACGGTCGGCCATTTCCAGCGGATCTTCCATCGCGTCTTCGGCGAGACCGTGCAGGGCTTCGTGCTCGGCCGGCGTCTGGAACTGGCGCGCCAGCTGCTCGAGGGCACGCGCCTGTCGATCGGCGACGTCGGCCTGTCGGCCGGCTTCGAGTCGCGCTGGGCGTTCGCGCGGCAGTTCCGCCAGCGCTACGGCGTGACCGCCGGCGTGTTCCGCCGCCAGGCCGCGCTCGATCCGGCCTGGATCGCCAGCGCGCAGCCGCCGCTACCGACATCCGCGCGCGCCGCACCACGGCGGACCGCCTTCGTCCCTAACGTCATCGCATACCCCGACGCCGTGCGGCAGCCCGCCGCGTGACGCCGATCCCCAGCCCCGAGGCGACCCTCATGAACCGACACGCCCCATCCCGATCCGACCGCGCGCCCGCCGTGCGCCGCTCGCTGCTCGCACTCGCGCTCGGCCTCGCGCTCGCGCATACGGTGCAGGCCCAGGAAACCGCCGGCTCCATCTTCGGCCGCGTGCCCGATGGCCAGGCCGGCACCGTGGTGATCGAAAACACCGAAACCGGCCTGCGACGCGAGATCACCGTCGACGGCGAGGGACGGTTCCGCGTCCCGGGTCTGCCGAACGGCCGCTATCGCGTGCATCTGGCGCGCGACGGCCAGGTCGTCGCCGAGACCGCCGTGCTGGTCACCGCCGGCGCCGGCAGCGAGGTCCAGCTGCTGGCCAGCCAGCCCTCGGAGCTCGAGACCTACGTCGTCACCGCCAGCCGCGGCAATGCGATCGACGTGACCACGGTCGAGTCGCCGGTCGTGATCACGACCGAAGACCTCAAGAACATGCCGATCGCGCCGAACCTGACCGCGATCGCCCTGCTCGCGCCCGGCGTGATCCCCGGCGATTCGGCCTACAGCGATCCGCCGCGCTTCAGCGCGCTGCCGAGCTTCGGCGGCTCGGCGGTGTCGGAGAACGCGTACTACATCAACGGCTATCCGGTCACCAATCCGCTGACCAGTCTCGGCTACAGCGAGCTGCCGTTCAATGCGATCGACCAGATCCAGCTGTCGACCGGCGGCTACGGCGTCGAATACGGCCGCGCCACCGGCGGCGTCGTCAACGTCATCACCCGGCGCGGCAGCAACGAATGGGAGGCCGGCGGCCAGGTGATCTGGCGCCCCGAGGGCCTGATGGCGGCGCCGCGCAACATCTACTACGGCCAGAACGGGCGCGCGTTCGGCCAGCCCGGCGACGCCGGCCGGCTGTACCAGTACCGCAACGAGAACCTCTACAGCACGCGCACCGCATCGGCCTACGTCGGCGGTCCGATCGTCAAGGACACGCTGTTCTTCTACGCGGCCGGCGAGTTCGTGCGCCAGGAAGGCGGCGGCACCGATTCGTACGCCTCGTCGAACGCCGCGATCGAGGCGGCACGCAGCAACGGCTGGCGCGACTACACCTATCGCACGCCGCGCTGGCTCGGCAAGCTCGACTGGAACATCACCGGCAATCATCGCCTGGAGCTGACCGGCCTGTCCGACCGCGCCAAGCAGAGCGTGGACCTGACCGGCTTCGACTACGCGACTTTCGAGCGCAACCACGTCAAGACCGGCGGCCAGTACCGCGACGACAAGACCAATACCTGGATCGCCAACTACACCGGCTATCTGACCGACGCGCTGACCGTGACCGGCATGTTCGGCCGCTCGCGCACCGACCACGTCAACGAGCCCTACCAGTACGATCCGAACTGCCCGACCGTCTCGGTCGCGCCCGGCGCCGGCATCGCCGGCTTCACCTATCCGACCTGCCAGTACGCGACCGAGACGCTGACGCCCGAAGGCGCCAACGATCAGACCCGCAACGGCCGCCTGGACCTGGAGTACCGGATCGGCGACCACACGCTCAAGGCCGGCTACGACTACAGCAAGGCGCGTTCGCTGATGGGCGAGGAGTTCTATCCCGGCGGCGAATGGTGGGAATACCTGCGCAGCAACGATCCCGACACGCCGGTCGCGCCGGTGTTCGGCGTCGGCTCGCCGGCCTCCGGCGGCGGCTACGGCGCCGAGGGCTACTACGTGGTCCGGCACGTCAACTTCGGCCGCTCGAACCTGGAGGTCGAGCAGAAGGCGCAGTACGTCAAGGATCTGTGGCAGGTCACCGACACCGTGCTGCTCGAGATGGGTCTGCGCAACGAGCAGTTCGCCAACTACAACAGCGCCGGCGAGGCCTTCGCGAAGAAGAACCGCCAGCTCGCGCCGCGCTTCGGCGTGACCTGGGACGTGCGCGGCGACTCGACGCTGAAGGTGTTCGCCAATGCCGGCCGCTACCACCTCGCGCTGCCGAGCCAGGTCGCCTATCGCGGCGCCGACGGCATCGTCAACACGCAGGAGGCCTTCGTCTACACCGGCGTCGATCCGGTCACCGGCGCGCCGACCGGGCTGACGCCGCTCGGCCCGCGCTGGTCGGAGAACAACGAGTTCGGCCAGCCGAAGGATCCGCGCACGGTCGCCGCGACCAATCTGCGCTCGCACTACCAGGACGCGGTGACGTTCGGACTCGAGCAGGCGATCAGCGGCTTCAACGTCGGCGCCAAGGCGTCCTACCGCACGCTGCGCAGCGCGATCGACGACACCTGCGACGCACGGCCGTTCCGCCGCGCCGCACTCGCTGCCGGTCTGGATCCCGACGCGGTCGAGGATTGGCAGTTCCAGTGCGCGCTTTTCAACCCGGGCTATGCCAACACGTTCTACCAGGACGTCGACGGCGACGGCACGCTCGAGCGCTACGACCTGTCGGCCGCCGACCTCGGCTACGACAAGGCCAAGCGCAAGTACTACGCGATCGACCTGTTCTTCGAGCGCCCGTTCGACGGCGTCTGGTATGCGCGCGTCGACTACACGTTCTCGCGCAACTGGGGCAACACCGAAGGCCAGCTGCAGTCCGACTACGGCCAGGACGACGTCTCGCAGACCGTGACCTGGGACTATCCGGAGCTGATGGAGCACGCCAACGGCCTGCTGCCGAACCACCGCAAGCACCAGCTCAAGCTGCGCGGCTACTGGCAGCTCAGTCCGGAATGGATGCTCAGCGGCAGCTTCATGTACGCCTCCGGCCGCAAGCGCAACTGCATCGGCCACTATCCGGACCCGGAGAACGAAGGCGGCGGCTACGGCTCGTACTACTACTACTGCGACGGCCGGCCGGCACCGCGCGGCAGCTACGGCACGCTGCCCTCGTTCCAGCGCCTCGACCTCGGCGTGCGCTATGCGCCGCGCTGGGCCAAGGGCCTGAGCTTGAGCGCCGACGTGTTCAACGTGCTCAACCGGCAGTCCGCACAGAACGTCGTCGAGAACCGCTATCTGCAGACGTCCTCGACCACGGTGAGCTCGGCCTGGGATCGCGTGCGCAGCTACACGCCGCCGCGCTACGTGCAGTTCAGCGCCCGCTACGACTGGTAGACACCGTTCCCCTCGTGCCGGCGCGCAGGGACGCGCCCCGGCACATCCGCCTCAGCGTGAAGCGCGGGCCGCGCGCGCGGCCCGCCAGCGCCGCACCCGGCGCGTCAGCAGCAGATCGATGCGGTCGAGCAGGCGTGCGATCAGCAGCGACTCCTCGGCGAACAGGCCCGCGCCGATCACGATGACCAGCAGGCCCGGTCCCGGCAGCACCAGCAGCAGCAGGCCGATCAGCACCAGCAGCGTCGCCAGCGCGAATATCAGCGACTTGCGCACGATGCCGCCGGGCCGCTCGGTGCGGCGCCGGTAGCGCTGCTGGAAGCGCGTGCCGCTGCGATCGGCGACGAACTGGCGGAACTGCGCGCGAAAGGATTCGAACATCGAGGGCTTGCTTTGAAGAACGGACGTCGAGGACTCGTACATAGCCTATCCCGCTCGGGGTTACGGCGCGCAGTCTGCCGAGCGCGGGCTGAACGCCGCGCGCCGGCATGTGCAGGCGGCCGGACCGCCGACCGGCCTGCGGTTCCGCGCTGCGCCTACGCGGGCGCCGCCGGCGTGACGGCTGCGGCGTAGAAGGCTTTCCCGGTATCGGACGAAATATGTCCCGGGCCGGCGCCCGCTCAGGCCCAGCCGAGCCGGAAGTACTCGCCGTCGCGATCGACGCGCAGCGCCCGCCGGTACAGCCCCGACAGCCGCTCCGAGGTCAGCACGTCGGCCGCCGGCCCGTCGGCGAACACGCGACCCTCGCGCAGCAGGATCACACGGCCGATGTCCGGCACGATCTCCTCCAGATGATGGGTCACCAGCACCAGGCCGATGCCGCGCTGCGCGAGCCCGCGCAGCGTCTCGACGAACTGGCGCCGTGCGACGATGTCCAGGCCCGTCGTCGGCTCGTCGAGCAGCAGCGCCTGCGGTCCGTGCACCAGCGCGCGCGCGATCAGCACGCGGCGCAGCTCGCCGGTCGACAGCGCCGACAGGCTGCGTCCGGCCAGCGCCCCGGCGCCGCTCTCGCCGAGCGCGGCGCGCGCCTGGGCGCGCAGGTCGGCCGGGATCAGCCGGTGCGGCGGCAGGCGCTGCGCCGCGAAGAAGCCGCAGACCACGGCGTCCTCGGCCGTGAGCTCGCCGGCCGCGGCGAAGTCGCCGTGCAGATCGGGCGAGACCAGGCCGAGCTGCGAGCGCAGACGGGCCACATCCCAGCGCGCCTGACCGAGCACGGTCACCGCGGGGCCGCCGTCGCGCGCCAATGGATAGAGCTCGCGCGTGATCAGCTTGACGAAGCTCGACTTGCCGCAGCCGTTGGGACCGAGGATCGCCACGTGCTCGCCCTGGGCGATGCGCAGGCTGACCTCGTGCAGCACGGTGCGGCCGCCGCGCACCACGCAGGCACGGTCGAGTTCGATCAGCGGCGGCGCTGCGGCCGGTTCGGCGGTCTCCATCAGGCGATGATCGCCGAGCCGGTCGCGGCCGGCCAGCGCTGCGGCACAATGGTCCATCGTCCGAGCACAAGGGGAGCGTCGATGAAGCGCCGTCTGCTGCTGGTTTCGCTGCTGCTGGCCGCCGTGCCGGCCATCGCCGCCGATCGCGTCACCGGCCGGCCGTTCGCGACGCGTTCCGAGGTGATCGCGCGCAACGGCATGGTCGCCACCTCGCAGCCGCTGGCGACGCAGATCGGCCTGGACGTGCTCAAGGCCGGCGGCAGCGCGGTCGATGCCGCGATCGCCGCCAATGCCGCGCTCGGCCTGATGGAGCCGACCGGCAACGGCATCGGCGGCGACCTGTTCGCGCTGGTCTGGGATGCCAAGACCGGCAAGCTCTACGGCTACAACGGCTCGGGCCGCTCGCCGCGCTCGCTGAGCCTGGCCTGGTTCCGCGAGCACGGCTACACGCGCATCCCGCCGTACGGCCCACTGCCGGTCAGCGTGCCCGGCTGCGTCGACGGCTGGTTCGCGCTGCACCAGCGCTTCGGCCGCCGGCCGATGCGCGAGCTGCTGGCGCCGGCGATCCGCTACGCGCGCGAAGGCTTTCCGCTCAGCGAGGTCATTGCCTACTACTGGGGCCGCTCGGTGCCGCGCCTGCGCGACCAGCCCGGCTTCTTCGAGCAGTTCACGATCGCCGGCCGCGCCCCGGCCAAGGGCGAGATCTGGAAGAACCCCAACCTCGCCGCGACGCTCGAGACGATCGCACGCGGCGGCCGCGATGCGTTCTACAAGGGCGCGATCGCGCGCACGATCGGCGACTTCTTCGCGGCCCATGGCGGCTTTCTGAGCTATGCGGACCTGGCCGCGCACAGCGGCGAATGGGTCGATCCGGTCGCGGTCGACTACCGCGGCTACCAGGTCTGGGAGCTGCCGCCGAACGGGCAGGGCATCGCCGCGCTGCAGATGCTCAACATCCTGGAAGGCTTCGACTTCTCGAAGATCGCGTTCGGCAGCGCCGAGCACGTGCACCTGTTCACCGAGGCCAAGAAACTCGCGTTCGAGGACCGCGCGCGCTACTACGCCGATCCCGCGTTCGCCGCCGCGCCGCTCGAGCGCCTGCTGTCGAAGGACTACGCGGCCGAGCGCCGTCGCCTGATCGCGCCCGATCAGGCCGCGCGCAGCGTGCCGGCCGGCGACTTCAAGCCCGGCACCGACACGATCTACCTGACCACCGCCGACCGCGACGGCAACATGGTCTCGCTGATCCAGTCCAACTATCGCGGCATGGGCTCAGGGATGGCGCCGCCGGGCCTCGGCTTCATTCTGCAGGACCGCGGCGAGATGTTCGTGCTGGCCGAAGGCCACGCCAACAGCTTCGCGCCCGGCAAGCGGCCGTTCCACACGATCATCCCGGCCTTCGTGACCCAGGACGGCCAGCCGTGGCTGAGCTTCGGCGTCATGGGCGGCGACATGCAGCCGCAGGGACACGTGCAGATCGTGATGAACCTGATCGACTTCGGCATGAATCTGCAGGAGGCCGGCGACGCCCCGCGCATCCAGCACGAAGGCTCCACCTCACCGGAAGGCGAGGCCCAGCCGATGAAGACCGGCGGCTGGATCGACCTCGAAACCGGCTTCCCGTACGAGACCGTCCGCGATCTGATGCGCAAGGGCCACGACGTGCGCTTCGCCGATGGCCCCTACGGCGGCTACCAGGCGATCGCGCGCGATCCGAAGACCGGCGTCTACACCGGCGCGTCGGAGAGCCGCAAGGATGGGCAGGCGGCGGGGTACTAGCTTCCGATCGAAGATCGAAGCACAATCATGCCACTGGGTGGCATGGAAGCGGTCCTGTGCAGCGAATCTTCAAGACCCGTCATTTCCAATGATGGATGCGCAAGACGGAACTGACCGAGGCCGCGCTGCGCAAGGCCGTCGAGGAAATAGCAGCAGGGCTGGTCGACGCCGATCTCGGTGGCGGCGTGGTCAAGAAGCGCGTCGGGCTGTCCGGTCGTGGCAAGCGCGGCGGAGCTAGAACGCTGGTCGCCACGAAGAAGCGCGATCGCTGGTTCTTCTTGTATGGGTTCCAGAAGAACGAACGTGCCAACCTCAGCGACGAAGAACTGGAAACCTTGCAAGCGATCGCCGCCGATCTGTTGGCGCTGACCCACGAGCAATTGGATGAGGCCGTCAGGCGCGGCACTTTGCAGGAAATCTGATGACCACCAAAAGCAAAGCCAAAAGCCGCATTCTCGACGCCGTCCACGAGACGGCCGGCGATCTGTACCGCCTGGGCTTCATCGACCAGCGCAAGATGCGTAAAAGTACGACCTGCTGTGCCTCGAGCCGATCCAGGAGTACGACGCCGCCAAGGTCAAGGCGCTGCGCAAGCGCCTTCATCTGAGCCAGGTGGTACTGGCGTCCGTGCTCAATACCAGCGCGTCCACGGTCCGCAAATGGGAGGTTGGCGACAAGCGCCCCAGTGGTCCGTCACAGAAACTGCTGGATCTCATCGATCGCAAGGGGCTCGAGGCGGTTCTATGAGCGGCAAAGACAAGGCATGAACCGCAGGTGAGCTTTAACCATGCATTCAACACGACGCTCCGATCGTAAGAAGCACAGGTCGAGTAGAGTCCCGCGAGGTGATCTGAAAACCGGGTCTCGATACGTGACGGTCCGTGAATCGCTCCGAGTTCAGTAGACATCTCCAAGCCGTACCTGGAAGACGGCGCGGCTACCAGTCGAGCGGGGGGAACCTAACGGTCCCGACGCCCTCCTTCCACATCTCGATCTTGGCGCCGAAGCCGCGACGCGACACGGCATTGGCCAGGCGCCGATAGGTCCACTCGATCTCATCGGGGAGATCGCTTAGCGGCCTGCCTTCGTGCACGCGCATGGCTTCGTTGATTTCACGAATGTCGCGTACGCCGCCCTGGAACCCACTGGTGACATCCACCAGCCTCACGCCCAGCCGTTCGACGGCCTCGGCTACTTCGGGGAATGCGTCCCGTACCGACGCAGGAAAGGACAGCAACTCCGGAAGGCCGCAGAATGCAAAGTTCGCCTTTTCATCCCAGGCCCGAGCGAGAAAACCCTTGAGCGGCAACAGATCCGGTGCAATCGCGACTTCCGCATAGAACACGCCGCTGCAATGATCTCGCAGTGTGTAGATGACCGCGTGGCGGCGCGGGGAGGCTGGCAGCTTCGCCAGTGTTACCTCCATTGGCTTCTTCTGGCACTTCATCAGGTCGTCGGCACCCGCGAAGCAGTGCCTGGACGCCGACACCATCAGTTGGTGGACGTGATTGGGGTAGTTCGATCGGTATTGAAGCATCGGTGTGCTGGCTCCTGAGCCTATGGTCAAACACGTGACCGACGATTCGGCCCAGCATCAACGCTTACCGAACTTAGCTCGGCGGACGTGGCCTGCGTCAAGCCGATGACTCAGGCAGCACCCGCTCCAGCAGTCTCAATCGTTGCCATATGAGCGCCCTAGGCACCTGCATCGCCATCGCCTTCATGCAGCGGTCCAGCCAGCCCTCGCGGCCTTTGAGCCGGTCGAGCGCCTTGCCCAGGTCGCGGAGGATGGCGGTGCCGTAGGCCTGCTCCGCCTTCGCCACGGCCGCACGCAGCAAAGGCAGCGGAGGTTTCATCATGGCCAGGTCGATCACGTCCCGGCTGAATACGCCATCGTCCATGAAGCGGTCAGAATTGGCCAGCAGCTTGCCCGCCGCCATGTCGAGCGGCGTCAGCGTAGCAATACCGCAGATGGCGTCGCTGCGGCGCGGCGGCGCCAGTGCCATGCGCGCCTCCAGCACGATCTCGAATTTGATCTCGGCGCTATCCATTCGCACCAGGGTGCGAATGCCGTACTGATCGGCCCTGACTTCTCGCACCTGTACCAATGGCTGTCCGCCTTGCCGGACAAGAACTCCGATACCCTGCGGACCGGTGAGCCGCTGGCGCAAGTTGCGGTAGCAGCTTATGTCGGACACGAGAAAGTCCATGTCCACCGATTCGCGGTACTCGCCGTAACGCAATGCCATCGCCGTACCACCACCGAACCAGCAGCAGTGATCACGCAGCACTCGCCCATCGAGCGCCTGCAACACCTCGGCAATCCGCCGATGGTGCGGGCGCTCAAACATGGCGGCCCTCGTTCTTGAAGGCCAGGCGCAGGGCCTCGATCAGGTCCCGCTCGGCGGGTTCCAGAGCTGACGGAACGAGGTGGCGCGCATTGCGTTCGTAGATGTCCATCGCCTCTATCGGCGTCAAGGCATCGGTACCGTGCACTTGCCATGCCAGACGGCGCAGCTGCGCATAGTCTGCCAGTCGGATGCGGGCCGGAATCCAGCCCTGCCGGCTGGATGCCAGAGTCTGCCCGCTGAGCGGTTCTGCGGCGTGTGCCAACGCTACCACCAGCCCCACAGCCGCCGCCGCATTACAGTAAGCTCCCATCGTCACCGATGGCTCGCCTTTCTCGATGCGGTGCCAGGTCACGCGCGACATGCCGGCTGCTTCAGCCGCCGCCGTGGCGCTCACACGTAGGGCCTTGCGCTGCACCCGGATGTGCTCACCTAAAACCGCCAGTTGGGCGGCTGCATCGGGTAACAAAGAGGGAGTGGCTGCGGGCATGACTCTCATTCTATACAAAAGCGATGATTTGGCAATAATGAGAAACGCTTTTCGATAAATGCCCCACGATCCGGCGGCAACGCCGCCGCCGCTCACACTCGGGCCGCGCCTGCCGCGGAAATTCACGTACGGCTTCCTGGATCGCAGACTAGATGTCGATGTTCTAGCGCCTGGCCAGTTCGGCGTGGCAGGCCAGTTCGCTGCCGCGATCGTAGGTCAGGCTCTCGCGCAGGAACGCCGGCAGCTTCTTCATCTGGCGCGTAAACCCTTCCAGCGCATCCTGCGCCGTGCAGCCCTCCATCCGGCACAGCATGACGAAGCGCGTCTTGCGCTCGACCAGCCTGCCCACGCAGGAACGATTGAAGGCGCCCCTCGATGAGATTCCCTTCCCAGTGCCCAGGCAGTGTGCGCTGAGCGATCTCCTCGGGGCGGTTCACGATGCGCAGCGCCTCCGGCACGAAGCCAACGCTGGCCGCTGTCCTGCGGCGTCGGCCACGACGGGGCCTTTGCTACCGTAACGCCTCCACCATTGCCTTCTTCAGCGGCCCACGCGGATGCGCATAGATCGCTGCATAGATCGTCTCGTGGCTGACCTGCCGATCGGGGCTTGTTCCACTCGCAAGCAAGCTCTCGAAACTTGACACCTGTGTGCCATTTTCAGCTCGCTCGACACCTACCGCGTACGCAAGTGTGATCGTCTGCTGATCGTTTCTTGCGCTGGCATCACTCACCTCAGGTATCCGCCATATCAGACCCTGGCATACGTTTGATCAGAGCGAATCTCAAATCAAATGCGCCGCCTCCAGCTCCCTCTTGAGCAGCGCGTAGTAGATCGGCGCCGCAACCAGGCCGGCCAGGCCGAACGCCGCTTCCATCAGCAGCATCGCCAGCAGCAGCTCCCAGGCGCGGGCGCGGATCTGCGAGCCGACGATGCGCGCGTTGAGGAAGTACTCGAGCTTGTGGATCGCGATCAGGAAGCCGAGCGCGGCGCAGGCGACCCAGAGCGAGACCGACAGGCCGACGATGAAGATCACCGTGTTGGAGATCAGGTTGCCGATCACCGGCAGCAGGCCGACGACGAACGTGATCACGACCAGCGTCTTGGCGAACGGCAGGTTGACGCCGAACAGCGGCAGCACCAGCAGCAGGAAGATGCCGGTGAACAGCGTGTTCAACGCCGAGATCTTGACCTGCGCGTAGACGATGTCGTGGAACGCGGTGGCCAGCCACGCGGCGCGCTGGGTCAATGCGCGCGCCAGCGGCCCCTGATAGCGGTGGATGCTGAAGCTGTGCAGCGCGATGATCGCGCCGAGCACCAGGCCCATCAGCAGCTGCACGAAGGTGCGGCCGGCCTGGATGCCGGCCAGCTGCAGCTGCGCGGCGTGCATGCGCAGCCACTCGATCGCCGAGGCGCGGAAGTCCTCGATGTTGTCGGGCAGGTGATCGACGATCATCTGCGGCAGCTGCGATCGCGCGCTCTCGATCAGCGGCATCATGCGCTCGAACAGCAGGCTGGGGTTGCCGCGTTCGCTGCCGAGGAACGCGATCAGGCCGATGATCGCGACGGTGAGGATGCCGACCACGACCACGCCGAGGAACAGCACGACCAGCCAGTGCGCGCGTGCGCCGGGCAGGCGCTTCTGCAGCATCGGCGCCAGGCCGTGCACGAGCACGTAGACCAGCAGGCCGGCCAGCAGCGCCGGCAGCAGATGCAGGTGCAGGATGGCCAGCAGCGCGAGCGCGGCCAGCACGTGACTGGCGATCGTCACGCGCGGAGAAAGCGGTTCGTGGAGGGTCACGCGAGGTCCTGTCGTGCGGTCCTGGGAGAGCCCGCGCTTAGCACGGGCGTAATAAACTGGCCGGATCGTATGCGCTGGGTCGTCGCGTTCCAATCCCCGGGAGTCATGATGAAGCCGTTCTCCGTCCTCGTGCCGCTGATCGCATTGGTGCTCGGCGGCTGTGCCGCGACGCGGCCGGTCGCGGTCGGGCCCGCCGCCACCGCGCCGGTGCCGGCCCTCGCCGAAACCGCCGGTCCGCGCCCCGACGACAATCTCAATGCCGTGGTCTGGACGCAGACCGCGATCGAGCGCGAACTGCTGGCGCGCCAGGCGTTCGCAGCCGCTCGCGAGCAGCTGTCGCGTGCGCTGGCCGATCCGGCCTGGGATGCGCTGCCGCACGACGAGCGCGAAGGCCGGGTCGACCGGCTTGCGCCCGCGATCATCGTCGACATCGACGAGACGATGCTCGACAACAGTCCGTATCAGGCGCGCCTGGTGCGCGACGGCGCGAGCTACGACGAGTTCACCTGGGCCCAGTGGTGCCGCGAGCAACGCGCACAGGCGGTGCCGGGCGCGCTCGAGTTCGCGCGCGATGCGGCCGAGCGCGGCGTGACGGTGTTCTATCTGTCCAACCGCGCGCGCGACCTCAATACGGTCACCCTGGCGAACCTGCGCAAGCTCGGCTTTCCGATCGCCGACCGCCAGGACGTGTTCCTCGGCCTCGGCACCGTCGTGCCGGGCTGCGAGCAGAACGGGAGCGAGAAGGGTTGCCGGCGGCGCCTGGTCGCGCGCGAGCACCGCGTGCTGATGCAGTTCGGCGATCAGATCGGCGATTTCGTCGACGTGCTGGCCAATACGCCGGCCGGCCGGCGCCAGGCGGTCGAGCCGTATCTGGGCTGGATCGGCGAGCGCTGGTTCGTGCTGCCGAACCCGACCTACGGCTCCTGGGAGCCGGCTCTGTTCAACAACGCCTGGAGCCTGCCGGCTGCCGAACGGCGCCGCATGAAGCTCGACGCGCTCGACTATCAGGACAAATAAATCAATAAGATAAAAGCTGATTCCTAATGTATTGCATCAGGATCAGTCAGGTCGTATGATGCGCCCGCTCTTCAGATCGACGCCTGCAGCGCCCGACCAGACAGGCCAACAACAACAACGCTCTCTCCGGCTTTGCCGGACTCGCCCGGACGGTCCGCTGCCGTCCGGGTTTTTTATGGGCGCCGCCCGAGCGCCGGCCTGGGCCGGCATGCGCGCCGCGGCCGCGGACCGAGGCCGATCCGGCAAGTCTGATAAAGTGCCGCTCCTTTCTCTTCGGACGACCGGTATCCCCATGTTCGCCAAATCCCTGCGCGTCGCCGGCCTGGCGCTGTCCCTCGTTCTGGCGACCGCCTGCAGCAAGGAAACGCCGTCCGGCGAGTCCGCGAGCCCGGCCGCCGCCAAGAGCGCCGCGGGTCCGGAGGCGGCGATCCATACCTCCGTCGCCCTGCTCAAGGCCGGCGACATCGGCGGCCTGATCGCCCATTCGCTGCCGCCGGCCGACTACGCGAAGGTCAAGGCCGAGTGGGGCCAGGACCAGGATCCGCCGACCGAGGAGGAGCGCGCGCAGTTCGCCGAGATGATGGCCAAGCTGACCGCGCCGGATGCCGAGCAGACGCTCTACGCCGAGATCGAGCCGCAGCTCACCGCGTTCGACGCGCAGTACCAGCAGCAGCTGCCGATGTACGTCAACATGGGCCGCGGCTTCCTGCGCAGCACGATCCAGCAGAGCAAGGATCTGGCCGAGGCCGAGAAGAACCAGGCGCTGGCGGCGATCGACGCGCTGGCCGACTGGATGCAGAACACGCGCTTCACCGATCCGGACAAGGTCAAGCAGGTCATCGCGATCGCTACCGCCACCGCGCGCGAGATGAAGCTGGCGACGATCGACGAGGCGCGTGCGCTGAGCTACGAGGACGCGATGCAGAAGGGCCAGATCGTGTTCCAGGCGATCAAGCGCACGGTCGCGGTCTACGGCTTCTCGATCGACGACACGCTCGACTCGGTCAAGACCACGCTGGTGTCCAACGATGGCAGTCAGGCCAAGGTCAAGGTCGACTACACGCTGCTCGGCAAGCCGCTGACGGCCGAGGCCGAGATGGTCCAGCGCGACAACGCCTGGTACGGCAAGAACGCCCTCGACAAGCTCGATCGCGACGCCGCCGAGCCGGCCGTGGCCGCCGGCGAAGGCTGAGCGGCGGGTTCCTCGCTCGACGAGCGCTCCTTCCCGATGGACCCGGCCCTTCCCGGAGCCCGGCCGGCCGCCGCAGGCCGGGCACCCGCGCTGACGCGGCTGCTGTGCGCGCTGCTGCGGCCGTGGCTGCGGCTGCGCCTGCAGCCGTCCGATCCGCGCACCCTGGTCGACGCCAGCGACGGCCGCCCGACGGTCTACGTGCTCGAGCGCTACGGCCTCTCTGACACGCTGATCCTCGAGGAGGCGGCCGCATCGGCCGGCCTGCCGGCTCCGCTGGCGGCCGCCGACGTGCTGCCGATCCGGCGGCGCCGTTCGATCGTCTATCTGTCGCGGCGGCCGCGCTGGTTCGGCCGGCCGCAGCATCCGACGCGCTCGGAGACGCTGGCGCGCCTGTTCGCGCACGTCGCGCAGACGCCCGGTGCCGACGTGCGCCTGGTGCCGGTGTCGATCTTCGTCGGCCGCGCCCCGGACCGGCAGTCCGGCTGGTTCAGCGTGCTGTTTTCGGAGAACTGGGTCGTCGTCGGCCGCTTCCGCCGGCTGCTGGCGCTGCTGCTGAACGGCCGCGACACGATCGTCCAGTTCGCGGCGCCGGTGTCGCTGCGCCAGCTGATCGACGAGGCCGGCGGCGAAGCGACCGAGCGCAGCGTGCGCAAGCTCTCGCGCGTGCTGCGCGTGCACTTCCACCGGATCCGCGCGGCCGTCATCGGCCCTGATCTCTCGCACCGGCGCACCGTCGTCAACGCGGTGCTCAACGCCGAGCCGGTGCGCGAGGCGATCGCGGCGACGGCCAGCAAGGAGAACCTGCCGCTGGCCAAGGCCGAGAAGCGCGCGCGCGACTTCGCGATGGAGATCGCCGCCGACTACTCGCATCCGCTGGTGCGTTCGATGTCGTTCCTGCTGAACGGCTTCTGGAACAAGCTCTACGGCGGCGTGAAGATGCATCACTTCGAGTCGCTGCGCGCCAGCGTGCCCGGCCACGAGGTGATCTACGTGCCGTGCCACCGCAGCCACATCGACTATCTGTTGCTGTCGTGGCTGCTGTACCGCAACGGCCTGTCGGTGCCGCATATCGCCGCCGGCGTCAATCTCAACCTGCCGGTGCTCGGCTCGCTGCTGCGCCGCGGCGGCGCGTTCTTCCTGCGCCGCACGTTCCGCGGCAACCTGCTGTACTCGACCGTGTTCCGCGAGTACCTCGGCCAGCTGTTCGCGCGCGGCGTGCCGCTGGAATACTTCATCGAGGGTGGACGCTCGCGCACCGGCCGCCTGCTCGCGCCGCGCGCCGGCATGCTGTCGATGACGCTGTCGAGCTTCCTGTCGCAGTCGCGCCGGCCGGTGCTGTTCCAGCCGGTCTACATCGGCTACGAGAAGCTGATGGAAGGCAAGGAATACATCGGCGAGCTGTCGGGCCGTCCGAAGCAGAAGGAGTCCTGGCTGGGCCTGCTGCGCGCGACCAAGGTATTGCGCCAGCACTACGGCGAGGTCGCGGTCAGCTTCGGCGAGCCGGTATACCTGGCCGAGCTGCTCGACGAGGTCGCGCCGCAGTGGCGCGAGGCGCCGGGCGGCGACGACGACAAGCCCGACTGGGCCGGTCCCGCGGTCGACGCGCTGGCCGAACGGATCCTCGTCAACATCAACCGCTCCGCCGACGTCAATCCGGTCAACCTGCTGGCGCTGGCGCTGCTGTCCACGCCGAACCATGCGATGGCCGAGTCCGACCTGCTCGCGCAGCTCGATCTGGCCAAGCGGCTGCTGGTCGAGCTGCCGTATTCGGACCGCGTGACCGTGACCGCGCTGGAGCCGGCGCAGATCATCGCCTACGGCGAGAAGATGCAGTGGATCGAGCGCGTCGCCCATCCGCTCGGCGACGTGCTGCGCTGTGGCGAGGAGCAGGCGGTCCTGCTGAGCTACTTCCGCAACAACGTCCAGCACCTGTTCGCGGCGGCGGCCTGGGTCGCCTGCTGCTTTCTCAACAACCGGCGCATGGCGCGCGCGACCCTGGTCCGGCTCGGCCGCCTGGTCTATCCGTTCATCCGCTCCGAGCTGTTCCTCGGCTGGGACGAGGATCGCTTCGGCGAGCGCATCGAGGCGACGCTGGACTTCTTCACGCGCCACGACCTGCTCGAGACCGACGAGGACGGTCGCATCATGAGCCGCGGTCCGGGCCAGAGCGACACCGCGTTCCGGCTGCGCGGCATCGCGCACAGCCTGCTGCAGGCGTTCGAGCGCTACTACATCGCGCTGGCCGCGCTGGTGAAGAACGGTCCGCACAGCCTGACCGCGGGAGAGCTCGAGAACCTGTGCTACCTGACCGCGCAGCGGCTCTCGCTGCTGCACGAGGTCAACGCGCCGGAGTTCTTCGACAAGTCGCTGTTCCGCGGCTTCATCCAGAAGCTGCGCGAGCGGCGCGTGGTCTGGCTCGACGAGAACGGCAAGCTCGACTTCGACGGCTCGCTGGAGGAAGTCGCGCGCGACGCGCGCGTGATCCTCAGCCGCGAGATCCGCCACGGCATTCTCAAGCTGACGCAGGACATGCGCGCGCGGCTGGCCGAGGACGCACCCGAGGGCGCTGCGGCGGCTGCCGCCAAGCCGGGCGCCTGACGAGGGCGGACGCCGCTCAGGCGTCGAGATCGGGGATCATCCGGCTCTCGATCCAGGCGATCATGTCCTTGAGCCGCAGCTTGCGCTTCTTCATGCGCGTGATCTGCAGCTCGTCGGACAGGTTCGGGTCGATCGACAGCCGCGCGATCGCGGTATCCAGGTCGCGATGCTCCAGCCGCAGCTCGGCGAGCTTGCGGACCAGCACGGCGGGGTCGTCGGTGAACGGGTGGCTCATGGCAGGGCGGCAAGTGTAGTGCTTTTGACGCCGCGCGGGGCCGCAGGCGGACGCGCCGGGCGATGCTGGCCGTACAATGGACGATTGCCGTCCACCGCCGTCCTCCGATGAACGTCGCCGCCCGCAAGCACGAACACGAAGCCGTCCGGCTGGCCAAGCGCCTGCGCCACCAGGTCGGCCAGGCGATCGCCGACTACAACATGATCGAGGACGGCGACCGCGTGATGGTCTGCCTGTCCGGCGGCAAGGACTCCTACACGCTGCTGGACATGCTGCGCCGGCTGCAGGCCAAGGCGCCGGTGCGCTTCGAGCTGACCGCCGTGCATCTGGACCAGAAGCAGCCCGGCTACGACCCGGATGTGCTGCCGGCATACCTGCGCGGCATCGGCGTGCCGTTCCATGTCATCGAGCAGGATACCTACAGCGTCGTGCGCCGCGTCGTGCCGGAGGGCAAGACGATGTGCAGCCTGTGCTCGCGCATGCGCCGCGGCGCGCTCTACATGTTCGCGGCGCGCGAGGGTTTCACCAAGATCGCGCTCGGCCACCACCGCGACGACATCGTCGAGACGCTGTTCCTCAATCTGTTCCACCACGCCGCGCTGAAGGCGATGCCACCCAAGCTCCAGTCCGACGACGGCCGCCATATCGTGATCCGGCCGCTGGCCTACTGCCGCGAGGCCGACATCGCCGCGCACGCCGGGCACGAGGGCTATCCGATCCTGCCATGCAATCTGTGCGGCTCGCAGGAGAACCTGCAGCGCAAGGTGGTCAAGGCGATGCTGGCCGACTGGGAGCGCCTGCAGCCCGGCCGCGTCGAGAACGTGTTCCGCGCGCTGACCAAGATCTCGCCGTCTCAGCTGGCCGACCCGGCGCTGTTCGATTTCGCGGCGCTCGGCACCCGCGGCGCGGGTGCCGATGCCCACGCCTGGCTGCGCGACAACGCGGCCGACCTGACCTGAAACCTCCGCCGCCGCGGCACCGGCCGGCGCGCCGGCCGCGTGTCCTGACGTCCACTTCCGTACCGAGATGCCATGTTCTTCCGAAACCTGACGCTGTTCCGCTTTCCCGAATCCGCCGCCGAGATGCTCGAGGACCTCGAGACCCGGCTCGAGCCGCAGCGGCTGCGCCCGTGCGGACCGCTCGAACTGTCCACGCGCGGCTTCGTCTCGCCGTTCGGTCGCCAGTCCGAGGCCCTGATGCACCGGATCAACGCCTATACGCTGCTGACGATCGGCGGCGAGGACCGCCTGCTGCCCGGCTCCGTGGTATCCGAGGAGCTGGCCAACCGGATCCAGGCCCTGGCCGCCAAGGAAGGCCGCCGGATCGGCGCGCGCGAACGCAAGCGATTGAAAGAAGAGGTTGTTTCGGAACTCATGCCGCGGGCTTTCATCCGCCCGTCACGTCAGAGTGCTTATCTGGACGCCAAGAACGGGTGGCTCGTCGTCGATACCGCCAGCCGCAAGGTGGCCGAGGAGGCGGTCAGCCAGATCCGCGAGGCGGTGGGCCAGTTTCCGGCCACGCCGATGGCGCCGGAAGAGTCGCCACGGGCCTTGATGACGGACTGGCTGATCCATGGCAAGCTGCCTGCGGGTCTGACGCTCGGCGACGAGTGCGAGCTGCGCGATCCGGTCGAGTCCGGTGCCATCGTCCGATGCCGGCGTCAAGAGCTTGAATCGGACGAGGTGCGGGAGCATCTGAAGACCGGCAAGCAGGTCTATCAGCTCGGTCTGGAATTCGACGAGCGCATGAGTTTCGTGCTCGGCGAAGACCTGACGGTCCGCAAGTTGCGCTTTCTGGATGTCGTGCTGGACGAACTCGGCGAGGAATCGTCCGAGTCGATCCAGGCGGAGATCGACGCGCGTTTCGCGCTGCTGACGCTGGAGCTGGCGCGCCTGTTCGACAAGTTCGGGGATTGGTTTGGTTTACCGCGGCCGGGGAACCGCGACTAGTGGACCGTCGAAAGGCGGCCCGCTGGTGCGATCCAGGACAGGATCGCTCCGGAATCGATCGCGCGAGCGGGCGATTCGGGGGAGAAGGTGCGCAGGCTCGGCCTGCGGCGTTCGATCGGGAGGCGGGCAGGAGTCCGCGTTCTCGACCCGGCTAGCGGACCCGTGTGGGTCATGAGGCAGCGATGACCCTCGAGAACGACAATACCTATCTGGAGCTCGCGACGCAGACCGGCGACACGATCAAGGTCCTGCGCCGCAGCCACCCGCGAGCGCGCCGGCTGCGCCTGACGGTGACGCCGAGCGGCGCCCGCGTGACCTATCCGGAAGGCACCCATCCGGCCCAGGTGTTCGCGTTCCTGCGCAAACACGGCGAATGGCTCGAGCGCAAGCTCGACGAGCTCAATCTCGGCTCGCAGCCGCCGCCGCTGAAGGTCGGTTCGGCGACGGTACTGCCGCTGCGCGGCGAGACCACGCGCCTGTCCTGGCGCGACGGCGCGTATCCGCATATCGAGCACGCCGAGGACCGGCTGATCATCAGCCTGCCGCGGCCGCACCGCCGTGCGCCCGAGGCCGCGCGCGCGCTGCTGCGCTCGTTCCTGGAGGCGCAGATGCGCCGCGACGTCTCGCGCTGGCTGGCGCGCTACACGCCGGAGCTCGGCCTGGCGCCGACCGGCATCCGCGTGCGGCCGCTGAAGAGCCTGTGGGGCAGCCTCGACACGCGCGACGTGGTCACCCTCGATCTCGCGCTCGCGCTGGCACCGCCGGCGGCGCTGCGCTACGTGCTGGTCCACGAGCTGTGCCATCTGCGCATCCGCAACCATTCCAAGCGGTTCTGGAACCTGGTCGAGTCGCTGTATCCGGAATGGGGCGAACAGCGCGACTGGCTGAGGTTCCACGGCCAGGCCCTCAAGGCCGAACTGGGCCGCCTGATCCAGACGCCGGGCGGCTGACGGCCGAGCGGCGTCGCGCTGGCGTCCGATCGCAGCACCGGCCGACGGGGCGTCGCGCCGCAGCTGAAGGCACGGGCGGGCGCCTGCGATCGGCACGTCATGCAGGCGCGCAAACGGTCGGACGGCTCGGCGCATGACCGGTGCTGCCGCTCGCCGCGTCGTCGAAGGCGAATCGCGCGGCGAGCCGCCGGTCGGATCAGCCGCGCGCCGGCCTGCGCGCAAAGAACGCCGACAGCGCCGCGGCGACCGGTTCGGGCCGTTCCAGATGCAGGTGATGGCCGCCGCCGAGCCGCACGATCTCGATGTCCGCGACGCGGGCGGCGCGCCGCTCGATGCCCTCTCGCGGCAGATACGGCGTGTCCGGCTCGGTCAGCACCAGCAGCGTCGGCGCATCGATGCCGCCGAGCACGGCGAGCACCTGGTCCTCGCCGAGCCGTGTCGGCGAGCTCAGCCGCAGGCGCGCATCGCTGGACCAGACGAAGCCGCCCTCGACGCGGCGCAGGCCGCGCTCGACGATCGGCCGGGCGCCGTCCGCGGACAGGCCGCCGGCGGTCAGCCGCGCGGCGATCGCGGCATCGACCGTCTCGAACACGCGCCGGCGGTCGCCGCGTCGGTCGCGGCGCGCCTCGAGCCCGGCGCGCAGACGCGTCGCGGTGTCCTCGTCCGGTGCAGTCAATGGGCCGAGCGCCTCGATCAGCGCGAGCCGGTCGATCCGTTCCGGAAACGCGCCGGCCAGCATGCTGGCCAGCGTGCCGCCGAGCGAATGGCCGAGCAGGTCGATCCGCGGCCGGCCGATCCGGTCGATCACCGCAAGCATCTCGTCGAGAAAGTCGACGTAGTGGTACCAGGTGCCGGGCGGCCGATGTCCGGAACGGCCATGGCCGGCCAGATCGATCGCGATCACGTGGTGACGGCCGGCCAGCAGCGGCGCCAGCCGGTCGAACGAGCCGGCGTTGTCGAGCCAGCCGTGCAGCGCGAGCAGCGGCGGCAGTGCCGGATCGCCCCAGCAGCGCGCCGCGATCGTCAGCTGCGGCAGCTCGAAGACCCGCTCCTCCGGCGCGTTCATGGCGCCGGCGGGCCGCCGAGATGGCGGCCGATCAGCTCGGCGACCAGCGCGACCTGGCCTGCGCCGGCGTCGAGCGCGGGAATGTATTCGTAGCGCGCGCCGCCCGCCGCCAGGAAAAGCTCGCGGTTGGTCATCGCCAGCTCCTCGAGCGTTTCGAGGCAGTCGATCGAGAAGCCCGGCGCGACGATCTGCACGCTGCGCACGCCTTCGGACGGCAGCCGCTCGAGCAGCTGGTCGGTATACGGCCGCAGCCACGGGTCGCGCCCGACCCGCGACTGGAAGCAGGTCAGGATCGGCGGCGCGGCCGGTCCCAGCCGCTGCCGCAGCGCCGCGGCGGTCGCGTGGCACTGCTCGGCGTACGGATCGCCGGCGCGCACGTAGCGCTCCGGGATGCCGTGGAACGACAGCAGCAGCCGGTCGGCCGCGCCATGCGTGCGCCAATGCGCCTCGATCCGCGCGGCGAGCGCCTCGACATAAGCCGGCTCGGTCGCGTAGCCGTCGACGAAGTGCAGTTCCGGCACGCGCCGCCGGCGCCGCAGCTGGCGGCCGAGCTCGTCGAACACCGAGGCGGTCGTGGTCGCCGAATACTGCGGGAACAGCGGCAGCACCAGCAGGCGGCGGATGCCGGCGGCGTCGAGCGCGTCGAGCTGCGCGGCCAGGCTCGGCTCGCGATAGCGCATCGCGTGGCGCACGATCAGATCCGGGCGCCGCGCCTGCACGGCCGCGGCCAGGGCCGCCATCCCGGTCTGCAGCGGCGATCCGGCCTCGGTCCAGATCCGCCGGTACAGCGCGGCCGAGCGCGCCGGGCGGATGCGCAGGATCACGCCGTGCAGGATCGGTAGCCACAGCCAGCGCGGCTGCTCGACGACGCGCGGATCGGACAGGAACTCGGCGAGGTAGCGGCGCACCGCGCGCGGCGTCGGCGCGTCGGGTGTGCCGAGATTGACCAGCAGGACGGCGCTGTCCGGGACGGCGGGGGCAGGGACGGAGGGCGGATCGGAGGTCATGCCGGGCGATGGGCTGGGGCGGAAGTCGGCACCGCGGACGCGTCCGCGGCACGACCGCCCACCCGGGCCGGTGCCGGGGGCGGCGGTTTGTCGCGGCTGGAATTGCTGCTAGACTCGGGCGTGCGCGTGTCGGCGGTTTCCGGATCGGATCCGGGCGCCGGCGCGGGCGACGACTACCCATAACGATAACATCGACCGCCATGCGCATGCGTGCCTGCCTGACCGCAGCCGTGCTTTCCGTCGCCTCGTCGTCTGCCTCCGCGCAGCTGGCGGCGCCGGCGTACGGCGTGGCGTTTCGCGATTTCTACCAGATCGACCTCGGCGCACGCCGGGCGAGCTTCGTCGGCGAAGCCGGCGCGGTCAACGGCCAGGCCGTCGCCCAGGTCCGCGGCCTGACCTACGGACCGGGCGGCGAGATCCTCGCCGTCGTCGGCAACCAGAAGATCGTCGTGCAGCTCGATCCCGCCTCCGGCACGGCCAGCTATCGAGGCACGCTGTCGGGCATGGCGACCGAGGAAGCGCTCGACCTGTCGATGACCTACGCCTGCGACGGCAATCTGTGGATCGCCTCGGCCAACGGCGGTCTCTGGAAGACGCCGCCGAGCGCGATCCATCCGGTCTACGTCGGCAACACCGGCAAGCCGATCACCGGCTTGGCCGCGCGCGGCGACACGCTGTACGCCGCCGCCGGCCGCGACGACAACGGCCTCTATCGCGTCGACACCACCGACGCCAGCGTCGATCGCATCGGCGGCTTCGGCGCCGTACCCAACTACGTCAACGTCGTGGCGATGAGCTTCGGCAGCGACGGCACGCTGTGGGCGACGCTCAACTACAACCCGCCGGCCCTGGTCGACTGGAGCGATCTGGTCAAGATCGATCCGGCCACCGGCGCACTGACCGTGCTCGGCTCGCTCGAGGGCCCGTCGCGGCTGCGCGGCATCTCGATGAACGGCTTCCTCGTCGCGCCGACCGATTGTTCCGATCGCGGCGGTCCGCCCGAGCCGGTACCCACCCCGGTGCGCTCGCCCTGGGCGCTGGCGCTGATGATCGCCGGTCTCGCCCTGGTCGCCGCGTTCGGTCTGCGCCGCCGCCGCCCGGTCTGAGCGTCCCATTCTCTTTTCAGCGGCGGCTCAGCGAAGACTCAGCTCGACCTGATAGCGTGAGCGGATTCCGCTTCCGTCTGGAGTCTGCGATGTCGACCCTCATGCGCACCTGTCTGGCCGCGCTGGCCCTGTTCGCCTTCGTGGCGCTGCCCGCCGCCGCCGGCGAGAAGGAGAACGAGCGCGCCGCCAATGCCGTACGCGTGCTGCAGGAGGTCATGCAGGCGCCCGACAAGGCGATTCCGCGCGATCTGCTGCACAACGCCTACGCGGTCGCGGTGATCCCGGACGTCATCAAGGCCGGCTTCGTGCTCGGCGGGCGTCACGGTTCGGGCCTGCTCTCGATCAAGTCCGCCGACGGCACCTGGTCCAACCCCAGCTACATCAGCATGACCGGCGGCAGCGTCGGCTTCCAGGCCGGCGTGTCCTCGACCGACGTGATCCTGGTGTTTCGCAACCAGCGCGGCGTCGAGTCGATCGTGCACGGCAAGTTCACGATCGGCGCGGACGCCTCGGCGGCCGCCGGCCCGGTCGGCCGGACCGCACAGGCCTCGACCGATGCGCAGCTCAAGGCCGAGATCTACTCGTACTCGCGCGCACGCGGCCTGTTCGCCGGCGTCGCGCTCGACGGCTCGGCGCTGACGATCGACAACAAGGCCAACCAGGCCGTCTACGGCAACGGCGTGACCGCCCGCCGCATCCTCGACGGCGGCGTCAGCAACGTGCCGGCCGCCGTCGTGGACTTCCGCGACCGTCTGGAAGAGTACACTGCGCAGTAATCGTGCCCGCAGCGGCCGGACGCCACGTTCCGGAAAGCCTCGCCGCGGTGCGCGCCACCACGAGATCGAGGTGTATCCATGGGTAGTTTCAGCATCTGGCACTGGCTGATCGTTCTGGTCGTCGTCGCATTGATCTTCGGCACCAAGCGTCTGCGCAACATCGGCGAGGACGTCGGCAGCGCGATCAAGGGTTTCCGCAAGGGCATGCAGGACGGCGACGAGCCGCAGAGCCAGCTCAAGGCCGATCCGCCGCCGGCGGCCGCCAAGACCGCCAGCGAGCAGCGCGACCGCGCCGAATAGGACACCGGCATGTTCGACGTCGGCTTCGGCAAGCTCGCGCTGATCGCGATCGTCGCCCTGCTGGTGCTCGGTCCGGAGCGCCTGCCGCGCGTCGCGCGCACCGCCGGCGCCCTGGTGCGCCGCGCGCGCAACAGCTGGCTCAGCGTGCGCGGCGAGATCGAGCGCGAACTGGCCGCCGAGGACATGAAGCGGCAGGTCGAGGACGCGATGCGCGCCGGCGACGTCCGCGCCGAGGTGGACGCGGCCGCGCAGACGATTCGCCGCAGCGTCGAGCCGGCCGCACCGGCGCCGCTGCCGCCGGCCGGCCCGGCCGCGACTCCCGCCGCGCCGGCGCCCTCCGCCGTCACCGCGCCGGCGCCGCCGCCGGTCGTCGACGAATCGCGCTGACGCCGGTCCGGCGCGGCGCTCCTTCTTCATCTTTTCCGGTACCCCATGCAAGCCGATCCCGGCACCGAAGAGGAACAGTCGTTTCTCACGCATCTGGTCGAGCTGCGCTCGCGCCTGCTCAAGGCCGTCGCCGCGGTACTGGTGGTGCTGGTTGCGCTGCTGCCGTTCTCCAAGCGCGTCTATGCACTGCTGGCGCAGCCGCTGGTCGAGCATCTGCCGGTCGGCGGCAGCATGATCGCGACCGAGGTCGCCTCGCCGTTCCTGGTGCCGCTCAAGCTGTGCTTCTTCGTCGCGCTGTTCCTGGCGATGCCGGTGGTGCTCTACCAGCTGTGGGCGTTCGTCTCGCCGGGCCTGTATCGCCACGAGAAGCGGCTCGCGATGCCGCTGCTGGCCTCGGCGGTCGTGCTGTTCTACATCGGCTGCGCATTCGCGTACTTCCTCGTGCTGCCCGCGGTGTTCACGTTCACGACCGGCATCGCGCCGGAGGGCGTGGCGGTGATGCCCGACATCAGCCGTTTCCTCGATTTCGCGCTGATGCTGTTCCTGGCGTTCGGGCTGTGCTTCGAGGTGCCGGTCGCGCTGATCATCCTGGTCGCGATCGGCGTGGTCACGCCGGCCCAGCTCGCGGCAAACCGCTCCTATGCGATCGTCGGCGCCTTCGTCGTCTCGGCGATCGTCACGCCGCCGGACGTGCTGTCGATGCTGATGCTGGCGATTCCGATGTGTCTGCTCTACGAGCTCGGCATCCTGGTCGCGCGCGCGATCGTACGCAGAGCCGCCGAAGCCGACGCGGCCGAGTGACGGCCGGATGGCGCATCCGGCGGCCGCGAGCCGTCCCGTGCGCTGCATCGCCCGCCGGGCGTGATCGCCGCATCGCCGTAGCGGCCGCGCCCGGCCGGTCGGATGGTCTGGCGCGCTAGCACGGAAGGCCTGCGCCGGCGCGGCGACGCGTCTTGCGCGCGTGGATAGTTACAAAACGTAACAAGTTGACCGGCATCGATCGCCTGCGCGCGCGGATCGCGTCGATATACTGCCGCGCAGCAAGGGATCTGCTCGGCTCGCCGGGCTTCCGGTACGACGGCAGCCGTGACCGCAGGAAACGGGCCGCCTTCGGTGGCCCGTTGCATACTCAGCGACGGTGGATCCCCCCCTGATGAAGAACTCGAATCTCCCCCCGGAAGACGCCCGCGATGCCTCGCTGCGGGTCTCCAAGCGCATGCGCGACAGCCTCAAGGCCGCGGCCGCGGTCATGGGCCGGCCGCTGTACGAGGTCACCAACGAGGCGATCAATCACTACCTCGGCAACCTCAAGCTCGGCGATCCGCTGGTCGCGATCCGCCGCAGCGGCTCGGCGCGCACGCGCAACGCCGCGCGCTGATACCGGCCGCATCCGCCGCCAGCGGCGGCGCGACGGCTCGCCCGACGTCCTGGACGATCAACCCGTGGCGTCCAGTCCCTCCGTTCCACGTTCCCTCGCACCGCTTCGCCGCAGGCGAGGTGCGGTGCCGGCGGCGTTCAGTCGATCGGCGGCAATACCGTGCTGACTTCGGCGATCGTCGTGATGCCGCGTGCCACCTGCGCGGCCGCCGACAGTCGCAGCGGCCGCATGCCGGTCGCCAGGGCTGCCGAGGTCAGCTTGGTCAGGTCCATCTGCGGCTCGATCAGCGCGCGCAGCTTCGGCGTGATGCGCAGCATCTCGTAGAGCCCGGTGCGGCCGAGGAAGCCGGTCTTGCGGCATTCCAGGCAGCCTTTCGGCGCGAACACGCGTTCGGGCGGCGAGATCTTCCAGCCGTGCGTCAGCGCGGTCCAGGCGGCCTCGTCGACCAGCTGCTCGGTCTTGCAGTGCGGGCACAGCGTGCGCACCAGGCGCTGCGCGACCACGCCGGTCAGCGTCGACTGGATCAGGTAGTTCGGCACGCCGAGGTCGAGCAGGCGCGTCATCGCGCTCGGCGCGTCGTTGGTGTGCAGCGTCGAGAGCACCAGATGGCCGGTCAGCGAGGCCTGCACGGCCATCTGCGCGGTTTCCAGGTCGCGGATCTCGCCGACCATGATGATGTCCGGATCCTGGCGCAGCAGCGTGCGCACGCCGGCGGCGAAGTCCAGGTCGATCGCCGGCTGCACCTGCATCTGGTTGAACTCCGGCGAGACCATCTCGATCGGATCCTCGACCGTGCAGACGTTGAGGTCCGGCGTCGCCAGATGCTTGAGCGTGGAGTACAGCGTGGTGGTCTTGCCCGAGCCGGTCGGGCCGGTCACCAGCACGATGCCGTGCGGGCGCTCGACCATCTCGCGCCAGAGCTTCTCCTCGTCCGGCGCGAAGCCGAGCTGGCGGAACTCCTTGACGACGATGTCCGGGTCGAAGATGCGCATGACGATCTTCTCGCCGAACGCGGTCGGCATGCTCGAGATGCGCAGCTCCACCTCGCGGCCGCCCTGCGAGCGCGTCTTGATGCGCCCGTCCTGCGGACGCCGCTTCTCGGCCACGTCCATGCGCGCGAGGATCTTCACGCGCGCGGTGACCGCGGTCATGACCGGCGTCGGCAGCTCGAACACCTTGTGCATGACGCCGTCGATGCGGAAGCGGATCGGACTGGTGTCGCGGCGCGGCTCGAGGTGGATGTCCGAGGCGCGCTGCTCGAACGCGTACTGCAGCAGCCAGTCGACGATGTGCACGACGTGGCGGTCGTCGACGCCGACCTCGCCGGTCTTGCCGAGCTCGACCAGCTGCTCGAAGTTGAGGATCGCGCGGCCGTCGTGCACGTCGGACTTGGCGTCGCGCGCGCGCTGGATCGAGCGCTGCACGCTCCACCATTCGGCCAGGTAGCGGTTGACGTCGATCGGGCTGGAGACCACGCGCTGCACGTCCTTGCGCAGGACGTGGGCGAGGTCGGCATGCCAGCGCTCGTCGAACGGCTCGGGCGTGGCGATCACCACCTGCGACTCGGTCACCGCGACCGGCAGGATCCGGTAGCGCTGCGCGTAGGCATGGCTGATCACCTGGGTGGCGGCGGCGACGTCGATCTTGGTCGGGTCGATCTTCAGATACGGCAGCTGGGCGCGCCGCGCCAGCCACTGCGTCAGCACCTCGACGCTGAGCGGCTTCTCCGGCTCGCGCACGTCGGCCAGCTTGAGGTTGGCGATCAGCACCAGCGGATGCAGCTCGGTCAGGCCGCGCGCGGTGCGCACGTCGGCGCGTACGCGCCTGGCATCGGCTTCGGTGATGACGCCGTCGGCGAGCAGGGCGGCCAGCACGTCGTCGAGCTCCAGCCGGCCGCGCGCCCCGAGCAAGCCGTCCTTGCCGCGTTCCGACGGGTTGCGCTGAGCGTGCGTCGCCATGCCCTCGACCTCGGAAGACCCATGTCCGCGGCTATACTAGCGCGCTTTTTCACTGCAACTGTGAGCCAGTGCATGGCCGGCCCGACCTTCCAGGACGTGATCCAGACCCTCAACCGCTACTGGGCGGAGCAGGGATGCGTATTGATCCAGCCGCTCGACACCGAGGTCGGCGCCGGCACCTTCCATCCGGCCACGTTCCTGCGCTCGCTCGGGCCCGAGCCCTGGGCCGCGGCCTACGTGCAGCCTTCGCGCCGGCCCACCGACGGCCGCTACGGCGACAATCCGAACCGGCTGCAGCACTACTACCAGTACCAGGTCGTGATGAAGCCGAACCCGGACGACATCCTCGACCGCTACATCGGCTCGCTCAAGGCGCTCGGCGTCGATCCGCTGGTGCACGACCTGCGCTTCGTCGAGGACAACTGGGAATCGCCGACGCTCGGCGCCTGGGGCCTGGGCTGGGAGGTCTGGCTCAACGGCATGGAAGTCACGCAGTTCACGTATTTCCAGCAGGCCGGCGGCCTGGAGTGCCGGCCGGTCACCGGCGAGATCACCTACGGGCTGGAGCGCCTGGCGATGTACCTGCAGAACGTCGACAACGTCTACGACCTGGTCTGGACCCAGGCACCGCACGGCACCGTGACCTACGGCGACGTGTTCCATCAGAACGAGGTCGAGCAGAGCACCTACAACTTCGAGCATGCCAACGTGCCCAAGCTGTTCGAGTGGTTCGACACCTGCGAGGCCGAGGCGGCACGCCTGGTCGAGGCCGGCCTGCCGCTGCCGGCCTACGAGCAGGTCATGAAGGCCAGCCACACGTTCAACCTGCTCGACGCGCGCCGCGCGATCAGCGTGACCGAGCGCCAGCGCTACATCCTGCGCGTGCGCACGATCGCCCGCGCGGTCGCCGAGGCCTACTACGCGCAGCGCGAGAAGCTCGGCTTCCCGGGCCTCAAGACCGCTAAGGAGGCCGCGTGATGGCCGGCACCGCTGCGCTGCTGATCGAACTGGGTACCGAGGAGCTGCCGCCGAAGGCGCTCGACGATCTGGCCGTGGCTTTTTCAGAGGCCATCCGTCAAGGTCTAGTCGGAAGAAACATTGATATTTCGGGTCCAGATGATCCGACGCTACAGCGGGGATATCAGTTAGGTCCAAGGCAGACTTACTGCTCTCCTCGTCGTATCGCGGCGTATTTCCCATTCGTTGCTATTCGTCAGAACGACTATCAAGAGACGGCCTGGGGACCCCCGGTAAAAGCTAGTCACGACTTCAATGGAGTGCCTACCAAGGCCCTTGTTGGCTTTATGGCCAAACAAGGCGTTGCAGAATCCGATCTCGTTCGGCTCCGTAAAGTAGATAATTCAGAGTACTTCGGAGTCCGAAGGACCAGAATTGGACGACCCACCGCCGAGCTGATACAGGACATCCTCGACGAGGCGCTCAAGGCGCTGCCGATCCCCAAGCCGATGCGCTGGGGCGCGCACGCGTACGGTTTCGTGCGTCCGGCGCACTGGCTGGTCGTCCTGCACGGCAGCGACGTCGTCGACGCCTCGGTGCTCGGCCTGCGCTCGGGCCGGCAGTCGCGCGGACACCGCTTCCACCATCCGCAGCCGGTGCACGTCGCCGATGCCGATTCGTGGCTCGACGCGCTGCGCGCGGCCAAGGTGCTGGCCGATCCGGCCGAGCGCCGGGCGCGCATCCGCGCCGAGGTCGCGCGTGTCGGCCGCGACACCGGCGGCGAGCCGCGCCTGTCCGACGGCCTGCTCGACGAGATCGCCAATCTGACCGAATGGCCGGTCGCGATCGGCTGCACGTTCGAGCGCGCGTTCCTCGAGGTGCCGGCCGAGGCGCTGGTCACGACGATGGAGACCAACCAGAAGTTCGTGCCGGTGTTCGGCGCCGATGCGCGGCTGACCGAGCATTTCATCGGCATCGCCAACATCGAGTCGAAGGATCCGGCCGAGATCCGCAAGGGCTACGAGCGCGTGATCCGTCCGCGCTTCGCCGATGCCAAGTTCTTCTTCGACGAGGACCGCAAGCAGCCGCTGGAGGCCTATCAGCGCGCGCTCGAGTCGGTCACCTATCAGCAGCAGCTCGGCAGCGTCTGGGACAAGGTCGTGCGCGTGGCCGAGCTGGCGCGCGTGATCGCCAACCGTTGCGGCGTCGACGCCGGTCTCGCCACGCGTGCCGCGGCGCTCGCCAAGTGCGATCTGATGACGCGCATGGTCGGCGAGTTTCCGGAGCTGCAGGGCGTCATGGGCCGCTACTACGCGACCGCCGGCGGCGAGGATGCGGCGGTGGCCGCCGCGCTCGACGAGGTCTATGCGCCGCGCTACGCCGGCGACGCGATCGCGGCCGGTCCGGTCGGCCGCGTGCTCGCGATCGCCGAGCGGCTCGACACGCTGGCCGGTATCTTCGCGGTCGGCCTCAAGCCCAGCGGCAACAAGGATCCGTTCGCGCTGCGCCGCGCCGCGCTCGGTCTGGCGCGCACGCTGATCGAAGGCGGCCTCGACCTCGATCTCCAGGCGCAGATCGCCGAGGCGCTCGCACAGCTGCCGGAAACCGCATTCGCGGGCAAGGACGGCAAGAGCGCCGTCGACGCGGGCACGCGGCGCGATGAGCTGGCGGCCGAACTCTACGAGTTCATCCTCGACCGCCTGCGCGGCTACTACGCCGACCAGGGCATCGGTAGCGAAGCGTTCGAGGCGGTGCGCGTGCTGGCGCCGTCCTCGCTGCTCGACTTCGATCGCCGCCTGCGCGCGGTCGTCGCGTTCGCCGGACTGCCCGAGGCCGAGGCTCTGGCCGCGGCCAACAAGCGCATCGGCAACATCCTGCGCCAGGCCGGCGGCGAGGCGAACGGCGACATCGAGCGCGCGCTGCTCGCCGGCGATGCCGAGACCGGTCTGGTCGACGCATTGGCCGGCGCCGAGCGCGATGCCGCGCCGCTGATCGGCGAGCGCGACTACGTCGGCCTGCTGCGCCGGCTGGCCGCGCTGCGCGGCGCGGTCGACCGCTATTTCGACGAGGTCATGGTGATGGCCGATGATCCGGCCGTGCGCCGCAACCGCCTCGCGGTGCTCGGCCGCCTGCGCGCGCTGTTCCTGCGCGTGGCCGACGTGGCGCTGCTGCAGCGCGGCTGAGCCGCCTGCGCGCGGCTGGGCGACCGGTTCCGGACCGATCCGTCGCTCCGGCTGCCGCCCGGTTCGCGGTGCCGCCGTCCGGCGGCACCGCATCCTCGAAGCCCTGCGTGCGTACACCCGATCGCGCCGCGCCTGCGGCCGTCGCCCGGCATCGGCCTCGGCGACGCATGAGCCCGCACGCGCACGGCCGGCCGAGCCCGGTTCTTCAGTCGAACCCGTTCTGGAAGATCGCCTCGGTACGGCCGGTGCCCGACAGCGGCAGCTCGGCACCGACGCCCTGGTCGGTCATGACCATCAGCGTCTCGTTCTGCGGGCCCGGGCCGATCGGCGCGAAGCGCACCTCGACCGTGCAGCTCTCGCCGGGGCCGAGCATCGGCATGCACGGCATGCCGTCGGCCTCGAACCACGGCAGCACCATGAAGTGGGAAATCTGCGCGAAGCCGCTGCCGGTATTGCGCAGCGTCACCGTGCGCGTCGCGATGGTGCCGGTGGCGACGTTGCCGAAAGCCAGGCTGGCCGGCTCGAACACCAGGGCGGCCGGCTGGCCGTTGCCCGAGCCGGTGCCCGAGACCGGAATCTGTGCCATCGCGCCCTGCGCGGTGGTCAGCGTGATCGTCGTACTGGCCGGACCTTGCGCGCCCGGCGTGAATTCCAGATCGACCACGCAGACCTGACCGCCCAGCAGCCATGGACATTCGGTCTCGGACGAGACGCGGAACGCCGGATCGGACGAGGAGAAATCCAGGTCGGTCAGCAGGCTGGCGCCGATGTTGCGCAGCTGCACCATGCGGCGGCCGATGCCGCCGACCGGCGTCTGGCCGAAGTCGACGCTGTTCTCGACGAAGCGGACGGCCGGGTCGCGCAGCACGCCGCGGCCGGACAGGCCGACGTCGGCTTCGATGACCGGACTGGAGCTGGAGATGTGCAGCGTCGTCGAGACCGGCGACACCGCGATCGGCGTGTAGCGCACCGTGATCGGGCAGCTCGCGCCGGCGGCGATGAAGTCGCAGGCGGTCGCGTCGACCAGGAAGCCCGGCGCGTCCGTGTAGATCATCACGAACATCGCCGAGGCGCTGCCGGTGTTGGTCACCGTGAACGTGCGCGGTGCGCTGGTCGCGCCGATGTCGACGGCGCCGAAGTCGAGCGCGTCCTCCGATACGGTGGCACCCTGCGGCGGCGATACGGCGCTGCCGAGTACGGCCAGATGCGCGGTGGCGCCCTCGAGCGAGCTGGCGCCCCAACTGTCGGCGAGCGCTCCGGTGGCGCCGGGCGCGTAGGTCAGGACGATCTGGCAGCTCGCGCCGGCCGCCAGTGTCGCGCCGCAGGCGCTGCTGTCGACGCTGACGTCGGGGGCCGCTGCGGTGAATGCCAGGCCGGTCGCGGCGCGCGTGCCGGCGTTGTCGAGCGTCACCGTACGCGTCGCGAGGCTGCCGATGCGGACCATCTGAAAGTCGACGTCGGCAGGCGAGAAGCGCAGGCGGTCCGGCGGCGGATCGCGCAGCGCCACCTTGATGACCTGGCCCGGCGCGTCGAGCGTGCCGGCGTAGGCATAGTCGCCGCCGGCGTCGAGCGCGACGCTCAGCACGCCGTTGTCGTCGCCGTCGAGCACCAGCGAATCGGCGACCGCGAACGTGGCGAGGTCCACCTTCAGCAGGCGCGCCGGCTTCGTCGACGTGCCGAAGTAGGCGTACCGGCCGGCGGTGTCGATCGCGGCGGCACCGAGGCCGACCGAGTCGATTCCCATGTGCAGCACCGGGCCCGGCTGGAAGCTCGCCAGGTCGACCTTCGCCACGTACGGCGTGAAGTTCGGATTGGAATAGGTGCCGAAATACGCGGCCGAGCCGTCCGGCGCCATCACCGCCGAGCGAAAGGCGACGACGTGAGCCGGGAACGTGATCATGCCGGCCCACTGGAACGTGTTCAGATCGATCCGCGCGACATTGGCCGGCGCGGTCAGCGTGCCGAGGTAGAGATAGCGGTCGGATGGATCGATGACGGCGGACTGCAGAAAGGTCAGGCCGGTCTGCAGATGGCCGACCACCTGCAGCGTCGTCAGGTCGATCTTGTCGACGCCGCCCTCGTCGGAGCTCGTGTAGCCGTAGCGGCCCATCGCGTCGATCACGAACGTCTGCGGATAATCGCCGATCTGGCCGGTGCCGGTCAGCTGCATCGTCGTGAGATCGACGCGGGCGATCCGCGCGCCGAGCAGGCTGGTGTAGACCACGTAGAGCCGCGTGCCGAGCGGATCGATCAGGCCGATCGCGCCGTCGGCCGAGTCCACGTCGGTGGCGTAGTCGATCTCGGCGACCGGCTGCAGCGTCGCCAGGTCGATCTTGATCAGCGGTGCCGGGCGGGTCGGTGTCGTGCTGGTGACCACGTAGGCCCAGCGGCCGTCGTCGCTGACGAGCACGCGCCGCGCGTGCGGAATGCCGGCACCGACGTCGGTGGCGTCGACGCGTTCCAGTGCGCGCACCTCGCCGGCACCGAGCAGCGTCATCATCAGCAGCAGCAGCGCCAGAAGCAGCAGGCCGCCGTGCCAGGCACGCACGGCGCCTCCGGCCGGCTTTCGATCGAATATCGTGTACATGGAGTCTCCCGAGCGAGCAACGATGGAGCATTCCTCGAGGTCGCGGAATGCGAAGGTGACCGGCGCTCCGTAGAGCGCACCGATCGAGTGTGGAAGTGCCGCCGCTGCGGCGACAAGCGGTCGCGGCGCCGTATTGGCGCCATGGCGCCGATGCGCCACGAGGTCCGGGTGCGGCCCGGTCACGGGCTTTGCGCCTCGCCGGCCCGCTGTGCGGCGAGCCAGCCGGCCTGGAAGCGCGTCCGCGCGCCGAGCCGCTTCATCAGCGCGCCGATCCGCCGGTCCAGCGTGCGCGGCGACAGGCCGAGCACCGCGGCCGTCGTCTTGTCGTTGGAGCCGGCGGCCAGCCGCGTCAGCAGCTGCTGCTCGGTATCGAGCGCGCTGCGCGGGTCGGCACCGGTCCCGGTCAGGTCCGCGGCCGACAGCGGCGCGGCTTGCCGCCAGAGCAGATCGAAATAGTCGCGCAGCGCCTCGAGCAGCGAGGACGCGCGCAGCAGCAGGACCGGTCCGCCGAGCGCCTCCAGCCGCATCGGAATCAGCGCGGCGCTGCCGTCGACGATCAGCAGCTTCAGCGACAGCCCGGAACCCACGCGCACCTCGGCGCCGGCGTCGACGCAGGCGCGCACGCGCTCGAGCACGCCGGGCGCGTCGAACGCCTCGACGTCGATCAGCGTGCGATACGCCACGCCGCGCGCAAGTCCTTCGATCTCGGCCGGATCGATCGTATGCGGGGGGCCGGTGACATACGGCGGCTTGTCCAGACACAGGCATTCGTGCGTCGCATCGCGCTGCATCTCGGCGATCACGCGGCGGACCCGGTCCTCGTCGTCGAGCATCTCGATCGCGTCGTCGCCGGGCGCGACGCGGAACGTCGCCGGGCGAAACTCCTCGATCAGCGCGGCGGCCGCGGCGCCGGCGCGCGCCAGCGCATCGGTCTGGCGGCGGATCAGCGTTTCGAGCACGAGATCGGGCGGCACCGCGCGGTAGCGCCGCGGCCGCTGCCGCGAGGTCGTGATCAGGCCCTTGGCCGAGAGCTCGGCGAGCAGGCCGCGCACGCGCGACGGCGGCACGGTCAGCCGGGCCGCCAGCTCCGGCGCCGAGGCGCCGGTGCAGCGCAGCAGGATCCGGTAGGCCTGTTCCGCGGCCGCGTCGAGACCGAGCACCTCCAGTGCCGGAGACGGCGGGCGATCCTCGGCGGCGATCGATTCGGACATCGTGCGGGGGCTCCCGTCCTGGCGCGGTTGCGCCACGGAACGTTCTTATCCGCTGCTCGCGCGCCGTGCATTCGCCACGGCTAACAGCCGGCTAACAGGCCGGTGATACCTCGCCCGCCGGGCTGCGATGCCGTCGCCGCCACTCGACAAACCCTTGATCTGCGGTCAAACGGTGCGGGCCCTTGCCGGATACGGCGCAACGCGCCGGCGGCGCGCCCGCTGCGGCCGGCGCGCGTGCCGGCCCCGGCCGGGCGATCGGCGAATCGGCGCCCGCGGTCCGATGCGCGCGCGGCGCCGGCTCAGCGCGGCTCCGGAAACTTGCGCAGGGCCGGATCGATCCGGCGCTCGCCGGCCAGCGCATCGGCGCGATCGAGCGCGGCCTGCCAGGCCGCGCGCTGATGCGTCGCGAGGTAGAGCCGCACCTCGAGCACCGCGGCGTCGTAGTTGCGATAGGTGACGTCGCCGAGCAGGCCGACGATCTCGGCGGCGCGGTCGGCGTCGCCCTGCTCGATCAGCCACGGCACGTAGCGTTCGGCGATGCGCAGGCGGTCCCACGGCACCAGGTCCGGCGTCGCCTGTGCGCTCTCGAAGGCTGTCCGTGCCGCCCCGGCATCGCCGCGCGCGACCGCGACCAGGGCCTCGGCAAGCCGTGCATAGGCCGCGACCGGGCGGATCGGCGCGGTGTCGACGAAGGCGCCGAGCGCCGCCGCACTGCGTTCGGCCGCCGCGACGTCGCGAGCGGCCTGCAGCCGCACCCGCAGCAGATGGGTCAGCGCGACATGGCGCGGATCCTCGTCCGGATCGAACAGGTGCTCGATCGCCAGCGTCGCTTCGCGCTCGGCCCGCTCGTCTTCGCCGGACGCGGCCGCGGCGCGCGCGGCCAGGGCATGCGCGAAGTACACGTTGAGGCGGTCGCCGCTGTCGACGATCTGCCGATACGGTCCGGCGATCAGCCCGGCCGCCTCGGCGATGCGTCCGTTGTCGAGCAGCACGTCGGCCAGCGCCAGCTGCATCGACGCGCGCATGCCCGGGTGTTCGATGCGCGCGTCGAGCTCGCGCATGCGCGGCACCTGGGTCAGCGCCGCCTGCGGTTCGGCCATCAGCGTCCAGGCCGCGGCGAGATGGCTGCGGATGACGCCCTCGTGCCAAGCTTCGTGAAACGCCTGCAGACGATCGGCCGCGCGCGACAGCACCGCCGTGCTCTCGGCCAGACGCCCGGTGCGGCGCAGCACGACGCCGACCTGCGCATCGGTGCGGGTGACGCCGAGCCAGTCGCCGCTGGCCGCGAGCAGGACGCGGGCCCGCGCGTACTCGGCGAGGCTCTGCTCGAAACGGCCTTCGGAGCTCGCCAGCGTGCCGAGCTCGCGCCAGGCGCGGCCGAGCTCGTTGCCGCCGTAGGCGCGCCGCTGCAGCAGCTCGATCGTCTGCCGCGCGCAGCGCTCGACCTCGGCGAACGCGCGGCGCTGGTAGTGCACCTGGGCCAGCGCGTTCAGTACGCGTGCGCGCATCACGACCTCGTCGGGCCCCTGCAGGCGCTCGATCAGCGCCTGGAAGCGCTGCCCGGCCGCATCCAGGCGGCCGGTCGCGTATTCCATGCGGCCGAGCTCGTAGGCGAGCGCCGTGGATTCGGGGTGATCGCGTTGCGCCTCGTCGAGCAGGACGCGTGCCTTCTCGGGCTTGCCGTCCAGATAGGTCGCCTGCGCCTGCTTGAGCACGACCGTCAGCGCCGGATCGGATTCGCCGCCGGGCACGAAGACCCCCGCCCCGGCGCCGGCGAGCAGGCGGTCGGCCGCTTCGCGCGCCGCGTCGAGCACCTGCTCGTGCTCGGCCGACACGCCGAGCCGGATCGGCGCCTGGCCATGGACGATCCCGAGCTCGACGCGCCAGCGCGAGCCGACCGCGGTCACGCGCGGCTGCACGATCCAGTTCGCGCCGGCGGTATCGGCCAGTTCGGCCAGCGCGGCCGCATCCAGATGCGCGAGGTCGCGGCCGCGGCTCAGGGCCACGCTGTTGTCGCTGGGTATCGTCGCGCGGCCCGCTCCGTCGAGCCGCTCGGCGACCAGCGCCATCACACCCAGCCGCAGCCAGGCCTGTCCTTCGGCGTGCTCGACGATCGCCGGCAGCACCAGCGCGGGCCGCTGCGCGACCGGCACCGAGGCGGGCGTCCCGGCAACCGTCGGCACGGCCGGTTCCGCCTCGTGGCGGTGCCGGAGCGCCGCCGCCACGACGATGGCGATCAGAATCGCGCTCAGCGCCAGCGCCAGCATCCAGCCGTGGTGCCGGCGCGCCGGCGTGGGCTTCGGCTCCGGCGCGACCGGTTCGGCAGGCGGCGCCGCCGCTTCGATCGCGGCCGCCGGTTCCGGCATGCGATCCGGCTGCGGTTCGACGATCCGTGTCGCCGCGACCCAGTGGTAGCCGAAGCCCGGAATCGTGCGGATCACGCGCTGTTCGTCGCCGCCGTCGTCGAGCAGCTTGCGGGTGCGCGCGAGCAGCTGGGCCAGCACGTTGTCGCCGACCTCGGTCTGGTTCCAGACCGCGGCGATCAGCTCGTCGCGGCCCACCGCGCGCGCGCGCTGCTCGATCAGGTGCAGCACGCAGTCGAAGACGCGAGCCGGCAGCACGCTGACGCCGCCGTCGGGCCGCCAGAGCTGGCGCGTCGCCGTCGACAACCGGAAACCGTCGAATTCGTAGATGCGCCCCGCCATGCCCGTTCGTTCACCGGTCGCCGCGACGGCGCCGTCCATCGGCACGCGAGCAGACCCGACGGCGCGACGGGCCGTCGCCGCAAGCCTAAGCGAAGAAGGGGATGCCGCCTAGCAGGGCGCGATCGGCGCGAAGGCGGCTCGCGACGACCGGACGATCGAGGCATCGCCGCAGCGTGACGCCGCCCGAGCCGGCTGTCCGGCCCTCGTCGCGACGGCGCGGCCAAGCTCCAGATGCGCGCACGCGCGCCGTCGCCCGCCCGCGTCAGCCGCGCCATGCCACGGTACGGCGCCCCGGCGCACGCGGTCAGTCGCGCTGGGCCTCGGCGAGCAGCTGGCCGATCTCCTCGAGCATCTCGCGGTCTGCGCCGCTGCGTTGAAGCGCGTCGTGGCTGGCCTGCAGCAGCGCGACGCCCTCGGCGCGGCGGCCGAGCCGTGCCAGCACCACGCCGCGCGTCGCATCGAGCCGTTCGCGCCAGCCGGCGCTGCCGCCGCCGGCCTGCAATGCATCCGGCGACAGTCCGTCGAGCTGTTCCAGCGCAGCGGCATGGTCGCCGCTCTGGGTCAGGGCCTGCGCGAGGAAGAAGCGGAAGTTCTGCGATGCGCCGTGCGCGGCGCCGTAGCGCTGGCGCAGCCTGCGCTCGGCATCGCGGACATGGGCCAGACCCTGTGCGGTCTGGCCGCAGTAGTACTCCTTGTAGCCGAGATTGCCGACCTCGATCAGCAGCGTCGGACTGTCGTCCGGCCCGGTCCGCCGCATCCGCTCGACGACCTCGCGCGCCGCCTCGAGCGCCGGTACGCACTGTTCGAGCTCGGCGTGGATGCTGGCGACCGTGCTCAGTGCGACCAGGGTCGTGCGATGGTCCGGTCCCAGCGTCGCTTCGTAGGCGGCCAGGCCTTCGCGTGCCTCGCTCAGCGCCTCGGCATGCCGGCCCTGCTGGCGCAGGATCCGTGACAGCAGCAGATGATCGGCGGCGGCGTGGACGCGGCCGCTCCGTGAAGCGCCCAGCAGCGGATCCTGGCGCAGCGCGCGCACGCGCCGCTCGGCGTCGGCGGCGCGGCCGAGCCGCAGCTCGGCATCGGCGAGGCTGGTGCGGATGTGCCGCGCCAGCGGCGCGTCCTGCGGAGCCACCGCGCGCTGCAGCCGGTCGGCGGCGGCGAAGGCCGCATGCATCGGCTCGGCCTGCAGCCGGTACAGATGGTAGGCGCCGCGTGCGAGCGCGGCCTGCAGCGCGGTCTCGCCGCCGGCATCGAGCAGGGCGCCGGCGTCGCGATCGGCGCCGTCGAGCGCGGCCGCGGCGTCCTCGGACCGGCCGAGCACGGCCAGCAGCGGCACCTGCGCGTAGCGCGCGCGCAGGCTCGCCGGATCGGCGCGGCCGCGCTGCGATGCATAGAGCGCCTCGGCGCGCAGCAGATGATCGAGCGCGGACTGATGACGTGCCAGGCCGCGATAGGTGCGCGCCAGTGCCTCGTGCACGCCGGCCTCGGTCAGCGGCGCATCGGCGAAGCGATCGGCGAGACCGGCCGATGCGCGGTCGATCAGGTCGGCGATGCTGGTCTCGGCGGGCACGTCGGCCAGCTCCGGATTGGCGCCGCCGAGCACGTCGTCGTTGAGAAAGGCCTGGATCGCGGCCGACCGCGCGCTCTCGCGCTCGGCGTCCAGCCGCGCGCGGTCGGCCGCGCGGTACTGCCAGGCGCTGAGCGCGAAGCCGATCGTCAGCAGCGCCAGCGCGACGCCGATCCACGGCCGCCGCGCGCGTGCGCGATCGAGTGCGGCGACGGCATCGCGCGCCCGTGCCTCGGCCGCATCGACGCGCTGCCGTTCGGCACGCCGCGCGTCGAGGCGGCGCAGCCGGTCGACCAGTTCGCTGACGCTGCCGAGCCGGCGCTCCGGCACGCCGTCGGTCGCCAGCGCGATGTCCTCGACCAGCAGCGGATCGCCGACGTCGCGTTCCCAGCCCGGCGCCAGCGGCCGGCGCAGATCGCCGACGACGAGCTGGTACAGCACGATGCCGAGCGCGTAGACGTCGCTCTGCACGGTCGGCGTACGGCCGTCGAACAATTCCGGCGCGAGGTAGACGAGCGTGCCCGAGCGCGCATCGGCGGTGAGGTCGTGCGCCGACAGCGTCAGGCCGAGCGCGGTGATGCCGAGCGCGGCCAGACGGTCCGGATCGAGCAGGCGTCCGCTGCCGAAGTCGGTCAGGCGCACCTGCCAGCCGCCGCTGCCGTCGGCCTCGACCAGCACGTTGGCCGGTTTGAGATCCTTGTGCAGCACGCCGACGCCGTGCGCGGCGGCGACGGCCTGGGCGATGCGCACGAAGAACGCGACGCGCTCGGCCGTCGACCAATGGCTCAGCACCGGTTCCTCGGCGGCCCAGTCGATCAGGTTGCGTCCGGCGTAAGCGGATTCGAGGAAGAACGGTTCGGCGTGGAAGTGCCAGTCGATCACGCGGACCAGGTCGTCGCGCTCGCCGAGGCCCTGGCGCAGCACGCGCGACAGCGTCGCCTCGCGCTTGAGCGCGGCCAGCCGCTCGCCGTCGAGTGCGAACTTGTAGACGCGCCGTTCGCCGGTCTTGCCGTGGCGCGCCAGCCAGATCTCGTTGCCGGCGGTGCGGCCGAGCTGCCGTTCCAGCCGGAAATGCTCGCGCGAGGGCACGCGCTGGCCGGCCGCCAGTGCCAGTTCGCTGGCGAGCCGGCGGCCGGCGGCGATGCGCTCGACCGGGCCGGTCAGGCGGTAGCCGACGCGCGGCACGGTGCGGATCTGGACGCCGGCGGTCTCGCCGATCGCGCGGCGCAGCTTGCCGACCGCGGTCGCCAGGACGTGGTCGACCGTGACGCGGCCGGCCCATACCGCGTCGAACAGCTCGTGCTTGGTGACGACCTCGCCGGCATGACGCAGCAGCAGCGCCAGCACCTGCAGCGGCTTGTGCTCGATCGCCGCGAGCGCGCCGGCGACGCGCAGTGTCAGGCGGCTCTCGTCGAACTCGCAGCTGCCGAAGCGCCATCGGTACAGCGGCGCGTCGGGTGTCGCGACAGCGTCGGCCATGCGTCGGCCCGTGCCCCGTCGATCGGTCGAAGACCGCCGATCTTAGCGCGTAGCCATGCCTTGAAGGTTTCTTGAAGACCGCGTGAGGACGCCACGGGCGGTCTGGCCGAGCATCCGGGGCTGGCGGGGCTCGCGTGATCCGGGGGGCCGGACCCGCCGTCTTTTCTCGCATCTGGAGCAGCACACATGGGCCTTTCGGGCATCGCCGGCGTCTTCGTGCGCATCGGTCTTCTCTTTCTCGTCCTGATGCCGCCGGGCTGGACCGCGGCCGCGACGCTGTCGGCCGGCGGCGATCACAGCTGCGCGATCGATGCCGGTGACGGCGCGCTGCGCTGCTGGGGCCGTGGCCAGCTCGGCCAGCTCGGCAACGGACTGACGGTCCACCATGCCGCGCCGAGCCGCGTGGCCGGCAGCGAGACGCTGCACGCGGTCGCCTCCGGCGGCAGCCACAGCTGCGGTCTGACCGCGTCCGGCGGCGTGCGCTGCTGGGGCGACAATGCCTCGGGCCAGCTCGGCGACGGCAGCACGCTGTTCCGGCCGGCGCCGACGCCGGTGAGCGGCCTCGGATCGGGCGTGATCGCGCTCGCGCTCGGCACCGCGCACAGCTGCGCGCTGCTGCAGAGCGGCCAGGTGCAGTGCTGGGGCGAGAGCGACGACGGCCGCCTCGGCAGCGGCCACACCTCCGACCAGACCGCGCCCAATACGGTGATCGGCCTGGCCGGCGCCACCGCGATCAGCGCCGGCGGCGAACACACCTGCGCGCTGCTCGGCGGCGGCGGCGTGGCCTGCTGGGGCGCCAATGCCAGCGGCCAGCTCGGCGATGGCAGCTGGACCGCCCGCACCACGCCGGTGGCCGCCGCGGTCGGCCAGCCGGTGCAGGCGATCGCGGCCGGCGGCATGCATTCCTGCGCGCTCGGCAGCGGCGGCGCGGTGCTGTGCTGGGGCCGCAACGTGTCCGGCCAGCTCGGCGACGGCACCGGCACCAACCGCAATCTGCCGGTCGTCGCCGACGGCCTGGCCGGCGGCGCGACGCGGCTGGCGGCCGGCGGTGCGCACAGCTGCGCGCTGGCCGCGGGTGCCCAGCTGCGCTGCTGGGGCTACAACAACGACGGCCAGCTCGGCGACGGTACTACCGCCAGCGCGAACCGTCCGGTCGCGGTCGCCGGCCTGTCCGGACCGGTGCTCGAGCTCGCCGCCGGCACCGACCATACCTGCGTGCGCGGCAGCGCCAATGCGATCCGCTGCTGGGGCAGCA
>NZ_DATKFQ010000031.1:0-6033 GCF_035511235.1 Dokdonella sp.
CGTCGGCGTCGGCTACGACAATCTCGACCTCGCCGCGCTGCGTGCCGCCGGCATCGCGGCGACCAATACGCCCGACGTGCTGACCGATACCGTCGCCGATTTCGCGTTCGCGCTGCTGCTCAGCGCCGCCCGCCGCATGACCGAGGCCGAGCGCTGGCTGCGCGACGGCCAATGGCAGCGCTGGTCGTTCGACCGTCTGCTCGGCCGCGACGTCCACGGCGCCACGCTCGGCATCCTCGGCATGGGCCGCATCGGCCAGGCGATCGCCGAGCGCGCGCGCGGATTTCGCATGACCGTGCTCTACCACAACCGCCGCGCGCTGCCGCCGGCGCTCGAACGGGCCTGCGCCGCGCAGCGCGTCGAGCAGGACGAGCTGCTGCGCCGCGCCGATTTCCTGGTCGTCGCCGTGCCGTATGCGCCGGCGACGCATCATCTGATCGACGCCGCGGCGCTCGCGCGCATGAAGCCCGGCGCTTTCCTGATCAACATCGCGCGCGGCGGCGTCGTCGACGACGCGGCGCTGGCCGCGGCACTGGCGTCCGGCCGGCTCGGCGGCGCGGCGCTGGACGTGTTCGAGGGCGAGCCGGCGGTCCATCCGGGCCTGCTCGCGGCCCGCAACGTCGTGCTGACGCCGCACATCGCCAGCGCCAGCCTCGGCACGCGGCGCGCGATGGTCGGCCTGGCGGTCGCCAACGTGCTGGCCGCGCTCGGCCACGGGCCGCAGGCCGGCCGCCCGCCGAACCGCATCGGCGGCTGACGCGCCCGCGCGTTCGCAGGGCGGCACCGCCCCTGCCGGAGGTCACCGTGGCCGATTGCACATCCGCGCCTTAAACCGATCGGGCATCGTCGGCATCGTAGGTCCGTACCCGACCCCGAGGAGCCGTCCATGACCGTCCGCCGCATCCTGCTCGCCGCGCTGATCGCCGTTCCCGCCCTGATGCCGCACACCGCCTCGGCCGAGATCAGCGTCTGCGATCTGCACAGCCCGTATTCGCTGCGCGTGCAGCCGCAGCAACTGGTCTTCACGCGGTCTGCCGGCACGCCGGCCGAGATCGTCATCGCCGGCGGCCGTCTGCGCGTCGACGGCCGCGACGTCGCACTGAGTACGGCCGACAGCCGGCGCCTTGCCGACTACGAGCGCGGCGTGCGCGATCTGCTGCCGGAGGTCAAGGCGATCGCGCGCCAGGCGGTCGGCGTCGCATTCGAGGCGGTCGGTCAGGTCAATGCCGCCTTCGCCAGCAGCCCGTCCGACGCGCGCGCCCAGGCCAAGCGCATGCAGGCGCTCGCGGTCGAGCTCGAGCGGCGCATCGAGGGCGGCCAGGAATGGAGCGATGCCGAAGTCGAAGGCCTCGTCGAGAACGCGGTCGGCAGCCTGATCGGCAATCTGGTCGGCAACGTGACCGCGCAGGCGATCAAGATCGCGTTCACCGGCGACGAGGCCGCCGCGGCCGAGCTCGAGGCGCGCGCCTCGGCGATCGAGAAGGGCGTCGAGCGCGCCGTCGAGCGCAGCGCCGCCGATCTGGAGCAGCGCGCCGAAGCGCTGTGCCCGCGCATGCTGGCGCTGAACGAGATCGCCGGCGCGCTCGATGTCACGCTGCCCGGCGGGGGCCGCCTCGATCTGTTCGCGCCCAAGCCCTGAGCGAATCGTCGCCGCGAGCCCCGCGGGCTCGCGGCGCAGGGCCGGCGCTCGCGGCGCCGGTCGTCGCCTACCAGGTGCCGATATTCGGCAGCGAGCGCCATGGCTCGATCGGCGTCAGCGGCGCGCCTTTCTGCAGCAGTTCGATCGAGATCGCATCGGGCGAGCGCACGAAGGCCATGCGCCCGTCGCGCGGCGGCCGGTTGATCGTGACGCCGGCCGCCTGCAGCCGCGTACAGACCGCATGGATGTCCCCGACCTCGAACGCGAGATGGCCGAAGTTGCGCGCGCTGCCGTAGTCCTCATCGTCCCAGTTCCAGGTCAATTCGATCTCGCCGCGATCGGCGTCGCCCGATGCGGCCAGGAACACCAGCGTATAGCGCCCGGCCGGGTTCTCGGTGCGGCGCACCTCGACCAGGCCGAGCGCGCCGCAGTAGAACTCCAGCGACCGGTCCAGATCGCGTACGCGTAGCATGCTGTGCAGGAAGCGCATCGGCGGCCTCGTGATCGAATGCGGGATGTCCGCTGCCGATGCTAACGCCGCCACGGCCCGATCGCGCGCTGCGAGCCTGAAGCCTCGCTGGCCGGGGCGGCGCCGAGACTCGCCGCGGCGCCGTCGCGGATGAGACGATACCGCGCATGGACTACCTCGAACGCGCCGTCGCCTGGCTCCATTCCGATCATCCGCTGGCGATCGCCACCGAAGTCGCGCTGAAGATCGCCTTCGCGCTGTTGCTGCTGCTGATCGGCTGGCGGATCGCGCGCCGGCTCGCCGACGGCCTGCGCCGCGTGCTGTCGCGTACCGGCGCCGATCCGCTGCTCGGCGATTTCCTGCGCAACGTGGTCTTCGCGCTGCTGCTGTCGGTCGTCGTGGTCGGCGTGCTCGACCGGCTCGGCGTGCCGACCGCCTCGCTGCTCGCGGCCCTCGGCGCGGCCGGCCTGGCGATCGGCCTGGCGCTGCAGGCGTCGCTGTCGAACATCGCCGCCGGCGTGCTGCTGATGGTGTTCCGGCCGTTCCGCGTCGGCCAGTCGGTCGAGGTCGGTGGCGTCAGCGGCACGGTGCAGAACGTCAGCCTGATGCACACCCATCTGCTGACGGCCGACAACCGGGAGGTGATCCTGCCCAACAGCAAGGTCGCCTCCGACGCGATCGTTAACGCCAGCGCGCGCACCACGCGGCGCATCGAGCTGGGGATCGAACTCGGCGCGCAGGAGGACGTGCGTCTGGCGATGAGCGAGATCCGCGCGATCGTCGAGGCCGACCCGCGCGTCCTCAAGCAGCCGGCGACCGAGATCGTCGTATCGGGTCTGACCGAAAACGGCTTCAGGGTAGCGGTGCGGCCGTGGGTGCAGTCCGGCGACTTCGGTGCCGTGCAGTCCGATCTGCTGCTGGCGATCCGGCAGCGCTTCGAGGCGGCCGGCATCCGCCTGGCGCAGCGCGAGCTGGTGTTCCGGCCGGCGCTGCCCGCAGCCGGCGCGGCCCAGTCCTCGTCCCATCTTTCCGATCCACAGGCGCCGGCGCGCGAATAGACCCGGTGCGGGACGTGAGTCGCTGGGGAGCCGAGGCGCTCAGCGCTGCACGTCGAAGCCGAGATAGTCCGGGCCGCCGAGCTGGCGCACCTGGCGCGCGATCCAGGCGGCGCGCTGCGCGACGAACGGGCTCGGCGGATCGGCACGGTAGCGGCGCGGGTTCGGCAGCACGGCCGCCAGCAGGGCGGCCTGCCGCGCATCGAGCGCCGATGCCGGCTTGCCGAAGTAGTGCCGCGCGGCCGCCTCGGCGCCGTAGATGCCGTCCCCGAACTCGGCGACGTTGACGTAGACCTCGACGATCCGGCGCTTCGGCCAGAGCGCCTCGATCAGCACCGTGAAGTAGGCCTCCAGGCCCTTGCGCACGAAGCTGCGGCCCGACCACAGGAACAGGTTCTTGGCGACCTGCTGGCTGATCGTGCTGGCGCCGCGCAGCCGGCCGCCCTCGTCGGCGGCATCGAGGGCGGAGCGGATCGCATCGAGATCGAAACCGCGGTGGCTTGGGAACTTCTGGTCCTCGGCGGCGACCACTGCGATCGGCAACTGCGGCGAGATGTCCTCGAGCGGGCGCCAGCGATAGTCGAGCGAGAAGCCGCGCTCGCCGCCGGCACGCGCCTCGACCCAGCGCGCGACCATGAACGCCGAGGTCAGCGGCGGTACGAAGCGCAGCGCCAGCACGGCGAGCACGCTCGTCGCGACCAGGGCCGCTACCGTCAAGGCGGTCCAGCGCACGAGGCGGCGCCAGGGCCGGCGTCCGGATCCGATACGCAGCAGCGGCCTCACGCGCGCTCCCCGGCAGGGCCGTCGCGACGGCCGGTCGGTCGATTATTCCAGCTCGGGTCGCTGCCCGCGCGCATGCCGATCACCGCCATCACGCCGCGCGTCAGCTCGCCGCGACCGGTGCGCTGCGCGGCGGATACTTGTAGCGCAGGGCCGGCTGCTCGACCAGGCGCCAGGACAGCCAGGCCAGGATCAGCGTCGGCGCCAGGCAGGCGGCGAAGATCGACAGCGGATCGCGCAGGCCGGCGACCGCGATCAGGGTCTGCTGCACCGGGAAGCCCCACAGATACGTGCCATAGGACAGATCGCCCCAGCGGCCCTGCGGCAGACGCGGCACGTAGGCCAGCCAGAGCGTGCCGTAGGCGATGCCGAGCGCGAGCAGAGGCTGGTACAGCGGCGTGCCGAACGCGAGCCAGGCGGCCGCGGCCAGGATCAGCAGGATCGGCGTCGACAGCGGCAGCCAGGCACGATTGACGCAGCACCATGCGCCGAACGCGAAGAACACGATCAGCGCGGTCTCGATCGAGACCTGCTCGCCCGACAGCAGCGGCACGCGCAGCCACAGCGCGGCGGCGAGGACGATCGCGACCGAGGCGATCCAGGCGCGCCGCGTTAGCAGACCGGCGAGACCGAGCGCGGCCACGGCGAGATAGAGGCCGCTCTCGACCGGCAGCGTCCACAGCGAGCCGTTGACGTAGTCGGTGGTCGGGTTGGACGCGAACACGCCCGGCAGCGTCCATTGCAGATCGAGCAGGCTGGCGTTGCCGGCGACGTAGCGCCACGGCTGCGTCGAGCCGAAGTACGCGGCCGCCGGCAGCGTGGTCATCGCCGCGCCGAGCAGCAGCGCGCTGGCGACGGCGCAGACGAACAGCGCCGGCAGGATGCGCAGCGCACGCGAGCGCAGGAAGTACGGCAGGTTGGGCCGGCGCTGCCAGGCCAGCGTGATCAGCAGGCCGCTCAGCGTGAAGAACATCATTACGCCGATGAAATGGCTGTAGGTCTGGCCGAGCAGGCGGCGCACCGGATCGGCCTCGGCCATGCCGAGCCCGGCGAGCGCGTAGCTGTGCCCGAACAGCACGGCCAGCGCCGCGACCAGGCGCACCACGACCATGTTGTCGCGGCCGTCGGCCATCCAGGCCGCGAGCGAGCGGCCGCGCAGGCGCGCGAGCAGGGCGGACATCGCGCTCAGGCCTGCATGCGCTGCAGGACGCCGGCGATGCGCGCGCCGCTCGACGCGCGCAGCAGCGCCGGCGCATGGCGCAGCAGCGCGGCGTGATCGAGCCGGGCGATCTGGTCGCGCACCTCGAGCAGGGCGCCCGGATGCATGCTGAAGTCCTCCAGCCCCAGCGCCAGCAGCAGTGCCGTGTAGCGCGTGTCGGCGGCCATCTCGCCGCACAGCGACACCGGCCGCCGCGCGCGCCGCGCGATTGTGAGGATCTGCGCGAGCAGCTTGATCACGGCCGGGTGCAGCGGATCGTACAGGGTGCCCAGATGGTCGTTGGCGCGATCGGCCGCCAGCACGTACTGGACCAGATCGTTGGTGCCGATCGAGATGAAATCGACGTGGCGGATCAGGCCGCCGAGCGCGATCGCCGCCGCCGGCACCTCGATCATCGCGCCCAGATCGACCTGGCCGGCGATCTCCTGGCCGGTCGAGCGTAGGTCGCGCACGCACTGGTCGAGCATGCGGCGCACGCTGTGGATCTCCTCCACCAGCGTGATCATCGGCACCAGGATGCGCACCGGGCCGTAGCTGGACGCGCGCAGGATCGCGCGCAGCTGGGTGATCATCAGCTGCGGATGGCGCAGCGCCAGGCGCACGCCGCGGACGCCGAGCGCCGGATTCGGTTCTTCCTCCAGCGCGACGCCCGACGCGTCGGCCTTGTCCGCGCCGAGGTCGAGCGTGCGGATCGTGACCGGCAGACCGCCCATGCCGAGCACGAGATCGCGGTAGGCCAGGAACTGCTCCTCCTCGCCTGGAATCTCCCGGCGTTGCAGGAACAGGAACTCGGTCCGGTACAGGCCGATGCCGGCGGCGCCGGACAGGCGCGCGCGGGCGACGTCGGCCGGCATCTCCGCATTGGCGTAGA
>NZ_DATKFQ010000032.1:0-4585 GCF_035511235.1 Dokdonella sp.
TGCCGCCAGCGCCACGCGAGCCGCAGCGCGACCAGCATCAGCACGACGATGCCGAGCCGGAAGTGTGCACCCAGCAAGGTATCCGACAACACGCGATCGCGGACCGCCTCGGACGCGTAGCCGAGCGCCAGCTGCACCGGCAGCAGCGCCGCGACCAGCCAGTGCAGCGCGCCGGCGACGCGGCCGTAACGGCCGTACAGAAACCTCATGATGCCGGCGCAACGGCCGGCGCACAGGCGCGATAACCCGGAATGCGCGCGCCGAGCACGATGTCGCGCTGCGCCTGCCAGACGCCGGCCGCGCGCACCGGCGTGACGATGCCGTGGCCGCCGCGGCCCTGATCGTGCTTGCGGCGCAGCGCCGGCGTCAGTCGCGGATCGTCGTCGAACATCACGTCGTCGATGTAGTAGGTCGCGCAACCCGGCTCGATCACGTTGAGGTGGATGTGCTGCGGCAGACCGCTGTCCGGATAGCCGCCCGGCCGGATCGTCTCGAACCGGTAGCGGCCCTCGGCATCGGTCCGCGCCCAGCCGCGCAGCCGGCCGTGCCGGCGCACCTCGGCCGGCCCGCTGGTGCCGTCCTCCGGATAGATCCCGCGGTGGTCGGTCTGATGCGCGTAGACGATCACGCCCGGGCGTGCCTGGCCGTCCGCGTCGCGGACGATGCCGCTCAGCTGCAGCGGCTCGCCGGGCTCGTCCGGCGCGGCCAGCCGCGCGACGGTCGGCAGCTCCGCGGGAAGGCCGTGCAGCGCGGCCGCGCAGTCCTCGCACGGCAGGCCGACGACCGGAACCGCGGCACGCCCGGATGCCGAGGCGACCGGCGGCAACGACAGCAGCAGCAACGACGACAGCAGGATCGGCAGGCGGACAGGCATGGCGGTACTCCGTGACAGGTGCCGATCCAGAGCGTGCGAGGGCGCGCTGCGTTAACCTCGCATCGCCCCGGTTAACGGTTCGCGCCCTGCTCCGCTCTTTCGCGATAGGCCACCCGCTGCGCGCGCATGAGGCAACCCGTCACCCCGCTGGAGATTGCCCGTCAGGTCCGCGATGCCCAGCGCGGCTCGCAGGCTGCGTACGCCTGGCTGTATCGCGTATTCGCGCCGCTGGTGCATACGATCCACCTCGGCCGCGCACCGCATGCGCACGCCGAGGAACTCGCGCAGGACACCTTCGCGATCGCGTTCGCGCAACTCGGCCAGTTGCGCGAAGCAGCGCAGTTCGGCCCGTGGATCGCCGCGATCGCGCGCCGTCACCGCGGCCGCCGCGATGCCGGCGAGGAATCGCTGCGCGAGGATCACGACCGCGCCAGCCCCGCCGCCGGACCCGAGGACCGCGCCGAGGCCGAGCATGTGCTGCGCGCCGTCCGTCACCTGCCCGAGGCATACCGCGAGACGCTGCTGCTGCGCCTGGTCGAGGGCCTGAGCGGCCCCGAGATCGCGGCCCTGACCGGCCTCACCGCCGCATCGGTCCGCGTCAACCTGCATCGCGGCATGGCCAAGCTGCGCGCGTCGCTGGGACTGGCCGCCGGACCCGAGGAGACTGCCGATGTCGATGCCGCCTGATCCCATGTGGTCACCGGACCTGCCCGGCGACGCGGACCTGGTCCGGATCGAGCGCCTGCTCGGCCGCTACCGGCACCTGCCGTCCGAGGTGCCGATGCCGGCGGTGCCGGCTGCACCGCCGCGCCGACATTGGCTCCGTGCGCTCGCGATCGCAGGCGGCGGCATCGCGGCGGCCGTTCTGGCGGTCGCCGTCTGGCTGCCATGGCGGCTGCACTGGACTGCCGACGCGCCGTGGCCGGTCACCGGAGACGCGGCTGCGCCGGCGCTCGCGGTCGGCGGCACGCTGCAGACCGGCAGCGGCCAGCATGCGCGCATCGCGATCGCGCGGATCGGCGCGCTCGAGGTCTCGCCCGACACGCGGCTCAGCCTGGTCGAGACGCGCAGCGGCCACCACCGCATCGCGCTCGAGAGCGGCCACGTGCACGCGCGCGTCTGGGCGCCGCCCGGCGCGTTCGGCGTGCTCGACGGCGGCACTGAAGTGATCGACCTCGGCTGCGTGTTCGACCTCTGGAAGCACGCCGACGGCAGCGGCCGCCTCGCGGTCGGCAGCGGCTGGGTCATGCACAGCGAGGGCGGCCGCGAGACCCTGGTGCCGGCCGGCCATGCGCTCGATTTCGCACCCGGCCACGCCGGCCTGCCGCTGCGCCCCACCGCGGCCGTGGCGTTCGCGGATGCCGTGACCGCGCTCGATCGCGCGCTGCGCGACGGCCATCGCGACCGCGATGCCGAGACGCGCAGCGCCGGCCTTGCGACCCCGGACGACGCATTCACGCTGCTGAGCCTGCTGACGCGCTACCCGGCCCTCGCCGACGGTCCGCTGTATCCGCGCCTGGCCGAGGCGATCGGCGCGACGCCGCTCGATGCGCGCCATCGCGCCGCCTGGACCGGCGGCAGCGTCCATGCGATCAACGCCTGGTGGGACCGCATGCCGCGGCCGCCGAAGCAGTGGTGGCGCAACTGGCGGGACGTGGTGCCGTAAGCCTGATCGAAGCCGGCCCGAGCGGCCGCCGCTGCGCAACGTGTTTCGAAACCCCGTATGCGTCGATACCGGCGAAGTCCGCCCATCGTCGCGACACGTCCCGGCACCGAAGTGTCGATGGGTGTGAAGGCGAAGGCGATTCAAGCCGGCGGTCGAGCTCCGCCTGGACACGGGACGCCGGCGCCTTGCGCAGGTTCTGGTCGGCCTGACGCAGTTCCCGCATCTCGCGCTTCGGCATCCTGATCCGCGTCCGCGCCTCGCCGCTCGCACTGGTCTGACGGTGCCTGGTCGGCGTCGCTCTCTGAGGGCGCGGATGTCGATCGGGACGCGCGCTCGAGAGCCATGTCCGGATTCATGGCTCTTTTGCGAGTTAGGGAGGCCAGCGAGGAGCAGGCACGAGCGGTGCCGCTCCGACCTCGACCACTGCGTCGTTCGGCGACGACTGCCGGATGCTCGGTGATCGTGACGACGTCGTGACTGCTTTGCGCCGGGTCTTTGCACGGGCCCTGCGAGCTCATGCGGTTGCGCTGCTCACGCGTCTTCTACACGGGCGCAGCGATCAAGCCACGTGCGCCCGTTGCTGCACGTCGTGCGACTCCGTTTCCGTCTTTCCGCTTGCCATTTCTGCCTGCTACTGCACCTGAGGGGATGATCGCTATGGACACTGCTGTATTGCGTTGGCGTAAGCGGCTGGGCTCGGCTGCCGCCTGGGTCGCAGTGACGATGGCGGTCGCCTTCGTGTTGCCCTCGAGCCCCGCTTCTGCAGAACCCGGCGTGGGTGAACCCGTCTATGTCGCTCACAAGATGGAGGGCTACAGCGGGTCAGCCATGGTCGGCATCTTCGCCGCCACGCCGCCCGACATCGGCAATCTCGGCACCCCGGACTACTGGTCCTATTGTGTCGAGCACGACGTCTCCCTGGGGACCTTTCGGACTGCAATGGTCGAGGCACCGCCGTTGTTCCTGGGCAGCAACTACTTCACCGGTGCCACGATCCAGGCGAAGGTGCTCTGGGTGTTGGCGCACAGCTATCCCTACCTGAGCCTGTCCGACTTCGGTACCGCGGCCGGTGTTCCGGGGATCTCGGCGAATGACGCCATCGAGGCGGCCCAGTACGCGATCTGGCGCTACACCGATCTGAACTTCGACGCTTCCTGGAATTGGGAGACGCCCGACTCGGAGGCGGCCTACTGGTATCTGGTCAATGGAGCGAACGCCAGCAGCGGCCTGCTCCCTGCCGATCTTCAGAGTACGGCCGCGATCGTGGCGCCGGGCGGTACCCATGTCGCGGGCACCTTGGTCGGCCCGTTCACGGTCAGCACCAACCAGCCGACTGCCAGCGTGTCGGTGACGGGCGGCTACACGCTGACCGATGCCGGCGGCACGGCGATCGACCCCTCGGCGGTCACCGACGGGCAGGACATCTACATCGATCTCACCGGGGTCATCGCAGCGGGCTCGGCAACCGTCACGGTCTCTGCGGCGGGCTCGAGCATCTCCGGAAACATCATCTCCGTTCCGGAGACTGCGGGCGGTACCGCTACCACCGATAGCCATGCCCAGACCCTGGTGATCGTCGCACCGAGCACGTTCCGTACTACCGACTCCGCTTCGGTTTCATGGGTTTCCGGCACCCCGCCGCCGGCCTTCTGTCCGGCGGCCGGCGACCCGGCGCAGGTCTTCAGCCTCGTCAACGGCGTCGACATCTACGGCTACACGCCGGGCGCGGCGTCCGACGCGCTGCTGCCGCTGCTCCCGGCCACCGTATCCGGCAACCTCAATGCGCTCATGCTCGATCCGCTGCGCAACCGCCTGCTGATGATTCAGCGGTCGAGCGGTACCGAGTCCACCCTGTGGGCCTACGACCCCGCTAATGGCGGTTGGTATGTGGCGTTCGGCCCCTTCGTTTCGCCCGATTTCCCGCGCGGCGGATTCAATGCGGACGGCACCGGCTACCTGCTGGGTGGCGGGTCGAGCCCGGAGGTGTGGGAGGTGGAATCGTCCTCGACCTTCGGTTACACCGTCACCTTGATCGGCGTGATGAA
>NZ_DATKFQ010000033.1:0-160036 GCF_035511235.1 Dokdonella sp.
GCGCAACGGCTGCTTCCGATCCGACCGCCGATCACAACGACTTACGACGCGCGCCGCTGCGCACGATCCGACACGGACATGCATGACTCCTTTGCAGGCCCCGGCCGAACACCTTCTCAGCGAGAGAAACGAACGCCTTGCACGTCCGCTCCAGACGTCTTGCGGATCCGATCCGATACCCTGACTTGAGCGTCGGGGCCACCCCCTGCGGGCTTCCCTGCGACGCAGGGTGACCTTAGCCTGATCCGGCGGAATTGGAAAGCTCGGCGGTGCGACGGATTGTCACGAGTCTTGGCCGGGATCGTCCACAGCATCGCGCGTCAGATACCAGCGCCGGCCCTGCCAGCCCGGGCCGGCGGCGCCGTCGTCGAGCGCGGCGAGCAGGCGCACGCCGGGTTCGGCGGCGAGACGCTCGTGCAGCAGCGCCTCGGGCAGCACGTGCATCTCGAACACCGACCAGCGCCGCCACAGCAGGCGCCGCAGCGGATTGAGCCAGCGATTGGGCAGCCGCGCGTAGAGGCGGCCGCGGCGCGAGCCGAGATCGGGGCCGGCGACGAACTGGAACGCCGCGACGCCGCCGGGCGCGAGCACGCGCATGAACTCGGCGACGTAGCCGGCCGCGAGCGCGGTCGGGATGTGCTGCAGCGTCATCGTCGAATAGACCAGATCGACGCTGCGGTCGGCGATGCCCTCGAGCCGGGTCGACGGATTCTCGCGGAACTGCACCTGCGGCAGGTCGGCATTGATGCGGCGGGCGGCCTCGATCATCGTCGGCGAGACGTCGACGCCGACGACGCGCTCGAAGTGCGCCGCGAGCGCGCGGCACAGCCGGCCCGCGCCGCAGCCGAAATCGAGCGCGGAGGCATGCCGCAGCGGCAAGCCGTAGACCGCCAGTCCGTGCAGCTGGGTCTCGATGTCGGTGCGGCCGGTCGCGAGGAACTCGGCCTCGTCCCAGCGCCGGCCGCGCTTGCCGGGCTGCGACAGCACCGCCCAGAGCGGGTCGTCGCGGCCGAGCGAACTCCAGACCCGCTGCAAGCGGGCGAGATCATCGTGCGTGGACAAGACCGTCAGCTCTCGACCAGCTCGACGCCGTCCAGGCCCTGGCTCAGCGTGTGCGCGTCGCCGCCCTGCGCCAGCTTGATGCGCAGACGGACCTCGTTGGCCGAATCGGCGTGGCGCAGCGCGTCTTCGTAGCTGATCTCGCCGGCCTGATAGAGCTCGAACAGCGCCTGGTCGAACGTGCGCATGCCGAGGTTGGTCGACTCCTTCATCACGTCCTTGAGCTTGTGGATCTCGCCCTGGCGGATGTAGTCCTGCACCAGCGGCGTGCCGATCAGCACTTCGATCGCCGCGCGCCGCGACTTGCCGTCGGGCGTCGGAATCAGCTGCTGGGCGACGACGCCCTTGAGGTTCAGCGACAGGTCCATGAACAGCTGCTGGCGCCGGTCCTCGGAGAAGAAGTGGATGATGCGGTCCATCGCCTGGTTGGCGTTGTTCGCATGCAGCGTGCACAGGCACAGATGGCCGGTCTCGGCGAAGTTGATCGCGTGCTCCATCGTCTCGCGCGTGCGCACCTCGCCGATCATGATGACGTCGGGCGCCTGGCGCAGCGTGTTCTTGAGCGCGTTCTCCCAGGAATCGGTGTCGATGCCGAGCTCGCGCTGCGTGATGATGCAGCCCTCGTGCTTGTGCACGTATTCGATCGGATCCTCGATCGTGATGATGTGGCCGGTCGAATTCTGGTTGCGGTAGCCGATCATCGCGGCCAGCGAGGTCGACTTGCCGGTGCCGGTCGCGCCGACGAAGATCACGATGCCGCGCTTGGTCATCGCCAGCGTCTTGATGATCGGCGGCAGGCCGAGCTCCTCGACCGTCGGGATGCGCGTCTCGATCCGGCGCAGCACCATGCCGACGCAATTGCGCTGGTAGAAGCACGAGACGCGGAAGCGGCCCACGCCGGTCACCGCGATCGCGAACTGGCACTCGTGCGTCTTCTCGAACTCCTCGCGCTGCGAGGGCGTCATCACGTTGAGCACCATGTCGCGCGACTGCTGCGGCGTCAGCACATTCTGCGTGATCGGCGCGATACGGCCCTGCACCTTCATCGACGGCGCGATGCCGGCCGTGATGAACAGGTCCGACGCCTTCTTGTGCGCCATCAGCTTCAGAAACGAGGTGAAATCGACGCTGCTCATGACACGCTCCCCGCTCGGCCGGGCCGGCACGCGCTCATCTTACACCGTCGCTTTCACCGGCCGTCCGCGACGGATTCGTCGAATCGCCGAACAGCAGGACCAGCCAGAGCACGGTCGCCGGCACTAGGTGCATCACCAGACGATGCGCGGCGGTCTCGCTCTGCGCCCAGCTCGAAGCCGGCGTCAGGCAGAACAGGAACAGCAGGAACACCCAGCCGGTCAGCAGGAACAGGCCGACCAGACGCGCGCACGGATCCTCGCGCAGCCGCCACGCGCGGTACGGCACGATCAGCACCAGCGCGAGCATCAGCAGATGCCAGTTGTCGGCGCCGAACGAGGCGACGACGATCGCCAGACCCTCCGGCCGCCAGGCCAGGATCGGGCCTTCGGTCTGGCCCGGATTCGGGATCAGCGCGGTGCCGGCGAGCCAGCCGTTGACCGCATCGCCGGCGAGCAGCACCGCCAGCACCAGCACGACTGCCAGCACGCCGCCGGCCAGCAGCATGCCGCGGCGCAGGCGCGGGCCGCAGCGCGCATAGACCATCAGGCCGGCCAGCAGCACCAGCCAGACCAGACCTTCGCGCTTGAGCAGCGGCAGGCAGGCGGCCAGGCCGATCGCGAGCACGAGATAGCCGCGCGAGCGCGGCTCGCGCAGCCAGCACAGCCAGGCGCCGAGCGCGAACACGACCGCGGTCGCGACCCACAGATCGAGATAGCCGGCCAGCGCGACGTGCGAATCGAGCAGCGGCATCGACGCCAGCGCATAGGCGGCCACGGCGGCGACGGCCGGCGCGATCTCCAGCCGGCGCGCGAGCGCATAGACGCCGACCAGCAAGGCGACCAGCAGCGCGAACCACGGCAGCAGCAGCAGCGGTTCTTCCCATCCGCCGCGCGCCTGCGCGAGCAGCAGCTGCAGCCAGGCCGACAGCTCCGGATAGTTCCAGCCGACCATCGTGCGCGTGCCCTCGCCGGTCAGCCAGTCGGCCGGCGCGACGTAGGGCTCGAACCGGCCCGACAGGAACCAGGCCTTGGGCTTGATCAGCCAGGTCGCCCAGGCGTCCCATGGAAAGGCCGGCCGCAGCCAGATCTCGCGCGCGAGCGGCCACAGATGCAGCGCGGCCGCCGCCCATGCCGCCCACCAGACCAGACGCGCAGCGCGCGGGCGCGCCGGAGCGGGCTTCGGCTGCGCCATGGCACGCCGCCGCCAGGCCAGTCCCCATGCGGCCACCGCGAGCAGCGCCGCCGCGACCGGCACGCGCAGCGGCAGCCGGTCGCTGCGCTCGGGCATCAGCAGGCCGGCCAGCAGGGCACAGGCGATCATGCCGGCGAACAGACCCAGGCCGGCGACGAGACCCCAGGCGGTGCGATCGCGCGGCCAGCCGATCGCGGCGGCGACCAGTCCGGTGCCGAGCAGCACGATCACGGCGGCGATCAGCGCATAGCTCATCGTCCGCCCTTGCCGTCGACGCGGAAGACCTGCAGCGCGCCGGCATCGAGCAGCGAGCGCGCCTCGAAGCGCAGGCGGCCGATGAACAGCTCGCGCGTCGGCGCGTGGAAGTTCACGTCGTCGCGCCCGTACAGCACGAGGATCGCGCCGGCCGCGAAATCGCGATCGCCGGCGGCGCGGATCGGCCCGTACAGCGCGGTGTTCATCGGCTGCAGGTAATAGGTCAGGCGCAACGCCTCGTAGACCGACGGCGCGTCGACGAGAACGCGCGTCGCCGCGTCCTGCGGCAGCAGCGCGCGTTTGACGCGGTCCGACGCCTCGAGCAGATTGCCGTCGACGACCAGACGCGACCGTACCGGCCAGCCTTTGCCGCCGTAGACGGCCTCGGTCGTGGCGAGGCGCCCGCTCAGCTGCCACAGCCAGTTCGCATCGAGCACGAGCCAGCCGACGACGGTCGCGCCCGCGAGCAGCGTGCCGATGCGGCGCCAGCGGCGGCCGAACCAGATCAGGCCCCACAGGCCGGACAGGACGATCGTGGCGCTGACGACCAGCAGCAGCGACGGACGTCGCGGCGCGTTCGGGCCGGCCTCGCGATCGACCGAGCTGACCGCGAACAGTCCCCACGGACGCTGCGCGAACCAGTCGGAGCGCAGCGCCGACAGCGCGCCCTCCACCGACGGCGACCACAGCTGCGCCCCGCGCAGCCGGAACGGCTCGAAGCGCTGGCTGGCCGGCACCAACTGCGGCGTCGGGAACTGCGCGAAGCCGATCTCGACGATCGAGCCGTGCCAGTCGGCCAGATCGCTCAACGTGAAGCTGCCCTCGCCGCCGGTCGGGCGCGGCAGCGTGATCACGTGCACCTCGTCGGGCTCGTCGGCGCGCCGGAACAGCAGCGAGAGCTCGAGCACGTCCGGGAAGCGCTCGAAGCGGTAGCGCAGGATCGGATAGTCGGCCGCCTCGACCGGCAGCAGGCTCATCGCCTGCACCGCGGAGCGGTCGTGGCCGACGCCGCTGATCTGCAGCGCGTCCTCGTCAGGCGCGCCGGCGCCGCGGACGACGCGGAATCCCGATCCCGGCAGCTCGAGACGATCCTCCGGCGCGATCGGCATGCCGACGCGCACGCCGGCGGCGAGCGCGATCAGCACCAGCGCGCTCGCCAGCACGCACACCGCGTACAGCACGCGCCGCACGATCATGCGGCACGTGCTCCGAGCTCGGCCAGTTCCTGCGCCGAGAAGCCGGCCTGCAGGCGGGCATCGGTATTGAAAGGCCCGCGCAATCCGCCGGGCAGATGGCGCTCGACCAGCGCGCGAAACGTGCCGCCGGGCTCGCAGCCGGCGCGGGCGCAGCACCAGGCGAACCAGCGCGATCCGGCCGCCACGTGCGCGACTTCCTCGCGCAGGATCGTCTCGAGGATCGCGACCGTTCCCGGGTCGCCGGCCGCGCGCAGCCGCTCGATCATGCCCGGCGTCACGTCGAGCCCGCGCGCCTCGAGCACGCGCGGCACCAGCGCCATGCGCTCCAGACACGAAGCGGCGGTGAGCCGGGCCATCTCCCACAGGCCGTCGTGGGCGTCGAAGTCGCCGTAGACATGGCCGAGCTCGGCGAGCCGGACCGCCAGCAGCCCGAAATGGCGCGCCTCGTCGACCGCCACGCCGATCCAGTCGGCATAGAAACCCGCCGGCATGTCGCGGTAGCGGTACACCGCGTCCCAGGCCAGGTTGATCGCATTGAATTCGATGTGGGCGACTGCGTGCACCAGCGCGGCACGGCCGGCCGGCGTGCCGAGTCCGCGCTGCGCGAGCCGGCGCGGCGGCACCAGCCGCGGCCGCTCGGGGCGCCCCGGCGCCGGAACCGGCACCGGCCCGGCCGCAGGACCGGGACCGAGCAGGCCCTCGCGATGCAGAGCCGCGACGCGCAGCGTCGCCGCCCGCTTGTCGTCGGGGTCGCTCAGCATCAGGCATTCGAACGCGGCGGCGTGCAGATCGGACATCGAGAGAATCGGAGGCAAACCGCCGCGAATACGGGAACGCCCGATTCTGCCGGTTTCAGCGCGGCTGGAAAACCCTGGCCGCCGCCGGCTCCGGCCGCAGCGCCGCGGCGCTGCCGGACCCCAGCGCCGCGGCCAGCGCGAACGCCGCCGGCACGATCTGCATGAACAGCCGGTTCGCGCTGGTGTAGTCGACCGCCCAGGACGAGGCGTCGGTGAAGAAGAACAGCACGAACAGCAGCGACAGGCAGACGCCGAGCACGCGCGCCGCCCAGGCCGCGGCCGGATCGAGGCCGATCCGGCGCCAGCGCCACGCGATCAGCACCGGCAGCAGGTACCAGAGCAGATGCCAGTTCGGCAGATGGAACAGCGCGGCGACCACCGCCTCGCCGACCGGCCGCCAGTACAGATCGAGCGTGCCGACCGCGCCCAGCTCGATGCGGCCCCAGCCGAGCCGCAGCTCGCCGAGGCCCGGTACCGGCACGGTCCAGCCGCTGACGGCCAGCAGCACGACCAGGGCAGCGGCCAGTGCCGCCAGCCCCCAACGCGTCCGCGCCGGGACGCAGCACCAGGCCGATACCGCGATCAGCACGCCGGCCCAGACCGCGCCCTCCAGCTTGACCAGCGGCAGGCACAGCGCCGCCGCCAGCGCCAGCAGACCGTGCGCATGACGGCGCGTACGCGCCCAGCACCCGCCGGCGAACACGGCCAGACCGAAGATCGCCATCAGCCACAGATCGGCATAGCCGGCGAGCGCGACGTGGGCTTCGACCAGCGGCAGCGAGATCAGCCCCCAGTCCAGCGCAACGGCCAGCCAGATCGGCACGCCGAACCAGCGCCACTGGCCGTAGGCGGCCAGCGCCAGCGCCGCCAGCGCACCGGACCAGGCGAGGTTGACGGCCGGCTCGATCCAGCCGCCGGCCGCGCTGGCGTACCACAGCTGCAGCCAGGTCAGGAAATCCGGATACCGCCACGACGGCAGCGTGCGGACCTGCGGATCGGTCGCCGGCAGCCAGTCTGCCGGCGCGACGAACGGCAGCGCGCGATCGGCCAGGATCCAGGCCTTCGGCTTGACCTGCCAGGCGGCCCAGGCATCCCACGGAAAGGTCGGCCGCAGCAGCGCCTCGCCGGCCAGCACCCAGACGCGCCAGACCATCGCGAACACCACCAGCGCGACCAGCACCCACAGCCAGCGCGGCATCGCCGCCTCGGCGACCGGGCCGATGCCGCGTTCGCCCGGCCAGCGCCGGCGCAGCACCAGCGCCAGCGCGCTCGCGACGATCGCGATGCCGGCGAGCCACGGCGCGACCCGATCGAACGTGCGGCCGACCGCATCGCCGACCACGAAGGGCGCGAGCGCCGCGACCAGCACCAGACCGAGCAGATGCCCGTAGCCGAGCAGCACGGCGAGCGCCGCAGCGGTCCGCGGCGGACGCAGCCACGCGGCGACCAGCGCCGCGCCGGCCCAGACCGGCAGCAGCCAGGCGCCCAGATAGGCCAGGCTCATCGCAGCCCCCGATAGCGCACGACCAGCAGCCGGTCGCGCGCGAGCAGCTGCTCGCCGGGCAGGGCGACGTCACCGGCCGCGACGACGCCGCGCGCCGCGTCGAACTGCCACTGCGGCATGTTGAAGAACACCAGCACGCTGCCGGGCTTGAGCACCTCGCCCTGCAGCATCGGCGGGCGCTCCGGATCGAGCCCGTCGGCGAACAGCGGCAGGCCGGCCTGGATCGCGGGCGCCGCTTCCATCGCCTGCGACAGCGCGAACGCATTGCGCGGCAGCAGATGCCAGATCAGCCGATACAGCGGATAGCCGCTGCGCGCGTGGATCAGGATCGGTACGTCCGGCTCGTTGCGCAGCAGCCAAGCGACCTGCTGGGCGACCTCGACCAGATCGCGATCGGGCACCGCCGCGGTGCGCTGCGCGAGGTCGAGCTCGCCGTAGACGGCCCGTGCCGCGGTCGCGCGCCAGCGCAGACCGCCGGCCCAGACCAGATCGAGCAGCCCCCATCCGATCGCGAGCGCCGCCGCCAGTGCCGGCAGCAGGCGGCGCGGCGGCCGGCGCAATGCGACCACCCACCCCGCGGCGGCCAGGGCCGCCAGCAGCGCGAACGTCAGCGTCGGCGGCCATTGCCGGAAATGCGCGCCGTCGCGGCCGAGCGCGTGGACCGAGCGCGTCGTCCAAGGCCACGGATCGAGCCAGGCGCTGCCGAGCGCGGCCAGGCTGCCGCGCCACGACGGCGACCACAGCTGCACGTCGACCAGCGCGAACGGCGCGAAGCCGGCATCGGGCGGCATCACCTGCGGCGTCGGAAACTCGGCGAACCCGATCTCCTCGATCGTGCCGCGCCAGTCCGGTATCGCGCCGAGATCGAAGCTGCCGCTGCCGCCACCCGGCCACGGCAGCTCGACCACGTGCAGCCGGTCGGGCGCATCGGCGCGGCGGAACGCGAACGACACGGCCAGCGCCGGCGGCAGCCCGTCGAAGCGGTAGCGCAGCAGCGGATGGGCTCGGGCCTCGAACGGCGCCGTCGCGAGCGACTGCACGGCGGTCGCGTCCGCCCCGGGTCCCTCCACGCGCAGCCGGCCTGCGTCCTCCAGCGCCGCGCCCGATACGCTCAGAAAGGCCGCGCCGTCCCAGTCCAGCCGCTGTGCGGGCTGCCAGGGGCTGTTCCAGGCGAGGCCGGCGGCGAACGCGATCACGATCGCAGCGCCGGCCGCGGCGAATGCCACGCTCAGGCCGATACGCAACCGCGGCTTCATCGCACGCGCGTAAGGCAAACGAGATCGGTCAAGGCGCGCCCCTGCGAAAACTGCTGCCTTTCAGTGTGCCGCGCGCGCCGTCCGATGACCACCCCGCGGCGCCGGCGACGGACGCAGCCCCGCATCGCGCTCATCGCGCGCGGCCCAGGGCATGGGCGCGCGCGGCCGGCGGCCGCAGGCGCCGGCGCCGATCCGGCGTTCGTCAGCCGACCTGGCGACGCTGCGCCTTGGCCTCGTCGGACCGGCCCAGCTCGAGCTCGCGCAGATAGGTCGGTTCGACGCCGGTGATGTACTGGCCGGTGAAGCACGAGGCGTCGAACTGCGCGAGTTCCTCGTTGCCGTCCATCACAGCCGCGATCAGATCGTCCAGGTCCTGGTAGATCAGCCAGTCGGTGCCGAGGATCTCCTGGATCTCGGCCTCGCTGCGTCCGTGCGCGACCAGTTCCGCTGCGGCCGGCATGTCGATGCCGTAGATGTTCGGGTAGCGCACCGGCGGCGCCGCCGACGCGAAGTACACCTTGCGGGCACCGGCCTCGCGCGCCATCTGGATGATCTGCTTGGAGGTGGTGCCGCGCACGATCGAGTCGTCGACCAGCAGCACGGCCTTCTTGCGGAACTCCAGCGGGATCGGATTGAGCTTGCGGCGCACCGATTTCACGCGCTCGCCCTGCCCCGGCATGATGAACGTGCGGCCGATGTAGCGGTTCTTGACGAAGCCCTCGCGCATCGGCACGCCGAGCGCCTGCGCCAGCGACGAGGCCGCGGTGCGCGAGGTGTCGGGAATCGGGATCACCGCCTCGATGTCGTGGTCGGGGCGCAGCCGGCGGATCTTCGCGGCCAGCCGTTCGCCCATGCGCAGGCGCGCCTTGTAGACCGACACGTCCTCCATCATCGAGTCGGGCCGCGCCATGTAGACGTACTCGAAGATGCACGGCGCGTGCACCGCGGTCTCGGCGCACTGGCGCGCGTGCAGCTGGCCGTCCAGCGTGATCAGCACGGCCTCGCCGGGCTCCACGTCGCGCAGCAGGCGGAAGCCGAGGATGTCGAAGGCGACCGACTCGGACGCGACCGCGTATTCCTTGCCGTCCGGCGTGTCGCGCTCGCCGAGTACCAGCGGGCGGATGCCGTGGCGGTCGCGGAACGCGACGATGCCGCAGCCGAGCAGCAGCGTCGCCACCGCATAGCCGCCGACGCAGCGGCGGTGCACGCCGGCGACCGCTTTGAAGATGTTGTCCGGAGAAAGCGTCAGGCGGTCCTGGATCTGCAGCTCGTGCGCGAACACGTTGAGCAGGATCTCCGAGTCCGAATCGGTGTTGATGTGGCGCCGATCGTCCTCGTAGACCTCGCGGCGCAGCGTGTCGGTATTGATCAGGTTGCCGTTGTGCGCGAGCGCGATGCCGTACGGCGAATTGACGTACAGCGGCTGCGCCTCGGTGGAGCCCTCGGCGCCGGCGGTCGGGTAGCGGCAGTGGCCGATGCCGACGTGACCGCGCAGGCCGAGCATGTGCTCGCGGTCGAACACGTCGCGGACCAGGCCCGGCCCCTTGTGCAGCCGCAGCCGCGAGCCATCCAGCGTGGCGATGCCGGCGGCATCCTGCCCCCGATGCTGGAGGACGGTCAGGCCGTCATAGAGCGAGGCCGCCACTTCCGACTTGCCGACGATGCCGATGATTCCGCACATGGGTCTATCTCATTGAAGAATAATTGGATTCGCCGAAGTCCCGCGGCGCGGTGACCGGCCCGGCGCCGGCCTTACCGCGCCGGCTCGGGCGTTTGCGGCGCCGCGTCCGTGCGTGGCGGCACCGGCAGGTCCGCGATCGGCGCGGCCAGCGCCGCCGCCGGCGCCAGATACCCGGCCACCTGGGCCGGCAGCCGGTCCGTCACCCAGCCCGCCGCCTGCCGGAACGAGGGCAGCAGCTGCGAGCTGCTCCACCACGGATCGCGCGTGAACGGCGTGAAACCGAGCAGCAGCACCACCAGCACCACCAGCGCGACGCCGCGCGCCAGCCCGAACACCATGCCGAGCAGCCGGTCGGTACCGGACAGCCCGCTGCCGCTGACCAGCTTGCGCAGTACGAAACCCACCAGCGCACCGCCGATCAGCACGGCGACGAAACACAGCGCGTAGGCCAGCAGCACGCGCGCCGAGGGCACCGATATGCTGTCGAAAAACCGCTCCGCAAGCACCGGCCCGAACAGCCAGGCCAACCAGAACGCGAGTGCCCAGCACGCCAGCGCGAACACCTCGGCGACGAAGCCGCGCCAGAAGCCGATCAGCACCGACAAGGCCAGCACCGCCAGGATCGTGTAGTCGGCCCAGTTCATGCCGTCGTCCGCCGCCGCGCACCATTCCGGTACTGGTTCAGTTCCGCGCGAGACGCCGGCCGCGAGCACTGGCCCCGGAGCCGGCCCGCCACGCCGCTCACGGCTGGGTGACGACCAGCCCGTCGAGCTTGAGCTTCTCCTTGATGCGATCGCGCAGGCGCGTCGCGCCTTCGCGGCCGGCCTCGGGGCCGGCGCGGACGCGCCACAGGATCTGTCCGTTGCTCGAGGTCTGATCGACGAACGCGGCGAACTGCGCCGCACGCAGGCGCTCGCGCAGCTTGTCGGCCTCCTCGCGCGTCTTGAACGCGCCGAGCTGAACGGCCCAGCCGCCGGCTCGGGCCGGCGCGGCCGCCGGTGCCGGTGCATCGGCGACGGCATCGGTGCTCGACTCGACGACCTTGCTCGGCGCCTTGACACCGGTACCGGCGATCCGCAGCCGCGCCGCCTCGGCGGCCGCGCGGTCGGCATACGGCCCGACACGCACGCGCGTGGTCTGCTTGCCCTGGAACGCGCTCGGCTCGGCGAACGCGGCGAAGCCGCCGCGCTTGAGCCCGGCGACCAGATCGTCGGCATTCTTGGTGTTGCCGTAGTCGCCCAGATGCACGAAGTAGCGGCCGTTCGCGGCGATGCCGGCGGCAGCCGCAGGCGAGGCCGGGGCGGTCCGGTCGGGCGCCGCCGGTGCGGTGGCGGCCGGACCCGGCACCGGCACCGGCTCAGGCGCCGGCGCGGTCGAGGCGGTCGGCGGGGGCTCCGCGCGCGGCGGAATGTCGACCGTCGCCAGCGCGTCGGACGGTGGCGCGGGTGCCGGACCGGCCGGCGCAGCCGCGGACGGCGAAGGCGACGGAGAGGCCGGCTCCACCGGGAGCACGCGGGTCTGGAACTCGCGGTCCGGCGCCGGCGGGATCTGCAGGCTGACGGTTTCCGATTCCTGCTTGGGACCGGACCCCGACAGGAACATCGGCACGAAAATGATCGCCAGTGCGATCAGCACCGCGGCGCCGAGCAGGCGCTGTTTCAGCGAAATGTCCATCGACTCTCAGTGACCGGTCGCGACCTGACGCGGCGATTATACGCGCGGCCGACGCCGCGCCGCCTCAACGCGCCGTCAGACCGGCCGACTGCGCGTACTCGAGCGCGGCCGCGGCGACGAAGAACGAGCCGAACGCGAGGATCCGGTCGCCGGGGCGCGCCGCACCGAACGCCGCCGCCAGCGCGTCGGCCGGATCCGCATGAACCTGCGCCTCGACCGCGCCGACGATCGCGGCCAGCGCCGGTCCGTTCAGGCCGCGCGGGCTGTGCCGGTCCAGACCGGCCAGATGCCAGTGGCCGATCAGGCCGCGCAGCGGGGCCAGCACGCCCGCGACGTCCTTGTCGGCCAGCGCGCCGTAGACCGCAACGGTGCGGCCTTGACCCGGTGTGCCGCGCAGCCACTCGCCGAGCATCGCCGCCGCCTGCGGGTTGTGGGCGACGTCGACGACCAGCTCGACCTCGCCGCCGAACCGTTGCAGCCTCGCCGCCGCCTGGGCGTGCACGGCGCCCTCGGCCCAGGCCGCGGCCTGCCAGCCGAGTCGATCGCGCAGCGCGTGCAGCGCGGCGAGCGCGGCGCCGGCATTGGCCGGCTGGCACGGCGCCGCCAACCGCAGCGGCGGCAGGTCGAGGACCGTGTCGCCGGACGACCAGCGCCAGCCGTCGCCGGCCGGCCGCATCGAGAAATCGCGGCCGGCCCGCCGCAGATCGGCGCCGGTCGCGGCGGCGGCCTCGAGCAGGCCCCGTGGCGGATCGGCCTCGCCGACGATCGCCGGCCGGCCGGCACGGAAGATGCCGGCCTTCTCGCGGCCGATGCTGTCGCGATCGTCGCCGAGCCAGTCCTGATGGTCGAGGTCCACGGTGGTCACGATCGCTGCATCGGCGTCGATCAGATTGACCGCGTCGAGGCGGCCGCCGAGGCCGACCTCGAGCACCGCGACGTCGAGTCCGGCTTCGGCGAACACGACCAGCGCAGCCAGCGTCCCGAACTCGAAATAGGTCAGGCCGACCGTCGCGTCGCCGCTGCCGCGCGCTGCCTCGATGCGCTCGAACGCGTCGACCAGGCGCGCCTCGTCGACCGGCACGCCGTCGATGCGGACGCGCTCGGTGTAGTGCAGCAGATGCGGCGAGGTGTAGCTGCCGACGCGACGGCCGGCGGCGCGCAGCATCGCCTCCAGGAATGCGACGGTCGAGCCCTTGCCGTTGGTGCCACCGACCGTGATCACGAGCGGCGCCGGCCGCGGTGCGCCGAGCCGCTGCCAGACCTCGCGGACGCGCTCGAGCCCGAGCGCGATCGCACTGGGATGCGTGCGCTGCTGGTAGTCGAGCCAGTCCTGGAGGCGGCCGCCGGCCGGCTTCATGACGCAGCGCCGTCGCTGCCGCGGCGCTGCGCGTAGAAATCGGCGACGAAGCGCTCCAGGCGCGATTCGCCGATCGCCGCGCGCAGATCGGCCATCAACTGCTGGTAATGGTGCAGGTTGTGGATCGTCGCGAGCTGGCAGGCCAGGATCTCGCCGCAGCGGTCCAGATGGCGCAGATAGGCGCGGCTGAAGCCGGAGCGGCAGGTGTAGCAGGCGCAGCCGGGCTCGATCACCTCGCTGTCGCGCGCGTAGCGCGCATTGCGGATCCGCAGCGTGCCCTGGCGCGTGAACAGGAAGCCGTTGCGTGCATTGCGCGTGGGCATCACGCAGTCGAACATGTCCACGCCGCGCCGCACCGCCTCGACGATGTCTTCGGGCCGGCCCACGCCCATCAGATAGCGCGGCCGGTCCTCGGGCAGGAACGGACAGACGGTATCGAGCATCGCGTTGCGCTCGCGCTCGGGCTCGCCGACCGCCAGGCCGCCGATCGCGTAGCCGTCGAAGCCGATCCCGATCAGCGCATCGGCCGAGCGCTTGCGCAGCTCCGGATAGACCGAGCCCTGCACGATGCCGAACAGCGCGTGCGGGTTCTCCTGCGCGTCGAACGCCTGCCGCGAACGCAGCGCCCAGCGCAGGCTGAGCTCCATCGACTCGCGCGCGACCTTCTCCTCGGCCGGGTATGGCGTGCATTCGTCGAAGATCATCACGATGTCCGAGTCGAGCGCGCGCTGGATACGCATCGACTCTTCCGGACTCAGAAACACCTTCGAGCCGTCGACCGGCGAGGCGAACGTCACGCCCTCCTCGGTGATCCTGCGCTTGTGCGCGAGCGAGAACACCTGGAAGCCGCCCGAGTCGGTCAGGATCGGCCGCTCCCAGCCGATGAAGCGATGCAGGCCGCCGAACGCGGAGACGACGTCGAGCCCCGGCCGCAGGTACAGATGGAACGTATTGCCGAGGATCACCTCGGCGCCGATCTCGGCCAGATCGCGCGGCGTCATCGCCTTGACCGAGCCGTAGGTGCCGACCGGCATGAACGCCGGCGTGCGGATCGCGCCGCGCGCCAGCTGCACGGTGCCCAGACGCGCCGCGCCGTCGCGCGCGTGCAGGTCGAAGCGCAGCGCACTCATCGCCGCGCGCCTTCGGGCAGGATCAGCATCGCGTCTCCGTACGAGAAGAACCGGTAGCGCCGCTCGACCGCGTGACGATACGCGGCCAGGATGCGCTCGCGGCCGGCCAGCGCCGACACCAGCATCAGCAGCGTCGACTCGGGCAGATGGAAATTGGTCAGCAGCGCATCGACGCTGGTGATGCGGTAGCCCGGGAAGATGAAGATCTGCGTGTCGCCGGCGAACGGCTCGAGCACGCCGCCGCGCGTGGCGGTCTCCAGTGCGCGCACCACCGTGGTGCCGACCGCGACGACGCGGCCGCCGCGCTCGCGCGTGCGGCGGATCTGCTCGACCAGCGCGGCGCCGACGTTGAGCCACTCGCGGTGCATCACGTGGTCCTCGACGCGCTCGGCGCGCATCGGCTGGAACGTGCCGGCACCGACATGCAGCGTCACCTGGCCGAACTCGACGCCGCGCGCCTTCAGCGCGGTCAGCAGCGGCGCGTCGAAATGCAGACCCGCGGTCGGCGCCGCGACCGCACCGGGCTCGCGCGCGAACACGGTCTGGTAGCGCTCGGCGTCGGCGGCGTCGGGGCTGCGTTCGATGTACGGCGGCAGCGGCATGCGGCCCAGGCGCACCAGCAGCTTCTCGAGCGGCTCGGCGCTCTCGAAGCGCAGCCGGAAGAACTCGCCCTCGCGACCGAGCACGCGCGCGGTCACGCCGTCGGCCAGTTCGATCGTGCCGCCTTCGCGCGGCTTCTTGCTGACGCCGAGCTGCGCGATCGCCTCGTGCGCGCCGGTCACGCGCTCGATCAGGATCTCCACCGCGCCGCCGGTCGGCTTGCGGCCATGGAGCCGCGCCGGCAGCACGCGGGTGTCGTTGAAGACCAGAAGATCGCCCGGTGCGAGCAGGTCGGGCAGGTCGCGCAGCGCGCGGTCGCCGAAGCCGGCATCGGCCGCGTCGACGAGCAGCAGCCGGCTGGCCGAACGCTCGGCCAGCGGCTGCTGGGCGATCAGCTCGGGCGGCAGCTCGAAATGGAAATCGGACTTCTTCAAGACGGCGGCGACGGCGGCGGGGCGCGCATTGTAGGCGGGCGGCGGCGCGGCGCCCAAATCGGCGCGGGGGCACCGGAGCACGTCAAAGGACGCCTGCGCCGCCTCGCCGCGGCGGCTACAGCCAGCCCTTCTGCCGCGCCAGCCGGTAGGCCTCGATGCGATTGGTCACGCCGAGCTTGCCGATCGCCTCGGACAGGTAGTTGCGGACCGTGCCCTGCGACAGGTTGAGCTGGCGGGCGATGTCGCCGGCCGAGGCGCCCTCGCCGGCCAGGCGCAGCACCTGGCGCTCGCGATCGTTCAGCGGATCGGCGACCGACCAGGCCTCCACGGCCAGTTGCGGATCGATCGCGCGGCTGCCGCGATGGACCTTGCGCAGCGCTTCGGCCAGATGCTCGGCCGGCGCGTCCTTGAGCAGGTAGCCGCAGACGCCGGCGTCGAGCGCGCGGCGCAGGAAGCCCGGCCGCGCGAACGTCGTGACGATGACCACCTTGATCGGCAGCTCGTGGCGCTGGATGCGCTGCGCGAGCTCCAGACCGGTCAGGCCCGGCATTTCGATATCGGTCACCAGCACGTCCGGACGCAGCCGCTGCAGTTCGCGCCAGGCGCTCTCACCGTCGACGACGCCACCGAGCACCTCGATGTCCGGCTCGAGCTTGAGCAGGGCCGACAGTGCGCCGAGCACCATCGACTGGTCTTCGGCCAGCAGGACGCGGATCATCGCGATGCGGGGACGCGGCAAGGCATGAGACGACAGTAGCAAATCGCCGCGCGACCGTCCGTCGCGACCGGCACCTCAGCGCGGCGCGACCGTCATGCCGCCGCGTGTACCGGCCGCCTCGGCGCGATCGGGCAGCGGCAGTTCGATCTCCACCACGGTGCCCCTGCCGGGCTTCGAATCGATGCGCAGGCGTCCGCCGAGGGCCTCGATGCGCTCGCGCATGCCGTGCAGGCCGTTGCCGGGCACCACGGCGCCGCCGCGCCCATCGTCGACGATGCGCAGCAGCGCCGCGCCGGCGCGCGCGTCGAGCGTGACCGCGGCCGCGCTCGCGCGCGCATGGCGCTGGATGTTGGTGACCGCCTCGCGCACACCGAGCGCGAGCGCGGTCTCGACCTCGGCCGGAATCTCCAGCTCGCCGAGTGCGTAGCGGAACGCGACGCCGCCGGACTCGAGCAGCAGCTTGGCCGAGGCCAGCTCGGCGGCGAGGCCGGCGGCACGGATGCCGGTCACCGCGCGCCGCACCTGCGAGAGCGCATCGCGTGCGACGCGCATGACCTCGTCGATCTCGCGGCGCGCGGCCGCCACGTCGCGGTCGATCAGCTTGCCGGCGAGCTCGGATTTCAGCGCGACCAGCGACAGCGTATGGCCGAGCAGGTCGTGCAGGTCGCGTCCGATCCGCTCGCGCTCGGCCAGCGCGGCCAGCCGGCGCACCTCGTCGTGCGAGAGCTTGAGCTCGGCGCGCTTGCGCGTGCTCTCGAGCAGGAAGTGATTGCTGAAGAACGCCGCAATGCTGATCACCAGCGTGATCGCGAACACGAAGACCGGATAGCGCAGCGACAGCACCTGCAGCAGGAATGCCGCGAGCAGGACCACCGTCCAGGCCAGCTTGAACGCCAGCCGCAGGTTGAACGTCGCGACGATCGCGACCGCGTAGATCAGATAGGTGTTGGCGAACGGATTGAACGGCAGCAGCCCGTAGCCGAGGCCGGCGATGCCGAGCATGCAGGCGATCTCGCCGGACAGGCGGCGCATGCGATAGCAGCCGAAGTACAGCGGCAGGAACACCGCGATGCTGAGCAGCGTCGCGCCGAGCTGCGGCGCCGGCATGCCGGTCCAGACCTTCGCGCTGCCGCCGTCGTAGTCGAACAGCGCCGGCACGAACAGGAACACCAGATAGCCGAGCATGTAGACCGGCGCCCAGCCGAGGCCGAGCTCGTCGGGCACGAGCCGCCGGCGGATCTGCAGCAGGCGGGCGTACAGCGTTCGCATCGTCGGTGAGGCCGCAAGTGCGTTCATTTCAACTCTACCTCATCGATCATCAGCGCATACGGACCGAGCGGCGCGCCGGCCGCAAAGCCGATGCCGCGCACGCGGGCTAGGTCTGCACCGGCGAATTCCGCCAGCGGCAGGCGCACGGTCGACCATTGCGGTCCGGCGACGAACGCGCGCATCGCCGGCATGCCCTGCACGGACGGCCCCGACAGCAGCATGACCTGGTACTCGCGCCCGTCGCCGCGCGTCTGGAACACCAGTTCGCGGCGCGTCGACAGGTCGACCGGTGCCATCGGCTCGGCGCCCGGAAGGAAGACCACGCCGGCCCACGGAAACGCGGCGCCCGCGACGATCTCGCCTTCGATCGCCAGCGCGCCGGCGCTGCCGGCAACACCCGGCTCGATCCGGCGGTGCGCAGCGGTCGAGCGACCGCCGATCATCTGGTCGGTGGTGCCGTGCCAGCCCGAACCCGGTTGCGAGTCGACCGTCTCGTCGAACGCGCCGATCCGGTCCAGACCGGAACCGTCGGCGCCGCGTGTCGACGCGGCGTCGCCGGCCGGCACGGTTCGCTCGACCGCATGGCCGTTCTTCCAGATCGCGACGATCGCGCGCGTCGCGGTGATCTCGCGCGTCGGATCGCCGTCGACCAGGACCAGGTCCGCACGCAGGCCCGGCGCGATCCGGCCGCGGTCGGCCAGACCCAGCCGCCCGGCCGGCCATGCGGTCGCGGCCGCGAGCGCCTCGCGCGGGCTCAAGCCCGCATGCGTCAGCAGCTCGAGCTCGCCGTGCAGGCTGGCACCGTGCGCGGTGCCCGGATTGCCGGCATCGGTGCCGGCCAGGATCGTCACGCCGGCCGCATGCAGCCGCCGCACGTTGTCGAGCGCCAGACGCCGATGGACGGCCGAGCGTGCGGTCGCAGGGAACCGCGCGCCGAGGCTCGCGACCTGCTCGGCGTCGAGCCGGTCGCGCACGCGCGCATCGGTCAGCAGCGACGCGCCGTCGCCGGCCCCCGCTCCGGCGGCGGTCACCGACAGCGTCGGCACGACGAATGGCTTGGCCGCCGCGGCCGCCGCGAGAAGCGCCTCGTCGACCGGCTCGTCGACGAAGACATGGGCCAGACCGTCGACGCCGGAGCGCACGGCATGCAGCGCATCGGCGCGCCGCGACACGTGCGCGAACACCTGCCGGTCGCGCGCATGCGCCGCGCCGATCGCCGTGGCGATCTGCTGCGGCGTCAGCGTCGGCCAGCGCGTGGTCTCGCTGTAGACCGACAGATCCTCGACGATCAGCTTGACGAAGTCGGCGCCCTCGTCGATGCGCGCGCCGACGAACGCGGCGACGTCGGTGTCCGGCCCGACCGTCGGCACCGCCATGCCGTACTGCGTGCCGTGCCCGCCCGGCACGGTCACCGCGAAGCCGGCGGCCCAGAGGTCGGCCTGGTCGGTCGGCGCCAGCGCGGCGCGCTCGCGCGCGAGCTGCGGCAGTCGCGCGGCGTCGCCGTGCAGGTCGGTCTCGACAGTGACGCCGAACGCCAGTGCCTGCCGCCGCGCCGAGCCGAAGCTGTGCGCATGCGCGTCGATCAGGCCCGGCAGCAGCGTGCGGCCGCTGCCGTCGAGGACCGTCAGGCCCTCGGGCATCGGCAGATCGGCGCCGACCGCCTCGATGCGTCCGGCGCGGACGATCACGCTGGCGCGCTCGATCACGCGCTCGCCGTCGAAGACCCGCACGTCGCGAATCGCGAACGCGGCGGGCGTCGCGTCGGCCGGCCGCGCGGGCGGGGACGACGCCTGATCCGGCCGCGTGCGCCGGTCGAGTGCCAGCGCGGCGGCGAGCACGATCGCGATCGTCGCGATCCAGAGCAGATCCGGCAGACGTCTCATCGAAGCCCTCCGTGCGCTGCGCTCAAGCGGACAGGCGGCGGCGCGCCAGCGCGAAGAACGCGGCCGTCAGCACCGCGAGGATCAGCAGGTGCACGGCCAGGCTGCCGCCGGCATCGCGGCCGACCACCTTCAAGGCGATCTGTCCGAGGTGGTAGGCCGGCCAGATCGGCGCGAGCTGCGCAAACATGCCCGGCAACAGGGTCAGCGGAATCCACAGGCCGGACAGGAACGACATCGGCAGATAGACGATGTTGACGACCGCGGGCGATGCCTGGCCGCTGACCACGGTGCCGATCAGCAGGCCCATCGCGCAGAACGGCAGCGTGCCGAGCACGTTGACCAGCCACAGCAGCGCCCATTGCGACGGCGCCAGCCGCACGCCGGCCAGCGTGAATGCGAGCACGGCCAGCAGCAGCGAGATGATCGATGCGAACGCCATCGCCATGACCATCTTGGCGACCAGCAGCGCACCCGGCGGCACCGGCAGCGCCCGCTTGTAGGTCAGCAGCCCCTGCTCGCGCTCGATCGCGATGTTGACGCCGAAGCCGAACAGGGCCGAGCCGACGATGCCGAACACGCCGTAGGTCGCCAGCAGATAGCGTGCCGCCTCGGCACCGCCGCGGCCGCCGCCGAGCAGCACGCCGAACAGCACGTAGAACAGCGGCGGGAACAGCAGCGTCGGCAGCACGTAGGACGGCGTGCGCAGCAGGCGCAGGAACTCGTACTTGGCCTCGAGCAGGTACGGCCGCAGCATGATGCGCGGCGCGGCGACGATGGCGTCCATCACGCGGCCTCCCGGGTCAGCTCGACGAAGGCTTCGGCGAGCCCGGCACGCTCGATCTCGAGCTCGCTCAGCGTCGGATCCTCGTCCAACAGCTGGCGCACCAGCGTCTCGGCGGTCGGCGCGACGATCTCGAGCCGGCCGCCGGCCTCGACCGCGCTGACCACGCCCGGCCAGGTCGCGACCACAGCCGGCGCCAGGCGTGACAGGCAGCGCACGCGGCGGCGCGCGACGTGCGCGCGAATCTCCTCGACGCTGCCGTTGGCGACGATCCGGCCGGCGCGCAGCACCGCGACGCGATCGGCCAGCGCTTCGGCCTCCTCCAGATAGTGCGTCGTCAGCAGCACCGCGCAGCCCGCGGCGACCTGTTCGCGGATCGCCTTCCACAACGCCATGCGCGCCTCGATGTCCAGGCCGGTCGTCGGCTCGTCGAGCACCAGCAGGTCGGGCCGGCCGCACAGCGCCAGCGCGAACTGCACGCGGCGCTGCTGCCCGCCCGACAAGGCGCCGTAGCGCCGGCGAAGCAGGCCGTCGAGCCCGGCCAGCGCCACGCAGTCGGCGACGCTGCGCGGCTCCGGGTAGTAGCTGCGGGTCAGTTCGAGCAGTTCGCCGGCACGGAGCGTGTCCGGAAGCGCCGCGCTCTGCAGCATCAGGCCGACCCGGCGCCGCGACGCGAGCTGTCGCGGATCGCCGCCCATCAGGTCGACGCTGCCGGTGTCCGGACGCAGCAGGCCGAGCAGCAGACCGATCGCGGTGCTCTTGCCGGCACCGTTCGGTCCGAGCAGGGCCAGCACCTGTCCGGGCCGCAGGACCAGATCGACGCTGTCGAGCGCCAGCGTATCGCCGTAGCGCTTGCTGACGCCGCGAAGACGCGCGTGGGAATGCGAGATGTCGATCATGGCCTGTGCCCGGGTCCGAGGGAGTGAGCACAGCCTAGGCATCGCGCGCGGACCGCATCAGTCGCGCCGGTCAACCGCCGCGGATGACGCCTGTCATGTCCGGGGGTACCGCCCCCGACGCCCCTGTGATACCCTTGCCGGATTCATTTTTTCCTTTTCAGTCAACAACTAAGCGCAAGCGCAGCGACGATGGGGTCAGCGCGGCGCCGGTTCGTTCTCGGAGTCACGCTATGAACGGGTTGATCAGCAAACTGCGCGAGATGCGCCAGGCGGGCGGCACGCCGCGGACCACCGGCCTCGCCGACGACGTCGTCGAGACCTTCGCCGCGAGCCATCCGGAACTGGCCGAGGCGATCGAGGCGGCCCATGCGGCCTATCGCGAGCTCGGCGCCTCGATGGCCGACTTCCTCGCGCTCGACGAGAACGAGCAGATCCGCCGGGTCCAGGCCGGCTTCGTCAATTTCTATCCGGACGACGCGATCAATCCGTACGTGGCATTGGCCGCACGCGGCCCGTGGCTGATCACGCTGAAGGGCGCCGTCGTGCACGACTCCGGCGGCTACGGCATGCTCGGCTTCGGCCACGCACCGGCGCCTGTGCTCGCGGCCCTGGCCGGCCGGCAGGTCATGGCCAACGTGATGACGCCGAGCCTGAGCCAGCTGCGCTTCGTCGAGGCGCTGCATCGCGAGATCGGCCATCGCCGCGGCGGCTCGCCGTATGCGCGCTTCTTCTGCCTAAATTCCGGTTCCGAGGCGATGACGCTGGCGAGCCGCATCGCCGACATCAACGCCAAGCGCATGACCGACCCGGGCGCGCGCCACGCCGGCCGCGCGATCAAGCGCCTCGCGGTCAAGGGCTCGTTCCACGGCCGCACCGAGGGGCCGGCCGCGTTCTCCGATTCCAGCCGCAAGGCCTATGTCGAGCACCTGGCCAGCTACCGGCACGAGGACAGCCTGATCACGGTCGAGCCCTACGACGTGGCGCAGCTGCGCCAGGTGTTCGCCGATGCCGATCGCAACGGCTGGTTCATCCAGGCGATGTTCCTCGAGCCGGTCATGGGCGAGGGCGACCCGGGCCGTGCGGTGACGCGCGAGTTCTACCTGGCCGCACGCGAGCTGACGCGCGCGCACGGCGCGCTGCTGCTGGTCGACTCGATCCAGGCCGGCCTGCGCGCGCACGGCGTGCTGTCGTTCGTCGACTACCCCGGCTTCGAGGACGTCGAAGCGCCGGACCTGGAGACCTATTCCAAGGCGCTCAACGCCGGCCAGTATCCGCTGTCGGTGCTCGCGGCCGCGCCGGCCGCCGCGGAGCTCTACCGCAAGGGCGTCTACGGCAACACGATGACGACCAATCCGCGCGCGCTCGACGTCGCCTGCGCGGTGCTCGACCAGCTCACGCCCGCCGTGCGCGAGAACATCCGCGCGCGCGGCGAGGAGTTCCTCGCCAAGCTCGAGCGCCTGCGCGCCGAGCTGCCCGACTGCATCACCAAGGTGCAGGGCACCGGCCTGCTGTTCTCGTGCGAGCTGGCGCCGTCGTTCAAGTGCTACGGCACCGGCAGCACCGAGGAATGGCTGCGCGAGCACGGCTTCGGCGTCATCCACGGCGGCGCCAACTCGCTGCGCTTCACGCCGCCGTTCACGGTCACCAGCGCCGAGGTCGATCTGCTGATCGACGGCCTGCGCCGCTCGCTCGTCGAAGGTCCGCGCCAGCGCGCCGACGCCAAGGCCGCGGCCTGATCGTCCCGCACGCATTGCCGATCGCACGCGATCGGCAATGCCGCAGCCGCGTCAGATCGAGCGGAAGCGGTCGGTCGCCTCGAGCAGTTCGTGGGCGATGCCGGGCTCGAACGCCGAGTGCCCGGCATCCGGCACGATCCTGAAATCGGCTTCCGGCCAGGCGCGGTGCAGGTCCCAGGCGCTGCGCATCGGGCAGACCACGTCGTAGCGGCCCTGCACGATGACCGCCGGAATGCCGCGCAGGCGGCCGGCGTTGCGCAGCAGCTGGTCCTCGTGCTCGAAGAAGCCGCCGTGCACGAAGTAGTGGCACTCGATCCGCGCGAACGCGAGCGCGAACGCATCGACCGCGGTGCCGGCGACGTGCTGCGGATCGGGCAGCAGGAAGCTCGTCGAGCCCTCCCAGACCGACCAGGCCTTGGCGGCCGCCAGCCGCGCCTCGGGATCGGCGCCGGTCAGCCGCCGGTAGTAGGCGCTCATCAGGTCGCCGCGCTCGACTTCCGGAATCGCCGCGAGATAGGTCTCCCAGGCGTCCGGATACAGCGCGTCGCAGCCGCTCTGGTAGAACCATTCCAGCTCCCAGCGGCGCAGCATGAAGATGCCGCGCAGGACTAGCGCGCTGACGTGCTCGGGATGGGTCTGCGCATAGGCGAGCGCGAGCGTGGAGCCCCAGGATCCGCCGAATACCTGCCAGCGCGTCACGCCGAGGTGCTCGCGCAGACGCTCGATATCGGCGACCAGGTGCCAGGTCGTGTTGTCGGTCAGCTCCGCATGCGGCGTCGAGCGCCCGCAGCCGCGCTGATCGAACAGCACGATGCGGTAATGCGCCGGATCGAAGAACCGCCGCGCCTTCGGACTGCAGCCGGCACCGGGACCGCCGTGCAGGAAGACCACCGGCCTGCCGTGCGGGTTGCCGCACTGCTCGTAGTAGATCCGATGCAGCGGCGAGACCTGCAGGAAGCCGCTGTCGTAGGGCTCGATCTCCGGATACAGCGTGCGATGGCGTTCGGTCATGGCGACTCCGAAAACGACACCGGCGCCACAAGGGCGCCGGTGTCGACAGATGCGGCCGCGATGGTCGGGGCGGCGGGATTCGAACCCACGACCCCCTGCCCCCCAGGCAGATGCGCTACCAGGCTGCGCTACGCCCCGACTGCTGCGGCATGAAGACGCGATTGTAGCAGGGCTTCAGCGCCGAAGTATCTGCAGGACTTCTTCCAGTTCCATCCGCACCTGGCGGACGATCTGGTTGGACATGTTCGCTTCGGTGCGCGCCTGCTGGCCTTCCAGGCGCTGACGCGCGCCGGTGATCGTGAAGCCCTGATCGTAGAGCAGCGAGCGGATCTGCCGGATCATCAGCACGTCGTGGCGCTGGTAGTAGCGGCGGTTGCCTCGCCGCTTGACCGGCTTGAGGCTCGAGAACTCCTGTTCCCAATAGCGCAGCACGTGCGGCTTCACGCCGCACAGCTCGCTGACTTCGCCGATCGTGAAATAGCGTTTGGCCGGGATGACCGGCTGTTCGCTATTGCCGCTCTGGTCGAGCATACGCTTCCACTCGGACCTTCAGCTTCTGCCCCGGACGGAAGGTGACGACACGGCGGGCGGAAATCGGAATCTCCTCGCCGGTCTTCGGGTTTCGCCCGGGCCGCTGGTTCTTCAGACGCAGATCGAAATTGCCGAAGCTCGACAGTTTGACCTGCTCCCCCTGCTCAAGCGCATCGCGGACGACCTCGAAGAACGCGTCGACGAACTCTTTCGCTTCACGCTTGTTGAGACCGACGTCGGTGAACAGACGCTCGGCCATTTCCGCCTTAGTCAAGGCCATCCTACCCTCGCAACGTAGCATTGCAACCGCGTTCCAGGGCGGCGACTGCACGGGTGACACAAAGATCGGCGTCCTGGTCCGTCAGAGTGCGGTAACGGTCCTGCAAAATCAAGCCCATAGCCAGGCTTTTCATCCCGGTTCCGAGATTGTGACCGACGTAACGGTCGAACAGGACGAGCTCGTTCAGCTCGGCGCCGACCGCGTCGCGCACGGTCGCGTGGATCTGCGCCCAGGTCACCGATTCGGGCACCACGACCGCGATGTCGCGACGCAACGACGGATAGCGCGACACCTCGGCGGCTTTCGGCACCGCGCGCGGCGCCACGCCGTCGAGATCGAGCTCGAACACGTAGACGTCGGCGTCCAGATCGAGCCGCTTCTGCAGCTGCGGATGCAGGGCCCCCAGATGGCCGACCACCGCGCCGGCACGCTCAACGGTCGCCGAACGGCCCGGATGCAGCCAGGCCGGACCGCCGGCGCGGAACGTGAACGCGGCCGCGTCGGCGCCGGCCAGCGCGAACAGCGATTCGACGTCGCCCTTGAGGTCGAAGTAGTCGAGCGGGCGCGCCGCCTCGCCCCACTGCTCGGCGAATGCCGTGCCGTCGGCGACGGCGGCGATGCGCGCGGTCTCGCGCGGCCGCTCGGCGCCGGCGTGGTACGCGCGGCCGATCTCGAACAGGCGCACGCGCGCCTGCTGACGGCTGCGGTTGCCGGCCAGCGCCGACACCAGACCGGGCAGCAGGCTGGTGCGCATGACCGCCAGATCCGCCGACAGCGGATTGGCCAGCGCGATCGCGCCTTCGTCCAGCCCCCAGTCGGCCAGCTGTTCGCGGCCGACGAAGGCGTAGGTGATCGCTTCCAGATAGCCGCGCGCGGCCATCTGCTCGCGCAGCGGGCGCAGTGCGAGCCTGTCCTCGCGCAGCGTCGGGCCGGCCAGCTGGCCACCCGGCGCGCGGTCGGGAATGTGCTCGTAGCCATGGATGCGCGCGACCTCCTCGATCAGGTCTTCCTCGATCGCGATGTCGAAGCGGTGGCTCGGCGGCGTCGCGATCCAGCCCTCATCGTCGGCCCGGACCTGCAGGCCGAGCGCCGAGAGGATGCGCGTCACCTCCGCGTCCGGCACCTCGATGCCAAGCACGCGCGCGATGCGTGCGCGGCGCAGCCGCACCGGATGGCGGACCGGCAGGTCGGCCGTGGACGTGGTCTCGAGGATCTCGCCCGGCGTGCCGCCGGCGGCCTCGACGATCAGCCGCGTCGCGCGTTCCAGCGCGCGCCGCGGCAGTTCCGGATCGACGCCACGCTCGAAGCGGTGCGCCGCGTCGGTGTGCAGGCCCAGACGGCGCGCACGGCCGGCCAGCGCGGCCGGCGCGAAATGCGCGGCCTCGAGGAACACGCTGCGCGTCGCGTCGTGGACGCGCGTGTCCCAGCCGCCCATCAGACCGGCCAGGGCGGCCGGACGATCGGCGTCGGTGATCAGCAGGAAGGTCTCGTCGAGCGCGACCTCGCGCCCGTCGAGCAGGCGCAGTGTCTCGCCGCCACGCGCGCGGCGGACGCCGACCGGGCCGGTGAGCGTATCGGCGTCGAATGCGTGCAGCGGTTGGCCGAGCTCGAGCATGACGTAGTTGGTCACGTCGACCAGCAGACTGATCGGACGCAGGCCGCAGCGGCGCAGACGCTCGCGCAGCCACAGCGGCGACGGCGCGCCCGGATCGATGCCCTCGATGTAGCGCCCGCAGTAGCGCGGACAGTCGGCCGGCGCGCCGAGCCGGAGCTCGATCCGCCGCGGCGACTGCGCCGCGACCGGCGCGACGTCCAGCGGCGCCAGCGGCAGCGCGAATGCGGCGGCGACATCGCGCGCGACGCCCTCGACCGAGAGACAGTCGGCGCGGTTCGGCGTCAGGCCGAGATCGAACACCGTATCGGGCAGGCCCAGATACTCAGCCAGCGCGCGCCCGACCGGTGCGTCGGCCGGCAGCTCGAGCAGGCCCGAGGCATCGGCGTCGAGACCCAGCTCCTTCGCCGAGCACAGCATGCCGAACGACTCGACGCCGCGCAGCTTGGCCGGCTTGATCGTCAGCTCGCCGATGCGTGCGCCGACCGTCGCCAGCGGCGCCTTCAGGCCCGGCCGCGCATTCGGCGCGCCGCAGACGATCTGCAGGCGCTCGCCGCCGGCGTCGACCTCGCAGACCTGCAGCCGGTCGGCCTCCGGATGCTTGGCGCAGGCCACGATCTGCGCGACGACGATGCCGTCGAGGCCGGCGCCGATCGTCTCGGCGCTCTCGACCTCGTGGCCGATCATGTCGAAGCGCTCGATCAGTTGCTCACGGCCGACGCTCGGTGCCACGCGCTCGCGCAGCCAGTTCTCGGAGATCTTCATGGTGCCCTGACACTCGCAGTCGTCGGAACGGCGCACTCCGGCTCCATCCCGACCGATACCTGTTGAGCGGACCGGCGGCCGCAGCCGCCGGTCCGTGCGACCCGTCCGTGGAATCGCACCCGCCGGCCGTCTTGCGACGGCCGGTCAGGCGAACTGACGCAGAAAACGTACGTCGTTCTCGAAGAACGCGCGCAGATCGGTGACGCCGTAGCGCAGCATCGCCAGGCGCTCCACGCCCATGCCGAACGCGAATCCGGTATAGCGCTCCGGGTCGATGCCGCAGTTGCGCAGCACCTGCGGATGCACCATGCCGCAGCCGAGCACCTCGAGCCAGCGCGAGCTGCCGTCCGGCAGCTCCCAGCGGATCACCACGTCCGCACCCGGCTCGACGAACGGGAAGAACGTCGGCTTGAACATCATGCGGAAGTCGCGGCCGAAGAATGCGCGCAGGAACTCGCGCAGCGTGCCCTTGAGGTCGGCCATCGTCGAGGTCTCGTCGATCAGCAGGCCCTCGACCTGATGGAACATCGGCGAATGGGTCTGATCCGAGTCGCTGCGATAGACCTTGCCCGGCGCGATGATGCGGACCGGCGGCGTGCGTCCGTGCGCGGCGCGGATCTGCACCGGCGAGGTGTGCGTGCGCAGCAGGCGACCGTCCGGAAACCAGAACGTATCGTGCATCGTGCGCGCCGGATGGTCCGGCGGGAAGTTCAGCGCGCCGAAGTTGTACCAGTCATCCTCGATCTCGGGACCATCGGCGACGTCGTAGCCGAGCCGCGCGAAGATCTCGACGATGCGGTCGAGCGCACGCGTCAGCGGATGCACGCTGCCGCGCTCGGCACGCCGGCCCGGCAGCGTCACGTCGACGCTCTCGGACTCGAGGCGCAGCTCCAGCGCGGCCTGGTCGAGCACGGCACGGCGCGCGGCGATCGCCGCGAGCAGCGATTCCTTGGCCTGGTTGATGCGCTCGCCGGCGGCCTTGCGCACCTCGGCCTGCAGCTTGCCGAGCGCCTTGAGCTGCTCGGTGACGAAGCCGGACTTGCCCAGCACGGCGACACGCTCGGAATCGAGCGCCTCCAGCGTGGCTGCGCGCTTGATGGCCGCGAGCGCCTGCTCGACGCGGCTGCTCAGTTCATCCATTCGGTGACCTCGAATCGGTTATCGCAATTGCAGGCCGTCGGACGGCACTCCGCCCGCCCCGGCACCTCCGGGCGCGGCTACCTCGCGCCCTCCGTACCGCGCATCGGCAGCCGCTGCCGCCGACCGCTCGCGATCCATGCCGCGGATCGCGTCACCGGGCCGCCGCACCGACGATCCGACGGCCCGGAAACGAAATGGGGAGCGAGGCTGGCGCCTGCTCCCCATCATCGCCGCACGTCACGACGCGGAGCGAACTCCGCATCGACGCCGGATTTACGCGGACAGCGCAGCCTTGGCCTTTTCCGCCAGGGCGCCGAACGCCTGGATGTCGTGCACCGCGATGTCGGCAAGCACCTTGCGGTCGACCGTGATCTCGGCCTTCTTGAGGCCGTTCATCAGCCGGCTGTAGGACAGGCCGAACTGGCGCGCACCGGCATTGATGCGGACGATCCACAGCGCGCGGAACTGACGCTTGCGCTGCTTGCGGCCGATGTAGGCGTACTGGTGGGCCTTGGTTACCGCCTGCTTGGCGACGCGGTAGACCTTGCGACGGGCGTTGTAGTAGCCCTTCGCCTTGGACAGCAGCTTCTTGTGCCGACGGTGGGCGGTGACGCCACGCTTGACTCGTGCCATGGGTCAGTCCTCCTTATGCGTACGGCAGCATGCGAGCGACGCGGCCGGCATCCTCGGCGCGAACATGGTTCGGGCCGCGCAGGTTGCGCTTACGCTTGGTCGACTTCTTGGTGAGGATGTGGCTCTTGAACGCGTGTCCGCACTTGAACTTGCCGGACGCGGTCTTGCGGAACCGCTTGGCAGCGGCCCGGTTGGTCTTGATCTTGGGCATGGCCCAACTCCTTAGGTTGTGTTCTTTGACTGGCCCGAGCGGCGGCGTCTGCCGCACTTTCCGTCCTGCTCGAATCCGGCTTGTGGGCCCTGTCGGGCCGGTTCCTGTGAGGCTTACTGCGGTTGCTTCTTCTTCGGCGCGATCATCATGACCATCAGACGTCCTTCCATGCGCGGAAACTGCTCGATCACGGCCTCCTCGGCAATGTCCGCTGTAATCTTGTCGACCATCGCCCGGCCCAGCTCCTGGTGAGCCATCTCACGGCCGCGGAAGCGGATCGTGATCTTGACCTTGTCGCCTTCCTCGAGGAAGCGGCGCAGATTGCGCAGCTTGATCGCGTAGTCGCCGACATCGGTCGTGGGCCGGAACTTCAACTCCTTGATTTCGACCTGCTTCTGCTTCTTCTTGGCCGCATGGGCCTTCTTCTGCATCTCGAACTTGAACTTGCCGAAGTCCATGATGCGGCACACGGGCGGATCGCCGTTGGGCTGAATCTCGACCAGATCCAGTCCGGCTTCCTGCGCCATGCTCAACGCTTCGTCGCGCGACAGGATGCCGACCTGCTCACCCTCGGCGCCGATGACACGAACCCGCGGAACCCGGATTTCGAGATTCTTGCGGTTCGACTTGTTTTCCGTGGCGATACGTCAATCCTCCGAAGGAGAAAACACAACCCGGGCGCGGCGGATCACAGCCCGCCGCTCTCGGACTTCAGCCGCTCGGCGAAGGCCTGGATCGACAGCGAGCCGAGGTCTTCGCCGGAGCGAGCACGCACGGAAAGCGCGCCAGCCTCCCTCTCGCGGTCTCCCGCGACGAGCAGGTAGGGCACTTTGTTAAGCGTGTGTTCGCGGATTTTATAGCCGATCTTCTCGTTGCGCAAATCGGCCTGGACGCGGAATCCCTGGGCCGCCAGCGTCTTGGCGACCTCGCCCACGTAGTCGGCCTGGGCGTCGGTGATGTTCATGACCACCGCCTGAACGGGCGCCAGCCACGCCGGGAAGGCGCCGGCATGGTGCTCGATCAGGATGCCGATGAAGCGTTCCATCGAGCCGACGATCGCGCGATGCAGCATCACCGGCGTATGGCGGGCCGAGTCCTCGCCGACGTATTCGGCGCCGAGCCGGCCCGGCATCGAGAAATCGACCTGCATCGTGCCGACCTGCCAGGCGCGGCCGATCGAGTCCTTCATGTGGTACTCGATCTTCGGTCCGTAGAAGGCGCCCTCGCCCGGCAGCTCCTGCCACTGAACGCCGCAGGCGCGCAGCGCGGCGCGCAGCGTGTCCTCGGCACGGTCCCAGACCGCGTCCGAGCCGATCCGCGATTCGGGCCTGAGCGCGATCTTCAGCGCGATCTCCTCGAAGCCGAAATGCGCATAGACCGCCATCGCCTGGCGGTGGAACGCGACGACCTCGCCCTCGACCTGCTCGTCGGTGCAGAAGATGTGGCCGTCGTCCTGCACGAAGCCGCGCACGCGCATCAACCCGTGCAGCGCGCCGGACGGCTCGTTGCGCGTGCACGAGCCGAACTCGCCGTAACGGATCGGCAGGTCGCGGTAGCTGTGCAGGCCGTGGTTGTACACCTGCACGTGGCCGGGGCAGTTCATCGGCTTGAGCGCGTAGTCGCGGTTCTCCGACGAGGTGACGAACATGTTGTCGCGGTAGTTGTCCCAGTGCCCGGTCTTCTCCCACAGTGACTTGTCGAGGATCTGCGGGCAGCGGATCTCCTGATAGCCCGACTCGCGATAGACCTTGCGCATGTACTGCTCGACGACTTGCCAGATCGACCAGCCCTTGGCGTGCCAGAACACCAGCCCCGGCGCCTCGTCCTGCATGTGGAACAGGTCCAGCTGCTTGCCGAGGCGGCGGTGGTCGCGCTTCTCGGCCTCCTCGATGCGCTGGATGTAGGCGTCGAGCTGCTTCTTGTCGGCCCAGGCCGTGCCGTAGATGCGCTGCAGCTGTTCGTTCTTGGCATCGCCGCGCCAGTAGGCGCCGGAGATGCGCGTGAGCTTGAACGCCTTCAGGAAACGCGTATTGGGCACGTGCGGACCGCGGCACATGTCCACGTATTCCTCGTGGTAGTACAGCCCCATCGCCTTCTCGTCGGGCATGTCCTCGATCAGGCGCAGCTTGTAGTCCTCGCCGCGCGCCTTGAACACGTCGATGACCTCGGCCCGCGGCGTCATCTTCTTGACGACGTCGTAGTCCTTGTCGATCAGCTCGCGCATGCGCTGCTCGATCGCGGCCAGATCCTCCGGCGTGAACGGCCGCTCGAACCAGATGTCGTAGTAGAAGCCGTCCTCGATGACCGGACCGATCACCATCTTCGCGCCCGGATAGAGCTGCTTGACGGCATGGCCGACCAGGTGCGCGCAGGAGTGGCGGATGATCTCTACGCCTTCCGGGTCCTTCGGCGTGATGATGCGCAGCGAGGCGTCGTGGTCGATGCGGTCCGAGGCGTCGACGAGGCGGCCGTCGACGGCGCCGGCGACCGTGGCCTTGGCCAGGCCCGCACCGATCGAGGCGGCGACGTCGGCCACGCTGACGGGATGCGCGTACTCGCGACGGCTGCCGTCGGGAAGCGTGATGGAGATCATGATCGTGGTTCCGGAAGGAGGAGCGGGCGGCGGCAGCCGATCGCTCGACGGACCCCGCGGCGCCGAGGCGACGGGGATTCGCGTTATAAAAAGGAGGCGCCGGAGGTTCGGCGGCGCGGCCGTCGGCGACGGCTGCGCTCAGGCGCGGCGACGGATCAGCGGAGGACGGTTCGCGTGGACATGTCGCACACTCGGCCGGCGATCGCTCGCGGGCCACCTTTGGCCGGATGAAAAAACGGGCGGGCAGGATACCCCAGGGCGAACGGGTGCTCAATCGGCGCGGCAGACCCGGCCGGCAGCGGCGATCTATCGACCCGGCGTGTCCGAAGGGCCGTGCAGCGGCCTGCAACGCCGCATATGCCAGTCCGGCTTCGCGCCGAACGCTGTCCCGGATCCGGCGACGGTCGGCACCGCACGTACGCGTTCGGCCGTGCCGGTCGCGACGGATCTCGACCGCTCCGGCGACGTTTCCCCGCCGTCATATTTTTGTTCTATGCTGCCGACCCAGCAATCTCACTCCCGGTTTTTCCCGAGACGGAGGCGTGCATGCTGGAAGCGGTTCGAACGATCGGCGACATCCACGGCACACGCGTGCTCTCGCTGGATGCATCCGGTCGCATCATGGACTGGATCTCCTGGCAGGACGCCGTCTGCCTCTACGTGCGCGAGGCGGTCGCCTGGACGCTCGGCGAGCCCTGCCTGACGATTCGCGGCGGCATCAACCGGCGCGACGGCGAACAGAGCCGCATCGTCCTGCACCCGATCGTCGCCAGCACCGGACATGCGCGCGGCAATGCCCTGGATCCCGCGCCGGCGCTGACCAATACCGCGCTGTTCGCGCGCGACCGCATGCTGTGCCTGTACTGCGGCAGGCATTTCCACCGCGGCGACCTGACGCGCGATCACGTGCTGCCACTGTCCAAGGGCGGCCGCGACACCTGGGAGAACGTGGTCACCGCGTGCCTGCACTGCAACGTCCGCAAGGGCAGCCGCACGCCGCAGCAGGCCGACATGCCGCTGCTCGCGGTGCCGTACCGGCCGAGCTGGGTCGAGCACCTGATCCTGTCCAATCGCAACATCCTGGCCGACCAGATGGAATTTCTGGTCAACCATCTGCCGCGCGATCGCCGGCCCGCATGAGCGCGGTCAGCCGCGCAGCAGCAGCGGCCAGAGCAGGCTGAGCGCGAGGATCGCCGCGGCCCCGGCGGCCAGGCCGAGCACCCGCAGCGGCGCCGCGCGCAGCACCCGCCACAGCGTATCGGCCTCGCCGGCAGCGCGCGCGGCCGCATGCTCGGCCCGCACCCGGGCGGTGCGCTCGGCCTGATAGGCCGCCATCAGCAGCTGCGCCTCCGGCACGGCCTCGCGGTCGGCGATCCAGATCGCGCCGGCCGAGATGCCCCACCGGCTCGGACGCGTCTCGTAGTAGGCGATGGCATGGCGCTCGAGCAGCGCCCTGACCTCGTCGGCCTCCTCGTCGGTGACGTGACGCAGGTTCAGCAGCTGGGTCGACACGGTCAGTCCTTGTCCCACAGCCGCATCACGCGCGGCATCACGGCGAAGATCGCCAGCGCCAGCAGCGTGCAGAGGATCGCCGAGGCCTCGTGGCCGAGCCCCGCCGTCATGCCGATCGCCGAGGTCATCCAGATGCCGGCCGCCGTGGTCAGGCCCTTGACGCGATCCTCGGTGTCGGCCTTGAGAATCGTGCCGGCGCCGAGGAAGCCGATGCCCGAGACGATGCCCTGGATCACGCGCGTCAGTTCGGCCGGCTGCACGCCGGCCTGCAGCGGAATCAGCACGAAGATCGCCGAGCCGAGCGACACCAGCATATGCGTCTTGACGCCGGCGGCCTTGCCCTTCTGCTCGCGCTCGAAGCCGAGCAGGCCGCCCAGCAACGCCGCGATCGTCAGGCGCACGCAGACGCGCGTGAGCTCGGCCAGGTCAGGCAGGTCCGAAAACTCCGACGCGATCGTGCCGCCGATCTGTTGCCATGCACTCATTGCCGCCTCCACGCCGATGGGTTGTGGCCGGCGGCCGGAAGCCGCGCGCCGAACCGCCGGCATCCTCCGCGAGTGCCGCTGAAGCGACACGGACCGGCGCGCAGGATACCCTGGGCATCGATGACCGACCCGCCCCGTCCCGATCCGCGCCGCGCCCGCCCGATCCGCGACGGCGTCGTCGCGAGCACGCTGCATCTGCCGCCGGGGGACTGGCCGAGCGTGCTGGACGGCCTCTGCGCGCATTTCCCGGCCATCGGCCGCGAGCGCTGGCAGGCCCGCATGCGGCGTGGTCTGGTTCTCGACGCGGCCGGCGAGCCGATCGACGCCGCGCAGGCGTACCGGCCCGGGCTGCGCGTGCACTACTTCCGCGAAGTCGAGGCCGAACCTGTCGTCGCGGCCGCCGAGACGATCGTCCACGCCGACGCCGATCTCGTCGTCGTCGACAAGCCGCCGGGCCTGCCGGTCGTGCCGGCCGGCGGCCACGTCCGCGAGACCTTGCTGGCGCGCCTGATCCGGCGGTTCGGCAACCCGGACCTGGTGCCGCTGCACCGGATCGACCGCGCGACCTCCGGCCTGGTGCTGTTCTCGGCCGACCCGGCCAGCCGCGCACGCTATCAGGCCTTGTTCCCGGCGCGGGCGGTCCGCAAGCACTACCAGGCGCTGGCGCCGGCATTGCCGGACCTGGCGTTCCCGCTGCTCCGGCGCTCGCGCATCGTCGCCGGCACGCCGTTCCCGCGCATGCGCGAGGCGCCGGGCGAGGCCAATGCCCAGACGCGGATCGACGTGGCCGCGCGCGGCGCCTCGCACTGGCGCTATGCGCTCGAGCCGCTCACCGGCCGCAAGCACCAGCTGCGCGTGCAGATGGCGGCGCTCGGCGCGCCGATCGCGGGTGACGATCTGTATGGCGAGGGCACCGCAGGCGAACCGGCGCGCCTGCGCCTGCTCGCCTGCGCGCTGGCGTTCGACGATCCGCTCGACGGCCGGCCGCGGCGCTTCGTCAGCACGCTGCGCCTGGACGACTGAGCTCCGCTGGCGGCCTCTCCACGGCCGGCGGTCGCGCGGCCCGATGCCGGCCCGCCGCGACTGCCCGCTACCGGTGCGCACCCGGACGCCCTAGACTGCGCCGCGATCGGGCCGAGGGAAGACCATGTCGCTGAAGAGAACGCTGCTGTCCCTCGGACTCGGCCTCGCCGCCACCGCGGCGCACGCGCAGGATCTGGTCCTGGCCGATGGCTTCGAGCCGATCACCGCGATGCGCATGACCGATCTGGCACTGCGCGACCCGCACGTCTACGTGGACGCGGTCTTCAGCTGCATCGACGTCACCGATACACCGCTGCTCGGTTTCTCGTTGAACGGCGCGATCCGCGCGCGGATCCAGGGCGACGAGGACGGCGACGGCTGGCTCGATGCGAACCTTCTGCAGCTGTACCGGCCGCTGACGGTCGGCGGCAGCGGACCGGTCGACGTCACCGGCGGCGCCTGCATCGCGCCAATGGCGACGACCACCTGCCTGCGCGATCCGGCCCTGGCGCCGCAGCCGCGGCAGTACACGACCGCGGCGTCCGGCACCTGCCTGGCGCCGGAGCCCGGTTCGGTGCATCCGTATACGCCGCCGGTCGCGGCGGTCGACGCGCCGTGCCTGCGCAGCAGCACGCAGGAGATGATGCTGGACCTGGGCGGCATCGCGATCCCGGCCCACGCCTCGACGTTCGCCGGTCGCTTCGGCGGCACGCCGGCGGTGCCGGCCGACGGCCTACTGTCAGCCTTCGTCCGCGAGGCCGACGCCGACGCGGTCTTGCTGCCGCCGGACCTGCCGCTGATCGGCGGCCGGCCGTTGTCGTCGCTGCTGCCGGGCGGCACCGGCAACTGTGCCGGCCACGACGACCGCGACTTCCTGAACGGCGAGCGCGGCTGGTGGTTTCACCTCGATTACACGGCCGCGCAGGTGCCCTGGTCGTAGCGCGGATCCGCGGCCGAAAGCCGGCCGGCTCGGCCGTGCTGCAGGGCAACAGCCACTCGAAAAAATTTTTCAAGTGCTATTCGCTTTTCGTTAAGAAACACGGTAGAGTGGTTCGTACTGTGTTTGCTTGGGTCACGGTGAATCGTGGCCTGATGCGGTCGATTCATTTCAACCGCCATCCTTCGTTTCGCTACTCCCTGCAACTCAGTCCTGATTCGGATGTTCCGTTTTCAGGGTTACCACCACCGCCGTTGCAGGAGTTATAAAGATGTCTGAACGTCAGACCGGTACCGTCAAGTGGTTCAACGACGCCAAGGGCTTCGGCTTCATCACGCCCGAGAGTGGTCCTGACCTGTTCGTGCACTTCCGCGCCATCCTGGGGACCGGCTTCAAGTCGTTGCAGGAAGGCCAGCGCGTCAGCTTCATCGCCGTGCAGGGTCAGAAGGGCATGCAGGCCGACCAGGTCCAGCCGCTCTAAGCGACACAATCGAGCGTCATCTGCGCCGGGAGGCTCGCACTCCCGGCGTTTTTATTTTTGGAGGAACCATCGATGCTGACACTCACCGTCCGCGGACTCTCGCGCTCGTCCACCGAGAAGGAGGTCACCGATCTATTCTCCGTCCATGGCAAGGTCCGCGGCCTGCGTCTCGCGCGCGACGTCTTCAGCGGCGAATGCAAAGGCTATGCGGAGATCGAGATGGAGGGCCACGAGGCCCGCAACGCGATCTCGGCGCTCAACGGCGCGTTCACGCCCGGCGGTGCGCTGCGCGTGGAGCTGAAATCCGAGAAGCGCCGCCGCTGACCGTCGCCCATCGCCACGGTCCGGCTTCGACTTCCGCACCCTCTGCACGATGACCGCTTCGCCCGTCCCACCCCCGTCCGCGATCGCAGCGCCGCTGTGGCGGCGCCTCGCCGCGCTGGGCTATGACCTGATGCCGCTGCTCGCGCTGTGGATGCTGACCGCCGGCCTGGTGCTGCTGGCGTTCCACGGCGAGGTCGACGTGGCGCATCAGCCGCCGCTCTACCACTTCAGCCTGCAGGCCGCGCTGCTGGCGGTCACCGCGGGCTACTTCGTGCTGTCGTGGACGCGCGGCGGCCAGACCATCGGCATGCGCGCCTGGCGCATCCGCCTCATCGACGCGGACGGCCGCTCGCCCGACCTGCGCCGCGCGCTGCTGCGCTTCGCGGTCGCGCTGCCGGCGCTCGCGATCGCCGGCGCCGGCTTCATCTGGTGTCTGATCGACCGCGATGCCCGCGCCTGGCACGACCTGGCCGCCGGCACGCGGCTGGTGCGCGTGCCGGCGGCCTGAGCACGGCACGGGGTCGCGCCTGGTCAGCCGAAGCGTCGGAAGTACGCGGTCGCCGCCGCGATCAGCAGCAACGGCGGCAGCAGGTTCGCGAGCACCGGATGGAAGCCGTAGACGGTGCCCATGCTGACGATCGCGCTCTGCAGGAAGTAGAAGCCGATCGCCAGCACCATGCCGATGAACAGCCGCTTGGCCAGGCCGCCGCTGCGCAGCGCGCCGAACGCGAACGGCATCGCGCAGAACGCCAGCACCAGCACGCTGAACGGGTAGAAGATGCGCTTCCAGTACGCCTCGCGGTAGCGCGAGGCCAGCTGTCCGTTGCGCTCGAGCGTGCGCACCGTGCGGCCGAGATCGCGTGTGGACATGTAGTCGGTGCGCACGATGCTGAGCGACAGCAGCCGCGCGTCCAGGCGCGAATCCCAGTCCATCAGCGGCGACACGGTGGTGTCGGCGCGATCGGCCGAGAACGCGGTGCGGCGCGCCTCGTGCAGCTGCCAGCGACCGCCGGCGTGCGTCGCGCGCGCGGCGAGCATCAGCGTGGCGAGGCGGCCCTCCGCGTCGAACTCGAACACACGCACGCCGAACAGCTCCAGCGTGGTGCCGGCCGGCGTGTCGAGCGTGCGTGCGCGGCGCGCGCTGACCACCTTGTCGCCGTCGCGCGCCCACAGGCTGCCGCCCTTGGCGAGCGTGACGTCGTTGGATTTGGCGGCCAGCTGCAGCGCCTGCGCGCGCTGGTCGCCCCACGGCGCCAGCGTCTCGCCGACCGCGGTGACGGCGACCGTCAGCACCAGCAGCGCCAGCGCCACCGACGCGCAGATGCGCAGCTTGGACAGACCGGCCGCCCGCAGCGCGGTCAGCTCGCCGCTGCCGGCCAGCGCGCCGAGTCCCATCAGACCGCCGATCAGCGCGGCGTAGCCGAACATCTCGTAGAGCCGGCGCGGCACCGTCAGCAGGATGTAGGTCACCGCCTTGCCGAGCCCGTAGTCGTTCTTGCCGACGTCGCCGAGTTCGCCGATCAGCGACATGAACGCATCGATGCCGACCAGGACCAGCCAGGTCAGCGCGACCGAGCCGAGCACGGCCTGCGCGACCAGACGGTCGGTCTGGCGTGCCCAGACGCGCGCACTCATGCCGCGCTCCGCGCGCCGCGCGGCCGGCGCAGCTGCTGGCCGCGCCACAGCAGCAGCGCCGCGATCGCGACGACGGCCAGGTAGATCCACCAGAAGCCCACCGCCGGCGCCAGCTTGCCGGACGTCATCCAGGCCCGGCCGAGCACGATCGCGTTGGCGTAGATGAAGTAGCACAGCACCGCGATCAGCAGCCGCGCATAGCGCGGTTCGCGCGGGTTGGAGCGCGCCAGCGGCAGCGCGAGCAGGGTCAGCACCAGGGCCGACATCGGCGAGGCCAGCCGCCAGTGCAGCTCGGCGCGCTGGACCAGATCGTCGCTGCGCCAGAGCTCGGCGGTCGGCGCCGAACGCTTGGCGCGCTCGCCGCCGCCTTCGGAGGCGTCACCGCTCGGCAGCTTGACGTCGTTGCGCTGGAAGCGCATCAGGCGGAAATCGTCGACACCGATCCGTCCCTCGACACGGAACCCGTCCATCAGCGCGAGGTAGCGCCCTTCGCCGTCGGCGTCGCGGTACATGTGGCCGCTCGGCGCGGTGATGACGTCGATGCGGCGCGAGCCGTCTTCTTCGTCGCCGCGCTCGGTCGTCACGAACAACCGCTCGAAGTGCTGGCCGTCGTCGGACATCGCGCCGACGTAGATCACGCCGTCGCTGCCCGGCAGCGAGACGAACTTGCCGGGCTCCAGGCCGGCCACGATCATCGAGCGGTTGGCGTCGTCGAGCAGGCGGTCGGCCAGCCGCACCGAGGCCGGCGCCAGCCAGAACGAGACCAGGCCGAGCGCGAGCATCGCCGGCCCGGCCAGCCACAGCAGCGGCCGGATCAGGCCGCGCACGTCAAGGCCCGAGGCGGCCAGCACGGCCATTTCGCTGTCGCGCCAGAGCCGCCCGTAGGCCATCAGCACGCCGAGGAAGATCGCCAGCGGCAGCAGCACGGTCAGGCCGTCGACCGTGCGCAGGCCGATCAGCGCGAACAGCAGGTCGGCCGGCGCGCGACCGCGCGCGATCCGGTTCAGCAGGTCGGCCACCGTGCTGCCGACCGTGATCAGCAGCAGGATGACCGTCACGGCGGCGAAGCTCTGGGCCAGCTCGCGCAGCAGGTAGCGGTCGATGATTCGCAGCATGCGGTAGAGCGGGTGGCGGCCGGCGGTGGCGAGGATAGGGGGTGCGGCCGGCAGCCTGTTAAACTGCCGGGCTGTGCCGCATCCGGTCGCGCAGTGTACCTGCCCGGCCCGCGCGAGCGATTCAAATCCTGTTGCCCTGGTGCCCGTGATGACCCTGCAGTTCAGTCTGACCCGCCAATCCCCCGAAACCGCCGAGACGCCCTGCGTGGTCGCCGGCCTCTACGAAGACCGCGTGCTGACCAGCGCCGCGGCGCGGCTCGACGAGCGCTCGGGCGGCGCGATCAAGCGGCTGATCGAGAGCGGCGACGTGACCGGGCGACCCGGCAGCACGACGCTGCTGTTCGGGCTGGACGGCGTCGCCGCGCCGCGCGTCCTGCTGGTCGGCCTCGGCGAGCAGAAGAAGCTCGATGCGGCCGTGTTCCATCGCGCCGCTCACGAGTCGGCACGCGCCTTGAAGGGCCTGCCGATCGCCGGCGCGGTCTCGACACTGGCCGAGGTCGACGTGCCGGGCCGCGACCTCCCCTGGAAGCTGCGCACGCTGGCGCTGGCCGCCGATCATCAGGCGTACCGCTACACGGCGACGTTCAAGCCCAAGGACAAGCCGAAGACGCCGCAGTTCGAGTCGTTCGCGGTGGCCGTGGCAGCCGAGACCGAGGCCTGTGGCAAGGCGCTGGCCGAGGCGGTCGCGATCGCCAAGGGCGTGCAGTTCGCGCGCGAGCTCGGCAACCTGCCGCCGAACATCTGCAACCCGGCCTACCTGGCCGATCAGGCCAAGTCGATCGCCGACAACCGCGCCGGCGTCAGCCTCGAGGTGCTCGAGCGCGAGGACATGCGCCAGCTCGGCATGGGCTCGCTGCTCGGCGTCGCCCAGGGTTCGGCCAATCCGCCCAAACTGATCGTGCTGCAGTGGCGCGGCGGCGGTGCCGGCGACAAGCCCTACGCGTTCGTCGGCAAGGGCATCACGTTCGACAGCGGCGGCATCTCGATCAAGCCCGGCGCCGGCATGGAGGAGATGAAGTTCGACATGGGCGGCGCGGCCGGCGTGCTTGGCGCGTTCGTCGCGGCGGTCGAGCTGAAGCTGCCGCTGAATCTGGTCTGCATCGTGCCCGCGGTCGAGAACATGCCCGACGGCGCCGCCTACCGTCCCGGCGACATCCTGACCAGCATGTCCGGCCTGACGATCGAGGTGCTCAACACCGACGCCGAAGGCCGCCTGATCCTCTGCGACGCGCTGACCTATGCGCAGCGCTTCGATCCGCAGGTCACGATCGACGCGGCGACGCTGACCGGCGCCTGCGTGGTCGCGCTCGGCAAGCACGCCTCGGGCCTGATGACCCGCGACGACGAGCTCGCCGAGCAGCTGCTCGCGGCCGGCCAGGCCACGCACGACCGCGCCTGGCGCCTGCCGCTGTGGGACGACTACCAGGGCCAGCTCGACTCGGGCTTCGCCGACGTCGCCAACATCGGCGGCAAGTACGCCGGCGCGATCACCGCCGGCTGCTTCCTCGCGCGCTTCACGAACGGCTTGCGCTGGGCGCATCTGGACGTCGCCGGCACCGCCTGGGACGAGGGCCGCAAGGGCCTGGCGACCGGCCGTCCGGTGCCGCTGCTGGTGCAGTACCTGCTCGACCGCTGCGCGTGAACGTCCCTGCCCCCATCGATCCGCTGCAGAAGCGCAAGGCGCGCGTGATCTCGACGGTGTTCGGGATCAGCCTGGTGTTCGGCGCACTGATCGTCGTCAACTATCCGCAGCTGGCCGATCCGTCGGCCACGCAGGCGATCGCCGCCGACCTGCGCGTGAATCCCCTGAACTTCGCCTACCAGATCGCGACCATCGTGCTGTGCTTCTGGTGGCTCAATCTCGACTCGCGCCAGCTCGAGATCCGCCGCCCGTGGTGGCTCAACCTCGGCGTGGTGCTGCTGACGACGGTGTTCGTCGCCTATTACCTCTACATGACGCGGCAACCGGGCCGGCGCGCCGGCGCATTGCTGGCCTTCCTCGGCGTGATCGCCGGCACGCTGTTCTCGGCGGGGGTCGGCATGACGCTGGCACTGATGTTCGGGGTCGGGGCCGGCACCGCGTCCGCGCCGGCGATCTGAGCGCTGCCTCATGGCCCGCGCCGACTTCTATCTGATCGACAAGCCGCGCTTTCGCGAGGACCCGCTGCTGCTGGTCTGCGAGCTGGCGCGACGTGCGTTCGCGAGCGGCCAGCCGACCGCGATCCTGGTGCGCTCGCTCGACCAGGCCGAGGAGCTGGACGCCAAGCTCTGGGAGTTCGACGAAGCGGCCTTCATCCCGCACCAGATCGCCGGCGACGACGACGATGCGGTGACGCCGGTGCTGATCGTGCCGCCCGGCGTCGACGCGGCCGAGCGGCCGCTGCTGATCAACCTGCGCGATGCCTGCGCGACCGGACGCTTCGAGCGCGTGCTCGAGGTCGTCGCGGCCGACCCGGCCGAGCGCGACGGCTCGCGACGGCGCTGGAGCGAATACAAGCAGCGCGGGCTGGACCTCAAAAAGAACGACATGTGACCGCCATGGAAAAAAGTTTCGAACCCGGCCAGATCGAGCCGAAGTGGTATGCGCAGTGGGAAGCCCAGGGCCGTTTCGCGCCGAGCGGCGACGGCGATCCGTACTGCATCCTGCTGCCGCCGCCGAACGTCACCGGCACGCTGCACATGGGCCATGCGTTCCAGCAGACGATCATGGACGCGCTGATCCGCTACCACCGCATGCGCGGCTATCGCACGCTGTGGCAGGGCGGCACCGACCACGCCGGCATCGCGACGCAGAAGATCGTCGAGAACCAGCTCGCTGCAGACGGGCAGTCACGGCACGACCTTGGCCGCGCCGCCTTCATCGAGCGCGTCTGGCAGTGGAAGGAACAGTCCGGCTCGACGATCACGCACCAGATGCGCCGGCTCGGCGCCTCGGTGGACTGGTCGCGCGAGCGCTTCACGATGGACGAGGGCCTGTCGGCCGCGGTGCGCCGCGTGTTCGTGCAGTGGTACCGCGACGGCCTGCTCTATCGCGGCCGCCGCCTCGTCAACTGGGATCCGGTGCTGCAGACCGCGGTGTCGGACCTGGAGGTCAACAGCGAGGAGCGCGAAGGCGCGCTGTGGTCGATCCGCTACCCGGCCGCCGACGGCGGCGAGGGCATCGTCGTGGCGACGACGCGGCCGGAGACGATGCTCGGCGACGTCGCCGTCGCGGTGCATCCGGACGACGAGCGCTATGCGCATCTGATCGGCAAGAGACTGCGCCTGCCGCTGACCGGCCGCGAGATCCCGGTGATCGCCGACGACTACGTCGAGCGCGAGTTCGGCACCGGCGCGGTCAAGATCACGCCGGCGCATGATTTCAACGACTGGCAGCTCGGCGCCCGCCACAAGCTCGCACCGATCGTGATCCTGACGCTCGATGCGAAGATCGTCGACGACGCGCCCGAGGCCTATCGCGGCCTCGACCGCTTCGACGCGCGCAAGCGGATCCTCGCCGACCTCGACGCGCAGGGCCTGCTGGTCGAGACCAAGAAGCACAAGCTGCAGGTGCCGATCAGCCAGCGCACCGACGCGGTCATCGAGCCGATGCTGACCGACCAGTGGTTCCTCGATCTGACCAGCGAGACCCGCGTCGACGGCCAGCCCGGCCCGGGCGGCCGCATCGCGATCACCGAGCCGGCGCTGGAGGCCGTGCGCAGCGGCGCGATCCGCTTCGTGCCGGACAACTGGTCGAGCACCTACAACCAGTGGCTCGAGAACATCCAGGACTGGTGCGTCAGCCGCCAGCTGTGGTGGGGCCATCAGATCCCGGCCTGGTACGACGAGGCCGGCAACGTCTTCGTCGGCGAGGACGAGGCCGACGCGATCAGGCACGGCGCGGTCGCGCCGGTCGGCAGGCTGCAGCAGGACCAGGACGTGCTCGACACCTGGTTCTCCTCGGCGCTGTGGCCGTTCTCGACGATGGGCTGGCCGTCGGCGGCGCCGATCGAGGAGAACGGCCGTATCGTCGCCGACTGGTCGCGCGACCAGGCGTTCCTGCCGAGCGCAGTGCTGGTCACCGGCTTCGACATCATCTTCTTCTGGGTCGCGCGCATGGTCATGGCGACCCAGTACTTCACCGGCAAGGTGCCGTTCCGCGAGGTCTACATCAATGCCATCGTGCGCGACGCCGAAGGCCAGAAGATGTCCAAGTCCAAGGGCAATACGATCGACCCGCTGGACCTGATCGACGGCATCGACCTCGAGTCGCTGGTCGCCAAGTCGACCGCCTCGCTGCTGATCCCGCAGGTGCGCGAGAAGGTCGCCAAGCGGATCCGCAAGGACTACCCGGACGGCATCACCGCGGTCGGCGCCGACGCGGTGCGCTTCACGTTCGCGGCGCTGGCCACCTACGGCCGCACGATCAACTTCGATCTCAAGCGCGCCGAGGGCTACAAGAACTTCTGCAACAAGCTCTGGAACGCGGCGCGTTTCGTGCTGATGAACGTCGAGGGTCCGCGCGCGGCCGCATCGGCATCGCCGGCGACGCCGGCCGAGCACTGGATCCTGTCGCGCCTGTCCGCGACGCTGGAGGAGGTGCAGCGGCAGTTCGCGGTGTACCGCTTCGACCTGGTTGCCCAGGCGCTCTACGAGTTCGTCTGGAACGACTACTGCGACTGGTTCCTCGAACTGACCAAGCCGGCGCTCGGCGGCGGCGACGAGGCCGCGGCCGCGTCGACGCGCACCACGTTGCTGCGCGTGCTCGAGGCGATCCTGCGCGCACTGCATCCGATCACGCCGTTCATCACCGAGGAGATCTGGCATTCGGTCGCGCCGCTGATCGGCGTCGAGGCGGCCAGCGTCTGCGACCGGCCGTATCCGACCGCCGCGGAGTTCGAGGCCGGCCTCGACGCGGCGGCGATCGCCGACACCGAATGGCTGCGCGCCGTGCTCGGCGGCCTGCGCCGCATCCGCAGCGAGATGAACATCGCGCCCGGCAGGCAGATCCCGCTGCTGTTCGCCGGCGGCTGCGCGGCCGATCGCGCGCGCACCGGGCGTTTCGCCGCGCAGATCGCGTTCCTGGCGCGGACCGAATCGCAGCGCTGGCTCGATGCCGGCGAGGACGAGCCGGCGGCCGCGGCCGCGATCGTCGGCGAGCTGCGCGTGCTGATCCCGCTGGCCGGCCTGATCGACCTGAGCGCCGAGCGCGCGCGCCTGGCGCGCGAGATCAAGCGCGTCGAGGGCGAGATCGCCAAGTGCACCGGCAAGCTCGGCAACGATACCTTCGTCGCCAACGCGCCGGCGGCCGTGGTCGAACAGGAACGCCAGCGCCTGGCCGACTTCACGACGATGCTGGATGGCCTGCGCGAACAGGCCAGCCGACTGGACGGCATCTGAGGCGTCCTCTCATCTGCGCCGCGCCGCTGATCGCGAGCGGCGCGGCGCGTACCTGAACCAGCTGTACGGCTCGCGCCGCGTTCCGGCCGATTCCGGTCCGGTCCGCGTGGCCGCTGCGCCGCCCTGGCCGGATCGTGATCGGGTTCGCAGTCCGCGGCGGCGTTTGCCATGTCTCATGGGCCCGGCGCGACAATACCGACGGGCACACGAACGGACGCGGTCGCGCGCACCGGCGGGCATCCGCACCCTCCCATCAGGCTCTCTCGAATGATCGATCTGCACTGCCACCTCCTGCCCGGCATCGACGACGGCGCGACCGATCTGGACGCGTCGATCGCGATGGCGAGGATCGCCAGTGCCGACGGCATCCGGGTGGCGGCGTGCACGCCCCACGACTATCCGGGCCTGTACGACAACGGTGCGGCGCAGATCCGGGCGGCGGTCGCGAGGCTGCAGTCGGCGCTGTCCGACGAGGGCATCCCGCTCACCCTGCTCGCCGGAGCCGATGTGCACCTGCGGCCCGGACTGACCGGCCTGGTTCGGGATGGAAGCGTGGCGACGCTGGCCGGTTCGCGCTACCTGCTGCTCGAACCGCCGCATCACGTCGCCCCGCCCCGCTTCGAGGACACCCTGGCCGCGCTGCTGGCGGCCGGCATCGTGCCGGTCATCACCCATCCGGAGCGGCTGAGCTGGGTCGAGTACCACTATGCGACCTTCGTGAACGCCGCCGGCCGCGGTGTCTGGCTGCAGGTCACGGCCGGCGCGTTGACGGGCCGGTTCGGGCAACGTGCGCGCTACTGGGCCGAGCGCTTCGTCGGCGAGGGCCACGTCCACCTGCTGGCGACCGACGCGCACGACGCCAAGCACCGCCCGCCGCTGCTCGCCGAGGCGCGCGATGCGGCGGCGGCCCTGGTCGGCGCGGAGGAGGCCGGGCATCTGGTGCGGACGCGGCCCCAGGGTATCGTCGACGACATCCCGCCCGATGCGCTGCCGCCGTCAGCCGCGACCGGCTCGCGCGCGCCCGGACGCTTCCGGCGGCGGCAGCGCATCGGTGCGCCGGGCGCGGAAACGTGGTCATGAGCGCCGGCCGGACCCGCTGGCGCAGCTGGCTGCCGACAGTCGCGACATCGCTCGTGCTCGTGCTGGCCGGATGCGCATCGCCCAGCCCGAGCCGCCCCGCTCAGGCGGTGCTGCCGCCGCCGGATTCGACGACGTCCTCGGGCGCCTACGAAGGCGAGACCGATTACCGCATCGGCGCGCAGGATTTGCTCGAGATCAGCGTATTCGGCGTCAGCGACCTCGATCGGACCGTGCGCGTCAATTCCAATGGACAGATATCGCTGCCGCTGCTCGGCAGCGTCGCCGCCGGCGGCAAGACCATTCCCGAGCTCGAGAGGGAGCTGGCGAAGCGTTACGCGGCCGGCTATCTGCAGAATCCACAAGTGAGCATCTTCGTCAAGGAATTCACCAGTCAGCGCGTCACGCTGGAAGGCGCGGTCAACAAGCCGGGCATCTATCCGCTGACCGGCAGGACGACCCTGCTGCAGGCGATCGCGATGGCGCAGGGCCTGCACGATCTGGCCGATCCACAGGGCATCGTCGTCTTCCGGCAGATCGACGGCCAACGCAAGGCCGCCGCCTTCGATATCGCCGCGGTGCGCCGCGGCGCCGCTCCCGATCCGTCGATTTATGGAGACGACATCATCGTGGTGGAACGGTCCGGCAGCCGGTCGGCCCTGCGCGAATTCCTGAGGAGCGTGCCCGCGTTCGCGCTCTTCCTCGCCATTTGAGGGGGGATCCGCAGACGCCGGCGGGTGAGTGCGGCGCAATCGCAACCGGACCGATGACGCGGTCGGCGACTATGGCAAGCGGCCGCGCGCGATCGTGCGGCGCGACGATGGACGGCACGGACGGTTCTCGGCAATCTGCCGGTCGCGCAACTTCAGGATGATCGATGTCCGACGACAAGCTCCCGACCCAATCCCACGATGCAGGCGACGGCCGGCCCCCGGTACGCGCGTCCGGACCGATCGCGGCGCGCGGCCCCGCTGCGCTGGCGCCGTCCGCATCGGATAGGGACGGCGGCGACGAGTCGACGATCGACCTGCGCGCCTACTGGGCGCTGCTGGTCAAGCGGCGCTGGCTGGTGCTCAGCGTGCTCGCGGGCGTCGTCGCGCTGGCCCTGCTGATCACGCTGTTGACCTCGCCCCGATATCGGGCCACGGCGAGCCTCCAGATCGACCGCGATTCGGTCCAGGCGATGAAGGTGGAGGGCATCAACAACCTCGAAGGCGCCTCGACTCCGGACTTCCTGCAGACCCAGTACGAGCTGCTCAAGAGCCGCGCACTGGCCGAGCGCGTGGCCGACCAGCTGCACCTGGACGGCGCGCAGGTCGAACGCCTGCGGGCGACCGGCTGGTGGCGCCGTTTGACGGCCGTTCTGCAGCCGCGCACCGAAACCGACGCTCCCGATCCGCCCGATGCCCCGGAGCCGGCCGACCCTGCCGCCACGCTGGCCGGCGCGGTCGACCTGATACGCCACGGTCTGACGGTCGAGCCGATCCGCAACTCGCGTCTGGTCCGCGTGCACTTCGACAGCATCTCGCCGGCGTTTTCGGCACGGGCGGCCAATGCGATCGCCGAAGGCTTCATCGCCTCGGCGATCGAACGCCGGTTCGACGCGTCTTCCTACGCCACGCGCTATCTCGAGGAACAGCTCAAGCTGTCCAAGGCACGGCTGGAGGAATCGGAACGCGCGCTGGTCGCGTTCGCGCTCAAGGAAAACATCGTCGTGACCGGCGAGTCCGGACAATCGCTCGAAGGCCAGAATCTCGGCGCGCTCAATGCGGCCCTGGCGGCGGCCCAGGATCAGCGCATCCTTGCGCAGTCCGCCTGGAACCAGGTTCAAGGCGGAGGCGCCCTGCCGGCCGGAGCGATCGCCAACTCGATCCTCAACACGCTGCAGCAGCAGCGCGCGCAGCTGCAGGCGCAATACCAGCAGCAATTGCAGGTGTTCAAGCCGGACTATCCGTCGATGCTGCAACTGAAGAGCCAGATGAGCGAGCTCGACCGCCAGATCGATGCCGAACGGGCCGGCATCCGAGCCTCGCTCAAGGCCGAGTACGATGCCGCCCAGGCGCGCGAGAACATGATGATCGCGCAGCTCGACGCGCTGCGGACCCGGGCGCTGGACGTCGACAATCGCTCGATCGACTACAACATCCTGCGGCGCGAGGTCGACACCAACCGCCAGCTCTACGACGGCCTCCTGCAGCGCTACAAGGAAATCGGCGTCGCCGGCGGCATCGGCAGCAACAACATCTCGATCGTCGACCGCGCACACGTACCGACCGTCCGCTATCGCCCCAACCTCGTCTTCAATCTCGGCGTGGGCCTGCTGCTGGGTCTGCTGTGCGGCGTCGCGGCGGCGACCGTGGCCGAATTCCTCGACGATACGATCAAGACGCCCGAAGACCTGGAACAGCACCTGCACCTGGCGGTACTGGGCATCATCCCGCGGCTGCGCCGCGAGTCGGTCAAGAGCGCACTGGCCGACCCGCGCTCGGCGTTCTCGGAAAGCTATCGCTCGGCGCGCACCGCCCTGCAGTTCTCGACCGAGAACGGAGCGCCGAAGGTGCTGCTGGTGACCAGCGCCAGCGTCGCCGAGGGCAAGTCGACGTCCGCGCTGGTCCTGGCGCGCAACTTCGCGCAGCTCGGCAAACGCGTCCTGCTGATCGAGGCGGACATGCGCAATCCGTCGCTGCATCATCTGCTCGGCACCCGGTGCGAGGCCGGCCTCAGCAGCCTGCTGGCGGGTACCGCCACGTTGAGCCAGTCGGTCCTGCGCACCGACGACGAACGGCTCAAGGTGATCCTGTCGGGGCCGCTGCCGCCGAACCCGGCCGAGCTGCTGTCGAGCAACCGGCTGGTATCGATGCTGACGATCGCCGCCAAGACCTTCGATCAGGTGATCATCGACGGACCGCCGGTGCTCGGCATCGCCGACGCTCCGATCCTCTCGCACCTCGTCGACGGCACGCTGCTGGTGACCCGCTCCGGACAGACGCGCGTCAAGGCGGCGCGCACCGCGCTCAAGCGGCTGCTCGCGGCGCGCACGCACGTCATCGGCAGCCTGCTGACCTACTACGACGCCCACGTCGCCGGCTACGAATACGAATACGCCTACAGCTACGGCGCCGCGCCGCGCCTGAGCCGGGAATGAGGCCGGCGGGCGACGCGCTGGACCTGGCGCTCGCGCTGCTGCGCGCCCCCGGCCTGCGTGCGACCCTGCAGGCGCGGCCGCTGCCGGACGGCCTGGGCGATCTGCTCGCAGTGGCCGCAAGCGCGGACGGCGCCACACACAGCGCGGAAGCCCGCGAGCTGCGTGCGGCGGCGCGCTTCTTCGTCGAGCAGATCCTGTTCGCCGACGACACGGACGCCTACCGCATCCTCGGCGTGCCGCGCGACGCCGAACCGGCGCTGATACGGCGCCACTACCGGCTGCTGGCGAGCTGGCTGCATCCCGACCGGGCCGCGGCCGGCGCCGCGGTATTCTCGAGCACGCTCAACGTCGCGTTCGCGCGGCTGCGCACCGATCAGGCCCGGGCCGCGTACGATGCCCAGCTCGAGCGCCGCAGGTCGTCCTTGCCGGTTCTTGCCGGCGGCGCGCTGCCGCCCCACGCCGATCCTGCGCACCCGGCCGTGTGGCCGAGGCGGAGCGGTCCCGGCGGCTCCGCCTTGCCGCGGCGCCGGGCGATACGCGAACGAAGCGCTGCCGGATCGCCCTCGCCGGCGCTTCTCCGGCAGCACAGCGCGCCACCGGAGGAGTCCGCGCAGCTGTGGCGCACCCGGCCGCTCGGCGGCACCGGCCTGCGGACGCTGGCGGCAGGCGCGGTCATGCTGTGCGCGGCACTGATCTGGATCGACACCCTTCGCACGGTGCCGATCGACGCCGACCCCGGATCGGCGCCGCCCGCGCACCGCCAGCTGACCGACGTCGCGTTCGCGGTGCCGTCCGGCACGACCGCGCCGGCGCCGAGCGCGGATGCACCGGTGCCGGCCGCCGCCGCGGTCGAAGCACCTGCAATGGCAGCGCCTGAACCGGCCGCCTTGGCCGGTGCGCCCGGCGGGGCGGCTTCCGCAGCGCCGCCGATCGGCGCCGGGCCGCCACCGTCTCGCGCGCCGACATCGCGGCCGGCCACGTCCTTGTCCGAGCCCGGACCCGCGCGCTCGATCGCGACAGCGGCAACGCCTCCATCGGCCCCGCCGGCGGCGATCGTCGCTGCCGAGCGAACGGCTGCGCCCGCGCGTGCCGAGACGCCGGACGCCGCCCAGGCGAGTCGTCGTGTGCAACGCGCGATGCGCTATCTGCTCGAATCCGACGCGCCGCCACCACCGATATGGAACGCGCCCGACGTGGTCGACGAGGCGGTCCGCATCCGCTCGGCGCTGCAAGGCCGCCTCAGCGGCTCGGCGGCGCGCTTCGAACTGGAAGCGCCGCACTGGACCGTGGTCCCGGACCAGGCCGTCCTGCATGGCGGGTATCGCATTGCCGCCGACACCGGCACGCTCGAGACGGGCCGCATCCGCATCGAGCTGGTCTGGCGAGAACACCAGTGGCTGATCTCGGCGTTGCAGATGGAACCGTGACCAGAGCCCTCGCACGCGCAGCCACGATGACGCTGACGATGGCTTTGCTCGCGGCAGCGGCGGTCCACATTGTGACGGCGTGGCGGGCCGACGCGCTGCTGGCGACCGACCCGGCCGGCGCGGCGCGCGTGCGCAGCGATCATCCCGATGCGCTGCTCGCACTGGCACACGCCGAACTGCAGCGCGGCGATGCCGGGGCGGCCGCACGAACGGCGCAGCAGCTGCTGGCCCGCGACCCGGCCAACGGCGCCGGCTTTGCGGTGCTGGCCCGGGCGCTCGGTGACGAAGGCGGCAGCGCGCGGCAGCTCGAACGCTACCGGATCGCCGCGCGACGGGCGCCGCGCGATCTGTCGATCCGCGGCTGGCTGGTCGCGCACGAGCTCCAGGCGGGCGACTTCCCGGCCGCGCTCGAGCACATCGACGCCTTGCTGACGCTGCCTTCGCGCGACCGCGCGCGCCTGCTGGAAGCGATCGCGAACCTGGCGGCCGATCCGGCCTTCGCCGACGCGCTCGCCGTTCGCCTGGGCCAGCGGCCGCGCTGGCGCGCGGACCTGCTGCGCGTGGCCTCGGCGATGGACGCCGGCGCCGCCGACCCGCTGTTCGTCGCGCTGGAGCGCAATGCCGATCTCCATGCATCCGAACGCAGACCGTGGCTGGACGCGCTGCTCCGGCAGGGACGCTGGGGCGAGGCGTTCGCCCGGTGGGCCGGCTCGCTGCCGGGCCCGCAGCAGGCACTGCCGCTGCTCTACAACGGCGCTTTCGCATCGCCGCCGTCGAATGCCGGGTTCGACTGGCGCGTGCGCCGCGTCGACGGCGTGGTATTCGAGCGCGTGGCCGACGGCGACGGCAGCTTCGCGCGGCTGCGATTCCTGGGGTCGCCGGTGGGACGTGCCGGGCTCGAACAACCGCTGCTGCTGGCGCCGGGCCGCTACCGGCTCGGCCTGGCCGCGCGCGCAGCGGACCTGCGTGCCGAACCGGGACTGGAATGGTCGATCAGCTGTGCCGGCAACGGACGGCGCGTGGCGAGCGTGCGCGTCCCGGCGGGTCCGCGCTGGGAGACGGTCGCGGCAGCTTTCGACATACCGCCCGACGGCTGCGATGGACAGTGGCTGCGATTGGTCAATCCGGCCGCACCCGGCGTCGCGCAGCGGATACGCGGCGAGCTGGAGCTGCGCGACCTGCGCATCGATCGAGTCGAGTTCTGAACGGTGCCGGACCGTACTGATGACCGCTTCACAATCCGGGACCGCGTCGCTTGCCATCGCCCGGGGGCTGGACTAGCCTCGACCAGCGACCATCCGCCGGCGTTCAGCGTCGAACCGATGGCACGCTCCCAGGTACTGCTGCACAGCGAGGTCGGCCCATGGATTCCAAGCGCATATTGCTGGCGGTTGCCACGATGTTCTCGGCGACCATCGCCACCGGCCAGGAAACCCAGGTGACGCTGCAGGTCGAATCGGGCACCGTCATGACCAGTCGGGGCGGACCGTTCGCTCCGGCCGCCAGTGGTGCGCGGCTGAATGCCGGCGACCGCGTGATGCTGTCCGATCAAGGATCGGTCCGTCTGATCTACGGCGACGGCTGCAGCCGGGAGCTGACCGCGCCCGGCGTCTACGCGGTAGCGCCGACCTGCGCGGCCGGCACCGTGGCCGCATCGGGTGGCAGCGTCGGCTTGCGGACCGGCGCGCTGATCACCGGCGTTGCGGTGGCGGGCGTGATCGCGGTCGTCGCCGATGCGCATGACGACGACGCGCAGCCGATCAGCCGCTGAGCGACCGATTCCGACGCCTCGACACGCCGACACCGGAACGAACGCCATCCCCGGCGGCGCGTCCCGGTGTTGGGCATCGCGTCGCCCATGACCGGCTCGCTGCTCGCCGGGCGCCGGGAGACGGCGCTGACGCTATGGGCGCTCGGTGCACTGCTGACGATAGCGGTGGCAACCGGCGGTAGCTCGCATCCCGCCGACGCCGGCCCGCCGCTGGCACCTTTGCTCGCATTGCCGCTGATCGGCTGGGCCGTCCATCGCCTGCTCGGCCAACCGCAGCTGGCCGTGTCGACACGGGTCTGGATCGCTCTGGCCCTGCTGCTGATCGCGCTGCCGCTGCTGCAATGGCTGCCGCTGCCGGGCCATCCGGCCGCTGCAGTCGCGGGACGGGCCGCGCTGGAGGCGGACCTGGAGCGAATGGGCGTGGCGGCGTCGATCCGGCGCATCTCGCTGTCGCCGTGGAACACGCTGGCAGCGGCCTGCGCGCTGCTGCCGGCCCTGGCGATCTTCCTGCTCTGTCTCGCGGCGCCGCAGGGCCTGCACCGCCGCCTGCCGTGGCTGTTGATCGCGCTCGCATTGCTCAGCCTGCTGCTCGGCATCGTCCAGCTCGGGTTGCCGGCCGACCACGCGCTCAATCCGTTTCCGCAGTGGCGGCCGGCGCTCGGCGGCTTCTTCGCCAATCCCAACCATCAGGCCACGTTGCTGGTGATCGGCGCCACGCTCGCTGCCGGCCGTCTCGCGGCGGCGCTCGATCCGCAGGCCGCGAGCGGCCACCGACGCTACGCGCGCGCCTATGTTCCGGCGCTGGCCTTGCTGCTGACGGCGTGTGCCGTGCCGCTGACCGGCTCCCGCGCCGGGGTGATCCTGCTGATGCTGTCCCTGGGCGCAACGGCGGTATGTCTGTGGCCGTCCGGGCGCGGCCGGCGCGCGAGCGCGACCGCCGCCGGCATCGGCGCCATCGTTCTGATCGGCGGCCTGGTCGCGTTGCGCTGGATGGGCCTGGATGCGATCGGCGACCTGCGCGGCCCGCTGCGCGCGACGACGCTCGAGGTGGCCGCGCGCTTCGCGCCGACCGGCAGCGGCATCGGCAGCTTCGTGCGAGTATTCGAGCAGGAAGCGCCGCGGGAACTGCTGATGCGCGACTACGTCAACCATGCCCACAACGAGTATCTGCAGTGGTGGCTGGAAGCCGGCGTACCGGCGCTCGTGGCGATGGCGCTCGCGGCCGTCGCGCTCGCGCTCACCGCACGCGGCCTGGCACTGCGCCGCGCCGCGGAGCGCGCCGACGGCGTCGCCGCGCTGATCGCGCTGCTGGCGATCCTGGCGCACTCCACGGTCGACTATCCGCTGCGCACGCCCGCGCTGCTGGCGGTCGCGGCCGCCCTGGCCGGCATGGCCGCCGCCGAGGCGGCGGGCGGGTCCGTCCGATCGCAGCGCCGCGCCATTTCGGCATGACGATCCGGGCGCTGCTGAGCGGCGATGCCGGTCCGGGCAGCGGGCTGGCGCTCGCGCGTGCGGTGGCCGGCAGCGCCGGCCTGCGCCTCGGCGGCATGGCATTGGGGTTTCTGGTCGGCGTGCAGCTGGCTCGCGGCCTGGGCACCGCCGGCTACGGCATCTACGGCATGGCGATGTCGATCATCGCGCTGCTGACCGTGCCGACCGAACTGGGCCTGCCGCAACTGCTGACGCGCGAGGTCGCCTCGGCGCAGGCGAAAGCGGACTGGGCCCGTCTGCGCGGCGTCATCGGCTGGTCGGTCCGTACCGTGCTCTGGACGTCGCTGCTGATCGCGACGGCGATCGTCGCCTGGACGTGGGGCTACGGCCGCGATCTGATGCCGGGCACGAACGCGGCGCTGCTGGCCGGACTGGCACTGGTTCCGCTGACCGCACTCGGCAACGTCGCCGGCGCGACGCTGCGCGGCCTGCACCACGTCGTCAGCGGCCAGATATCGGAAGTCGTGCTGAGACCGGCCGCGTTCTGCGCGCTGCTGTTCGTCGCCTCGGCGCTCTACGGCCCGCTGACGGCGCCGGTCGCGATGGCGCTGGGCTCGGCCGCGGCCGGCATCGCGCTGGGCGCCGGACTGCTGATGGCGCTGCGCCGGCTGCCGGCCGAGGTCTCCCAGGTACGCGGCCGCGCCGACGCGCGCGTCTGGTGGACGAGTGCGGTGCCGATGGCGCTGACCGAGGGCATGCGCGTGCTGCAGGCGCATCTGGTGATCCTCGTGCTCGGCCTGATGGCGCCGGCGGCGACGGTCGGCCTCTACCGGGTCGCCAGTTCGACCGCTCTGCTGCTGGCCGTGCCGGTCACGCTGTTCAACATCGCGGCGGCGCCGACGCTGTCGCGTCTGCATGCGCTCGGCGACGCGCACCGGCTGCAGCGCCTGCTCGGCGGCATCGCCGGCGGCATGTTGATCGGCGTCGTCCTGCTCTGGTTGCCGTTCCTGGCAGCCGGCGAGTCGCTGATCGGCCTGCTGTTCGGTCCGGCCTATGCCGCCAGCGCCGCGCCGCTGGCGATCCTCGGCGCCGGCGTCGCAGCCAGCGCGTTCTTCGGCGCCAACGCCACGCTGCTCAACATGACCGGACATCAGCAGCAGGTGACGCGGGCATCCTCGATCGCGCTGGTGCTGCTCGCCGTGCTCCTGCCGCCGCTGATCTGGGCGGGCGGCGCCACCGGAGCGGCGGTCGCCAGCGTGCTGGCATCGACCGCTTGGAACGCCCTGCTCTGGCACGCCGCGCGTACGCAGCTCGGCCAGGACACGCGCGTCGTCGCGCTGCTTCGCAGCAGGCACCACGATGTGGCGTGAGCGTCTGCGGCCACGCCTGAAAGCCCTGCTGCCGCGCACGGTGCGGCGCGGCCTGCGCGCGTGCCTGCACTACCTGCAACGGGTGGGCCGCTGGCCGGTCATCCTGTGGCAGGTGCGCGGCGTCGGCTGGAGCGACCGCTGGATCCTGGTCCGGTCGGCGTTCGCGTCGATCGTCCTGTCGCTGCGCACGCCGCTGCAATGGCAGGATCCGGTCCTGCTCGCAGATGCCCAGGTGCATGTGCCGGGCGTGGGCCGTTTCATGCTGCGCGCGCACTCGGACGATCTGTGGCACGTGCTGCCATGGCGCGAGCAGGGCGTGTTCCGTGCCATCGCCGCCCTGCTGCACGCCGGCGACACTTTCGTCGACGCCGGCGCGAACATCGGCGTCTACACGATCCTGGCATCGCAGCGCGTCGGCGCCGGCGGACGCGTGATCGCCGTGGAGATGATGCCCGATACCGCCGACCGGCTCGAACGCCACATCCGTCTCAACCGGCTCGACAACGTCACGCTGGTCCGCAAAGCACTCGACCGCACCGGAGGACTCGCCGTCACGGCACAGGTGGAAGCGGGCAAGTACGGCAAGGCGCGGCTCGTCGACACCGCCGCAGCGGACGGGCAGGCCGCACGCGTGACGGTGTCGACCGTCACGCTCGACGAGATCGTGCCGCGCAGCGGACCGGTGCGCTTGATGAAGATGGACCTGGAGGGTGCCGAACTGGGCGCCCTGCAAGGCGCGTCCGCGTTGCTGGGCCGGCTCGATCATCTGATCTACGAAGCCTGGGGCAATGCCACGCCGGCGCTCGAGCCGGTCGACGCGCTGCTGGCCGGACTCGGCTTTTCGATCCGCGCGATCGACGGCAACAACCGCCTGGCCAGCAGGCCGCGCGCATGAGCGAATCCGCGGCGCGGCCCCGCATCGCCGTGTTGCTGCCCGATCTGCGTCCGGGCGGTGTCGAGCGGATGCGCATTGTGCTGGCGCAGGTGTGGCTGGCGCGCGGCTGCGACGTCGATTTCGTGGTGATGCGCGACGAAGGCGCGCTGCGCGACGCGCTTCCCGAGCGCGCACGCCTGGTGGTGCTCGGCGCGCCGCGGATCCGCGGCGTGCTCGTGCCGCTCCGTCGCTACCTGCGCCGGACGCGGCCGGACGCGCTGCTGGCCGCGATGTGGCCGCTGACCGTGGCGGCCGTGATCGCGGCGCGTTCGCTGCTGCCGGCCGTGCGCGTCGTGGTCAGCGATCACGCGATGCTGTCGGACGCTTACCAGGATCGCGGCCGGCTGCACCGGCTCGCGCTGCGCGCGAGCATGGCACTGAGCTATCGGCTGGCGGCTGCGCGGATCGCCGTCTCCGCGGGCGTCGCGGCCGACCTGTCGAGGCTGTCCGGCCTGCCCGTGCGCCGCTTCGAGATCGTCCACAATCCATCGGCAGGACGCATCGACGACGCGACGCCCGGCGATACGGCACCGGTACCGGCCCGCCGCCGCGCCGGCCCGCTGATCCTCAACGTGGGCACCCTGAAGGCGGTCAAGGACCATGTCCTGCTGATCGACGCCTTCGCGCGTCTGCCGGAACGACTGAACGCTACGCTGTGCATCGTCGGCGACGGTCCGCTGCGCAGCCAGCTCGAACGCCACATCCGCGACAGCGGACTGAGCGGCCGCGTGTCGCTGGCGGGCTTCAGCGCCGATCCCACCGGCTGGTACCGGCAGGCCGACGTCTTCGTGCTGTCCTCGCGGCACGAGGGTTTCGGCAACGTGATCGTCGAAGCGCTTGCTCACGGGGTGCCGGTCGTCAGCACCGACTGCCCGTCCGGACCGCGCGAAATCCTCGCCGGCGGACGCCATGGACGCCTCGTGCGCATGGGCGACCCCGACGCGCTCGCCGCCGCGATCCTCGACACCCTGCAGGCCACGCACGATCGCGCGGCGCTGATCGCGCGGGCGCGCGATTTTCTGCCGGAGCGGATCGGCGCGGCCTATCTGCGGCTGCTGCTGCCGCAGGCCTGCGAGGCACCGGCATGAACGCACCGGTGCTCTACATCACCTATGACGGGCTGCTCGAACCGCTCGGACAGTCACAAGTGCTCGCCTATCTGGAACGGCTGGCGGCCGACCGCGAGGTGCACCTGCTGAGCTTCGAGAAGCCGGCCGACTGGCGCGACCGTGCCGCCCGCGAAGCGCTCGCCGCGCGCGTGCGCGCCGCCGGCATCCGCTGGCGTCCGCTGCGATACCACAAGCGCCTCTCGGTGCTGGCCACTGCCTGGGACGCCGTTCGCGGCATCGCGTTCGGCCTGTGGCTGATCCCGCGCGCGCGCATCGGCATCGTCCATGCACGCAGCTACGTGCCGGCGGTGATGGCGCTGGCACTCAAGCGGCTGACCGGCGCGCGCTTCGTCTTCGACATGCGCGGATTCTGGGTCGACGAGCGCGTCGACGGCGGCCTGTGGCCGCGCGACGGCCTGCTCTATCGGATCGGCAAGCGCTTCGAACGCCGCCTCCTGCTCGCCGCCGATCACGTCGTATCGCTGACGCAGGCTGCGGTGCGGCAGATGGAGCGCTTCGATTACCTGCGCGGCCGCATGCCGCCGGTCACGGTCATTCCCACCTGTGCCGACCTGAACCGGTTCCGTCCGTCCTCGCCGCCCGAGGCGGACTTCGTGCTCGGCTACGTCGGCTCGGCCGGCACCTGGTACCGGTTCGACGCGGTGGTCGCGAGCTTCGCGGCGCTCCGATCGCACCTGCCGCGGGCCCGGCTGCTGATCCTGAATCGCAACGAGCACGATTACATCCGCCGCTGCCTGAGCGAGGGCGGCATTCCCGACGCGTCCGTCGAACTGCGCGAAGCGTCTCCCGCACAGGTGCCGCAGCAGATGGCGCGCATGCACGCGGGCGTCTTCTTCATCAAGCCGGTGTTCTCCAAGCAGGCCTCCGCGCCGACCAAGCTCGGCGAGTTCCTCGGCTGCGGGGTGCCGTGCCTGACCAATGCCGGCGTCGGTGACCTGACCGACATCCTGCACGGCGAAAAGGCCGGCGTGGCCGTGACAGATCTCGAGCCCGACGCATTGCGCGACGGCATCGACGCCCTGCTCGAGCTGCTGCGCGACCCGACGATCCGGGCGCGCTGCGTCGAGGCGGCCCATCGCCATTTTTCGCTGGACGAAGGCGTCGCCCGCTATCGGGCGGTGTATCGCAGCGTCCAGGAAAGCCGCCCATGCGATTGCTGATGCTGACCCGCTACGGTCCGCTCGGCGCGAGCAGCCGGCTGCGTTCGCTGCAGTACCTGCCCGCCCTGCGCGCGGCGGGCATCGAGACGGAGGTCTCGTCGCTGCTCGACGACGGCTACGTCCGGGGCCTCTACACCGGCCATATCGCGCCGGCCGGCGTCGCCGCCGCCTATCTGCGGCGCTGGCGGCGGCTGCGCCATGCAGACCGCTACGATCTGATCTGGATCGAAAAGGAAGCCTGGCCCTGGCTGCCCGGATGGCTGGAACGCGCACTGCTGGGCCGCGGCACGCGTCTGGTGCTCGACTACGACGATGCGCTGTTCCATCGCTACGACACCCATCGCTCGCGCTGGGTCAGAACCGTGCTCGGCTCGAAGATCGACGGCTTGATGCGCCGTGCGGATCTGGTCACCGCCGGCAACGACTACCTGGCAGCGCACGCGCGAGCTGCCGGCTGCCGCCACGTCGCGCGGCTGCCGACCGTCGTCGACCTGACGCGTTATCCGCTGCCGTCCCCGCGTGCGCCGGACGGACGGACCGTCGTGGTGGGCTGGATCGGTTCGCCGTCGACGGCCGGCTATCTTCGGGCGGTGGCCAAGCCGCTGGCATCGCTGCAGGCTGCCGGACGCATCCGCTGCGTGGCGATCGGCGCACGCCCCGACCAGGTGGAGGGGACGCCTTTCGAAGCCGTGCCGTGGCACGAGTCGACCGAGGCGGAGCAGCTGCGGCAGTGCGACATCGGCATCATGCCGCTTCCCGACGGCCCCTGGGAGCGCGGCAAGTGCGGCTACAAGCTGATCCAGTACATGGCATGCGGGCTGCCGGTCGTCGCTTCGCCGGTCGGCATCAACGTCGAGCTGGTCGCCGACGGCGAACGCGGCTGGCTGGCCGCCAACGTCACGCAATGGAGCGAAGCGATCGCCCGGCTGGCCGCCGATCCGTCGCTGCGTCGGCGGATGGGCGAAGCCGGACGCGCGCTGGTCGAGCGCCACTACTCGCTGCAGGTACAGGCCGGCCGGCTGATCGAGCTGCTGCGCCTTACCGCCCGTGCGGAATCGGTCGCATGAGCGAGGCGCTCGAGAATCCGGTCCCGGCGCGCCGCCGCGTGCATCGACGCTCACCGTGCCGGTCCGCGGCGGCGGTGCGGCCGCCGTCGAATGCGGCGGACGGCGCAAGGCGCCAGGCGACGCGCGCCGATGCGGCGTGGCCGCCGTCCCGTATCGTCCATGGCGATCCGGCCGCGTCGCATCGCTCGACTACAGCGGCGCGCTGCCGCAGCGCCCGGGCGCGCCGCACCGACCCGGGACGCGAGGCGGACCTCGCACCGTCAGCGGGGCCGCGCTGATGTGGCCGTACTGGCTGATGTTTCTGGTGCCGGTCTGGGCCGTGCTGCAGCCGCGCCGCCTGCCGGCGCGCCAGGCCTATTGGGTCTGGGTGGCGGTCGGCCTGCTGTTCGCGGCGATGATGGGGCTGCGCCACGAGGTCGGCGGCGACTGGTTCAACTATCTGCCGCACTTCCTCGATACCCAGCGCCAGACGCTGGCGGAAGTCCTGACGCGTTCGGACCCCGGCTACTATCTGCTCAACTGGTGGGTCGGCCGGCTCGGCGCCGACATCTATCTGGTCAATCTGCTGTGCGCGATGGTGCTGATGTGGGGCACCGTCGTGTTCTGCCGCAGCCAGCCGCATCCGTGGCTGGCCCTGCTGGCCGCGGTTCCGTACATGCTGATCGTGGTCGGCATGGGCTATACGCGGCAGTCGGTCGCGCTCGGCTTCGCACTGCTGGGGCTGACCGCGCTGGGCCGGGGAAGGCCGCGCAGCTTCATCGGCTGGATCGCCGTAGCGGCGCTGTTCCACAAATCGGCCGTGCTGCTGATGCCGATCGCGGCGCTGGCCGCCACGCGCAACCGCATCCTGACGGCGGTCCTGGTGACGGTTGCGACCGCACTGACCTACTACCTGCTGCTGGCCGATACGGCCGAGGCGCTCTGGGTCAACTACGTCGAAGCGCAGTACCAGTCGCAGGGCGGTGCGATCCGCGTGGCGATGAACGCCGTCCCGGCGCTGCTGCTGATCGCGTTCCGGCGCCAGCTGGCACCGGAGCGGCAGGAGCGGCGGCTCTGGCTGTGGATGGCGGCGTTCGCGCTGGCGTGCGTGCCGCTGGTCGGCCTGGCGTCCACCGCGGTCGACCGCATCGCCCTGTATCTGATTCCGCTGCAACTGTTCGTGTTCTCGCGGCTGCCGCGCCTGACCGGCAGCGCGCGGGCGCGGACGCTGCTGGTGCTGGCGATCGCCGCGTACTATGCCGCGGTGCTGTTCGTCTGGCTGCACTTCGCCAGCCACGCGCAGTACTGGCTTCCGTACCGGTGGATGGCTCCGTGAGCGCTGCGGCCGTGAAGATCGTGCTGTTCGCCAATACCGACTGGTATCTGTACAACTTCCGCCGGGCGCTGGCGCTGGCGCTGCGCGAGGCCGGGTACGAGGTCGTGCTGCTGTCTCCCGCGGGTCCCTACGGCGCACGGCTGGAGGCCGAAGGCCTGCGCTGGCAGCCGGTGCCGATGAGCCGCCGCAGCCTCAATCCGCTGCGCGAGGCACGGTTGCTGCTGCATCTGGCCGCGCTGTTCCGCCGCGAGCGTCCCGCCCTCGTCCACGGCTTCACGATCAAATGCGCCGTCTACGGCGCGCTGGCCGCGCGAATGGCGCGCGTCCCGGCGCGGATCAGCGCCGTGGCGGGCATGGGCTACGTGTTCACCAGCACCGACCTCAAGGCGCGCCTGCTGCGCCCGCCGCTGCGCGGGCTGATGCGCGCGGCATTCGACGGCGCGAACGCCCGGGTGATTCTTCAGAATCCGGACGACGCGAAACTGTTCCGCGAGGCCCGCCTGGCCGACGCCCGCCGCATCGTGCTGATCCCGGGCTCGGGCGTGGACTGCACGCGATTCGTGCCGGAGCCGATGCGAGGCCCGCCGCGCGCGCCGTTTCGCGTGCTGCTGGCGGCTCGCCTGCTGTGGGACAAGGGCGTGGCCGAATACGCGGCGGCCGCGCGCCTGCTGCACGCGCAGGGGCGTGCGATCGAGTGTCTGCTGGCCGGAGAGCCCGATCCCGGCAATCCGGCCGCGGTGCCCGAGGCGACCGTGCGCGAATGGGACGCGAGCGGCGTGCTGCGCTGGCTCGGCCATGTGGAGGACATGCCGGCACTGCTGGCCACGGTCGATCTGGTGGTGCTGCCGAGCTATCGCGAGGGCCTGCCCAAAGGCCTGATCGAGGCCGCCGCCTGCGCCAAGCCGCTGATCACCACCGACGTGCCGGGCTGCCGCGACGTGGTCGAGCACGAAGTGGACGGCCTGCGGGTGCCGCCCCGAGACGCCGCCGCACTCGCCGGCGCGATCGCCCGCCTGCACGACGACCCGGACTTGGCGACACGCCTCGGCCGGGCGGCGCGCATCAAGGCGTCGAGCACGTTCGACGAACGCATCGTGATCGAGCGCACGCTCGCGGTCTATCGCGAGCTGATCGGCTCGACGCACCGCAATGTATACAGATAAAAAAGTCCATTTCGCCGAATCGACGGGAAAACAGTGAACTCCAGCCGGTTTCGGCGGATGAGGTTTCGATAGCATCGGGCGACGTCGTCGACTTGCGGAGGCGACATGAGTCTTTTGCTGGAATACACGCTCGAGGCGACATCGATCTTCATCGTCACGGGCGTGCTGTTGAAGGCGCTGCATCCGCTGGCGCTGCAGTGGAAACTGCTCGACCTGCCGCACGGCCGCAAGGATCACGCCTATGCCACGCCGGTCACCGGCGGCGTCGCGATGCTGGCCGGCGTGCTGCTGATCAGCATCTGGGATCTGGGCCGCTCCGCTCCGACCACCATGGTCTCGTTCTCGCTGGCCGCGATCGTGCTGAGCGCGGTCGGCCTCTGGGACGACCGCTGCGACGTACGCTGGTACTGGCGCATCCTCGCGCAGATCGGGGCTGCGCTGATCATGATCTACGGCGCCGACATCCGCGTGGAGCATCTGGGCACGCTGTTCGGCCAGGAGCGCGTGTCGCTCGGCGTCTTCGCCGTCCCGTTCACGGTCTTCGCGACCGTCGGCATCATCAACGCCGTCAACATGATCGACGGCGCCGACGGCCTGGCGGGCCTGCTGGTCGCCGCCGCCCTGCTGATGCTGGCCCTGGCGGCAGCGCGCATCGGCAATTCGGGGCTGGCGCGGCACGCGCTGCTGGCAGCGTCGGCGGTAGCGGCGTTCCTGCTCTACAACATGCGCTTTCCGTGGCAGGTCCGCGCCAAGGCGTTCATGGGCAACGCAGGCAGTGCGTTGCTCGGCCTGCTGATCGCCTGGGTCTGCTTCCGTCTGACCCAGAATCCGCGTTATCCGGTGGCGCCGGTATTGGCGCTGTGGCTGCTGCCGGTGCCGATCATCGATTGTCTGGTGCTGACCGTGCGGCGCATGAGCCAGGGACGCTCGCCGTTCTCGGCCAGCCGGGAGCATGTCCATCACCTGATGCAGGACGGCGGCTTCGGACCGACCCAGTGTGCCCTGGTCCTGACCGTGGCGAGTCTGATCTGCGGTCTCGCGGCCGATCAGGCCCTGCACCTGGGCGTTCCGCAATCAGCACTCTTGATCGCATTCATCGCGGCCTGCGTCGCCTGGTACGCGATCAGCGCGCGCCGCCCGCGCGCCGTCGCGCTGTTCGGAAGAATGCGGCGGCGGCTCGGTATCGCCCATCCGCTGCACGCTGGCACACCGCCGGTCCGGCTCCAGGCCCCGCCGCCGGTGCGGCCCGCGCGCCTGCCGAAACGATAGCCCGGTCCCGCATGCCCTGCGCGGGCACACCCGATCACCGCCCGTTGATCGATCGCTCGTGAAGGCATGCATCGCCTGAGTCTGCCTCGACCGCACCGCGGCGATCGCTGCGCGGCGGCCTGGAAGCGTGCCGTCCGGCCGATGCGCCGTGCACCCGCCGGCGGTCGTGGTCGAACAGGAACGCCAGCGCCTGACCGACTTCACGACGACGCTGGAGGGCACTGCGCGAGCAGGTACGGCGGCTCGGCGAGGGCTGAAAGCTGCAGCGCGCAATGCTTGCCCCCTCCCGAGAGCCTTCCTAGACTCTTGCGCGGCTAGAAGGAGCCCTCGCGGGCACGGGCCGAATTTCGCGTCTCCAATCACAGGGAGTGAACGCAATCGTGAAGCGTCTTTTCTGTATTTTTCTACTCGCCGCGGCTTCCTTGGCTCAGGCCAACGACGTCAGCTGCACAGGCTGCACCGCCGCACAGTTCTCGAGCCAAGCGCTGGCGGCCGGATATGGACAGCACCGGGTGTACGACTTGAACGCGGGGGTCATCCGGGGTTACTCGGTGACCTGCTCCAACGAAGTCGTCAACGGCGGATCGCAGACGCAGAATATTCCGGGCGCATGCCCCGGCAATGGCGCGCTGGTCATCGAGGAAGTCGGCGTCGACAACTTGACGCTGCAGGCGTTCCAGGCTGTCCGCACCTTCTACGTGTCCAACGGATACGCGCTGGGAAACACGGTGGTCGATTTGCGGGACGAGTCACCATCCTCGGGTGGTGGGACGGTCTACGAATTCCTGGGCAGCTATCCGGAGCGGCAGGCGCTGTACGACTGGCTCCGAACCGGCTACTCGAACAACCACATCCTCCAGCAGTACAGCGCTGCCATTGCCCACAGCCTGTTGGCAGCACTGCAAATCCTGCCAAGCAATGCATTCATCGTCGAGATCATCTTCCAGGATGGCTCGAAGATTTCGGTCAAGTTCAAAACCGAAGACAGCACTTTCGAGATCGTGCCCGACTCGGCGCGCGACTCCAATGGCGTCGCAATTCCACAATCCAACCAGTCGCAGTATCAGGGGCAGTACAACTTCGCAAGCGGTTACGCTCGCGATCAATTCATTCGCCACCTGATCAGCATGGGCATCCCGGTCTCTCGCGGCAACGGCAATCGCGTGTCGTGCACATGGGATCTGGTCAACCTCACGCTCAGATGCGTCCCCAGTTGAATCCAGCTTTGGAACGAGTCGTTGATCCGGCTGATGTCTGGATGCGTCTTCGGGCCGGGAGCCGGTCAGGCTGACCCGACCCAGTCCGCGTAGCGGTCGACGAAGTCCTGCAGGAACTTGCGCGTGCCCTCGCTGCCGATCGTGCCGTCGGCGTCGATCGTGCCGTCCTTGAACTGCAGATAGACCTCCGGCTGCGGCAGCGTGTTCACGTCCAGATACGACAGCACGTTGCGCAGGTGCTGCTGCGCCAGCGCGCTGCCGATCGCGCCGGGCGATGCGCCGATCACCGCGGCGCGCTTGCCGGCGAACGAGTTGGTGCCCCAGGGCCGCGAACCGATGTCGATCGCGTTCTTGAGCACGCCGGGGATCGAACGGTTGTACTCGGGCGTCACGAACAGCAGCGCGTCGGCGGCCTCGACCTGCTGCTTGAGACGCTGGCACGGCGCCGGATAGTCGCCGTCGAAGGCCTGCGTGTACAGCGGCAGATCGCCGATCTGGATCGGTTCGAACGCGAGCGAGGACGGGGCGAGCTTCTCGATCGCCAGCGCGAGCCGGCGGTTGATCGATTCCGGACGCAGGCTGCCGACGAAGACGGCGATCTTGATCGTGCTCATGGCATGCACTCCTGACGGGACGGGAACGGCCAGCCTACCGCGTCAACGCGGCTCGCGCGCGCACCCCGAACGGGCGCCCGGCACTGCGTTCAGGCCAGCGTATCGGCCGCCGCGACGATGTCGGCGTCGCCCGGCAGCACCAGCAGTGCCGCACCGGCCAGCGGCGTATAGGTGTCGACGCCGACGACGCGGCGCAGCGGCACCGCGCCGAGGCCGGCCTCGACGATCGCGGTGATCACGCCCTCGCCGACGCCGGCCGAGTGACGGCCCTCGTCGACGACCAGGATGCGCCGCGCCGAGCGCGCCTGCTCGGCCACGTAGGCCTCGTTGAGCGGCACCAGCCAGCGCAGGTCGACCACGCGCACCTGCCAACCGTGCCGGGCCTGGATCTCGCGCGCGGCACGCAGGCTCATCGGCACGCCGTTGCCGTAGGTGAAGATCACCAGGTCCTCGGCCTCCGGCGCGTAGACGCGGCCCTCGCCGAGCGCCATCGCCTGATCCGGCGCCGGGTACGGGAACAGCCACTGGCCGTCGCCGGCCTCGTGCAGATCCTTGGTCATGTACAGCGCGATCGGCTCGAGGAACACGCTCACACGGCCGTCGACGCGCGCCAGCGCGGCCAGCGTGCGCAGCATCGTCGCGGCGTCGTCGCCGCGGCTCGGGCAGCCGACGACGAGGCCCGGAATGTCGCGCAGTGCGGTGATCGAGTTGTCGTTGTGGAAGTGGCCGCCGAAGCCCTTCTGATAGCCGAGGCCGGCGATGCGCACGACCATCGGGTTGCGGTACTGCCCGTTCGAGAAGAACTGCAGCGAGGCGGCCTCGCCGCGGATCTGGTCGCAGGCGTTGTGGAAGTAGGCCAGGTACTGGATCTCCGGCAGCGGCAGCATGCCCATCGTCGCGTAGCCCTGGGCCAAGCCGAGGATCGTCGTCTCGTCGAGCAGCGTGTTGAACACGCGCGCGCCCTTGAACGCCTTGTGCAGGCCCTTGGTCACCGTGTAGACGCCGCCTTTCTGCGCGACGTCCTCGCCGAACAGCAGCGCGTCCGGATACTTGCAGAACAGGTCGTGCAGGGCCTGGTTGATCTGGATCGCCAGATGCCGCGGCGGCAGCCGCTCGGGCAGCTTGTCGGCCCCGCCGAACACCGCCGCGCGGCGCGCCTCGTCGGCGCTGCGCGCGGCCTCGGCGGCGACCGCCTCGGGCGAGTACGGCGCCAGCGGCGCGATCACGTCGGCCAGCGCGGTCAGCTTCGGACGGCGGTCGGCCTCCTCGGCCGCGGCGAAGCACCGGGCGCGGATGTCCTCGTAGAGCGCGAGCAGCGATTCGCGCGTGTACAGGCCCGAGGCCAGCGCGATCGCGGCCGAGCGCAGCAGCGGATCGCCGGCTTCGACCTGGACCAGCTCCTCGACGCTGCGCCACTCGATCTCGAAGTCGGTGCCGGCGTGGCCCATGATGCGCGTCGTGCGCAGATGCAGGAACGTCGGCCGCCGCGTGCGTCGGCAGTGCTCGACCGCGCGCTCGACGCCGGCATAGCCCTCGGCCAGGTCGAGGCCGTCGGCATAGAAGTAGTCGAGGTCGCGGCGCTCGGCGAAGTTGCGCGCGATCCAGCCGTCCGGCGTCTTGACCGAGATGCCGATGCCGTTGTCCTCGCAGACGAACAGTACCGGCGCCGGCAGCTTCTGGTAGGCGGTCCAGGCCGCCGCGTTGAACGCGGTCTGCGCGGTGGCATGGTTCGACGAGGCATCGCCGAACGAGCAGATCGCGATCGAATCGGACGGCACCGGCAGCGTGTGGCCGATGCGCCGCGCCTGCTCGATCGCGATCGCGGTGCCGAGCGCCTTGGGCAGATGCGAGGCGATCGTCGAGGTCTGCGGCAGCACCCACAGCGGCTTGCTGCCCCAGACCTTGTGCCGCCCGCCCGAGGCCGGATCGTCCTGGCTGGCCGCGAAGCTCAGCGCCGAATCCATGATCGGGTCCAGGCCCGGCAGCTTGCGGAAGCGCTCGGCCATGAACGCGCCGGAACGGTAGTGCAGGAATGCCGGATCGGTGTGCCGCGTCAGCCGCGCGACCAGCGCATTGCCCTCGTGTCCGCTCGACCCGATCGTGTAGAACACCTTGTTGCGCACGCGCAGCACGCGTGCCATCAGGTCCAGATGGCGCGAGATCAGCTGCGACTCGAACAGCTCGACGAAATCGGCCGCGCGGCAGGCGCCGCCCGGCAGGACCGGCGCCTGCGGCTGCGGCCGCTCTGCGGCCTCGCCCTGCCAGTCGCGGACGAACTCCACGAAGTTCTGATCGCAGATCTCGGCGCGGTTGAGGCCGCGGTGGCGGGCCGCGATGGCGGGAACGGACGGGGTCGGAAGAGCGGCCATGGACGAGGTTTGGAGTCGGGGCGTCAGCCCGTTATTGTAGACGCCGGTGCGGCGCGACTGGGCATCGGCGCACGACGACAGGGGCTAGAACATGGCAGCATCCGGCACGTCGCCCGGCGCGGACGACCGCACCCACCTCCTCGATCCGGCCCCCGGCCCGGCACCGGCCGCGGCCGCGAGCGAGGTCGGTCCGGGCGCGCGGATCGGCCCGTACACGCTGCTGGACTTCATCGGCGAAGGCGGCATGGGCCAGGTGTTCCTGGCCGAGCAGGTCGAGCCGATCCGGCGCCGCGTCGCGGTCAAGCTGATCCGCCGCCAGATCGCCGACACCCTGGCGCTGGCCTATTTCGAGATCGAGCGCCAGGCGCTGGCGCGAATGGAGCATCCGGCGATCGCGCGCGTCTACGACGCCGGCCGCACCGCGCAGGGCTATCCCTACTTCGCGATGGAGTACGTCGACGGCGTCTCGCTGAGCGTCTGGCACCGGCAGGGCCGGCCCGATCTGGCGACCCGTCTGCGCGTGTTCGCGACGCTAGCGCGCGGCGTACAGCACGCGCACGAGCGCGGCATCGTGCATCGCGACCTCAAGCCCGACAACGTGCTGGTGACCGAGATCGACGGCCAGCCGCAGCCGAAACTGATCGACTTCGGCATCGCGATCGGCGTCGACGAGAGCGGCACCGGGTCGGTGCTGCGCGCCGGCACCGCCGACTACATGAGCCCCGAGCAGTTCGCGCAGGGACATGCGGCGATCGATGCGCGCAGCGACGTCTACAGCCTCGGCATGATCCTGCTGCGCCTGCTGCTGCCCGACGGCCGGGCGCACGGCGAGCCGACGCAGCGCCCGAGCGAGCTGCATGCGCGCCTGCGCGCCTCGATCGAGAAGGCGGTCGACCCGGACTTCAGGATCGTGCCGCTGGAGCTGCGGCATCTGCTGGCGCGCGCGCTCGATCCGGATCGCAACCGCCGCTACGACTCGGCCGCGGCGCTGGCCGACGAGGTGCAGCGCTACCTGTGGCAGCGCCCGCTCAAGGCCGTGCCGCGGACGCACCGCTACCGGCTGCGCAAGTTCATCCGGCGCCATCGGGCCGGCGTCGCGTTCGGCGCGGCGATCACGCTGGCCGTGGTCGCCGGTCTCGCCGCGACGCTGTGGTCGCTGGCGCGCGCCGAGCGCGAGGCCGAGCGCAGCCGCGCGACCGCGCAGTTCCTCTCGAGCGTGCTGTCCGGGGTCGATCCGGACATCGCGCGCGACCTCGACAAGACGCTGCTGCGCCAGGTGCTCGACGAGGCGGCCGCGCGCGCGACGCGCGAGCTCGCCGCGCAGCCGGAGGTGCTGGCCGAGATCCAGGACGTGATCGCCGGCAGCTATCTGCGCCTTGCCGACTACGCGCGGGCGCTCGAGCACGCCGGAAGCGCCTACGAGGCGGCGGTCGCCGACCACGGCCGCGACAGCGCGCAGGCGTCGGCGGCGCTGCCGAACTACGCGGCGGCGCTGCTGCAGTCCGGCAAGGCCGATGCCGCCGAGACGCTGCTGCGGCCGGCGGTCGCCGCGACCGCGGCCCGCGACGGCGCCGACGCGCCCTCGACGCTGCGGCTGCGCCATCAGCTCGGCATCACGCTGCGCGGCCTGGGCCGGCCGCAGGACGCGCGGGCCGAGCTGACGCAGGCCAGCGAGGGGCTGCGCCGCGGCCTCGGCGCCGATCACGGCGACACGATCGATGCCGAGGTCACGCTGGCGATCACGCTGGCCGATCTGGACCGCTTCGACGAGGCGATCGCGATGCTGCGCGACCTGATCGCGCGGCGCAGCGCGGCGCTGGGCGCCGATCACCCGGCCACGCTGTCGATGCGCAACAGCCTGGCGGTGTTCTACCTGCAGGCGCGCCGCTTCGCCGACGGCGAGCGCGAGCTGCGCAGCCTGCTCGAGCCGTACCAGCGCCAGCACGGCCCCGACAACGGCAATACGCTGATGATCGTCGGCAATCTCGGCGGCGCCTTGCGCCAGCAGGGCAAGATCGAGGAGTCCGGACCGTATTACCTGCGCGCGAAGGAAGGCCATCTGCGCCACTACGGCGCGGACCATCCGAACTCGGTCGCGACCGCGCACAACTACGCCAACTGGCTGCTCGATGCTGGCCGCGCCGACGAGTCGCTGGCCGAGCAGCAGGCGGTGCTGGCGACGGCCGAGCGTCTGTACCCCGAGCCGCATCCGATCAAGGGCGAGATCCTGACCGGCATCGGCAAGGCCAGGACGCGGCTAGGCCGCTACGCCGAGGCCGAGCAGGACCTGCTGCGCTCGATCGAGCTCAAGATCGCCACGCACGGCCCCGGCAACAGCCGCCTGCCGGCGAGCCGCGAGGCGCTGCGCGAGCTGTACACGGCCTGGAACCGGCCCGGCGACGCCGCCCGCTACGCCGAACCGCCGCCCTGATCGCAGTGCCCGGCCGGACGCCGCGGCCCGCCGCTCAGCCGCGCATCGGCGAGTGGCCCGGCTGGGCGCGGACGCGGGCCAGCCAGCGGCCGATCGCCGGATAAGGGCCGAGCTCGAAGCCGCCTTCGCCAGCGACGTGGGTGTAGGCGAACAGGGCGATGTCGGCGACGCCGTAGCCGCCCTCGACGAAGAAATCGCGATCGGCCAGATGCCGTTCCATCACCGCCAGCGCCTGATGGCCGCGCTCGATCAGCTGCGGCAGGCCGGCATGGCGCGGATGATCCTCGGGCAGGTAGCGGCGGATGAAGCGCGCCACGGCCACGTAGGGCTCGTGGCTGTACTGCTCGAAGAACAGCCATTGCAGCGCCTGCGCGCGCCGCCACGGATCGGCCGGCAGATAGGCGGTGCCGTCGGCGAGCCAGCACAGGATCGCGTTGGACTCGGCCAGCACGCTGCCGTCCTCGCGCTCGAGCACCGGCACCTTGCCGTTCGGGTTCAGCGCGAGAAACGCCGCGCTGCGCGTCTGTCCGGCGCTGCTGTCGACCTCGTGCCAGCGGTGCGGACGCGCCAGATGGTCGAGCAGCAGCTGGACCTTGTACGAGTTGCCCGAGGCGCGATGGCCGTGGACCGTGATCATGCCGGCAGGCCCGTGCGGCGCGCCCGCCATGCCTCGCGGGTCTGTCCCCAGATCTCCACGTCCAGGTCGAGCGGCGCCGGCAGACGGCCCTGGCGCAGATAGCGCGAGCCGAGCTTGGCCGCGACCGCCTTGGACCTGAGGTTGTCGGCGCCGATCGTATGGATGACCTCGGTCCAGCCGAGCGCGCCGAACGCCCAGTCGGTCGCGGCCGCGGCCGCTTCCGGCGCGTAGCCGCGGCCCCAGTACGGGCGCGCGATGCCCCAGCCGATCTCGGTGCCGGGCCAGCCTTCCGGCTGCCACGGCCCGAGCCGCCCGACCCAGCGGCCGGTGGCCTTCTCGATCACCGAAAAGAACGCATACCCGCGCACGTGCCAGCTGCCGACGACGCCGACGAAGCTGCGCCAGGCGACCGGTCGCACTTGCACGCCGCCGAGATGGCGCATCGTGTCGGCGTCGGCGCAGAAGGCCGCGAAATCCTCGAAGTCTTCGGCGATCGGCGGCCTGAGGATCAGCCGCTCGGTCTCGAGTTTGACGGTGTTCGGGCTCACGACACAGGGCTCAGGGCGCGGTCGAATCCGCAGCGCGATACTCGCACGAAGGCAGGGTGCGGACGATGCGCGGATAGTCGGCCGTCGTACAGCGCCAGATCACGCCGACCGCGCCGGCTGCGGCCAGATCGGGCACGAAGGCGATCACGCCGCCGTCGCGGCCCGACAGCGCGTCGAAGACCAGCTCGATGCGGCCACCCGGGCCGACCGACAGCGCGCGCAGACTGCGCCCGCGATACGCCTGCGCGTCGAGCAGGCCGGCCTCGGCATTGCTCGCCGGCATGCGGCCGTGCACGTGGTGGTACTCGGTCACGGCGGTCTTGACGCCGGCGATCGCGATCAGGTCGCCGCGGATCGCCTCGATCGCGCGCTCCTCGCCGATCATCGTCTCGTCGAGCGCCTGGCCGGGACGCAAGGCCGGCGGCCGTAGCGGATCGGCGCTCGCGGCCAGCGCCGTCACGGCCGTGCCCGGCAGCAGCGGCGCCAGATACCGGTAGGCGAGGAGCGCCGCCAGCACGCCGAGCAGGCTGGAGACGAACGTGATCAGCGCGTGGCGCATGCCGGAACTGCCGTCGATCAGGGCGCAGGGTGCCGACGCGGCGCCGGCACCGGCTCGGCTCAGAACGCGTTGATACCGGTCAGCTCGCGGCCGACGACGAGCTGGTGCACGGTCTCGGTGCCCTCGTAGGTGATGACCGATTCGAGGTTCAGCGCGTGGCGGATCGGCGAGTGCTCGGTCGTGATGCCGGCGCCGCCGAGGATGTCGCGCGCCTCGCGCGCGATGTCGATCGCGATGCGGCAGTTGTTCCACTTGGCCAGCGAGACCTGGGTCGGCTGCATCGTGCCGGCATCCTTGAGCCGGCCGAGCTGCAGCGAGAGCAGCTGCGCCAGCGTGATCCGCCGCGCCATCTCGGCCAGCTTGATCTGCACGGCCTGGCGCGCCGCGATCGGCTGCTTGAACAGGATGCGGCTCTTGGAATACTCCAGCACCTCGGTGAAGCAGGCGATCGCCGCGCCGATCGGGCCCCAGGTGATGCCGTAGCGGGCCTGGGTCAGACAGCCGAGCGGACCCTTCAGGCCCTTGACGTTCGGCAGGCGGTTGGCGTCGGGCACGCGCACGTTGTCGAAGTACAGCGCCGAGGTCACCGACGCGCGCAGGCTCATCTTCTTGTGGATTTCCTGCGCGGCGTAGCCGGGGAAGTCCTTCTCGACGACGAAGCCCTGGATGCCCTCGTCGGTCTGCGCCCAGACGATCGCGATGTGGGCCAGGTTGCCGTTGGTGATCCACATCTTCGAGCCGTTGAGGATCCAGTCGGCGCCGTCCTTCTTCGCGTGCGTGCGCATGCTGCCGGGGTCCGAGCCGCCCTGCGGCTCGGTCAGGCCGAAGCAGCCGATGACCTGGCCGGCGGCCATGTCCGGCAGCCAGCGGCGGCGCTGCTCCTCGCTGCCGTAGGCGTAGATCGGGTACATGCACAGCGAGGACTGCACCGAGGCGAAGCTGCGCAGGCCCGAATCGCCGCGCTCCAGCTCCTGGCAGACCAGGCCGTAGCTGACGCCGTTCATGCCGGCGCAGCCGTATTCGACCGGCAGGCTCGAGCCGAGCAGGCCGAGCTCGGCCATCTCCGGAATCAGCTCGGCCGGGAAGCGTCCCTGGTCGAAGCAGTCGCCGATGATCGGCAGCACGCGCTCGTCGGTGAAGCGCGCCACCGTGTCCTGCACCATGCGTTCTTCGTCGCTGAGCAGCGAGCGGACGTCGTAGAGGTCGGCGGGGTTCAGCGGCGACGTGGCCATGCGGGTCTGTCCGGTGGGAATGAACCGGCTATTGTAGGCCAAGCCCGCGCGGGCCGGCGCCGGCCCGGGCCGACCCCGTATGATGGCGGACCGTTCGCCCCGGCCCGCCCGCTCCCGATCATGCACGTACCGGTCCTGACCTATCACGCCGTCAACATCGCCGGCAACGACTACGCCTGCAACGACCACGTCGCCTTCGCCGAGGACCTGCGGCTGATCGACGATCTGGGCCTGCGCGTGATCCCACTGCAGTGGGTCGTCGATCAGCGGCTCGGCCGCGCCCGGCGCGACCTCTCGCGCTGCGTCGCGCTGAGCTGCGACGACGGCCCGATCCTCGATTTCCACGACGTCGTCCATCCGGTGCACGGCGCGCAGCGCAGCCTGTTCAACTGCATGGCCGACTTCGTCGCCGAGCGCGGACCGGAGCGGCAGCCGCAGCTGCACCTGACCGCGTTCGTGATCGCCTCGCCGGAGGCGCGCGCGCACATCGACCGCGGCGCGCTGTTCGGCCTGGACTGGATGGGCGAGGACTGGTGGCCGCCGGCGCAGCGATCCGGCCGGATCGCGATCGAGAACCACAGCTGGGACCACAACCATGCCGACGTGCCCGGCCCCGGCGCCGACGGCATGCCGCGCGGCTCGTTCCTGGCGGTCGACAACCGCGTGCGTGCCGATGCCGAGATCGCCGCGGCCGGCCGCTACATCGACGCGCGCGTCGCGCCGCACCGCGCCCGCCTGTTCTGCTATCCGTTCGGCCACATTCCCGAGTACGTGCACCGCGAGTACCTGCCGCAGCACGGCGACGCGCACGGTATCGAGGCGGCATTCAGCGACGGCGCCTGCCCGGTCACCCTCGACGCCGACCGCTGGAATCTGCCGCGCTACATCTGCGGCTGGCACTGGAAGTCGCCGCAGGCCCTGCAGGCGATCCTGCAGGACGCGATGCGCGCCTGAGCGCGCCGGCGCGCGCTTTCAGAACGGCCCGATCGCGTGCGCCTTGGCGATCAGGGCGCGCCGGCGCAGCTCGTCCAGCGGCTTGTGCCAGCGCGCGATCAGGCGCTCGTGCGGCGTCGGCACGAAGCCCGCCTGCATGTCCACCTCGTACGCGCGCGGGTCGCCGCAGTAGCCGAAGAACGCGTCGCAGCGGTCGGCGAAACGCTCGAATCCGTAACGCAGGTTATGCAGCAGGATGCCGCCGGCGGCCTTCACCTGCGCACACTGCTCCGGCGTCATGTGCGCGAACGCGCGCCCGTCGGTACAGCCGCCGCCGACCAGCATGATGTCGCCGAACGGCCGGAAATGCAGATACGACAGCGGGATCAGACGCGGGCCGTCCAGGCGCAGGAAGACGCCCAGATGACACGGAAAGTCGGGAATCGTCTCGCGAAACTTGTGCTGGAACATCGGCCCGAAGCTGGTCGCGCCTTCGTCCAGTTCGGTGACCGTCAGGAAGGCGTCGAGCGGAGCGGGAAGTGCAGGCATGGCATGACCTTGGGTGAAGGATGAAGCGTAGCGGTGAAAGAGGGAGGCGGGTCGGTGCGAGGGCGCGGCGAACGCGCCGCGGCGATCAGGCTCGCGGGCCGCGCAATGCGCGCACCGCCGCCTCCAGCGTCGCCGCGCTCGCCTCGGCGGCGGCCAGCGGCGGCGCGGCGGCCAGCTCGACGCGCGCGCGGAACCGGCGCGGCAGGCGCAGCCGGCCCAGGCGCGAATCGCGCCGGCTCCACATGCTCGACCACATGCCGCGCAGCGCCATCGGCACCACCGGCACCGCTCGCCGCGCGAGGATCCGTTCGACGCCGCTCCTGAACGGTGCGATCTCGCCGTCGCGGGTCAGCGCGCCCTCCGGGAAGATCGCGACGAGCTCGCCGTCGGCCAGCGCCTGGTCGATCGCCTCGAACGCGCGTTCCAACAGCACCGGATCCTCGCGCGCGCCGGCGATCGGAATCGCCTTGGCGGTGCGGAAAATCCAGCTCAGCACCGGGATCGAGAAGATGCGGTGGTCCATCACGAAGCGGATCGGCCGCGGCACCTGGCCGGCGATCAGCAGCGCGTCCATGTAGCTGACGTGGTTGCAGACCAGCAGCGCCGGCCCCTCGTCGGGCACGTTCGCCTCGATGCCGTGCAGTTCCACGCGATAGAGCAGGCGCGTCAGCGCCCAGCTCAGGAAGCGCATGAAGAACTCGGGCACGATCGAGAAGATGATCGCGGTGACGATCGCGGTCAGCACGCCGACCGCGAGGAACACCTCGGGAATCGAGAAGCCGAGCACCTGCTGGGCGACGATGCCGAGCACGGCCGCGGCGACGATGAACACCGCGTTCTGGATGTTGAGCCCGGCGATCACACGCGACAGCTCGTCCTTCGGCGTGCGGCTCTGGATCAGCGCGAACAGCGGCACGACGTAGAAGCCGGCGAACACGCCGACCAGGGCGAGGTCGAGCATGATGCGCCAGCTGCCGGGCTGGTCGACGAACTGGGCGACGCTGAGGCCGGCCGCAGCCGCCTCGCCGGGCCGCGCGAAGTACAGGTCGATGCAGAACGCGGTCATGCCGAGCGCGCCGAGCGGCACCAGGCCGATCTCGACCGTGCGCGCCGACAGCTTCTCGCAGGCCAGCGAGCCGAGGCCCGTGCCGACCGAGAACAGCGCCAGCGCCAGCAGGTACAGGTTCTCGGCACCGCCCAGATACAGCTGCGCGTAGTTCGGCAGCTGTGCGGTCAGCGCGGTGCCCATGAACCAGAACCAGGAAATGCCGAGTACCGCATTGCGCACCGCGCGCTGCTTGCGCACCAGGCGCATGACGCCGAGCGACTCGGCGATCGGAATCCAGCTGATCCGGAGGTCCGGCGCGGCCGCCGGCGCGCGCGGAATCGACCGGCTGACCAGATAGCCGCTGATCGCCAGCGTCACCACCGCGACCGCCGCGACGACCGGTCCGATCGTGCCGATCCGCATCAGGCTGGTGCCGACGATCATGCCGAGCAGGATCGAGATCGACGTGCCCATCTCGACCAGGCCGTTGCCGCCGGTCAGTTCCTCCGGCTTGAGCGCCTGCGGCAGGATCGAGTACTTGACCGGCCCGAACAGCGTCGACTGCAGGCCGGTCAGGAACAGCGCGCCGAGCAGGATCGCCGGGCTCTTGACGACGAAGCCGGCCGCCGCGATCGACATGATGACGATCTCCATCGTCGTGGTGACGCGGATCAGCGCGGCCTTCTCGTATTTCTCGGCGATCTGGCCGGCGGTGGCCGAGAACAGGAAATACGGCAGGATGAACAGCGCCGGCGCCAGGTTCGCGTACAACGCACCCTGCTCGGTCGACAGGCCCAGCTGGTAGACGATCAGCATCAGCATCGCATTGCGATAGACGTTGTCGTTGAACGCGCCCAGGCTCTGGGTCACGAAGAACGGCAGGAAGCGTCGCTCGCGCAGGAGACTGAACTGGCTGTGGCTCGCCATCGCGGGATCCGGAGCAGGGGGTCGGCGGCGCAATCTAGCAGGATGCGCCGACGGGGAGCGACCGCGCCGCGCGCGGTGAAGGCCGAGCGCCGCGCGGTCGCCGCCGGCGGCCCCGGCAGGTAGACTGGCGGACTCCCGCGGCCGCTGCGGCCGCCTCGCGGCATCCCGATTCCATGCGTCTCCGACTCGCCCCCCTGCTCGTTCTCGCCGCGGTCCTGGCCGCCGGCAGCCCGCCCTCGTCCGCTCAGCCGGTCTTGCGCACGGTCGCCAGTCCCGACCTGTCGCGACTGCCGCCCGGGCAGGCGGCCTGGCTGCGCGAGACGCGCGCCAGCTTCGACCGCACGCGCGGCGAGCTGGCCGGAGAGCCGCTGGCGCAGGCCTATGCGGTGCTCGCCTCGGCCTATACGCGCGTGGGCCTGTACGATCCGGCGCTGACCGCGCTGTGGAACGCCGAGCAGCTGGTGCCCGATGATCCGCGCTGGATCTACGCGCAGGGCCTGGTCGCGCACGCGCGCGGCGACGGCGCGACCGCCAAGACGCAGTTCCAGCGCGCGCTGGCGATCGCGCCGGACTATCTGCCGCTGCGCGCCGCGCTGGCCGGCCTGCAGATCCAGGCCGGCGACCTCGACGGCGCGCGCAAGCTGCTCGCCGACCACGTCGCCAAGCACACCGATCAGCCGCTGCCGTACGCGCTGCTCGGCGACATCGCGCTGCGCCAGAAGCGCTACGCCGAGGCGGTGACGCAGTACCGGCAGGCGCTCAAGCTCGATCCGCCGGCGACGCGGCTGTACCGCTCGCTGGCCGAGGCCTACCAGGGCGCCGGCAACGCCGCCGCGGCCGCCGAGGCGCGCGCCAAGGCCGGCGACGTGCCGGTCCGGCTCAACGACCCGCTGGCGCAGGGCCTGTTCGGCGGACCGGGCCTGGAAGCGGTCGAGCCGTTCGCGCTGGACATGAGCTCGGCGGTGTTCTTCGTCTCGACCGGCCGCTATGCGGCGGCACGCGAGAGCGCCGACGCGGCGTTGGGACGCAAGCCCGGCGACGCCGGCGCGATCGCGATGCGCGCGCGCATCGACGCGGCCGAGGGCCGGGTCGACGCGGCGCGCCAGCGCATCGCCCAGGCGCTTAGCGCACAGCCGGACGACCCGCTGCTGCTGCTGACCCAGGGCGCGATCCAGGAGATGGCGGTCGACGACGTCGGCGCGCAGACCGCGTTCCAGAAGGCGATCGCGGCCGATCCGTCGCAGTCCGAGGCCCGCCTGCGGCTCGGCCAGCTGCTGATGCGCACCGGCCGCCCGGGCGATGCGATCGCGCAGTTCCGCGCGCTGACCGAGCTGCATCCCAACGACGGCGAAGGCTGGGCGCAGCTGCTCGCCGCCGAGGCCGCCGCCGGCCGCTGCGCCGACGGGCTGCGCGACATGAACCAGGTGCTCGCCGGCCGGCCCGACTACGGTTTCGTGATCCAGCTGTCGGTGCGCGCCGCCAGCACCTGCCGCGGTGCGACCGCCGAACAGCGGCGCAAGGCGCTGGCCGATGCCGAGAAGCTGTACCGGATCAGCAGCGCCGGCGAGGTCGCCGAGGCCTATGCGCTGGCGCTGGCCGCCAACGGCAAGTGGAAGGAGGCCGAGGAAACCCAGGCCGCTGCGCTGTTCGGCGCGGTCAGCAGCCGCGACACGACGCGCCAGGCGCTGTACCGCGAGTTCTACGACCGCTTCAAGGCCAAGCAGCTGCCCGAGCTGCCATGGCCGAGCCAGCACCCGCTGTTCAAGCCGGAACGGCCGACGCCTGCCGTCGCGGCGCCGTGAGGCCGGGCCGATGAGCGGCGAGCGCGGCGTGACCCGCGAGCAGGCCGAGGAGGCCGTGCGCACCCTGCTGCGCTGGGCCGGCGAGGATCCGGCGCGCGAAGGCCTGCTCGATACGCCCAAGCGCGTCGTCGAAGCCTACGCCGACTGGTTCTCCGGCTACGCGGTCGATCCGGCCGACTACCTGCGCCGGACCTTCGAGGAGGTCGCCGGCTACGACGAGATGATCGTGCTGCGCGACATCGAGTTCGAGTCGTATTGCGAACACCACATGGCGCCGATCATCGGCCGCGCCCACATCGGCTACCTGCCGACCGACAAGGTCGTGGGCATCAGCAAGCTGGCGCGCGTCGTCGACGGCTTCGCGCGGCGCTTCCAGGTCCAGGAGAAGCTGACCGCACAGATCGCCCACTGCATCGAGGACGTGCTGCGTCCGCGCGGCGTCGGCGTCGTCATCGACGCCACCCACCAGTGCATGACCACGCGCGGCGTGCACAAGCGCGGCGTGTCGATGATCACCAGCCAGATGCTCGGCGGCTTCCGCGAGGACGCGCGCACGCGCGCCGAGTTCCTGCGCTTCATCGACGGCCACGGCCGCCGCTGAGCGCGTAGCGCTCGCGTACAATCCGCGCGCGCCGCCGCTGCGGCGCCCCGACGAGCCGACCGGACCGCCCCGTGAACAGCCCCGACACCGTGGTCCCCGTGCGTCGCGCCGCGGTGATCTTCATCTTCGTCACGGTCGTGCTCGACATGCTCGCGTTCGGCCTGATCATCCCGGTGCTGCCGCATCTGGTGCAGGCGATGGTCGGCGGCGACATCGCGGTCGCGACGCAGTGGAGCGGCCTGTTCGGCGCGCTGTTCGGGCTGATGCAGTTCGTGTTCTCGCCGGTGCAGGGCGCGCTGTCGGACCGGTTCGGGCGGCGCCCGGTGATCTTGCTGTCGAACCTCGGCCTCGGCCTGGACTTCATCGTGATGGCGCTCGCGCAGACGCTGCCGGTGCTGCTCATCGGCCGCATCGTCTCGGGCATCACCGCGGCCAGCTTCACGACCGCCAACGCCTACATCGCCGACGTGACGCCGAAGGAGAAGCGCGCCGCCGCGTTCGGCCTGCTCGGCGCGGCGTTCGGCATCGGCTTCGTGATCGGCCCGGCGCTCGGCGGCTTCCTCGGCAGCATCTCGCCGCGGCTGCCGTTCTGGGTCGCCGGCGGCCTGGCGCTGGCCAACTTCGTGTACGGCTGGCTGATCCTGCCCGAGTCGCTGCCGCCGGAGCGGCGCAGCGCGCGCTTCGACCTCAAGGGCGCCAATCCGCTCGGCGCGCTGCGCCTGCTGCGCCGCTATCCGCACGCGCTCGGTCTGATCGTGGTCGTGTTCCTGACCCAGTTCGCGCAGTTCTCGCTGAACTCGACCTTCGTGCTGTTCGCCGACTACCGCTTCCAGTGGGGTCCGCAGGAGGTCGGCTACACGCTGGCCCTGGTCGGCCTGTGCAGCGGCATCGTCCAGGCCGGCCTCGTCGGCCGGCTGGTGCGCCGTTTCGGCGAGCGCCGGCTGATGCTGACCGGCCTGTCGTTCGGCATCGCCGGCTTCGTCATGTTCGGTCTCGGCGCGACGCCGCTGCTGTTCCTGGCCGGCATTCCGCTGCTGGCGCTGGCCGGTCTCGGCGGACCGCCGGCGCAGGCGATCCTGACCCAGCAGGTCGATCCCGGCGAACAGGGCCGGCTGCAGGGCGCGATCAGCGCGATGGCGGGCCTGGCGACGATCTTCGGGCCGTTCCTGTTCACGCAGGTGTTCGCCGCGTTCATCGGTCCGCAGGCCGGCCTGCATCTGCCCGGCGCGGCGTTCCTGCTGTCGGCGGCTCTGCTCGCCGCGGCGCTGCTGCTGGGCTGGCGCGTCACCGCGCGGTTCGCGCGCGTTTCGCCGGCGTCCGCGCCGCCGGCACCGCTGCCGGCCGCCGAGCCCGGTCCGCCGGGCTGAGCCGCGATCCGGCGCGGCGGCACGGGTCTGCACCGGACACGGCGCGCCGGACCGGTAGAATCGGGCCTTTCACCACGGAGGCCCCCCATGCGCCCATTGCTCACCGCCAGCGCCATCGCCGGCCTGGTCGCGCTCGGCTTGACCGCCTGCCAGCGCGAACCCGCTCCCGCCGCCGAGGCGCCGCCGCCGGCACCGGCGGCCGCCGCGCCGGCCCCCGCACCGGTGGTGCCCACCGCTGAGGGCGCCTGGAGCCCGGCGATCACCGCCGAGGACTTCGCGGCGCGCGTGCAGAAGCTGGCCTCGGACCAGTTCGAAGGCCGCAAGCCGGGCACCGTCGGCGAACGCCTGACGACCGCCTATCTCAAGGACCAGTTCGAGCAGATCGGCCTCAAGCCCGGCAACGCCGGCAGCTGGTTCCAGACCGTGCCGATGGTCGAAACCACGATGGTCGACGCCGACCAGGTCGCGCTCGACGTCAAGGGCAGCGGCGGCGAGGCGCGCTTCGCGTTCGGCACCGACATGGTGCTCGGCACGCTCGACGGCAGCCTCGAGGTCGAGCTCGAGGACAGCGACGTGCTGTTCCTCGGCTACGGCGTCGACGCGCCGGACCAGCAGTGGAACGATTTCGACGGCATCGACGTCAAGGGCAAGACGATCATCGTGCTCGTCAACGATCCGGGCTGGGGCTCGCAGGATGCGGAGCTGTTCAAGGGCCGCGCGCTGACCTACTACGGGCGCTGGACCTACAAGTTCGAGGAGGCCGCGCGCAAGGGCGCGGCTGCCGCGCTGATCGTCCACGAGGATGCCGGCGCCGGCTATCCGTGGGGCGTCGTGCAGGCCGGCTGGAGCGGTCCGCAGCAAAGCCTGCCGGCCAGCGAGGATCCGGCGCCGCGCCTGAAGGCCGCCGGCTGGCTGACCAGCGACGCCGCGCGCCGGCTGTTCGCGACGGCCGGGCAGGACTTCGACGCGCTCAAGAAGTCGGCCGACGTGCGCGGTTTCAAGCCGGTCGCGCTCGGCGCGAAGCTGTCGACGCGCTTCACCAATACCGTGACCCGCTCGACCTCGGAGAACGTGCTGGCGCTGCTGCCCGGCACGACGCGCGCCGACGAGGTCATCGTCTACACGGCCCACTGGGACCACCTCGGCAAGGACGAGCACCTGCAGGGCGATCAGATCTACAACGGCGCGGTCGACAACGCGACCGGCGTGGCCGCCCTGCTCGAGATCGCCGAAGCCTTCAAGCACCAGCAGCCGGCGCCGGAACGGTCGATCCTGTTCCTGGCGGTCACGCTCGAGGAATCGGGCCTGCTCGGCTCGGCCTACTACGCCGCCCATCCGGCCTATCCGCTGGCCAAGACCGTCGCCAACATCAACATCGACGCACTGCCGGTGATCGGGCGCAGCAAGGACGTCTCGGTGATCGGCCTGGGCCAGTCCGAGCTCGACGCGTACGTGACCGCGGCGGCCGAGGCGCAGAACCGCACGATCACGCCCGACGCCTCGCCCGAGAAGGGCTTCTTCTTCCGCTCCGACCACGTCAACTTCGCGCGCGGCGGCGTACCGGCGCTGTACGCGGCCGGCGGCGAGGATCTGGTCGAAGGCGGCACCGAGGCCGGCGCCAGGGCCGAGGCCGACTACAACACGCACCGCTACCACAAGCCGGCCGACGAGTTCGACCCGAACTGGGACCTGCGCGGCACGATCGAGGATCTGGACCTGCTCTACGCGGTCGGACGCCGCCTGGCCGGCGAGTCGACGTTCCCGCAGTGGAAACCCGGCGCCGACTTCCGCCGCCCGCAGTGACGCCTCCTGGCCCGGCCGGCGCATCCGGCCGGGCCCGTCGCGGCGCCGCCCCGGTATCGGGGCGGCCGGGGATGACGGCCGCATGAGTTTGCTACACTCCGCCGTTCCGCCCCCGAGGCGCCGAACCCGTCGAGAATGAGCGAGGATCCTCCGAGTAGACCGCCCCGAACCTGGTTCGGTCGCATCTTTCAGGCTTTCAGCGGCGAGCTGCGCAGCCGCGAAGAGCTGATCGACGAGCTCCGCCACGCCCAGTCCACGGGACTGATCTCCAACGACACGCTGGCGATGATCGAGGGCGCGATCGAGGTCACCGACATCAAGGTGGGCGACGTGATGGTGCCGCGTGCGCAGATGGTCTCGATCGCGGTCGACGACCCGCTCGCCGAGATCGTGCAGACCGTCATCGAATCGGGACACTCGCGTTTTCCGGTGCACGGCGACGACCGTGACGAGATTCTCGGCATCCTGCTCGCCAAGGATCTGCTGCGCTGCTTCAGCCAGTCCAGCGACGCGCCGCGCGACATCCGTCCGCTGCTGCGCTCGGTGATCCTGATCCCCGAGTCCAAGCGCCTGAACATCCTGCTCAAGGAATTCCGCCTGTCGCGCCATCACATGGCGATCGTCGTCGACGAGTACGGCGGCGTGGCCGGCATCGTCACGATCGAGGACGTGCTCGAGCAGATCGTCGGCGACATCGACGACGAGCACGACGACGACGACGACCGTCAGACCCTGATCCGCGTATCGCCCGACGGCACCTTCCTGGTCGACGCGCAGACCCCGATCGCCGCGTTCAACGAGCGCTTCGGCAGCGAGTTCAACGACGAGGAATACGATACCGTCGGCGGCATGATCGCCGCGACCGTCGGCCACCTGCCGCAGCCGGGCGACGAGGCCGACCTCGGCGGCTTCCACTTCCAGGTCATGAAGGGCGACGCGCGGCGCGTGCAGCAGTTCGCCGTGCGGATGCACGCGGCGTGAGCCGGACCGCGTCGGCGCGCATGCGCGCCACGCGCGGCACCGGCCTGCTCGCCTGGCTGGCCTGCCTGCTGTGCCTATGGACCGGCACCGCCGCCGCGCAGGCGGCGGACGCCGAGCCCGGCGACTCGCTGCGGATCAGCCTGGTCACCTACGGACCTGGTTCGCTGTACTGGGAGCGCTTCGGCCACAACACGCTGCTGGTGCGCGATCTGGCGAGCGGCGAGGCCACCGTCTACAACTACGGCCTGTTCGACTTCGCCGAAGACGACTTCTTCTGGAATTTCTTGCGCGGCCGCATGACCTACCACGTCGGCGCCTGGCCATTCGACGAGGACCTGCCCGGCTACGTCGCCGAGGGCCGCAGCGCGGTCGAGCAGCCGCTGGACCTGACGCCGCGCCAGCGTGCCGAGCTGCGCGACTTCCTCGAATGGAACGTGCGCCCGGCCAACGCCGCCTACCGCTACGACTACTTCGTCTCCAACTGCTCCACGCGCCTGCGCGACGCGCTCGATCGCGTGCTCGGAGGCGCGCTGCGCGAGCAGTCGCGCGGCCGCTCGCGCGGGTACACGTACCGCATGAATGCGGTACGCCTGCTCGCGCCGGATCCGTGGCTGATGCACGTGGTCGACCTCGGCCTCGGGCCGTTCGCCGACCAGCGCCTGGACCTGTGGCAGGAGAGCTTCGTGCCGATGGCGCTGCAGCGCGTGGTCGGCGAGGCGCGCGTGCCGGACGGCCACGGCGGTACCCGGCCGCTGGCCGCCGCGCCGGTGACCCTGGCCGAGAACCGCATCGAGGCGCCGCCGGATATTCCGCGCGACCTGCGCTGGCCTTTCCTGATGGCCGGCCTCGGCATCGCCGCAGCGCTGTGGCTGCTCGGTCGCGCGCGCCACCGCCGCGCCGCGCGGATCGGCTTCTCGCTGGCCGCGCTCGTGTTCTCGCTGGCGGCCGGCCTCGCCGGTGCGGTCCTGGTCCTCCTGTGGGGGTTCACCGAACACCGCGCGGCCTGGCGCAACGAGAACCTGCTGCTGCTCGATCCGCTGTGCCTGGCGCTGCTGCCGACCTGGTGGCGCGCGCTGCGTGCCGACTGGCGCCCGTCGCGCACGGCACGCTGGCTGGCCGGCCTGGTGCTGGCGGCGGCCGGCTTCGCGGTGTTCTCGAAGGTGCTGCCGTGGTTCGTGCAGGCCAACGTGCACTGGATCGCGCTGATCGTGCCGATCCACCTGGCGCTCGCAGTGACGCTCTGGCGCCAGCCGCGCCCGGCGCGCTGAACGCGCCGCCGCGCATTGCGAGCGCCGCCCTGGACGCGGCATGATCGCGCCCATGGCCGAAGCTCCCGCATCCGCCGCGCCGGCGTGTTCCGCGCCGACGCCGATGGTCGTCAACTGCGTGGCGTACTCCAACCAGGGACGCCGCATCGGCGACATCACGATCGACGAGATCAGCGACGTGCTGGCACGGCCCGACCAGTTCGTCTGGGTCGGCCTGCACGAGCCGGACGCGCCGCTGCTCGACAAGCTGCAGGAGGAGTTCGGCCTGCACGACCTGGCGATCGAGGACGCCAAGAACGCGCACCAGCGTCCGAAGATCGAGAGCTACGGCGACTCGCTGTTCATCGTCGCGCAGACCGCGCAGTTCGTCGCCAGCCGGATCGAGTTCGGCGAGACGCACGTCTTCCTCGGCCGCAACTACATCGTGACGATCCGCCACGGCGCCTCGCTGTCGTACGCGCCGGCCCGGCGCGGCTGCGAACAGACGCCGGACCTGCTCGCGTTCGGACCCAGCTACGGCCTGTATTCGGTCCTGGACTTCATCGTCGACAACATCCTGCCGATCGTGCGCAACTTCCGCGAGCAGCTGCAGGATCTGGAGGAGGACATCTTCCAGGACACGTTCAAGCGGCAGACGATCCGCAGCCTGTACGAGCTCAAGAAGGAGCTGGTCTCGCTGCGCCTGGCGGTCGCGCCGTTGCAGGACGTGCTCAACCAGCTGGTGCGCCTGTACCCGGGGCTGATCCGCGACGAGGTGCGGCCGTACTTCCGCGACGTGTCCGACCACGCCACGCGCATCAACGAGTCGATCGACACGATGCGCGAGATGCTCTCGGCCGCGATCAGCATCAACACCGCCGTGGTCGGCGCCGCGCAGAACGAGGTCGTCAAGCGCCTCGCCGGCTGGGCCGCGCTGCTGGCCGCGCCGACGCTGATGACCAGCTGGTACGGCATGAACTTCCACCAGATGCCCGAGCTCGACAAGGCCTGGGGCTACCCGGCGATGATCGTGCTGACCGCCTCGATCTGCGGCGGCCTGTTCGTGCTGCTGCGGCGCGCGCGCTGGCTCTGAGGTGTCGAGGGTGGCCGGAGGAGGCCGTCGCGAGAGCGGCATCGACGCGGCGCGATATGCATCGCAGCGACGCAGCGAGAGCACGTCGACATCTGCGGCCTTCGCCGAGCGTCGTTGCGTCGCACAATTTCGAGTGGTCCATACGACCAAAGGCTAATGCACTGCGGCTTGACCGTGGTGCGCTGCGGGAACACCCTTTCGCGGTTCCCGTTCCCGCAGGGTGGAGGCGGTATGACTTCGGTGTTTAGCAAGTTGGGATGGCTGGCCTTGGCCGTCCTCGGCGCGTTCTGCCTGGGCACCGTCGCCCTGCAACGCGGCGAGACGATCAACGCGGTCTGGCTGGTGACCGCCGCGGTGTCGATCCTGTTCATCGCGTACCGCTTCTACAGCAAATTCATCGCCGACAAGGTGCTGCAGCTCGATCCCACGCGCGCGACGCCGGCAGTGCTGCGCAACGACGGACTGGATTACGTCCCGACCGACAAGTACGTCGTCTTCGGTCACCACTTCGCCGCGATCGCCGGCGCCGGCCCGCTGGTCGGCCCGGTGCTGGCCGCGCAGATGGGCTATCTGCCGGGCACGCTGTGGATCCTGGTCGGCGTGATCTTCGCCGGCGCCGTGCAGGACTTCATGGTGCTGTTCTTCTCGTCGCGCCGCGACGGCAAGTCGCTCGGCGACATGGCGCGCGCCGAGCTCGGCCCGGGCGCCGGCGTGGTCGCGATGATCGGCGTGACGATGATCATGTTCATCATCCTCGCGGTGCTCGCGCTGGTCGTCGTCAAGGCCCTGGCCGAAAGCCCCTGGGGCACGTTCACGGTCGCGATGACGATCCCGATCGCGCTGTTCATGGGCGTGTACCTGCGCTACCTGCGTCCGGGCCGCGTCATGGAGGTGTCGATCATCGGCCTGGTCCTGTTGCTGCTGTCGATCTGGCTCGGTGGCGTCGTCTCGCACAACCCGGCCTGGTCCGAGGCGTTCCACTTCAACGGCCGCCAGCTGGCCTGGATGCTGATCGGCTACGGCTTCCTCGCCTCGGTGATCCCGGTCTGGCTGCTGCTGGCACCGCGCGACTATCTGTCGACCTTCCTCAAGATCGGCACCGTCGTGCTGCTGGCGATCGGCATCCTGATCGCCGCGCCGGAGTTGCGCATGCCGGCGCTGACCAAGTTCGTCGACGGCACCGGCCCGGTCTTCGCCGGCGGCCTGTTCCCGTTCCTGTTCATCACGATCGCCTGCGGCGCCGTGTCGGGCTGGCATTCGCTGATCTCCTCGGGCACCACGCCCAAGCTGCTCGCCAACGAGAAGGAAGCGCGCCTGATCGGCTACGGCGGCATGCTGATGGAGGCCTTCGTCGCGATCATGGCGCTGATCGCCGCCTGCGTGCTCGATCCGGGCATCTACTTCGCGATGAACGCGCCGGCGGCGCTGATCGGCACCACGGTCGAGTCGGCCGCGCAGGCGATCAGCAACCTCGGCTTCGTGATCACGCCGGACGTCCTCACGCAGACCGCGCAGGACATCGGCGAAGGATCGATCCTGTCGCGTGCCGGCGGCGCGCCGACGCTGGCGGTCGGCATGGCGCACATCCTGCACAGCGTGATCTCCGGCGAAGGCATGATGGCGTTCTGGTACCACTACGCGATCCTGTTCGAGGCGTTGTTCATCCTGACCACGGTCGACGCCGGCACGCGCGCCGGCCGCTTCATGATCCAGGACCTGGCCGGCCTCGCCGTGCCGTCGCTCAAGCACACCGAGTCGTGGACCGGCAATCTGATCGCGACCGCGCTGTGCGTGGCCTGCTGGGGCTACTTCCTCTATCAGGGCGTGGTCGATCCGCTCGGCGGCATCAACACGCTGTGGCCGCTGTTCGGCATCGCCAACCAGATGCTCGCGGCGATCGCGCTGACGCTGTGCTGCGTGTGCCTGATCAAGATGAAGCGCGATCAGTACGTCTGGGTGCCGCTGGTGCCGACCGTCTGGCTGCTGATCTGCACGCTGACCGCAGGCTTCCAGAAGGTGTTCCACGGCGACGTGCGCATCGGCTTCCTCGCCCATGCGCGCAAGTACGCCGACGCCCTCGCGCAGGGCCAGGTGCTGGCGCCGGCCAAGTCGCTCGATGACATGAACCGCATCGTCTTCAACGACTACGTCAACGCGGGGCTCGCCGCGACGTTCATGACGATCGTCGTCGTCGTCGTCGTGTTCGGCATCCGTGCCGCGCTCAAGGCCCGACGCGTCTCGGTGCCGACCGCGCAGGAGACGCCGTACGTCGCGCTGGCTTCGGTCGCGCGATGAACCGCGACGCGGCCAAGGCCCCTTCCGCAACGGAAGGGGCCGGCGAAGCCGCCACGGCCGCCGACGGCGGCAGCGGCGGCACGCTGAGCCGGCTGTGGCAGCACGCGGTTCGCATCGCGCGCCAGATCATCGGCATCCCGGACTACGGCACCTATGTCGCGCATCTGCGCGCCTACCATCCGGACCGGCCGATTCCGACCTACGCGGAGTTCTTCAACGAGCGCCTCGAGGCGCGCTACAAGGGCGGCGGCGGCCGCTGCTGCTGAACACGCCGCACGCCGGTTTGCCGGCGCAGGCGTCGACGCCGATACTGCGCGCCACCCCGATCGCGTGCACCGATGAACCGCTTTCCTTTGCATCGTTCCCGAATCCCCGGCGCCGCCTGCCGCGGCGTTGACGCGGGCCGTGCCGTCCGCTGCACCCGGCGTCGCGCATGAGTGCGGTCACGCTGCGCCACGTCGCGCCCGCCGACGCAGACGCGATCTGCGCGATCTACAACCCGCACGTGCGCGACACGATCGTCACGTTCGAGGACGTGCCGGTCGCGCCGGCGCAGATGGCCGAGCGCATCGCGCAGGTGCAGGGCGCCGGCTATCCGTGGTGGGTGGCCGATGCCGGCGGCCGCATCGCCGGCTACGCCTACGCGGCGCGCTGGCGCAGCCGCGCCGCCTACGATCCGACCGTCGAGACGACGATCTACGTCGCCGCCGATGCGCAGCGCGGCGGCATCGGCGTGCCGCTCTACGAGGCCCTGCTCGGCGAACTGGCCGACCGCGGCTACCACGTCGCGCTCGGCTGCATCGCCCTGCCGAATCCGGCAAGCGTCGCGTTCCACGAACGCTGCAGCTTCGTCAAGGTCGCGCACCACGCCGAGGTCGGCCGCAAGTTCGGGCGCTGGATCGACGTCGGCTTCTGGCAGCGCATGCTGCAGCGCTGACGGCGTTGCCGATGCTGCATCGCCGCGGCAGCCGGCCCTGGCCGGTGGCAGACTGTGCCGCATGAGCGCTCCGACGATCCTGATCGCCGACGACCATCCGCTGTTCCGCGCCGCCGTGCTGCAGGCACTGCGCGACGCGCAGCCGCAGGCGCGCATGGTCGAGGCGGCCAGTGCCGCCGCGCTCGAACAGGCGCTGCAGGCGCATCCGGACCCGGACCTGGTGGTGCTGGATCTGACGATGCCTGGCGCGCACGGCTTCTCGGAGCTGCTGCACCTGCGCGGCGAGCACCCGCAGGTGCCGGTGCTGGTGATCTCGTCCAACGAGCATCCGCGCGTGATCCGCCGTGCGCAGCAGTTCGGCGCCGCCGGCTTCGTGCCCAAGTCCGCACCGGCCGATATCGTCGCCCGCGCAGTCGCCGACGTGCTCGATGGCGGCCACTGGTTTCCGGCATTGACGGCCGAGCGCTCGGCCTCCGACAGCGCCCTCGCGCAGCGTCTGGCCCAGCTCACGCCGCAGCAGTTCCGCGTGCTGCTGTGCCTGGCCGACGGCCTGCTCAACAAGCAGATCGCTTACCGGCTCGGCCTCGCCGAGAACACCGTCAAGGTGCATGTGACCGCGATCCTCAAGAAGCTCGACTGCCACAGCCGCACCCAGGCGGCGGTACTGGTGCGCGCACTGGAGCCCGAAGCGACCGCCTAGCCGGCGCGGACGACCTCAGCCGGCGTGACGCATGATCAGCTGCGTCATCAGCGCGCGCAGCGCCGGCGGCCTGACCGGCTTGTGCAGAAAACCCCAGCCGCGCTCGTGCGCCTGCGCGCGCAGCGCCGGATCGCGCTCGGCGGTGATCAGCACCAGCGGCGGCGACTGCCCCCAGCCTGCGCACAGCTGCGTGTAGAGCGTAGGGCCATCGGTTTCGCCCATGCGCACGTCGAGCAGCACGAGCGCCGGCGCGGCCCCGGCCGCACACGCCGCCCGCGCCTCGTGCGGGCCGCCGGCCAGCTCGACCCGGCAGCGCCAGCGCTGCAGCAGCATGCGCGTCGCCTCGCATACGCGCGGATCGTCGTCGATGCACCACACGCGCGCACCGTGCAGCGGCGAGGCGTCGTCGCCGGCTTCGACCGCGGCGGCGACTTCGCCGCGCACCGCGCGGGCGTCGCCGCGCGGGACGCTGACCGAGAACACGCTGCCGCGTCCGAGCCGCGAGCGCAGGTCGATGCGATGGCCGAGCAGACGGCCGATGCGGTCGACGATCGCCAGCCCCAGTCCGGCGCCGCGGTCGTTGGCGCCACCGTCGTCGAGCCGGCGGAACTCTTCGAATATCTGCGCCTGCAGGCTCTCGGGAATGCCCGGCCCCTGATCGTGCACCTCGATGCGTACATCGGCGCCCGCGCGCCGGCAGCCGAGCACGATGCGTCCGCGCGGCGTGTAGCGGACCGCGTTGGAGAGGAAGTTCTGGACGATCCGGCGCAGCAACGTCTCGTCGCTGCGCACGACCGGATCGGCGCCGACCGTATGCAGCACGAGTCCGCGCCCGGCGGCGAGGATGCCGAACTCGCGGCCGAGCGCTTCGAGCAGCGGCGCCAGCCGGAAGTCGCGCACCTGGGTCTGCAAGGTGCCGGCCTCGAGCCGCGCGATGTCGAGCAGGCTGTTGAGGATCTCGTCCTGCGCGGTCAGCGCATGGTCGACGTGGTCGGCGATCTGCCGCGCAGGCGCATCCTCGAGGCGTCCCCTCAGCGCCGACAGGAACATCCTCGCGGCATTGAGCGGCTGCAGCAGGTCGTGCACCGCGGACGCGACGAAGCGCGTCTTGTAGCGGTTGGCCTCCTCGGCCTCGCGCTTGGCCTGGGCCAGATCGCGCGTGCGCTCCTCGATGCGGTGCTCGAGCGCATCGGCCAGCGAGCGCAGCTCGCGCGCGGCGTTCTTGTAGCTGGTGATGTCGGTGTAGCTGGTGACGAAGCCGCCGTCGGGCAGCGGATTGCCGCGGATCTCCAGCACCGTGCCGTCCTCCTTCTCGCTCTCGCGCATATGTGGCTTGCCACTGCGCAGATGATGGAGCCGGCGCTCGATCGCTTCTTCCACCGGCCCCGGACCGAGCAGGCCGCGGCGTGCGTTGTAGCGGAACAGGTCTTCGATCGGGCGACCCACGCGCACTAGATCCGGCGGCATCGAGAACAGCTCCACGTAGCGCGAGTTCCAGGCCGTCACGCGCAGCTCGGCGTCGATCACCACCACGCCCTGCGGCAGGTGCTCCAGGCTCCTGGCCAGCCCGCGGTCGGCCTGACGGGCGGCGGCGAGGATGCCGTCCTGCGCGGTGCGCAGTTCCTCGGCGTGCTGCCTGAGCACCGCCTCGAGCTCTTCGCGGCTGCGACGGCGCAGCGCCGCCAGACGGCGGCGCTGCTGCACGAACAGCGCCAGGAACAGCAGCGCCAGCCAGAGGGCGCCGGCCGCCAGCGCGGCACCGCGGCCGGCGCGCGCGCCGGCCGACGCATCGTGCAGCAGGTGCAGGCGCCAGCCGCTCTCGGGCAGCACCGTCGTGCGCCACAGCACCGGCTGCGGCAGCCGCGGCGTCACCACGCGCATCGGGCGCAGCGGTTGGTCGGCCCGCACCGGCGCTTCGACCGCGAGCGGCGCCAGATCGCGGCCTGCATATTGTCGCGTCGCGGCCAGCTCTCGCCGGTCGGCTTCGTCGAGCGGCGCCAGCGTGCGATAGCGCCATTCGTCGCGACTGGCGAGAAAGATCACGCCCTGCGCATCGCTGACCAGGACGATGTCCGGCGTCTGCAGCCATTCGCGCTCGAGCGCGTCGAGCTCGATCTTGATGACGACGATGCCGACCGCTGCAGCCTGCTCGTCGAGGATCGCCTGCGACAGGAAATAGCCGGGCTGGCCGGTGGTCCAGCCGATGCCATAGAAGTGACCGGTACCGGAAGCCAGCGCCTGCTGCACATAGGGCCGGAAGCTGTAGTCCTCGCCGACGTTGCTGGTCGGCTCGCGCCAGTTGCTCGCGGCCAGCGCGGTGCCGTGCCGGTCGATCAGCGTCAGCGTGGAGGCGCGCGTCACGCTGTTGGCGCGCTCGAGCTTCCGATTGAGGCGCTCGACCTCGGCCGGCCCGAGCGGACCGTCCAGCGCCGTGCGCAGTTCCGGATCGAGCGCGAGCACCTGCGGCAGCGTGCGGAAGCGGTCGATACGCTGCTGCAGGCCTTCGGCATAGAGCCCGAGCTGGCGTTCGATCTGATCGGACTCCTCCTGCAGCACGCGACGTTCGGCGAACCGGTAGGCGGCCCACATCGCCAGCGCCATGCCGACCGCAGCGAGCACCAGGAACACGAGAGTGAAGCGTTGGCTGCGCGGCACCAGCATGGCCGGTCGAGTCTAGCAGGCCGCCGTACGGCCTCGCCCCGGGGCCGCCGTGCCGCATCGTCGCGATCCTGCGATCGCCTTCGGCCGGTTCGCACCGCGGCGCCGCGCGATCGACGCCGCGATGCGATGGTGGCCGCCGACCCGGCGCGCGATCGGCACCACCATCGCCTCGCCGCGGCTACGCGACCGCGGCCTAGTACCAATAGGTTATCGGCAACACGGCGCAGCGGCGGTACAACACACCGTCCCCTCGGAGCATCCGATGCAGATCACACCGTCCCCCGCCGCGCCGCCCGTGCGCGTGCCGTGGTATCGCCAGCTGTACGCGCAGGTGATCCTGGCCATCGTACTCGGCGCCGTGCTCGGGCATTTCGCACCCGCCTTCGCCGAATCGCTCAAGCCGCTCGGCGACGCCTTCATCAAGCTGGTCAAGATGATCATCGCGCCGGTGATCTTCCTGACCATCGTCACCGGCATCGCCGGCATGACCCATCTGCGCACGGTCGGGCGCGTATTCGCCAAGGCGATGGCGTACTTCCTGTTCTTCTCGACCCTGGCCCTGGTGGTGGGCATGATCGTCGCGCACGTGGTGCAGCCGGGCGCCGGCATGAACGTCGATCCGGCCGCGCTCGATCCGGGCGCCGTCGAGGACTACGTGCAGCGCTCGCACGAGCTGAGCCTCACCGGCTTCCTGCTGGACGTCATTCCCAAGACCCTGGTCAGCCCGCTGGTCGGCGACAACATCCTGCAGGTGCTGTTCGTCGCGGTGCTGTTCGGCATCTCGCTGGCGCTGACCGGCGAACGCGGCCGGCCGGTGCTGGTCTTCCTGGAAGCCTTGACCGCGCCGGTGTTCCGCCTGGTCCACATCCTGATGCGGGCCGCGCCGATCGGTGCGCTCGGCGCAATCGCCTTCACGATCGGCAAATACGGTCTGGCGGTACTGGTCAATCTCGCCTGGCTGGTCGGCTCGTTCTATCTGACCGCGCTGCTGTTCGTCGTGGTGATCCTCGGCGCGGTCGCGCGCGCCTGCGGCTTCTCGGTGTTCAAACTGATGCGCTATCTGCGCGCCGAGCTGCTTCTGGTGCTCGGCACCTCCTCGTCCGAATCGGCCCTGCCCTCGCTGATGGACAAGATGGAGAAGGCCGGCTGCGCCAAGCCGGTGGTCGGCCTGGTCGTGCCGACCGGCTACTCGTTCAATCTCGACGGCACCAACATCTACATGACCCTGGCCGCCCTGTTCATCGCGCAGGCCACCAATACCGAGCTGAGCCTGGGCCACCAGATCGCCCTGCTGCTGGTCGCGATGCTCAGTTCCAAGGGCGCCGCCGGCGTCACCGGGGCAGGCTTCGTCACGCTGGCGGCGACGCTGGCGGTGGTGCCGGAGGTGCCGGTGGCCGGCATGGCGCTGATCCTCGGCGTCGACCGCTTCATGAGCGAGTGCCGGTCGCTGACCAACTTCGTCGGCAACGCGGTCGCCACCGTCGTGGTCTCGCACTGGGAAGGCGCACTCGATCGGACCAGGCTCGATGCCGCCCTGAACGGCGCGGCGCGCGAGCCCGCGCTGGCCACCGCCGTCGAACCCCGATGAAGCTTCGGCCGCCCCGATGCAGGGCGGCCGCCACACGACCCGCGAGCACGCGGACCAGGGAGGCACCATGCGAGAACCCCACCTACGCCCGCGCCTGAGACTCGGCTGGCTGCTGGCGCTGGCCGGCGCGGCCGGTGCCGCCCCGGCGACGGACGAAGCGCCGCTGACCGTGCCGCTGTGGCCGGTGGGGCATTGGCCGGCGGCGACCCAGGGCCCCGAACGGATCGGCCGGGACGGCAGCGCGCGCGGCGCGGTGTCGAACGTGTCCGAACCGCGCCTGGAGATCTACCGTCCGCAGCGTCCCAACGGCAATGCGGTGGTGATCTTCGGCGGCGGCGGCTATTTCCGCATCCAGATCGGCGGTGCCGCGCGGCCCACCGCGCAATGGCTGCAATCGCTCGGCGTCACCGCGGCGGTCGTCTACTACCGCCTGCCGGCCGACGGCTGGAGTGCGGTCTCGCCGTTCCAGGACGGCCAGCGCGCCGTCCGCCTGGTGCGCGCGCATGCCGCCGAATGGGGCGTGGACCCGGCCAAGGTCGGCGTGATCGGCTTCTCGGCCGGCGCCCATCTGGCCGGCATCCTCGGCACCCGCTACGACGAGGCGCTTTACCCGGCGGTCGATGCCGCCGATGCCGCCTCGGCGCGGCCGGACTATCTGGGCCTGATCTATCCGGTGATCTCGATGAAGCCGCCGCTCGACACCACGCGCTCGCGCCGGGAGCTGGACAGCCAGGCCGATGCGGTCACGGCCTACTCGGTGGAGTCGCATGTCCATGCCGGCATGCCGCCGGTCTTCCTGGCCCAGGCCGTCGACGACGCCACCGTCGACGTCGGCCACAGCGTGGCGATGTACCAGGCCGCGCGCGCCGCCCGCGTACCGGTGGAAATGCACCTGTTCGAAAAAGGTGGGCACAGCTGGGGACTCGGCGAGCCGGGCAGCCTGGTAGGGCAGTGGCCGCGCCTGTTCGCGAACTGGAGCCGCAGCCACGGCTTCCTGGGCGCGCCGCCGCAACGGCTGACGCCGCTGCCCGGAACCGCCGCGACGCCCGCTCCGGCGCCGCCGGCCGCCAGCGACGATGCACTGGACGAAACCGGCGACTGAGCGCGCCCATCGATTCGGAGATATCCGCATGAACCGCTTGTCCCGTACCGCCCTCGCAGCGGCCGTCGTCCTGGGTCTCGGCAGCGGCATCGCCGCAGCCGCCGATACGCAGGACGCCGAGCTGCGCAGCCTGCTGCGCCAGCAGAGCGCGCTGATCGAGCAGCAGGCCGCACAGATCCAGGCGCTCGGCGCGCGTCTGGCGGCGCTGGAGAACGCCGCCGCCGAGGCGGCCGATCCGCCCACCGATCCGGCCCGGGCGCAGGTTGCCGCGGCGATCGCCGATACGCGCCAGGACGATCTGGCGATCCTGCAGGCGCAGGTCGCCCAGCTGGCAGCCAAGGGCGGTGGCGGCGACGGCACCATCAGCTGGCGCCGCGGCGGGCCGGAGCTGCGCAGTGGGGACGGTCGCTTCACGTTCCATCCGCGCGGACGGGTGCTGGTGGACTTCACCAGCACGCACGGCTCCTCGTTCGGACCGCGCAACATCACCGGCACCGACCTGGCCAGCGGGCGCCTGGGCGCAGAGGGCCAGATCGGTCCGCTCGGCTACAAGATCGACGCCGATTTCGCCGGCAATGCGGTGCGGCTCAAGGATACCTACGTGTCCTGGGACACGCGCGTGATCGGGCGGCCGGCCGAGTTCTACTTCGGCAACAAGCTCAAGGACCGCAGCCTCGACGGCGCGACCAGCAGCATGTCCACGCCGTTCATGGAGCGCAACGCGGTCGCGTCGGTCGGCGCGATGCAGAGCGGCTACTACGGCCTCGGCACGACGATGAAGCTGTTCGGCAACAGCTGGCACGCTACCGTGTCGGTGACCGGAGACGACATCGGCAACGCCGACGACGCCAGCGATACGATCGCCTACCTGGCCCGCGCGCATTGGAATCCCGTCAAGGGCAAGGACGGCTTCGTGCATCTGGGCGGCTGGTACTGGCACGAGGAACTGGGCGACGACGTCACCAGCATCAACAAGACCTCCCCGATCGCGCTCGGCTGGAACGGCCAGGTCCGCGTCTCGGCCAGCTCGATCGCCAACGTCACCGGCAATCACGCCGGCGGCCTGGAACTGGGAGGCGTCTATCGCAACTTCTGGGCCTTCGCCGAGCACACGGTGCGCACGATCGATTCGAGCTCGGCCGGATCGATCGACCACAAGGCGACCTCGGCCTACGTCGGCTGGCTGCTGACCGGCGAGAAGCCCGGCTTCAGCAGCCGCTCGGGCGTCTGGGGCACGACCCGGGTGCTGCGTCCGGTCAGCGAAGGCGGCATCGGCGCATTCGAGCTGGCGGCCCGCTACGACAAGTACGACTTCACCGACGCGGCGCGCGGCGGCGAAGGAGAAGCCTGGACGTTCGGCGTCAACTGGTACCTCAACAACTGGTCGCGGCTGATGGTCAACCTCGTGCACTGGAAGACCGACAACCGGGTCGGCAACTATCAGGGGCCCGATTCGGGCAATACGCTCGGTGCGCGCATGCAGGTCGCCTTCTGACGGTGCCGGCCCGGCGCGGCGCGTCGCGGCGCACCCGGATGCGCTGCGGCGCAGCGAGGCCGCGAAAAGCGCTGGCGTATACTGCCGGCGCCGCTGCGGCGGCAACATCGTCGCTCGCGCGGCTGCTCGCGCGATGCCTCGTCGCAAGGCCGGATCCGGCCGTTGGCCGGAGCGGCTGTCTTCTTCAGGAGTACCCCGTATGGCCAAGGTCAAGATGTCCACGCCGCTGCCGGTACCGGCCGATCAGGTCTGGAAGCTGATCGGCGGATTCAATGCGCTGCCCGACTGGCACCCCGCCGTGCAGAAGAGCGAACTGGCCGACGGCGGCCGCGTCCGCCGCCTGCAGCTGCTCGGCGGCGCCAGCCTCGTCGAGCGCATGGAGTCCTTCGACGACAACGATCACGTCTACACCTACTCGATCGAGAAGGGCGCGCTGCCGGTCGCCAACTACAAGTCCACGGTCCGCGTGCGCAAGGAAGAAGGCAAGGACGGCTGCGTAGTCGAATGGTCCGGCGATTTCGTGCCGGCCGGCGTGCCCGAGAACGACGCGGTCGCGACGATGCAGGGCATCTACCAGGCCGGGCTGGACAATCTGCGCAAGCTGTTCAACGTCTGAAGCTCACGTCTGGCGCTTTGGGGGGCGCATGAGCGGATATCCGATACGGTCCCTGCGGGGACCTCGTGCCTGGTCGGCCGGCATCCTGATGCTGCTGGCCGCGGCAGCGAGCGCGAAGGAGATCGAGCCGGGGGCCACGGTCGAACTGCGCGAGGGCCGTGGCCTGGTCGCGATCGCCCTCGACGCAGCGGTGCCGGTCTCGTCGCTGAAGATCGATCGCAAGGACGGCGGCTTCGGCGGCCAGCGCCTGCTGCGCCTGGGTCACGGGCGCAGTCTGCGGCTGCTCGAGCTGCCGGCCGGCGAATACCGCTTCAGCCGCATCGAGATCGGCTTCGACAACCAGCCGTACTGGTACGTCAACCTGCGCAAGGACGGACGGCTGGACTTCAAGGTCGAGCCCGGCGTCATCAGCTACGCCGGCGACCTGGATCTGACCGTCGCCGGCTACGGCGTCTTCCACACGTTCCAGCGCGACCGCCTGGCCCAGCTCGCGATCGAGCTGGACGAGCGCTACCCCGGATTGCGCCAGCGCTGGCCGCTGCGCTGGCAGGGCGCGATGCCCGATCGCTTCGGCGAATTCCTGACCCGCGAACTCGGCGACACGGCCTTGCCGGCGGTCGTCAAGGCTGCCGATGCGGCCACCCTGGCCGAACCGGAAAAGCAGGTCGACGAGCGCCTGCCGGCCCTGGTGCGCGAGCTGTTCGCGGACTGGCAGGTCTCGATGGTCCGGCTGAACCCGACCGGCGACATGCTCGCGATCGCCGAGCAGAAGGACGGCCGCCACACGATCAGCGTGCTCGACGTCGCGACGCTGCAGGCCAGCCTGGTCTACAGCGGCGACTATCCGATCTACCAGATGAGCTGGGCCGCCGATCGCACGCTGCTGATCGGCGTCGACAACCGCGGCCGTACCAGCTACGCGGTGCGGCTGCGCATCGAGACCGGCCGCGCGCCGGCCTTCGACCTGCTGACGTTCCCGTACGACGGCTGGTTCGTCTCGACGATCGGCGAGGACGGGCGCCACGTCGTGTTTGCGCGGCCCGAGTCCGGCGGCGGCGCCGGCCTGTATCGCGTGGCGCTCGACGGCAAGCGCATCGAGCGCAGCCAGTTCGAGCGCAGCCGGCGGCTCGACAAGGGTCTGGAGGGCTGGAGCGACGTCGTGACCGACCGTGCCGGCGTGCCGCGCGCGGTCGTCGCCGGCGACGACGGCGAGTACGTGCTCAAGACCCGGACGAGTGCCGACGGCAGTTGGCAGGTGGTACGCCGATTCTCGACCGAAGACCGCTTCCATCTGCTCCAGCTGGCGCCCGACGGCAGCGGCGTCTACGCGACGACCGACATCGACCGTGCGCAGAACGAGCTGGTGCGCGTGAACCTCGCCGACGGCGCGATCGTCCAGACCGTGCTCGCGCTGCCGGGCGTGGACATTCTCGAAGTCCTGACCACACCCGGCGGCGAACCGGTGGGCGCCGCCTATCTGCAGGATGGACGCCGCCATGTCCACTACTTCGATTCGGCGAACACGACACTGCACGCCGCGCTGGCGCGCGCGCTGCCCGATCGCAGCATCGCCGTCTACGAAACCAGCCGCGACGGCAGCCGCTCCCTGGTCCTGGCCAACGACGAGACCGATCCGGGCACCTACTACCTCTACGACGCCGAGCACAACCGCATCGAGGAATTGCTGGCGCGACTGCCCGCCTTCGCTCATACCCGCCCGGTGCGCTCCTCGCTGCTGCGGCTGAAGGCCTCCGACGGCACGCCGATCGAGGCGTATCTGGGCCTGCCGGAAGGCCAGGGGCCTCACCCGCTGATCGTGATGCCGCACGGCGGCCCGATCGGCGTACGCGACACCCTGCACTACGATCCGGAGGTGCAGCTGATGGTCAACCGCGGCTACGCGGTGCTGCGCGTCAACTTCCGCGGTTCGGGCGGCTTCGGCCGGCAGTTCGAGCAGGCCGGTTACGGGGCGTTCGGCACCCGGATCGAGGACGACGTGATCGCCGCGGTCGACAAGGCGCTGGCCGAGTACCCGCTCGATCCCAAGCGCGTCGCGCTGCGCGGCGCGAGCTACGGCGGCTATTCGACGCTGATGGGCCTGATCCGCTTCCCGGATCGCTATCGCTGCGGCGTGGCGACTGCGGCGGTGACCGACTGGGTGCTGCCGTTCTCGTCGAGCGACTGGTCCGGCAGCCCGGTGGCTCGCGATCTGATGAAGAAGCGGGTCGGCGACCCGAGCACGCAGGTCGACGCGGTCGAGGCGATCTCGCCGGTCTATCGCTACCGCCAGATCGACCGGCCCTTGCTGCTCGCTCACGGTGCGCGCGACCGCCGCGTGACGATCGAGCACGCGCTCAGACTGCGCCTGCTGCTGGCCAAGGCCGGCAAACCGGCGCAGTGGCTGCCGTTCGAGAAAGAAGGCCATGGCATCGCCGATCTCGACAGCCGCGTCCGGCTCGAAGCGGGCGTGGACACGTTCCTGGCGCGCTGCCTGGGAGATGGCGTGGCGGCGCCGGCGAAGCCCCAGGCGACGACGGCACCGTAACGATACGAGTCCCCTGGCGGTTCGGCTGCGCCGGCACGCATCGGCGAACCGGCGGGGCCGGCACGCAGCCCGATCAGGCCGGCTCGTGGTCCTCGCGCAGGCGCGCGACGATCGCATCGAGCGCGCGATCGAACAGCGGCGCCTCCTCGAGGATCACCGCGGTGCCGGCGCGCAGCTCGGCCGCGAGCGCGGTGACGGTCTTGTCGTCGACCTTGAGGCCGCGCCGGTTGACGAACAGGTACTTCGAGCTGATCGGGCTGATCCACGACAGCTTGGCGCGTTCGCGATGGCCGTGCTCGTCGACCAGTTCGAGCCAGGTGCCGGGCCGCAGCGCGCGGGCGCGTTGCAGGTATTCGTCTTCGTGCAGCTCGTCCTCGACGCGATCGGCCTCGATCGTACCGGCACCGAGCAGGATTTCCTCGACCGGACTGCCGGCGAGATCGGCGGCCTGCTCGACCGGCGTCTCGGCCTGTTCGGCCGGCACCGCGGCCGCGCTCAGGCCGGCGCGCTCGACGACGACCTCGCGGACGGTCTTGCGCTCGACCGGCGCGCCGCCCTGCAGCGAGGTGTAGAACTCGGCCAGCGAGCGCATCGTCTCGTTGATCTCGTTGTCGTGCAGGCCGATCGTGCCGAGGCCGTGACGCAGGGCGCGCTCGATCTGCGGCTTGACCTTGTGCAGGCGCTGGCGGTCCGCCTCGGTCTGCTTGGGCAGCGCGCTCCAGACGAACTCGTCGACGAAGCGCAGGCCGTTGCGCCACTCGTCGGACTGCTCGCCGTGACGCAGCAGCGCGACGACCAGGTAGTTGGCCCACGGCCGCGACAGCACCGCATGGATGATCGGCGGCAGCACGCGCTCGTCGATACGCAGCAGGATCTCGCGCGCCGCGGTGCGCCGCGCGTCCTGCAGGCGCTCGCGACCGCGCGCCGCCTCGGCGACGCGCTGCTCGGCCAGGCCGGCACGCTTGCGGCCCTGCTCGAGGAAGGCCTCGAACGATTCGAGCTCGCGCTGGAAGATCGACAGGTCGTCGTCGAAGTCGGTCAGGATCTTCTCGACCGACTGGCGCACGCGGTCGAGCAGCCGGTGATCGGGATCGGCCTCCTCGGACCAGCCGAGGCCGGCCTGTGCCAGCGCGTCGAGCAGACGCCGCGCCGGATGGGCGCGCTGCGCGAACAGGTGGCGGTCCAGGATCGCAACCTTCAGATACGGAATCTGCAGCCGGCTCAGCACCGCCTGCATCTGGGCCGGCAGGTTGCGGTCCTGCAGGATGTACTCGAACAGCATGCCGACCAGGTCGATCGTGTCCTCGTCGGCGCTGGAGACGTGATGGTGTCCGTCGGCCGCGCCGATCCGCTCGACCTGCTCGAGCAGGTCCTGCTTGATCTGCCGGACCGCCTGCGCCGCACCGGCCTGGGCGTGCTGGCGCTGCGCGCCGTGCGGGTTCTGGCTCTGCAGGATCGTCAACGCGCTGAGCAGATCGACCGGGCTCAGCACCGGCGGCGCTGCCAATTCGGGCTCCAGGGCCGCCGGTAGGCCGATGTCGTGCGAGTGTCCGCGCCGGCCGGCCAGCAGCTTGTTGAGCGTCTGGTAGAGCTCGGCCTGCCAGGCCGAGGCCGGGTCGTAGGCGCCGTGCGCCGGTGCGGAGTCGGCGGCGACCGGCTGCGACGCCGCGTCCGATCCATGCGCGGCCGGTGCCGCGTAGCCGCCGGCATGGCCCGGCGCGCGCACCGGCGTCGCGGCGATCTGCGGCAGCACGCCGGCCTGGATCAGCTCGGTATTGACTTCCTCGTAGAGCCCGTCGAGGCCGCTCATGACGTAGCGGTCGAACAGCTTGTAGACGATCAGGCGGACGTGCAGGCCGAGATCGAACTCGCGCGTGGCCTCGCGGAACGCATCGCCGAGCGCGGCCGGACCGATCGGGTTGATCGCGTCGTCGACGTTGCCGCCGCCGGTCAGCACCGACAGGCGCTGGTTGATCTGGAACAGCGCGCGCGACCAGCGGCTGTTGGCCTTGGCGACCATGCCCGACACCGCGAGCGACTGCTCGAGCTCCTGATCGTCGACCAGCGACAGGCTGGCGCCGGCCTGCGGCGCGGCCTCGGGCCGCGCGACGCGCGCGCGGCCCTCGGCGAATTCGTTGAACGTGCGCGTGACCTGCTCCTGGAAGCGGCGCTCGACCAGGTGGCGCTTCTTGCGCACCTCGCGCATGCCGTCGAAGAACTGCGTCTGGGCGGCATTGTTCTCGGCCTTCTCGGCCAGGTCGAACAATGCGTCGTCGATGTTCTCGAACAGCACCCCGACCAGCCCGGCGATGCGCTTGAGCGCGATGCCGCGGACGCGCTTGAGCAGATCGCCCAGGCGATCGCCCGCAGCGCTCTGCACCGCCTGCCGCTGCTGCAGGTCGATGATCTTCTTGCTGTCGTCAGGGCTGACCATGGGCTATGCAGTCCGGTTGGAACCAGTCGGAACGGTCCCCTTTCCGCGGTTCCGACAAGCTTATTCGCGCGCGGTTATTGTTGTGTGAACCACCGCACAAGCCCGGCAGCCGGTGTCGACACTCGACGCTCTGCGTCAGCTTCGGCCATCCGGGCCCGCCGACCGGCGGCGGCGCTCAGGCAACGCCGAGACCGTCGATGCCGGCCGCGGGAATCGCCTGATCGGCCAGCATCACCGGGATGCCGTCCTCGATCCGGTACACGCGGGCCCGGTCCTCGGTGATCAGGGCGGCCTGCAGCGGCGTGCGCCACGGCTGGCCGTCGGCGAGCGTGGCGCTGCCGGCGGCGATCGCCCGGTTGAGCGCGTCGAGTTCGTCGCGCCGCAGCGCTCGCAGCGCGGCCTGGCTGGCCGGGCAGCGCAGCAGGCTCAGTAAGCGTTGATCCATGGATTCCCGATGCCGAAAACGGGCGCTTGCGGCGCCCGGTTGTGCTTACAATAGCCGTTTCGCGCGCATCGTGCGCGAGGACAGCGCAATGACCAAGAACAAGGCCGGGCCGGCACTGATCGGCGTCGTGATGGGATCCCGTTCGGACTGGGACACCCTGCGCCATGCCGTCGAAACGCTCGAGCGGCTCGAGATCGCGCACGAGGTCCGCGTCGTCTCGGCGCATCGCACGCCGGACCTGCTGTTCGCCTACGCCGAACAGGCGGCCGGCCGCGGCCTCAAGGTCGTGATCGCCGGCGCCGGCGGCGCCGCCCATCTGCCCGGCATGCTCGCGGCCAAGACGCGCCTGCCGGTGCTCGGCGTGCCGGTCCAGTCGCATGCGCTCAACGGCATGGATTCGCTGCTGTCGATCGTGCAGATGCCGGCCGGCGTACCGGTCGGCACGCTGGCGATCGGCCGCGCCGGCGCGGTCAACGCGGCGCTGCTCGCCGCTTCGATCCTGGCGCTCGACGACGCCGCACTGGCCGGACGCCTCGATGCGTTTCGGCGCGAACAGACCGACGCCGTGCTCGCCAAGCCGGACCCGCGCGAAGACTGAACATGGCGACGATCGGCATCCTCGGCGGCGGTCAGCTCGCGCGCATGCTCGTCCTGGCCGGCTCACCGCTCGGTGCGCGCTTCCGCGTCGTCGACAGCGCCGCCGACGCCTGCGCCGCACAGATCGCGCCGCTGCTGCAGGCCGACTGGAACGACTTCGCGGCGCTGCAGTCCTTCGCCGCCGAGAGCGACGTCGTCACCTTCGATTTCGAGAACGTGCCGGCCGCGACCGCCGAATGGATGGCCGCGCGCACGCGCGTTTTCCCGAACCCCGCGGCGCTGTCGACCGCCCAGGACCGCCTCGCCGAGAAGACGCTGTTCGGCCGCATCGGTCTGGACACGCCGACGTTCGCCGCGGTCGACAGCCGCGAGGACCTGGAGCGCGCGGCCGCCGCGACCGGACTGCCGGCAGTGCTCAAGACGCGCCGGCTCGGCTACGACGGCAAGGGCCAGTTCGTGCTGCGCGCGCACGGCGATCTCGACGCGGCCTGGCGGGCGCTCGGCGGCGTACCGCTGATCCTCGAGGCGTTCGTGCCGTTCGAGCGCGAGGTCTCGGTGGTCGCGGTGCGATCGCGCAACGGCGAGTTCCGCCACTATCCGCTGACGCGCAACTGGCACGCCTCGGGCATCCTCTCGGCCAGCCTCGCGCCGCTGTGCGGCGACGAAGCGCTCGAAGCGCGCGCGGTCGCGCATGCGCGCCGACTGGCCGAGCACCTCGACTACGTCGGCGTGTTCGCGCTGGAGCTGTTCGTGCACGGCGAGCGTCTGCTCGGCAACGAGATGGCGCCGCGCGTGCACAACTCCGGTCACTGGACGATCGAGGGCACCGCCTGCAGCCAGTTCGAGAATCACGTCCGCGCGATCCTCGGCCTGCCGCTCGGCGACACGCGCGCGCTCGGCCACAGCGTGATGCTGAACTGGATCGGCACCCTGCCCGACGCCGATCCGGTCCTGCGCGAGCCGCGCGCGCACTGGCACGACTACGGCAAGAGTCCGCGCGCCGGCCGCAAGGTCGGCCACGCGACGATCGGCGGCGACGATCCGCACGAGCTGGCCGACCGCCTCGAGCGGATCGGCGCGGCGCTCGATCGCGCCGACCAGGTCGCGCCGGCTGTCGCGGCGCTGCGGACGTACCCTGCCTGACGTCGGGCGGCGTCTCCCGGCGCTGGCCGCGCGACGCGAACCGTTTCATCATCGACGCTGCCGCCGCCGAATGGCGGCCCGTGATCGCCCCAGCCCGGACCTGCCCATGCGTGAAGCGCCCGACGTCATCCTGATCGGTGCCGGCCACAACGGCCTGGTCTGCGCGGCGTATCTCGCCAAGGCCGGGCTCGAGGTGCTGGTGCTCGAGAACCGCGACGTCGTCGGCGGCGCGGCGGTCACCGAGGAATTCCATCCGGGCTTCCGTAATTCGGTCGCTGCCTACACGGTCTCGCTGCTGCAGCCCAAGGTCATCGCCGATCTGGATCTCGCCGCGCACGGCCTGCGCGTCGTGCGGCGCCGGCTCGGCAATTTCCTGCCGCTGCCGGACGGCCGCCATCTGAAGGTCGGCGCCGGCGTCACGCGCGAGGAAGTGGCGAAGTTCTCGCGCCGAGATGCCGAGCGCCTGCCCGAATACGAGCGCCGTCTCGATGCGATGGCCGACGTGCTGCGCGCCCTGGCGCTGGAGCCGCCGCCGAACGTCACCGACGGCGGCTGGTGGAAGGCCCTGCCGGAGCTGCTGCGTGCCGGCCGGCTCGGCCGGCGCCTGCACACGCTCGACGAGACGCTGCGCCAGGAGCTGCTCGATCTGTTCACGATCTCGGCGGCCGAGTATCTGGACCGCTGGTTCGAGAGCGAGCCGATCAAGGCCGTGTTCGGCTTCGACGGCGTCGTCGGCAATTACGCCAGTCCGTACACGCCCGGCAGCGCCTACGTGCTGCTGCACCACGTTTTCGGCGAGGCCGACGGCGTCAAGGGCGCCTGGGGTCATGCGATCGGCGGTATGGGCGCGATCACCCAGGCGATGGCGAAGGCGGCGACCGCCGCCGGCGCCGAGATCCGCACCGGCTGCGGCGTGCGCGAGGTGATCGTCGAGGACGGCCGCGCGGTCGGCGTGGTCACGACGCGCAGCGACGTGCTGCGCGCACGCGCGGTGGTCGCCAACGTCAATCCGAAACTGCTCTACGAACGGCTGATCGCGCCGGACCGGGTGCCGGCGCCGACGCGCGAGCGCATGGCGCACTGGCGCTGCGGATCGGGTACGTTCCGCATCAACGTGGCGCTCGAGCGGCTGCCCGACTTCACGGCCCTGCCGGGCCCCGGCGACCATCTGACCGCCGGCATCATCCTGGCGCCGAGCCTGGCCTACATGGACCGCGCGTATCGCGACGCGCTCGACTACGGCTGGTCGCGCGAGCCGATCGTCGAGATGCTGATTCCGTCCACGCTCGACGACAGCCTGGCGCCGCCGGGCCGCCACGTCGCCAGCCTGTTCTGCCAGCACGTCGCGCCGGTGCTGCCGGACGGACGCTCCTGGGACGATCATCGCGAGGCCGTGGCCGACCGGATGATCGCGACGGTCGACCGCTATGCGCCGGGCTTCGCCGACTCCGTGCTCGGCCGCCAGATCAAGAGTCCGCTCGACCTCGAACGCGATTTCGGCCTGATCGGCGGCGACATCTTCCATGGCGCGCTGTCGCTCAATCAGCTGTTCAGCGCGCGGCCGATGCTCGGCCAGGCCGGCTACCGCGGCGCGCTGCTGGGCCTGTACCTGTGCGGCGCCGGCACGCATCCGGGCGGCGGCGTCACCGGCGCGCCCGGCCACAACGCGGCGCGCGTGATCGCGGCGGACCTGCGCTGAGCGCCGCCCGCACGCACGCTGAACGTGGTGCGCGGCATCGACCGGGACGCGGTTCGACAATCGTATAAACCATTTATACTGATCGGCCGCGCACCGCGCAGCCGATCTGTCCGAGCCGATGAACCTGCCCCGCCGCCGCCACGCCTCGCTGCGTGCGAGCCTCGCCGCCGCCGTGGCCGTCGCGATCGCGCTGCTGACGATGCCGGCACTGCTCGGCGCGCGCATGCTGACGCCGGCAGCCGGCGCGGCGGTCGAGGCCGACGACGCCGGCTACACCGCGACCGATCTCGAATGGATCGACGCGGCGCGCGACCGGCGGATACCGGCGCGGCTGTTCCGGCCCGCTTCGGCGGATCGGAGTGTGCCGGTCGCGCTGATCGTGTTCTCGCCCGGCATCGGCAGCTCGCGCGACGGCTATACGCATCTGGGCCGCTACTGGGCGCGTCACGGCATCGCCAGTCTGCACCTGCAGCACGTCGGCAGCGACCGCTCGCTGTGGCAAGGCGACCCGCTCGGCCTGCTCGCACGGCTGCGCGCCGCGGCCGGACCGGACGAGGCGGTCGCACGCGCCGGCGATCTGCGCTACGCGCTCGACCGCCTGCTGGCGAGCCGATACGGCCCGCGCATCGCGCGCGACGCGATCGTCGCGGCCGGCCACTCCTACGGCGCGAACACGACCCTGCTGGCGATCGGCGCAGCCGTCCCGGGCGTGGAAGGCGCCGTATCGCTGAAAGATCGGCGTATCGGCGCGGCGATCCTGATCTCGGCACCGCCGTTCTACGGCGCGAAGGATTTCGCGCCGATCCTCGCCGGCATCTCGATCCCGACCCTGCACATCACGACGCGCGAGGACGTCATCCGGATTCCAGGCTTCGTGTCGGGTCCGGACGATCGGCTCAAGGTGTTCGACGCGACCGGCGGCACGTTCAAGGCGCTGGCGGTGTATGCGCACGGCAGCCACAACGTCTTCACCGATCGGCGCTACTTCGATACGGCCCAGATCGCCGATCCAGTCAAGGAAGCGACACAGACGCTGTCGACCGCGTTCGTCGACCGGATCCGCAGCGGGCGCAACGAAGCGCTCGACGAATGGGCGCAGGCGCATCGTCCGCTGCTCGAGCGCTACGTGCTCGATCGGCACCTCGTGACGAGCCGCGCGCCGGCGCGTGCCGTCACGGCGGCGGCCGCGGCCGCCGCCGATGCGGTCGCGCTGCACTGAAGCGATCGGACTTGCATCCCCTGGGACCACCGTCGCGCATCGGAGCGCGCGCGCCCGTTCGGCAACGCTGCGTAGCGCCGGCGGATCGAGCCCTGCCCGGTGCGACACGGACCCACGCACACCGGGAGCGCATGGCCGAAGGACCCGCGCCTGCTGCGAATCGCACATCGCCGCGTTGGGCCGAATCGAAGCCAGGACATGTCGCGATCGCATCGACGGCATGTGAGCGATCGCGCATCGCGATAGGCGAGCAGCCGCACCGCACGCGGACGCGTTCACGCCTGCCACCGGAACCGGCTGGACCAGCCGCTGCGCAACGCACATGCAAGCGCTCGAAACATCCGCGATGCCTGCGGTCCGATCGATCACGCCGCCGGGTCAGCGCGGTCGGACAGGGGCTTGGGAAGGAGCGGCGAGGACGGCGTCCTGCATGCGCCGACGGCGCGAACGCGCAGGAGCGGAGGAGAGAAACGAAACGCGCCTCGAAGGGCGCATCGCGATGACTGGCATCGCGTCAAGCGGATGCGGCGACCGTGGCCGCCGCATCCCGGAAAACGGCTTCAGGCCGCGGCGTCCTTGAGCTTCTTGAGCGGACGCACCTTGATCTTGACGCTGGCCGGCTTGGCCGCGAACCACTGCTCTTCCTTGGTGAACGGATTGATGCCCTTGCGCTTGGGCTTGGCCGCCACCTTCACGGCCGTGATCTTGAGCAGACCCGGCAGCGTGAACGAACCGACGCCCTTCTTGCTGACCGAACCGGCGACCGCCGATTCGAGACTGGCGAGCACGGCGCGGACGTCCTTCGGGGCCACGCCGGTCGACTCGGCCAGGTGAGCCACCAGGCCCGACTTGCCGAGGGCTTCCTTGATCGGCTTGGCAGCGGCGGGGGCCTTGGCGGCGGCCGACTTCTGCGGGACGGTCTTCTTCGCGGACTTCTTGATCATCGATGTCGCTCCAGTATCGGGGTTTGGTTGCGGGTCACGGCTTCGGAGTGCGCACTGTAGGACAAGCCAAAGGCGCCGCCAAGCGGATTGCACCACGCTGCGATGCGCCATTCCCCGTGAAAGGCGGCCCGTATCGCCGTTGCACGGCGCCCGCGCCGGGCCGCCGCGCCATCGCGCCCCGGCAGCGGCAGCCGCCGCTCGCGCCATGCAAGCCGGCGCGAGCGGATCCGGGCGCCTGCGCTCAGCGCGCCACGCCGGCCGGAACAGCCGCCGCACCGGCCGGCTGCGGACGCGCCAGCACCGCCTCCAGCAGCCGCCGATCCTGCTCGGCGCCGAGCACGTCGACGGTCGCAGCCAGCGCGCGAAACGCACCGCTGCGGCGGCGCAGGCCGGCGAGCAGCGCCGCGAGCGCGCGTCGGCCGGCGTCGTCGCGTTCGCGCTTGCGCAGCGTCTTGAGCGCGCTCCACTGCATGCGCAGCCGACGCAGACGCCGGCGCCAGCGGTGGCGCCGCTCGGCGTCTGCGCCGGCGCGCCGCGCACGTTCGCCGGCGCGCTCGGCGCGGCGCTGGCTGCGCGCGAGCGCGCGTTCGAGGTCATCGGCGTCGAGCCGCGCCCACGGCAGGCGTTCGACGATCCGGCCGATCCGCGCGACTTCGGCGCGGCGCGCGGCGAAACCCGGATCGCGAGCGCGGACCCGCGCCAGTACCGCCCGGCGCTCGGCCAGCAGCTGCCGCCGCAGCGCCGCGCGGCACCGGCGCTCGTCCTCGTCGCGGGCCTCGCGCAGATGGCGTCCGGCCAGATCGACCAGAACCTGCGCATCGCGCAGATCGGAAAGACCATCGGCCAGATGCGCGAGCGCGGCATCGGCGGTCGCGGCACGTGGCCCCAGGCGCCGGTGCCCGAGCCGCAGGATCGCGCGCAGACGACGGATCGCCTTGCGCGCCTCGTGGACGCCGCGATGCGGCGCGGTGCCGTCGGCCAGTGCCTCGGCGAGTACCGCGAGGTCAGCTGCGGCGAGCGCATACAGCCCCACGCCGAGCCCGGCCGCCGCTTCGTCGCGCACGGCTTTCGCGGCGGCCACGTCCGGCTGCGGCGTGGCACTCGGCACGGACGGAACGGAAACGGCGGGCATCGGCGGTATCGCGGCCTCGATCGCCGACAGGCTAACCGAGCAGCGTGAGAAAACCGTTACGTCCTACATGCCGCGAAAACGGTGCACGAAGGCGGCACTGACCGGCAGTTTCTCGGCGCGTCCCTTGAGCCGCAGCACGGCGCGGCCGAGCTCGTCCTTGCGCAGCCGCTCGATCGCCGCGACGCGCACGACGACGCCGCGATGCACCTGCCAGAACAGGTCCGGGTCGAGCCCGGCCAGCAGATCCTTGAGCGGTGTGCGGATGATCGCCTCGTCGCTGCCGGTGACGACGCGCACGTACTTGTCCTGCGCCTGGAAATAGACCACTTCGTCGATACCGATCATGCGTACGCTGTCGCCGGCGCTGGCGCTGATCCAGCGGATCAGGCGCTCGCCCTGCGGCCGCAGCCGCGCCTCCAGCGCGCCGAGCGGAGCGGCCGCGATCGCATCCGGCCGCGCCAGCCGCGCGCGCAGCCGCTCGACGGTGCGGCGCAGGCGCAAGGGCTGGATCGGCTTGAGCAGATAGTCGGCGGCGCCGGCCTCGAAGGCGCGCACCGCGTACTCGTCGTAGGCCGTCGTGAACACGACCAGGCCGCCGCCGGCGACGACCGCGCGCGCGACGTCGAGCCCGCCGATGCCGGGCATGCGGATGTCGAGGAACGCGATCTGCGGCCGCCGCTCCGCGGCGATCAGCAGCGCCGACGGCCCGTCCTCGCAGGCACCGACGATCTCCAGCTCGGGCCATTCCTCGGCGAGCAGATCGAGCAGCGCCGCACGCTGCGGCGCCTCGTCCTCGGCGATCAGCGCGGTGACCGGCGCGCTCACGGCGCCCCCGCCGGCAGGCGGATCTCGGCCTGCGTGCCGGCGCCGCCGCGGCCGTGCAGCTGCAGGCGCGCCCGCTCGCCGTAGCGCATCGCCAGCTGCTCGCGCACGTTGGCCAGGCCCATGCCGCCGCCGAAGCCCGGCTGCAGACCGGCGCCGTCGTCGCTGACGGTCACGACCAGATCCGCACCTTCGCGCCGCGCCGCCAGCACCACCCGTCCGGGACCGGGCCTGGGTTCGACGCCGTGCTTGACCGCATTCTCGACCAGGGTCAGCAGCAGCAGCGGCGGATAGGCACAGCCGCGCAGCACCGCGTCGGCCTCGACCGCGTAGCTCAGCCGGTCGCCGGTGCGCAGGCGCATCAGCTCCAGGTAGCTGGCGCAGATGTCGAGCTGCTGGCCCAGCGTCGAATGCAGCAGCGCATCCTCGTCGCGCAGACGCGGAATCGTCGCGCGCAGATGATCGACCAGGGCGTCCAGGGTCGCCTCGGCGCGTGCCGGATCGCGGCGGATCAGCGCGCGCACCGAGGCCAGCGTGTTGAACAGGAAGTGCGGCTCCACCTGCGCCTGCAGCAGGCCCAGACGCAGATCGGCGCGCTGCGCCTGCACGCGCGCATCGGCCAGCGCGCGGTCGTTGCGGTGGTCGTGCCAGCGCTGCCGTTCGCCGAAGTACGCGCGCAGCGCGAGACCGCCGCCGAACAGGCCGTAGACGATGATCAGCACCAGCAGGTTGAGCGCGATCGACACCGCACGCTCGACCGCACCCAGATCCGGGATCGGCGGATGGGCCGCCGGGCCGATGGCCGAGGCGATCATCGCGTTGACGCGCGCCGAGGTCACGGCGTCGGCGGCATAACTGGCGACCATGCCGAGCAGCATCGCCACGACGATGCCGCGCCGTTCGGCCACGGCCGACCAGCCGCGATGGCGGACCCAGGTCGCCAGCGCCGGGCCGGTCGTCGCCATCAGGCCGAAGCCGGCGAACTGGTAGAACGCCATCGGCAGCACCAGGCCGTAGTCGCGCGCGGCCAGGCCGATCGCGCCGCCGATCAGCAGCGCGATCGTGCCGATGATCGATGCGAACAGCGCGCTGCGGCCGCGCAGCCACGGCAGGCTGAACACCGGATACTGGCGGTAGCGGCTCCACCTCGCGCCGCCGCCGACCAGGACGTCGGGCGGCAGCGGGCGATCGAGCGGATAGTCGGCGCTCACGCGGCCTCGCTCAGCGCCGCTCGCCGCGCAGCTGCTGGCCGCCCTGCAGCAGCGTCAGCGCATGGACCGCGCCGGCCTCGTCGCGCTCGAAACGGATCTCCGCGGCGACCGCGGCGGCGGTGAATACGTCGCGGTCGACCGCCTCGACCTCGATCGGCGACTGTCCGGTGCCCTGCACGTAGAGCCGGCCCGCCTTCTCGCTGACGGTCAGCGAGAACCCCTGCATCAGCGGATACTCGCCGGCGTAGGCGCGCAGCGCCTCGGCACTCGGCCGCGCGACGGTCCGCGCCGGCGCCGCGTCCAGGCGCACCGCGGCCCGTTCGGCGCCCATCTGCATCCAGGTGAAGCCGTAGCCCTGCGCCGTGCGCTGCGGCCGCAGCACCGCGTCGAAATCCAGCGGATAGAAATCGCCGGCGTCGTCGTGGCCCATCGTGTGGGCGCCCTGGCCGTCCGGCTCGATCACCAGCGCGCCGTCGCGCTGGCTGAGCCGCATCGTCAGCGCCTCGCCGACCCGGTAGCGGCCGACCAGGCCGTCGAGCAGCGCCTGATCCGGTGCGACCGCCTTGCGCGGCTTGCCGAGCGGAAGGCTGGCGTCGACCAGATGCAGGCCGAGGCTGCCGAGCCCGCCGAGCGAATGCCAGGCGGTATCGGACAGGATCACCACGCCGCGCTCGCGGCTGCGGTCGATCGCGACGAACGAGGAGAAGCCGCCGGTGCCGCCCTCGTGGACCAGCACGCGGCGCTCGCCGACCGGCATCAGCATCCAGTTCATGCCCATCGGCGGCGTCTGCGACAGCGGCTGCTGGGTCGCGGCCAGCGCGGCGACGATCGGCGCATCGGCACGGCCGAGTCCGGCTTCTACGTAGCGCACCATGTCTTCCAGCGTCGCGCGCACGCCGCCGACACCGGCGAGATCGACCGGAAACGTCCAGGCCGGCGTCGTGCGGCCGTTCGGCGTATGGCCGGCGGCCGCACGGATGCCGTCGGGCGCGCGTGCGACATAGGCGCCGTCCATGCCGAGCGGCCGCAGCAGACGCGTCGTCAGCAGTGTCTCGTAGTCGCTGCCGGCGCGCCGCGCGACCGCCAGCGACAGCAGCATCGAGGCGAAGTTGGAGTACTCGAAGCGCGTGCCCGGCGCCACGCCCAGCGTGACGTCGCCGAGCGAGTCGAGCAGGTCGCGCTCGCTCAGCTTCGCGTAGGGATCGGCCGGATCGGCCATCTTCATGCGCGACGGCAGTGCCGGCAGGCCCGAGGTATGCGTGACGACGTGGCGCAGCCGGATCGGCTGGCCCTGGAACGCGGGCACCTTCGTTCCTTCGGGCAGGTAGTCGGCCAGCGGATCGTCGAGCGCGGCCTTGCCCTGCGCGATCAGGTCGGCCAGCAGGGCCGCGGTCATCGTCTTGCTGACCGAGCCGATCTCGAACGCGGTCCTGGCGTCGATGCGCGCGGCCTGCGCGGGATCGGCGCAGGCGAAGCTGCGCGCGACGCGATCGCGCTCGATCACCGCCACCGCCATGCAGGCGCCGGTGCGGTCGCCGGCCAGGCGCTGGTCGACCAGCGCGCGCAGCTTCGCATCGTCGCCGGACTGCGCCGGTCCCGCGCCGAACGCGACGGCGGCGGCGATGCCGAGGATTGCCAGGTTCATGATCGACTCCATGGGAGAGGGAGCGTGGATGCTCGCGCAGCCGCAGGCAAGCGGCAGCGCGTTGCGACGGAGCGGCCGGATGCGGCGACGAACGCCGCCGGATGTGGAGCGAACGTCCTCGCACCGGGCGCGGACGGCCCGCCCGGAGCCAGTGGCGGCGCAGCGCGGAACCGGCTAGGCTGCGCATCGGTATAAACCATTTATACCGATAACGGAGACAGCGGCATGGCACAGCGAAAGACCGCCGCGGGCAGCGGCAGGAAACCGGCGGCGCGCAAGCCGGCGGCGGAACGGACGGCGCGCGCGGCGCCGGCGGCACGCGCGTCACGGCCGGCCGCGCCCGCGCCGTCCGCAGCCAGCGAAGGCGAGACCAGGGCCGGCAAGGAGGCCAAGAAGCACAAGCTGGTGCGCGACAGCTTCACGATGCCGCGCGCGGATTTCGAGCTGATCCAGACGCTCAAGGAGCGCGCGCTCGGGTTCAAGCGACCGACCAAGAAGAGCGAGCTGCTGCGTGCCGGCCTGCAGGCGCTGGCGGCGCTCGACGACGCCGCGCTGAACGCAAGGCTGGAGCGGCTGATTCCGCTCAAGCCGGGACGTCCCAAGCAGAAGCCCTGAGGGCTCGGCCGAGCCAACGGCTGGCGTGCCCGTTCGCCGCACACGGTCGTGCGGCCGGGCTTTCGCTCACGGGCACCGCACGAACGGCGGTCGCGCCGTTCCGCATCCGCGATCGGCAGCGCCGGCGGGTCGGCCGCCCTCGAAAAAGCCGAGGCCCGCAGCGGCATACCGCTGCGGGCCTCGACGGGGAACCGCTCCTCGCCTGCCGATCAGGCGGTGCCCGATCGGCAGACGCCATCGCATCAGCGCGCCAGCGGTGCCAGCCAGGGCGCGCCGCCGTCGACGATGCGCAACCGGGCCGGCGCTTCGTCGCGGCCGTGGAACACCGGCACCACCGCGGCTTCGAGCGGGGCCACGCCGACGTAGCCGCGCTCGATACCGGTCGCGGCCTGCCAGCCGGTCACGATCGCCGCCGACGGATCGGTGATCACCTGCCAGGCGCCGCGCGAGGTTCGACCCTGCGCGTCGCGGACGACGACGCGCAACAGCATCCGCGCATCCAGACGCAGCAGGTCGAGCGCGAACAGCGCGTCGCCGGCAGCCGTCTCGGCGGTCGCGATGCGCACCGGCTGCGCGCCGAGTCGCGCGAGCGCGCCGGCATCGATCCGCCAGGCCGCGCCGACGTAGCCGGACGCATCCGGCGCAGCGAAGGCCTCGATCACCTCGGTCTGCTCGAAGTCGTCGCGGAACAGCACGATCAGCGTCGCGCTGTCGCTGGCGCTGTCATTGGCCAGGTTCGGATCGGTCACGCCGCCGGAGACGGCCACGCCGACGCCGTTGACGATCGGCTCGTCGTCGCCGCCGGCCTGCACGGTCGCCGAATAGACGTAGTGGATCTCGCCGCCGGCCGGCAGCGTCACCACGTCGCTCAGCACCTCGCCGCTGCCGTCGGCGCAGCTCGCGCCGTTGCTCGCGCTGCAGATCCAGACGCCGTCGGTCAGCACCGCCGGCAGCACGTCGGTCACCGTCGCGGTCGCGGCGGCGGGGCCTGCGTTGCGGACCGTGATGCGGTAGTCGAGCGTATCGCCGGCCTGCACGAAGTCGCGATCATCGGTGATCGTCACCGACAGATCGGCCTGCGCCGGTACGCTGACGACGGTGGTCGTGGTCGCGCTGTCGTTGCCGCCGGCCGGATCGGCGGTCGCCGAGGCGACGGTCGCGGTATTGGACAGCGTCGTGCCGCCGGCATCGGATGCCACCTCGACGACCAGCGTGAAGACCGCCGTGCCGACCGCGAACGTCGCAGCCTGGCAGCCGACGCTGCCGCCCTGGCCGATTGCCGGCGTCGTGCAGGCCCAGCCGCTCGGCGCACTCAGCGAGACGAAGCGCGTCGCGGCCGGCAGCGTGTCGCCCAGCGTCGCCGTGGCGGCCGCGGCCGGGCCGGCATTGGCGACCGTGATGGTGTAGGTCAGCATGCCGCCGGCCTCGACCGGATCGGGGGCATCGGTCAGCGTCACCGACAGGTCGGCCTGCGGCGCCGACACCGTCGTCGTCGCGGTCGCGCTCTGGTTGCCGGGAACCGGATCGCTCGTCGCCGCGGCCGCCGTCGCGGTGTTGGCGATGCTGCCGCTGGCGTCGGCCGCGACCGCGGTGACCAGCGTGAACTCGGCCGTGCCGACCGCCATCGAGGCGCGCTGGCAGCTGACCATGCCGCCCTGCCCGACCGCGGGCGTCGTGCAGCTCCAGCCGCTCGGCGCGCTCAGCGAGGTGAAGCGCAGTGCCGCCGGCAGCGTATCGCTGAGCACCACCGTGGCGGCCGCGCTCGGACCGAGATTGCTCAGCGTGAGCGTGTAGGTCAGCGCATCGCCGGCCGCGACCAGGTCGGGGCTGCCGCTCATCGCGACGGCCAGATCGGCCGAGGCCGCGACCGTGACGCCGGCGCTCGCGCTGTTGTTGCCGGTCGCCGGGTCGGCGCTCGCCGAGCTCACGGTCGCGGTTGCCGCGAGCGAGCTGCCGGCAGGCCGATCCGCATCGACCATCGCACTGATCGTGAACGCCGCAGTGCCGGGCGCGAACGAGTCCTGCTGGCAGCTGACGCTGCCGGCCGCACCGACGGCCGGTGACGTGCACGACCAGCCGGCGGCCGCGGTCAGCGCGGCGAACGTGGTGCCGGCCGGCAGCGGCAATGCGAGGGAGACCGTGCCGGCCGCCGCCGGGCCGAGGTTCTCGACGGTAACCGCATAGCTCAACGCGGTGCCGGCGACGACCGGATCCGGCGCGGCCTGCAGCGCGATCGACAGATCGGCCTCGGCGGTCCCGGCGAACAGGCCGACCACGACCGGGTCGTGATCGGAGACGCGGTAGGGGCTGGCCGGCTCGAACAGCGAGCGCGGCGGCGTCAGCGCCGAGCCGTTCGGCTTCTCGTCGTAGTCGGGCTCGCCGACGTCGCGGATCTCGTCGTTGTAGTCGAACAGCGGTACCTCGTCGGCATTGATGTGCCAGACCGCGACGCCGGCGACCTGGTCGTCGAGGCTCGCGTTGGCCAGCGCGTAGTCCAGATGGCCGAGCTGGCCGTCGAACAGGTACGAGTACGCCGCCGGGCCGAGGCGGTCGGCGATCAGGTCGACGTAGCCGCCGCCGGCCAGCGTCGTCATCGGCGTCTCGCGCGCGTAGGAATTGAAATCGCCGAGCAGCAGCACGTCCGGATCGCCGGCGGCCGGGATCACGGTGCCGTTGATCCAGCTCAGCAGGCGGCTGGCCTGCTGGTTGCGGCGGCTCGCGAAACACGACTGGCCGTCGCCCGAGTCGGCATCGGCGCCGCTCGCGCCCGAGCAGCCCTTGGACTTGAAGTGGTTCGCGACCACCGTGAAGCGCTCACCGAACGCCGGGTTGGCGGCGTCGACCACGTCGAAGGTCTGCGCGGTCGGCGGCCGGTTGTGGATCGCGTTGAGGTCGGCCATCGCGGCGCCGACCGGCGCCAGCACGCCGGAGCGGTAGATCAGCGCGACGCGGATCGCGTCGCTGCCGAGCGCGCCGCCGGTGTTGGCGAACGCATACGGATGGCTGCCGCCGCAGCGCGCATTGACGGCACCGAGCAGATCGTTCACCGCGGCCGAGCTCGGATGGTTCTCGATCTCGACCAGGCCGACCACGTCGGCGTCCAGACCGCATACGACCAGGGCCGTGCGCTCGCGCTGGCGTGCCAGCTCGGCGGCGCTGTCGGCGCCGCGGCAGTCGAGCGTGCCGGACGGGCCGCAGGATCCGGACGAGCTGCTCGAGCTGGTGTCGATCGTCGAGAAGTAGTTCAGCACGTTGAAACCGGCGGCCTTGATCGCGCCGGGCACGGCCGGGGCGGTGGCCGGCCGCGGATTGGCGACCGTGAACGTCGCCGGACGGGCCAGGGTCGGCCGGATGCGCCAGGCGTCGGTGCCGGTGAAGCCGGCGTAGGACCAGTGCAGCACGCCGGTCAGGTTCTGCACCTGGTCGCCGCCGCGGAAAAAGTCCATGCCCTGGGTGCCGATGCCGAAGCCGCCGTTGGCCCGCGGGTGGAACACGAACTGCTGGCCGTCCGGCATCGTCAGCGAGACGTTCTCGGTGTCGTTGTCGTCGTCGAGAATCACGCGGCGGCGCGCCAGCTCGGCCTGATAGGCGGCGTAGCCGGCGGCGCTCGGCGCGTTGTCCTCGGTGAACTGGCGCGGACGCTCGCCCGGGTACAGCGTGATCTGTCCGAAGCGATGCAGCTGGAAGTATTCGGACACGATCAGCGGATCGACATAGGTCACCAGCATGCCTTCGCGCGCCTCGTGGAACGCGTCGACGTCGCCGCTGACCGGCAGCACGATCGGCGCCGGCGTGATCTCGTCGAGGTGGTTGCCGGTCGAGGCCACGACCACCGCAGCGGCGGTCGTCGCATTGAGCTGGGTCATGCCGAAGTACTCGGACACCGTTCCCGATATGCGCACGCGCTGGCCCTCGGCGACCGCGACCGGGCAGCTGCCGCAGTAGACGAAGATGCCTTCGGACGTGGCCGGATTGCTGTCGGCGTCGGCATCCTCCTCCTGCACGAAGAAGCCGGACAGGCGCGTGCCGCCCTGATGACTCGCGGTCACGACGCCTTCCACCGACACCGTGACGCCGGCGCCGATCGGCGTCGACGCGCCGCTGCCCTGCAGCTGATGGATGCGGTGCGAGGCCGGCGGCGCGTCGTCGTTGCGAATCGTGCCGACGCCCTCGGCGACGACGGCGATCGCGCCGGTGACGTTGGACACGCGCACGTAGAAGCTCTCGTCGGGCTCCACCGCGGTGTCGCCGTTGACGGTGACCGCGAACGCATACTGGTCGCTGCCGGCGGGGATGGTCTGGCCGCTCAGTGCGCGCGCGACATAGTCCGACGGCGCGATCGCGCTGCCGTCGGCGGTCGCGATGTCGAACGTCACGCCGCCGGACGGTGCCGGTTCGGACAGGCTGACCGTGAACGTGAAGGTCCGGTTGCCGCCGTCGCCTTCGTTTTCGCCGACGTCGTCCACGCGCAGCAGCACGCCTGCGTCGTCGTTGACGATCAGGCCGATGCCGGTGTCGTTGGCGACGGTCGCGCCGACGAGATTGGATACGCGCAGCAGGAAGACCTCGTCATCCTCGGGCAGCGCGTCGCCGTTGACGAGCACGGTGACCGTGGTGCCGTCGCTGCCGGGCGGAATCGTCACGCCGGTCAGTGCCAGCGCCGCGTAGTCCGACGGCGCGGTCGCGGTGTCATCGACGGTCGCGATGTCGAAATGGACGCCGCCGGCCGGTGCCGGCTCGGACAGGCCGATCGCGAACGTGAAGGCCGTCGTGCCCGAGTCGCCCTCGGCCAGCGTGACGTCGCCGACGCTGAGCTCGGGACCGGCCGCTTCGCCGCGCGCGGTCACCGAGACCTCGTCGATCGCCAGACCGTGGTCGGCGCCGGTGTGGTCCGGATCGGACCAGCGCAGCATGAGCTCGCCGCCCGGCGGCACGCTGAGCCCGGTGATCGTGAACGATCGGTCCGTGCGATTGGCGGCGAGATTGCCGTTCAGCGCCGCGGCCGAGCCGGTCGTGACCGGACCGGTGAAATCGAGCGAGGGCACGGCGACGCCGGGCTGCTGGAACTCGGCCAGCGAGCCGGTCACGGCCGGTGCGCCGATCAGGTACGAGAACGTGATCGTCTGCGTCGCCGCCGACCCGGTCGCGCCGCCGTTGCGCCACTGCTCGCCGGTGTAGGCCACGTCGAGTGCGGTGATTGTGGTGCCGGTCGCGTTCTGCAACCGCAGGCCCCAGAACAGGCTGCCGACCGCGGCGTTGCCGGAGCCGATCGACCCGAGCGCGCGATCGCTGCTGCCGCTGGCACCGTAGCTGTAGAGATTGCCGGCGTTGCTGGCGCCGGTGTCGGCGGCGATCGTCGCGCCCGAACCGGTGCGCGCATGAAACCAGCCCGGCACGGTCGAATTGTTGACCCATGCGGCCGATCCGGACGCCGGCAGCGTGTCGAAGGACTGCGTATACGGCTGGTCGAGCGCGGTCAGCGCGACCTGCGCCGCGGCGGGCGCGGTCGCGCAGGCGAGCGCGGCGAGCGCGAAGGCCACCGATAGCCGACGTCGAACGTCGCCGGGAGCCGCGCCACGGCGCGGCGGACGAGCACAAGCGGACGATGCCACGGATGTCTCCTTGGAAGGCGATGGATGCAAGGTCTTGAACGATTCCCCGGTGCGCGCGGCGGCTGCGCGAGGGCGCGGCCGCGCGCCGATCTGCGATGGGCGATCGACAGGGCCGGCATGCTGCGCGGCCGATGCGACATCGGTATGACGAGGGCGCCCTCCTCATACCGTGACGTCGCTGGCAGCGGCCGCACGACGATCACCGACGCTCCGGTCCGATCGCGCGAGTCCCGGCCGACGGCTTGGGCATCGGGCGCCCGGTGCCGCAGCCGAGGACATCGCCGACCAGGGGCTGACCGGTTCCGAACCGACACGATTGGTCTGAATGTGCCGCCGCCGAGCGACGTAGTCTTCCTCGATGCGCTCGACGAACGCGGAGGATCGCCGCCGGATCGCGGCGGCGATGCGGGCTTGCACGATCCGGTCACGAAAATTGTGTGCGAGCCGTCGCGCATTGGCGGCTCGCAATGCCGATCGCGTACCGGTTGGCAGACTGCAACCCGAGCATGGCACCGCGATTGCTTCGCATGGGCCATGGCCTCGCTCGCCACTTCCGTCAGCACGCCGCTCTCGCCCGGCTCGTCCTGCCGTGCGCACGCGCAGGTCCGATGCATCGGCGAGAGCCGCGCGAAAGCGGCTGCGCCCGCCGTCGGCGACCGCGCCGTCCGCAGCGACGCCGCAACCGCCTGCTGCATCCACGCGTCGAGCCGCCGCCGGCGGCTGCGCATCGACATCGCTATCGCTATCAGCCGCTGCGGGGACGACGAGGCACCGTCCGCAGCTGCCCGTTCGCGTCGCCTCGCCCGTTTCCCAAGGAGAACTCCGTGGCCAACATCAACGAAAGCCTTGCCAAACTGCTTGAAGTCGACGGCGCCGTGTGCGGCGCGGTCGTGGATGCCAGCAGCGGCATGATGCTCGGCAAGATCGGCACCGGCATGGACCTCGATCTCGCCGCGGCCGGCAATACCGAGGTGATGCGCGCCAAGCTCAAGACGATGAAGTCGCTCGGCCTCAACGACGCGATCGAGGACATCCTGATCACGCTCGGCAAGCAGTACCACATCATCCGCCCGGTGGTCAGCAAGCCGGGACTCTTCATCTACCTGGTACTCGACAAGGCCCGCTCGAATCTCGCGCTGGCACGCCGCGCGACGCAGGAAGCCGAGCAGGAACTGCAGCTCTGACCGCTGCCGCATCCGATGCCGCCGTCGCGACCACGCATCGCGCCGGCGGCATCGGCGCGGATCGGTTCCGGCGCCGCTTCCGCCTCAGGCCAGGCGCGATTTCGGATCCGGCCCCCGCGCATCCGGAGCGTCGTCGGGCGGCACCGTCACGAACACCCAGAACGGCACGCCGCGTGCGGTCCAGTCCATCGCGGCACTCTCGAGCACGTCGAGCAGCATGTCCCAGATCCGGCCGACACGTCGCGGCGCGTCGCCGCGGACGAACAGCGCGTAGCCGGAGGCCGGCAGCCACGACAGATCGCGCAGGCTGTCCTCGAGCGCGTCCCAGTTGTGCCCGAAGGTATCCGGAAAATCCATGACGGCGGCGATGCGCTCGAGCCAGGCCGCCTTGCCGACGCAGCCGCGCAGATCGATGCGGCGGACCTCGAACGCCGCGGCGCGCGCCGCGCGCATCAGTGCATCGGCCTCGTCCTCGGCGATCAGATGCAGGCCGGCGCGGGCCAGATCGCTCAGGTTTTCGCGCGTCGTGCTCATCGCGGCATCTCCCAGCGCCGGAACGAGGCGTAGTGATCGTCGGTGTAGTAGTAGACCTCGGGCGGCTGGCCGCCGGTGACGATGCGCCGCGCGCCGCGATGGTCGAGCCCGGGCGTCTCGACCGTGTATTCGCGGTAATAGCCGCGCGGCCGGTTCGGCAGACGCTGCTCGCGATTGCCGAACACGCCGCCGTCCTGCCGGTGCGGAAACGGCCCGCCGCGCGCGATCAGGCGCAGCGTCTCGTGCGCCTCGGGCGGCAGGAAGGCCGGCAGACCGGCCGCGGGCGCCGCCGTGAGCGCAGCATCCGCCGTGGCCGGCGGCGCCGTCGACGGCGCCCGCTGCCACCAGGCCGACGCCGCGAGCAGCGCCAGCACCACCATGATCGCCCAAGAAGAACGCTTGATCGGCGTCGCCATGTCCCTATCGCTCCGGCGGATGACACCGCCATTGTGCCCTGTGGCCGCGCCCGACGCGCGTGACGGCGTATCGGGATTTTCGGCGACGGCAAGGCGTACCACGCGGAGGGAGGCCATGCCGTCTCACGATCGCGCGCGGACTCTACATCGATCGCATCGCGCACGGCCGCCGCCGCCGCCGCCGGACGATCTGCTCGCCGCGCGAGGCACTGGACGCTTTCGAGGCGCTCGGAACCCAGCCATCGATACCGGCACGTCGAATCGGTACCCGACGCCGGGCGCGAGGGCCTGCGCCGGCGGCGCCCGGTCGCATCGCCCGGCGAAGGCAGGCCGCGCAAAACGGACTACCACACGCCTGAACGCAGCGAGCGCCGGTGCGGGCGCTTCGTTCAGCCGGCGCTCGGGCACGATTGGGCACAACGGAACCCTCGCTCGTTTCGCCGTGGAGGCCGCTCATGAACCTGCCGATCGCAATCCCGATACGCCTGGCGCTGGCGGCGGCCGTGGCCGCGCTGGCGGTAGGCTGCACCCAGGGCCCGGCTTCGCCGCCGGCGGGCACGGCCGGTGCCGACCCGTCTGCACCCGCCGCCGTCGCGGACGGCCGCGACGAGGCCTCCGGTTATGCGCGCGTGATCAGCGTGACGCCGGTCAAGCGCCGCATCGACCACGCGCGCGAGGTCTGCGAGGACCGCGCGGTCACGCATCGCGTCAAGCCGAAGGACGAGGATCGCATCGCCGGCACCGTCATCGGCGGCCTGGTCGGCGGCGTGGCCGGCAACCAGATCGGCGATGGCCGCGGCCGCGATGCGGCGACCGTCGCCGGCGTCGTCGGCGGCGCGATCGCCGGGCGCAAGATCCAGGAGCACAACCAGAAGCGCAATACGGTCACGCAGGTCGAGAACGTCTGCCGCACCGTCAACGAGCCGACCGAGGAGGTCTATGCCTACGACGTCCGCTACGAGTACGCCGGCAATGTACTGAATGCGCGGCTCGACCACGATCCCGGCGACCGCATCGCCTTGCCGGTGCGCGGCATGGTCGAGTAGGACTGCCCCCGCTCGCCCCACCCGAGCCGCCGGCCCCGCGCCGGCGGCTTTTCTTATGTCGGCCTTACCCGGACCCGAATGCGGGCCTGGCAGCCGGCGGCTTTCGCGGCAGCGGCTGCTCGGAGCACGACGCGCGGACCCGATCGGCGGTCGTCCCGCACGAGAGTCCGGATAAAGAAAAACCCCGGGCGCGAACGCCCGGGGTTCTTGGTGCGCCGGGATCGAGCCCCGGCGCGATCGCAGCGGCGGGCAAGCCCGCCGGCGGGATCAGTCCACCTGGACCTGGTCGGCCTGCATGCCCTTCTGGCCCTGCACGGCGACGAACGTCACGCGCTGGCCTTCCTGCAGCGACTTGAAGCCGCTGCCCTGGATCGAACGGAAATGCACGAACAGATCCGGGCCGCTTTCCGGCGTGATGAAGCCGAAGCCCTTGGCGTCGTTGAACCACTTGACGGTACCGTTCTGGCGGTTGCTCATGAGACTACTCCTGACAAACTCGATGATGGGTGAAATGGAACGCGACCGGCGGAGAAAGCCGCGGGTCGGTACTGAGTCGCCAAGGAGTACGCGAGAGGGGACGAAGAGCGGATCGAACGATCAACCACATCGGGCCACGATTCACAGTGACCCTCGAGAACACAGTGGCGCGCACTCTACAGGGGTTTTCGCGACAAAGCGAGCGCCGTGTGGAAACGGGGTGCCTTCGACGCCCGGGCGGTGCCAGAATCGGCTGCGCCCCGCCGGCGGGGCCGTAAGGGGAAAGACCACATGGCGACATCCGCAGCCGCCTCGCCGCGGCGCGTGCTCTTCGCGAGCCTGATCGGCACCACGATCGAGTTCTTCGATTTCTACATCTACGCCACCGCGGCCGTGCTGGTGTTTCCGCAGCTGTTCTTCCCGGCCGCCGACCCGGCCTCGGCGACGCTGCAGTCGCTGGCGACGTTCGCGCTGGCGTTCTTCGCGCGGCCGGTCGGCTCGGCGCTGTTCGGTCATTTCGGCGACCGCATCGGCCGCAAGGCGACCCTGGTCGCCGCGCTGCTGACGATGGGCGGTTCGACCGTGCTGATCGGCCTGCTGCCGACCTATGCCTCGATCGGCGTGCTGGCGCCGGCCCTGCTCGCGCTGTGCCGGTTCGGCCAGGGCCTCGGGCTCGGCGGCGAATGGGGCGGCGCGGTACTGCTGGCGACCGAGAACGCGCCGCCCGGCAAGCGCGCCTGGTACGGCATGTTTCCGCAGCTCGGCGCGCCGATCGGCTTTCTCTGCTCGACCGGCGTGTTTCTGCTGCTCAGCGAATGCCTCGACGAGGCGCAGTTCCTGGCCTGGGGCTGGCGCATCCCGTTCCTGGCCAGCGCGCTGCTGGTGCTGGTCGGTCTGTACGTGCGGCTGCGGCTGACCGAGACGCCGGCGTTCCAGCGCGCGATCGCCAACGAGGAGCGCGTGCGCCTGCCGATGGCGACGGTGCTGACGCAGCATCCGCTGGCGCTGCTGCTCGGCACGTTCGCGGCCACCGCCACCTTCGTGCTGTTCTATCTGATGACCGTGTTCGCGCTGAGCTGGGGCACCTCGGCCCTCGGCTATTCGCGCGAGACCTTCCTGGTGCTGCAGATGACGGGCGTGCTGTTCTTCGCGGCGACGATTCCGCTGTCGGCGCGGATCGCCGACCGGCGCGGGCGGCGCTCCGTGCTGATCGGCGCGACGATCGCGATCGGCCTGTACGGGCTGGCGTTCGCGCCGCTGTTCGGCGCCGGCAGCGCGGCCGGCACGTTCGCGTTCCTCGCGCTCGGCCTGGCCCTGATGGGGCTGACCTACGGGCCGCTCGGCACCGCGCTGGCCGAGCTGTTCCCGACCGCCGTGCGCTATACCGGCGCCTCGCTGACGTTCAACCTCGCCGGCATCGTCGGCGCGTCGCTGGCGCCGTATGCGGCGACCTGGCTCGCCAGCCGCTACGGCCTGGCCTGGGTCGGCTACTACCTCTCGGCGGCGGCCGCCGTCTCGCTGGTAGCGCTGCTGCTGATCCGGCCGCGTGCCGGCGAGGCGGCGTGAACGCGATCCGCGCCGGCCGCCGTCTGCTGCTGCGCGGCGGCCTGCACGCCGTGCTGATCGCGGCGAGCGCGTTCCTGTCGACGTCCGCGACGGCGACCGATACCACGGCCTGGTCGGTCCGCGACTTCGACCATGCCCGGCTCGGCCGCATCCAGATGCGCATGCCGCCGGCCTGGCTCGCCTTCGAGCGGCAGGACGGCGCCGGCACGACCTTCGTCCGCGTGGCGCCGCCGCAGAACCGGTTCGGCCTCGAGATCCAGATCGGCACGCACGCGGCGCTGAAGCTCGATGCGCTGGACGATGCCGGCCTGCCCGGCCATCTGATCGCGAGCCTGTCCGGCCTGCTGCCGCGGTTTCTCGAAGACGCGGTCGTGCCGCTGCGCTTCGGCCCCGATGCGCGCGGCGTCTACGCGCGCCTGACCGATCGCCATCCGCGCGCCGGCGAGTTCCTGTTCCTGACGCGCGGCCTGCGCCTGGACGGCGAGGCAGGGATCGTCTTCACGCTCTACGCGAGCGATCACGACGCCAGCGTGCTGTCCGACGTGCTCGCGGTGGTCGCCGGTATCACGATCGCGCCGCCCCGGTAGCGGCGCCAGCGGCGGCCTGCGCTCAGCGCGCGGCCATCAGCTCGGCGTACAGCGCGAGAAACGGCCCGGCCGCATGCGCCAGCGTGAAGCGCTCGCGCCAGCGCGCGCGACCGGCTTCGCCGAGCGCGCGGCGCCGCGCCGGATCCGCAGCGAGGGCGGCGATCGCGGCGGCCAGCGCCGCGGCGTCGCCCGGCGGCACCAGCACGCCGGCATCGGCTCCGACCACGCTCGAAATACCCGAGCCGGCCACGTCGCTGGCGATCACCGCACGGCCGGCGCGCATCGCCTCCAGCAGCACCACGCCGAACGCCTCGCCGCGATCGAGCGAGGGCAGCACGACCAGATCGGCCGCCGCATATGCCGCGGCCAGCGTCGCATCGTCGACGGCACCGGCGAAGCGCACGCGATCGGCGAGGCCGAGGCGCGCGGCCAGGGCCCGCAGGCGCGGCGCCTCCTCGCCGTCGCCGATCAACAGCAGCCGTGCGCCGGCGCAGCGCGCGAGCGCCTCGAGCAGCACGTCGAAACCCTTGTAGGCGCTGAGCCGGCCGACCGCGAGCAGACGCAGGCCGACGCCGCCCGGCCAGTCCGGCGGCGCGGCCGGCACGGCGGGCGCCTCGCCGATGCCGAGCGGGATCGCGCGCGTCTTGGCGCGCCACGGCGCCAGCGCGCGGCTGGCCGCGGCGTAGGCTTCCGACGTCGTCACGATCGCGGCCGCGCGCGCCAGCAGCGCCTGCTCGAACGGCCGATAGACGCGATAGGCCGCACGCAGCCGCCAGTCCGGCGTGTCGGTCGGCACCTCGGCATGCCAGTGCGCGACCCACGGCAGGCGCCGTGCGGACGGCAGCGTCAGCGCCCAGAACGCCGACGGATTGGGCAGATGCAGATGCAGGACGTCGGGCCGGAACCGGTCGATCAGGCGCGCCAGATGCAGCGCGAACGCCGGACTCAGCGGCGTGTACAGCGGCGCCGCGACGCAGCCGGCACGCACCACTTCGACCCTGCCGATGTGTTCGGCGGATGCGCGCACGACGCCGGCCGGCTGGTGTACCAGGGCGGCCGCGGCATGGCCGTGTGCGACCGCCCATTCGGCCAGATCCTGGGTACAGCGTTCGATGCCGCCGCGCTGCGGCGCGTAGTACTTGCCGACGTGCAGGATGCGCACCGGCCGGGCCTCAGCGGTCCGCCGCGGCGGCGCAGCGGCCGCTCATTCGTCGTCGGAGACGAGTTCGGCGTCCGGATCGCCTTCCGGCAGCCGGTAGCCGACGCGGTCCAGTTCGCGTTCGAGGATCGCCAGCTTCTGCGTCAGCCGGCGCAACTGCCGTTCCTGGCGCGAGCGTTCGATGTCGAGCTTGAGCAGCCGCAGCAACACGAACGACAGACCGATGATGATCGGCAGCACCGGCGCATAGCTGATGCCGGTGGCGCGGCCGAGCCAGCCGACCAGGGCCGGGAACAGGCCGAGCACCAGGGTCGCGACCGCGACGCCGAGCCACCAGACTGCGTACGGACCGTGCAGATGGTCGCGGCGGACCAGATAGAGGATCGCGACGGCCAGGCCGATGCCGATGATCGCCGCGGTCAGCTGCGCGTTCATCGGCGCGCCTCGCCGGCGACCGGTGCGCGGCGGCCGGCATCGAGCCGGGCCAGGCACAGCACGGTCGTGTTGATCATGTAGCGCAGCACGACCCACCACGAGGCGAACACGCGCGAATGGCCGTTGCTGCGCGCGCGCATCGGCGTAGGCACCTCGGCGATCGTGCGGCCTTCGCGCGCCAGCAGCATCAGCACGCCGACGTCCTGGAAATCGAGCAGGCTGGCCTCGGGCGAGGCCAGCCGCACCAGTGCGCGGCGGTTGTACAGCCGCAGGCCCGAGGTGAAATCCGACAGGCGCAGGCCGGTCAGCACGCGCAGGTAGTGCCAGGCGATGCGCTTGGGACCGCTGAGGCGTTCGATGCAGGTGCCGATCACGACGTCCGCGCCGCTGCGCGCCTGTTCCTCGAACAGCGTCGGCAGCGACGAGGGCAGGTGCTGGCCGTCGGCGTCCAGCGTCACGACGCCGCCGTAGCCCTGTCGCACCGCGTAGCGGATGCCGGTCTGCGTCGCGCCCCAGGCACCCAGGCCGAGCGGCAGCACCAGCACCTCGGCGCCGGCGGCCCGCGCCACCTCGGCGGTGCCGTCGTCGCCGGCGTCGTCGACCACGAGCACGTCGCAGCCGAGCGCCTCGCGCACGCCGCGCACCACCTCGCCGACCGTGGCCGCCTCGTTGCGGGCAGGCATCACGGCCAGGCAATCGCGAGGATTCAAGGGGGGGCGCATCGGAATCGGGGCGGGCCCGGCCAGAAGGGATCGCGATTCTCGGCAGTCGCGCGAGCCGCTGTCAACCTGGACGCCGATGCGAAAACCGGCCCATAACCGCCGGCCCGGCCGCTTCAGCCGACGCTTTCGGCGCTGTAGCGCGCGAGCAGGCCGCTGCGCACGGCACCCCGGTGGATGCAGACGAAAAACGCATAGGCGGCCAGCACTTGTGCGACCGCCAACGCAGCCGCGACGGCGAGCACGTGCAGCGGAAACGGCTGCCCGGCGACGATCGCGCGCATGCCCTCGAACACATACGCCGGCGGCAGCAGACGGGCGATCGCCTGCATCCAGCCGGGCAGGATCGACAGCGGATAGAACACCGCCGCGAACGGCGAGAGCAGGGCCGGGATCGGCCAGATCAGCCATTCCGACGCGGGCCCGAGCCGCAGCACGATCGCGCTGGCGAGTATCCCGAGGCCGATGCCGAACAGCAGCAGGATCAGCAGGAACGGCACGAAGGCCAGGCCGTAGGCCGCGAACGACAGCCCGAACACGCCGGCGGCCAGCGCCAGCATGACCGTCAGCGCGATCGCGCCGGTCGCCAGGCTGGTCAGCACCAGGCCGGTCACGTATTCGGAGATCGCCAGCGGCGTCGCGAACAGGTTCATCAGATTGCGCGACCACACGTCCTCGAAGAACGCGGTCGTCACGCCGTGCATGATGCGGCCGAAGAAGTTCCACAGCAGCACCGCGCCGAGCAGGCCGAGCGCCAGTACCGGCCCCTGATCGGACAGCGTGGCCAGGTAGCGCGTGATGAAGCCCCACAGCACGATGTCGATCGCGCTCCACGCGAACGCCGGCACCAGACGGGTCGGGCTGGCGCGCATCAGGTAGAACTGGCGCAGCACGACGGCACCGATACGGCGTGGCTTCATGGTGTGCCCTCGGTCAGCGGACGGCGCGCCAGCCGGATGAACAGCGCATCGAGCGACTCGACGCCGTGCTCGGCCGGCAGCGCGCGCGGATCGCCTTCGAGCAGGATGCGTCCGTCGGCCAGAAACAGGACGCGGTCGCAGACGGCCTGCACCTCGTGCATGTTGTGCGAGGTCCACAGGATGCCGCCGCGGCCCTGGTCGGCGATGCCGCGGATCAGACCGCGCAGATCCTCGGCGGTGGCCGGATCGAGCGAGGCGGTCGGCTCGTCGAGCAGCAGCAGAACCGGATCGTTGAGCATCGCCTTGGCCAGGCCCACGCGCGACTGCTCGCCCGAGGACAGCAGGCCGCAGCGCGTGTCGGCGAAACGCACCAGATCGAGCCGTTCCAGCAGCGCATCGATGCGCCGCGACAGATCCGGCACGTCATAGATCATGCCGAACCAGCGCAGATTCTGGCGCACGGTCAGATTGCCCGGCAGCGCCGCGTAGACCGCCGCGAAATTGCAGCGCGCCAGCGCGCGCGAACGCTGCCGCGCCAGATCGACGCCGTCGATGCGGATCGTGCCGGCACTCGGTTCGAGCAGGCCGAGCACCATGTTGATCGTGGTCGTCTTGCCGGCGCCGTTGGGGCCGAGCAGGCCGACGATCTCGCCGCGGTCGACCGTGAACGAGATGCCGTCGACCGCGGTCGTCGTGCCGTAGCGCTTGCGAAGATCGGCGACCGCCAGCACCGGCTGCGCCGCCGCGGCGGCATCCGCAGTCACCGCGCTCACGGCTCGAACCCGTCGTCGAACAGCGGATCGACGCCGACGCGGCACGCCGCATCCGGCAGGCCGAGCCTCAGATCGTCGACGCTCCAGCCGTCGAACTCGCCGGAGCCGTCGCTGCGCGTGCGCAGGCGCAGCCGCACGTCGGCCTGTCCGGCCAGTTGCGGCAGGTCGAGCGTCACCTGCCGCCAGGCGGCCCGGCCGCTGCAGCGGTAGACCTCGGTCCAGACCGCGTGCGCCGCATCGGTCGAGACCTCGACGACGCCGGTATCGTAGGTTTCCTCGGTCGCGCAGCGCTCGTCGAACGCGAGCGTGACCGCCGCATAGCCGGACAGGTCCAGCGCCGGCGAGGTCAGGCGCAGGTCGGTGCCGGACGGATAGCGGCCGCCCGGGCTGTCGTTCCAGACGTGCTCGCCGGTTGCGATCGTCTCGACGCCCCAGCCGCCGCTGGCCGGCTGCGCGGTCCAGCCGGGATTGCCGCCTTCGGCATCGTCGGCGAACGCATTGCATTGCCGGCTCAGCGCGAGATCGCGGCTGCGTGTCACGCCGGCGCTCAGTGCGAAGTTCTCGATGCGCTCGGGCAGATAGCCGAAGCGGCGCGCCTCGAGCGTCACCGCACCCGGATGCGCGTGCAGGCGATAGCCGCCGTCGGCGGCGGCCGGCAGCGTGCGCAGATCGCCGTCGGGCTCGACGATGCGCACCTGCGCCCCTGCCACTGGCAGGCCGCTGGTGCGATCGCGGACCGTGCCGGCGACGGTCGCGACCGCGCCGGCTGCGGCCACCTCGACGAAGGCCGAAGCCGGCGGGCCGTCGGCACCGGCCGCATTGCGCGCCTGCACGTGCACGAGATGACGGCCGGGGCCGAGCGTGTCGGCGGCAATGACGCGCGACACGGTCTCGGCCGCCTGGTCGAACGCGCCGTCGTCGGCCGTCATCGGCAGGGCCGAAGCGGCCTGCCACGGCAGCGTGCCGATGCCGGCGCCGGCCGCGGCGATCGCGAACACCGCCGGCGCGGTGCCGTAGGCCGCGTAGCCGCCGTCGTCGGCACGCGCGCGGATCGTCGCGGTCTCGCCGGCGACGATCAGATCCGGCTCGACGCGCACCTCGGCGACGTCGGGGCCGGCCGGCAGCCGGTACGGTGCGGCGAGGTTGCGCGCGGCGTAGCGCAGGCCGGCCAGGTTCTTCGGCCAGGTGTCGTCCTCGAACGCCGCGCAATCCTGGAAGAAGTCCAGGCCGCCGAGTTCGATCGTGTACGCGGCGACGCCGAGCGCACCGTAGGCGGTGTCCGGCGTGGTGCCGCTGGTCGCGCCGATGCCGTTGGAGACGATCGGCATGTAGCCGTTGTGCCAGCCGATGCGGCGGCCGAAGCGTTCCAGCGCGGCGCCATTGGGCGGCGCCGTGGCAGTATCGCCCCATGGCCACAGCACCAGCCGGCCGTTGCTGTGCAGATCGAGCACGACGCCGGTCGTCGTGTCGGGCGCCGGCGTCAGGCGGTCGTCGGTACGGCGGTCGATGTAGAGACCGCCCGCGTACGGCAGGCCGGCGCCGGCCTGCACGCCGGCGATATAGGTCATGACGGCCTGCGTCTCCGGCTCCGACGCCGCCGCCGGGCCGCGGAAGGTCTGCGCGCACGGATCGGCGCTGCTGCCGCCCGCGTTCCAGTTGAACGGATAGTTGCGGTTGAGGTCGACGCCGGCGTGATAGCTGCCGGTCGGCGGCTGTGCGGCGCAGGCCCCGAACGCGTCGTCGGCGTTCTTGCGCCAGAGCACGCCGGTTTCGGCGATCGCGCGGCCGTCCGGATTGGCCTGCACGAGCAGATGCACCTGATAGTGGTCGAGCAGCATCGTCGCATCGGCGTCGCGCCCGTAGCGCTCGACCAGCCATTCGCCGAAGCGCAGCGCGGTCTCGGCCGTGACGTACTCGCGACCATGGATGCCGCCGAGCACGAACAGCGCCGGCTTGTCGGGAAATGTGCCGTCGGTACCGGACTGGGTCAGCCGCAGCACTTCGAGCAGATGGCCGCTGGCCGGATCCTGCATGCGCCGCCACGACGGTCCGATCGGCACCACGTTCGCCAGCGCCGGATACGCGGCAGCCAGCTGCTGCAGCCGCGCATGCGTATCGTCGACCGTGCGATAGCACGCAAAGCCCGGGATCGCGCGCAGTGCGCCGCCGTCGCGCTCGAACGCCTGCAGACGAGCACTGGCAACCGCGTCGATGCGCGGCGCGAAGCCTTCGGCGACCAGGCGCGCCAGCGTCGCGTCGTCGGCCTCGGCGGTGACGCGGCGGCGCAGCGGATCGACCTCGGGATGACCGAACGCCGCGACGAGCCGGTCGCGCGCGGCCGCATCGGCGTAGTCGAACTGGGCGATCCAGCGTGCGGCCGGGGCCTGCAGCGGCCAGGCCGACGCGACGATCAGGGCCAGGACGAGACGGCGGCGTCGACGCGAGGCGGCGGACATGCGGTGATTCCGAGCGTAGGCGAGCGGCGGATGGTAGCGGTCGCTTGCTGCGAAGACCACGCACGATGGATGCGTACGCTGCCGCACGGATCGGCATCGCGGGACTGAACAGGCGCTGCGCCGGCATCCGGCGCGGCGTGACGCCGACCGATCCGCCGCGCTACCCTCGCGCGCCTATGACCGAACCCACCCAGCACGATTTCACCCTGGAGCCGGACGACAACGAGCGCCTCGCGAACCTGGTCGGCCCGTTCGACGAACACCTGCGCCAGATCGAGCTGCGGCTCGGCGTCGAGATCGCCAACCGCGGCCACGTGTTCCGCGTGATCGGCGACGCGCGTCCGGTGCAGCTGGCCACGCGCCTGCTGCAGCAGCTCTACGCGGCGACCGCGGAAGAGACCTTGAGTCCGCACCAGATCAATCTGCACCTGCAGGAATCGGGCGTGGAGGCGATGGCCGCGGCCGCCGCCGAAGGCGTCCAGGAGGTCGCGGTCAAGGTCAAGCGCGGCACGATCCGCGGCCGCGGCCCGAACCAGGCGCGCTATCTGCACGCGATCGCCACGCACGACATCAACTTCGGCATCGGTCCGGCCGGCACCGGCAAGACCTACCTCGCCGTCGCGATGGCGGTCGATGCGCTCAACGACAACCGCGCGCAGCGGCTGATCTTGGTGCGTCCGGCGGTCGAGGCCGGCGAGAAGCTCGGCTTCCTGCCCGGCGACCTGACGCAGAAGGTCGATCCGTACCTGCGCCCGCTGTACGACGCGCTGTACGAGATGCTCGGCATCGAGCGCGTCACCAAGCTGATCGAGCGCAACGTGATCGAGATCGCGCCGCTCGCCTACATGCGCGGGCGCACGCTCAACGATTCGTTCGTGATCCTCGACGAGGCGCAGAACACCACCGTCGAGCAGATGAAGATGTTCCTGACGCGCATCGGCTTCGGCTCGGTCGCGGTCGTCACCGGCGACGTCACCCAGACCGATCTGCCGCGCCACGTCCGTTCGGGCCTGCGCGATGCGATCGAAGTGCTGCGTGACGTCGACGGCATCAGCTTCACGTTCTTCAACGCCAAGGACGTGGTCCGCCATCCGCTGGTCCAACGCATCGTGCGCGCCTACGAGGCTCACGAGAGCACATCGAAGGAGTCCTCGTGATCCGCATTCTCGCCGCCGCGCTCGTCGCCTGCACGGCCCTGCCCGCCGCCGCCCAGACCTATTCCAATCCCGAGAGCGTGGAGGCCCATCCGCGGCTCAAGCGCAGCCTGGTCAGCAACACCGGCGGCGGCAACGTCCTCGCACGCGCCGACGACGGCGCGCTCAGCGTGTTCACGTCGGACCCGTCCTCGCCGTACGGCATCGAGCTGCTCGCCGGCACGCTGTTCGTGCTCGACTCGGGCCGCGTCAAGGGCTACGACATCGACAGCGCCGAGCCGGTCATGAATCTCGCGCTGACCGGCGCGGTCTTCCTCAACGGCATCACCTCCAACGGCACCGATACGCTCTACGTCACCGACTTCAACGGCCGTCGCGTCTATCGGGTCGGCGTCGGCGATCTCGGCGCGCCGACGCAGGAGCAGCTGACCTCGACCGGCACCGCCACGCCGAACGGCGTCGTCTACGACCGCGACGAGAACCGCCTGCTGATCGCGACCTGGGGCAGCAATGCGAAGGTGCTGAGCCTGGACCTCGGCACGCCCGGCGCGACGCCGCAGACGCTGATCCAGACCACGCTCGGCAATATCGACGGCATCGTGCTCGACTGCGATGGCACGCTGTTCGTAGCGGCCTGGAGCGGCTGCGGCGCGGCCGGCGGCTGCCTGCGCCGCTTCGACCGTCCGTTCGCGATCGACTCGACGCCGATCGTCGTCGCCGATGGTCTGGCCAGTCCCGCCGACATCGACTACGACCGCCGCACCGCTCAGATCCTCGTGCCCGAATCGAGCGGCGCGCGCGTCAGCCTGCACGGCAGCAGCTGCGCGCCCTCGCTGTTCATCGACGATTTCGAGCGGTGACGCCAGCTTGACCGAGGCCCCGATCGTCCATCTGTCGCTGGCGCCGGGCCTGCCGCGCCACGGCCTGCCGCAGCGCGCGAGCTTCGAGCGCTGGGCCGCCGCCGCGGCCGCCGGTGCGCGGCGGCGGCGCGCCACGGAACTGTCGATCCGCCTGGTCGGTATCGACGAAGGCCGGCTGCTCAACCTCCAGTACCGCGGTCGCGACTACGCGACCAACGTGCTGTCGTTCCCGACCGATCTGCCGCCGGGACTGCGCCTGCCGCTGATCGGCGACCTGGTGATCTGCGCGCCGGTCGTCGCGCGCGAGGCGGCCGAACAGGGCAAGGCCGCCCGTGACCACTATGCGCACCTGACCGTGCACGGCGTGCTGCACCTGCTCGGCTACGACCACGAGCACGACGCCGACGCCGAACGCATGGAAGCGCTCGAAACGCGCGTGCTGGCCGGCTTTGGCATCGCCGATCCGTATCGGGTCTGAGCGGACCACGCGCTCGGGCCCGAGCGTCCGCGCCTCCGGACAGCCGTGAGCATCCGGACATGCTTCACGGAAAGCGGAGGCAGCGTGCGTGGACGGAATCTCGATCATCGCCAACGCACGTTGTCTGCCGAGACCTTCGATGCAGGAGAGCCCGCGCACGGTCGCTTCGCGACCGATGTTCCGTCGCACCACCGATCCGACCGCCCTCGCCGATCCGTATCGGGCATCGGCACGGCATCTCAGGCGGGCACGCGTGGAAAAGCCGGCTTGTTCCGGTTCGCGACCTCGCCGAGCGCGTGCCGACCGGAGCCCCGGTCGTTCCGAACGCTCCAGTCCACGCGCACAATCGCCGAGCCGCAACACCAACCGGAACGGAGCAGCCGCCACGACGGCGCCGCGTGACGCCATCGATCGAGTCTCGCCATGCCACGCCATCATTCGCCTGTCACCACGACCCTCCCTCCGCACCCGGCCCGGACCGTGTGCATGCTCGTCTATGACGGCGCGCAGTCGCTGGACGTCAGCGGGCCGTTGGAGGTGTTCGCGCTCGCCGACCGGCAGGCGCGCGAGGACGCGCCGGACACGCCGCCGCTGTACCGGCTGCATCTCCTCGCGCGCGGTACCGGACCGGTCACGACCGCATCGGGACTGCGCCTGCTGCCGGACCTGCGCTGCGAGGATCTGCCGGCCGATACCGACACGCTGCTGGTCTGCGGCGGCATGGGCGATGCGCTCGATCGGGCACGCGCCGATACGGCGCTGGTCGGCTGGCTGCGCGAGGTCGCGCCGCGCGTGCCGCGGATCGCCTCGGTGTGCAGCGGCGCGCTGCTGCTGGCCGAGGCCGGCCTGCTCGACGGCCGCCGCGCGACCACCCACTGGCGCGATCTGGCCGACCTGCGCCGCTATCGGCGCGTGCAGGTCGAGCCCGATGCGATCTACACGCACGACGGTACCGTCTGGACCTCGGCCGGCATCACCGCGGGAATGGATCTGGCGCTGGCGATGGTGACCGCGGACCACGGGCTGCCGCTGGCGCTGAAGGTCGCCAAGCGCATGGTGATGGCGAGCAAGCGGGCCGGCGGGCAGAGCCAGTTCAGCGATGCGCTCCAGGTGCTGGACCTGCCCGGGCCGCTGGCTCGGCTCGCGGTCTGGATCGGCGAGAACCTGCAAGCGGATCTGGACGCGGCACGTCTCGCGCAGCGCTTGCACCTGAGTCCGCGTCAGCTCGCACGACGCTTCGCCGATGCGTTCGGCACCACGCCGCGTACCTATGTCGAGCAGCGCCGCGTCGAGGCCGCCAAGCCGCTGCTGGAGCATACCTCGCGCGACCTCAAGCGCATCGCCGCCGATTGCGGTTTCGCCTCCGCCGAGGCGATGCGCCGAGCGTTCGTGCGCCGGCTCGGCGTCTCGCCCGGCGAGTACCGCTCGCGATTCGGCACGCCGTAGCACGCCGGCGCCGGACGGCCGGGGTTGTCCGCATCTGCGTGGCCTTCGTCCGTTTTTGCGCGGACGGTCCGGCTAGGCTGGGTCGCCATTCACACTGCTGGAGATCGCCATGCGCCGCTCGTCCCGGGCCGCCGGTCCGCTCGCCCTGCTCACCGGCCTGTTCGCGCTCACGCTGACGACGGCGACGGCCCTCGCCGCCCACGAACCGCGCACGGAGCCGACGGTGCGCGTCGGCATCGTGCTGTTCGACGGCGTCCAGATCATCGATTTCGCGGCGCCCTACGAAGTGTTCGGTGCGGCCGGGTTCGGCGTCGCGACCGTCTCGGCCAACGGCAAGCCGGTCACCACCGCGATGGGCCTGCGCGTCACGCCCGACCATGCCTTCGCCGACGCGCCGGCGTTCGACGTGCTGGTCGTGCCCGGCGGAGACGTCGCGCAAGCCGAGCGCGACACCGCCGTACTGGATTTCATCCGGCGCAAGGCGGCACCGGCACGACACGTGCTGACGGTCTGCACCGGCGCGGCGATCCTCGCCGCGACCGGCCTGCTCGACGGGCAGCGCGCCACGACCTACTTTCCGCGGCTGCACGAACTGGCCGAGCGTTATCCGAAGGTGCAGGTGATCGACGACGTGCGCTGGACCGACAACGGCAAGCTGATCACTTCAGCGGGTCTGTCCTCTGGCATGGACGCGGCCCTTCACGTCGTCGATCGCCTGCGCGGCGAGGACGTCGCGCGCACGGTCGCGCTGAGGCTCGAGTATGACTGGCGGCCCGGTGGCGGCTTCGTCCGCTCGCGCATGGCCGATCGCCATCTGGTGCGGCAATGGGACAAGAAGATCGCCTGGCCGGCCGACATGGCGGCCACCGAGCTGACCTCGTTCGGCGACGAGCATCGCTGGCGCAAGCGCTATCGCATCGTCACCGCGACCTCGCCCGAAGCCCTGCTTGGCCTGATCGCCGACGGCATCGCCGCGGTCGGCGGCTGGACCCGCGACGGCGAAGCCTGGCGCTGGCATCGCGACGGCGACGGCCGGCCTGTCACGCTGACGGCGGCGACCTCGGCCGAGACAGCCGGCCGTTTCGACCTCGAGCTGAGTATCGACGCGCCGTGACAGCGACCATGGGCATGGCGCATCGGCTGCATCCGCATCACCACAGCTCCGTGTCGGCCACACACCGGCGGTTCCCGGCGGCGTCCGGCTCGCTGAGCGAACACGCCGCGCCGCCTGAACGCCTAGAATCACGCACCCTCGCCAGCGCCGCACCGTCTATGCCGATGCCGAAGATCCTCACCGTGGCCGCCGTCATCCGTGACGACCGCGGCCACGTCCTGCTGGTGCGCAAGCGCGGCTCGGCCGTCTTCATCCAGCCCGGCGGCAAGCGCGAGGCTGGCGAGGCCTCGTTGACGACGCTCGCGCGCGAGCTGAAGGAAGAGCTCGGCGTCCGGGCGCGGCTGGACAGCGCAGCCAGGCTCGGCGAGTTCGAAGCCTGTGCGGTCAACGAGCCGGGCCGCCGCGTCCGCGCCGAGGTCTACGCGATCGAGATCGACGGCCTGCCGGTGCCGCAGGCCGAGATCGAGGCCGTGGCCTGGGTATCGCCGCGCGGTCCGTTCGCGGTGCCGGTCGCGCCGCTCAGCGCCGAGCACATCCTGCCGCACGTCGCCGCGCGCGACCGCTGAGCCGGGCTCAGTCGCCGGCGGCGTCCAGGGTCTTGCGGAAGAACGCGACCGCATCGGCATCGACCTGGGCGTGCACGGCCGCGCGGTAGACGCCGTCCGGATCGCGGCACAGCTCCGGCATCGTCTCGGCCAGCGCCGCCGAGCATGGCGCCAGGAACACCCAGTGATCGGCCTTCGGCACCGCGCGCACGCCGTCCAGCGTCTTCACCTCGCGCTTGACGTGCAGCGCGTTCTCCGGCGGCAGCAGGATCTCGTCGTGTTCGCCGTAGGCCAGGAATACCGGCCGGTTCACCGCCGCCAGGCCCGCCGCGTCGAACAGCAGACCGAGCGGCGCCATCACGAAGGCGGCGCGGATGCGCGGATCGGCGGTCGGCCCCCAGCGCGTGAGATCGTCCTGCACGACGCCCAACAGCCCCTGCAGCGAGGTGCCGTGCGCGCGCGCATCGGCGGACAGCCGCCGCGCGTCGTTGCAGATCGCACCGGCGTTGCGGTGACGCGTGCAGTAGCCGATCAGCCGGACGAAGCGCGGCACCGCACCGACCGTCATCAGTGCCGTGTAGCCGCCGACCGAGTAGCCGGCCACGCCGATCCGGCGCGGATCGATCCGGTCCTTCCAGCGTGCATCCGCGAGCAGGGCGTCGATCGTCGCCGAGACCTGCACCGGTCGGCCGACCAGCACGGCCGAAGTGCCGACGCCGCCGGCGTCGCGGTGATTGTCCTTGGGATGCTCGACCGTGGCGACCAGGAAACCGGCCGCGGCCAGCGTCGTCGCCAGGTCGTGATGACCGAGACTGGAGCCGGCCTGCCCGTGCGAGATCACGATCAGCGGCTTCGCGCCGGCCAGCGCCGGTGCATCGCGCGTCGCCGCCACCGTGTAAGGCCCCAGCGTCGTGGTACCGCCGGCCGAAGCGCTGGCCGGATAGAACAGATAGCCGCTCATCGTGCCGCCGCCGACCGGATCGGCGATCTCCAGCGCGGCGATGCCGACGCCGGCCGCGCGGCACGGCAGGCCCGCCGCGAACAGCACCACGAACAGGGCGGCCGTCGCCCAGGCTTTGACGCTCATCGGTATCCCCTCGTCCGCCCGATCGGGCGCAGCGCGCCACCTTACGCATCCGCGCACCGTGCGCAAGGGCGCGCGTCGAAGATCGCTTCGGCATTCGGCGAGCCGACGGCGATTCGCCGACCGTCCGCCGCTGTGACCGGAGCCGCCCGGAGGACGGCGAGTGCGCGGCACGATGCCGATAACGGCGCTCGTCTCGTGCCACGCACTGCTCTGCCCGTCTCGCGCCGCGACAAGGGACGGCCGTCATGTTCGGCTAACTCAGTCGAATCCGTCGGCGAATAGAGCATCGGGCCCAATCCACGCCGCGTCGTAATTGTCGCCCAGGTCCGGCTCGAACAATCCGTATGGCGCGTAGGCTTCGGCGCTCAAGCCCGGCATCGCGGCAACGAGGCGCGCCGTCGCGACGATCTGCGCTTCGCCATCGGCAGGCAGGTCGAGTCGCGCACGCAAGCCGGCCGGTGTCGTTTCGACCGTGCAGACGCCGTTGGCTGAGGTGCAGACCGGATCGCTCCAGACCAGCGCATCGGGAAAGAGCCCGGCGACCGGCGAATCGGGCGATCGAACCCATACGATCACGCCTTCGGCAGGCGCATCGCCGACATAGCTGACCTGCATGCGAACCTGCACCGATTCACCGACGGAGGCCAGCGCCGGCTCGACCGCCAACGAGGTCGCCAGATTGCCGTGGCGCGCCCGATCGGGCGCGACGACCTTGGCGACCCACGGCCGGATCGGTTCTTCCGGTCCGGATGATGAACCGGCCACCAGCAGGCCGCCGTCCGACGCGACCGCGCGAACGCTCAGTAGATCGGCAGGCAGCGCCTCGTCGACCCAGCCCTGGGCGTTCACGCTGGCGTCGATCGGCGTGCCGCTGGCACGATCCAAGCGCGACACGCGGACGTGCGTATAGCCTGGCGTGGTCGTGAACACATCGAGGAACAGCACGTGATCAGCGGCGACGTCGTGCACTCTCGCACTGGGTAGCGAGGCGGAGCGGTCCTGCTCGGTCTCGTACACCCAGCGCAGCGATCCGTCCTCTGCATCCAGACGCGTCACGATGCGGGTATTGTGCGATGGCCAGCGAACCCAGCCGCTGACGTACAGGTCGCCGTCGTCCGCGATGCGCGCGTACCGGAAGCCGACGCGTCTCTCCGCGTCGCCGTCCTGGTAGTTCCAAAGCGGCTGTCCGGTCGCCAGCGACAAGGCGACGATACGGCCGCCGGCAAGGCCGAGATAGCCGTCGTCGCCGTCGCGCGCGAGCAGCTCGGTTTGCGAAGAGGCCAGAGCGGCATTGCTCCAGATCACGGCATGATCGGCGCCGGCGATCCGCATCGGGGCGTCGGCCAGCACCACAGGAGCGGGAGCCTCCCACAGCAGCAGATCACGATCGATGACGTCGAACCGGGGGATGTCGAGGCACGAACCCCAGAGTCCTCCCTGAGGGGACAGCGGCCGGTCGATATCGTCAGCCGTGCCGCTCGGACGCAGAACCCCTTGTTGCAGCGAACCTTCGACCGGCCCCCCGTCGAAGGACAACGACCAGTCGATTTCGCCGGTCGCGCCATTCAGACGCAGAATTCGCCGCCGCACCGAGTTTCCGATCCAACTGCCATCTTCGACTATCGCGCACAGGCCGACGAACACGTTGCCATCTGCGTCCGACCCGGCCGAGAACCCCGCTGTAACCTGGTCGCTCCACAGCCGCAGTTCGCGCGCCCAGCGCAGTGTGCCGTCCTCGCCGTATTTGGCGAGGTACGGGTAGCCGGGCAGGATGGATTCGTACGAAGTCGGCGAGTTGGCGGCGAGCAGCAGATCGCCGTCGCCGGCACGGCGGACCTCCGCGGCGCTGATCGGCAGCGGCGTATCGATCGGCCATAGATGCTCCCACTTCACCTGACCGGCTGCATCGATGCGCTTGACGCGCACGTGCGGTCCCTGCTCACGCTGCTCGAGCGAAGACACCAGCTGGTGATCCGGACCATCGGCCATCGCGTCGACGATCGCGGACTGCGGAATCGCAGGCTGCACGGCAGCGGTCACCAGACCCGATTCGGAATCGAGGCCGAACAGACGGCCGCGACATTCGATCCACGGCAGGCAATCGGAACCGGCGACGAACACGCGCGACTGCGTGGCCAGCAGGTCGCGCGGCCGAAACAGGCGTGCTGCCATCATCGCCGGCAGCGGCGTCTGCCAGACCGTCGCACCGCTCGCGAGGTCGAGTCGCTCGGCGACGCCGGCGGAACGCGTGGGGTCGGTACCGGCCAGATATACCGCAGCGCCCGCCAGCGCCATCGTCATCTCCTGCGCTGCTCGCGACTGCGACCACAGAACCGCGCCGGTTGTAGCGTCGAGTGCCTCGACACGATGCCCGCTGCCGGAAGCTTGCAGGGTCAGCAATCGTCCCGCCGCATCGAGCGCCGCGAAGCCGGCATTGCCGACACGCGTCCACGCCATACTGCCATCCGCGGCCGACAGCTTGACGCGTTCTTCGGTTGCATCGGGGCGACTGCGAACCAGATACAGCCCGCTCGCGTCAGCCACCTCGCTGCCGTAGACGCTGCGATCGAGCGAGAAGCCCTCCGGCCAGACCGTCGTCCATACGACGCTGCCGTCGGCGGACAGCCTGAACACCTGCGTGCGTTCGGCCGCCTCATCGGCGCAGCCGGCCGCCACGTAGATGGCATCGGCCGGCCCCACCGCCAGCAGTCCGATCGTGCAGGGCGCCAGCGATGCCGGCAGTGGCACGCGGTCGCGCAGCGCGCCGCTGTGCGGGTCGATGCGTGCCAGCGCGGGCTCGTTGGACGTCTGTGCGGACACGACCGTCAGCACGCTGCCGTCGTCGAGCAGCGCGACGTCGGCCGGATGCCCGACACGCCCCGCGCTGCCGCGTGCCCACAGCCATGTCCCGTCCGGAGCGTAGCGCACGACGCCGCCGAGCACCGCCAGCGGACCGCCCGCTGCCGCCCGGCCGTCCAGCGCATTGAATCCCTTCGCCCAGTACGTATGCATACTGCGCGCCCAGATCGGAGTCAGATCGGCGCCCGCGAGCCGGGTGACGGTCGGGTACTGCATCTCATCGCGCGCGTAGTAGTACAGATCCCCGTCCGGTGCGAGCGCCAGTTGCGATGAAGGCTGCGCGCCGCCCATAGCCTCATCGAGCGGTATCGGACTCTCGAAGGCGGGCGCGAAGACCGGATCGAAGCGGGTCTCCCATACGACGTCCGCGGCGTGCACCGACGGTGCGCAGATGATCGAAGCCAGAAGCAGGGGCGCTGTCACACGTCCCCGACGAATGAAGCCGCTCTCGATTGCCATGACCGCTCCTTTTCAATTGCGCAAGAGACCCCGTTCCGATGTCCCGCGGACACCGGTGCCGATGATCGGGAAATGATGTCCGCTGCCCGCCTGTCGATCGGAACGGCTGACCGAGACGCGCATCGTGCACACGCGCGTCGAACGGCCGCGGCCATGCGAGCGCCGTCCCGGCACGCCTTGTGGACAGCGGCGATCCGGTCCGCTGCCTAGGACGTGACCGCGGCCTTCAGCGTCGCAACGAAGGGTGTCAAATAGGACAGCGGCACGGCGACCGGAGTGCGCGCGAAACGGGAGTTCCGCGGCAACGGGCCCCCACGCCTTGCCGGCCTTTGTTTCGTTTCCGATCCGATCGCCTCGAGTAGGGTGCGCACGATCGGCTGTACGGTACGTCTCTCGGTCGCACGAGAGACCGATCCGGTCGATAACCCAAGAATGACAAGCGATCCGCCGAGCGGCTTCGCGAGCGCCACTTTCTCCATCCTGCACGTCACGACAACGGCGGCGAGTGAGTGGACAATGCCGCCATGGTCACCGCGTGCCGACTCGCCTCGATCCTCTTCACGGCCTTGCTCGTCGCGCCGACGCAGGCGCCGGCGAGCGACGTGGCGGAACCATCTCCGGCCGAGGCGATACGCGTCCAGGTGTCGCCCGGCAACGTGGTCGTACTGCCTCTTGATGTCCCGGCGCACGCATCGATCGAGATCGGTCTCGACCAGAGCGAGGGAGCCGTCGAGGCGCAGCTGACGGCACCGGCTCGCGATCCGATCCGCCTGCGCAACGACGCCGGCCTCAGAAGCCGGATCGACTACGTGCTGGATGCCGGGGACCGGGCCACGCAGTGGACGCTGACGGTTTCCTCCACTCGCCCGGACCGGCCGGCGACCGTGGAGGTCATGACCTCACGACCGCAGCCGACGACGACACGCCTCACCGCACGTGCGCAGGCGCTGCAACGGCTCGCCGAGGCCGAGGCGCTGCGACGCACGGCCGGCAGCCAGGAAGCCGGCACGGCGAAGGACGACGTGGCGGTCGAGGCCGCATACGAGCGCGCGCTCATCGCGGCCGCGGCCGATGACTGCCTGCAACTGCGCGTCGAGACCGGGCGTGCGCGGCACCATTTCGCACAAGGACGCTACCGCGAGGCACAGCAGGCGGCCGAGACCGCCTTGGCCTCGCATTGTGTCGACGGCCTGGCCGGCGATGCCGAACGCGCGGCCGCGCTGCGAACCCGCGGAGCCGCACGCGGATATCGGGGCGATTTCACCGGCGCGATCGCCGATCAGACCGACGCGCTAGCACTGTATCGCCGCACCGGCGACCTGGCCTACCAGGCACTGCTGCTCGGCAACCTCAGCGCGAATCATCGCGCGCTCGGCGATACCGAACGTGCCTTGCGCACCGCGAACGAGGCGCTCGCCACCGCCGAGCGCGCTGGCGACGCCAGGCGTGCCGTGTTCGTGCAGGAGAGCATCGCGGCGATCCGTCTGCAGCGCGGTGAACTCGGACCGGCCCTGAGCGCGTACCGGCTGACGCTCGATGCACTACGGACCACGCCGTATCCGCGCGTGGAGGGCATGGCCTGGAACGATCTCGGCCTGCTCTATCGGCAGACCGGCGATCGCACCGCGGCCCGCGACGCGCTGGGGCGGGCCGCCTCGATATGGCGCGAGAGTGGCGATGTCTCCGGCCTGGCCGAGGTGCAGTTGAACCTGGCCGATCTGGATCTGGACGAAGGCAGACTCGACGCCGCATGGCAGGGCTATCGTGCCGCGCTGGACGTCGATCTCGCCCAGGGCTTTCGCCGCGAGGAGGCGCATGCGCGGATCGGGCTCGGCTCGGTGGCGGCGCTGCGCGGCGAGGATGCCGAGGCCGGCGGCCACCTGGAAGCGGCGGCCGTACTGGCCGAATCGATCGGTGCGAGTGCGAATGCCGTAGCCGCGCGGCTCGCACTGGCGGAGCTCGCGCTGCGCCGCGGCGATCACGAGGCGGCAGCGCGGGCGGCCGCGACGGCACTCGACCAGGCCAAGCGCGCACACGACGTATCCGGCGAGGCCCAGGTCCTGATCCTGCGCGCGCGACTCGCGCTGGCCGCCGGCGACCTGGCCGCGGCGCACATCGCCGTGATGCCGGCGCTCGACCTGATCGAGGGGACCCGCGGCGTGATCGACCCGCCGCAGCTGCGCAGCCGGTACTTCGCGACGCGACGCGATGCATACGACCTCGCGATCGAGATCCTGATGCAGCGCCACGCCGCACAGCCCGATGCCGGCCATGCGATGCAGGCGCTCCTGGTCAGCGAGCGTGCCCGCGCGCGCGCCTTGCAGGATCGATTGAACGAACGGCGTCTGACCCTGCCCGACACGGTCGATCTGGGTCTGCTCGAAGCCGAGCGGACGGCGGAACTGGCCGTGCGTGCAGCGGCAGCGGAAGACGACGCGGCAGTGGCCGAGGCGCAGCGCAGGCTCGACGCCGTGCGCGGCCAGATTCGCGCACAGAACCCGCGCTACGCGGAATTGGCGCATCCGCCGGCGCCGACGTCCGATGCGATCCTTCAGCTCCTGCACGACCGTGGCATCGTGGCCGACAGCTGGTGGCTGGCCGAGCCGCACAGCTATCGCTGGCGCATCACGGCCGGCGGCGTGTCGGCAGCGGTGCTGCCGGGCCGCACCGCGATCGAGACGGCGGCGCTTCGGCTGCGCGAACGCGTGGCGGCCGCGCCGGCCGCCGCGACGGCGCAGTCGATCGAACGGATCGCCATCGACGAGGCCGCGCGCGCCGCCGAAGTCGACGCCGCGGCGCACGCGCTGACGACGCTGCTCGATCTGCCCGACGCCGCCGACGATGCGCTGCATGTGACGATCCCCGACGGCGCTCTCGCCTGGGTGCCGTTCGTGCTGCTGGAGCCGGACGCCGGACGCGGTCGCGTCTACCTGCCGGCGCTGTCGGCACTCACCGGCATCCGCGCGGCGGCACGCAGCGGCGCGCCGGACGCAGTCGCGATCGTCGCCGATCCGGTCGTGCGTGCCGACGATCCGCGTCTGCCGCAGACCGGGGTGCCGGCGATCGACGCGCCCACGCCGCTGCCGTATGCGCGGCGAGAGGCGCGCGCGCTGCTGGCGCTGGCCGATCGCGGCGCGTCGCGCTGGATCGACGGCTTCGACGCCAGTCGCCAGACGCTTGCGGCGCTGCCCTGGGCGCGTTACGGCACGGTCCATTTCGCGACGCATGCGCGCCTGGACGTCGTGCGGCCGGACCTGTCGGCGATCGTCCTGTCGGCCTACGCTGCCGACGGCACGCCGCAGGACGGCGTTCTGCGCGCCGACGATCTCTACACGCTGGACATGCCGGTCGACCTGGTGGTGCTCGGCGCCTGCGACGGCGCGATCGGCCCGATCCAGGGTGCCGAGGGCCCGTTCAGCCTGGCGCGCGCGTTCTTCCATGCCGGCGCGCGGCGCGTGCTGGCCAGCCTCTGGGCCGTCGACGATCGCGCCGGTGCCGCGCTGATGGGCCACTTCTATGAAGGCCTGCTGCGTCAGGGCCTGCTGCCGCCGCAAGCACTGGCGCGCGCGCAACGGGCATTGCGCGCCGAGCCGCGCTGGGCGGCGCCGTATTATTGGGCGGGCTACGTGCTGCAAGGAGACTGGCGATGACCGGGGCGGACAATCCGCTGCATGCGCTGCTCGCGCATCTGGGCGGCGGTCGCGCTGCGGCTGCCGCCTATGAGGCTTTGCGTCGCCGGCTGATCGCGTTCTTCCGCCTGCACGTGCCGGCCCAGGCCGAGGATCTCGCCGACATCGCCATCGACCGGCTCGGCCGTCGCCTCGCCGAAGGCGTCGCGGTCGAGGATACCGGCGGCTATGCGCTCGGCATCGCGCGTTATCTGGTGCGGGAAGCACAGGCGCAGGCGATCCGCGCCGCGCGTTCCGAACACGATCCGCTTCTGCAGCCGCTCGACGAAGACGCGGTCGCCGAGGCTGTGCGGCACGAGGCCGTGCTCGCCGCGCTCGACGCCTGCCTCGACACGGCCGGTCCCGCACAGAGCCGTCTGATCCTCGACTACTACGGCGCCGACGGCGGCGAACGCATCGCGCTGCGCCAGCGCCTGGCCGCGGCGCTCGGCATCAGCCTCAACGCCCTGCGCAACCGGGCGCTGCGTGTGCGCGAGGCGCTGGAGGCGTGCGTGCGCGGGCGACTGCTGTCGGGCTGAGTGCGGCGTTGCTGGCGCTGGCGTGACTCTGTCGGTGATGGTCTTTGAGGTCGCGCCCGTGATGGGCCGGGCCTGTCGGTCGTCCATTGTCCTTGCGCGAGTGGATCGGCTAATTCGCGACTTGGCGTTGCATGTCGACTATTGAGAGGCGAGCGGCATGTGTGTTTTTCCGCTCGCTCCCGCGGGCGGATCACTTCTCTTTGCGTGCCCACTGCGCCGCTGGAGCGGCGCGAATGGCGTAAACGGCGTGATGGTTGTTGCTTCGTAGGCGGTCGGCATCCCTGCCTTTTTCCGCTCGCCTCCAGGCGAGCGGGTCACTTTCTCTTGCGTGCCCACTGCGCCGCAGGAGCGGCGCGAACGGCGAAGCCGGCCCGGAGGGCGGAGCGCAGGATGCGCGGAGTCAGAGAAAGTAACCAAAGAGAAGGGCACCCCACAGACGTGCCCGATAGCGCGCTTCCTGCGCGCAGAAGATCAAGCAACAGCACAAGCGGCGTCGAGTGCGCCCCGCCCCTGCTCTTTCGCTTCCGCTTTCAATTCAAGATTCGATTTCATATGCACTCACTCATTGTTGCGGCCGTCGCTTCTCCGCTCTCGCTCCTGCACTTGCTTGAGCGCGCAGGACGCGCGCCAACGGGGCCCCTGTGCCGCGGCGAAGGTGCGTAGGGAAAAGCCCGAAGGGTGGGCCACAGGACGTGGCCCAGTCTGCTGTCAGCGCAGGAGGCGCTGTCAGCAGACCCCCGCAGCGCCTTCGCGCAGTCGCAGGGCAGGATGCCCGGAGACCGAGGTACCGGGGTGGCCTTTCTTTTGGTTACTTTTCTTTGGCCACGCAAAGAAAAGTGACCCGCTCGCGGGAGCGAGCGGAAAACAGGCAGGGATGCCGCACACCGACGAAGCAACAACCGCTCAAATATCAAGCCGACTTCGCCGTTCGCGCCGCGCCTGCGGCACATAGGCACACAAAAAAGTGACCCATTCGCCCGGAGGCGAGCGGAAACAAGCCAGGGATGCGGCTCACCCAGGAAGCGAACCGACCCGCCATAGAGAGCCCCATCACCCTCGCAGCGTGATACTTCCCAAGCCCGCGCCACAGAAAGAAACCTCACCACCGAGCCGCGATGTCCCCCACCGACGCCACCCTGCGCGACTGGCTCCTGCACCGGCTTCCTGAAGCGGAGGCCGTTGCGCTCGAGGAACGGCTGCTGCGCGAGGACGCACTCGCGACACGGCTGCGCGCGATGGAGACCGATCTGATCGACGACCACGCCGCCGGGCGGCTCGATGCCGCCACGCGCGAGGCGGTCGCGCGTCATCTGGTCGCCGATCCGGCCGGTCGCTGGCGCTGGACGGTCGCGCGGGCGCTGGCCACGCGAACATCTGCAGCGACACTGAGCAGACGACGGCGGCAGCGACGCCGCGTCGCCGCGGCGATCGGCGCCCTGGCCGCAGCGGCGGTACTGGCGATCGCGCTGATGCAGCCGGCCCGACCGCCGCAGTCGCCGGCCGACATCGCGGCGCTGCCGACGATCAGCCTGCGCCTGGCGGCGACGCGCGGCGAGGCCGCGCCGCTGCGGCTTCCGGCAAGCGGCGGCTGGCTGCGCCTGCAAGTCGAGGTGGCCGATTCCACGGCTGGCACCTACGCGCTGACCGTTCGCGACGGCGCGGATGTCCGTTTCCATGCGTCCGGCCTCGCGCCGCGCCACGCCGGCCCGTATGCCTACGTCGAAGCGGCGATCCCGGCCGCGGCAGCGGGTCCGGGCCGGCGCCAGGTCGAGCTGGTGCCGGCCGGCGCGCCGGACGCCGCCGCGATCTGGCAGTTGGAGACGACTGCGCCGTAGTCGCGAGTCGTCCCGCACGGCCGCGTGATGTCTGCGCCGGATCGCTCACTGGAGTTACGGCGCGGCGCATCGACCGCGCGTCCGGGAGACGATCATGTTGCGCACATCGGAAGTTCCCGCAACCGCTGCGGCGGCGGTGCGGGCGATCAGCTGGCTGCTCGGGCTTATCCTGGTGTGGCTGCCGGCGCCGGCATTCGCAGCCGAGGGCTGGACGACGCTGGGCGGTCACGTGCTGCCGGCACTGACCGGCGCGCAGCGACTGCCGGCTGCCGAAACGGCCGCACTCGATGCGCCGATGACGCTGACGCTGGTCCTGAACCGACGCGACGCGGCCGGTTTCGAGGCGTATCGCAGGGCGGTCCAGGACCCGGCCTCGCCGGATTACCGCCGTTATCTGTCGCCGGCCGCGCTGGCCGATCGCTTCGGGCCGAGCGCCGCGGACTACGCGGCCTTGCGCGACTACTTCGCGAATCGGGGTTTCGTGGTCACGACCGAATCGGCCGGCCGGCTGGCGCTCGGCGTGACCGGCTCTCGCGATCGCGTCGCCGCCGCGCTCGACGTCGCGATCGACGCCTACGCGCTGCCCGGCAGCGGCCGGCATTTCCTCGCCAATGCCGGCGAGCCGTCGCTGCCGGCGGCGATCGCGCCGCGGGTGCAGTCGATCTCGGGCCTGTCGACGCTGGCCCGGATCGAGCGGTTGCCGTCGCCGCAGTTCGTCGGCAACTGGGGCTACAACTGCGCGAACGGCGCCGGCGTGGACCCCTATACCAAGACCTTCTGCTACGGCGTCTATCAGAACGCGCTCGGCACCCACAACAACATCTGCAGCAATCCGATCGGCATCCTGCTGTCGCTGTTCCTGTGCCGCGTCGTGCCGATCCTGGCCTCGCCGCTGGATGCGCCGCTGCTGCCGGCCGGCGGCGATGCCCTGCCCGGCGACGGCCAGACCGTGGCGCTGGTCCAGTTCGACAATTTCCACACCTCCGACATCCGCGACTTCCTCGATCTGATCGGCGCACCGGCCACGCAGATCGGCCAGCTGTCGAGCATCGCGGTCAACGGCGGCGCGCCGGTGGGCGCGAACGAGGACGAGGTCGTACTCGACATCAGCGTCGTCATGGCGACGGCGCCGGGCGCCGACGTCGTCGTCTACAGCGCGCCGTTCGCCGGCGCCGGCAGCTTCCAGACGCTGTTCAGCCGCATGCTCGACGACGGCGTCGACGTGATCTCCAACAGCTGGGCGTACTGCGAGGATCAGACGACGCTGGCCGACGTGCGCGGCATCGACGCGATCCTCGCGACGGCGGCGGCGGCCGGCGTCAGCGTGTTCAACGCCTCCGGCGACACCGGCAGCACCTGCCTGGACGGCGCGCCGAACACGATCACCGTGCCGGCCGGCTCGCCGAACGCGACCGCCGTCGGCGGCACCTCGACGCTCGCCGGTCCCGGCGGCACCTACGCCAGTGCGACCTGGTGGGGCCAGGGCGGCAGCGCCGGCCACGGCCAGGGCGGCTACGGCGTCAGCCGCTTCTTCGCACGGCCGGCCTATCAGAACGGCCTCAACGCATCGGCGATGCGCTCGGTGCCGGATCTGGCCGTCAACGCCGATCCGATGACCAACGGCGTGCCGATCTGCCAGGCCAGCCGCGGCGGCTGCCCGAGCGGCCTGCTCTACGGCGGCACCAGCATGTCGGCGCCGCTGATGGCGGCGTTCGCGGCGACCCTCAATCATGCTCAGGGCGCGAATCTCGGCCTGTTCAACGCGCATGCCTATCCGCTGGCGAACACGGCGGCGTTCCACGGCGCCGCGGCGCTCGGCAGCGACTTCGCGCACGTCGGCCTCGGCAGTCCGAACCTGAGCGTGCTGAACCTCGCGCTGGCCGGCCAGGCACCGGGACCGGCCAGCGCCGTGACCTCGCGCGTGATCGCCGATCCGCCGGCCGGCATCGCCGACGGCACGACCGCCACGCACGTCGTCGTGCAGCTGCGCGACGCGGCCGGCAGCACGGTCGGCGGCCGTCGCGTCGGCCTGACCGCACCGGGCGGCTCCGGCGTCACGATCACGCCATCGGCAGCGGTGACGACGACGGCGGCCAACGGTACCGCGGTGTTCGCGGTAACCCGCGCGACGGTCGGCACGGTGACGCTGACCGCACGTGCGATCGACGACGGCTTCGACATCGGCGCCGGCATGCCGCTCACGTTCGTCGCGCCGCCGGCAGCGGCCGGCGGCATCCTGGCGTTTCCGGTCGCGGTGACCGCCGACGGCATCGCGACGACGACGATCACCGTGTCGCTGCGCGACGCCGACGGCCGCCCCACGCCCGGCAAGCACGTCGTCCTGTCGCAGGGCCCGGGCCGGTCGGCCGTGGCCGGACCGAACCCGCCGCTGACCGATGCGAACGGCGAGATCCGCTTCACGGCGAGCAACCGTGTCGAGGAGTCGGTCAGCTACACCGCGGTCGACGTGACCGACGGCGAGCTGCCGGTGCCCGGCACGGCGACGGTGGCCTACTCCAATGCGGTCGGCTCCTGCGTGACGGCGCCGGTAGCGGCGCCGGGCCATGCGCTGACCGCGTTCGCGAACGGCTTTGCCGCGTATCCGTTCTTCTACGGCAACGTCAACTGGGGCTGCAGCGGCGCGTCGAATCCGGCGTTCAGCGCGGACGGCGCGGCCTACGTCGCGCACTTCCAGACCGGAGATCTCTACCGGCTGCGCGACACCGGCGGTGCCGCGGTCGGCCCGCTGTCGAACCTCGGCGTCACGCTCGGCAAGCCGGTGTTCGGCAAGGACGGCAAGCTCTACGCGACACGCGGCGTCACCGGCGCCTCGTTCGGCAGCGGCGACATCATCGAGATCGACCCGGACAGCGGCGACCTGCTGCGCATCGTCGCGAACAATCTGACCTGCCCGCACGGACTGGCGACCGACCCGCTGAGCGGCGATCTGTTCTTCGACAACAGCTGTACCGGCGCCGGATCGGACAATCCGTCGCTGTACCGGCTGACCGATCCGGGCGACACCGATCCGGCGCGCCCGACCGCCGTGACCGTCTACGCGACGTTGCCGGGGACGCCCAACGGCCTGGTCGCGATTGCGCCGAACGGCACGATCTACGTCGCGACCGCCTACTCGACGTTCCCGCACTCGCCGCTGGTCCAGGTCGCCGGCACCGACCAGCCGCAGCCGGCGGCGGTGACGACCGTGCAAGGTTTCGATTCGTACTACTGGATCAACATCGGCGAGGCCGGACCGGACGGCGCGGCGCGCTCGCTGCTGGTCTGGAACGAGCCCGACACGCTCTACCTCGTCGACCTGACGACCACGCCGGTGACGCGCACCGCGCTGGCCGATCATCTGGGCACCGGCACGATCGGCGCCGACGGCTGCCTGTACTCGAGCACCGCCGACACCGTGCACAAGCTGGCGCCGGCCAGCGGCGCCTGCGATTTCGCAAGCAGCAACCCGACGCCGGCGCTCGGCCTCGACCCGCGCCTGACCTCGCCCGATCCGCTGCAAGGCACGACGTTCACCCTGCAGGCGAAAGTCGCGCACGCCAGCGTGCCGGCCGGCACGCCGGTGCGCTTCCTGATCGAAGGGGCCAATGCGCAGGTGCGGCTGGCCCGCACCGACGCGAACGGCATCGCGACGCTGAGCTACGCCGGCACGCGGGCCGGCAATGATGTGATCACGGCGCTGCTGCGCAGCGACACGCTGGACCTCACGTCCAATCCGGCGCGCGTGACCTTCACCGAAGGACCGCACGCGACTTTCCTCGCGCTCGGCGGCGCGCAGGGCGCGGTCGTCGCGCGGCCGATTGCGCTGACGGCACGACTGACCGACATTTCGGCCGCGAGCACGCCGAGCCCGGTGGCCGGCGCGGCCCTGTCGTTCGCGGTCGGCGGCCAGACCTGTATCGGCACGACCGATGCAACCGGACTGGCCAGTTGCACGGTCACGTTGCCGTTGCCGGGCACCTATACGCTCGACGTGCAGTACGGCGGCAACGCGGCGTTGCGACCGGCCTCGGCATCGCGGCCATTCACGGTGACCGCGGCGATCGACCGGATTTTCGCCGACGGCTTCGAGACGCGCTGAGGGGGCGGCCGGGCCGGTGGCACGATGCCGCCGGCCCGGTCGAGCGGTACGGCATCGGCACGGTCACCGCGCGATTCGGATCTCGATGCGCTCGTCGCGCGAACGCGAACGTCGGAGGCTCACGCCCCGGCCGGGTGCAGCCGATCGATGCCGGGTTCGCTGCCCGCCCACATGCCGTGGCGGGACCGCTCAGCCCATCGACGTCCGTGCGTCGTGATCGCCAGATCGCGAACGAATGGACGCTTCGCATCGTTCGATGCGAATTGCCGGATGCTCGATGCAGCGAGCGACGGCGAAGATCGTGGCGCCTGCAAGCATCGTCTGCCGGGGATCGTGCGCGGCGCATCGCGATCGGCGCACGCGGCCGGCCTCACTCCGGCGCCAGCGGCGCGAACAGCTCGGCCAGGTCCGACTCGTCCAGATGCAGCGCACCGGTGCCGGCGCCCTCGAGCACGGCATCGGCGAGGCCGGCCTTGCGCGCCTGCAAGGCCTGGATCTTCTCCTCGACCGTGCCGGCGCAGATCAGCTTGTACACGAACACCGGCTTGTCCTGGCCGATACGGTGCGCTCGGTCGGTGGCCTGTGCCTCGACCGCGGGATTCCACCACGGGTCGTAATGGATCACCGCGTCGGCCGCGGTCAGGTTGAGACCGGTGCCGCCGGCCTTGAGGCTGATCAGGAACACCGGCGCCTCGCCGTCCTGGAAACGGCGCACGAGGTCGGCGCGGGCGCCACCCGGGGTCTGGCCGGTCAGCATCAGATGGGAAACGCCGCGCGCATCGAGCGCTTCGGCGATCAGCGCCAGCATCTGCGCGAACTGCGAGAACACCAGCACGCGCCGGCCCTCGCCGATCAGCGTGTCGAGCCGCTCGAGCAGGGCTTCGAGCTTGGCCGAGTCCTCGGTGCGGCGCGCGCTGTCGAGCTTGACCAGGCGCGGGTCGCAGCAGACCTGACGCAGCTTCAGCAGCGCGTCGATCACGACGATGCCCGATTGCGCCAGGCCGCGTTCGCGCATCGCCTCGCGCACGCGTTCGTGCTGGGCCAGCCGCAAGGTCTCGTAGAGCTCGCGCTGGGCGCCTTCGAGCTCGAGCCGCTGCACGATCTCGGTCTTCTCCGGCAGCTCGGTCAGCACGTCCTCCTTGCGCCGGCGCAGCAGCAGCGGCGCGATGCGCCGCGACAGACGCTGGCTGCGGTCGGTGTCGCCGTGCTTCTCGATCGGCACGCGGTAGAAGCGCGCGAACTGCCGCTCGCTGCCGAGCAGGCCCGGCTCGACCGCGTCGAACAGCGCCCACAGCTCGCCGAGGTGGTTCTCCAGCGGCGTGCCGGTCATCGCCAGGCGGCGCCGCGCCGGAATCTCGCGCACGACCTGGGCGGCCTGGCTGCGCGCGTTCTTGACCGACTGCGCCTCGTCGAGGATCACCAGCGCGAACGCGGTCGCGGTCAGGCGCTCGCGGTCGCGCGGCAGCAGCGGGTAGGTCGTGATGACCAGATCGTGGCCGGCGATCGCATCGAAGGCACGCGCACGCCCGGCGCCGTGCAGCGTCAGCACCGACAGCGATGGCGCGAACCGGTGCGCCTCGTCCTGCCAGTTGCCGATCAGACTGGTCGGCGCGATCACCAGCGCCGGCGCGTCGAGGCGGCCGCGCGCCTTCTCGTCGAGCAGGTGCGCGAGCACCTGCACGGTCTTGCCGAGCCCCATGTCGTCGGCGAGCACGCCGCCGAGCCCGGCGTCGGCCAGGAAACCGAGCCAGGCCAGGCCTTCGCGCTGATACTCGCGCAGCACGGCCTGCAGCCCGGCCGGCGGTTCGACCGCGCGGCGTGCCGTGGCCAATGCGTCGCGATTGGCACGCAGGCGGTCGCCGCCGGCCCAGTGCAGGCCGGCCTCGTCGCCGGCCGCGAGCAGGCTGGCGGCCGCGCTGCGGTGCACGGTCAGGCGCTCGCCGCGATCGGCGTCGATCCATTCGAGCAGCGGTCCGACCAGCGCGCGTACGCGCGCCAGCGGCAGCTCGACGCTGCGCCGCTCGTCGATCGGCACGCGCAGCGCGGCGTCGCGGCGCTCGCCGCGGCGCGGCGCCAGCGAGAAGCGCGGGTCGGTCAGCAGGCGGCGCAGGATCGGCAGCAGATCGACGCGCTCGCCGCCGACGTCGATGCCGAGCGCGACGTCGAACCAGGGCGTGCCGGTCTCGGCCAGATCGGCGTGCCAGTCGTCGATGTCGAGCAGCTCGTCGCGCGGAAAGCCCTCGGCGTAAACCACGTGCACGCCCTGCTCGACCAGCTGCTTGACGACCGGCTTCCAGGCATCGGGCGCCAGCGGCGGGCGCTGCTCGGCCGGCTGCAGCAGGAAATCGGCATGGACGGCCTCGTCTGCGCCGGCCACGACTGGCAGGTCGGCCTCGACGAGACCGACCTGCTCGAGCAGATCGAGGATCTGGCGCTCGTAGCTGCGGTCGCGCTGGATCTCGACCAGTTCGCCCTCGTGCAGCAGGCGCGTCGTCGCCGCCGCGGCCGGCGCAACGCGCACGCCGCCGTAGTCGAACGCCAGCCGCGCGCAGCCGGCGCTGACCAGACGCAGCCGGAGCGCCTGACGCCACGGCACGTCGACCGTGCGCAGCGTCAGCTCGGCGACCGGCGTGACCTCGATGCGGCGCAGCGCCCGCACCGCCGGCGCCGGCAATGCCGCGGCGGCGCTGCGCGTGCCGAGCGTGCGGCGCACGGTCTCGGCGTTCTCGGGCGCGACGCGCGGCGCGCCCTGGACCAGATCGACCCAGGCCGGCGATGCCTGCACCAGACCGAAGCGATGCGCCTCCGGCAGGAAGTACCACAGCCCGGCGCCGCGCAGCAGCGTGGCCGGGCCGGTCGCTTCGATGCCGATGTCGAGCACCTGGCTGCCGTCGGCCAGATCCTTCCAGGCGAGCACCGGCTTGACCGGCTCGGCCAGCGTCCAGGCGCCGTGCGCCGGCTTGTCGACGTAGACGCGATGGCGCCGCGCGAGCTCGGCGAGCGCCTGCTCGAGCGCGCGCGTATCGATCGGCACGAACGGACCGTGCCGCCCCTCGGCGCGCCCGAGCAACAGGCCGAGCGCGACCGCATCGGCGACCGGCCAGCCGCCGGCCGGTGCCGGCACCGGACCGCCGACGTCCATCACCAGCGGCTGCGGATCGACCAGGCCGCTGCTGCGGCTCTTGGCCGGGCGCAGCCAGACCGGTGCCGCTTCCAGACGCGGCTGCGGCACGCCCGGTGCGCCGCGCAGCAGCAGCGCGAACACGCGCCCCGGCTCGGCGACCGCGGCGGCGTGATCCTCGTCGACGGCTTCGAGCCGGCTCAGCCAGCGCGCCCAGTCGTCCTCGTCGGTCGGTGCCGGCGCCGATGCCGATGCAGCGGCGGCCTTCGCCGCAGGCGGCGGCCGCGCGGGCGTCAGCGCCGGCCAGCTCGACGGCGGCCGCCGCTCGGCGTGGAGCAGCACGGCGACGGCGTGCTTGCAGTCGTAGGTGACCGGGCATTCGCACTGGCAGAGCCAGTCGCCGGCGTCGGCATGCGCGGTCAGCGAAACGACGGTGCGGTAGACGTTGCCGTGCTGGCCGCGGACCTCGGCTTCGAGCCGGCCGCCGCCCTCGCGCGGCCGATACGCCAGCGCGCGCAGCCGACCGTTGCGGAAATAGGCGTTGCCGCGCTGCAGCGCGCCCGGATCGAAGCGTTCGCGCCATCCGCCCTGGGCCAGAATCCGCTGCAGTGCCGCCGTATCCACCAAGCCGTCCGCTCCGGGGAAACCGTTGATTGTCGCACGAGCCGGCCCGACGTCCGTCATCGGTCCTCGCGCGATGCCGCTGCGCGGTGCCGCCCGTGGCGTGCACGGGCCGTTCCGGCGACAATGGGCGGCTACCTGCATCCGCTTACATCCCCTGTGCGCTCCGCCTGCCGCCGGCGCCGTCACCTCTGGAGGAATCCATGGCAGAACCCACCCTCACGCCGCCGGCCGACGGCGCCAAGATCACGATCGCCGACGGCGTCCTCACCGTCCCGAACAACCCGATCATCCCGTTCATCGAAGGCGATGGCACCGGTCCGGACATCTGGGCCGCCTCGGTGCGCGTGCTCGACGCCGCGGTCGCCAAGGCCTACGGCGGCGCACGCAAGATCCACTGGCTCGAGGTCTACGCCGGCGAGAAGTCGTTCAACGAGTTCGGTACCTGGCTGCCGGATGCCACCGTCGCCGCCTGCCGCGACTACCTGGTCTCGATCAAGGGACCGCTGACGACGCCGGTCGGCGGCGGCATCCGCTCGCTCAACGTCGCGCTGCGCCAGATGCTGGACCTGTACGCCTGCGTGCGTCCGGTGCGCTGGTTCAAGGGCGTGCCCTCGCCGGTGCGCGACCCGTCCAAGGTCGACATGACGATCTACCGCGAGAACACCGAGGACATCTACGCCGGCATCGAGTTCCAGGAAGGCAGCGACGACGCGAAGAAGTTCGCGGCGCTGCTCAAGGAGAACTTCCCGGACCGCTACAAGAAGATCCGCTTCCCGGAGACCTCCGGCTTCGGCATCAAGCCGGTGTCGAAGGAAGGCACCGAGCGCCTGGTCCGCGCGGCGATCCAGTACGCGATCGACAACGACCGCAAGTCGGTGACGCTCGTGCACAAGGGCAACATCATGAAGTTCACCGAAGGCGGATTCCGCGACTGGGGCTACGCGCTGGCGCAGCGCGAGTTCGGCGCGGTCGAGCTCGACGGCGGCCCGTGGTGCACGCTCAAGAATCCCAAGACCGGCAACGACATCGTGATCAAGGACGCGATCGCCGATGCGTTCCTGCAGCAGATCCTGCTGCGTCCGGCCGAGTACGACGTGGTCGCCACGCTGAACCTCAACGGCGACTACCTGTCCGACGCGCTGGCCGCCCAGGTCGGCGGCATCGGCATCGCGCCCGGTGGCAACGTCAACTACGTGACCGGGCATGCCGTGTTCGAGGCGACCCACGGCACCGCGCCGAAGTACGCGGGCCTGGACAAGGTCAATCCGGGCTCGGTGATCCTGTCCGGCGAGATGATGCTGCGCTACATGGGCTGGACCGAGGCGGCCGACGCGATCATCGCCGCGATGGACAAGGCGATCGGATCGAAGAAGGTCACCTACGACTTCGCGCGCCTGATGGACGGCGCGACCGAGGTCAAGTGCTCGGAATTCGCCGACGAGCTGATCAAGCACCTCTGACCGCGCGCGCGGTGTTCACTTGAAGAGGCCGCCCATGGGCGGCCTCTTCGTTTTCGCGGCGCGGCCCGAGAGCCTCGCCCTGTCGGAGCCGTTCGCCGGGCGCGCCGCAGCATCGGTCCGCAGCGCGGCGGCGCGTGCCCGGCCGCGCGACGCGCGGCGGCCCGCATGTCCGCCGCAACGCCGGTCGGACGTTCTAGACTGCCGCGAACGGCGGCCCTCCGGCCGCCGGATCCGATGGAGTCCGACGATGAGCCAGGTGCCCAGCGGTCCCGACGGCACGCCCGTGCGCGCGGCGGCGCTGATCCTCGACGCATTCCTCGACTACAACGCGCGCTACTCGGACATCACGCGGCGCGCCAAGCGCTGGTTCGAGCGGCGCAGCTGGCGGCAGGCGCAGATCGACACGGTCTGGCGTCTGGACCTCTACGAGGAATGCCTGGCCGAGACGCTCGGCCGGCTCGAGCTGCTGCTCGACGAGCGCGTGCGCTCGCGCCCGCTGTGGCAGCGCATCCGCGACGCGTTCGAGCTGCAGGTGGCGCCGTACCTGGACCGCGAGCTCAGCAAGACCTTCTTCAATTCGCTGTCGCGGCGCTTCTTCCACACCGTCGGCGTCGCCGCCGACATCGAGTTCGTCGCGCTCGACCGCGAATCGACCGCGCACGTCGCCGAAGCCACGTCGCGCACGCGCTACCGGCTGCGCGACGCGCCGGCCGAGGCGATCGAACAGGTGTTCGCCGACGTGCCGTTCGCGTGCGGCTATGCCGAGGCCGCCGCCGACGCGATGCGCGTGGCGGCCGCGTGCGAGGCGCAGCTGCGCGAGCACGACGGCGGTGCGGCGATCGCGATCGAACTGCTGCCGACCCCGTTCTTCCGCGAGCGGCGCGCCTATCTGGTCGGCCGCCTGCTCGGCGAACGCGCCGAGCTGCCGCTGGCGATCGCCCTGGTCAGCACCGCCGAGGGCGTCCGCGCCGACGCGGTGCTGACGCGCCAGCAGCAGATCTCCACGCTGTTCGGCTACACGCGCAGCTACTTCCTGGCCGATCTGCCGACCGTCACCGACACGGTCGTCTACCTGCACGGCTTGATGCCGCACAAGCCGATCGAAGAGCTCTACACGGTGCTCGGCCGTGCCAAGCAGGGCAAGACCGAACGCTACCGGCACCTGTTCCGCCATCTGGCCGCGCATCCCGAGGAACGGCTGGTGCGCGCCGACGGCGAGCGCGGCATGGTCATGGCGGTGTTCACGCCCCGCGGCTATCCACTGGTGTTCAAGGTGATCCGCGACCGCTTCGCGTATCCGAAGGACATCGGCCGGCGTCAGGTCGAGGAGAAGTACCGCCTGGTGTTCCGTTACGACCGCATCGGCCGCCTGGTCGATGCGCAGGAGTTTCGCTATCTGCGCTTTCCGCTGGCGCAGGTCGATCCGCCGATGCTCGAGGAACTGCTCGCCGAATGCGCCGAGACGGTGACGGTCGACGGCGACGACCTGGTCGTCGCGCACTGCTACGTCGAACGCCGGCTGCGGCCGCTCAATCTCTACGCGCGCGAGGCCGATCCGGACGCGGCGCGCGCGGCCGTGCTCGACTACGGCCAGGCGATCAAGGACCTGGCGCGCAGCAACATCTTTCCGGGCGATCTGCTGCTGAAGAATTTCGGCATCACGCGCGGCGGGCGCGCAATCTTCTACGACTACGACGAACTGTGCCTGGTCGAGAGCTGCCGCTTCCGCGCATTGCCCGAGGCCGCCGCCGACGACGAGACGCGTCCGCTCGAGGACTGGTTGTCCGTACGCGAGAACGACGTCTTTCCGGAGCAGTTTCCGCGCTTCCTCGGCATTCCGGCCGAGCTGCGCCAGGCGCTGATCGCCGCGCACGGCGAGATCTTCGATCCGCGCTGGTGGCAGGCCGTGCAGGACGGCATCGCGGCCGGCGACTATGCCGACGTGCCGCCGTATCCGCCGTCGGCGCGTTTGACTGAGCAAGACGCGGATGAGGATCTCTAAGAGCCCGCGTGCTTCGCATTCCGATCCGCGAAGCACACCATGAAGCGCCGTCGATGATTAGCTGTTCTTCGGAGTAGAACGAAAAGTGAGGCGCGCCGTCTGGCCATGCCCCCAAGGCGTCTATGAAAGACTGATTCGTTCACTCTCTCGCCGGCACCTGCCAACGTGTAGAAGTGCATGTTCGTGACCGATCCCTTCGTCACCCGCATGCGCCGACCCTGACCGTAGTAGGTGTAGCCTCCGCCGTGCCACCGGTCGTCATCGACTGCACCCGGTTGACCACAGATGCCAGTTTGGGATCAATCTTCACCACATGCCAGCCCAGCCGATCCTGAGTAACCGGCCTAGTCTCTATCCAGTCAGACAGGGCCTTTGGTTGACCAGAAAAAGAAACGCGCCTTTAACTTCCTTGAAGTTTTAAACGTGACGCGCGCGCCTTCGCTCAATAGTGACCTTCATCACATCGGTCATTAAGCAACAGATACTAAATGCTCGTATCTTTCTCCCTAAAAATGCGACCAGGCTCCCTTATTTTTACTAAAAAGTACCTTATTAAACAAGGCATGAAATTAAGAAGGTTAATTTTATATAGAGAAAAGCCGGCCACACCTGAGACTTCTTCGCCTACGGGAGCGCCCTCCTCCGACTTCCATATCTCTTCAATGTAATACCTCGACTTTATATAGCAAACATTAGACTGGAGCTCATTCTCTCTCATTCTTTGATCAAGTTTGAGAAAAACCTTGGACTTCGCCTCTAGTCCATCCTTGGCACTTATATAGAAGGTTGACAAGAACCCACAACACATTTCGTTTCTGTACCTTACAAATATGCCCTCCACTATAATTTTGTATATCGACGTCATTTTCGCTTCATTTCCTCGTTAAGCCGGCTCTCATCTACTCTCCCGCCCACTCTAAAAACCCCTTTAAATTCACCGATTCCTCTTTTAGAAAAGTTCGGTATATCAGAACCAGTTTTTTCGTTCATGAAATTTATAACCCCATTCGTCCTGTCAATATCATCACCCGTTGCAGGCCGCGGTGCAGCGTCCGGAAGGTACTCAGCTGCATCAGCCAAATTATCTAAGAAAGTGGATGCAGCGAGCGCAGCACCACCGAGCCTTCCCCAAAACGAGTGGCCAATCTGGCCTTCTGTCTGATAGTGCGGCAATCCTTTCGCTCCATCTTCGAGTTCGTGTGCCGCGTGCTTCATTCTGTCTCCGTTGGGGAACGCCGCTCTCTCAATCTGGCTAGAGATCTGCCTCCGTGCACCCAGCACATTCTCACCCGATCTGCGGGCGAGCACTGCTTGTTCTTGGCTTAGTGCGGCAACTTTTCTCATTCCCGTTGCGGTGAGTCTAACGAGATATGCAACTTTGCTAGCCTGCCCATCCGGATCAACGAACTTATAAGGATTATTGTTGGCATACCAATACCGATTGAAGCTGCCCGGACTAGCCGCGACCGGATCGACTGCAAGGAACCTTCCTGCGTACGGATCGTAGTAGCGCTGCTGCATGTAGCTCAGACCGGTCGCGAAATCCGTGTAATGGCCGCATAGCGCAATCCGCGCCTGCTCAATCAACACACCCTCGCTGCGTACGCTGTAGACCACCTGCAGCAGCGAGGCGCGCAGCAGTCGCTCCGGAGGGATCGACTCACGGCCCGTTCGCGTAACGCGAGCCCAACAACCCATCCATGTCCTTCAGGATCGCATCGACCAGCACGCGCAGCTTGCGGATCGGATGATCCCGCGGCACTCGCTCTTCCACCGACACGTACGAGAACATCCCAACTGCTGTACGTCCGATCCGCGCATGCCTCATCGACCCATGATTGATGGAGGCTATGATTGTCGCTCGGGTGGGGCGTTTCTCAACAGCCTGCTAAGTCACGCTCAGAAACCAAATAACGTCACAAAAATCATGTGCCGCCCGCCCCAATTCATCTACCAACTCTAATGTTGGTTACAATAGATCCTGTTGCATCTAGATAATAATAATAAGCACCACCCCTGACCCTTCTGTTCTTCATCATAAATACAACCTCAAGTCCATCACTATTCTCATTGCAATAAGCCACCCCTGCCTTTACATAATCTAGATGAAAACCCTTGCCTTCCAAATCAATTACTGACGAGGCTATCGCCTTGGCGCAAGCATAACTAATAACAGAATCATCACCACGGGCCTCCGAGTTACCAGAAAGCATGGGCAACAGTAAAAGCGCGGCGTTCACCATTCTCTTCATAAACCCTCACTCAATTCGCCGTATCGAGGCTTAGTCTCAACTTCCAAGCGCAACACCCAGGAACGGATAGGGTGTCGCCATGGCAAGACAGTATCAGCATCTGAGTGGAGAGGAACGCGCGGTGATCCAGATCGAGCGGAGGAATGGATCATCGCTGCGTGCGATCGCTCGTGGTCTGGATCGGGACGTGTCGACGGTCTCGCGCGAGCTGGCGCGTAACGAGGTAGAGATGGAGCCGGGGAAGCGGGTTCGCTACGAGGCGAA